>NZ_PDKP01000009.1 GCF_002837055.1 Lactobacillus apis | reverse complement strand
AGTATAAAATATCTACTTTTTTCCCTTTTCCAGTAAAAAAGTCCCGTAAATCATATCTAAATTTAAAAGTCATGATCAAGGTAATAATTAATAATACAATGCCAGCTTCCCTGAGTTGAGTCAATTCGTATAGACTAAATAATAAAATAAAAACTAACGGCGGAACCGTTAAGTTCTTAAGAATAATAGTCAAAATAAGTGCAATTAAAAGCGTTACTGCCGCAGCTTTAACATCATAAATAGCCGCTAAAATGACAGCAACTGTTACTCCTTTGCCACCTCGAAAATGATCCCAAAAAGGAAAACAGTGTCCTAAAATTAGTCCTAAACCTGCATAGGTCAACATTACCTTTTTTCCTAAAAAATAGTGTACAAGTAGTAAGCAAATTAGTGTTTTAAAAATATCACCAATGCAAGTAATTATACCCCATTTTTTACCAAAAACGGCACCAACGTTGGCGGTTCCTGGGTTCCCAGATCCAACTTTAGTCGGGTCTTGATGTAGCCAGAAACGACCCACTAGCATGGCAAATAAAATACATCCGAATGCATAGCCGATTAAAACGACAAGCAGTCTCGTCATTAATCGTCACCTTCTTTTATTATTGTCCTTCATAATCACTAAAGATATTATAGTCCTGCGTTGCAAGATCAGTGAAATCAAAGCCGTGTTCCTTATTTCGCTTGTTTTGGTAAGTTTCATTATTATCAACCTTTTTGGGACTTAAGCCTAATTCAGCCCGAAGATAGTCAGAAATTCGTTGAAGCTCTTCAGTTGACTGAACTTGATAAGATGCACCATCAACCATTGCGTTATGCCCGTGAAGATAGTCATTTTTAACATTCTTAGTCGAGCTGCGGTAATTAAAGGCAATCTCCTTCAATGAATCAAATGGTAAATTAGTTTTAACATTGCCAGAAATTGAAGTTAGAACCGAATCAAGCTGTGTCAATGTGTTTAATGAAACGGCCTTTTTAATAAGCGTCGTAATGACCTGTCTTTGCCGTTCCTGACGGCCATAGTCACCCTCAGGATCGTCGTAGCGCATCCGTGAATATGCAAGGGCACCGCCGCCACCCATATGAGTCAGCTGTCCTTTCTTGAAAACATAACCACCATATTCAAAACTAAGTGTAGGTCTGACATTTATTCCACCTACATAGCGAATAAGACGCATGATACCTTTCATATTAACTAGGGCATAATATTTAATTGGTACGTTAACAAGTTCAGAGACACTGTCCATTGCCATCTTAGCACCACCTATTGGATAGGCAGCATTGATTTTTTCGACTTGGAACTGCTCAGCACCAACCATTTGCGCCATTGTATCGCGGGGAACAGACACTAGTGAGTAGCGCTTTTTTTGTGGATTAACAACTGCAATGATAAGCGTATCAGTATTGCCAATCTTTTCCTTACGGTCAAGTGCTCCAGTATCGGTACCCATTAGTAAGACGGCAAACTTTTTCTTACCATTAAATTCGCCGTTTTTTACTTGAACATGCGTATTATTATCATAGGTATTGTCTACCGCATTCTTCGTTTTAAAATAAACGTAAGACGAGTATGCAGCAACACCAGCGGCTATGAGAAAAATAAATCCACATAGCCATGCTATCAATTTCTTCTTTTTGTTGTAATCTTTTACATGTATTTCTACCCGACTCTTGTCCGGATGATTATGATTGTGATCCATATTCTCTTACTTACCTAATTTAAATACAATGAATACATTATAACAAAAAAACAAACCATCTGCGGTTTGTCTATATTATCTTATTAAAATCATTAATTATCTAGCTTAATGTCAAAGTTAGCGTGAATTCCTCATCACTATCACCTTCAAGTGTCGCTTTATCAAGTAAAGCAACAACTTGCTGGTCTTTAACATCTAAGTCAAAACTTGATGAGGCAAGTTTTAATTTAACTTCATCATTACTTAACTCAATCTCATTCACATTTCTATTTTTAACCCAGCCCTCAATAATCGGCAATGTGAACATCACTGTGAAAGGCATTTCTTTATGTGAATTATTTTTGAGATAATACTTAATGTCGATCCGGTTACCTTCCAGAATATAGGTTAAGATCACTTCAAAATGATACGGAAACTTTTTATAGCTTTCACTATCATCAATTAAGGCCAAACTGACCCGCGAGTCTCCTTTATCTACAACTGTCCAAGGCAAGAGCTTCGCCCAATTTTCACCCTGGCCGTCCCCTAAAAAGGTAACTCCTAATTTCTTTTGCATGTCGCCATCTTTGAAATAATCAATTTGATCATGTTGAGATACAAAATTAACTAACTTTGCATCCTTTTCATCGACAGCAGCACGCAAAATAGAACTTTCTATTGTTTGCATAGCTTACTCCAAACTTTCTCCCTTATAGAAAATAGCATGTAACTAACACTAATGTCAATTCGAGCTTAGAATCCCGCTTTTAGCTAAGTTTAACTGAGAAATTCAATGTGCAAGGATTATACTACAAAACTAATATCAGTTATATTAAAAAGGTCGGTTAAGCTTTTACTGCAAGCGCTCAACCACCTTTATCAACTGATTTTTTTAAAAAAATCAGCCTAAATTATTAGCAAATCTCGTTATAATATACTATAATACTATTGTTCCCGAGAATATAATTAGTTTTTGGAACAAGTTAATAAGAAAGAGCACCTCAAGCAACTGGGGTGCTTTTTTGTTATATCTCGTAATTCATCCGATCATGGGATGCCTCTGTCAAATCTGCGGAAACTGGTGCAACAAAGGATCCATCATCAGGAAGCTCTATTTCACTTGCTTTACTGCATTTCGGCAAATCCGCTTTATTGTACAGTCTGCTTGCCAAAGTATCAGCAGCCATCTTCATCGCTTCTCGAAGACCTTCACCTTCTGTGATACCACCTTTGATATCTGGAAAGTGAATCACATATACATCATTTTCTAGTGGCTTAAAAATTGCTGGATACGTAACAATTCGATGATCCATTTACCCAACCTCCCTATCGTTTAGTTATAGTTCATAGCTTTTCCTTTAATACCATCATATACCCAAAAACAGCGAAATAAGAAAAAATTATGAAATTTTTATTTACTCCTTTGTTTTGTATTGGCTATTTTTCTCAATTAGAATGTTGATAAATAAAGCTTTCACAGTTTTTTTTGCTTAATGTACAAAGAAAAACGTTATTGCTAATAATGCAATAACGTTTTTTAGTTTTATTTTAATAATAGACTATTTAGCCGTTTTTTCGTCTTTTTTAAATAGACGCCAGCCACTTAGAACAACAGTTATTAAACAGATGATCATTGAAATAATAAATACAACATGCATACCATAAATAAAAATTTCTGGTTGCTTAGGTAGGTATTCGGTCACACGTGCTCCCTTTGCATGGCTCATTGCCGCAAACAAGATTGTCGTTGCACTTGAAATACCAATTACCATTCCGAGGTTACGTGAAAGCGAGTTAATACTTCCGGCAACACCAAGATCCTTCTGTTCTACTGAGCTCATTACTAAAGAGTTATTTGGTGAACTGAAAATACCACTACCCAGTCCCATAATTGCAATACTGATAATAAATAGCCAGATTGATGAGTGCAGATTGCATAGTGAGTAACCAATTTGACTAACTAATAGTAATACTAGTCCAATAAAAGTAATCAATTTTGGTCCAATTTTATCTGAAAGTGTACCCGCAACTGGAGCAGCAAATAATTGAACTACAGGTAAAATCATTAAGATAATACCAGCTTGACTTGGTGCCAAGTGTAACGCATTTTCTAAATAGAATGGCGTTACCACATTAAAGAAAAAGTTTGTAATAAAAATTAACAATGCACACAACAAACTAACTGAAAAGTCTGGATTCTTGAACAAATTGAATTGTAATAATGGATTGGTTGTATGATTTTCAGTATAGACAAACCAAATGAAACTAATTAGCCCAATTATTAACATTGCTAGAACTGGTACAGAAGTAAAACCTAATTGTTGGCCTAAGAAGACACCACCGAATAAAGTAATCATCCCTAATGCAAAGCCAAATGAGCCATTCTTGTCCAATGCTGCATTGGTAAAAGTAATATCTTTTGGCAGGAAAATTGCGCCAATAATTGCAGCAATAATGCCAACAGGAACATTCAACCAGAAAATGTATGACCATGACAGGCGACTCAAAATCAAGCCACCCAAACCAGGACCAGCAATTGAGCCTAAGGCAACAAATGAACCAATTGTTCCTAAAGCTTTCCCGCGTTCAGTTGATGGAAAAATTTCAGTGATAATTCCATTATTGGTTGCCATTGTCATTGCGGCACCAAAAGCCTGAATCGCACGTGAAACTAATAAAAATACCAAATTGACTCTAAATCCTGATAAAAGTGAACCAGCAATAAAGAAGATGGCACCTAGACGGAAGATTTTAATTTTTCCGTGAAGATCACTCAATTTACCGAAGAATAGAATAAAACTACAAACAACAATTAAATATAATGAAACAACCCATTCGGACTGACTCATCGAAATGTTCAAATTTTTACTAATAACTGGTAAAGCGATATTAACAATCGTTCCATCTAGAGTTGACATGAAGGTAAACAAACCGACTGCCACTAAGATCCACCATCTATTTTTTTGCACTTTTTCGTCAGTCTGATAACTCAAAGCTTGTGTCATTTTTACAGATCCTCTCAATTTTTGAAATTTAGTTAGGTACCTTAATGAGTTAAATTATACTCTTATTTTCTTTTGTGCCAAGTAGAAAAATAAGTTAATTTTACTTTTTTGTTTAAACGTTTAAAATAGCGCTACTAGTTCTTACTTGCCTATGCTCTTGGTTAAATAACCAGAGTTAAAAACTAAGGCTACTGACGAAGTAGCCTAACTTATATATTGCAAAAAATTGATTCACACTTGAAGCACCAAGCTTTTAATTATGCTTATAGATAGCTTAACAAAAAGAAAGTAAAAATCTTCGTATCTCTTTAGACGATTTAGCATTAACTAGACATGAAACATTATTTTTATTTCTAACGATATCGATAAGCTGTTCTAGAGCTTTTTCATGTTCTCTTTTAAGGCCAGGTGATAGCACAAATATACAAGTCACGAGTACATGTTGATTACGTGAAGCAATTTCTATTTCTTGATCTAAAGCTATTAAAGATAGCCCTATATTTTTATTGCTTTCACTTGGAGCCGCGTGGGCTAAAAAAATATTTTCGGAAATCAGCATATACGGGCCATATTGATCGATTAGTTTAACTATTTTTTCAAAATAATGATTATCAATCACCTGATCTTTTTCTAGCAGCTTGCATCCCGTTTGTAGAACGTCTTTCCAATTCAAACTACCATCATTGTGAATGAGTTTAATGCGTCTTTCTGGTAACAAACTCATTAAGGAGGGTAAGTCGCGCTTATCGCCTTGTTTCGCTTCAGGTGATATAAAACGATCTAAACTTAGTCTTAGCCCTTTTTCGTCTTTAACATCTGCATATTCATTTATAATTGACACTAAATTGTTAACAGCACTTGTATTGTGCCCAATTTTATTTGGCATCTCTTTTTGCAAGTACTTTTCAACAAGATTCTGATCACTTTTAGTTAGTACTGCTTTAACGTTGACCACAGGAATCGGATATTTTGAGCTGGGCAAAATTGCGGTACTAATAATTAATCTAGCTTGATAGTTATGCTTAAATATTTCACACAGATCTTTTATTTCAAGCGGTAAAGAAAACTTAATTAATGGATACATTTTGCTAAGTTTCTGGTATAGCATGGCCGAAGTCCCAATTCCACTTGAACACACTACTAAAACTTCAGCAAGTGATGCTCTTTTCAACTTATCAACATTCGAAAAGTCTTGGTAACCTTTTGCATTTACTGATCCAAAATAAAGACAAATTAATGCAATTTCTGAGTCTGGTAATTTTTTATTCAAATATTGCTCGAGGGGAGCACAAGCAATAGCTGTAAATTTGATTAGCTCAGGATACTGCTTTTTAATTTCGTCTACCTCACTAGACGTATATGGAATATCGAATTTGACACGGAAAAAAGTAGCATATAAATGATTACGTAGAACTTTAGTAAACAAATTATAGGAAATTTGTTGTTCAGTTAGCTGCTCATAGCGAAAAATTATTTCTTGAGCAATATTATCTAAGTCTCTATACAAATTTTTATTAACACAATCAACTTCGGTTGCTTGAGAACAGAGAACTATTTTACTAATAAAAACCACCTCAGCAGCTTCTATTTTCTGCTTCGTCAAAAAGTTAAGTAACTCTTCACACGTTGCTAAAACATTATCAGTATTATCAGCAATCCATTGTAAATTTGAACTGTCATTAATTAACTTTTTATTTGCTATCCGCCACTGCGTAAAAACCAATAAATACGTTAACTGTTGAATGGAATTTCCTGAAAAGCTTATATGGAGCTTTCTCTGAATATTGACTACTGCTTGCTGAGTTTCGGTCATTGAATAATCTAAATTTTTAATAAATGTATGTGCAACCTTATTTTGATGTAGTAAAAGCTCGTACATTGTTATTCGGATTGAGGCTTCATCGCTTGCAATTTTATGCCCCAACCTAGAACTCACTATTTTCAAATTAGGGAAAAGATCATTAATGGCTTTAAAATCTTTAATAATAGTATTTCGTGAGCATTTAAATCTAGTAGACAATTTATTAATTGAAACGTCCTTGCTTTCACTCATCAAAAGCAAGATGATCGTTGTTCTCCGGTCAGTTGAGCTCATACTTGATTGGTTGACTGACTTTATAATCTCATGATTAGAATTCAATTCTCTTTTTGTTCGATCAGTAATTTTGTACCCATAGTTAGGGATATTGACAATCTCATCTAAATTGTTTTCGCGTAATATTTTATTCGTTGAATTTAGCCAATTAAATGCAGTTCGACGAGAAATATTAAAAGTTTCGAGTATTTCCTTTAAGCTCACAAAACCAGATGCTTTTGTCAAATAATTAAGCAAATTTTGGGCTTTGATTACCTCTGTAGAGTTAAATGCTACCACGCTTAATCACCCTTTTTATTTAGTACATAGTTTCAAACTAAAGATCTAATTTATCAATTACTTCATCAATTACGCTATCAATTCCAATATTTGTCAAAAGTGGCAAACCATTAATAACAGGTACCTTGATAGCATCATTATCATATTGAGTTGTTGTGATAACTAAATCGTACTCTGGAGCCAAAGATTCTACTTGGGCAACTGATGATTGGCCCAGAGTATACTTATCTTCAGAAATTCCACGTTTAGCTAATTCTTCTTGTAATTTGTTCATAGCTGATGTGCTGGTAACAACACCTGCACCACATGCGACTAAAATTTTTTTCATGATTATTCTCCTTAATTTCTATTCTTTACTGTCTGTTGCAGCATTATCTTGCTTTTCTGAAGCAACTATTTTTGTTCTGTTCCACCAACATAAACCAATAATTAAAATGAGACCAATTGCATAAGCAAAAATCTTATATGGTGCAATTTGTACAATTAACCATGGGAATGGGTTTGAGCCATAGTCGATGCTTGAAATAAGTGATGAGCCTTTTGGAATTGCAAAATGAGCTGCGCGAGCACATTTAGTAATTAAAGGTGCTAAATTAGTACCAATCCATAAACCGATAACAACATTTATCGCACCAATAATGAATGATCTGAAAAAGTCACCATGAGTAACCGAAACGATTAGTGGGAACATGAAGACGAATCCAACCAAACCAATTGTTGGCAAAAATTGATTACCTGGCAAAATAAATGCAAAAAGCAAAGCAACTGGAATCATTAATGTAGCACAAGCTAAAACTACTGGACTACCAATACCTACTGCGGTATCCATTCCAATATAAATTTTTCTTTTTCCAGCGAATTTCTTTTGGATAAAAGTTTGAATGGCATCTGAGACTGGTACTACTCCTTGCAAAAGTAATGCAGCCATCTTTGGCGTAATAATCATTACCGCAGATAAAGTAACACCCATAAGCATTATTTTCCCAAGCTTTGTGGCAATTGTCATCCCTGGTATAAAGCCATAAGCTAAAATACCGATAATAATACCAATTGCAAAACCTAGTAGAGTTGGTTCACCCCAAGAACCAAATTTCTTGTTAAAGTCTTTTGCATCCATGTGAATCTTGTTAATTCCAGGTATCTTATCAATAATCCAGTTAAATACGATTGCAATTGGAACAAATGATCCTGCATAACCGTGTGGGATTGAGATTCCTGGTAGACCCAAGTATTTCTCTGAAAGTGGGGCTGTTCTATCAGCAATTACCATGATAACAATCATGTTTACACTAGCTAAAAACAGACTAAGAATGATGTCTTTAGTTAGAGCATAAACAAGTGAACCACTAAAAGCAAAGTGCCAGAAGTCCCAGATATCAACATCAATAGTTGAAGTTGTTCTGGTAATAAGCATCAAAATATTAATGGCAATTCCTAATGGAATCATACTTACTCCAACGGCAGTACCATATGCAATAGCAGATGCTGAAGGCCAGCCAACATCAATTACCTGTAAGTTCAAGTGCATAACCTGAATCATATTCTTAATTGCAGGATTCATTACGTCAGTCAAAATCGAAACTGTAGCATTCAGACCGATAAAGCCAATACCTACCATTAATCCGCCACGTAATGCTTTAGTAAATGGAACCCTAACACACAATCCAAAAATCAACATGATGATTGGAATTAAAACAGTTGGACCTAAGCCAACAATATACATAATGAAATCAATTACCGGTTTCATAAATTTTCCTCCAAACTTTTTTATTGTATATGTTTAGAAACAGCTTTATAAAGATCTTCATCACTTGATATTTGCATCAATTTGCTTAATAATTCCTGATCTTGAAATAAAGCCATTAGCTTCTGAAGCATCTCCACCTGACTGTGTGGATTCTTTAAAGCAAGCATTACGACAATCTGTACATTCAAAGTTTGCTCTGTAACAGCCATATTATGAAAAATTATTGGATGACTTAAGGTCGCAAATGTAATTGCAGGCGCGTTTACATACTGAACGTCAGTATGTGGTATCGCAACCGCAATTTCACCACTAGGCAATCCAGTAGGATGGACTGCTTCGCGGCTTTTGACTGCTTGTTCAAACGTATCTTTGACTTTGTTTTCTTTTTTTAACTGTTCTGCTAAAAAATGAATAATTTCATCTGCACTATTAAAATCAACTTGTGCAAAAACCAACTGAGGACTTAATAAATTCATCTAGCCACCCCCTTTACTTTTTGTTTACTTTTTCATTTAAGCATTTATGTTAATACTATATAAGTAACCGCTAACACAAAATACCAGTGCAAGTACTGAACTAGCTAATCTTGTGGTTCGCTTTGCTATATTCCTTAGACTTAGCATTATTTTGGCCGTAGTAAGCTGTTTGACCATGTTTTCGATAGTAGTGTTTATCAAGTAAAAATTGCGGTAATTCAGAATTCTTCCTTGTTAATTGTAAAGTATGGTAGTCTTCTTCAGCTATTACTTCTAAAACCTTAGCGTTATAAACCGCCTCTTTAGGCGTTTTACCCCAGCAAAATGGACCATGCTGGCTAACAAGTGAACCAGGTGTTGCCTCATAGTCGAGTCCACGATCTTTAAAAGTGCGTACGATAGCTCGTCCCGTGTTACCTTCATAATCTGATTCTATTTCTTCCTTACTTAGAGCCTCAGCTGCTGGAATTGCGGTGTAGAAAGTATCGGCATGAGTCGTATTCATTGCTGGAATATCCATCTGTGCTGCAGCAAAAGAAACAGCCCAAGGAGAATGAGTGTGAACTATTCCGCCACACTTAGGAAATTCGCGATAAAGAATTGTATGTGTTGGCGTATCACTAGACGGATTCATTTCTCCTTCAACAACTTGTCCATTTAAATCAACTACCACAAGATCATCTGGCTTTAGTTCTTCATAGCTGACACCAGATGGCTTAATAACGAATAATCCACTATCTCGATCTATTCCTGAGACATTTCCCCAAGTAAAAGTGACCAAATTTAATTTGGGTAACTGCATATTTGCTTCATAAACTTCTCTTTTAAGCTTCTCTAACATTGCTTTTTTTCCTCTAATTCATTAATACTAGCTTGCCAACAATTATTGAAGCACGCTGTAAAAAAGCAAAGAAGTCAAATAAAGGAGTTGTTTTTAGTGCACACTGTTAACTACATGTGTGTAACTAAACTTTACTTATTTGTAAACCCAAACATTTGTATTACAATTAAACTAACCTAATTAAAGAAGGAAGATAGCAATCATGTGGATTATTAAAATTAAAACAGCGAATATTAAATAAACAAACTAAAGATTTACGTAGAAAGAGGAACAAATGATTGATAATACCCCTCGTAAAGTTAAAGCTTATCTCGCCGGCGTTAATTTAGATGATTCGAATTTTGATTACTATATGACCGAGCTTGCTAACTTGGCTCAAGCTGCCAATATGGAAGTTGTCGGACAATCAAGACAAAACTTAGAGCATGTGGTTGCAGGTACTTATTTCGGTCTTGGAAAAATCAATGAAATAAAAGATATGGCACATGGCTTAAAAGCTGAAGTGCTTGTTTTAAATGATGAGTTATCCCCAGTGCAGATTCGCAATTTGGAAAAAATGACAAAATTACGTGTTATTGATCGCACCGAACTTATTCTAGAAATTTTTTCAAGTCGTGCTCGTACAAAGCAGGCTAAGCTTCAAGTTCAGTTGGCTCAGTTAGAGTATGAATTGCCGCGATTGCACCCATCAGAAAATAATTTAGACCAACAACGTGGTGGTGGCTTTGCCAACCGTGGTGCCGGTGAATCAAAATTGGAATTAAATCGAAGAACAATCGGTAAGCAAATTACGATAATTAAAAAAGAGCTTAACGCTATTTCTGGGCAAGAAGAAATCAAAGCAAAACGCCGCAACCAAACTCATATTCCCAAAGTTGCTTTAGTCGGTTATACAAACGCTGGTAAATCAACCACGATGAACGGTTTACTGGAAGAATTTTCTAAAGAAAATGATGAAAAGCAAGTTTTTGTTAAAGACATGTTATTTGCAACACTTGACACTAGCGTACGGCGAATTGAGCTAAGTAATAACTTCAGCTTCATTCTTTCTGATACAGTTGGCTTCATTTCTAAATTGCCACACAATCTAATCGAATCCTTTAAGGCAACTTTACAGGAAGTTAAGGATGCTGATTTATTGATTAACATTGTTGATTCTTCAGATCCAAACATGATTCAAATGATTCAAACAACGCAGAACGTTTTGAGCGAAATTGGCGTTAAGGAGGTGCCAATGATTACCGCATATAACAAGGCTGATAAAACCGACCGAAATTATCCGCAAATTGAGGGCAGCGGCATTTTATATTCTGCGACTGATTCTGAATCGATTAAGCTGCTCGCCCAACTAATTACTAAGCGTGTTTTTGCAAGCTATCAGAAGGTTAATTTGGTTGTTCCACTGGCTGATGGTAAAGCACTGGCTAACCTGCATGAATACGCCCAAATTATTCTAGAAGAATATAAGACTGATGGAGTTCATGTAACTGCCAGATTGGCTCCTGAAAAGCAGGCTCAGTTTCACCAATATATTGTTTAGAAGACACAAAAAGGTCACGCAAATGCGTGACCTTTTATTATTTTATTTTTATTGAATGACACGTTTAGCAATACAAGGGTAAAAGTATGAGCTAATTGTATCAAGGACTACACCTTTATCGGGAGTAGAAGCATGAACATACTGATTATTTCCAATGTAAATTCCAATATGATATGGAGCATCGACTGAGCCCCAGTATAGCAGATCGCCTAGCTGCAATTGATCCATTGAAACTGTTGTACCCATTTTTACTTGATCAGTAGTTACGCGGGGCAATTGCACTCCACCTACTTTACTATAGATTGATTGCACCAATCCAGAACAATCATAAGCATCAGGACCATTTCCGCCCCAGACATAGCCTTTACCGACTTGGCTTTTAGCCAATTTAACAACTGCTTGTTGACGCTGTGCTTTACTGCCTGTAGCTGCTGGTGCTGTAGCTGCAGGTAATGAACTAGGATTATTCTTAGCTTGACTAGGCTTTTGAGGTTTATTTGTCACATTGGTTGGTTGTGGGGTAACCTCTTTATTTGTCTGTTTAGGCTGCTTTTGCTTCTTTGCCTTTTTGTCTTTTTTAACCTTTTTATTATTAACCAAATCTTTTAGCTGATTTTTAGCTGGCTGATCATCAGAATCAACAGCTTCACCATCTAAATCTTTGGTATAGCGGGCTTCAATCCATTCATTGTCACCAATTTTATACCATAAGTTGCCTTTTTTATCGACAGCAGTTTCAGCAACATTCCATTTGCTATTGTTTTTTGCACGGAAGTTAATCAACTGGCCTTTTTGATAATTTGTCCATATTTTAACGTCCTTACCCGGTAAGTAATCTATTTGGACGCGTTTGATTGGCGCTTTCAATGTAGCTGCATTCACTATTTTTTGTGGTGCAACTGTGGCGACTCCTGTCAGTGTCATCGCCGCTGCAAGACCTATTTTCAAGAAATTACGTCTCATTAAATTTAATCTCCTTTGGTAGCTAATGTGGTCATAATTAGTACTTCACCCTTTATTTTAACTGGTTAAATTAATTTATCAAGCTACACTGGTTAAAATACAAAATAAAAAGCACTCAGATGTAATATCGGAATGCTTTATTTCTTTAATCTAAATTAGTTAAGAACACGTTTGGCCACAGATGGATAAAAGTAGGAGCTAATATTATCTTTTACAACACCTTGGGCAGGAGTTGCTGCATGAACATATTGATTGTCACCAACATAAATGCCAACATGATAAGGTGAGGAGGCTGAACCCCAGAATAACAAATCTCCTGGTTTTAAATTCTTCATTGAAACAGTTTTACCTTGCTTAACTTGAGAATAAGTCGTACGACTAATGTCAAGACCAGCTTTACTATATACATATTGTGCTAACCCTGAGCAGTCAAAGCCACTAGGACCATTTCCACCCCATGTATAAGGTTTGCCAACCGTTGAATTTGCAACATTAACAACTTTGTTTGCTTGCTTTGAAGTTGAAATTACACTATTTGCAATATCTGGCTCAGCCTGTTGCTTAACCTTTTTATTAGCGTCAACAGTATATCGAGCTTGAATCCACTTTCCTTCACCAATTTGGTACCATGTTTTACCTTTAGCATCAACCGCAGTACCTAGAACATCTACTGTCTCACCGTGTTGGATTCGTTTGCCGGTAAAGCTTGGATTATTATAATCGTCCCAAATGTTAATGCCGTAACCTGGAACGTAATTGATTTTTACTTTAGTTGTTGCAGCTTGTACACGGTTAGTGGTGGAATTTGAATTAACGGCATTTACTGCTCCTAACCCAGTAATGGTCAGAGCTGCAGCCGTAGTAAATTTTACTAAATTGCTCTTAACTTTCAAATCAAATTGCCCCCATGTTTTTATCTGTATTTTATTTAAATTAGTTAATTATTATTTTAATATCACAAGTTTAATTCTACGTCAGTTATGTTACAGAACCATTACAAAAACAATACTGAAACGTAAAAAACCTCCCAAAGGTTAGTTTGCGAGGCTTGAGTTGTTAATAATTTTTGAAAAAGATTTATTTGAACGGAAACTATTTACTGAATGACGCGCTTTGCAGCTGAAGGATAGAAGTAGGTGCTAATTGATTGCTTTATTACTCCTTGATCAGGTGTTGCAGCGTGAACGTATTGATTATCACCGACATAAATGCCAACGTGGTATGGTGAAGCTACAGAGCCCCAAAAAAGCAAGTCACCCTTTTTTAATTTATTCATTGAAACCTTTTTACCCAAAGCAACTTGTGAATAAGTTGTTCTTGGTAAAACGGCTGCACCAGAACTTTTATAAACGTATTGAACTAATCCAGAACAATCAAAGGCATAGGGGCCAGTTGCACCATATACATAACCCTTACCAACTTGTTTCTTTGCAAGTTTGGCAACCGAATTACGCTTTTGTGTAACAGTACTTGCTTCAACTTCAGTTGCTGTTGCTGCAGATACCTTACCGACAGTGACAATACCTGTGAAAAATAAAGCTACTAAAGCAACTAATTTAACTAAACTCTGTCTATGTCTGTGTTCCAAAATTAATCTCTTTCCTATATCAAATCTATTTCGTTCTCAACAATCTATATACTACTCACAGAATGTTACACGTTCATGTCAAACGAGCTACAAAACATTTAGAAATTTTATAGGAAAGACGGTATTTATGTAATTTTTATTATGAAACTTGACAATTTGTAACAACTTTACGCAGTTTTTGCTGCGTTTGTGCCCAATCATCATTTATCAAAATGTGTGCATCTGCCTTTAATTCTTCTGGCAAGGCATTTAGTTCACTGCCACTAAGACGCTCATTGATTTTTTCCGGAGTATCACCACGTTCCAATAAACGCTGGCGTAATTCCTCTCTAGTGCTTGTCGTAACATATAAAAAATAAACTTGTTCTTTTAGTGCATTAATATAGGAAGCAGCCCCTTTGATATCAACTATCAGGGAAACTACTTGATGGTTTTTCCAAGCAGCATCAAGTGCTTCTTTACTTGAGCCATACTGATATGATCCATATTTAACATGCTCAAAAAAGTGAAGTTTTTTGAAGCTACTTTCACTTTCAAAATAATAAGACTTATCTGGACTTTCTCCCTTACGCATTGGTCTCGTGGTATGTGTTACAACACGCGGAATAGCAAATTCCTTGGTTAAATAATCCGAAATTGTCGTTTTACCTGCGCCACTCGGACCGGCAATCAAAATTAATTTTCGCAAAATCCAGGCTTCCTTTACTTGAAAACAATTGCTTTTTATAATAATATCTTTCTATTATAAATAAACATGGGTAAGAGAGGAAGTAAAACTCATCATGAAAAAATCAGATGTAAAAATAGATGACATTCTTAGTGCAAAATCCGAAGAAGAACTTACCAAACCGTTTTTAGGCAAAGTAGAAAAAATTTACGAAAATTCTGCCCTGTTGACAATTATCGACTATGACGAAGTTGACGATACTGCAGTCAGCGACCTTAACCAAAAAATTGTGGTTAACTTCAAGAACCTCAAAGCTGCACCTAAACGCAAAATTAAGGAAATTCAAGCTAAGGCTACAAGTGATATTAAGGTAGAAAAAATTGCCAAAGTAGCAGATGAAACAGAAGATGAACAAAAAGATGATGACAAAAAAGCTGAAAAGTAATTTTAGAAAACATTTTTTAAGTTCAATTAAAAAGGTCTCATATCGTAATGAGACCTTTTTGTTTGGACATTTTTACAGTTAGTTACTTTTTGGCATTTTGTTTTTAGGGATATATTCAATTAGTTTTACGTTTAGTTATTTTTATTTTTTTATTCTCAATTTCAATTACATAGTCACACTGTTGCCAAACCGTTGGATCATGTGTTGCTATCACGACTGTTGCATCTGAATCAAAGTTAGTTAACAAAGTTCTTAGTACTAGTTGACTATTTTCAGCATCTAGCGAACCAGTTGGCTCATCTGCGAAAATCACCTTAGGCTCTTTTAATATTATCCGCGCCAGTGCAACTCTTTGCTGTTCACCACCACTTAAAGTGTATATTTTTTGCTGTAATTGCATTTTTCCAAGTCCAACTTGGGCCAAAGCTGCCCGCATTTTATTATCTTTTTCCGTTTTAGACAGCTTTGAATTAGTTAGTCCAAGTCGCAAATTTTGTTTAACTGTCTCAGTATCAATTAAAGCAAAATTTTGAAAAACGAAGCCAAAGTAATCACGATATAGTTTTTTCCTATTTTTTGAGTTAATATTCAAGTCATTAAATTCCACTTTACCTGAGGTAGCTTTTTCTAAGCCACTCAAAATATTTAGAAAAGTGGTTTTCCCAGCCCCACTTTTGCCCACAATAGCATAGCTTTTCCCCGTTTCTAAGGTACAGCTAACATCTTCAAAAATGGTTTTTTCTTTAAATTTTTTTGTAAGATTCCTTATTTTAATCAAATTACAGCTCCTAATTTCCATGATTAAGTGTGATTAATATATTTTGCTGGGCTCTATAGTATGTTAATAAAATAATAACTGCTTCCAGTAAAATGTAGCCTAAACCAAATGGTATCAAGCTCAAGTAACTATGCTTTATTAAAATAAAGCTAATTGTCAATAAGTCAAAGCCCAGATTGAAAACCAAAAATTCTACCAATAATTTAGCACTTGATTTACCAAATGCTCGATAAATTGCCATCTTATGCCTCTGGCTTTGTAGAAAAGTTGAGCTAACAAACATAATAACAAAGCTCAGCTGGAGAATAGATAAAATTATTGTAATTGTTAGCATCAGTAAATGGCGATTAGCATTTCGCTGATAATTATCTGTTAATGCCCTTTGACTGGTAATGCCCCAAAAATACGGCCTTAATCCCAACTTCTTGATCATTTTTTTAAGTAACTTGAGATCAGAAAATACCGTTTTTGATTGACTAACGGAAGCCAAATAAAAATCATCTGATAGTAGCTTATTGTTTGCAACTACGATTATTGGGTCTATCGAGATTGCCATCGTAATATCATCGTATCCAACTGTGTAATTAAATATTTTTTGTCCGCTGTCAATGGGTACAACTTGAATGGACGGTAAATGATTTGATTTTTTTTGATAATAATTAGGGAGAGAGTTCCTGAATTTAAGATAGCTTATCATCTGCTTTTTAGCGTGTTTGGTCTGATCTAAGCGATTGCGCGGAACTAGTAAAAGAACTTTCTTATTGTCAAACTTGAATCGTTGAGACTTAAGTTCACTGTTCTTAATGAAATTATCGTTTGCAATAATTACATTGCCATTGTCAGGATGAATAGAGCGCCTAGGTGGAAGATATTCCTGTGAATTTTGCGCAACTATTACGTTCGGTGTTTGCACGACTAGCTTATGTACCAGTCTTGCTACTCGTCTATCTACTTGTTTGTCTGACAGTTGCCACACAAGCCCAAGTGAATAACGATTATTCTTGGAATGGATTTCTTGAATTATTTTTGTGTCTCTTACATAAGCCTGATGACTATTATGTAGAGATATAGTATTAAGTGCTACTATCCCAAGCAATAGTATCTTTAACGCATAACCAATTAATAAAAATGGGCGTGAATTTCCTATTCCTTTAATCACTTGATATGGTTTTATTAATACTAAAACTGAATATGATAGAGTGTCTAAACATAAAAAAACTAGTAAGAAAATCGTCAAAAATATAAGTAAATACGGTAAGAACATTCGCAAGCCTGCAAATGTAAACACATATAAACTCCTTGCAATCACTATCATAGCAATAGCACCCAGTGCCAACAAAAACCATAGCATTTCATCTTTGAAATCAGACTTGATTATTTGCCAATTACTCAAGCCATGGATCTTCATTATGGCATAAGCTTTAAAGCGGTATACTTTTTCCAGTATCATAATAATAAATATGATACTAATAACACTAATAAAAATAGTTGCTGTACCTTGCGGAAAGCCACTAAGAGTTGAGCTTAATAAAATACTGGGAGTTGGGGCAGTGCTTCTGACTTCTACTTTCAGGTCTTCTTTACGTAGGAATGAAACTATTCGATTTAAAGCCTCACCTTTAGCATTGGTAAAATATAAGCCGTATATATCTTCTAATTGAAATTCATTATTTGTCAGCTTTTTTATTGCTGCATTTTTATAAATTGCATAAGTTTCATTTTTGGAGCCAAGATTATATACTAGTTTGCTTGTACGTCCGTTAGTCTTATTAATCCGTAATTTAATCAAAGAAACATTTTTATCGTCAGCTATTCCCCGAAGCTTATCAAAAAATGCCTTCTTAGTGACTTTTTGATTTATAGGGGCACTATTTTTTACAGGCTTGGCGGCATAAACATTTATACAAGTTTGATTGTTTGGCAGTGTTTCATCATCATAAGTGTGAATACTCTCAGCAAATAAGCCAATTGCAATGACTGTGGTTAGTGAAAAAAGTATAATTTTTAATTTCCGTAACATGTTTTATCTTTCTAATATACAAAAAAACACAGTCTATTAATACCCGTACTTTTTGCTTAAAATCACAATTTAGTTAATTGTACTATAGTTATAGAAACATCAGCATTAACTTAATTTAAATTGGGAGAGTTTAACTACTATGTGTATAATTGCTATTAAAAAGGTCTCATATCGTAATTGAGACCTTCTTGTTTGGACATTTTTCCAGTTAGTCATTTTTTGGCATTTTATTTTTAGGGATATATTCAATTAGTTTTACATACTGTCTCTTATGATGAATTGCAATATACTCCTGTGACGGATCATAACCGCCAACATACATTATCTTATAAGGGAGTTTTCTGCCATTACGGTCAACGGCCTGAACATTGTAATATTTTTGTGTGTTCTTCGGTACCTTTGCATAATCGGTTTCCATCTTAATGTGAGGGTTAAAGTAATCCGTATACTGATTAGGTATAACCACCAAGGCTGCAATTGCGAGTGCGATAATACCAATAATAGAATAAAATAGTTTTTTCATATATTCTTCCTTTTTAATGTATTTATTTTGAATTACTACTACAATTATCAGCTTCCATTATGACTGAAAAGCACTCCCGAATTCTGACATAGTATGACTTTTTTCCAGTCTATAATGATAATTATACTTACTTCATTATTAGTTTAGTTTAAATTTAGAAAAACTTAACCATATTTATATGTTAAGCTTCTCATTCATTGAAAGTAATTTGTTATTGCAATTGCAGATAATTAAAAAGATGTACAAGCCAAAATGCTTCTACATTCTTTAAAATTATTCAACTTTTTACTATAAATGCTAATCTAGTGGATAAGATATAAAAATCCTCTTAATTTTAGCTCAGCTAAATTTTTAAACTCTTTTTTTTTCGGTCATTTTTGCCTAAAATTAGGCTTACATATTACTTAGCATTTTGGGAGAAAAACAGTGAAAGAAAAATCAAAAAACATTTTATTCTGGTTTATCCTTGTTCAACCGTTTCTTGACTTGTACTGGTTTTACCATGGCAGCCTTGCTACTATTTTACCTTTTACATTACCGACCATTATTCGACTCATTGCCGTAGCTGTTTTATTTTGTCTATTTTTTAGTCAAAAAGAGTCGTGGCAGAAGTTGAGTACACAAAAATGGTTAATCGCCTATCTAATTTTATTAATTATTTATAGCGTTCTGCATTTAGTGCACGTACGGACATTTACCAGTGTTAATCCCACTAACTACGGTTACTCCACTAGTGGTGAGCTATTCTATTTGATTCGCATGTGTCTGCCACTCGTCATTATTTATTTAACCAAAGAACTTAATTTTGGCACAAAACAGTTACAGCAAGTAATCGAGGGCGTTTCTGGACTTTTTTCAGGCACAATTGTCCTATCAAACTTGTTCGTAATTTCACTGAAATCTTATGAAACAGGCGTAATCAGCGCTAATATTTTCGAGTGGTTTTTCAATCCAAATATCGGCTATTCGCATATGGCTTCGAAAGGTTTCTTTAATTTCACCAACATGATTTCAGCTGTTTTGTTTATGCTGTTACCGCTGCTTATTTATTATCTATTTACTGATTTCAACTGGATCACAATCACATTGAACGTTGTTCAGGCTTTAGCAATGATTGAAATCGGAACCAAGGTTGCCGCAATCGGCTTAATTGGCGGAATTCTAGCTGGGCTTCTGCTCTACCTATTCCACCGCTATATCCTTAAGAATGCGAAAAAAAATATGCTTGCCGTTTTTGTTAGTTTGCTAATTGGAGCAGGCTCGATTGCAATCTTACCTTTTGGTCCAGCAATTCAACGCTATAATTACGAAATATATTTGGCAAAGCAATCTGACCATGATTTATCCGACGAAACACGTGAATTGAATGCTGGCCTTAAAAAATATCCTACTGGTCAAAAGCGAGAAGACTTTTTACGAAGTTTTATTAAGGAAAACTACCAAGCCTATGCACTCAATCCAAAATTCGTCTTCAAGAGCTATCCTTACCAGTATGATCCTGAGTTTTGGTTAAAAATTATTAACGAGCCCGGTCAAACGCGTATGGAAAATCGCCATCTTGAAAAGGCTATGCTGAATCAAGTTGTTAAGACTAATGACAATAAGCTAGACAAATTCCTAGGTATCTCCTATGTCCGCGAAAACAACATTTTTAACTTAGAGCGTGACTTTGCGGCTCAGATTTATTCTTTAGGCTGGATTGGCATGTTAATCTTTGTCGGACCTTACTTGGCAATACTACTTTATGCTGCTTATCGCTGGCTCAGGTATCAATCAGCTCGAACCTATCTGGTTAGTTCATTAATTGTCTCAAGCGCTTTTATCTTGCTTGCAGCTTTTTATTCAGGCAACGTAATGGACTTCCTAACAGCCAGCTTTATCTTCGCATTCATTGAAGGAAACTTATTACTACAGGTGCGAAAAACGAAAACTAATACGACTATCAATTTAAATCAGAATTGAAAAGACTCGTGATAGATATAATAACTAAACCTAACTTTTGTTAGGTTTTTTTAGTTAATTAAAAATATACTGTGTCATGCTCTCTATCCCATATATCATCAAAAAGTGTCTAAATATGGTAAAATCGAGACAAAACACTGGGGGTTCTAAAATGAGTGCAACAATTGTTAAACTGCTTGAAAGCAAAAATATGAGTGTTACAAAAGTTTCTGAGATTAGTAATGTTCCACTTAGTACCTTAAGGAATGCAATCGTCAAGCCAATTGAAACCTGGTCAATCCGTGTGCTTAATGCTTTTGCAATTGGCTTAGGAGAAAGACCAGGAGACTTGTTAAACGTATTAGAAGCACAACCATATATTTTAGATATAAATGATGATACGCAAACTATTCAAGGAGTTTTTATTGCTGATAAAGAAACTTATCAGCAAATTAGAACTGTTGTCGAAGTTAACCACCTAGAAGGATGGAATCCAACAAAATCAGATATTCAGGAACTGCTAGATGAAGCAATCAGTCCCGATCCTCAAGTAGCTAAACGTTTTGAAGAAGTTTGGGAGCAAGAACAGTGAGCGATTGGATTAGTAAAACTCTGTATTCAAATGGTGTATTAAAAAACAAGCTCCATATTCATGATGCAGCAGAATTAGAGAAAAAAGAGAATGAATTATCTGCTCGAAATGCTTTATTCCTATTACAAAAAAGCCGCAGATAAAAGATAGCAATGACCTTAAAAAAATTCACCAATTCTTATTTGGCGAACTATACGATTGGGCTGGTAAATATCGCCCAGGTAATTTTAGTAAAAATGGCTATCAGTTTTTTGACTTCACCAGATTTGATTTCGCCGAAAAAGACATCAATAGTATGTTACGTAAGCATCCCAAAACAACGCCCTTATCTGCTAAAGACTATGCTGAACTATTAGACGCAATTAACTTTATGCATCCCTTTAGAGAAGGCAATGGTCGTAGCTGCAAAATTTTCCTTTCTACATATGCAGCTAATCATGGTCAAATGATTGATTATCCAAGAAAAAACGAAGAAATGATTCAAGCGCAAAGTGAGGCCAATATTGACAAGATTGCAAAATTAATTAAAGTTGAAAATACTCCAAGCCGTAATAGAACACTTCAGTTACTGGCCTCACAGCAAAAGAATGCGCAGAAGCAAATTAACCAATCTAGACTCCCCAAAAACTCTGGACAGCAAGAAATCGATTGCGATGATAATCCTGACCTTTAGTGAGGTTGGAAATTTATTATATGCCCTAATTCTTGGTAAGGCTTTTTATAACTTAATAATATCCTTAAAGCTATTACCTAACGAAAAGGGTCCTGAAAGCTAAACAACTTTCAGGACCCTTTTTATTATTAAAATTAATTTTACTTTTCTTTGATAAATGACGCGTCTGGAATCCTGATTAGATAATATCTAATAGCATTGTGTCCAGCGTGCATGCCAATGCCATTTTGCCAAACTTTTTTATAATTGGCAGAGTAAACAGCCACATACGCACGCTGATATTTTCGATCCATTTTTTCTAGTTGCTTTTTGTCATAAGGAATCCTAGTAGCATTAAGATCGATTGGGTTTTTACCATATGCTACCGTTGCAAAATCGCTTGAAACTTGCGCTTTTCTACCATTACGGAAATAAGTATACGTTTGGGTGCCGATTTTTTTCTTCTTCGAATTAATCGTTACATAGGAAGAATTACCCTCACCTGTGTTCATCACCAGTGGTTCATAGGTTACTGTTGACGTGATTTTGCTCGTATCCTCAAGGTCTGGATTATCAAGCATTGTGCGATCAAATAACCAAATAAGTGCCACTAAAAAAATCACCACTTCAACTAGATCAATTAAAAAATTAGTCCAGCTAAATTTGCGGTGCTCCTTGATAATCATTGTAATTCGCCGTCTGCGAATGTTCTGAATGACAAAGATAAAATATAAAATGACAAAGACCCACAATAAGACGCCGAGCAAATTCCAACTAAACATAACACCCTCCTGTAATTGCTTTCATTATATTGTAAAAACTTGATTTTGAATAGTAAAAAAAGCCTAAACTATCTCCTGTTCATAAATAATCGGGCTATTTTTTCTTGGCTTTTGTAGTTTTCTTTTTCGTAGCAGCTTTCTTAGCGGCAGGCTTTTTAGCAGGTGCTGGCTCAGGCTTAGCATATTCTCTTACTTGCGTGATTTTTTCCTCGATTGCCTCCACTAGCTTTGCAGTGACTTCATCTTCGGATTGCATAATTTCATCTTCAGTAGCCAATTGATCAATCCGAAAGTTCGATGCATTCAAAAATTCTGACTGTGTTTCAAAGTAAACATAGATTGGGTAGTCTTTGCCTTCTTCAAAAAAGTTACTGACCTTTTTGTAATTGCTATATGGCAAGTTAATAATATTATTTTCTAAAATGAAAGTGACTGGTCTTTGTCCTGTTACTTCAAGGGCAACATGACTTAAAGAATCATGCTTGATTGCGGCAACTGTTTCCTTAACCATTTTCGTCGCTAGTTCCTTAAGCTTGGCTTTGGATTTACTAATGTCAGCGTATTTAACGGTTTCTAAATCTTGCAGGTAGTTTTGTTCTTCAATTCTCTCTGCTAAGTCTGTTAAGTTAATCTTCAAAATAAAAATTCCCTTTTAAGTTAATCAATTTGTTATCAGTCTTCTATTACGATACTCAAATTCATCATTAAAAACAATTTATTTTTCTTTCTTTAAAAAATTTTTTTAAAGAACAATCGCTTGAAGAAAGTGAACTTTTGTTCCGTTTTTTATTCAATTTTCTTTACAATCACTTGTGCTCAAGCTGTTTGTGAAAAGGATTAAATAACACTATGATGGTCTAAAAAACAAAAAAGCGTTTTTATATTTTTAAAGCTTAAAAACATCACTATCCGTACTTTACAAGCGTTTTCACAAAGAATAAAATTTAACTTGAATATAAAATTTTTAGCTAAAGTTTTAAATTGAAAGGTAGACAAATATGTCAGAAAAAGTTTACACAGATTATTTCTATAACTCAGATGATTTTGACAAAAATCATGGTATGGGCTACAAAGAACTTCATATTCCAGAAGGAGTAGAGGCTCAGCCTTTAATCGTTCCTCCAGTATTAGAGCCTGATAAGCAAGAAAACAATGATGTTTGGTACACCATTGAGTCTCAAGAAGGTGAATTCCAATTTTTGCCAGGTAAGAAGACTCATACTTGGGGCTATAATTTCCCAGTTCTTGGTAAGACAATGGTTTTAACTAAGGGGCAACATGTACATGTAACCTTGAAAAACAGCTTACCAGAATTAACTACTTACCACTGGCACGGTATGGAAGTTTCAGGTCCTGGTAACGATGGTGCATGTCACTCACCTGTATACCCAGGCGAAGAAAAGCAAATCGACTTCGTTGTTAACCAACCAGCCGCACTTACATGGCTTCACGCTCACCCATGTCCATCAACTGCTTCACAAGTTTGGATGGGACTTGCAATGGGTGTTGTTGTTACTGATGCTAATGAAGCACAATTACCAATTCCTAAGACTTATGGTAAAGACGAATTCCCAATTATCTTGCAAGATAGAATCTTCCACGAAGATAATCAATTCGACTACAAGGCAGACTACAACGCAATGGGTATCTTTGGTGATACACCAGTTATCAACGGTGTTGTTCGTCCTTACGTTGATGTTACAACTCAAAAAGTTCGTTTAATCTTCTTAGGTGGTTCTAACCGTCGTGAATGGCGTTTACACTTTAGTGATGATTTGGTAATGACTCAAATCGGTGGTGACGATTCATTCTTAGAGCATCCAGTTAAGATGACTAAGGTATTAATCGGGCCTGGTGAACGTCAACAAGTAGTTGTTGACTTCAGCAACTACAAAGAAGGTGACGTTGTTAACCTTTACACTGATGACTTCAAGTTAGTTGAATTTAGAATTCATAACTACGAAAAAGATGACAGCGTAATTCCTGACACCTTATTCAAGCCATATGATCCAGTTGTTAACCCTAACTCACCAGTTCCTCATGTTACTATGGACAACCACAACATGATCAACGGTAAGAAGTTTGCTATGCAACGTATCGACTTGAAGCAAGACTTAATGAACGCAGAATACTGGGACGTTACTAACACTAACGACAAGGTTAACGGTATGTTACACCCATTCCATATTCATGGTGCTCACTTCTTAGTCGTTTCACGTAATGGTGAAGAACCATATCCAAACGAAAAGGGCGTTTACAAGGACACTGTTGAAGTTGCCCCACAAGAAACTGTTCGTTTGAAGGTTTACTTCCAAAACACTGGTGTCTTCATGTACCACTGCCACATCATCGAACACGAAGATGCAGGTATGATGGCTCAAATTCAAATTGTTGATCCAAAGGATCCAGATAAGACATACGAATTAATGGACATGGAAACTTTAACTAAGGCCTTCTCAGAAGAAAAGGGTATCCCAATGGATGAAGTTTACTGCCCAGGTATGGATACTGAAGGTATGGCTGTTAAGGGTGTTGACCACTCATTAGACGCACTTTCAGGTGCTAGCCACAGCCACCATGAAGAGCATCATGAAGAAGCTCCAGTTAGTCATGAAGAACCTAGCCACGAAGACGCTACTTCTGGTGCAAGTCATCACTAATTAATTTTAGTTTTGCATAAATCAATTAAAACCACTCAAGCAATTGAGTGGTTTTTCTTTTCTCCAAAATATAGTGGTTAAAATTTCCCTAAATAGCTTGGAATTGTTATGAAATTTAGTAAATTCCTTTGCTTTTTTTCTTTATCATGTGGTTAAATAGCCCTATGAGAAAGAAAAGAACACTTACCCGAAAAATTATGTATCTACTTTTGGGTGTAATTTTTTTAGGACTGGTTTTTGCAGTTCTTAACTCAAGAGCATTTCAAGATCGCTACGACTGGTTAACCTTGAAGTCAGAACAAAAACTTGATGTACCACTAGAAAATCAGTACCCTGACCTGCCAAACGGTTGTGAAGTTACTTCACTATCCATGCTATTGCAATATTATGGCTTCAAGGTCAATAAGCTGGATTTATCAGAAAATATCAAACACGTTGCTTCATACACAGATAACGGTCAATATCGTGGTAATCCTCATGTTGGCTTTGTCGGATATATGAGCCAAGCCAACGCCGGCTGGTGCGTTTATAATGAGCCCCTTGAACAGGTTGCACGTAAATACACTAATCGGGTGCAAAACTATACCGGTCACGACTTTATTCAGGTTCTGAAACGTGTTTCTGAGGGCCATCCTGTTTTAATTATCACCACAATCAAGTTTAACCATGTCAATGACATGCAAACTTGGGACACTGCTCAAGGAAAGGTCCATGTAACCCCTTCTTCACACGCATGTGTAATTACAGGTTTTAATAAGAAAAACGGTACAGTACTCGTAAATGACCCATTTGGACATAAAAACAAGGTAGTCTCATGGAAGAACTTGGAAAGTAGTTATATTCAGCAAGGTAAACAGGCTATCTACATTAATTAAAAACGCAGTCCCAGTTTACGTGGGATTGCGTTTTTGGTATTTTTGATAAAACAAAAAGAGCAGATTCAATTAAGAATCTGCTCTTTTTAAATCGAGGCCCATTTTAAAAATAGGTGACTACTTCTGTTCACATCAGGTTGGTCAAGCACCAACACTTCCCGTGTCTGCCAATTAAGGCTGGTGTCCTCATCCAAATACGCATCTCGCGTTTTGTCGACTCGTATTAATTATTATACGAATTTTTCTTCTCTTTGTAAAACTTTTTTGCTCTGAAAAAAATCTCGACAAACATATTAGACAGTAACATCCCTAGCGCGATTGAGCCTGTAACAATAATCACTCTTAGTGCTGAATCACTCGCACCATTGATATTTCCAGCTGTTAATTCCCTAACCGCTTGGTAAGCCGGAACACCTGGAACTAATGGAACAATTGCCGGAATATAAAATACAGATGCAGGACACTTTTTTCTTCTAGCAAAAACAATTGCCAAAATTCCAATTGCAAATGATCCTAAAAGGTTTGAAATCAGTCTTCCCATTGATGCTCTCATTGCTAACCAATAAATAATCCAACTAACTATTCCGCTCACTCCCGCCAAGTTCAGCACCCGATGCGGAACGTTAATGGTCAGTGCAAAACCGACAGAAGCAAGGTAGGCAAACAAGATATTAATAATTAACTCTAACCAAAATGGCATTTTTAAGCTCCCAAAAATTTCAATATAATACCTACTCCACCACCAAGTGCAAAGGCGGTAAGCAAAGCCTCACAAATTTTGACCATTCCGGATAACAGGTCTCCCTTAAACAAATCACGTAGTGCGTTTGTTAAGGCTAAGCCTGGCACTAGTGGCATCAGTGCTCCCGTTAAAATATTGTCGATAATCATTGCTGGAAAAAGGTGAACTATTCCAACCGCGACTGTCGTCATAATCATCGCCGCGACTAATTCAGCTAAATATTTAACCTTTGTAAATCGTTTAAAGTAATATGCTGAAACAAAACCAATTGCACCAACAACTGCAGCAGCGGGGAAATCAAGCCAATCATAGTTTTCAATAAACATTACCATTAGCGTCGCACTTAAAACGGCAGCGCCAATTACTTGTATCCACAAAGGAAAAACTGGAAAATCGCCATTAGCAATTTTATAAACTTGTTCTTTTACTTGCGGCAAAGTGATTTTATTTGCGGCAAAATCACGTGATAATGAATTAATGCGATCAACTAGTTCCAAGTTGATGTTTCGCTCATGAACCAAAATGCTTTGGCAATAGTTCCCTCGATCCAAGCTCATAAAAATTCCTGTTGGCACGATAAAGACACGTGGATCAGGTTCGCCGGCGGTTTTTGCGATTCGCACCATTGTGTCCTCAACACGATACATCTCACTACCGCCTTCAATCATTAGCTCGCCAACTGTTAAGCATGTATCTAGTAAATCATGGTAAAAAGAGCTATCTTGCTTGCTAGACATAATTTTTTCCTCTAATTATTATTCATTGTCTCAATGTCAATCGTCTTATCAATCCAATTACCTTGGAAAAAATCACGCTCATGACTAACGATAATTACTGCACCTGGGAACTTCACGATTGCATCCCTAAGTGCATCTTTTGAATCACGATCCAAGTGGTTGGTCGGCTCATCCAAAAATAGCAGGTTAGCCGGTTCGAATTGCATTTTAGCCAACTTAACCTTTTCCTGTTCCCCACCGGATAGCTTTTTCAGTGGACTCATTGCCTGTTGCGCAGTTACACCTAGTCTAGCTAGGGCCCCACGCAATTCTTTTGGCTTGATTCGTTCAAAAATCTCCTGCAAGTATTGCAGCGGCGTCATATTCTTATTTGGCCAAGCTAAATCCTGCTTAAAATATGCAACCTTTGCCGTTTCTGACAATTTAAATGAACCAGAGATTGGCTCTATTTGATTAAGTAACGTTTTTAATAAAGTCGACTTACCGATTCCATTAAAACCAGTAATTGCGATTTTTTCATTACCACCAACTGAAAAATTAAATGGTTCCTTTACGATTGCCTCGTCGTAACCAATCACTAAGTCTTGGGTTTGTAACAGCAAGTTGGCAGCAGTCGCTACATAAGGAAATTCAAAATGAGGTTTGCGGTTACCCTTAGGCGGATTCAATACGTCCATTTTAGCCAGTTGGCGTTCACGCGATTTGGCACTTTTTGAACGGGTACCTGCTTTATTTTTTCGAATATAGGCTTCAGTCTTAGCGATTTTTCGTTGCTGGTTAGTATAGGCCTTTAGGTAAGTTTCCCGATTAGCCTCTTTTTGACGCATTGCCTGTTTCAATGTACCCGTGTAACGAGTAATTGTGCCGAGGTCAATATCAATAATGCAGTTGGCAATTCGACCAAGAAAATCATAATCGTGACTGACAACAATAAATGCTCCAGTAAACTCGTTTAAGTAATCGACTAACCAATCGATGTGTGACACGTCAAGGTAGTTAGTTGGCTCATCCAAAAGAAGAACATCAGGATTTTGCAGTAGCAACTTGGCTAAAATAATCTTCGATCGCTGACCACCTGAAAGCTGACTAACGTCATGTTCATAGCCCAATTCTGCTAGCCCTAAGCCAGAAGCAACACGTTCGATTTCGGTATCAATTCCGTAAAAGTTATTTTCTTCTAAGTATGTTTGAATCTTTCCTGCTTTTTCCAATAACTCATCGTTACCGTCTTCCGCATATTCCTCATACAGCTTATTTAGTTCTTCCTCTTTTTGGTATAGCTTTTCAAAAGCTGTACGTAAAAACTGTCGAATGGTCACACCAGGTGCTAATTTGGCATATTGATCTAAATAGCCAACTGTCACACGATTTTGCCATTTAATCTGACCCTCATCAGGAAGAATTTCACCAGTCAAAATTTTAATTAAAGTTGATTTGCCAACTCCGTTTTGGCCGGTGACTCCCATGTGGTCTTCTTTATTGAGCACAAAATTGCCATCCTGATACAAAGTCTTATCTTCAAAGCCCTGACCTAAATCTTTAACTGTTAGTAAGCTCATTGTGCATCTCCTTTGGGTTAATCAAATTATATAGTAAAGTAATCTTTTTTGCTTGCAGTTTTAATTAATTACATCCGAAATAAAAAGGCGGACGTCTTGCCCACCCTTTTATTTTCATCTTATTCCAAGTGCTTTTCTTTAGTTGTAATTGCTAGGATTTTTAATCATCCCTAATAACAGCTGTCTGTTTTAGACTATTAGCTGCATATAAGCCAAAATTAGTCTTAAGTCAAAATTCTTTTGTCTTATTAATAGTCTGCGTACTGTTTCATAATTATCTATTATTGCTTAAATCAAGTCAAGACTATCCAAAGCACCGTTGCAGTTGGCACAAAGAAAGAATACATTTGATTGGTAAAATTTTGTGTCTTAAAGGTGGTCATAAATAAAAGATGTCTGACTTTTCGTCAGACATCTTTTTATTTTCGTTCCTGCTCATACTGTTGCAGAGCATCTAGAACTTTAGGCCAGTAGCGTTTAGGCAAGATTAACTGCAATTTATCATTATAGATAGGAAAATCACTTGCTTTCATCCCTGTTATTTTCGCCAAATCTTCATCTGACAAATGAAATTCACATGCAATCCGCTTAATTTCATAGGAAGCATGCCCACGAAACCATGAAAGAGCAAAGAAGAATAATGCGAAAATCCCAGCAACCATGACAGAGACAGGGAGCGTCAAATGGAATGATCGCAGACAAATAAAGAATGCTGCAATAAAGCCAATTAGTGCAGACAATACACCATAAATAATGGGGAAAAGTGCCTTCTTTTGCATTTCGTTCTCCTTTTAGTTTCACTTAAATAACTTATTTCAAAAAACTTACTGCCCAGTAGAATTATCACTGCCTGTTCCATTACTAGTATCAGAAGAGCCATTAGTATTATTGGTACTATCAGTGCTTTCATTAGTAACAACAGAATGGTAAATTTGATAATTAGTAAACGGATTAGGATCCTTCCAATTAATGTGATTGTTTTGCTCATTCAGCTTATTGAGCTTAGTTTCATCATTATTCAAAACTTGTTGTTCTAGTTCCAAGTTGGCACGCATTTTGTTTGAAGCTTTTTGTAATTCTTCAGTTGATGCAACCTGGATTGAAGAACCATTAATCCATGCATCGTGACCTTGAATGTACCCACTACTAATATTTTGCGAACAGCCACGGTAAGTTAACGCCAAAGCCAGCATGTCATTGAAGGTTAAGTTAGTTCGGACATATTTATTAAAAATCTTAACTAGCTTGCGGTAGTTAGCAATTGAATCAACAGAAACAGCCTTGTGTACGACAGCATTAATTACTTGTCGTTGCCTCATTTGGCGGCCGTAGTCTCCTCTAGGATCGTCATGACGCATACGGACATAAGCCACAGCATGACGACCATTCAAATGCTGCTTTCCTTTATGGAAATCACACCAGTCATAAGAGAACTTAAATGGAACATTAACGTCGACGCCACCAACAGCATCAACTAGACTCTTTAAGGCCTTCATGTTGACTTCAACATAGTAGTTAATCGGTACGTTTAACAACGCAGATACGGTACTCATTGACGCTTTACTGCCACCGATACCGTAAGCTGAGTTAACCCTAAACATATTATATTTGTCCCCTGGATCGCCCAAAATGTTGGCTAACGTATCTCGCGGAATCGAGGTCATTGTTGCCTTATTTTTTCCTGGATTAGCCGTTGCTAAAATAATTGTGTCAGAATTACCCTTATCATGACGTCCTTCAAGCCCTTGATCAACGCCAAGAATTAGAACTGAAATAGGTTGCCGATTAGCGATTCGAGCAGAGGTAGCGGTATTGCCGTCTTGACCATCGATGGCACTATGTAAAGCAAAGTACATATGAGCTGCCCAAGCGAGCCCACAGCTTAAGCATAAAACAGCCACAATACCGCAAATTCGAGCAATTACATTACCCGTCATTTTTTGTGCTGGTGAAGCAAAAACATGATTGCGGTGAAGATTTAGAGAAGATCGATGTTTACGATAATCTTCTCTACGTTTTGAACTTGGTTCCATACCTTTATTCAATTCCCTTCATAATTATCCAAGTTTATTTGTATCACTTTCAAAGTTGAATTAGAATATTACCAAATATAATTAATAATATCTTATTTTTTATTATTTGGCATAACTATTATTAACACATGTAAGGAGATTTTTATGGCTATACCTAAAAGAACAGAAGTCCCAGAAGAACTTAAATGGGACTTAACAAGAGTATTTAGTTCAGATAATGACTGGGAACAAGAATATACTCTTATCAAAAAAGAAGTGCAAGACTTAAGCAAACTTAAGAAAGATTTTACTAAGGATGGTCATCATCTGTACGATGACTTAACTAAGATTTTAGAAGTTGGTCGCCGTTTAGAAAAAGTCTATGTTTATGCAACAATGTCCAGTGACGTTGACTCAAGCGACTCACACTATCTTGGCTATGTAGCACAAGCCCAAACCTTAGCAAGCCAATTTGAAGCAGCAACTTCCTTTATGAATCCTTCAATTTTAGAGCTCTCTCAAGCCGACTTAAACCAATTTATGGAAGACGAGCCTAAGCTAAACAATTACGCTCATATGCTTGAACAAATTATGCAACAAAAGCCGCATACTCTTTCGGCACAGGAAGAAAAAATAATTGCTGATGCTGGGGATGCCCTTGGCACTTCAGAAAACACCTTCAACGTTTTGACAAATTCAGATATGGAATATGGTTACGTTGAAACAGATGATGGCGAAATGGTTCAGCTGTCAGACGGACTTTATTCCAATCTCATTCAATCGCAAAACCGTGAAGTGCGTAAAAATGCCTTTGATGTAATGTATGCTACCTATGGTCAATTTGAAAATTCACTTGCTTCAACTCTTTCAGGAGTTGTTAAACAGCATAATTACTTGGCTCGAGTTCATAATTATGACTCTGCACGCAGCTCAGCTTTAGCAGAAAATCACGTACCTACTGTTGTCTATGATACTTTGATTAGTGAAGTTGACAGTCACCTTGATTTACTTCATGACTACGTTGCTTTGCGCAAACAAATTCTTGGACTTGATGATCTGCAAATGTGGGACTTGTATGTTCCACTAACTGGAACACCGTCATTGTCATATACTTTTGAGCTGGCCAAAGCAGAGGCTAAAAAAGCCCTAGTTCCATTAGGAGAAGATTACTTAAAGCAAGTTGATTATATTTTTAATAACCGTGTAATTGACGTCGTTGAATCGCAAAATAAGGTTACCGGTGCTTATTCTGGTGGCTCTTATGATACAGATGCTTATGAGCTTTTGAACTGGGAAAATAATATCGATTCACTTTACACCCTTGTTCATGAAACTGGCCACTCTGTCCACAGTATGTACACACGTCAAACTCAACCTTATGTTTATGGCGATTATCCTATTTTTGTGGCTGAAATTGCATCAACTACCAACGAAAATATTTTAACCGAGTACTTTTTAGATCATATTACTGATCCAAAAACACGTGCTTTCGTGCTTAACTACTACCTTGATTCGTTTAAGGGAACACTATTTAGACAAACTCAATTTGCTGAATTTGAGCAGTATATTCATGACTTAGACGCTAAAGGTGAGCCATTAACTGCAGACATGCTTGACGACTTCTACGGTGACTTAAACCAGCGTTACTATGGCGATGCGGTTGAACCAGGAAGTGAAATTGCTAAAGAGTGGGCAAGAATTCCACACTTCTATTACAATTTCTACGTTTACCAATATGCAACTGGCTTTGCAGCAGCAACTGCACTAGCCAATAATGTTGTGCACGGTACATCAGAGCAAAGAGAAGCTTATATTAACTTCTTAAAATCAGGTTCAAGTGATTACCCAGTCGAAATCATGAAAAAAGCCGGAGTTGATATGACTAAACCAGATTATTTGGAAGAAGCCTTTGAAACCTTTAAAAAGCGCTTAGCCGAATTTAAAGACATCATCAAAAATGATTTTAAATAAAAATAAAAACCACTTCATATTTTGAAGTGGTTTTTGCATGCCTAAGCATATTCTTGCCAAAATTTCCGTGCAATTGCTTGGTAAAGCTGACATCC
>NZ_PDKP01000008.1 GCF_002837055.1 Lactobacillus apis | reverse complement strand
TATTTCTTGGGTGTCATTTTGACTTTTTGAACAAGAATCAGCGTTCTTTCTTCGTCACTATAAGGTAATTGCAGCCCTTCAGCCTCACTTACCTTGCCACCAAGAGTTGTGATGGCCTTTTGACTATCTTTTAACTCATCATCAGCTTTAGGTCCCTTAAGTGCAATGAAGTTGCCATCTTTTTTAACTAGCGGTAAGCAATATTCACTCAATACCGCCATATTGGCAACTGCACGAGCAGTTACAAGATCAAACTGTTCACGGTATTGCTTGTTTTGACCGACATCTTCGGCGCGACCATGAACAAGTGTTATATCCTTTAGATCTAACTTATCAACAAGTTCCTGCAAAAAAGTTAATCGCTTACCTAGAGAATCGACAATAGTGACTTTGATTTCTGGTTTTATAATTTTGAGCGGAATTGATGGGAAGCCCGCACCAGCACCAACATCGCATAATTCACTGCCTGATTTAAAAAGTTCATCAAACATGAATAATGGCGTAACACTGTCAAAAAAGTGCTTAAGATAAACATCATTTTCTTCAGTAATTCGCGTGAGGTTAACATGCTGATTAGCTTCAATCAAACTAGTAAAGTATTGGTTAAATTGGTTGATTTGCTTTTCATTTAATTTAAAATTACGCTTTGATAATTCTTGGACAAATTGTTCAGGATTCATTTTTCACCCGTGAAACCTTGTTTCACACCCTATAAATTTAACGCTAAAAGCGGCTTATTGTAAAGCCATTATATCTTATTAATTATGAAATATTTTTTGACTGCCGTCAAAGTCTAAATCAGCAAAAATACGCTATAATATCGTCAAAGGAGATCTATATGATTGTTACTTTAATTGTTTTAGTCTATTTGGCCCTAAAAATATATAAGGGATACCAAACCGGTTTTACCAAATTAATTATTAATTTAATTTTCGCAGCAGTTGTTTTTATCGCTGCAATCTTATTTCAAAATCCTGTTGGCAATTGGCTCTATAGCCAAATTACTGGTCAAAACATTCAAACCAGTTTAGCTCCCAGTACCAATTTAATGATTTTTCGGTTCTTAGCCTTTTTCATTATTTTATTTGTTGGTAAATGGTTAATCAAAATTGTTAAAGGCTGGTTTCCAAGCAAAAAGCCTCACTCAACCAGTTTTGGTACGCTTTTAGATGGTGTTTTAGGCGCAACCGCTCAATTTTTTGCTAGCTACTTTTTCGTCTATATAATTTTGTCGATGCTCAATGCTTTGCAAAATCCATGGTTTATTCAGCAAACACTTAATTCACCATTTTTACGTTTTATAATTTATAGTACACCAGGCCTATCTAATGGTATGTTCAACTATATTTTTAGTATTAGTCGGACAGCTGCATAAAAAAGTTAGACAAATGAGAAGGCAACTACGATTGCCTTTTTTATTACTTTTTTTTTAGATTAACTTTTTCCATTTAAAAATATGACAAATTAATTGGTGGTTGTAGTAAACTAGTTTTGGTAAGATAATTTAACAATAATATATGAAATTTTGGAGGAAAAAAGTGGATAAAAAATCAGTGCTTAAAAAAATAAAGACACTTTCTGCTGCAATCTTGCTTGCTGCTCCGATTGCAAGCTCAAGTATCGTTTCAGTTGTTAGCGCTGCTGATGAGGCTCAATCACCTCAAAGCAGTCAAACAACTCAAACACAGCAACCTAGTCAAACTGAACAATCAGGTAAAACTGAACAAACAGATCAAACTGGGAAAGCTGATCAAACAAAGACGCCGTCTTCATCTAATCAGACAAAAGCGCCTTCGACCACAAATAAGGAGCAAACAACAACTGCTTCAAATAAAAAGGTTAAGACCTTTAAAGTAGCCATTATTAAGAAGAACTACGGCATTTATCAGGGCAATTTTGAGAACAAAAAATCTAGCTCAAAATACTTCCACAAGACTTTTAATGTCAGCAAAACGTTTACCCACAACGGTAAAAAATACTACTGGATTAACCAAAAAGGCAAACCAGCAATTGGCTATATTAACAAAAACGCTGTAGCAACACCTAACCAAGCTAAAATTGTTAAGGCTCCATATGTCAGCCAATATGTTCCAGTTAAAACACCTTGGGGCTGTGCAGGTGCTTCAATGTCGATGCTACTTGGCTCACAAGGCCAAAAGATTACTGCAAGTTTCTTAAAGAAAGTACAAGACAACTTACCAATGCAACCAACTAAGGGTGGTCAAAAAGGTGATGTATACACTGGTGTCGGTTTTGGCTATGTCATCAGTCCTGGTGCTTTAGCTAAATATGCTCGTACCTTTAAGACCGGTAAAAATGTTATTAACATTTCTAGCAAGAAATTAACCTTAGACGACATTAGAATGTACGTTCAAGGTGGAAAGCCTGTTCTTTACTACGGCTTCTCTTCATACCAAAAACCTGGTGACAATGTACGTAACCACTGCAAAGTTATTGTTGGCTATGAAAAAGGTAAATTCCTGGTTTATGACCCTCTATACTACTCAAAGCATGATGGTGCTGGTACTGGTGGCAAGAACATGAACTACGATCATGGTGCAATTGCTTGGCTTCCAAAAGCAACAATTCAACACGAATTCTGCCATAAAGCTATCACTATTAAATAAATTCAATTATTTTAAAAAACGAAGCTGGATAAATTTTTGCTTCGTTTTTTGTTACTTAATGAAAAAACTGCTTTTACCATACTGTAAAAGCAGTTTTAAATCTCTATTGATCAAAATTATCATATTCAACGTGTTCATCATTATATACAAAAACGGCGCCAATTCGATCAGGATCGTCATGCCAGCCCTCAATTGGATGTCCCGCAAAGAAAAGCCGTTTGCATTCGATTTCAGCTTCAACTGAATCCTTAGTAAAAGTAGTTATACCAGCCAAATCAGTTTCTACTGGATAGCCAGTTCTTGGATCAATCAAATGATGATACTTATGACCATCTACAACTAGATAGCGCTCATAAGTACCACTGGTTACAGCTGAGCACTCTGGAACCGTTACTGTTGAAATGTTATTACCACGTGGCTTTTTAGGGTCTTGAACACCAACCGTCCACTGACCACTCGCACGCTTAGGCGAATCATTAACAAGCAAAATGTTACCACCAAGATTGATGATGCCAGCTCTGACGCCGTAAGCATGCCAAAAGTCACGAATTCGATCAGCAATCCAGCCCTTAGCAATGCCACCTAAGTCGAGTTCCATCCCTGGTTTCTTCAAGTAGACTGTTTGATTTTCATCATCTAATTCAACACTAAATGGATCAATTAATTTCATTTTTTCTTGTATTTGTTCACCAGTTGGAACATGTGCATCCTTAAAGCCGATTGCCCACAGCTTAACTAACGGACCAATCAATGCATTAAAGCCAAAGTTTTCGCGGCTTTGTTCAACAGCTAACTTAACCAAACCATAGACAGCACTTGAAACCTGAACTGGTCGCTGACCCGCAGCATGATTAATATCCATTACTTCTGAGTTTTCACGATTTACAGTCAATAAATCTTCGTAGTGATCAATCAAATCAAACGTTTCATTAATCAAAGTATCATCAGTTGTACCAAAAATTTGTAAAGTAATTGAGGTTCCTAAGGCATGATGCTGACCTGTTGCCTGCTCTAAAGTTAAATTTTCAATCATTATGCTTTTATTTCTCCAAGTATTTTTCTCTAATTAGTTCTTGCATTTGGTCATCAATCTCAAGTTCATTAGTAATGTATGAATCAAGACCACCAAAATTTTCATTTATAGTGATTAAGCTGGTGTCAAAATAAGAATTAGCAACCGAGCCTAAAACACGCATATTAGCGCGGAAATTATCATTTTCTCCTGCCTGTTTAAAGTGCTGGTCACGAACTGCACGATAATCATTCAACATGTAGTTTGAATAAAGATAGTCCTGTCGAATTACCTCCATATCTACGCCTAAAATGTATAAAATAATAATCGTTACCAGACCCGTACGGTCCTTACCTTCAGAACAATGATAAAGAATTGCCCCGTCATCATTTTCTGCTATCAATTTAATAATATGATGAAAGCTTCGTTGAGCTGACTTATTAAGGATATGGTGATGATAGCGGCGACACATCAACTTAAAACCTGCATATTGGTCTTTACGATATTCAGCAAATTCTTTACTCATATCAAGTCCGTGCCCACCAGTATTATCTTCAGCAGAAAGTGGACAAGCATAGTGCTCTACATTGTCCAGCTCTTTATCCGGCTTTTGTTTACATTCAGCTGGTGAACGTAAATCAATAATTGTATGTAAGCCGTAATCTAGCAAAAACCGCTCATCAGTTGGCGTTATTTCACTCATATTACCAGTCCTCAGTAAACGGTGGGGGCGAATTTTTCGGCCATCAAATCCTACATATCCTCCGATATCACGAGGGTTACGAACAGATTTCATTGGCAACACAATTGGGGCAGTCATCAACAATTTCCTTCCTGACAAAAATAACCGGATAGTTAATCCTATCCGGTTATTTTACTCTCTGCTAAACAATCTAGCAAAAGATTATTTGTTTGCTTGTTCAATAAACTTGAAGAAGTTATCCATCATACCATCTAATTGCTTGATTGTTGCTTCGTCAGTTAATTCACCAGTTTCTTTGTCAAACTTGCTTGGAGCTTGACCAATCAAAACTTCGTTACCTGGCAAAACGTTAGCACTCATATCTGGTGAAAGTAAAATTTCACGCATATCTTCTTGTGCACGACCAGTACCTTGAGTACCGTATGAAGCACCAGCAACAGCAACTGGCTTCATCTTCATTACGTTAGGACCAGCGTGTGAACCTAACCATTCAAGACTACTCTTTAATGCAGCAGGAATAGTGTGGTCGTATTCTGGTGTAGTGATGATGATACCATCAGCATTCTTAACGTCTTCGATCCAAGGCTTAATAGTGTCATCAGCCATTTCTGTTCTACAGAATGGTGTTAACTTATCAATTTCTTTTACTTCAATATCTGCTTTGTCACCGTAACGCTTAGCAATAAACTTTGCTAAAAAACGATTGTATGAGAAATCAGCGTTTGTACCAACAATTGCTAAAATTTTCATTCTTGGTCCTCCTACTTAGTAACTTGTGCGTACCAACTATCAACTTCATCGAAGAAGTGACCTAAGAATTCAACAGAAGACTTATCAGTTAAGTCACCATTTTCATCAAATTGTTGAGGTGCAACACCCATCATAAACTCATCGCCATTAAAGATCTTGGCACCAAAACCAGGTGCAGTCATCAAACTCTTCAAACGACTTTGTGAACGTGAAGCACCTTGAGGCATTGGAGAAGTTGAAACAATAGCAACTGGCTTACCCTTAAATGGGTGTGTTGCACTTGATAACCATTCAAGTGCGCTACTTAAAGCACTAGTTACAGAGTGTTGTTGCTCTGGTGAACCGATCAAGACTAAATCAGCATCTTCAATTTCTTTAGTCAAAGTTTGAATAGCTTCAGAAGTGTCTTCACCTTCTTTAAACATTGGCAAACCTTTAACAGTTGCTAATTTAAAGTCATATTTGTCAGCAAATTCCTTAGAGATAAACTTAAGTAATGCTTCATTAAACGAATTATTGGCATTTGAACCAGATAATGCAAGGATTTTCATAAAAACCACCTTTCAAGAAAAATAATTTCTTAAATAATTATAACATCATCTGTATTTTTTGGATAAAAAACATAATCATAAGCCTATAGAAGTTTAATCTTTTCATTCTATAACCCTTGTTATATATGGATTTTATTAAAAAATTATTTTTTGTGATTTTTTTCTTTTTTCGCTCTAGCTTCCTTAACATCTTCAGTATCGAACAGAGAAACCGTGCTAGTCTCACTTAGCCAATCGTTAATAACCGCATCATTAAGCTGGGCAGACAGCACGTTTACAATTTGCGTCTGCGAAAAACTTGCAATACCGTTAACTATTAACGATGCCATACCAATTGTCGTAATCCAATTAGCAATTACAATATTTTTAATTTTTTCATTTGTATGATCTGTGTCGCTATACTGTTCTTTAAACTTAGCAACTCCGAGTTCAATCAGAGTATCAGAAATAACCTTGCTTCCAAATTTTCCGTCAACAAACATTGCGCGAAAAAGATTTTCATGTTGCTCAGCAAATTCAATATATGCCAAATCCATGTCTACCATAGGTTCACTAGTGTACTGTTTCTGCAAAATATTACTTCTAAGGTTGTCCGCAATTTGACGCAAAACTTCGTTGCGTAATTCATCCATGCTCTCAAATTCAAGATACAATGGTTGCGTTGAAAAATGACCTGCTTTAGCAATATTGCGAGCAGTTAAGCTCTCAACTCCATCCTTTGCAACCATTTTATAAGCAATATTTAAAATTTTCTTTTTCCCGATTTCTTTTTTTCTTGCCATTCAATTTCCCTTGATTAATCTTAGTATCTCTATGTTAGAGCTCAGTGTAGGAGTCTACTAGGAAGACCTTATAGTTCGTTATCTAAAAATTCATTATAATAAGTTGAAACCATATCATTTACTTCACTTTTGCTTAGCCCCTGAGATGCACAGAAAGAAAAGAATGCGGCAGATAGAATGTAGCCTCTTTCACGATCTTCCGTCAAATTATCAGAAAATCTCAAATTGATACTTTGATTTTCGTAGTTTGTTGTTATTTCAATTGCTTTATCTTCTGGATTTTCCATTTTCTACCTCAATTATAATTACTTGGCTATTTGTTTGATGTTAAATGTTTTGTCAACGTCCTCTAGCATAGGACTTAAAACCCAAAGACTATATATCAAAAACATCCACTTTAAACATTTTTTGCTATTTTTCAAACAGAACATTTAAGTTTTTGAAAATAGTAATTACTTAATAGTGATTCTGTTCTCTAACCACTATCGATTCAGTAATTTATACTATGCTATAAAATAACAAATAGCTATCTACTGTTAAGAATAGTAAATTTGAAACTATTTTGTCAAGAACAATATACTTTTTTATACCCAAAAGCATCAAATCTCAATTGCAAATTTGATGCGTGCTATTGCCTATCATAGATAGCTTGGTATCCAACGTGAGAAGAAGAAAATTGCCAAATAAATAGCAACCTAAAATTTCGGTTTTATATTATATACCATTTTCGAGACTATTGCTTTTTTATCATTTCCCCATCCATCATTTCGTAAATATGATCAGCATATTTTTCCAATCTCGGGTCATGGGTCACTAAAATGACCGCCTTTTGGTAATTTTGGGCAAGCTTTTTGAACAATTGACCTACTTCATCTACATTTTTACTATCAAGTGATGCTGTTGGCTCATCTGCCAGTAAAATTTTGGGGTTAGCATAAAGTGCCCGAGCAATCGCGGCACGTTGCTGCTGGCCTCCAGACAGCTCACTCGGATATTTATTTACTAGTCCGGTAATTCCCAACTGCTCTAATAACTTGTCCATTGTTGCTTGGTTAAGATTTCCCTGCTTCTTCACATGATCAACAAGTTCAAACTGCTCTTTAACTGTTAAAAAAGGAATCAAGTTGTATGCCTGCAAAACAAAACCAATCTGATTCAAACGCAATGCATTACTTTGCTTAGCAGAAATATTAGCAATATCTTCACCGTTAATGTAAACCTGTCCAGAAGTTGGTTTTTGTAAAGAACCTGCGATCGTTAAAAAGGTGCTTTTACCTGCTCCAGACGGTCCCATGATTAGGACGACTTCGCCTTCATTGGCTTTGAAATCTATTTGCTTGAGTGCCTGAACTTCTGCCGCACCTGTTCCGTATACTTTTTGAACATTTTTTAATTCAATAACTGCCATTTTATTCACCTATCGCCTTAGCCGGATCTACCTTTAAAATTGATCTAACTGGAATTAAGCTACCGATAATTCCTGTTAATAGCATGCCGCATGTTCCACTTAAAATAATTTGTGGTGTAAAGCTCATTGGAACCGCAGCAGGCAGAACTTTTGCTGTTAACCACATTGCAGCTAAACCAATAATTACCCCAACTACAACCAAAATAACCGATTGGCTAACTGTTGCTGCTACTAAAGTTCTACTTGGAATCCCCTGAGCCCTCATTACAGCAAAATTATGCATCTTTTGCATTGTCAGAATGTACAAAAAGACTGCAATAATAATTAACGAAATAACGAACAGAAAGCCAATCATTAATTGGAAAGTCATGTTTTGAGCTGTGTAACCCGGCAGCTTTTTAATGAACTGAGCAATCGGGTAAGTCTTACTGTTAGCGTGATTATAATTGTAATTTGCATTCCGAGAAATTATTGCAGATGCTTTTATATTAGGCATCCCTTGACGTAATTTGCGCCAACTTGCTAACGAACCATAAATAATTGGTGCAATATTTATTTTGGCATTTTTGACAAAACCAACAATACGATACTTGTTTGCGGAGCCGTTTAATTCAAGCTTGTCACCTAGCTTATAGCCTTTTGTCTGAAAGGCTTGATCGACCACAACTTCGCGATCTTTTTTGGCTTTTCTACCAGCAATTAATTCTTGATCATCGTAAATAAACTGATCTTTCTTTACCCCAATAAACTGGGCCGAAACCTGTGGGCGGTTACTGTTTTTAGCAACTACCAGTGTTTGACCAAGTAGGGCTTCATTTTTGGTTAACTTGGTTTTGCTCAAATCATCTTTAGTTAAAAGTGATTGACTCATGCTCACATTAGCATTTTTATTTAATACGACTTGCTTGGCATCCCAAGACTCAATTGCCTGCGTATTTTCACTCGCTAAACCAACTGCTAGTGACGATAAGATAAAGATTAAGTAGCTGATTAGGAAAATCATTAAAATGATCAATCCATAACGCAACTTTTCCCGTTTAATTTCTTTAATCGCTAAAAACATTAATCTTACTCCTTTTTAAGTAGCGTCAAGCCCACCTTAAGCTTAGACAAAACAAGCTCCTTTTGCGTTGGTTCAGCCAGTATTTCCCTAATAGCAGCATGACTGAGAACCATAGCGCTCCAATTTTGCGGACTTAATTTAACTAACACGTCCTGAGGAAATGGTTTACTAACTGTGCTTTCGTTATACAACATTTGCATTTTAACTAATTTGGCATATTTACTACTTTGCGTTTGATCAATGAAATCAACCACATTCTGATAAAAAATTTCAGGCTGATAGTCTGCTGGCGCCTTAACAAAAGAATGAATCTCTTTCATTGCGAGCTGATACAGATATTCGTATGCATCAGACAAATCTTCAAAGTACTTGTAAAAAGCTCCACGCGCAATTTCAGCTTCTTTAACAATCCTGGCCACCTGTGCCTCAGCCAACGGATGGTTGCTAAATTCGTTGAGTAAAGCTTGGGTAATCTTCTCTTTTTTGTCCTGTGGTAAATTTACGAAAGTTGGTTTTACCATTTCCTCATCTCCTTTTTTCAAAAAGTGACGTTGTGTCACTTTTTGAAAAATATTAACTCTTATAATTTTTTCCGTCAATCAAAAAGCTCCCGCAATTTTTAGCCAGCCTAAAAATTGGGCAATAAAAAAGAGCTCTTTTTCGAACTCCTTTACCTATTTATTTAAGCTCTAACAAACGATTGTAATAGTTTATCCTAGCCACATGATCACGGTATGAGATTTTAGCTAATGCGCAGTTATCAATTGTTTCAAATGCATTGATGTCTCCGACTGTAAAATAGTGGGCAAACATCATTCTAATTAACGTGCCATGACAAACAACCAAAATCTTTTTATCGAGATATTTTTCCTGTAATTCATCAAGGAAGCTGCCGCAACGTTGATTAAGTTCCGCAAAAGTCTCGCCGTGTGGCGCGTATTTAACGTAATTGGCTGCCGCTTTTCCCCATGGATCAATCGCATCCGGATACTTTTTGCCTAATTCTGTTAAGTATTTTCCATCCCACTCACCAAAATTGAACTCTACTAAGCGCTCATCAGTAATTATTTCTTTTTGTCCTTTGGTAAAAATTTGTGCTGTCGTCAACGCCCTTTTCATCGGACTACAAAATACAAGGTCAAATTGATTAGGATCAAAATTTGCTGCAGCTTCTTCTGCATATGTACGCCCTTCTTGGTCAAGGTCATGATCAAAGCGCGACCCTTGAATTTTCCTAGTCTTATTTAAATCTGTTTGACCGTGCCGTACAAAAACAATTTCCATGCTAATCTCCATTTACTAACTTATCGGTATTAATGTCGCTTGAAGTCAAAGTCTGTTCGAAAAACATACCTACTAGATGTGCTTTCTTCAGCAACAAACTGGAAGCCAAAATCATCAAATTGCTGCAATTCTTCTGGCTGCTTAAGTTGGTTTTCTGAAATAAAACGAACCATTTCACCTCGTGCCATTTTAGCATGAACGCCAACTGTCTTCCATTGACCATTTTTTTGTTCCTGAAAATCAATCGTAATCATTTGTCGTTTATCAGATAAGTATGGCGCAATATTCTTTGAATATTCCTTTGAAGCCAAATTAATTACGACATCATTTTTATCAAAGAGATTATTGGCCAAAGTTTCGCCCCAATATTTATAAAGGTTGGGTTCTCTAAAGCCCAAAACTTTGTTTTTCATCTCTAGGCGGTATGGCCACACGCCATCAAATGGTCGCAAAACACCATAAAGACCAGATAAAATGCGCACATTTTCCTGCAAATATGCCAAAGCTTTAGCCGTAAACAGGTCTGGCGCCATATACTGATATTGAATGCCTGAATAAGAAATAATTGCTGGCGTTAAGCCATCTACTTCAGTTATGTCCAAGGCAGCAAGCTGCTTTTGTCCCTCTTCAGTAGTGCGATCACTTCCACCCCAAATTGACTTTAATTGCGTAAAGCTGCACTTTTTCAAAAAGTCGTATAGTTCTTTTGCTTGAATTAAAAACTGTGGTTGTGATTTCGCCGCAAAGGCATTAGTATCAACTTTCATTTTCATTGCTGGTGAGATAATAATTTTCATCTTTCGTATTTACCGCCTTTTAGGTTAAACTTAATAGTATGAGTATTAAGGAGAGAGATTTAATGAATCCTGATTTTGCTATTATCTTAAATTTTAAACTAAAAAGCACCAAAGATGTAGATGCTGATTTTTTAGTAAAAACTGCACGCAATATTGGTGCTAGAGCTGTTGCAACCGATCAATTACAAGCTGACTTCGAAAAGGCTTGCGCTAAATATACAATTGCCCTAGTTGATGCACAAACTGGAGTTGATTTAACTCCTGTCAATGTAATTGATGAAATTGTTAATCACCGTAAAGAAGGAAACAGCATATTTATCAATGTTGAAGTGGATTCTGCTAATTCACTTAGTGAGAGCACGACAGAAATGTTCACCGCGACCAACAATTGGATGCACATTTTTGGCCATGCTTTAAACGAAAGCGAACCATGCGCATGCACCAGCGACAACGGTTTTGTCTTGCAAAACCGTCACATGCAATATCAAAAATATGTTTTTGTTAAAAAACCACTAGCACAAGAAGTAGTGGTAGACGGTATTGCAGTTGAACCTAACCGAATCGAAATGATCGAAAAGCGAACTGAACCAAAATTTAGCTATGAAGATGGCAAACTAACTATTGATTTAGCAGATATTCCTGAAAGTGATTTTGACTGGCAAATTATTCGTGTACAGGAGCACAGGCCAGAAGACGATATTAAAGAAACTAAGTTTTAAAGTTCAACAAAAAATAGCACTTAATATAAGTTAAGTGCTATTTTATTTTTGATTTAGATACTCCAGTATTGGTTTGAGATCCTTTTCTTTTTTCTGTTTTGGAATATCAGGGTTTTTCAGGATTTCAAATGCCGGTTGAACTACCGCATATATCTCCCTGTTCTCTAAACTATCAATAGTCAAATAACTAATTTTAAAGTAGGCCTCCAAACTAGTTGTATCATTTTCATCTAAAGACTTTTGTATGAGGAATATAAACACCTTTTTCAAGTTACGAGTTCTTTTCTTTTTTCACGTTTCTTATCATAGACAGGTAAAAATAGCGCTACGCAAACAGCAGCAATCTCTGCTATAGCTGTTACCCACTCAGATAATGGTCCTATTTCCATGATATCACCTCTGTTCAATTATACTATCTCATCAAAAAGTTCAACTATTTTTATCACTACCAATGGCCAAGTACTATTATTCATGCTGTATTTTCATGGTGAATTTACACCACAAAATTAACTATATGCAACATGAATAATTTACAATAAACTAAAACACATCAAGGAGAGTTATAAATGAAATCTAACAAACCGTTTTATCAAAAGTGGTGGCTTTGGCTAGTTGCCTTCTTTGCCCTTACCTTTTTCGCTAATGATTCAACTTCAAGCGAGCATCAGAGCAATCAAACTAATGAAGCTCGCTCTGTAGAAGTTACCCACAAAAAAGATGCACCACAAGCCAAAGCAAAAGTACAGGAACTTGTAGTTAAACATAATAATCAAAAACCCACAAAGCAAGTACTGACCGTCAATAAAAATATTGCTCAGAAAACGCAGTTTAACCAAGTAAAATACTACCGTCAAGGAAAAAGTCGCGTTGTTTATATTGCACCTAGGTCTGGTAGTAGATATCATTATGATCCTAACTGCCGCGGTCTCAGGCCTGCAAGAGGAAATATCTCTAAAATATCTAAGAAAAATGCGATTAGCCGCGGCTACACTTTATGTAAATGGGAAGATTAACAAATAAAAAAGCAGAGTTTTTACAAACTCTGCTTTTTCTATTCCTTTGATACAATATCATCTTTAACTTAATTCAGTATATCTAGCTAAATGTAGTCCTTTATCCTCAATTTCCTGTGCTACCTTTGGATCACATAAAAAGTCCACTTCTTGTGTACGCGGAATAGTTAGGCTGGATTGCTGAATAATGCTTTGATCTAAATATCCTGGGTGGCATACCATCATTGGCACATTATCTTCAGGACTAGCAAGAGCAAATTTGACGGTGTCAGCGAAAGTACGATATGGATCATAATTTGGCTTCATGCTATCCATAAAAGTTGTGATTGTTGTATTGTTTTTAAACTTAACTGGGTTTAGGTCTAAATCGAACGGCAATAATGGTAAATTATGCCTTTCAGCAACTACTTCAAGGCCTTTTAATAGGTTTGCACTATAAACAGCATGTGCTTCGAAATAATCTGGCTTTTTACCAACAATTTTTAAGAAATACTGATATTGCGCCTCAATTTCAATAATAACTTCGTCTAAATTAACTACATCATACTCGGCAGTTCGATAAACCTTAGAAGGTTTGAATAAACCATTAGATGTCACCAAACTTGGTATTTTCTCTGGATCTGTCAAAGGCTTACCTGCACAAATCACTGTATGCATCCCAATATCAAGATCAAATGGTTTCAACAAGTCTAACCCATGAAGCGTGTCTTTCATGTTAACCATTACGCCAACATTATTGATTAATCCATTTTTGACGCTTTCATAAGTTCCATAATTAACACCCTTAGAATAGCCTAAATCGTCTGCACGAATAATTATGTTTTTCATATTCTCCTCCTATTTAGTTTTTGGCTCAACGCCAATGATATAAGTAGCAATTGCTGCAACTATTAAGGCAATTGCTGCACTTATAATCCCATTAATTAAGTTAGCAGTAGAGCCTCCTACGTAAGCTGTCAGTGACATAAAATTGGCCACTGGTACAATTACATAACCAGAAACATGCATTATGGCAGCATATATACCGCCTACGAATCCACCAATCATCATTCCAATAAATGGTCTACGGTATTTAATTGCTATTCCATATAAACCAGGCTCAGTAACACCACCTACAAAGTTGGCAATAAAGTAACCAAAAGCTAAAGATTTTTCTTTTTTATCTTTTAAGCGTAATGCAGCACCCAAACTCATACCAGCTACTGCAAAACTAGCAGCCAAAGAACCTAGAATAATAAAGTTATCGTGACCAGTTTGCGCCACAATCGTAATCATTGCACTTATCATAACTAAGTGCATCCCTGTTATAACTAGAAGTTCCCAAAGAGCACCTATTAGCCCGACACCAATAATAGCAGCAACACCGCCTAGTTGCCCGAAGGAAATGATTCCCTTAGAAACGTATTCGCCTACAAATCCTCCAAGTGGTCCAAGTACACATAGGGCAAGAGGTAGCATAATAGCAATTGTTAAAGTAGGTGCAAGAATAGTGCGCAATGCGGCAGTGATATGTTTATTGAAAAAGCGCTCGATATATGACATTATCCATACCGATAGTAAGATTGGCAAAACAGAACTAGCATAATTGGTTAAGTGCATTGGAATGCCATATACTGTGAATGGCTTTCCTGCAGCAACTATTTTTACCAAACCTGGGTCAAGCATAATCGCCCCAAGAAAGATTCCTAGAATTGGGGATGTGTTAAATTGTTTGGCAGCAGTATAGCCGATTGCAATTGGGAAGAAGTAAAAACCAGCATCACCAACAAAACTAAACAGCTGATATAAGTCACTATGTACAGAAATGACGTTAAGCATAGTTGGTCCAAGCACTGCTACTAGCATTTTGAACATTGATGCCGCAATCAGCATTGGAATGAGTGGTGTTAAACTTCCAGCAATTTTGTTTAAAATCGTATTACCTACAGACTTCCATGTTAGTTTTTTGGGTTCGCTTTTTACGTTATCAATATTTTCATTTATTGGCGCAGCTTCTGTTAAGTTGCCCACTGCAGTAACTGCATCATAAACTTCATTAACCGTTTGACCAATGATAATTTGATATTGTCCACCAGATCTTGCAGTTCCCAACACGCCAGCAATATTTTTTATCTCGTCGTCTTTTGGTATGCTCATGTCCTTAAGATTGAATCGTAATCTTGTCATACAATGAGTTACACTAACAATATTCTCACTGCCACCAACAGCATCAACAATTTGCTGAGCCATTTCCTGATATTTTTTATTCATTTTCACTTTCCTCACTATTTAATTGTGTAATCATTCTTTGAACGTAAATCATTAAATAAAATTCTTCATCATCCGTAGTATTTGTACGTAATTTTTCATCAATCTGATTAATAATATCTACTGTACACTGGTACACTCTAGGATAGCTTTCTTTAAAACTTGTCCTGAGTAATTTACTTGAGCCATCATCAATTTGCTCATTACTCTCTAACCGCTTCAAATAGTATCTTAGATGCGTAATAAACCTGTTATAGATAAAGGAATTACGATTAATTTTTAGCTTAAATTGTTGCTCAATCTCTTTTACTATTAAGTCGGCAATTGAATTAAAACTATCTTCACTTATTTGCAGTTTTGTAACTACTTGAGAATTAATAAAGTGCATAGCTATCGCAATTACTTCTTCTGAAGATAATTTTACATTCAACTTCTGTTCAATTAGTTTCAGAGCTATTTCGCCAACCTGACATTCTTTAGGATAAAACGAACGAATATCATACGAAAATGGATAATCAATTCGTATCCCTTTTTTTGAACGTTCAATCGCAAAATTAATATGGTCTGCTAAACTAAACAGAATATTTTGATTTAAATCTTGACTCAAAATAGTTTGTGCCTGCTGAATGATATCAGCACTCACTTCTAAAACATTTTCCGGAATTTCTTTAATCAGTTTAAAATTACGACTGTCAATTCGATAAAAAGTCAGTTTGATTTTACTTAAGTCAGTTAGTTCATATGGTGTTTTAGGGTAGCCAATTCCTTTACCAAAAGCCACCAATTCGTCATGATTTTGATCTAAACAAACTGCTACGTTATTATTTATTCGCTTAATGACTTGCATTCAGATACTCCCATTAAACTTGCTTTTCGACTATTGTGTCCAAATTAGTCACCTTATCGCCATAGTTCTCAATCAATTTCCAGTCTTGATGTTCCGGTATCAGCTTGGTAAAAATGACCATCGTAGTCAAATCGACTTCTCTATTCTTAAGAAAGTCACGATCAAGTTTAACTATTTCTTGTCCCTGTTCTATTTCTTCATTTTGTTCAACGGCAGCTGTAAAACCTTGTCCATTTAAATTAACTGTATCTATACCAATGTGAACAAGTATTTCGTCTCCATCTTTGGTAACTATCCCAACTGCATGATGGCTTTCAGGTAATGAAACAACTTTTCCAGCTACTGGTGCAAAAACTACATTTGCTGTTGCAGATAAGCTTATTGCAAAACCGTCTCCCATCATTTTCTGTGAAAATACTGGATCTTTTACATCACTTAAATTTGTCAGTATTCCCGAAATAGGTGCAGTAACAGTAAATTTTGTGCTTTTCTTTTTAAAAAAATTAAACATAATTATCCCCCCTTAGCACACAAAAAAACTCTTTGTGGCACAAGATTAGCAAGTGTTCAAAAAACACTTTGACTAATGGTAATGCCTCAAAGAGTAACAATCCATTTCTTATTTATATGTATCATTATACACAATTATATTTTCTATGCAAGCGCTTTTTAGATTGAAATATAAGCTACCTAGCAGCATTTTAACAAAAAGCATAAAACGCAGTCATTTTCGACTGCGTTTTTAAGTGCAACTATTTATTACCTTCGGCTCTTGATTTATATACGCCTTCAGCTGTATTAATAATTAATTCTTCGCCCTCTTTAATAAAATCAGGCACTTGAACTACCAAGCCAGTTTCCATCGTTGCAGGCTTACCTGTACCGGTAACTGTAGCGCCCTTAATACCAGGCTCAGTATGAGCAACTTTCATTGTAACAGTTGCTGGTAATTCAACGCCAAGGAGCTTGCTATCATTAGCAAATTCCAATTGAACTTCAATATTCGGCATCAAATAAAACTTATCATCACCAAGTTGTTCACCAGAAACTTCGTATTGTTCATAAGTTTCGGAGTCCATGAAAGTATAAACATCACCTTCGTTATAAAGGAANCGCCAAGGAGCTTGCTATCATTAGCAAATTCCAATTGAACTTCAATATTCGGCATCAAATAAAACTTATCATCACCAAGTTGTTCACCAGAAACTTCGTATTGTTCATAAGTTTCGGAGTCCATGAAAGTATAAACATCACCTTCGTTATAAAGGAATTGTGCTTTCTTTTTAGTAATGTCGATTAATTCAACCTTTTCAGTTGGACGCATCGTCTTATGAACAACTGCCCCACTTTCAATGTTGCGTAAGTCCATTTGCATAACAGTATTGCCCTTACCTGGTTTATGATGGTTTGCCTTAAGCACCCGAATCATTTTACCGTCTTGACTAAATACCATACCCTTTTTTAAGTTAATTGCCTGTACCATTGTTTTTTCTCCTTCTTATTTTAATCGTGTTTAAATTCCAGAAAAAACTTTACGCTGGAGGCAATGCAAATTTTTTAATTAATAATAAATAAATCGTATTCATACCGTTTAGTATAGCAAAATTGACCCAAACTAGGTACTAAAAGTTAAAACTGCCGCAGATAGATTTCATCAATTTTATGACCGGTTGTTTTATGCAAAATTAAACTGGCCCGCTGTTTAGTTGGCTCAATATATTCACGCAAATTAACTAGGTTGACCATCTGCCAAGTGTCTTGTGCTAATTGAATTGCATCTGCACGAGGACCGTTAGCCATCTCATAGTAAAAATTAGTTGGATCATTTTTATTCATTTCAAGCACGCGTTCAAAACGTTGCATGAACCATTTTTCAATTAGTTCTTCATCAGCATCGATGTAAATTGAGAAATCAAAAAAGTCACTGGTAACAATTTGCCCATTAGTTGGTAACTGTAAGGTATTAATTCCTTCAATAATTAAGATATCTGGCTGCTTTACATGTCCATACTTACCTGGAACAATATCGCTTAATTCTTGTGAATAAAGCGGATAGGCAATATTTTCTTTGCAGCTAAGGACATCCTTTAGAAAGTCACTCAATAAGTTCATATTGTAACTTTCAGGAAAACCCTTCCGATCAAAAAGGCCACGCCGTTTCAATTCCTCATTCGGATAAATAAAGCCATCTGTTGTCATTAAATGAACATTTAAGTTAGGAAATGTTCGGCTAAGTAAAACTTGTAGAAGACGAGCAGTTGTTGATTTACCAACTGCAACCGAACCGGAAATACCAATGATAAAAGGTGCAGCAAGCACATGCTGCTTTAAAAATTCACTCTGCTTTTGCTGTAAAGTACGTTTTTCTTGGTACACCAAATAAAGATAGTTAATTAGGCTGCCATAAATTTCTTGAACATCCGTTAAATTGATGACATCCCCTAATGATTTAATTTTTGCAAGTTCATCCTTCGTTATTCTAACAGCATCATTAGAAGAAAAAGATGCCCATTCATCTCGATTAAAACGCAAATAATTTTTCATCTTTAGTCTTTCCCTTACCTTATGTTCAAATCATTACTGATATCAAATTAAATTATCTCATTGCAAAAGAAAAACTCACGTTAAAAACGCAAGTTTTACTTCTTTTTATAAGTTATAGTACATCATAATGTGGTCAATACCCGCTTCAGTAAAAACTTCACCCTTAGTTTGATAACCTAATTGATCATAAAAAGGTTTAGCTTGCATTTGAGCATGGCAAATTAATTGCTTAACACCAAGGTCGCGCAGATATTGGTGCACCTGTTGCATCATTTTTGTACCAAGATGTTGCCCACGTGTTTGAGCAGCAACTGCTACACGGCCAAGAACCCACTGATCATTTTCTTTAAAAATACGGCAAACAGCAAGTGCTCTATTTTGCTCTTTGTTTAGTAAAAAAACTTGAATTGCAGTAAAATCTTGATCATCAAGTTCAGGCTCAGTGATTTTCTGTTCTGTAACAAAAGTGTCAATACGCAATCTTGCAACACAATACATCTCTTGACCCGACATATCAGCAATTTTTTTAAACTTAAATGTTTCCTGTTTCTCCATCTTAGCCTCACCTATTTTTCTTCGTAAGTGTCTTGATTAACATCAAGAAGTGGACTTTTGGTGCCTGTATAAATCATATCAAGCTTATACATTGCACGCGAAGTGATAGTGTAAACCAGTTGCGTTTCATCAAGGCGGTGATAGCTTTTCTTTGAGGCATCCCACATAATGACAGAATCAAATTCCAAGCCTTTAGCTAAATATGACGGAATAATCAACGTTCCATCAACTAGTCGCTGATTAGCGGTTGCAATCAAAGTGGCTTTTACACCATTTTTCTTCAATTCTTCTGCAACAAACTTAGCACTTTCAAGATCTTTAGTAATTACCGCTGTTGTCAACTTGTTTTGCTCATTTTCCAGTAATACTTGTTGCAAAACTTTTAACGCCTCAGCATCGTCATCTCGTCCCCAAACGACAGGCTTTGGTCCCTGTCTGTTAAAGGACTCAATTTTTTCACCCTGACGTAAAATCTGCTTGGTAAACTCTGTTAATTGCTTGGTTGAACGGTACGATTTAGTTAACTGAACAACATCCGTTTTCTTAGGATCGAACAAGCCACTAATTTGTTTAAGTAAGCTTCGACTCTCATCCTTAGTAAAAATAGCCTGGTTTAAATCTCCCAGCATTGTGAATTTGGCGCGTGGAAAATTATATTTAAGGTAGCAAAGTTGAAATGGTGTGTAGTCTTGAATTTCATCAATAAAGGCATAACGCATTTCATAATCAACGTGCCGCCCAGTAATCATGTCATATAAATAAAGATAGGCAGAGACATCATTCATATGAATATAGTGGTTCTTAAAGCTAGCTTTGACTTCTTCAACATGGTCATTCCACTGATCCTCGGTAATATTCCATTTAGAAAGATCAGTCATTTTCGGAACGCGACGCAAGAAACTAAGGTATTGCGCACGCATATTAATAAAGTTATTACGCTTAATTTGTTGGAAAACTTTATCCAGTGCCTTAACCACAATCTTGCGGCTTAAGAATTTTTCTTCTTTTTCTTCAGATTCAAATTCTTGATCAGGCCGGTCATATAGCTCGTTAAGTTGTTCTTGACTCAGGCTCTGAATTTCATCAGCTACCCAAGACTTTTTAGCTTCAGAATTAATCTTGCGGTTAAGCAATTTAATTAACTCTTCACGCGTTGCATCAATTCGGTTGCTTAAATTGTAGTTCGAATTGTAGGAATAATAAATTTCATTGATTTTTGCTTTTTCAAAAAATGGACGCTTTTTGTCACGGAAATAAATGTTCTTAAAGATTACGCCACGTTGATTAAGGTGTTTTGCATAGCGAGTCAGCAAGTCAAAGAAACTAGTTGAATCTTTAAATTGACTGATTGCTGAATCGGCAGAATCATCCTCAAACTGATCAAACAGGTTTTCGACATTCATGCCAGGCAAACGACGTGCAACAAATTGCCAGTATGTCATTTGCACCATATTCTGTTCACCCATCTCAGGCAAAACATTTTTAATGTAGTCATTAAATAGCTGGTTAGGGCTAAACATGATAACATCGCTACTTGTTAAATTACCACGGTACCGATAGAGCAAGTATGCTATTCTTTGTAAAATTGCAGAGGTCTTTCCCGACCCAGCAGCACCTTGAACAAACAATAAATCAGCGCTTGTATTACGAATAATCTTATTTTGCTCGCGCTGAATTGTCGTCACAATCGACTTCATTTGCGTACTGGACTTTTCACCCAAGACCTCAAGCAACATTTGATCACCAATCGATTCATTGGTATCAAACATATTGACAATCTTACCGTCTTCAATCATAAATTGTCGCTTCTTGGTCATCTCAACGGTAATTTCACCTTCAGGGGAAACGTAAGAAACGTCGCCAAGCTTGCCATCATAATAAATTGAAGAAATTGGGGCACGCCAGTCATAAATTAAAAAGTGATCATTTTTGTCAGCAAAAGAGCCTAAACCAATATAAATAGTTTCTGCAGGCTGACCATTCTCTTTAAAATCAACTCGTGCAAAATATGGTTTTTGCTCTAATTTCTGAATTGTCGATAATTGCCTGGCTGCATGTTGCCATGCATTCTCACGTTCATCAAGAAGTTGCTGCTGTTGATGAATTGACAAGGCCGTTTCCATTGAGGTGGAATAGCCATCATAATCTAGTTTTACATCATCAAAAAAGTGGGAATTAAGATCCTTAGCTTCTCCTTCTGCTGACTTAATTGAAGAGGATAATTCTGCCTTCTTGGCTCTTATCATTTTCAAGATATGATCAAGATGCTCTTGCTCAAACTTTTTTTCATCTACTCTATTTAACATAACGTCACCTGTTTTTTCAGAAATTACTTTTTATATTTTTCGAAATTATAATGTTCATATATACTTTATTTGCAGTTTTTTTATTTTTATATTTTCAATCAAAATCCGTGAAATTTTAAGGATTTATGTCTATAATACAGTTAAAGAATAGTTTGAAAGCAGTACATTTTCCTTTAAATAACAACAGTATTGGAGCTGATAAATTATGAGTACCTTTCATCATTTTCTAAATAAACTATTTTATGCATTAGTTGCCACAGTAGCACTCAGTGGGTGCTTTGATATACTTAACTCTGGAAATATTCCACTTAGCAACATACAGAATCAAATCGTCTATGCAAAAAAAGCAAAACGTGTAGCAAAAAAGACAAAAAAGGAAACAGCTTCTGAAGAATGGAAATGGCCTCAGCCTAGTGCCACTGTATATATCGACTTAAAGGGAGACCAGAATCTTATCGTAGCTACCAATCATGCAATCAAAGTTTGGAACGAAACTGGGGCTTTTACGTTCAGTAAAACTAAAAATAAGAGCCAAGCTGATATTATCGTTAAAAGTGCCTATAACCCAGACGTTAATTACGCCGGCTACACAACTTTCCATTTTTACGTAAAATCAGGCCAACTATTTTCTGCAGATACCACCTTAAATACCTATTACCTTGACAATTTCTCAAGCTACAATTACAGTTATGAACGAGTTGTTAACACTGTGGAACACGAACTAGGTCACGCAATTGGGCTTAAGCACAATAATGGTCAATCAGTTATGTATCCAACTGGCTCCATCTATTCTATTCAAGAAACAGATATTGAAACTGTAAAAAAACTTTACAATAAATAAGTATATTAAAAAAATATAAGTAGGTAAAATGAAAAGAATCTATATTGTTCGTCATGGGCAAACATACATTAATCGCTATAATAAAATGCAGGGTTGGTGCGATACACCACTAACTGATAAAGGTATTGCTGATGCCAATGAAGCTGGTGAAGCTCTTAAAGGTGTTGCATTCGACATTGCTTTGTCTAGCGACTTGAAACGTGCTAGTGATACTTGTGATATTATCATGGCACACAATACTAATAATGATGTACTGCAGCATATAGCTTCCCCATTTTTCCGCGAACAATTTTATGGTTACTTTGAAGGCATGGATTCTGATGCAGCATGGCAAATGATTGGTGGCCCGCACGGTTACAGGAATCATTATGATTTGTTTCAAAAAGAACCACTCGATAAGGTTAAAGACTGGATTAAAGAGGCCGACCCCTTTCATGATGCTGAAAATGCAGAAGAATACTGGAAACGACTCAATCAAGGCTTCAATCTGATTGATCAGCTTGATGGGGCAGAGAATATCCTACTTGTGACTCACGGTTTCACTATTCGTAGTATTGCCGCAAAATATGGAGATTTTGATATTAGCAACGGTCCCCGTAACGCTTCAATCTCAATTATGAATATAACTGATAAAAACAAAAAAGTAATTTCATACAATAAAATGAAATTGTTCTAGCTACATTTTCTTCACTTAATCAAAACCTCAATTATCAACATAACTGAGGTTTTTTATTGCTCACAAGTGTTCTATATTTTCTCATAGTCATGCAAAAATATCTAGGCAAATTGCAGTTGTTCACTAAATAATATAGATTTATAATCAAAACTTTTTAATTGTTTACTGCTATAATTATCATGAATATTATTATATTAGCTAGCAAAGGTAATTAAGATGAAAAAAAGCCTTTATTTTTTTAAAAAAACAGTCTGTGCGTTATCTGTTTCAGCTGTTCTCATTGGATCATTCTTTTTAAGCAATAATCCTAGTTCGCCAGTTTCTTTTAGACAAGTTACCTATGCCAAAGAAACACAACACCGTCGGTGGAAAAAAGCAAAGGCTTTGGTTTACCTTGATTTAGGGAAAAATGACGATTTAATTGCCGTAACTAATGATGCAATTAAAGAATGGAACGAGACAGGTGCATTTACGTTCACAAAAACTAAGAATAGGAAAAAGGCTCAAATCACTGTTGTACCTTGGTACAATTCAGAAACCCGCTATGCAGGTTACACTCATTGGCGCTATTACGTCAAAAACCACCGTCTCGTTGCTTCAACTATCCAGTTAAACACATATTACTTGTGTGATTTTGCAGATGATGCTGAGCGCTACCAGCAAGTACTTCAAGCTATCGAGCATGAACTAGGACATGCAATGGGGCTTGATCATAATACAAAAGTGCCGTCCGTCATGGACACTGAAGGAAGGTACCCTATTCAGCCAGTCGATGTTAAAAACGTTAAGAAACTCTACCATAAATAAAGCTTGCTCCATAGATAAAAGACCACTCACATTTTTAGTGAATGGTCTTTTTACTCTTGAAGTAACTACTTAGCCACCGAAGTACACTTTCTGCACTTCTGGATTAGCTAATAGTTCCTGTCCTGTACCAGTTAATTCAATTTTACCAGTTGCCAATACATAACCTCGATCAGCAATCGAGAGCGCTTGTTTAGCATTCTGCTCAATCAACAAGATTGTTGTTCCCTTTTTATTCAGCTCTTTAATAATCTTAAAAATCTCCTGAATATACAAAGGTGACAGTCCCATCGAAGGTTCGTCAAGTAAAAGTAATTTAGGTTTAGCCATCAATGCACGACCGATGGCCAGCATTTGTTGCTCACCACCTGACAGCGTTGCAGCATCCTGATTTTTACGCTTTTGTAAAATTGGAAAGCGTTCAAAAATTTCCTGATAACCCTTGTTTACTTCACTACCGTTTTTTTGTAAAAAGGCACCCATCTGTAGGTTTTCCATTACCGTTAGTCCGGAAAAAATATGCCGTCCCTCTGGAACTTGTGAAATCCCGTCTAATACTGTTTGCGGAGCCTTTTCTTTAACAATGCTCTTACCCTTATATGTAATTTGACCATCCTTAGGTTTAAGTAGTCCAGAGATTGTTTTAACAATTGTCGACTTGCCGGCACCGTTTGCACCAATCAAAGTCACAATTTCGCCTTCATTTATTTTGAAACTTACCCCTTTAACAGCTTGGATAACACCATAATTAACGGACAAGTTTTCAACTTCGAGCATCGCCATCTAGACTTCACCTTCTCCCAAATATGCCTCAACCACTTTATTATTTGTCCTGATTTCCTCAGGGGTACCAGTTGCAAGTAATTCTCCTTGATCGAGAACATAAATGCGTTCAGCCAAGTTCATAACAAGAGACATGTCATGCTCAATCAATAAAACAGTTATGCCAAACTCTTTTTGCACCCGCTTAATTAGGTTAGTTAAATCTGCTGTTTCCTCTGGATTCATTCCAGCGGCAGGTTCATCTAAGAACAAAATTTTAGGCTGTGTTGCCAAGGCTCTAACTATTTCTAAGCGGCGCTGCGTTCCATAAGGTAGATTTTCAGCTAATAATGCTTGGCTATCTGTTAAATCGAAAATGTCTAGCAGCTTTTCTGCTGCTGCTCTCATTTCCTTTTCAGTTCGATAATAGCTTGGCAAACGAAAAACAGTTGTCAAAAATCCTTCTTTGTACTTATTTGTCATGGCAGTTAAAACATTGTCCATAACTGTTAAATTTTTGAACAAACGAATATTCTGAAAAGTTCGTGACAAGCCTAAATCAGCAATTTGGACAGCATTCTTACTGGTTAAATCATAAGTTTGCTTGTCAACTCGTAAATCTATTTTGCCGCTAGTTACAGGAACCATCCCTGTTAATAAGTTAAATAGCGTTGTTTTACCAGCACCATTTGGACCAATAAGGGCAACCAATTCATGTTCATCTAGATGAAGTGAAACATCGTTAACTGCGGTTACACCACCAAATTTACGTACCGCGTGTTCTACTTGCAGTAAATGCTCCATGTGCTAGCCCCTTTCCTTTTTACCAAAATGTTTACCAAGATTCTTTAATGAAAATTCCCAGTTCCCGAGCAATCCTGATGGCTTGAAGATCATTATTAAAATCAATGCAATTGCATAAATAACCATTCTTAGCGCACCAAAGTTTTGTAAGACCGTATCTAACACGCCTAAAACAACTGCTGCTAAAAATGTTCCGGTCATACTACCAACACCACCTAAAACAACAATTACAAGAATCGAAATAGACTCCATAATTCCAAAGTTTGATGGTGAAATAGTTTGGATATAGGATGCATGCAAGCTACCAGCAATCGCAGCTGTTGTCGCACCAATAACAAAAGCGGCTACTTTCCACTTTGTAGTGTTAATTCCCATCGCTTCAGCAGCAATTTCATCTTCACGTACGGCTTTGATTGCTCGTCCGTTTTTAGATCTAATAAAGTTCATCAAAACTAGGGTCGTTAAACAAACCAAAATATAAACAGTTGGCCAAGAGCATAGTTGAGGAATATTAAACATCCCCGCTGAGCCACCAGTAATCTTCAGGTTATTGATGATGTTGCGAATAATTTCAGCCGCACCTAAAGTCGCAATTGCTAAATAATCACCCTTTAGTCGAGTAAACGTTGCTGTTCCGACAACTAAGGCAATAAGTGCCGCAAGCGCCATCCCAACTAGCAATGACACAATAAAACCTAGTTCAGTACTTACGTGCTGGGTAATAATCGCGGTTGCATATGCACCAATTGCCATAAAACCAGCGTGTCCAAGTGAAAATTGGCCACTAAAACCGATAATTAAGTTCAATCCCGTTGCCAAAATAATATTGATTCCGATTGTGACCAACATATTTTCAATAAAGTCATCGATCACGCCTACCATAATTAACGCATTGATTAGATAGAAGCCAGCAATCATAATTACAAGCCACGACAAGATGTATTTCAAATTTGCTTTCATTTTGCCACCTAAACCTTTTCTTTAGTATTTTTGCCAAAGATACCGGCTGGTAAAAAGAGCAAAATAACAATTAAGACAAAGTAAACGACAGCATCTTTGTATGCAGATAAACCAATTGATTGGAAAAATGTTTCCAAAATACCAATCAGGAAGCCTCCTAGTGATGCACCAGGTACTGAACCAATTCCGCCCAATACGGCTGCCACGAAGGCCTTGATTCCCGGTGTCATTCCCATCAGCGGATCAATTTGGTTATAGTACATCCCAATCAGAATACCGCCAGCACCGGCTAAGGCCGAGCCTAAGGCAAAAGTAAATGAAATCGTATGGTTCACATTTACACCGACTAACTCAGCTGCATCTGGATCAACCGAAACTGCTCTCATTGCTCGTCCCATTTTGGTTTTTTTGATAGTTACCTGCAGCAAAACCATTAAGATCAACGCTGTAGCCAAAATCAAAATTTGAATATTAGAAATGACAATGCCACCAATGTTGTAATTAACTTGTTCCATTACTTGGGGAAAGCTGCGTGCATTAGAGCCTACTAAATATGACATACCATTTTCTAGCAAAAACGATACACCAATAGCAGTAATCAAAACAGCGATTCTAGGTGACTTACGTAGAGGTCGATATGCAAAATATTCAATCACTACACCAGCTAGTGCACTAACAATCATTGCTGTAAGTAGAGCGATAATAAAGTTAAAGTGCCAAAGGCTAATTACGTAGTAGGCACAAAATGCCCCTAACATGTAAATATCACCATGAGCAAAGTTAATTAACTTAATAATGCCGTAAACCATGCTATAACCCAACGCCAACAAGGCATATATCGAGCCTAATGATAAGGCATTGATAATTTGCTGTAAAACTATCTGCAAATTTGATCGCTCCTTTGAAATATCTCTATTAACTAAACGTGTTTTACGTTAGTCAACCTTGTAAGAATTACTGATTTTTCCGTTAGTCATTTCCTCAGTTATGATTGGTCTTTCAGGGTTGTGTTTTTTATCAATCGTGATTTCGCCAGTAACACCCTTGAAGTTCTTAGTCTTAGCTAAGCCTGCAGTAATTTTGACTGAATCATCTGATTTTTGCGTTTCAATTGCATTTTTAACTAGGTATACCGCATCATAAGCAAGTGCTGAGAATGCAGGAGCATCAGTGTGGTAACGTGCCTTAAAAGCTTTCATAAACTTCGAAGCAAATGGATCCTTAGCTGCAACACGGGTAGAAAATGGTGTGGTGTAGAAAATATTTGTGGCATTCTTAGGACCTGCGATTTGTGGTAACTTCGGATCAGCCATTCCGTCACCACCAACGATTGGAATCTTGATACCCATTTGACGAGCTTGCTTGATGATCAAACCTACTTCAGTGTAGTAACCAGGAACATAAATCGCATCAACGTTTTTCGACTTAAATGAAGTTAAAACAGCGTTAAAGTCCTTATCACCTGCTGAGTATGTTTGGTTAGCGACTACCTTACCCTTATATGTATTTTGGAAGGCCTTAGCTAGTCCTGTTCCGTAATCACTTGAATTATCAGCGTAAATAGCAACACGCTTGGCCTTTAATTTATCCATTACAAATTCTGCTGCTTTAGTTCCTTGGAAATTATCTTGGAAACAAGCACGGAAAACATACTCTTGAACCTTACCGTCTTTTTGTAAAGTATATTTTGAATCCGTTGCTGATGGACTGACACTTGGCACAGCTGCTTTCGTAATATTTGGAATTTCAGCAGTACCTGCACTTGTGGTTGCAGGCCCAACAATTGCTGCAACCTTGTCCTTAGTAGTTAACTGAGCTGCAACAGAGGATGAAGTAGCTATTGCAGACTTATTGTCACGTAAAATCAATTTAATTTTCTTCTTGTGGCCATTAACGTTAATCCCACCTGCTTTATTGATTTCATCAACTGCAAGTTGGACACCCTGTCGTTCCGCATTACCATAACCGGCAGCAGCTCCAGACAGCTCTAAATTGGCTCCAATTTTAACAACATCATGTGCTTGGGTTGTTCCCTTGCTACCACTGTTTTTAGCAACGGAACAGCCCGCCATCATAAATGCAGCCGCTCCTAATGTGACAGCACTCATTACTTTTTTAGTAAACTTACTCATTTTTTCTCCTTTGACATTTACCTACAAAAACACCTCATTCAACTTAATGAATGAGGCGCTAGGTCATTTATGAGTTAAGCCCCATTCATCAAGAAGCAAACAAGGGCTCAACTTTACAAACTGCATTCAGCAATCTACTTAGGTTAAGTCCTACTTGACAACAAGGCAATAATTATCTTTTGCGTATTGACTATTCTAATGTTCTTTTTATTTAATTTTGTAATTTTCATTAAAATAGCCTCCTCAAAATTTAATTTAACACTTAGAATTATAGGTATCTTGTTTTTAGGTGTCAAGAAATATTTTAAAAATAATTTAATTTAGCCAAAAACCTTGAATGAATAGTTAGCTTTTTCAGCAAAAATAAAAAGCTGCAATCTTAATGATTACAACTTTTTTCACTCTTTTGTTAAAACAAGTTTTTCATACAATTTGACTGTTAATAAATAATAAAATGAATAGAGAATAATAAAAATAACAAACGGAATCCAGATACTACGGTATGGGTTTTCTAACAAATCTTTAAAAAGTTGCAGTCCAAAAAGAACATCAATCACGCCTAGAAGTGCTGGTAAGAGAAAAAGAACACCGATTTCTGCTTTGATAGAACGCCGTAGTAGCTGTTTCCTTGTCCCCATTTGGTAGAGCATCCGGTACTTCGCTTTATCGCCAGCAGCACCACTTAAAACTTTAAACATTAAAGTTGAAGCAAGCATAGTCAAAAAGGCAAAGCCAAGAAAGAAGCCCATGAATTCAAACGAACTACTGTAAGCAAGTGAGTTGCCGTAAAAAGCCGCTTTAGACTGAGGCACGAGGGCGGAAAAAGCAGGCTTTTCTTTTACTTGCTGACTTTCCATTTTAGCGATAATAGGATAAGCCTGGCGAAAATCTTTAACTCGAAGAAGACTAACAAAGTTTTTCTGACCACTAAGTTTGCTTAACTCCTTTGACGAGACAAGCTTAACTTTTTGCTGGCCATGGTTTGGAACCATCCGCATAAAAATAGTATTATCTATTGCATTGCTATCAGATATTTTATTTACTTGCAGTGCTTTAACGGTATATTGAGTGACACCTCTGTTATTGGAATAATTAACACTAACATATTTCGCTGGCTGTTTCGAAAGTTCAGCTTGATCAAAGTAAAGAACTTTTTTGGTTTCCTTGTAATGGTAGGTCTGTTTACTAATTACATCCAGTTTTGACTCGGCCTTTTTGACGGCAGAAGAATTGCTAACAATTGTTGCATCGTAATAAACAGACTGCGTTGCTAAATCATTGAGCGAATCAAAGTTCAAACCAACGGTGATTGCACCAAGTGCAAGAGCAAACAGCAAAGAAATCATTGTCAAAACTCGAGTATAGCTTTGCAGCCGAAATTTCAACTGCCCCAGCGTAAACATGCGAATGCCATGGTAAGAAAAACTTTTCCTTTTTAACAAAAGCCCCACAAGCGAACTAAACACTGCAGCAAAAATCAAGTATGAACCAATTACAATTGTTACCAAAGCGGTTGGAATAATTTTAAAAACTTGCTCCTTTGGCAGTGTCATTACGTAATAACCTATTGCCAGTAAGAAAACACCGCCTGCTGCTTCGATTACTCGTAAAAATGGGCGATAGCGAAATTTTACTGGTGCCTGATCTTCATGCAACAAAGTAATAACAGGCGTGTGCGTTAACTTATATACGTTAGCCAAGGCCACCACCAAAAATATTACTAAGAAAAACGCAATCGTAATTATAATCGCATTAGGTAAAATGGCCTGAAAATGTGGTATTTCTAAGCCTAACTTGCTAATTAGTATTTTTAGACTAATCCAGGTTAAACCAAACCCAAGTATAAGTCCTAAAAAAGTGGCTAAAAGACCAGTGATTAGGGTTTCACCAAAAATCAGTCGCCCTATCCTAGTGCTTTTAGCACCCAGCATCATGTACATGCCGTAATCATGCTTACGCATGCTGAGTAAAAACGTATCAGCATACAATAAATAGACTAAAGTAATAATGACTAATAAAACAATGCCAAAAATAAAAATATATTTTAAGTAATCTGTTCTAACGTGGATGTCATTTTTAATAAAGGCTGGGTTAACTGCAATTGCTAAAAACATATAGAAAACCATGCTAGCAACAGTTAAACCTGAAAACAAAACCAGATAGTCCTTTAGCCTGCTTTTTATTCCCGTTAAAGACAACTTCCAAATCATACGCACTCCTCTTTCCTAAACTAGCAGCTCATTCTCCTTTATTGAGAACAGTATCCGATTTCAAAACGATTTTTTCATATAACTTCACTGTTATTAGGTAATAGAGGACGTACAAAATGATAAAAATTGTAAATGGGATCCATAAGTTGTGGTACGGGGCTGGAAGGAAAACTCTAAACATCTGTAAACCAAATAAAACATCGATTACGCCTAATATTCCCGGTAAAATGAACAAGATACCAATCTCATTTTTAATTGAATTACGTAAGACAGACATTCTAGTGCCCATTTCAAACAACATCTGATAGCGAATTTTATCGCTAGCAGCACCCGTTAAGATTTTAAACATTAAAGTAGAAGCAAGCATAGTTAAGAACGCAAAGCCCAAGAAGAAGCCCATGAATTCAAAGCCACTGCTAAAGTTCATAACTAGCTGATAGGCTCCTGCCTTACTTGATTGATAAACATTGGCATAATTTTTGCTTTCTTCTAGCTGCTGCTTTTCAATTTTTAAGAGAATTGGATAGTCTTGCTGAAAATTCTTTACGGTTAGAAGGGTGACAAACTGCTTGTCGCCCTTTAAACCAGCCCATTTTTGCTGTGAAACCAAACGAATAGGTTTATGGTGCTTAGCAGGAAGCATTGAGTTCAAAGCGTTATTAGCAGTTGTTCCCTGCTTAGCCAGATCAGCAATTTTCAAATTTACTGTCTTATATGCTGGTGTGTCATTTTTGACATAGAATTCATTGTTTTTGACTGGATTAGTACTGAATTCAGCCCGCTTAAAGTACAAGTACTTTTTGTTTTCTTTATAATGATATGTTTGTTCGTGCTTGATATGCAGCTGTTTCTTAGCTTCTTGAACCGCAGAAGAGGAACTTACAATCGTCGTGTCATAATATGTGCTTGCAGTAGCTTGATCTTTAAGTGTACTAAAGTTCAATCCCACCGTGATTGCTCCTAAAGCCAAGGCAAAGAGTAGCGAAATAATTGTTAAGATCTTGGTGTAGTCGTGAATCCGAAACTTTAACTGGCCTAGTGTAAACACCCGGATACCGCGGTAAGAAAAGTCTTTTCGCTTTAATAAAAAGCCAATTAATGCACTGAAAAAAGAATTAAATGTAAAGTATGACCCCGCTACAATCGTCACTAAAGCAACTGGAATGATAATTAAAATCATTGCTGCGGGAAGACTGAGCGTATAGTAACCTATGGCTAGCAGAACTAGGCCAGCAATTGCTTCTACTGAGCGCAGCCCCGTTTTATGACTCATTTCAGCTGGCTTTTGCTCGTCTTTCAAAAGGCTGATTACTGGTGTACGTACTAATTTACGTGCATTTTTGAGCGCGCCGAAGAGAAACATTAAAGTGAAAAAGATTAGTGTCCACAAAACGGCATTAGGCAAGATGGGACTAAAATGAGTAACCGTTAAACCCAGTTTATCAATTAGTAATTTGGCAACAACTGTGGTCAAGCCAAAGCCCAGAATAATGCCAGCTGAAGTGGCTAAAATCCCAGTAATCAATGTTTCTAGAAAAATTAGCACCCCAATCTTGCTACTCTTGGCTCCTAGCATCATATACATGCCATAGTCGTGCTTACGCATGCTCAACAAAAACGAATTAGCGTAAACAAGATAAATCATTGAAATAATGACTAGTAATACAATGCCAAAGCCAAATGTAAATTGAACATATGAAGTTGAGGTTTGAATATCGTTTTTGATAAAGGCCGGATTAATTGCAATGGTCAAAAACATGTAAAAGATCATGTTTGCAACAACCAAGCCAGAGAATAAGACCGTATAATCTTTAAAACGATTTTTGATTCCTGTTAAAGATAATTTCCAAATCATATTCGTTTCCTCTATTCATCGGTATCTAAATGGTCAATCAATAAGTGATAAAACTCTTGCCGCGACAGCTCGTTTTTCAACATTTGCTTACCAATCTTACCGTCTTTAATAAAGAGAATTCGACTGGCAAAACTAGCGGCAAACGGATCATGAGTAACCATCAATGTTGTAATGCCATCATTTTGATTCAAATCTTCCATTGTATCCAATAATTCGCGTGCACTCTTTGAATCAAGCGCACCGGTTGGCTCATCTGCAAGTAAAATTGCTGGTTCATGAACTAAAGCTCTGGCTGCTGCTACCCTTTGCTTTTGACCTCCGGAAACCTCAGCAGGATACTTGGCTAATATTTGCTCAATTCCAAGTCGTCCAGCAATTCGATCGATTAACGGATCAATTCGCTTAGTTGATATTCCACGCAAACTTAGCGGCAAAGCAATATTTTCGCGGTTAGTTAAGTTTTCCAGTAAATTAAAGTCTTGAAAGATAAAGCCAATTTGCTTACTTCTAAAATCGGCTAACTGATTGGCGTTTAACGTACTATTATCCTCATGATTAATAAAAACATGACCACTTGTTGGCTTATCGAGAGTTGACAAAATGTTAAGCAGGGTCGTTTTACCTGAACCTGAAGCACCCATAATAGCCACATACTCGCCCGAATTAACCGTGAAGTTAATGCCCTTTAGTGCCTGATATTGCTTTTCGCCGCGCTTGCCATATGTTTTAGTTACCTGCTCTACACGTAGTATTTCAGTCATGTTTCCTTTTCCTCCTATTAGTCACTGTGTATTATATATCTAATACACTAATCCTGTTTTGACATTTTGTCAAACAAAAAAAGCACTTACTTAAGTAAGTGCTTTTATCAGCTAAGTTTTGCTGTAATTCTAGTATATAAAATTAAGCTTTAGCCAATTCTCTTCATCACCTTTTTTAGTGGTATCACAATAATCGGTGTAACTATTGCTGTAAAAATTGCTTCAATCAAGCCGTTCATCCCTAAGGCAATAATCAAAGCCTCGATTAATGGCGTTCCTTTGGCAAAATTGCCCATATAACCAATGAGCCGCCCTGAATCATTCATAAAAACAAGGCTGGTTAATAATATGACTAAGACTGTATTGGTTAAAGAGGTAACCGCACCTGCAGTTGCATAGCCGGTTTCTCTTATTCCCTTTTTCTTATTCTGAAAGAGTTTGCCTATTAGACCAGGAAAAAGTCCAGCACAAACACTTGGAATTACTGCGATGAAAACATTTTGAAAGAGCATCAAGCTGACAATATCGCCTGGCTGTGTAAACGCCAAGATTAATCGTAAAATTCCCCAAAACAAACCAAAAACCGCTCCAGCCATTGGACCCATTAATAAGGCGTAGATTGCTACTGTTAATGGCGCAGTCGTAATTGCAGGTAACCCAGGCAGGATACGAATGTAGCCAATGTTAGGAACAAAGGTCTGAAGTAAAAAAAGTGCGATGAATAAAGCTGTAATTGCCATGTTTCTTGTTTGTTCTCGTCTCATGTAAGTTTTCTCCTTAATAACATTTTGCTATTATATTGCTAAACTTTTTAAGTCGCAAACAATTATATTAGTTGCTAAGACCATGATAATACAGGTTTAAACTCTAACTGTCCTTATATGCTTTTTCCTAATCCTGTTCTTCTTCAAAAAAGGCTCTAAATTGCTCGGCCTCTTGGAGCAATTTTTCACGATTATCGACCTGCGATAACTTATAACCCACAAAATAAGGTGAAGCAGCAAAACGCGCAATTAGCTTAGCACAAATTTTGCCTCCTTCACGCGGATAAAAGAATAAATTATAGGAATCACAACGCCCCTTCGACACCACATTTAACATGTACTTGGTTCCCGCTTGAATCCAGTCTGCCCATAAGTCAACACTAGACAAATCACATAAATTAAGATTTAATTCAACATAGCCATGAATTGGTGCAGTTGAAACGTTAATCTCAACTCCAGCTTTATCAAAGAGGGTTATACCCTTAAAATTAGCTTCATCAATATTCCGATAGCCGTCTTGCTTTTCAAGTCCAACAATTTGCATGTGTGGATGCACAAGTGAGCCTCCTGAATTTGGACCAAAGTTCTTGTACCATAAAACGGACTTGAACTGTTTTTGGGCCCTCATCTTATTGAAGCAGTTCAGGGAAAACTGAATTAATTGTCGATTGAACGCTTTAGAATAGGTCGCAATATCACCATGATGATCACTCGACTCAATTAGAACAGTTTGAACCGTGTCACGTAACGTTGGATACTTATTACGCAACCAGATCATGTCTCCATTTTTTTGATAGATATTTTCTAAGCTGTCAACTTCACAAAATGGACAGCCCGAATTATTCTTTACTTTACGATATGAATTAGGTTTATTTTTTGCAATATTTACATCAAAAATTAACGGGTCAATATCCATCATATCCTCCAAAAAAATCTATCTTATCTATTTTACTAGCGCCGCAATAGATGATAAACTGGAACCGCAATTATTTTATAAAAAGTTATTTATAGTGGGTAAAATTATGCAATCTAGAAAAGACTTACAGAAACACAACAATCGCAACAACTTTTATTTAATTATGGTTGGCATCTTCATGATTTTAGCCGTTGTCTTTGGTGTTATTTTATATAACCGACACGTTGAATCACAAAAGGCAGCCAAAGAATTTGCTATTACTCATTTTAACCCTAATGTAACCATTTATGGCGTAAAAGTGGGAAATCTAACTGTTGATAAAGCAACGAATAAAGTCAATGCAAAAGCTAACAATATGGTTGTGTTGGAAAAAGGTAAGGTTTCAATTGAACGCGATCCCAAGCTTAAGACTATCCAGCGCGAAGAAGTTAAAAAATATTTCGATAAACAGCACACGACAATGCCTGATAAACGAATTTTTGACTACAAATACACAGATCTTGCAGCAGCTAATGATGCGCTTAAAAATGTTAGTCAAGCAAAATTGAATTATCAAATCGCTGGCAAGTCATACAAATTGCAAGCCCGCGACTTGCTTAACGAAGTTACTTTCAAACAAGGCAAGTTTAACTTCATTAACTCCGAAAACTTAACCGCCAAGCTTAACCAGATTGATCAGGAAGTTACAACCTTGCACAAAAGTTATAAATTTACTGTTCCGGTCAAGAAAAAATTGAATGGCAAGGAAATTACCGTTAAAAATGAAAGTTATGGCTGGGGTGTTAACGTTAAAAAGGCACAGGCAGCGATTGAACAAGCCTTCTTAACTGGTAAAACCAAATTAGATGGCAAAAACTATCTTTATGGCTTAGGTTACAGTACTTATGGACTCGGTTATGGTCAAAATAATCATGGCATTGGTGACGATTATATTGTTGTTTCCTTGAAAAAGCAGGCACTTTGGATTGTCAAAAAGGGCAAATTGGTTGTTTACCTAAATGACGTGGTTACAGGAACCAAAAATGGCAGTAAAGGCAACAGAACGCCTACTGGCGTTTGGTACATTCACTATAAAGAATCTCCATCTGTTCTTCGCGGACGTAACAGCGATGGTTCAAAATATGCATCACCAGTTAAGTATTGGATGCCATTTACCTTAAGCGGGTGTGGCCTGCATGATGCAAGCTGGCGTGGTGATTGGACTAAAACTGCCTACCTCCGTGGTGGTTCACACGGCTGTGTTAACATTAAACCAGCTGAAGCGAAAAAAGTTTGGCGTAACGTAACTAAACATGAGCCAGTAATTGTTTATGATTAGAGTTAAATCCTAAGCAAAAAAGCAGTGCTTTAATTAAGCAGTGCTTTTCTTTTGTCTAAAAAGTCATGACGTTAACGTCTTTTTTTCAATAAAACTATTTAGTAATAGCTTCCTTAATCTTCTGGTTAACAACTGCCTGTTCTTTAGTTACCAGGTCAGCCTTGGTGGCAATAACCTTAGTATCCATTTGAATCTCTCGACCTAAACCAGGTTGATCAATTTTTGGCTCAAAGAAAGTAGTGAATTCCTCTAAACGAGCTGGAGTATGGAATGCTTTTGCCGTAACAGTTATGAAACTGGTAAATTCCATATCGCCACCGATAGTCTTTTCAAGCCAAGCCCATTCAGCACGAATCCAATCCCAAGCTAGTTGCTCACCTTGCTTGTTAGAAAGAACTGAGAAGTACCATGAACGCAAATCTTGTGGCTTGATAATGTCATTGTTTTCAAAATTATCAACAATTTGCTTAAGGTCTTCCTTGTCCTGAGTTGAAGTTATGGCTGCCATAAGGTCTTGCTTAAAGTATGGATCAACTGCAGTTTGATATTCTTTAACTAGGCGTTCAATAAGCTCTGAACTGTGGTAGTTTTTAGCTTCGTTAATCAAAACATATGGTCGAACTGAAGCTTCAATCTTAATTAAGTCTGCCTCGTTTTGGGCAAAAATTTGGTGACCTGCTTTTATCACAGCTGGGTTGCCAGCATATAATGCAGCTGATAATTCAGTTGGACGAATTTGTAGCTCATCAGCAGTATCTGTTTCTTTAGCTTCCCAGCCAAGACGTTCTACTTGTTTACTTGAAAGTTGATTAGTAAATTGCTTTAAGTTCTTTTCTTCATCAGAATCTGGTGTGACAAACTTACGTAAACTAGCTACAGCACTGAATAAAGCACCAATTACGATGTTAGAATCAGAGTCAGCAAATTTTGGTAACAATGGCACGATTTCTGCATATGAAATCTGGTTGCCTTGAGCTAAAAGACCCAAATCTTGCAATAATTGTAATTGATCAACAGGCTTTAAGTCGTCAACTTCAGCAATAATATCAGTCATCAGTGTTTCATCGTAGTTAACGATAAAGTGTGAACTATTGCCAACATTAAGGCGTAATGCATGGCTTGCTTTTGCACGTAAGTCACTATAATCACCGAGATCGAGTTCTCTATCAGACATAATCTGAGGTGCGTCAAAGTTTGCATTTAGCGGAATTGCCCACTTGCGGCCAACTTCCTTACCTTCACCAGCAAAGAACTGCTTCTGTGTTAAGATCAAATGACCATTTGCGTCAACTTTAGCACTAACTACAGGGTAACCAGGTTGATCCAACCAAGTATGCATAATTTTGCCAATGTCCAAATCAGTTGCAGTTGATAAAGCATCCCAAAGATCGTCACCAGTTGCATTGCCAAACTTGTGTTGGTCGAAATAATATTTGAGACCTTTACGTAAGGCCTCATCGCCAAGCAATGCTCTTACCATTACAAGCATTCTCGAACCCTTAGCGTAAACAATTGCACTGTCGAAAATTGAATCAATATCAGCTGGATGTTCTACTTCAACGTGAACCGATTGAACACCATCAGTCGCATCACGGTTTAAAGCAGCCGGCACTTCAGAAACTTGGTATGTGTTGTCCCAAACGTGCCACTCAGGTTCAAGTGCATCAACTGAGACGTATTCCATCATGTTGGCAAAACTCTCATTAAGCCACAGGTCATCCCACCACTTCATTGTAACCAAGTCACCAAACCATTGGTGAGCCAGTTCGTGAGCAATTACAGTTGCAACATATGCTTTTTGGTCAGCAGTTGCATTATCTGGATCAAGTAAAATTGCTGCCTCACGGTAAGTAATTAGACCCCAGTTTTCCATCGCACCGGCCGAAAAGTCTGGCAACGCAAGTTGCCAAGAATGTGGTAATGGATACTTAGTTTGATAGAATTCTTCATAAAATTCAATTGCTCGCTTAGCAATATCTAAAGCAAAGTCTAATTCTTTTGCTTGGTGTGCCTTTGTTGCAAAGACACCAACTTTTACACCATCTTTGGTTTCAGTCATCTTAGATTGTAATTCACCAAATGCAAAAGCAATTAGATAGCTAGACATTCTAACGGTTTTTTCAAAGTAGTGTACACCGTCTTCAACCTTAATTTCAGGCATGTTAGCAATGGTTGTTTCGCCTTCATGTTCATCATATTTCAGTGCTAAAGAAAAAGTAGCTTTAGCTTCTGGTTCATCAACACATGGAAAAGCTTGACGAGCAGAGGTTGTTTCAAATTGCGTACCGATAATCTGCTTTTTAATCCCATCTACTGTGTAATATGATGGATAAATGCCCATCATGGTATCAGTTAAAGGAGCAGAATACTTAATTTCAACTTCTGTCTTGCCAGTCTTACCCAAATCTATCTTAATTGCTTCTTTTTCATCATCGACTGTGAAAGGAACATCTTGGCCTTCGCTAGTCACTGAAACGATCGTCAGGTATTTTTGGTTGACCATGATTGAATTCTCGATGGCCTCACCTGTAATTGTAGTAGTACCTTTAATTGTCTTCAGTTCCCGGTTTACTTCAATATAAAGATCGTAATGCTTGGGATGAAAAGTTTCATAAAAATGTTTTACTGTCATTGTCTGCCTCCTAGATATAGCAATATAACAAATTTTACCAAAACTATTAGGAAATAACATTAAAACTCGTTTGTAAGCTTTGCGTGTTTGTTTTGTAACAGCAATGAAATATTGCTTGTGTAGTATTATCAATAACAATAAATCAAGTTTAAACAGGGAATGAAGAAATTGAAGAAAAGTAAAAGTATTATTTTAAAGTTAGTCGCCGCGTTAGCCTTATCGTTTAGCTTTACCACAATTGCACAAGTAACTACTGACCACTCTGATGTTCAAACGGTTCAAGCTGCCAAAAAACAGTCAAGTGCTGAACGTGCTGCAAAAAACTGGATTGCGATGCGTGAATCTGGTGGTAACTACTACGCTAGAAATGGTGTTTGTTACGGTAAATATCAATTAAACATCAACTACTTAAAAGGTGACTTATCTCCCAAAAACCAGGAACGTGTTGCTGATAACTACGTATATGGCCGTTACGGTTCATGGGTTAATGCCAAAAACTTCTGGTTAGCTCATCACTGGTATTAAAATTCGTTTCCCAAAAATAAAAAAGTCTAACAATTTGTTAGGCTTTTTATTTACTATTTATTTGTTTTGAGCATTTGCTCAATCTCGGCAAAATATTTTCCCCACTGGTTTTCTTTTTGTGTGCCACATTCCTGCTTTAGCAAATACGCTAGCAATTTCTGCTTATCAGGGCGATCAAGAAACAGGTAGCTTTGCGGTATAGTGATTTCAGGCATGACACTACGTAACTGCTCCAGAGTGACCTTTTTCACTGCGCAATAATTGAGAATCGGAATAATGCAGCCATCATTTTTCGGCATAAAATAATCATATATTTCTTCATATTGGTCGTGTTGAATCAACTGGCCAATTTTAGCCAAGGTATTCGCATCATTTTGAATTAATGAGGGACATTTAATAAACAATTCAATGCCACCATTTTTACCAGTTGTGTACACAAAGGCCTGGAAGCTGTCCTTAAAGAAACGTTTACGATACTCAATCACTTTTTGACCGATTAAAATTTCGTTTACGTATTCTTCATGCATTGATAGTAATAAGCTGGGTAAAAATGGATCGTATACACTGTTTTCAACTGTCTGCAATATTCTTCTCCCTTAAAAAATAGAAAATAAAAAGCTGTCCTCCCATCAAAATGAGAACAGCTTTTTTGCTTTTTAAGCTCTGTGTCGTAATAAATGAGCCTTAGCCGGTTCTGCCTTAAGCCAGTTGGCAAAGAAGGCAAAGCCAAAAACCATCAGCGCAATAATTGCAGTCAAGATAAACAAACCATTATTACTGTTCAAAGCAATTGTTTGCTCATCTTTTAAAAAGGCGTCTGACTCATTAACTTGATTGCACAATCCAAAGAATAACATGATTAGACTGCTCAAAGTTAGTACGCCATTAATTGCTGTTAAAACTTTTATTTTCGTTAACTTCAAAAAATCATGTCCTTTCTTTTGATTCAAATATGTGCCATTATATACCCTCAGCAAATAAATGCAATACTTTTCAGCCAAAATAGTCCATTATTTAGGCACTTTTACAAGTTGTTTTTGATTTATTGATTCAACTTTTCAGGTTAATAAAAAAGAAGCTAATCGCTTCTTTTTTACCATTCACTCTTTAACCATTCTTGTGCTAATTCGAACCAGTGACCAGCATGTGGATTATCTTGCCATTCTCTTCCCTTAACCACCATATCAGTTCGAGCAAGTGAAAAGCCATGACCACCGCGATTGAATAGATGCGCCTCACACGGCACATTATGTTCACGTAAAGCTTCAAGATATTCCAATGTATTGTTGACGAGTACAATTGGATCATCCCACGCATGGAAAATAAATGTTGCTGGTGTTTTATCGGTGACACCTAATGCACTATTTTTAACGAAATCATCAGCCGGCACCTTGTCCAATTCATCTTCTGGAATATCAAAGCCAATTTTAGCTAGGTTAATTAGTGGGTAGCCTAGAATAGTCTTATTTGGCAATACCGCTTTACTGGTAAAATTAAATTCTTTTTGGTATTCCGATGAATTGGCCATGCTATTAGCCAAGCTAGCAACGTGCCCACCGGCCGAAAAGCCAACTGTAACAATTCTTTCCGGATCAATTTCATATTCAGCGGCGTGATCACGGAAGTATTTAACCGTGCTTAAAACGTCAAGTCCTGCATCAGGGTATATATCGCCCTCATCTTGAACCAAATTATATTCCATCACCACACTATTAAAGCCGCAATTATTAAAAGCTAATGCAACCGGCTCCCCTTCGCGCAAGGATAAATGATCAAAACTACCACCAGGAATAACAATTGCGAGCGGATGTTTAGCGGTTACTAAATCTCCAATCGAATCCAAAGTGTATGTGTGCACGTTAAATGCCCTGTTGTTAAAGTTAGTTAATGTTAAATCTGTTACTTTCATTCTTTTACCTCATGCTTCACCATATTCTTTGCCAAGAAAGCCGTTGATAGGGGTACCGTTAGCAGTACGGCAATCAGCGAGTACATGACAATCAAAATTTCATTAACAAACATCTTTTCGTTGAGAATTTCACCTAAAGTGTAATTTAGCCTAATATACCATAAAAATAGAGATAAAAAGCTGCCAAACATTCCAAATAAAATCGTGTTCATTGATGTTCCTAATACATCATTACCTATTTTAGACCCGCTCGCCATTAAATCCTCGTGTGAAATTTCCGGATTGTGCTTTTTGATTTCTAATAAACCAGAGCTCATTGCAACTGCGGCTTCAGCAACTGCACCTAAGGTCGAAAAAATCGCAACAGCGACAGCAATTAGTGGGTAGCTTAAGCCTGGCATTTGCGATAAGCCAACCAAAATTTCACCCGCTTCTGGCCCAAGGCCCGCAGCTTGAGCAAGCCATTCACAGCCTAAAATGAGCACACTGACGACTAAGCAGACAATAAACGAACAGGTAAACGAATTTTTGGCCACCTGATAGTCATGTGTCCCTAGGAAAATAATTGTTACTAATTTTAGTGGAATAAAAATCAGAATCAAAATTGGAATATTAATGCCCCATGAGATTAAAATTGCCAGCAAGATCAATAGCAGTGTGTTAATCAGTACACTGAAAAAGCTTCTAATTCCAGTTTCACCGCCAACGATGGTCATCAGAATTGCTAAAACAATAATTAGTGCCATTAACGTACTCAAATTTGCTTCCACTCCTTTCTCTTTTTCTCTTCCAAAAAGAGAAGACTACAACCTGTTGCAAAGACAACGGTCAACA
>NZ_PDKP01000074.1 GCF_002837055.1 Lactobacillus apis | reverse complement strand
TCCACTGGCACCCAAAACGCTTGGATTAACGAATAGGATGTAAGACATACTAATAAAAGTAGTCAGTCCAGCGAGAAACTCTACTTTAACACTGGTTTTATATTTATCGAGCTGAAAGTAGCTCTTTATAAAATTCATTTAATCTCTCCCACTATAATAATGTTCGTGTTTTATTTACATCTAACGACTATTTTAGTGTAGCATGCTGTTATATAAATGCAAATACGAATTATATATTGAAAAGCCTTACATTTGAGTGGGATTTATGAATGAACAAGTTTTCTGACAGATTGACCTCAAGGGGAAATAGTTTTT
>NZ_PDKP01000073.1 GCF_002837055.1 Lactobacillus apis | reverse complement strand
ATTATTATCATCGTTAAAGAAAGAATTGTTAAGTTCGTTAAATAAATTATCAAATTCATTGTCAAAATATGCCATAAATATGCACCCCTTTATAGGATAAAATTTGTAATTAGCACTCGACGTGTTCGACTGCTAATTGCTTACATATAATATTCTAACAGGTTATCCACAGAATGCAACCTTTTTGCAAAACTTTTCCACATTTTATTTGTGAAATTTGTTTTATAGCAAAAAGCCTTGCAGTAATCGCGTTTACGACTACTACAAGGCCTGGACTTTGGTTTATTTTTGATATAAATTTATGTGCTCACACAAATATTTTGCCGTTAAACTATCTTTTTG
>NZ_PDKP01000072.1 GCF_002837055.1 Lactobacillus apis | reverse complement strand
CTTCCCCAACCATGTTGATTCCAAGTAACGTCATTACCAATTTTCCACGTTGCTAAGGTACCTGCAATAGGACCCCTATCAACTTTAAATTGATCACGATCTTCGGAAATTGTGAATGTAGATCTATCCCCCAAGGAGAGCTTGGAAGACGCTCCAATACAAAAATCCCCCCTTTGAACAGTATTACCACCCTCTGTTTTAATGGTTACTGAAGCATCATTAGCAAATTCCACCTTTGAAAAAGGCGTACAAGCGTCTATTGGATTAAAGGAGTTATTAACTTCAAAGAGATTCGTACCAGAAAAATGAACTGTAGCCTTACCGGCATCTGCAACATACAAAGCTTTGGTTTTTTC
>NZ_PDKP01000071.1 GCF_002837055.1 Lactobacillus apis | reverse complement strand
GCTACGTCAAGATCGGGTTTTTGCTATTTTTGATCAAAAAACGATTGATGACTTCACTGAAAAGAGTTTTCCGTTAGATTTACATCCCTTTTATGAATTACCTAATTACCCTAATTTGAAAAAAGAAATTAAGGTTGCCTTGGACAAGAAGCTTAGTTTCATTACTGTAAGTGATTCTCTAGCAGACCTTGCTGAAAAGATTTCAGCTCCTAATCTTGTTGAAAGCATTAATAAGTACAATAAGATGGCAGATACTGAATTAGATACTGATTTTGGTAAACCTGCAAAATACTTATTACCAATTACTCAGGGTCCATTCTATGCATTAGAAATGGAAGTTGGTGCTTTTACGACGGGTGATGGGC
>NZ_PDKP01000070.1 GCF_002837055.1 Lactobacillus apis | reverse complement strand
CAGTCTGGTTCGCTGTCAGGAGCAAGCGCAATTGGTAATTCTTCCCAATGCACTAAGTCCTTACTGCGATAGTGTCCCCAATGCATTGGTCCCCATTCAGCTGAGTAAGGATGATATTGATAAAAAATATGATAGTAGCCCTTAAAATAAGAAAAGCCATTTGGATCATTCAACCAACCTGCAGGCGTTGAAATGTGATAATTTAAGCGATAACGCTCGTTTGTTACTTGGACTGCTTTTTTCATCATTTACTCCTTTCAACCGAATAAATTCATTCACCGTCATTAAAACAGAACTTTATTAATTAAACAAATAAAAAGGGAACAAAATAATTTGTTCCCTTTTAACGTAGCAATATCCCTAACTCAGCTAATACTACTTATGATAAGGACTG
>NZ_PDKP01000069.1 GCF_002837055.1 Lactobacillus apis | reverse complement strand
GACCTACTAATACTACTTAATTAAATATATAATTAATATAAATAAAACAGACACGAACTCAGGAGGTAACAAATGAAATTTACCGTAAACCGCAATCTCTTTGTCGACAATCTAAACAACGTAATGCATGCTATTTCTTCACGTGCAACAATTCCAATATTAAGCGGAATTAAACTTAACCTAACCGAAGATGAATTAATCCTAACTGGTAGCGATACTGATATTTCAATCGAAATTCATATTCCTGTTAGTGAAGATCTAACAGTTGAATCTACTGGATCAGTGGTTTTGCCAGCCCGTTTCTTCAGCGAAATTATTAGACGCTTACCTGGTAAGGAATTTTCTTTAGAAGTAAAAGACAGTTTCCAAACTCAAATTATTTCTGAAAATAGTGAATTCATAATTAACGGTCTTGATGCAAATAACTATCCAAGATTAC
>NZ_PDKP01000068.1 GCF_002837055.1 Lactobacillus apis | reverse complement strand
AATTGGTAATGTAATACAACCAACAATAGTGGCGATAAAGATTGCGAGCATGTGCCAGGCCTGGACGGTAACCCCAGCAGGTCTGATAGGTGCAGTAAACCAGAAAACTAATCCAAGTAAAACTGGAAAAATAAATTTTTTATAGTCTATTTTTTCTAGTGTTTTCATGACTCCTCTTTTCAAAAAGTTAAAAAATAAGATGATTGTTTAACACATTCATCTTATCATAATTTGTTTTAGAAGTTCAGCACCCATAGGAAAATGATGAATACTACAAAGAGCACCCACATCATAGGAGTAACTTCTTTCCCACGTTTTGCTGCAAGCATACAGATTGGGTAAGTAATAAGGCCAAGAGCCAAGCCATCTGAAATTGAGTAGGTAAGTGGCATACCGGTTAAAATTAAGAATGCTGGCACAGCAATTTCCATTTTATCCCAATGAATGTG
>NZ_PDKP01000007.1 GCF_002837055.1 Lactobacillus apis | reverse complement strand
TTTCCGTCGGAATTATGCACTATCTGAAATTAACCCACATGGTTGATGATAAGATTCACGCCCGTTCCATTGGGCCTTACTCATTAGTGACCCAGCAACCTCTTGGTGGTAAAGCGCAATTTGGTGGACAGCGTTTCGGTGAAATGGAAGTTTGGGCACTGGAGGCTTATGGTGCTGCATACACATTGCAAGAAATTTTGACTTACAAATCTGATGACGTTGTTGGTCGTGTAAAGGCATATGAAGCAATTGTTAAGGGTGACAGAATTCCTAAACCTGGTGTTCCTGAATCATTCCGTGTCCTTGTCAAAGAATTACAATCTCTAGGATTAGATATTCGTGTTCTTGATATGGATCACAATGAAATCGAACTTCGTGACATGGATGATGATTCAAATGAACATTTGAATATTGATACCCTGTCGAAGATGGCCGAAGAACAACAAAAGAAGAAGTTAGCCGAAGAAACCGCAAAATCTGAAGATGAAGAATCAGCCGAGATTGAAGCTCCAGTTGATGAGTCTGATGATGATAACAAGATTTCTAGATAAGTAGGGGGTTAAACTTTTGATCGACGTAAATAAATTTGAAAGCATGCAAATTGGCCTTGCTTCTCCAAATAAAATTCGGAGCTGGTCGTATGGTGAAGTAAAAAAGCCTGAAACGATCAACTACCGTACTTTAAAACCGGAAAAAGATGGTCTGTTTGATGAAAGAATCTTTGGACCGACCAAGGATTGGGCATGTGCATGTGGCAAATATAAAGGTGTGAGATACCGTGGTATCGTTTGTGATCGCTGTGGTGTTGAAGTTACCTCTTCTAAAGTTAGAAGGGAACGGATGGGTCACATCGAATTAGCAGCCCCAGTAACCCACATTTGGTACTTTAAGGGAATCCCGTCTCGAATGGGATTGATTCTTGATATGTCACCAAGATTGTTGGAAGAAGTTATCTACTTTGCGGCATACATTGTCATTGATCCGGGTGACACTGAACTTGAATTCAAGCAACTTTTAACTGAAGCAGAATACCGTGAAGAAAAAGCTAAGTATGGTAACCGGTTTGAAGCTAAAATGGGTGCCGAAGCAATTCGCGATTTGTTACGTAAAGTTGACCTAGAAAAAGAAGTTGCTGATTTAAAGAAGGAATTAGAAACTGCTACTGGTCAAAAGCGTACACGTGCAATCAGAAGATTAGACATTCTTGATGCATTTAAAGATTCTGGTAATAAGCCAGAATGGATGGTCATTGATGCTGTGCCAGTTATTCCACCGGACTTGCGTCCAATGGTTCAATTAGAAGGTGGCCGTTTTGCTACTTCTGATTTGAATGACTTGTATCGACGTGTAATTAACCGTAACAACCGGTTAAAGAGATTGCTTGACTTAAACGCACCAAATATCATTGTTCAAAATGAAAAGCGGATGTTACAAGAAGCCGTAGATGCATTGATTGATAATGGTCGTCGTGGTCGTTCTGTTGTTGGCCCCGGTAACCGCCCACTTAAGTCACTTTCACACATGCTTAAGGGTAAGCAAGGTCGTTTCCGTCAAAACTTACTTGGTAAGCGTGTTGACTACTCTGGTCGTTCAGTTATCGATGTTTCACCAAAATTGAAATTCTATCAATGTGGTGTTCCTCGTCCAATGGCACTTGAGTTATTCAAGCCATTTGTAATGCATGAATTGGTTAAGCGTAAGATTGCTTCTAACATTAAGAGTGCAAAACGTAAGATTGATCGTGAAGACGATGATGTATGGGATGTATTAGAAGATGTTATTAAGGAAAGAACTGTTTTACTAAACCGTGCGCCAACTTTGCACCGTTTGAGTATTCAGGCTTTTGAACCAGTTTTGGTACCAGGTAAGTCAATTCGTTTGCATCCACTTGCATGTGAAGCCTACAATGCCGACTTCGATGGTGACCAGATGGCTATTCACGTTCCTTTATCTGATGAAGCTGTCGCTGAATCACGTTTGTTAATGCTTGCAGCTCACCATATTTTGGCACCTAAGGATGGTAAGCCAATTGTTACACCATCTCAGGATGTAGTTTTAGGTAACTACTGGTTGACTCAAGCCGAAAAGGGCCGTGAAGGTGAAGGAATAATCTTCAATTCACCTGATGAAGCAACAGTTGCATATAATAATGGTGATATTCACTATCACACTATTATTGGTATGTCTGCCGATTCGATGCCTAAGAAGTCATGGCCTAAAGGTTTTGAACATGGCATTTTCATTACCACTTACGGCAGAATCATCTTCAATCAAATTTTCCCAGATGATTACTTCTACATTAATGAGCCAACTGAAGAAAACCTGAACCATCCAGTAAGCGCTAAGTACTTCTTAGAGCCTGGTGAAGATATCCATGAAAAGATTGATGATGTTGCTAGTGATTTAATCTCAACACCATTTAAGAAATCTTTCTTATCTGATTCAATTGCAACTATTTACAAGTACTACAAGGTTCAAAGGACTTCTGAATACCTTGATGACTTAAAGACACTTGGCTACACTAGTTCAACCACTTCTGGTATTACAATCGGCATGACTGATGTACCAGAAATTGAGGACAAGGACGAAAAGGTTGCTAAGGCGCACAAGCAAGTTGATGTCGTTTCTAAGCAATTTAGACGAGGCCTAATTACTGAGCAAGAGCGTCACGATCGTGTTATCAGCATTTGGAATGATTGTAAGGATCAAGTTCAGGACGAAATTGCTCAAATTTATGATCCTCGTAATCCAATTACGATCATGGCGGACTCCGGTGCTCGTGGTAACATTTCCAACTTTACTCAGTTAGCTGGTATGCGTGGATTGATGGCCACTCCTAACGGTGGATTGTTCGAAATTCCAGTTACTTCAAACTTCAAGGAAGGTCTATCAGTTCTAGAACTATTCATGTCCACTCACGGTGCTCGTAAGGGAATGACTGATACAGCATTGAAGACTGCCCAGTCAGGGTACTTGACTCGTCGTCTAGTTGATGTTGCTCAAGATGTTATTATCCGTGAAGATGATTGTGGTACTGACCGTGGTATCAATGTTCACGCCATCATGGAAGGTGACGAATTAATTGAGCCACTATACGATCGTCTATTAGGACGCTTTACTGCTGAAACTGTTAAAGATCCTAAGACTGGCGAAGCTATTGTTAGACCAAATGTCATGCTTGATGAAGAATTATCACATAAAATTTGTGATGCTGGTGTGACAGACGTTAAGATCCGTTCTATCCTAACTTGTGATACTTCCCATGGTGTTTGCCGTAAGTGTTACGGTATGAACCTTGCTACTGGTGAGGAAGTTGAAGTGGGGGAAGCAGTTGGTACGGTTGCTGCCCAATCAATTGGTGAACCTGGTACTCAGCTTACTTTACGTACATTCCACAACGGTGGTGTTGCCGGTGCAGAAGATATTACTCAGGGTCTTCCTCGTGTTCAAGAATTGTTTGAAGCACGTAATCCAAAGGGACGCGCTATTATCTCTGAAGTGGATGGTATAATTGATTCAATTCAAGAAAATCCAGCAGAGCATACACGTGAGATTACTGTTAAAGGTAAGATTGATACTAGAAGCTACAGTGTACCTTACACTGCATCAGTTGCAGTTAGTGAAGGTGATGAGGTTAGTCGTGGCTCCAAGTTAACTCTCGGATCAATCGATCCAAAGGAACTTATCCAAGTTACTGATACCTTAACAACTGAAGAATACATCTTGGTTGAAGTTCAAAAAGCATACCGGATGCAGGGTGTAGATATTTCTGATAAGCACGTCGAAGTTTTGACTAGACAAATGTTACAGAAAGTACGTGTACTTGATCCAGGTGAAACCAACTTACTCCCTGGTGAGATTATGGATATTGGTGAATTCAAGGAACGTAACACTTCAGTTATTATTTCTGGTGGTATTCCAGCCACTGCACAGAGTGTCATTCTTGGTATTACTAAGGCTGCTCTTGAAACTAACAGTTTCTTATCAGCTGCTTCATTCCAAGAAACTACTCGTGTATTAACTGATGCCTCAATCAGAGGTAAGAACGATCCATTACTCGGTTTGAAGGAAAATGTTATCATCGGTAAGATTATTCCTGCCGGAACTGGTCTTCCAATTTACCGTGATATGGAACCTGAAGCTGATGTTCCAAAACCTAAATCTGTTTATTCAATAGCTGATATTGAAAAGAAGATGCGGGAAGCTGACGAAGCTACAGAGTCATAAAATAATATAAATAAAAACTGTTCCGTTAGAAGTTACTAACGGAACAGTTTTTTGCTTGCTCGAATTATTACTTTAAAATCTTACCAAATAGAATATATGATATTGTCCATAAAATAATGCCAACAATCAGAAAGAAACCAAATATTTTTACTAAGTCTAGTATTGATTTAGTTGGGAACCAGCCACTGAATACTAAACAAGGATATATGGTAACCAACATGATTAGAAAATGAACGACAGATTGTTTTATTAATGACCAACTTTTGACATCATAAATAACAGAGGTTGCTGCAACTGCAGTTATTATTAGTCCCGTGATAAATGTCGATTTGACGCTATAATCATCGATATGTCGTAATTTCATAATCCATGATAATATACTCATAATGATAAAAGGTATGGCGCCACGTATTGCTGCAGATAAAATATAGTGCATCGTTTTTCCTCAATAAATTCTAAATGTTTTTATATAAAAGATTTTATCATAGGCTGAAATGCAAAAGAAAATAGGTGATAAAACTGGCTCATATTTAACTAAATTAATATTATGGTTAAATAGCAATCTTTTGATTTTCATCTTTAATTGGAGGCCTGATCTAAAAGACTTTTTATTTGCACAAAAGTTGAGTGACTACACCAATATAAATAAATGGAAGGAAAGCTACAGAATCCTTGCTACTTAACTCACCAATTTTAAAGAAAATAATTAAAATGACTGAGGCTACTAAAAAAGCTAAATTTGCAAATTGAGGACTAAAATAAAGAGCCAAAATTAGATAAACAAGTAAATCCCCACAACCCAATCTGTTTTTGAAGATTTCATAGACAAAAAGAGCAAAAATAGGAAAAAAGTGAATGAGATCAACAGAACTGATTTTTTTAAAATTTACTAGTAAGTGTATGGTTGCAATAATGGAAGCCGGAACAATGAATGCAACATCAAATTCTTTACTTTGATAGTCGCTAATAGCTGCAAGTAGTAGGCTAAATAGTACAAGTGCAGTATTAATGCCACTAATACTACTGAAATCAATTTTACAAAAGGCAAAGCCACCCAAAAATTCTACTAAGAAATATTCACAGGGGATGTGTATTTTGCAATAGTGGCAGCGACCTTTGAGCATTAAATAAGAAACTAAGGGGATTTCATCAAGTAAGCTCAGTTGCTGTTTACAATTAGTACATTTGGAACGAGTAAAAATAAAGTCCTCTTTGCCTGCTCTTTCAGCAATTACACATGCGTGGGAAGCCAAACAAGTCCCAATCAAAAAATTAGTCAATTGATAAAGTAAATTCATTTTTCCACCTCACATATTTAAATACGCAGAAAACTAAATTTTGCTTTTTCAAAAAAGAAAATTGCATTTTGTTGAAAAGGTAGTACAATAGTCTTTGTGTATTTTGGAGATAACTCAGGTCTAAAAAAGAAACTCCTGGGTGTGTGAACAAGATAATCAAATTTTAGGAGGAAAAAGTTTATGCCAACCATAAACCAATTGGTAAGAAAAGGCCGTCACACTAAGACGACTAAATCAAAGTCACCAGCTTTAAGCTATGGCTACAACAGTATGAAGAAGGAATTAGTAAACAACCCTGCACCACAAATGCGTGGAGTTGCAACTCGTGTTGGTACTATGACACCAAAGAAGCCAAACTCAGCTTTACGTAAGTATGCTCGTGTTCGTCTTTCTAACTTAATCGAAGTTACTGCCTACATCCCAGGTGAAGGCCACAACTTGCAAGAACACTCGGTTGTTTTAATCCGTGGTGGACGTGTAAAGGACCTTCCTGGTGTACGTTACCATATTATCCGTGGTGCCCTCGATACTGCTGGTGTTGATGGCAGAAAGCAAAGCCGTTCTAAATACGGTGCTAAGAAAGACTAAAGGAGGAGTTAAATAATGCCTAGAAAAGGACATATAGCTAAAAGAGATGTTTTGGCAGATCCAGTATACAACTCAAAACTTGTTACTAAATTAATCAACCACTTAATGCTTGATGGTAAGAGAGCTAAGGCATCTTCAATCCTTTACGATGCTTTTGACATTATCAAAGATAAGACCGGTAAAGAACCACTTGAAGTATTTGAAGAGGCAATGAACAACATTATGCCAGTTTTGGAAGTTAAAGCTCGCCGTATCGGTGGTTCTAACTACCAAGTCCCAGTTGAAGTTCGTCCTGAAAGAAGAACAACTTTGGGCTTAAGATGGCTTGTTTCATACGCACGTTTACGTAATGAACACACAATGGATGAACGTCTAGCTAATGAAATCATTGATGCTTCAAACAACACTGGTTCAGCTGTTAAGAAACGTGAAGATGTACACCGTATGGCTGAAGCTAACCGTGCATTTGCACACTATCGTTTCTAATTTTATAAGGAGAGAATGAATTTATGGCTAATAAACGTGAGTTTCCATTAGAAAAAACACGTAATATTGGTATCATGGCCCACATTGATGCGGGTAAGACTACCACTACTGAGCGTATTCTTTATTACACTGGTAAGATTCATAAAATTGGTGAGACCCACGAAGGTGACTCACAAATGGACTGGATGGAAGAAGAAAAAGAACGTGGTATCACTATTACGTCTGCTGCTACTACAGCTCAATGGAATGACTACAGAATTAACATCATTGATACCCCAGGACACGTTGACTTCACTATCGAAGTTGAACGTTCCCTACGTGTTCTTGATGGTGCCGTAACTGTTCTTGATGGTCAAGCAGGTGTAGAACCACAAACCGAAAACGTTTGGCGTCAAGCTGAAACTTACGGTGTTCCTCGTATTGTTTTTGTTAACAAGATGGATAAAATTGGTGCAGATTTTGATAAGTCTGTTACTTCTTTACATGAACGTCTAAATGCTAACGCAATCGCTGTTCAAATGCCTATCGGTTCTGCTGATACTTTTGAAGGTGTCATCGACTTAATCAACATGGTTGCTGATGTTTATGATGAAGACAAACTTGGCTCTAAGTGGGACACTATTCCAGTTCCTGATGAATACAAGGAAGAAGCAGAAAGACGTCGTAACGAGTTAATTGAACAAGTTGCTGACGTTGACGATGCAGTTATGGAGAAGTACCTTAACGGTGAAGAAATTTCTGTTGATGAAATAAAGGCTGCTCTTCGTAAAGCAACTTTGGAATTAAAGGCTTTCCCTGTCTTTGCAGGTTCAGCATTTAAGAACAAGGGTGTTCAAATGATGCTTGATGGTGTTGTTGATTACTTACCATCACCATTAGACGTTAAGCCTTATATCGCTCATGATCCTAAGACTGATGAAGAAGTTCAATTGATTGCTGGTGACGATAAGCCATTCTCAGCTTTAGCATTCAAGATTGCTACTGACCCATTTGTTGGTCGTTTAACTTACATTCGTGTTTACACTGGTTCACTTGAATCAGGTTCATATGTTTTAAACGCATCAAAGAACAGTCGTGAACGTGTAGGTCGTTTATTGCAAATGCACGCTAACTCAAGAAGTGAAATTTCTGAAGTCTTCTCAGGTGATATCGCTGGTGCTATCGGTTTGAAGAACACTACTACTGGTGACTCTTTAACTGACCCAGATCATCCATTGATTTTGGAAAGTTTGGAAGTTCCAGACCCAGTTATCCAAGTGTCAATCGAACCTGAATCAAAGGCTGACCGTGATAAACTTGATGTTGCTTTACAAAAGTTAACTGAAGAAGACCCAACTTTCAGAGCTGAAACTAACGCTGAAACTGGTCAAACTTTGATTTCAGGAATGGGTGAATTACACCTACAAATCATGGTTGAACGTATGAAGCGTGAATTCCACGTTGAAGCTAAGATTGGTGAACCACAAGTTGCCTACCGTGAAACCTTCACTAAAGAAGCTAAAGCACAAGGTAAGTTTGTTCGTCAATCAGGTGGTAAGGGTCAATACGGTGACGTTTGGATTGAATTTACTCCAAATGAAAGAGGTAAAGGCTACGAATTTGAAGATGCCATCGTCGGTGGTGTTGTTCCTCGTGAATTTATCCCATCAGTTGATGCTGGTTTGCAAGAATCAATGAAGAACGGTATCCTTGCAGGTTACCCATTGATCGATGTTAAGGCTAAGCTTTACGATGGTAGTTACCACGAAGTCGATTCATCAGAAGCTGCCTTCAAGGTTGCTGCATCTCTTGCTTTAAGAAATGCTGCTCCTAAGGCTGGTGCTGTAATTCTTGAACCAATTATGAAGGTACAAGTTATTACTCCTGAAGAATACTTGGGTGATGTAATGGGTTCAGTTACTGCTCGTCGTGGTACAATGGACAACATGGTAGACCGTGCTGGTGCCAAGGTATTGAATGCAATGGTTCCACTTGCTGAAATGTTTGGTTACGCAACTACTTTACGTTCATCAACTCAAGGTCGTGGTACATTTACTATGGTATTTGACCACTATGCTGCAACTCCTAAGTCAATTCAAGAAGAAATTATTAAGAGTCGTGGCGGTAACAACAATAACGCTGAATAATTTTAACTAAACAATTTGTTTAATCGAGCTATTGGTAAATCCAATAGCTCTTTTTTTGTTTAAAAATAAGCAATTTTCTTGCTTTATCGAGCTATAGATAGTAACTTAGGCGCTGTTGAAAATTTTTAATTTTAATTTTTGAAAAAAGTATATTAATTAATTGGTCAAAATTGAGAAAAATATCCTAAAACCCTTGATATCTAGCCATAAAATCGGTATACTAGTCTTTGTGCGCTTAGGGTATACTATGCTCTAATGCACATATTGTTGTAAAGCGTTGATGCAAAAGGTTGCGGCACACCAGGCTGCATTGCCACAGAGGTGGTGCCGGGAATTTTTGCGGAGGCTAGTCATCTTTTAAAAGAAGACGTTGAGGAGGTAATTCAATGGCAAGTCAATCAATTCGTATTAGACTTAAGTCTTACGAACATGGTATTCTCGATGAATCGGCTGCTAAAATTGTAGAAACAGCTAAGAGAACTGGTGCTGAGATCTCAGGTCCAGTTCCACTACCAACAGAAAGGGTTTTGTTTACTGTTCTTCGTTCACCACACAAGAACAAAGACTCACGTGAACAATTTGAAATGCGTACGCACAAGCGTTTAATCGATATTTTAAGTCCTACACCTAAAACTGTTGATTCTTTAATGAAGCTTGATCTACCAAGCGGCGTTGACATCGAAATCAAATTATAATTTTTAAAAAGAAAGAGGTGTAATCATGACCAAAGGAATCTTAGGAAGAAAAGTCGGTATGACTCAAGTCTTCACCAAAGATGGCATCCTTGTTCCTGTAACTGTTGTCGAAGCAACTCCTAACGTTGTTATGCAAGTTAAGACTGTTGAATCAGACGGTTACGAAGCAGTTCAATTGGGATACCAAGACAAGCGTGAAGTTTTGAGCAACAAACCAGAAAAAGGTCATGCTGAAAAAGCAAAGACTTCGCCTAAGCGCTTCATACGTGAAATCCGCGGAGTTGAGCTTAAGGACTACGAAGTCGGCTCAGAAATTACTGTGGACACATTTAAGGAAGGTGACGTCGTAGACGTTACTGGTACTACAAGAGGTCATGGATACCAAGGTAACATTAAGCGTTGGGGCCAATCACGTGGACCTGAAACTCACGGTTCAAGATACCACAGAGTTCCTGGTTCAATGGGTTCCATCATTAACCGTGTACCAAAGGGCAAGCGTTTGCCAGGTCACATGGGTATGAAGAAAGTTACCATTGAAAACTTAGTAATTGAAAAAGTTGTAGCAGACAAGAACGTATTACTTATCAAAGGTAACGTTCCAGGTGCTAAGAACTCATTAATTACTGTTAGATCTGCTGTTAAGAATAGTAAATAGGAAGGAGGACTAGAATGGCTAATTTAAAAGTTATCGATCAAAAAGGTAAAGATGCCGGTGAAGTTACTTTAAAAGATGAAGTATTTGGTATCGAACCAAACGAAAGCGTAGTTTTCGATGCAATCATCAGACAAAGAGCTGGCAAGCGTCAAGGTACTTCAAAAGTTAAGAACAGATCTGCTGTTCGCGGTGGTGGTAAAAAGCCATGGAAGCAAAAAGGTACTGGTCGTGCTCGTCAAGGTTCTATCCGTTCACCACAATGGCGTGGCGGTGGTGTAGTCTTCGGACCAACTCCACGTTCTTACGCATATTCAATGCCAAGAAAGCAACGTCGTTTGGCTATCAAGTCAGTTCTTTCCCAAAAGTTGATTGATAAGAATTTGATCGTTTTAGACCAGTTGACAATGTCTGCTCCTAAGACTAAAGAATTCAAGTCAATGTTAGACAGCTTAAATATTGAAGGTAAAGTACTTGTTGTTTCAGAAGACAAGAATGTACAACTTTCAGCTAGAAACTTACCAAAGGTTAAGGTTGTTCCTATCAACGGTTTAAACGTTGAAGACGTTGTCAACTATGACAAATTGATCTTGACTAAGGATGCTATTGAGAAGATTGAAGAGAATGTTGAGGGGGCTTCGAGAAAATGAGTGCACATGATATCATTTTAAGACCTATCATTACTGAAAAGTCAACGAACTTAATGGATGATAAGAAGTACACTTTCAACGTGCTTTTAACTGCAACCAAGACTCAAGTTCGTAATGCTGTCGAAGAAATCTTTGATGTCAAAGTTAAGAAAGTTAATATCATGAATGTTCGTGGTAAAGACAAGCGAGTTGGTCGCTACACTGGTAAGACTGCTCGTACGCGTAAAGCAATTGTCACATTAACTGATGATTCAAACGACATTAAGATTTTCAAAGACGAAAATCAAGAAGAAAATAAGTAATAGGAGGTCAGTCAATTGGCTATTAAAATTTATAAGCCAACCACAAATGGTCGCCGTAATATGACTTCTTCCGACTTTGCTGAGATTACTAAGACTACGCCAGAACGTACCTTACTTGAATCTCAATCACATACTGCAGGTCGTAACTCATATGGTCGTATTACAAGTAGACACCGTGGTGGTGGTCATAAACAAAAGTACCGTATCATCGATTTTAAGCGTAACAAGGACAATGCAAAGGCTGTTGTTAAGTCTATTGAATATGATCCAAACAGAAGTGCTAACATTGCGCTTTTACACTACACTGATGGTATCAAAGCTTACATTTTAGCTCCTAAAGGCTTAAAAGTTGGCGCTGTTGTTGAATCTGGTCCAAATTCAGATATTAAACCAGGTAATGCTTTACCATTAGCAAACATTCCGACTGGTACTTCAATTCACAACATTGAATTAAGACCTGGCAAAGGTGGACAATTCGTAAGAAGTGCCGGTACCAGTGCTCAAGTTTTAGGTAATGATGGTAAGTACACTTTAGTTAGATTACAAAGTGGCGAAGTTCGTAAGATTTTGTCAGCTTGTCGTGCAACTATCGGTGTTGTTGGTAATGAACAACACTCATTGATTCAATTAGGTAAGGCTGGCCGTAGTCGCTGGTTAGGCAGACGTCCACAATCTCGTGGTTCTGTAATGAACCCTAACGATCACCCACATGGTGGTGGTGAAGGTAAGGCTCCAGTTGGTCGTCCACAACCTATGACTCCTTGGGGTAAGAAAGCTCGCGGTATTAAGACTAGAGATAGTAAGAAAGCTAGCGAGAAGCTAATTATTCGTCACCGTAAGGGTAGCAAGTAACAGAAGGAGGGTTAATTAATGAGCCGTAGTATTAAAAAAGGGCCTTTTGCTGATGCATCATTGCTGAAGAAAGTCGATGCACAAGCAGACACAGAGAAAAAACAGGTTATTAAAACCTGGTCGCGTCGTTCAACTATTTTCCCTTCCTTCGTTGGTTTGACTATAGCTGTTTACGATGGTAGAAAACATGTTCCAGTTTATATTACTGAAGACATGGTTGGTCACAAGTTAGGTGAATTTGTTCCAACGAGAACTTTCCATGGACACAAGACATCTGACGACAAGGCCACTGGAAAATAGAGGAAGGAGAAACACTTAAATGGCAGAACAAATTAGTTCAGCTAGGGCTGAAGCAAGAACTGTTCGTATTGCTCCAAGAAAAGCACGTTTGGTCGTTGATTTGATTCGCGGCAAAGATGTTGCTGAAGCATTGGCAATCTTGGAATTTACGCCTAGAGCTGCTTCCCCAATCGTTGAAAAAGTTTTACGTTCAGCAATTGCTAACGCAGAACATAACTACGATCTTGAAAGTGCTAACCTTTACGTATCAGAAGCATACGTAAATGAGGGTGCTACTTTAAAGAGATTTAGACCACGTGCCAAGGGTATGGCTTCTCCAATTAACAAGAGAACTAGTCATGTAGTTGTTGTAGTTTCAGAAAAGAACGATTAAGGGAGGTATATTAATGGGTCAGAAAATTAACCCAAATGGTTTTCGTCTCGGCGTAATTCGTGACTGGGAATCTAAATGGTATGCTGACAGAGGATATAAAGAAACCTTAAATGAAGACTTGAAGATCAGAAACTTCATCTCAAAGAAATTAAAGGATGCCTCTGTTTCTACTATTGAAATTGAACGTGCAGCAAATAGAATCAACGTATCAATTAATACCTCAAAGCCTGGTATGGTAATTGGTAAAGGTGGTTCTGAAGTTGAAGCTTTAAGGAAACAATTAAATGCATTAACTAAGAAGCAAGTTCACGTTAATATTGTTGAAATTAAGAAGCCAGATCTTGATGCTAAGTTAGTTGCTGACAGTATTGCAGCCCAACTTGAAGCTCGTGTTGCTTTCAGACGTGCTATGCGTCAAGCAACTCAAAGATCTATGCGTGCTGGTGCCAAAGGAATCAGAGTTCAAACTTCTGGTCGTTTAAACGGTGCCGACATGGCAAGAAGAGAATGGCACACTGAAGGTCGTGTTCCATTACAAACTTTAAGAGCTGACATTGATTACGCTTGGGTAAATGCCTTCACTACATACGGTGAAATTGGTGTTCAAGTATGGATCAACCGCGGAGAAGTTTTACCTTCAAAGAGTAAAAATCCTGCAAAAGCTGTGAAGGGAGGAAACAAATAATGCCTCTAGTACCTAAAAGAGTAAAGCACCGTCGTGAATTCCGTGGAAAGATGCGTGGTGCTGCTAAGGGTGGTAAGACCATCGCTTTCGGCGAATACGGTTTACAAGCTCTTGAATCTCACTGGATTACTAATCAACAAATCGAAGCTGCCCGTGTTGCGATGACTCGTTACATGAAGCGTGGTGGTAAAGTTTGGATTAGAATTTTCCCTCAAAAGTCATACACTGCCAAAGGTGTTGGTGTCCGGATGGGTTCCGGTAAAGGTGCACCAGCTGGTTGGGTAGCTGTAGTTAAGAGAGAAAAGATTATGTTTGAAATTGGCGGAGTTAGTGAAGAAGTTGCTCGTGAAGCTTTAAGACTTGCTTCAACAAAATTGCCAATTAAATGTAAGTTTGTGAAAAGAAGTTCGGAAGTAGGTGGCAATTCTAATGAAGGCTAAGGATATCAGAGCACTAACCACTGATCAGATGTTGGATAAGGAAAAGCAATATAAAGAAGAACTCTTCAACTTGCGTTTCCAACAAGCAACGGGTCAATTAGAAAATACCGCTCGTCTACGCAAAGTCCGTAAAAACATCGCTAGAATTAAAACAATTCTAAGTGAAGATGCATTGAAGAAAGATTAGTGGAAGGGAGTTATTAACTTGAGCGAAACAATCGAAAGAAATCGTCGTCACGTATATCAAGGTCGAGTAGTTTCAGATAAGAATGACAAGACTATTACAGTTGTTGTTGATACTTACAAGAATCACCCTGTTTACAAAAAGCGTATCAAGTACTCCAAGAAGTACTACGCACAAGACGAAAAAAATGAAGCTAAAGTTGGCGATACTGTTCGTATCATGGAAACCCGTCCATTATCTCGTACAAAGCGCTTCCGTTTAGTAAAAATTGTCAAGAAATCTGTATAGTTTTGCGGATTTAGTGAGGGGAGGATTAAATAGTGATTCAAAATGAATCCCGTTTGAAGGTTGCTGATAACTCTGGTGCCAGAGAACTATTAGTTATTAGAGTCTTAGGTGGATCAAGACGTAAGACCGGTAACATTGGTGATATCGTAGTAGCAACTGTTAAACAAGCAACACCAGGTGGCGTTGTCAAAAAAGGTGACGTTGTCAAAGCTGTCATTGTTAGAACAAAATCAGGCGCACGCCGTGAAGATGGTTCATACATCAAATTTGATGAAAATGCCGGCGTTGTAATTAATGCAGATAAGAGCCCACGCGGTACTCGTATCTTTGGGCCTGTTGCACGTGAGTTGCGTGAGCACGACTTTATGAAAATCGTCTCTCTTGCTCCTGAAGTCTTATAATTAAGTGAGGTGCACTGATGTTTGTTAAAACTGGTGACAAAGTAAAAGTTATTGCCGGAAAAGACAAAGGCAAAGAAGGTACTGTTCTTTCTGTTAACGTTAAGAAAAACCGTGTGGTTGTTAAAGGCGTTAATACAATTAAGAAACACCAAAAACCTTCTCAAACCAATGCTAATGGTGGTGTAGTTGAATCTGAAGGTTCAATCCACGCATCAAACGTTAAGGTTATTGCTAAGTCTGAAAGCAAAAAAGAAGAAACTAAGAAATAGGAAGGAGGACACAAATGGCAAATTATTTAGCAGAAGAATATAAAGAAAAAATTGTTCCTGCATTGCAAGAAAAGTTTGAATACAGCTCAGTTATGCAAGTACCTAAAATCGAAAAGATCGTTTTGAACATGGGTGTTGGTGACGCTGTTACTAATGCAAAGAACTTGGATGAAGCTGTCGAAGAATTAGCTTTAATCTCAGGTCAAAAGCCTTTAGTAACTAAGGCTAAGAAGTCAATCGCTAACTTCCGTTTACGTGAAGGTATGTCTATCGGTGCTAAGGTTACCCTTAGAGGAGATAGAATGTATGACTTCTTGTACAAGTTAATTAGTGTTTCACTTCCTCGTGTTCGTGACTTCCGCGGTGTTTCAAGCCGTTCATTCGATGGTCGTGGTAACTACACTTTAGGTATTAAGGAACAACTTATCTTCCCTGAAATTGACTTTGATAAAGTTAATCGTACAAGAGGTTTAGATGTTGTTATCGTTACTACTGCCAACACTGATGAAGAAGCTCGTGAGCTTTTAAGTCAATTTGGTATGCCGTTTGCAAAATAATGGAGGACACTAATGGCTAAAACATCACAAAAAATTAGAAATCATCGTCCTGCTAAGTTTTCTTCACGTGAATACACTCGTTGCGAGAGATGTGGTCGTCCACACTCCGTATATCGTAAATTTGGTTTATGCCGTATTTGCTTGAAGGATTTAGCACACAAAGGTCAAATCCCAGGTCTTAAAAAGGCTAGTTGGTAATACGGTTAGGAGGATAGCATAAATGGTCATGACAGATCCGATCGCAGATTACTTGACTAGAATTAGAAATGCCAACATGGCAAAGCATAGTTCAGTTGAAATTCCTGCATCAAACATTAAAAAATCTATTTCAGAAATTTTGAAACGCGAAGGCTTCATCCGTGATTACGAAGTTACTGATGACAACAAGCAAGGCATGATTAAGATTTTCTTGAAATATGGTCCAGACGGAGAACGTGTCATTTCAGGCTTAAAGCGTATTTCTAAGCCAGGTCTTAGAAACTACGTAAGTGCTGAAAACTTACCTAAAGTTCTTAACGGTTTAGGTATCGCCATCGTTTCAACTTCTGCCGGTGTAATTACCGATAAAGAAGCTAGACAAAAAGACGTTGGTGGCGAAGTTGTTGCTTACGTTTGGTAATTTTGACAGAAAGGAGAACAATCAATGAGCCGTATCGGTTTAAAAACAATTGAAGTCCCAGATAGTGTCACAGTTACCAAAGATGGTGACAACATCACCGTTAAGGGACCTAAGGGTGAATTAACTAGATACTTTGATCCAAAGATTACTTTCAAGCAAGAAGATGGCAAGATCAACTTTTCACGTTCAAGTGAAAGTGATAAGGCACTTCATGGTACTGAAAGAGCTAACTTAGCTTCAATGGTTGAAGGTGTAGTTAATGGTTATAAGAAGACTTTGAAGTTAATCGGTGTTGGTTACCGTGCAACTGCACAAGGCAACAAGTTAACTTTAAACGTTGGTTACTCACACCCAGTAGAAATGACTGCACCAGAAGGTGTTTCCGTAAAAGCTACTTCAGCAACTGAAATTGAAGTAGAAGGAATTTCAAAGCAAAATGTTGGACAATTTGCTGCTGAAATTCGCGATGTACGTCCACCAGAGCCTTACAAGGGTAAAGGTATTCGTTACACTGACGAATATGTACGTCGTAAGGAAGGTAAGACAGGTAGATAGTAAATAAATTTTTGAGGTGAAATTGTGATTTCAAAACCAGATAAAAACAAGTTACGCTTAAAGCGTCACAAACGTATTCGTGGCAAAATTTCTGGTACTGCTGAGCGCCCACGCTTAAGCGTTTTTCGTTCAAATAAAAACATCTACGCTCAATTAATTGATGACGTAGCGGGTGTAACGCTAGCAAGTGCCTCATCTTTAGATGATTCTGTTGCAAAGGATTCAGCTAAAGTAGAACAGGCTCAAGCTGTTGGTAAGGCAATTGCCGAAGCAGCTAAAGCTAAAAACATTTCAAATGTTGTGTTCGATAGAAGTGGTTACTTATACCACGGCCGTATTTCAGCTTTGGCAGATGCCGCTCGTGAAAACGGATTAGATTTCTAGGGAAGGAGATAAATACATGGCAAACCGCAACGATTCTCGTAATAATCGCAGAAATAAAGACGACATCGAAGATCAGTTAGTAGCAATTAATCGTGTCACCAAGGTTGTCAAGGGTGGTCAACGAATGAGATTTGCTGCCTTGGTAATCGTTGGCGACAAAAAAGGTCGTGTAGGCTTTGGTACTGGTAAAGCTCAAGAAGTTCCAGAAGCAATCCGTAAGGCCGTTGAAGCTGGTAAAAAGAACATGATTACTGTTCCTAAGGTTGGTACTACCATTCCTCATGAGGTAATTGGACACTATGGTTCAGGTAGTATTTTAATTAAACCTGCCCCAGCTGGTTCCGGAGTTGCTGCCGGTGGTGCCGTTCGTATCGTTATGGATATGGCTGGTATCGCAGATGTTACTTCTAAGTCACTCGGTTCAAACACTCCAATTAATGTTGTTCGTGCAACTATTGATGGTTTGAAGAAGCTTAGAACTAGTGAAGATGTTGAAAAGCTTCGTCACGCAGATTTAGATTAGGGAGACAATATAAATGACTGAATTAAAAGTTACTTTAATTAGAAGTGCTGCGCACCGTCTACCTAATCAACAAAAAATTGTTAAAGCTTTGGGCTTAGGTAGAATCAATAGTACAGCTACTCTACCAGACAACGCTGCTACTCGTGGTGCATTGATGAAAATTGCACACTTGATCTCAGTTGAAGAGATCAACAAATAAATTATTGAGGAGGTGCCGAATTAATGAAGCTTCATGAATTACATGCTGCTGAGGGTTCACGCAATACTAGAAAACGTGTTGGACGTGGTACTTCAAGTGGTTACGGTAAGACTTCAGGCCGTGGACAAAAGGGACAATTAGCCCGTCAAGGTGGACACACTCGTTTAGGTTTTGAAGGTGGACAAATGCCATTATTCAGAACTATGCCTAAGCGTGGTTTTAAGAATGTTAACCGTAAAGAATATGCAATTATTAATTTAGACGACTTAAACAAGTTTAAAGACAATGACGAAGTAACTATCGCAAGTCTTAAAGAAAACGGTTTGGTAAAGAAAGAATTATCAGGCGTTAAATTGCTTGCCAATGGTGAGTTGAAAGTTAAGTTAAACGTAAAGGTTAACAAAGTTTCCGCCGCTGCCAAGAAAGCAGTTGAAGCTGCAGGCGGATCTGTTGAGGTGATCTAATGTTTTCGACTTTGAAGAACGCCTTTAAGGATAAAGAAATTAGAAATAAGATTTATTTTACCCTCTTTATTCTTTTGCTTTATCGCATTGGAGCTAACATTACTGTTCCAGGTGTCAATGCAAAAGCGATTACTCAAGTTGCACAAACTGGTTTGGTCCCAATGCTGGACACTGTGTCCGGTGGTGGACTAGATAACTACTCAATCTTTTCACTGGGTGTTTCCCCGTATATCACTGCACAAATTGTTATTCAATTATTGCAAATGGATATAGTTCCTACATTAGTAGAATGGGGAAAGCAAGGTGAAGTAGGTCGTCGTAAGACAAACAATGTGACAAGATGGCTTGCATTGGTTGTTGCTTTCATTCAGAGTATTGGAATCACGCTTGGTTTCAACGCTTTGACTGAGATGGGATTAGTCAAATCGCAGACTTGGCAATCCTATGTTGAGATTGCAATTGTGATGACTGCCGGAACAATGTTATTAACCTGGTTAGGTGATGAAATCACTGATAAAGGTTTAGGAAACGGAGTTTCAGTTATCATTTTTGCTGGTATTATTGCTCGACTTCCGCGCGGCCTATGGCAGCTTTATAAAGATGAAGTTATTAACAATAGTGCGAGTGACCGTTGGCAAGGAATTGTGTTCTTCATTGCGATTATCATTGCAATACTCATCGTAACTCAAATTGTTACTTGGGTTGAACAGGCAGATCGCCGAATTCCAATCCAATACACTAGACGAGCAACTACCAGTGGCTCAGAAAGTTTCTTACCATTAAAAGTTAATGTTTCAGGTGTTATTCCAGTAATTTTCGCTAGTTCGTTTATCGTAACACCAGCGACAATTTTAATGGCCTTTCAAAGAACCCAAGGCGATCAACAATGGTACAAGGTAATGACTACAATCTTTAGTCTGCAAACTACGCCTGGTGTAGTAATTTACACAGTGTTGATTGTACTGTTTACTTTCTTTTATGCTTTTGTTCAGGTTAATCCTGAGAAGCTTGCTAAGAACTTGCAAAAACAAGGTGCATACATTCCTAGTGTATGGCCAGGCAAGGATACTCAAAAATACGTTTCAAAAGTGTTGATTAGATTATCAACTGTTGGTTCAGTATTTTTAGGTTTGGTAGCATTGCTACCACAACTTGCAACTAATTTGTGGGGCTTACCAAGTTCAATCGGACTAGGTGGAACTAGTTTATTGATCGTAATTGGGGTTGTCTTGGAGTTATCTCGTCAAATTAACGGCTTGTTAATGAAGAGAGAATATGTAGGATTCATCAGATAGGAACGAATAAATGATTAATTTATTTCTTTTAGGTTTGCCAGGTGCTGGTAAAGGAACAGTATCAGAGCAAATTGTTGATAAGTATCATCTAACTCATATTTCAACTGGGGATATGTTTAGAGAAGCAATGGCTAATGAGACCAAGGTTGGTCTTGAAGCTAAGAGTTATATTGACAAAGGTGATTTGGTACCGGATGAGGTTACAGCTAGATTAGTTGAAGAACGTTTGGGCCAACCTGATATTAAGGAAGGCTACATTCTAGATGGTTTTCCAAGAACTATAGTTCAAGCAGAACTTTTAGAAGAAATCACTAAAAAGCTAAATAAACCTTTGACTAATGTTATCTCACTTGAAGTTAAAGAAGATACTTTAGTAAATCGTTTGTCAGCACGCTTCATGTGTAAAAAATGTGGTGCAACATATAATAAGATTACAAAGATGCCTAAAGTTGAGGGTACATGTGATCGTTGTGGTAGCCACGAATTTTACCAACGTGAAGATGACAAGCCAGAAGTAGTAAAGAATCGTTTACAAGTTAACGAAAAGATGAATACACCTTTAAAAGACTATTATCAAAAGAATGGAATTCTCAGCGTCGTTGACGGTGAGCAAACTCCAGAAAAAGTCTTTGAAAGTGTTGATGCGGTTTTAAGTAAATAGTAATAATTTGTATATTTACTTTTCCGTGTTATAATTTCAAAGTATGACTGTTTAAATGCGGAGGAACCACTTTGGCAAAAGATGATGTCATTGAAGTAAAGGGTAAAGTTATTGATACTTTACCTAATGCTATGTTTAAAGTTGAATTGGAAAATGGAGCTGAAATTTTAGCACATGTTTCTGGTAAAATCAGAATGCACTATATTCGTATTTTGCCTGGAGACCGTGTTACTGTTGAACTTTCTCCTTACGACTTAACAAAAGGTAGAATTACTTATCGGTATATAAAATAATAACGGAGGGAAACATGAAGGTTAGACCATCTGTTAAACCAATGTGTGAACATTGTAAGATTATTAAAAGACATGGTCGTGTAATGGTTATTTGCCCTGCAAACCCAAAGCACAAGCAGCGTCAAGGTTAAAAACAAAATAGGAGGTGCAATTTATGGCACGTATTGCTGGTGTTGACTTACCAAGAGATAAAAGAATCGTTGTTGCATTAACATATATTTACGGTATTGGTGAACCAACAGCTCAGAAAATTTGTGCGGATGCTGGTGTTTCTGAAGACATACGTTCAAAAGATTTGACTCCAGATGACCAAGAAAAGCTTCGCGCAGAAGTTGATAAATACCGTGTTGAAGGTGACTTACGTAGAGAAGTCAGCATGAATATCAAACGGTTAATTGATATTGGTTCTTACCGTGGTATGCGTCACCGCCGTGGACTTCCAGTTCGTGGACAAAATACCAAGAATAATGCCCGTACACGTAAGGGCAGTAAGAAGAGATAAATAAAATTATAAGGAGGTTTATTGATGCCTAAAACAGCACGTAAACGTCGTGTAAAGAAGCACGTTGAAAAAGGCGTTGCTCACATTCACTCTACGTTTAATAATACTTTAGTCATGATTACTGACGCTCAAGGCAATGCAATTGCCTGGTCTTCAGCTGGTGCATTGGGCTTTAAAGGTAGCCGTAAATCTACACCATTTGCTGCTCAAATGGCAGCAGAAGCTGCAGCTAAGAGTGCAATGGACCAAGGAATGAAACATGTAGAAGTTTCCGTTAAAGGTCCTGGTGCTGGACGTGAATCTGCTATCAGATCACTTCAAGCTACTGGTTTAGAAATCACTGCAATTCGTGATGTTACACCAGTTCCCCACAATGGTTCTAGACCACCAAAACGTCGTCGTGTTTAATTTTGTTCTTAATGAAGGACGTTGCGTTTTGAAAGGGGCCTAGTAATGATTGAATTTGAAAAACCAAATATTACCGTTGTGGACCAAGAGAAGTCTTATGGTAAATTTGTCATTGAACCACTAGAACGAGGCTTCGGTACTACTCTAGGTAACTCATTGCGTAGAGTTTTACTTACATCTATTCCAGGTACTGGACTTGTTTATGTTCAAATTGATGATGTTTTACACGAATTCTCAACCGTTCCAGGTGTTAGAGAAGACGTTGCTAAAATAATCTTGAACCTAAAGAAGCTTCAATTGAAATCATTTTCTGATGAGCAAAAGACAATTGAAGTAGACGTTGAAGGTCCGGCTACTGTTACTGCAGATGACTTAAAAGTCGACTCAGATGTGCAGGTTCTTAACCCAGAGCAATATATTTGTACTATTGCTGAAGGTGGACACTTACACATGCAAATTGCAGTTAAAAATGGCCGTGGTTACGTTGCAGCAAGTGAAAATAAGAGTGAAGATATGCCAATTGGTGTTATTCCAGTTGATTCTCTCTTTTCACCAATTGAAAAAGTTAATTATCAAGTTGAATCAACTCGTGTTGGTAAAAGAGATGATTTTGACAAGCTCACTTTAGAGATTTGGACTGATGGTTCAATCAAACCTAATGACGCCCTTAGTTTTGCTGCTAAAATTTTGGTAGCACACTTTAAAGTGTTTGAAACTGCTGATGCAAATACCCAATTCAATGACGTGATGGTTGAAAAAGAGGACGACACTGCAGAGAAGAAGCTTGAAATGACAATTGAAGAGCTTGATTTGTCTGTTCGTTCATACAACTGCCTGAAGCGTGCTGGTATTAATACTCTGCAAGAACTGACTGATAAGACAGAAGCAGATATGATGCGTGTACGTAATTTGGGACGCAAGTCATTAGAAGAAGTTAAAAACAAATTAACTGATTTGGGACTTTCACTTCGTCAAGAAGATTAACCTAACAAATAAAAGGAGGTAAACTGATGGCATACCGTAAATTAGGTCGCGATAGTGCACAAAGAAAAGCAATGCTTAGAGAAATGACCACTCAATTGATCATGAACGAACGTATTGTTACTACTGAAACACGTGCTAAGGAAGTTCGCAAAACTGCCGAAAAGATGATTACTTTAGGCAAGCGTGGTGACTTAGCTGCAAAAAGAAGAGCTGCTCGTTACGTACGTAATGAAGTTGCTGATATTCAAGAAGAAAAAGATGCAGTTGTTGTAAAATCAGCATTGCAAAAGCTTTTCAGCGATATTGCACCTCGTTATAAAGACCGTAATGGTGGTTACACCAGAATTATGAAGTTGGCTAAACCTCGTAGAGGCGATGCAGCTCCAATGGTTATTCTAGAATTAGTTTAATTTAGATAACCAACTTAATAGCTATTAAGAATTACCCGTGAGAGTGAGAATAAGCGTTAAGATGATGACGAAAGTTTAGTCTAGCTTAGATAAGTAAATTATCCCTCCTCATGGGTGATTTTTTTTGCTCTTTTTTATTCTGCTGAGTCAGCTTGCTTAAGCTATCAGCAGGATTTTTATTTTTAAAAATCATCTTTTTGAATGTCTAGTTTTCACCTTAGCCGTAAGTTATTATAATAGATACAGTAATAGAAAATTTAACTCTTAAAGATAGAATTACAAAGTAAAAAGTTTACCAATAACGTTATGCGGTGTGAAACAGGTGAACTGATAATCATCTAGCGAAATATGTGATTAATAGTCTTAAAGAGAAAAATAAAAAAGCATGATCATCGAAGAATTTTAGTTATTTTTTGGTACAATTAAATCATACTGTGAGAAAGGTGAAATCATGACAATAGATAATATTATAAAAATCAAAAATATCAGCTTCACGTATCCTGAGTCTGATTCGCCTGCTATTGATCAACTTAGCTTTGAGATTCCGAGAGGATCTTGGACATCAATTATCGGTCATAACGGAAGTGGTAAATCGACAATCGTCCGTTTAATAAATGGCTTATTAGTTCCGAATGAAAATGAAGACTCATTTATCGAAGTTGATGGAACAAAACTAACTGATGATTCTGTCTGGGACATTAGAAATAAAGTTGGGGTAGTTTTTCAGAATCCCGATAATCAATTTGTAGGGGCAACAGTTGCTGATGATGTAGCCTTTGGATTGGAAAATCGAGGCGTACCCCGGTCGGAAATGGTAAAGCTTGTTCCAGAAGCAATTAAAGCTGTGGGAATGACGGATTATACACATACTGAGCCAGCTAACTTATCAGGCGGTCAAAAGCAGCGGGTAGCAATTGCCGGTATTATTGCAATTAGGCCAAAAGTAATTATTTTGGATGAGGCAACTTCAATGCTTGATCCTGAAGGCAGAGATCGGATTTTAAAGACAGTTCATCAGATGCAGGATGATTACAATTTAACGGTTATTGCAATTACACATGATATCGATGAAGCAAGCTTGGCAGATAATGTGATTGTCATGGACGACGGTCATTTAATTACCCAGGGCACTCCTAAAGATGTATTCGCACAAGCCAAGTTGTTAAAAGAAATTGGTTTAGATATTCCTTTTTATATGCAAGTAAAACAGGCATTACTCGAGGATGAATTTCCAATACCAGAACAAGTTAATTCAGAAAAAGAGTTGATTAAGTACTTATGTCAATTAAATTCGAAAAAGTAGGATATACATATTCACCAGGCTCACCACTAGAGAAAAAAGGACTTGATGATATTAGCTTCGAGTTAAAGGAGGGCTCCTTTACTGCAATTATAGGGCATACTGGAAGTGGTAAGTCCACGCTGATGCAACATTTTAATGCGTTGCTTAAGCCTACCGAAGGACAAATTGAAATTGCAGGAACAACGATAACACCTGAAACTTCCAACAAGAACCTAAAACAACTTCGTAAACATGTTAGTTTAGTATTCCAATTTCCAGAGTCGCAGTTGTTTGAAAATACTGTACTTGATGATATAGCATTTGGACCAAAAAACTTTGGTTTTAGTGAAGAGGAAGCTAAAGAAAGTGCACGTTCGTGGCTAAATAAGGTTGGTTTACCTGATGAAATTAGTGAACGCTCTCCCTTTGAACTTTCCGGCGGACAGATGCGTCGTGTGGCAATTGCAGGTGTAATGGCCTATGAACCAGATATTTTATGCCTTGATGAACCCGCAGCTGGTCTTGATCCACGTGCACGTAAGCAGATGATGAATTTGTTTTCTGAATATCAAAAAGCTGGTCATACTATTATTTTGGTTACACATAATATGGATGATGTAGCTAATTATGCTGACGACGTTCTTGTCTTGGAGCATGGTAAGCTATTGATGCATGATTGCCCTGACCAAGTATTTAAAAACCGTGCGTGGCTTGAAGAACATCATTTAGAAGAACCCAAGGCTTCACTTTTCGCTGCACAGCTGGAAAATTTCACTTTTGCTAAGCCACCGTTAACAAAACGCGATTTGGTAAAAGAAATAGAAAAGAATTTAAAGGGGTGAGTGTGCGTGAGTAAAATTTTAATTGGGCGCTATATTTCTGGTAACTCGCTGGTTTATAAAATGGATCCACGCGGTAAATTACTAGCCACTATCTTTTTTATTCTGATTGTTTTTATGGCGAATAACCCTCTTTCTTATTTAATTGTTACAGTATTTAGCTTAGTTGCTGTTGCTGCTACTAAGTTAAAGCCAAAGATTTTTTGGGATGGTGTCAAACCGTTAATATGGTTGATACTATTTACTTCCTTTTTGCAGCTCTTTTTTACTGTGGGAGGCAAAGTATATTGGCGATGGACAATATTTGCAGTTTCAAGCTATGGTATTGAGAATGCGATATTCATTTTTATTCGCTTTACGGTAATTATTTTAATTTCAACCGTTATGACGGTTACAACTATGCCACTTGAAATTGCTGATGCAATTGAATGGATCTTGACACCGCTGAAGCTAATAAAGGTTCCTGTTGATAAAATTGCTTTGGTTATGTCGATTGCGTTGCGTTTTGTTCCAACATTATTTGATGAAACATTTAAAATCATGAATGCGCAGAGATCGCGGGGAGCGGACTTTAATAATGGTGGATTAATTACCAGGGCTAAAGCTGTAACACCGCTTTTAGTACCACTGTTCATTAGTTCGCTTGAAACTGCGATTGATCTGTCGACGGCAATGGAGTCACGTGGTTATCGCGGAGATGACGGTAGAACCAAGTTTCGCGTTTTAAAGTGGTCAAAATATGACTTAGTGAATTTGGGCTACTTTGCTATTTTAATTGTACTGTTATTAGTTTTTAGGACACATTAATGACTACTAGATATAAGATGACTTTGGCCTATGACGGTCACTTGTTTCATGGCTTTCAATCTCAACCCAATCAGAGAACGGTGCAAGGAACAATTGAAGCAGCTTTGAAAAAAATGACGAAGGGACAAGATGTTCCAATTGAAGGCTCAGGCAGAACAGATTCTGGGGTTCATGCATTAGGACAGGTTATTCATTTCGATTATCCGGGAACAAGAATTCCGCCAGAAAGAATGATTCGTGCTCTTAATTCAATTATGCCTCTCGATATTGTTTTTAAAGAATGTGAAATAGTTGATGAAAGTTTTCATGTTCGCTATAGTGCAAAAGGTAAATGGTATCGCTATCACGTTAGCTTAGATCGCTTTGTTGATCCATTCAAACGTTTTTATACAGGACATTATCCGTATCCAGTTAATTTGAAAAAGATGCAGCAGGCTGCTACTGACCTAATTGGTACTCATGATTTTACTAGTTTCGCTGCAAGTGGAGGACAAATAAAGAATAAAGTACGGACAATGTATTATGTTAATATTCAAAAAGATGAGCAAGAAAACGAAATTGTTTTTGATTTTATTTGCTCCGGCTTTTTGTACAATATGGTGCGAATTCTTGTTGCAACTTTATTAGAGATTGGCAATGGGAAAAGACCGGTGGATGATCTTCCTAGAGTAATTGAGGCAAAAGATCGGGAACAGGTCAGAGAAACTGCACAAGCAAATGGTCTATTTTTATACCATGTTTTTTATGAAGATATCCCCAAAAAATATCGACTGGACAAGGATTAATATTGACAAACTGCTCAAATAGACGTATTCTATTTAAGTATGTTTGTCCACGATAGGCCCCGGAATCTTATTGTTTTCAAACAACGTATTAACGGAGGAAATTAAATTGCGTACTACACAATTAGCAAAACCTAATGAAATTGAACGTAAGTGGTATGTTATTGACGCAACAGACGTATCTTTAGGTCGTCTGTCTACTGCAGTAGCAACTATTTTAAGAGGTAAAAACAAGCCTCAATATACACCAAACGTTGACACTGGTGACAACGTTATTATTATCAACGCTGCTAAGCTTAAGTTGACTGGTAAAAAGGCTACTGACAAGATTTACTACCACCACTCTTCTCATCTTGGTGGCTTAAAAGCTACTCCAGCAGGTGACTTACTTGCCAACAACCCAGTTAGATTAGTTGAATTGTCAGTTAAGGGAATGCTTCCAAAGAACACTCTTGGTCACCAAGAATTCATGAAGATGCATGTTTATGCTGGTGAAGACCACAAGCATGAAGCACAAAAGCCTGAAAAATTAGACATTAACAAATTAATCTAGGAGGTTAAATTAAATGGCACAACAAGTTGCATATGCAGGTACTGGCCGTCGCAAGAATTCAGTTGCGCGTGTACGTTTAGTACCAGGCAGTGGTAAAATTACTGTTAACAACAAAGACATTGATGAATACATTCCATTCCCTAACTTAGTTAAGGACTTGAAGCAACCATTGACTTTAACAGAAACTGACAACCAATATGACGTTAAAGTTAACGTAAATGGTGGTGGATTCTCAGGTCAAGCTGGTGCGATCCGTTTAGGTATTGCTCGTGCTCTTCTTGAAGTAGACCCAGATTTCCGTGGTCCATTGAAGAAGGCAGGTTTCTTAACTCGTGATCCAAGAATGGTTGAACGTAAGAAACCAGGTCTTAAGAAAGCTCGTAAAGCTTCACAATTCAGTAAGCGTTAATTATATTTCATATTTATTAACGTTTTGCCGTAAGATTGCAGAGCTTAAAATAAAAAAGCACTTACTAAACTACAGTAAGTGCTTTTTTGTTGTAATTTTTTGGAGATAGATAATGGTACAAATAGAATTAACTCGCTTTAGAATTAAAAAAGGTAAAGAACAAAGGGCTGAAGAGTGGATGAAATTCCTAAATGATAATCATGCTGATACAGTTGCAACGATGCCAAGTGAGAAAATGTTTGTTGAAACCGTTTTTAAAGAAGAAAATGCCGATGGCTATATGTACTTTTACTGGTACTCAATTCAAGGTGAAAATGGTAATGCAGTTGAAGACTCGGAGAGCTATATTGATAAAAAGCACCTAGAGTATTGGGAAGAGTGCATTGATAGTACGTATCGCCCTGTTGATATGACCTTGATGCAAAGTTTGCTTGCACCTAAAATTGAAGAAAATATGTAGTAATGCATAGATAAATATTCAAAGCTGGAACCAATTATAGTTCCAGCTTATTTCTTTTCTCAAGTTTTGAAAAAAGAAGTATACTAGTATAATATACATGAATTCTATGTGTCATTAATAAAAAATATAATTTGATTATAGATGAGTAAAATTACATTTAACTGTTATTTATAAAAATCGGTTCACATATAGATATAAAACAAAGAAGCGATAGTTCCTGCTGTAATGCTACGTTATTTTATTTTTATAGTTTGTTATTTAGCTTATAAATGCTATGTTGACGCAAAAGTTACCATAATATATAATCATAAAAAGTAATGATTAAATAAATAATTATATGATATATGTTATTTAATTTGGTGTAGTTGTTACTATACCTACTGCTTGTAAGACATTTTATAGAAATTTTCATTTAATAGTATAGTCATTATTTTTTTTGAAATATAAAAATATGGAGAAGTGTAATTTAATATGGAAAAAATTAAAAAGGCACTATTTTGCTTTATGAGTTTAATGGTTCTCTTGCAGTATATGATGCCGACAGTTGTCTTTGCTGTAGAAAATCAAGGCGACTTTCAGTTAACTTCTTTATCTGTCGATAAAGATGAGAAAGACACGATTGAAGCGAAAATAAGCCTTTCTTTTAAAGCTCAGACAGAAGAAAGCCAAACGTTGATCTTTAACGAAGACGCAACCGTTAAAGATGTAAAAATAGAAAATGAAACTGAGTCAACTAAAGTTGATTACGTTATCAACAAAAATAAAATAGAGATGAAGATTGCTCCTAGAACTGAGGGAACAATTATCCTTTCTGTTTTACTCGACTCTTCAGATTTAAAAGATGATAATCTGATGCTTACAAATGGTGTTCAAACACTAAAGGCTCCGCTAAAAATGCATGAGTCAGAATCAGAAGAAGATGCAACTAAAGAAACAGAAGAGTCTGAAAAGGAATCTGAATCTGCTGATAAAGCTAAAGAAGTAAAAATAAAACGTGATGGCGGCAAGCAAAACATTCGTGATTTATTAACTAAAGTGGGAATTAGTCCTGCAACCATTATTGACGATGTAAAAGTTGTATATATTGATAGCAAGGGTCACATATGCACGGACCTTGATAACATACCAGCTGATGCAAGTGTTGAGGTAAATTATTCTTGGAGTCTTCCTGAAGAACTATTCGGAGTGATTGAAGAAGGTGATTATTTCGAATTTAACTTGCCGGATGCCATTCGGGTTTTTCCAGGGACTGGGCCACTTATAGGAAAACTAGGTCAATATGGATCATATGAAGTTTTCACTGATGGTAGAATACGGCTTGAATTTAACAAGAATGTAGAAACTGATCATGATATAGCAGGTGGCTTCAGTTATTCAACAAAGTTTAAGCGGACTGAACCTGGAGTAGTTGTCATTCAAACACCAAATGAAGATAATGCTGGACCAAGCGAAATTCGTATTCGTCCAAATTATGATCAAGCTATAGATAAAAGCGGTCACGTTAATAAAGTACCTAATCCAACTGGAATAGTTTGGGAAGTCAATATTAATCGTCCCTTAAGTAATATGAAGGATGCCGAGCTTGTTGATATTGTACCTGCTGGTACAAGTCTGAAGAGTATTGAGATTTATCCAGAAACTGTAGATGGCACTGGTGCTATTGTAAATATTGACAGGGATCACCCATTAACCGAAGGCGTAGATTATAAAAGAATCTCATCTGGTTCGACTGAAACCATTAAGTTTATTGGAAAGTACGCAGAGACTCATCAAGCCTTTCATGTTGTTTATACAACAATGATTGATGAGGATAGAAAACCCGAGAAGGGTGGAAACGTAGAATTCAAAAACCGTGCTATTCTTGATGATGGTACTTCCAGCACCTCTGCTGAAGCGAGCGTCACTGCCCATTATGAGCGACCAATTACAAAAAATGGTCCGTTTGCCACAGGTAATGATCAAATATATAAATGGATTGTTAGATACAACTACAATGAAAGGAAGCATCCCGCTGGCTCAACGATTACGGATACAATGTGTGATAGGCTTTCTTTAGTCAAAGATTCCGTTAAGTTATTTAGGATTTCATTTACTGGTGCTGGTGATGACGAAATAATTGGCGATTCCTTGGTAGAAGGTAGCGATTACGTAATAGAAGAAAGTTCATCTAATGCGCACCGATTTATCATTAGGTTTTTAAAGGAAATCGATTATCCAGTTAGAATTGACTACCAAACAAAAGTGAACGGTTATGTTGACGAAACTACTCCAATTTCTAATTCTGTCATAACAGATATCGGAGATAGTGACGAGAGTGAAGGTACTGGACATAAAGATGAGATTAAAGGGGATGCAAACCAGCAGAGTATCGCTAAGAGTATTGATGGTGATATTAACTACGTAACTCATGAAATTCCATGGCAAATTCAAATTAATAAGTCTGGCTATTTGCTGAAAAATTGGTATTTGGAGGACACATTCAGTAAAGGACAAAAATTAGTAGATGGTAGTTTCAGAATCATCGATCTAACCGAAGGGAAAGCGTTGAGTTCAGATCAATATACATTTACTAAAACCGACAATGGCTTTAAGGTAGAATTTGAAGGCGAACTGAAAAACGGCACTGATCATAAATATGCCATAACCTATAAAACTAATTTTGATATTGCTGCAATAGAAGGCACTGGAAGTGAAGATTCATTTATATTTAAAAATACGGCTACTGCAAACTGGATGGATAAATTTGGTGGCAGTCATTCAAGCACAGATTGGGTAGAATTTGATCCACTGCAAAGATTTAAATACAATGGAAACAAAATTGGTGTGTATAATGCGATTAACAAGAAGATTACTTGGACAGTAGCAGTAAACTATCGTCATCAAGAGTTGAAAAATGCAACGATTACGGATGTAATAGAAGCGCCGCAAGATTATGTTGCAGGTAGCGCGAAACTATATGAAGCAACGGTCAATAGTAATGGTACTTACACTTTAGGTGATCAAGTTGGGGCAGACCTAGTTGAGCCTACGACTGCTCTGCCAACATTACAGGTTAACTTGCCAGAGAACAGTAACAAAATGTACGTACTTGTCTTCGAAACAAGTCTGGCAGGAAAAGTAATCAATCAACAGTATTATAATAATAGGGCTGTCTTTACCACTGAAGGTGTATCACATAATTTAAACTCGAGTATTTCACCAGCCCATTTCGGCGAATTACTTGATAAGGATGGTGCACAGGATCCTGATGATAGTGGTTATGTAAAATGGAACTTAACAGTTAATGCTTCACAATCTACTTTAAACAACGTAAAAATTGTGGATACCCCATCAGCTAACCAATTTATTTCTAAAGATGGGATCGTAATATATGGAACTATTGTTGACAGTGCAGGGAATATCGAAAAAGATAGTTCAACTGTTTTAGCTGAAGGTACAGATTACAAAGTAGATATTGAAACTAACAATGCAACAGGTGCTCAGGTAGTTACAATTGAGTTTCTAAAGCAAATTACCACATCATATATAGTGGAGTATCGTTCATTAGTTCTTTTAGATAAATTGGTTGACACAGTTGCAAACTCTGCCAGTATATCTGGAATGAATGAACAAACTATAGTTCGGGAGAAAGGTAAAGAGATTGTTGTAACTAGTACTTCTGGAAATGCTACAGGGTCAAAGGGATCGATTAAACTTATTAAAGAGGACTTAAGTGGAAAGAAGAGATTAGCAGGTGTTCACTTACAACTGTGGACAATTAATAAAAAGCTGGAGAAAAATAAACTTGTCCGTGAAGGTGTTACAGATTCAAAAGGAGAATTGGAGCTTGGAAACTTGCGAGTTCAAGAATATCTCGTTGTTGAAACTGAAGCTCCTGATGGTTATACAGTCAGCGATGAACTGGCAAAAGGTAAGAGAATAAAAGTTATAAAAGATGAAGCAGGCAGTACTGCTAAAGTGGTTCATATTTATAATGAAACAACAAAGGTAACTTTTAGAAAAGTTAGCGAGCCTGACGAAAAAGGCTCAAAACTTCCATTAAAAGGAGCAGAATTTAAAGTTCTTGATTCTAATGGAAAAGTTATAGAAGGATATGAAAACGTCGTTTCAGGCGATGAAGGAATCGTCACGATTGAAGGTTTGGCTCCAGGCAAGTACCAAATTGTAGAAACAAAGGCACCTACTGGATATAAATTAGACGATAAGCCAAGAGATTTTACGGTGGAAAAGAAAGATGACGGAATAATTCCTCCAATTAACTTAGGTGATTGGGAAAATAAGCGTCTAAATTATAAAGGATCTGCTAAACTACTCAAGACTGATAGTAAAGGCAATCCTCTAGCTGGAGCAGAATTTAAAGTAGTCGATAGGGATGACAATATTGTTAAATCTGGTTTGACTTCAGATGCCAATGGAGTTGTTTTAGCTACATCATTGGCACCAGGCAAATATGAATTTATTGAAACTAAAGCTCCTGAGGGATATGTTATTAACGCAGCGCCAGTTAGTTTTACAATAAGTGAAGAAGCCAAGGAAGATCCAGCTGCTATAGTTACAGAATGCGAGTTACCTAACTATAAGGGATCAGCTCAATTAGTCAAAACTGACAGCAAAGGGAATCCTTTAGCTGGAGCAGAGTTTAAACTGGTTGACAAAGATGGTAAAACAGTTCGCGAAAACTTGGTATCATCCGAGAGCGGTATTGTCTTTGTCTCAGACTTAGCACCAGGAAAATATGAATTTGTCGAAACTAAAGCACCAGCAGGCTATTTGCTGAATGCTGCACCTGCTAGTTTTACAATAAGTGAATCAGCCCAAGGTGAGCCTGCAGTTGTTGAAGCAAAATTAGTTAACTATAAGGGATCAGCTCAATTAGTCAAAACTGACAGTAAGGGTACTCCTTTAGCTGGAGCAGAATTTAAATTAGTTAATAAAGATGGTGAGATAGTTCAGGAGAACTTAGTGTCGTCTGATAAAGGTATTGTCTTTGTCACCGACTTAACACCAGGCAAATATCAATTTATCGAAACTAAAGCACCAACTGGCTATGTTATTAATTCGACACCGACTGATTTCATCATAAGTGAGTCAGCTCAAGGTGAGCCTATTGCTGTTGAAGCAAAATTAGTTAACTACAAAGGTTCAGCTCAATTAGTTAAAACCGACAGTAATGGTAAACCTTTAGCTGGAGCAGCATTTAAAGTAGTTGATGCAGATGGTAAGACAGTACTGGATAAATTGGTCTCGTCTGACAAAGGTATTGTTTCAGTATCTGATTTAGCACCAGGTAAATACCAATTTATCGAAACCAAAGCGCCTAAAGGTTATTACTTAAATAGTAATCCAGTTGATTTTACAATTGATAAAGAGGCAGCAGGTGAGCCAGGTTTAGTGAGAGCTGGAAACTTAGTCAACATGGAAATTAAGAATGATACACCAGAATGGCCAAGTAATCCTGAAACTCCAAGTGCACCTGACGAACCAGATAGTCCGGATAATCCTGAAAAGCCATGCATTCCAACAGATCCTGGAAAACCAAGTATTCCGGATAATCCGACTACGGCAAAAACTGTGTATGATAAGAGATATAATAAAAAAACTCGGCACGATACAAGTCAAAAACTGCCGAAGACGAATTATCAAAATACATTATGGCTAACAATTTTAGGCTTGGTTATCCTTATGCTTGTAGTTTTAGTTATTTATCGAAATAAGAAAGCAGACCAAGCTGAATAGTTATCTAGTTCATATCATGAATTAATAAAACTAAGTTTTTAAAACAACAAAATAGGTACAGAGTAATATAAAACTCTGTACCTATTTTTTACTAATTACAAGTTAAAAAGAAGTTAGACTACTTGAGTGATCCTATCTTTTTATTCATAGCGCAAGGCTGTAATTGGATCTAATTTTGCAGCTCGTCTTGCTGGCAACGTTCCTGCTAAAAATGTAATTAGGCAAATAATACCGACGATTAACAAGCTACTGGACCAATTAAACTGGACTAAAACAAAACCATCTATTCCTTTAAGGAAACTACTTGTTGCTGCTTTATTCAATAATTGGCCTAAGCCCATTGCAGAAATTAATCCTAACAATGACCCGATTAATCCTATTAAAATAGCCTCACAGCTAAAAATTGAGAATACTTTCCCGCGGCCTAAGCCAAGGGCTTTCATCAAACCAATTTCACGTGTTCGATCACGAACTGACATGTAAAGCGTATTGATAACACCGAAACTAGCAGCAATCAAGGCAATTGCTCCAAAGATAATTAACACTCCTGTTGCTGCATTAAAGGTTTGAAATAGTTGTTTGACGGCTTCCTTTAGAGTTTGTGCGTCATAGCCCTTTTTGCTAAGGGCCTTTTCGGCCTTTGCAACTGCTGCGTCGCTTTTTCCAACTGGAGTTGCCACAACTTCGGTATAACGATCCTTAAGTGCTTTTGGCAGTCCATCTTGGTTGGCGGTAACAATTTTTTCACTTAAGCCATGACTATATACTGATTGACCGCTGTTTACCATACTCTCGTTTCTAATACCAACAACTTTTGCAGTGATAGTTGATTTTTTCTTGGTAACAGGTGAAATGACAACCAAGTTTATCTTTTTGCCGAGAATTTTACGAACTTTTTTATAGCCAAAAGCCTTAGCCATTTCTTTTGTTAATAAAATCTCTGATTTATTTCCAGAAGTAGCCACTTGTTTACCAGCAAATAAATCATATTTGATACCAAGGGTAGTTTGCGCATTGATCACATATTTAGTCTTACTTTTACCTTGAGCATATTCAACGTTATCATCTTTCATTGCTTTAACGTTTTTAATTCCCTTAGTGCGCTTGATTTTTTCGACATCTTTTTTAGTCATCATGCCGTCAGCGTTTTGACTACTTTTCTTAGTACTATATTTCTGCGGTCCTGTACCATCTCCAGCTGAGTATTGCGGTGAAATGATCATTTGTTCAGTGTTACCAACATTACCAATTTGTTTATGTAAATAGTCATTAACACCCGTATTGATTCCTAGCGTAATACTTATTGTTAAAGAACCAATTAAAACGGCAATAATAGTTAATAGAGTTCTTCCTTTGTTATGCCATAAGTTGGATCCAGCAGAGTTTAAAATATCACGGAATTTCATTAGAAATCTCCTTTCACTACTTGACCATCTTTAATTTGGATTTGACGATCACATTTTTGGGCTAAGTCTGGATCGTGGGTAACGATAATCAAGGTAATACCTTTTTCACGATTCAGTTTGAAAAGAATATCTTCAACTTTTGCACCGGTATTAGAGTCTAAATTACCTGTTGGCTCGTCGGCAAAGATGATTTCTGGATTGTTAACAAGTGCTCGGGCGATACAAACGCGTTGCTTTTGACCACCTGATAGAGCACTAGCTTTATTATTCATTTTTGCTTCTAAACCAACCGCTTCAAGTGCAGAAGTTGCTAATTCACGTCGTTTTTTGCCAGTTACACCGGCTATTTTCATTGGCAACATAACGTTCTCAAGAACATTATCTTGTGCATTGAGAAAAAACTGTTGAAAAACAAAGCCAAAAGTCTGGTTTCGCAACTTGTTTAATGACTTTGCCTTAATTTTTGCTGTTGGTTGGTCATTTAGTAAAATGCTGCCTGAAGAGGGATGATCTAGCAAAGCCATAATATGCATTAAGGTTGATTTGCCAGAGCCACTTTTACCAATGATAGCAACTGATTCTCCTTTTTCAATCTTCAAACTAACGCCGCGTAATGCCTGAAAGCTAGTTGTTCCTTTCCCATAAGTACGTGTAATATCTCGCGCCTCAATTAAACTCATTTTATTCACTCCTTTTTGTACTGCTGTCATATATAAATAATACACTAGATGATTAAAAATTCAATACATTATGGAACTAAAATTAAAAAAAGATGTAAATGAGAGTAATGTAGTAGCGTAAAATTCATTAGTTGCTTAACTAATTGAAGTTTAATTGACACTTCGGTTGCAATCTGATGGCTTGCATAACATATTTTTAAGTTCTACAATATTATATAAAATATAGTATAGAGGAGATGGAAGCATGCATTTTCAAATTCAGTCACGCTTGCTTGACGGTGCAATTTTATCCTTTATTAATGAAGAAAGTCTTTATGGGTATGCAATTGCTAAGCGTGTTAGATCTTTTTTGCTGTATCAGATTCTTCAATATATCCCGTACTTAGACGGTTAAAAAAGCAGCAGCTTGTTACTACTTATGATCATTCATATCATGGTCGTAATCGCCGTTACTATAAGATTACAGCAGCAGGAAGCACTGAATTACACACAATTGCTAAGGAATGGTGGAGTTTTAGTAACAAAATTAATGAGTTGATGGGAGAAGAAAATGGATAAAATAATTAAAAAGTATATTAATGACTTAAACAATAATTTACTAGATCTTCCGCATGATGAACGCCAAGATGTAATTGAGTTTTACCAAGAATTTTTATTTGATGGCAATTTTAGTAGTGAAAAGGAGATTATCAAGGATTTAGGTACACCAAAGCAGTTGGCACGTATGATTTTGGCAGATTACTCAGTCTCCAAGGATGTACCCCAACCTGATATGCATGAAAAACCAAGCTCCAAAACCAACCTAAAAACAATTTGGCTAATTTTGCTTGGTGTTTTAGCGGCGCCCGTTGGCATTCCCTTGGTCTTAGTAACGTGTTTTTTGATGATTGCGGCTCTAGTTGCATTTTGCGGAATTTTTGTTGCTGTTGTACTGACTACGGTTGGCTTATTTGCATTGGGAGTTTTCATCCTGTTAAAAACTTGTGGATTACTTTTTAGCAATTCTTGGTCAACAGGGTTGTTTTACACAGGAATTAGTATTTGCCTGATTAGCTTGAGTCTATTCTTATTCCCGCTAATTATTAAATTCATTCACTTCTTGATCGCTGAATGCACAATCTTTTTCCGCTATCTAGGTAGAAAAATTTTCAAGAACCATTATTATAAAACAAATTCTGCAATGAAAACGGAGGGATAATGATGAAAAAATTTTACCAAATAACTGGGCTAATCGGGGTTATCGGTATAATTACTGCACTACTAGGTTGGGCGAATGCTGGAGTCAATCCAGTATTCGATAATCATAATCAATTTACCTTTGAAACTTCTGGCAGTACGCTACATAAACGCGAGTTAACTACCAGCCCTAACTTTGATCAAATTATTGTACAAACTGACAACTCTGATATTTATTTGCATTCTGGTAAAAAGTATCAAATTACAGTTACTGGATTAAACCCTAACGCAGTCAAAGCCAAAGTTAGAAAAAAGCGACTTGAAATTAACGAATCTCGTCCGGTTGCGATTAATTGGCGAAATGACAGCTCTCGAATCGATATCACGATTCCTAAAAACAAATATTTAGCTGAAGTTGATAGTAGTAGCGACAAAGGCAACCTTAATATCAAAAGTATCTCAATAAATGATCTTTTTGCGAATGCACAAAATGGTAAAGTTACTGTGGATAAACTAACTGCTAAGAAGACCATTTTTGCTAGCTATGGTAATCATCGGATAGATATTGGTAATTCAGATATCGGTAAGTCGCTTATTACAATTCATGGAGGTCAATTAAAAATTGATCACAGCAAATTAACTGCGGATGCCAAAGCATACTCAAGTCAGGTAGCGATTACTGACTCACAACTAATTAACCGAAACTCTTTCCAAATGCTAAGAAAAGGCGATTTTACAATTAAAGCTGCGCCTAACCTCAGCTACAAGCTCGCAGCCGGCGGACCAAATATTAGATACAAGGGGCAGAAAATCAATAATAAGTTAACCAAGAAGTTGTCAGCTAAAAACAACCTCGAAGTATTCGCAGCAAAAGGAACAATTACAGTGGAATAGGACTAAAGTAACTGAACTCATTTTCAAAACCACCTTTAATTCAAATTGACTTCTTGTCTTTAAACCAGCATAATCAGCAATAACAATTTTTTACTAAGTGCAAACGGCACAAGAAGGAGTGGATTATAATGTTGAAAAAACCATCTAAATTAGCTCAAGGTGACAAAATTGCTGTTGTGAGCCTTTCGCAGGGAACACTAGGTGAGGACTTTGCAGCTCATCAACTTAAGCTGGGTAAAAAAAGAATTGAAGAACTTGGGTTAACCCCTGTTTTTATGCCTAATGCCCTTAAAGGAATAGATTTTGTCAAAAATCATCCTGAAAAAAGGGCGGCCGATCTGAAACAAGCTTTTCTTGATCCAGAAATAAAAGGAATAATTGCGGCTATTGGCGGCGATGACACATTCAAGATTTTGCCCTTTTTAATGGAAGACGAAGAATTTAAACAGGCAGTGGTTAAGCAGCCAAAACTGTTCACCGGTTTTTCAGACACAACAATTGACCATCTGATGTTTTACCGGCTAGGGATGCAGAGCTTTTATGGTCCAAGCTTTTTAAACGATTTTGCAGAACTTGATACAGAAATGCTGCCGTATACGAAGAAGACAATCGAGCACTTTTTCACTAATCCTGCCACTACTGAAATTCCAGCGAGTGAAATTTGGTATGAGGAAAGAACAGATTTTTCTGCTGCCCAAGTTGGCCAACCACGTTTCAGTCACCAAGATTCTGGATATCAAGTCTTGCGTGGACACGGACAAGTTCAAGGTCATTTGTGGGGTGGCTGTATCGATAGCATTTATGATGCACTAGATGGAGAGCGCTATAGCGATGAACCAGCAGTGATTGCACGTTATCAATTGCTTTTAAAGCCAGAAGAAACTAAGGACAAAATCATCTTTCTTGAAACTTCTGAAGAACAGCCGGAACCAGCTTTGTATCGGAAAAAGTTGACGCGCCTCGCTGAAGCTGGAATTCTTGAAAATGCGCAAGCAATTTTAGTTGGCAAACCTCAAAACAAAAAGTACTTTGCTGAATATCAAAAAGAACTGCTTGAAGTAACACAAGAATACAATACACCTATTTTGTATAACGCTAACTTTGGACACGCTTACCCACATACGGCATTGCCGTATGGTGCGTTAGCGGAAATCGACTTTGATCAGCCAAGTCTGACAATTATGGAACCATGGTTTGCATAATTACAGGAAAAAATAAAAGCCATCTAGCATAGAGCTAGGTGGCTTTTTTGTGTGGATAAATTAAAAACTAGCGTGAAGGACTGATCCAAGTTCCAGAGCCATGACCCAAGATAGTTTTAATTGCAGGAACAAAAGTTGTCACAATAGTAAGTGTGTTGATAATCCACAAACATAATAGGTAAATTGGCGCAAATAGTAAATACTCAATCTTATTGCCTTTGCGGTCAATCATTAGTGCGATAACTAATTGCATTGTACCCGCAATCATTTCAAAGCAAATCAAGATTAAAGCGGAGAATAACAAGTAAACTAACTGGGACCAATTTTGTGTAAGTGCAAAATTACCTACTAAATAGGTGAAAACAAATGTGGCTAACCAGAAGAAGAAAGACCAACAAATGCTAAGTGTTTGATCCAGTAACATTAATGACTCACCTAAATTTTTGAGTGGATGGCGTAAAACCTTTCTTAAATTGGTCAACCAAACTTCGGTTCCACCCTTTGCCCAGCGCTTACGTTGGTGGTAGAGTTCTTTGAGCGTTTCTGGGACAAGTGTGTAAGAAATGATTTCAGGGGCAAAAACTGCCAACCAGTTGTTCAGTTGGTGGTCCCAAGCAACACTGATGTCTTCGGTTGCCCGGTCCTGTCGAAACATCCCCACATCAATTAAGGCGCTCTTGCGGTACATCGTGTTCGCACCGCTATAGGCAAAAATACTGCCGAACACACCCATTTCGGCCCTTTTAATAATGCCAACAATGCTTGAAAATTCAACTGTGGTCGATTTGGTAATCAACTTGGTTCTATTTCTAACTTCCACATTAGAAGTCACGGCAGCGATATTTTGACCTTCGGGACTATTAAAATAGTTAACGTAGCGCATCAGAGCATCTGCTTCTGGAAGTGTATCCGCATCGTTGCTGAGTACTAAATCACCTTTAGCAAAGGCGAGCCCGATATTAAAAGCATGAGCCTTACCCTTATTTTCAGCTAAGCGAATTACACGCAATCGGTTGGATTGTTGCTGCAATTTACGCAGAATTTTGGGCGTATTGTCGGTTGAGCAATCGTCAATCACTAGTACTTCATAATTAGTGTAGTTTAACTCATTAAGAAGATAGCTAATCGTTTCTTCAATTGTGACCTCTTCATTATGAGCAGGCACCATGATGGTAATAAAAGGCTGTTCACGTGAGTCCAAAATCGTGAAGTCATTCTTTTTGTTTTTAAAAACATATTTGTAACAAAGTCCACCGACGAACCAGGCCAAACCGCCTAAGATTGGGTAGGAAACTAAAATCAAAAATAATACTTTAAAAACTGTTTTAGCTAAGAGCCAGATTGATGTCATAACTTCCTTTCTCCTTTGGCGAATAGTGTCTGAGCAAAGTCAGTCTCAAGGTTTTGTTGCGGCTCAACGCAGTAAAAACTGCAGTTGTGCCGTTCGTCCAAGTTACCAAATTTCTCCTGCCAGGCCTGTTCGACTAGTTGTGAACGCTCTTGTTGCCGGTCTTGGTCAACTACGAGATGGTCGCGCCAGCTAGCAGCGAAGCGATAATTGTTTAAAAAAGTTAATGTTAGATAGGTGATGCTGATAAAAACGAAGTAATCATCAAAGAATTTTGTTAAAAATTCCAGTGGACGCAAAATAGCAGTATTGTAGTTAAAGGGGAGTAGGGATGCAAAGTGAGGCTGCCAAAGTGGTAGGGCCAATCCAAAAAATGGTAAAAAAACAAATAGCCAGCCAAGCAAAGCTACGCTTGTTTGTTCGAGTTTTAGGTGCCAATCTCTGCTAGTAAAATAGTCATCTTCAATTAAGTCAATTGTTCTTTTCTGCTTCAAAGCAATTTCCCTCCTTGCTAGGTAAACTGTGCATTAACAAAGTGCGTTTTATACTTTATTATGGTTTGAACTTATGTGCAATTTTGAATACTCGGCTTTAGAAATTTTCAAGAAAGATTATCATTTACTTAATAAATGCCGAATTAGATTAAAGAACAATTTAAGTGCTCTAGCAGAGTCATTTTCAAATAAATGACTCTGTTTTTGTGCCAAAAATCATCGCAGAAGTCTGCGACATATTTGCATAAAGTGCTTTAGCACCTTGTTTATTAGCTGTGAATAAAAATATGCTTTTTCCACTTAATATGGAAAAAGCTTGTAATTACAAAATATTGATAACAGTCTAGTATAAATAAATGTAAAGGGTTTCAAAATAAGGAAGTGAGAACAGGTAATGAAATTTTCAGCTAATGACGTTTATTTGGACGTCAATGAGCAAAGTGTTGATTCCTTTTTAAAGTATGCTTCGCAAGTTGCTTGTAATGCAGGTTTTGCTGCAGATGCAAGTGAACTAGAGCAAAGCTTTTTGGCAAGAGAACAAGAATATCCAACTGGGTTAGAAGACGGTTTTGCAATCCCACATGCAAAAACGGAGACAGTCAAGCGGCCAGGTTTTATCTACTTCAGATTGACCACACCACTTGATTGGCAAACATACGATGACAAGCCGGTGACGGATGTATTTGCGTTGATGGTGCCACCAGAAAATGCTGGGGATGAGCACTTGAAAATGTTAGCAAGTTTGTCTACTGCCTTACTTGAAGATGATTTCAAACAAGAGTTACGTCAGTTGACTTCTAAAGAAGAGATAGCCAACTTTATTAATCAAAAGATTGGAGAATAACCATGAATGTAGTAGGAGTTTCAGCATGTCCAGCTGGATTAGCCCACACTCCGATGGCAGCTAAAGCCTTGGAAAAAGCGGGTAAGGAATTAGATTGGAATGTCAGAATTGAGCAACAAGGGATGATGGGTCCAGTTAATCCAATTACTCAAGCAGAAGCAGATGCAGCTGACTTTGTCTTGATTGCATCTGATCAAAAAATCACTAGTATGGAACGTTTTGAAGGTAAACCAATTATTCGAGTAGATATCAACACCTGTATTAAGGCACCTAAAGCTGTCTTGAAGAAGTGTGCTGCTGCGGTTAAGAAGGAGAACTAAAAATGAAGAGAATTTTGAAGGAATGGGAAGGAGCCATTATGAGTGGGATCTCTTACATGATCCCGACAGTTATTGGTGGTGCGCTAGTTGTTGGTGTTCCGCAATTAATTGGTATGTGTTTTGGTTATGGTGATCTTTCCAAGTTTGCTAAAACCGGTGGCTTTTTCCACTTGCTTTATCAAATTAACTCCGTTGGTTGGATAGGTATCGGCCTAGTTAACCTGGTTATTGGTGGCTACATTGCCTATGCGCTTGGTGACAAACCAGCTTTGGGAGCCGGCTTTATCGGTGGACAATTAGCAACCAATAACCAACTTGGCTTCATCGGTGCGATTGCAGCTGGTTTGATTGCAGGTTATGTTGCACGTTGGTGCCGTAAAATCAAAGTTCCAGAAAAGTGGAATTCAGCTATTGAATTAATTGTTATGCCACTTTTAACCGTTGGTTCGGTTGCTTTATTTGTCGGTGTAGTCTTAACGCCGCCACTTGCCTGGCTTAATAATGGCTTAACCTCATGGGTTAAGTTCATGGTAGAACAAAAGACAAACGCTATTTTGTTAGCTGCTATTATGGGCGCCATGATTGGTTCAGACCTTGGAGGTCCTATCAACAAGGCAGCTTGGGGTGTAGGTAACTTCTTCTTTATCGAAGGAATTTACCAACCATGTCTGTATACCAACATCGCCATTTGTGCAATCCCAATGGGTTATGCACTTATGAGTTTCATTTGGCCTAAGAAGCGTTTCTCAGCAGAATTGCTAGAAATGGGTCATAACAACTTAATTATGGGTACATTTGGAATTACTGAAGGGGCTATTCCATTTATGATGAAGGCTCCTCAATTAATCATTGTAAACGTTATCGGTGGTGCACTTGGTTCAGCAGCAGGTGCATGGCTAGGTGTTAAATCACATATCCCACCTCTAGGCGGTTTACCTGGAATTTTAACAGCCGACAATATTTTAGCTTACCTCGGCGGAATTCTAGTTTGTGCTTTGTTTATTGCAATTGTCGCTCCATTAGTTGCTGACTTTACTGACAAAGATTCTACACCTGGTGAAGAATCAATGAGTGATGATGATATTGAATTAAACATCCAATAATATGAAACCGAAAAAACTATAGTTGGGAATCAAATCAATCTTTTCTAGCTATAGTTTTTTATTTTTAGGAGAAAAAATGGTAAAAAAAGTTTTTGTCGTTCCACATACTCACTGGGATAGGGAATGGTTCTTTACCTCAGACCAAGCGAAAGTATATCTACTAAAAGATTTAAAAGATGTTCTTGATCATCTTGAAGCTTCAGGACAATATGGTTCTTTTTTGCTGGACGGTCAGTCTTCACTAATTGAGGATTATTTAAACTGGCGTCCGCAAGAGCGGAAGCGGGTTGAGAAGTTAGTTAAAGAAAAGAAACTAATTCTCGGACCATGGTATACCCAAACGGATCAGTATCTAGCTTCTGGGGAAAGCATTATTAACAACTTACGTATTGGAATGAAGCAGAGTGATGAATTAGGTGGGCATATGAACGTTGCCTATGTTCCTGATTCATTTGGTCAAGAATCAAGTATGCCCCAAATATATCAACAGCTTGGTATTGATGATGCTGTTTTGTACCGTGGCTTTTCACTTGATGACACTAAGCAATCCGAATTTACTTGGCAAGGTGAGGACGGTTCAGAAATCAGTGTTTTCCGGATGGCCTGTGGTTACTTTATTGGCGGCGTAGTCGATGAAACTAAGCTAGCCCAGTTAATGACTGAAGAACCATTTAAAACAGTTGTTGACCAAGCTTCAACTGATAATGTGCTGTTTCCAAATGGCTCTGATATGGCACCGCTACGTTTTGACCTACCTGAGTTTATCGAGCGGCTTAATCAAGCAAATAAAGGAAAGTTCACTTTTGAAGTTGCTTCACTCGAGGATTACATTACGGCTGTTAAAGAAGCTAAACCTGAATTGCGACTGATTACTGGAGAACAGGATTGTGGCAAGGACATGCGTGTTCATAAGTCAATCTCATCTTCACGTGCCGACTTAAAAGCCCTCAACACCAAATTGCAAAATTATCTTGCAAATGTCGTGGAACCAGTTCTTGCCCTGGGAAGCTATTTTGGCTTACCTTATCCAACCCAAACGCTTGAAGACTTGTGGAAAAAAATGGCTAAGAATGCAGCACATGATTCAATGGGGAACTGTGTGTCTGATCGGGTAAATGCGGATATTAAAGCACGCTATCAAAAGGTCGAAGATATAGCGACNTATCCAACCCAAACGCTTGAAGACTTGTGGAAAAAAATGGCTAAGAATGCAGCACATGATTCAATGGGGAACTGTGTGTCTGATCGGGTAAATGCGGATATTAAAGCACGCTATCAAAAGGTCGAAGATATAGCGACTGCGCTGGTTGAAGTAACTTTACGGCAAATTTCCACAGGTGTTAAAAATGATAGTCACCCAATTACACTGACCGTTTTCAATACCTTGCCAGTTGAACGCGGCGGTGTGGTAAGTAAACGGATATATTCCCCAAGTCGTAACTTCAAAATTCAAGATTATAACGGGCAAAATATCCCCTTTGAAATCACTGCTGTCAAAGATGTAACTGAGTTAATTACGTCCTCAACAATTCAACTTGATCCTGGTCAAGCAATTTATTTACCGGAAAAAGTGTATCAGCTTGATGTGAACATGCAATTAACAAAGATACCCGCTTTTGGTTACAAGCAGTTATCTTTGTTTTCAGAACAGGACCAGGAAATTGACTTACCAGCAAGACAAACTGGAACCAAGATTGAAAACGAATTCTATCAAATTTCAGTAAATGTTGATGGTAGTTTAGACATTTTGGATAAACTGAATAATCACTTATATCGGAAACAAGCAATCTTAGAAGAAAATGGTGATGATGGTGACTCCTACAACTATTCACCTGCCAAACAGGATCTAGTTAGTTATTCAACAGCGCAACCGCATCATTCACAATGCATCCAAAATGCACTAAGTAGCAAATTAATTATTGACTATGATTTTAGTGTACCAAGTGATTTGGCTGCTCGGGCTAAGGGCTTGACTGATGTGAAGATGCCAACGCAAATGATAGTGACACTTGATCAGGCATCAAAACTGATCAAATTTGAGCTTAATGTCGATAACAGACTGCCAAAGAGTCACCGTTTATGCATCGATTTTGACAGTGAAGTAGTTACTAATACAACTATTGCCGACATTCAGTTTGGTACGATAAAACGTCCGCTGACGAAGAAGCAAGCTTTAAAAGACTGGCACCAAAATCAAGGTGCGTGGCAAGAAAAGCCAATTTCGATTAACACTGTTCAAAGCTTTGTTGCGATGTCCGATCATGAACGTGGGCTTGCACTTATTCCACAAGGAGTTCGTGAATACGAATGTATTGGAAAAGACAACGCCACAATTAGATTAACTGTTTTCCGGACATATGGAATGCTAGGAAAACGCGACTTGCTCTATCGACCGGGAAGAGCATCGGGGGATGAAACCGTGACAACGCCTGAGGCTGAACTAAATCAGTACTTATCCTTCGAGTTAGCCATGACAACCATGCAAACTGGCTATGATCAGGCTGCTTTGGCTAGCGAAGTTAAAGCGTTTGAGACACCACTACAGGTCTATCAGTATGCGGAATTTTTGAATGGTCGATTAACTTTCCCATTCAATCCGGTTGAACGCACAACTGAACCTGAACTCAGTCTTTTTAAAACCGATGACCAGTTAGTTATCAGTACGGTTGAACAAACAGAAAAAGGCACAGGCTACCAAATGAGATTGTATAATCCGCTGTTTCACCCTGTTGGTGACAAAATTACGTTTAATAAGCAGCCACAAGTGGTTCAGCTAGTCGATTTATTAGGAAACAAAATTGCGGATTTGCAGGTAGACAACCGGACAGTTGTTCTGCCAGAAATTGATCACGCTAAGTTCATGACAGTTTATTTTGAATTATAGGAGAAATTATGGTTAAAGCATATTTTGTAAATCACACACACTGGGATCGAGAATGGTATTTCACTACTCAGGATGCTCAGGTTTTAAGTGACCAATTGTTTACACAAGTTTTGGACGAACTTGAGGATCATCCAGAAGCAAACTTTACTTTGGATGGCCAGATGTCAATTGTGGACGAGTATGTCGAAATTCATCCTGAAGCTAAGGATCGAATTCACCGCCTAGTTAACCGAAAGCAACTATTCATTGGACCATGGTATACCCAAACAGATGCAATGATACCGAGTGCTGAGTCGTTATTGCGTAACTTGATTATCGGTATTATCGATGCAAGAGAAAATTATGGTGAACCAATGATGTTAGGTTATTTGCCTGACACTTTTGGCTTTAATGCCAACTTGCCAATGATTTTAAACCAAGTGGGAATCCATGACTTTTTATCTTGGCGTGGGACGAATTTTAAACGACAAACTAATTCTGTATACTTTAAATGGAAAGCAATGGGTGGCAAAGCTGTCTTTGCGGCAAATTTCCCACTGGGGTATTACACCGGTCAAATCGATTTGGAATCAAAGCGCAACTTACAAGATTTTGTCAAAAATCGCTTAGATAAGGGAATTGAATTTGAAGCATTAAATGGCAATAATGACGAGGTTTTGGTTCCTTCTGGAATCGATCAAATGAACATCATTCAAGATGTTTCAAAAACAATTGAAAAAGTTAACGAGCTTTCGCAAAATGATGTCGAAATAAGTACATATCCACAGTTTATGAACAAGTTACGTTCTAAGAAACTACCAGAATATCAAGGGGAATTAAGATACCCAACTTATTCTCGAGTTCACCGGACAATTACATCGGTTAGATCACGTAATAAGCGTAGTAATTTTGAACTTGAACAAGCTATTACCAGACGTTTAGAACCACTTATGGTAATTGCCAAGTATGCAGATATTCCAATTTCAAATGGAATTGTGGTTAAACTGTGGAAATTATTATTTGAATTGCAACCACATGACACTTTGGGTGGAAGTGTTACTGATAATGTTGCAGTTGACATGGAGCACCGGATTAAGCAAGCAAACGAGATTGCTGATGGTGTGGAAAACTATATTAAGAAGAGAATCGCACAACGGTTAAATCTGTCTGATCACGATGTTATTGTCTTTAATACTGATCCATACGAGTTTAATGGACGCAAAACAGTTGAAGTAGTTAGTCAAAGTAGTCAAGTTAAATTCCCAGCAGAGAATAAGGCTGTGATTGTGGACAAAGAAGAAGTTAAATCGCGTCCACATATTATGCAGTTAACGCCAAACGGCTATGAATTTAAGGATGAACCAGGCTACTTTAAGCTCAAGGTCAGTCTAGAAGTAAAAATGACTGGTTTAGGTTATCAAGTGCTGCATTTCGAGGATAGTGATCAAGCAGTAGACGAGTTCCAAAGCGTAAGTGGAAAATCAATTGGTAATCACCGGGTTCAACTGGCCTTTGAAGATGGTGCCTTTTATTTAAGCACTAAATACAAGACATTCAATGATGTTATTAGTATTTATGATCAAGCGAATGATGGTGATACCTATGATTTCTCGCCACTTCGAGGGGATGAAGAGAAGCAACTTGATTGGAATGGAACAATCAAAAAAGAAGTTGCTGATGGAATTGAAAGATTGATTCTAACTGGCACATGGCAATTACCGTTTGATTTGGAAGACCGGGTTGATGGCGAAGCGCCTAAAACAGTTGATGTGAGCTATCAATTAATTTTAACGATAGCAGCCACTTCGGATGTGATTTCAGCCAAATTAACGATTGATAATCAGGCTTTGTCACATCGCTTACGCTTGCGTCTAAAAACTGGTATTACGACTAAGGCGGCACACGCGCAGATTCAAGGTGGTTTTCGTCAAACAGAAAATGAAGCGATTGATGATAACTGGAACGATGAATTTGTTGAAAAACCAGTTAACATTTATATTTTTGATCGTGCAGTCGGGTTACATGATAAACGAGACGGTCTCTATTTCTTTGGAACTGGTCAAAAGGAATATGAAAAAGTTGACGATTCCCTTTATATCACGCTTATGGCAACTACGGGACAACTGGGTAAATCAGACTTATTGTGGCGTCCTGGACGTGCATCTGGAGACACAACTTCTGTTGGCCATATCATGATGCCAACGCCATTAGCTCAAGAAACTGGAATTAATGAGTTCTCGTTTGGTTTGTATGCCCCAAGTAATGCTGAGCTTGCAGAAAATAAACTGACAAAAGTAATCAGCGATTGGTATGCACCATCTGTTAGTTACCAGATGCAAAAATATAATCTCTTTGTTAATCGTCTTGATAACAAGTTATGGGATATTGAATTTTCACCAAAATTAACCAAGATTGAACAAACTGAATCTTGGCTAAATATCAAACAAAATGTTGAAGTTTCAGCACTGTATCCTGCATACACAATTAAAAACAACTTGGTTCTCCGTCTTTCAAATCTGACAGCAGAAGTAGTTGATGTTTCTTATCTAAAGGACGCTGGCTTTACTGTAGTGAACGGTTTGGAAGAGATAATTGACCAGGATTACCAAATTGCCCCTTATGACATGTTGACCTTGATTAAGCAAATATAGCAGTTTGTAACTTATATAACTAAATGAGAAGAAGTGATTGTATGAAACTATCTTATAAACGATTGGGAATAATCCTCGAATTTTTATTAAATAATTCCGCCAACCGCTACGTTTCTGCCTCCTTTTTAGCTCAAAAGTGCAATGTAAGTACGAGGACAATTAGATCCGATATTCAAGCATTAAACCGTGAATTAAGCAGCTTGCAAGTTGAAATAAAAAATAAGCGAGGCGAGGGCTTTTACCTAAGTGATTTTGATAAAAAGACGGAGCAAAAGCTAACGGAATTGGCACGAAGTGATTTACCAGCCTCAAGTTCAGGTGAGCGAATTGCTGAAGTTGAGCAGTACTTATTGGTTAATAGTCGTGTTAAATTAGATGATCTGACAGAGAAGCTGTTTATCAGTGATAATACTTTCTTCACATACTTGGTAACAATTAAGAGAGAGTTCAGTGATTTTGAACTACGAGTTGTGAAAGATGGAGATGAGTATTATGTTGACGGCTCTGAATCTGCCAAACGCAATTTTATTATTAGTAAACTTATTAATAAGAAGTCGAATAGCTATATCGTTGACTTTACAGAACGCGAGAAGAGTATTTTTGCTAACTTAGATTTGAACTTGTTAAAAGAAACGGTGCATGGTTTTTTACGTCATTATAGTTACCACTTATCGGACATTAATACTAAAAACATTATCTTGCATCTAGCTTTAGCAATCTCGAGAATTAAGATGGGCTATCGCTTAGAGACTGGTAATTCGGTGGAAATTAAGCCCCCAGTTCAAAGAGCTGTCCAAAAGCTACTTCAAAAATTGGAAGCAGAATTCCAAGTGGAGTTCAATCAAGTAGAGGCCAATGACCTAATTTATCATTTTGCTTTGAATTATCCTGAATGTGTAAGTGAAAATGATCACGTTAGTATAAAGGACAATATTAATAGTGCCATTACGATTTTTTTGGAAAACATCAAAAAAGAGTTTGCAATCGATTTATTAGATGATCGTGAACTGCGGGTTAATTTGACGCAACACTTAACCAATCTAGTGAAAATTAAGACGGTTAATGGTAATCGGAAGAATCCGTTGTTAAACGTCATATTGTCCACTTTTCCCTATGCGTATGAGATTACGGCTTATTCAGCACCAATTTTGGAGCACATGCTCAATTTAAAATTGAATGATGATGAGCTCTCCTTCATTACGCTCCATATAGGTGCCTCAATTGAGCGACAGGGAAATCTTTCGTCTCAAAAAAACGCTGCACTAATTTGTGGGAATGGAATTTCAACAGCTGCACTTGTACGCGCAAAATTGCAAACTCAGTTTGCGTCCTTTTTAAACATTACGGGAACTTATACCTATGATGAGTATCTAGCAGGTAAAGCAAGTGGTAATGACTTTCTCATTTCGATGGTACCTTTGACTGATGCCAAGGTACCAGTGATTCAAATTGATTTAACTAATTTTCACAATGATATCTTGCAACTGTCTGAATATTTGAAGTCACTTAATAATCCATACCGCGCGATTAATAAGCTGTTTGATGAGGAAAATATCTACTTAGTGCAAGAACCGTTATCCAAAGCGCAATTACTCGATATGCTAATTAAAAACTTAGAGCGTAAAAAAATTGTTAACAAAGATTTCAAACAACGGGTAGATGAACGAGAAAAGATGTATTCAACCGCAATTGGTGGAAAAATAGCTATCCCGCATTCCTTAGGCTATGCTACGAAAAAATCAAAGGTATCATTTGCTCGCTTAGATAAACCAATCAAATGGGACGAAAAAAATGAAGTTAAATATGTATTTCTCTTGGCAATTGCCCGTCAAGACTATCTAAGTGTACAGAAATTATTTGACTTCATTGTTGATTTACAAACTAATCTGACTTTTCGCAAAATTATTGATAAGAGCTCGAGTCCCAAAGAAATTAAGCACGCAATTAGTTCATTAATTAAATCAAGCTACTGATAGTACAAAAATTATTTGATCAGCGAAACGAACTGTTTTAGCAGTTCGTTTTTTGCTAGTTTTAAGTCAAATTGTTCTATACTGAACTTGTAAATAAGCTTGAAGCTAAAGGCTTTTGTCATAGCAATCGGCCTCAACTAAGACTATATTTTTAAAAACTATAGCCAAACTAAATGCTCTTGAGTGAAGAATTACACAATGATAAAATTGTGCGACAAGGAGATGAAGCAATGAAATTAGAAAAAGCAATGACAATTTTAGGATGGGTTGCCTCTGTGACGGCAATTATTATGTATGTATCCTACATTCCTCAAATTATTAGTAATCTGCATGGAGTTAAAGGCAATCCAATCCAGCCACTCGCTACAGCAATTAATACGCTACTATGGGTTATTTACGGACTCTTTAAAGAAGATCGTGATATTCCAATAGCTGCCTGCAACGCCATTGGCTTTGTTTTCGGCTTAATTGCCTTTTTCACTGCTCTATAAGAGTTTAAATATTGAAAGGTCATTCCTACTTTTAGGGATGACCTTTTTTAATGTTCCTGTATATACTGTCGATAGGAAGCATTCATAATGACAGCACAGATTAATAATATATACATAAATAGATTTATTTTTCAGAGATCATGCCTACTTTTATTAAGTTGTTAATTCATCTACTATGAATATACTTTAGGTTAGGTGGACAAGTGTGTTATATTTTATATAAAATTAAAAAGAGGTTATTTAGTTCTAAAGACGCTCATTTCTTCTTTGCTGAGGTTTTTTATGAAAAATATGGAAAAGAAAATCATAGAGCAAATTATTTCAAGTGATCCAGAGAAAAATACTGATAGTCACGTGAATACCAGAGAGCCGCTAGTTGATCAAACCGAGGAAAACGTCCCTGTAAATAACGATGTGCGAAAATCAATTGCATATGAGGTAGCCTTAACAACATGCAAGGGTATAATTTCTTACTTTGAAACTAATTCAATGGTAGAAGAAAACGAGACTAAATTATTAAGTTCGGATGATAAAGGTAACGAAGACCATGACCTAAGTGATTATTGGCTGAGTCAAGTGAAACAAGCGTCTATCCTCAACAGTTGTTTAAAAGAGAGGGACGAACAAAAAACTGTAGCTAATATTAAATCGCCAAAACAACTAATTGATTTAGATAGACTAACTCCTGTAGAAATAGATTCGTTTACTAAACTAGCAGAAGTTTGGAATGATTCAAAAATTTGATAAAGACGGCGGAGAGGCAATTCAATTTCATTTTTGAAAACATATAAAAATGAAATTGTAGAGAGAAAAGCATTTAGTTAGTTAAGCTCAGTGTTTTTTAGGTAAATCCAATTTTTCAAACCGCTACTTGTATAAAAATTGAACGGTTGCTTTATCAATTTACCTTTAAGTTAAAATTAAGTAACATAGATTACTCTTGCAGTTACAGTAAATAAAAGA
>NZ_PDKP01000067.1 GCF_002837055.1 Lactobacillus apis | reverse complement strand
TTAAACTCCGCATTTTTATCGATACAAGCTCGGTTGAGTTCTTTATAAATGATGGGGAATTAGTCTTTTCAGAACGCTACTATACTGAGCATGAACCAAGGATAGTTTTAACTGCAGATAAGCCAGTTATGACTCAAATAACTGCGTATAATTTAAGCAAATAGTATTAAGCTTATTGGTCTAAAAATTGAATCAACAATATTGATGATTATTTACTAAGGCTTGGTGTCGATACGCAATCGGCATCAGGCCNCAGCATGATGGAATATTGTTGCGTTTAAAAAATAAGTAGCCAAGAACTATTTACAAACAGCAGATTCTTCTATAGTATTATTTTTATTTAATAAATATTTAATTTTATTAGAAAGGCAACACGATGACGTTATCAGGACTGATTAAAGTCAATAATAAGCGCGCTCTTTGTGTGATTTTGCTGTACTTCGTATACGCTGTTACTGGAACGCTTGATCTATATATTTATCAATACG
>NZ_PDKP01000066.1 GCF_002837055.1 Lactobacillus apis | reverse complement strand
AATCTGCCACAGTCGGCGTTTGTTACTCATTTTCTAAACTTTCCACCTTTGCGACAATTTTGCTTGGTGTATCCCATTCTTCACGATCAAATTCAGAAACAGGTACATCAATTTCAAATTTTTCCTGTAAGTTTAACAGCATTTGTACACTAGCCATTGAATCCATTAGGCCATTGGCAAAAATGTTTTCGTCCATTTTATCTGATAAGTCTTCACCAGTTAAATCTTGTAAAATTGCTAAAACTTCTTCTTTGGTGTTCATAATTAAATCTCCTTAAATAACTTTTTTCTACATCCAGCCAAACCATAACTGGCTAAGGAAGCCGGAAAAGATCAAAAAGCTGAAACAAACAACGTTAAATGTAACAAAAATTGACAAGCACTTGGTAAATTTGTTTGATGGCAGTTTATCTTTATGCTTCTTTTTATATCTAATCCAGTAATCATTAATAATGATTGCAATCGCATGGAACAAGCCATAAACAATGTAGTAC
>NZ_PDKP01000065.1 GCF_002837055.1 Lactobacillus apis | reverse complement strand
TTAGCAACGGAAGCACGAGAAAAGTTTGAGAAAATTAGACCAGAGACTCTCGCACAAGCTGAGCGAATTTCAGGTGTCAATCCAGCTGATCTTGCCATTTTAAGCGTTTACGTGCAAAATGGTCGCTATTCAAAAATTAAATAGTAATTTTTGTAAAAAATTCAAGAAACAAAAATATTTTTTCGAAAGAGAATAAATCAAAAAAATTCACAAAAAATAGTGGAATGATCAGAGAATCACAAATTTAATTATTGCTGTTATCTTAAAATGACAATTTTCAGTGACATCTTTGTGAAGTTAATATTTTTGCACAGCGCTTACATCTCACTTACCACGTTGGTTTTACTCACTTGAAATTGTGAAATTATATGTTTTAATACAGTATGTAAGTAAATGTATTTAAGGAGATGCACTTTAAAAATGGCAAAAATTAATGGCGCAAATGCTATGCTCCAAGTTTTATTGGACTGGCATATTGATCATATCTATGGTTTCCCAGGCGGTTCATTCGACTCAACTATGAATGCTATCCACGACT
>NZ_PDKP01000064.1 GCF_002837055.1 Lactobacillus apis | reverse complement strand
TGGGATAAGTTTGAAATTGCTTTTCCTGCATTTTTAACAGTTATCGGTATGCCACTTACCTACAGCATTTCAGACGGTTTAGCACTTGGAATGATTGCATACCCAATCACCATGATTGCCTCTAAGCAAGCTAAAAAGGTCTCTCCGATGATGTACGTGCTGTTAGTAGTATTTGTCATCTTTTTCTTGATTACAAACATGTAGCTCAATTAGACTAGCCAAAAAGCCACTTCATAATGAAGTGGCTTTTTTCTTCACAGTATTCTAGAATTTATAAAAGATGATTATTATATATTTTTCCTAGCAAAAAACCAGTTAAAGTCGAAACTTAACTGGTCTTTTTTTGTTACACGTGTAACACAGCTTATTTTTCTTCATACCATTCAGTGTGATATACACCGTCACGGTCATTTCTGAAGTAAGTGTGAGCACCAAAGTAATCTCGCTGTCCTTGAATCAGGTTAGCTGGAAGACTTGGGTTAAAAATGGATTCCAAATAGTTAAGAGATGCACTTAACGTTGGAGTAGGAATACCAGCCTTAGTTGCTAATTCAAGTACCTTA
>NZ_PDKP01000063.1 GCF_002837055.1 Lactobacillus apis | reverse complement strand
GCAAAGATCACACTGTTAAACAAATTGTGGCTGAAGTTGAACTAAAAGATGGCGTCAAAGAGCAGTATTCAGAAGAAGAAATCACCAAAATGATTCGCGCTGATTTAGCTGAGAACTTGATGCCTTACATGATTCCGCAGCGCTACGTTTACCGGGAAAAATTGCCGGTATCACAAAACGGTAAGGTTGACATTAAAGCTGTGATTGAGGAGGTTAATGAGTAGTGAATTTTAACTTCATTAATTTACAGCCTTACGCAAATCCCCACTACTTTATTTACCTAATGATTGGACTAATTCCAATTATTTTAGGCCTATATCATGGGCATCGTTTTAAGATCTATGAATGCATCTTTTCAGTTGTTTTCTTATTTCTTGTCTTTGATGCAGATAAATGGCAACAAGGTGTTAGTTTAATTATTTACCTGTTAATCGAGCTAGTAATTACATATTGTTATCTCTATTATCGTAAAAAGGGTAAAAATAAAACGTGGGTCTTTTACCTGGCTGTTTTCCTATCAATTGTTCCCTTAATAATGGTAAAAGTACAAACGGCTTTTCCAAAAGCAAAAATACCGGG
>NZ_PDKP01000062.1 GCF_002837055.1 Lactobacillus apis | reverse complement strand
AAAGGTAACAGCTTGTGCAATGTTTCATCTACTGGCTTACCAGCCATAATTTGAATCAAAATTTTGCGTGGTTTTTCAAGTGAATTAACAAATTCTTCCCAAGAATAAGTTGGTTTTAGCTTATCATCCTGATATTCTGCAAAAGCATCAACTTCTTTTTTATCGATACTAAAGCCTGAAACGGAGAAGCCACTATTTCTAACATTTAAAGCTAGATTTTTACCCATGACGGATAAACCAATAATCCCGAACTGTTGCATATATATTCCTCCATCGTTCAAGTTCATACTCTATTATTATACTTGTATGAAAGCAAAAAAGCGAAACTTTCAAGAGTCTCGCTTTTTTGAGTTCTAATATTAAATATTAGTGTGCTGAAGCACCTGAAGTTGTATCAGGTTCTTCTTCTGGTTCAGGTTCTTCCTCTTCAGCTTCGGAAGCGCCTGAAGCAGCATCTTCAACCAAACCATACTTGTCGGCAAAGTAACTAAATGGCTTCAATGCTTCTGCTTGATACTTCTTAACGAATTCAGGATCGTCAAGTGTGTTCAATTCAGTTGAGTAAGGCATGTCATGAGTGAACTTGATG
>NZ_PDKP01000061.1 GCF_002837055.1 Lactobacillus apis | reverse complement strand
CATTTTGCCTTTTGATAATTATTATTCACAAACTTTAGGCTCTAAACGCTGTTGCACCGGTTTGAACAGTTGTTTGTTTTAACTACTTAGTGTTATTGTTTACACACAAGTCACAGGTTATGCACAGTGGTCTTACAACTATTACCCCATATTTATGCACAATCCACAAAGTTTTCCACAGTTATCAACAAGTTTTTGCAAAATAGTTTTTTCTTGACAGCCTAAAAAGTCGAACTATTTAGTGTTTCGCAATTACTTTGTTAGCAAAAAGGCTATACCAGCAATTAAAATCGCTTAATATAGCCTTTTTTATCTCTAATTAATGAATATTCTCAAAACTAGTTGGATTCAAGTTTTGCACGTAAATTAATTTCTTTTCCACCACGGTTAACGGTTAAAGTGACCGTATCACCAATTTTGTGATTATACAAAATGGTGTGTAACGATGCCACATCTGAGACTGTTTTGTTGTCAACCTTAATTATTACATCGCCAACTTTAATTCCTGCATGTGCGGCAGAGCTATTCTTATTCACAGTTGCGACATATATTCCGTCCTTTAAATTGGACTTAATATTGAGGTGTTTGCGATAACTTGAAGGTATTCCTTGAAGAGCAATGACCTTAACGCCAAGTTGTGGTCTAACGATCTTACCCTTTTTAACAAGTTGGTTAACAATGTT
>NZ_PDKP01000060.1 GCF_002837055.1 Lactobacillus apis | reverse complement strand
TTAGGATATTTTGCCAAATCAGGTTTTTCTCCCAATTTAGCAGCACTGGAGAGATCGAATATAGGAGTAGAAACGGATTTTGACCTTATATTTATAGAAGCTCCTTCACTAAAGACAATTTGGGGTGCATGTCTTGCGGAATACAAATCACCGGCCACATCATACCAATACCCATCAATTGTAGAAATCGGTTCCTCAGTTATAATGTCATGATTTAAAGTAAATCTTTTTCCAAAAAAGGCCTTTGTGTTCGCATTATCTTCTGCAGTAAGAAAACTTCCCCAACCATGTTGATTCCACGTAACGTCGTTACCAACCCGAAATTGGACAGGCCCCCAAAAAACATTACCTCTACGAGCACTAGCAGCGTTGCCATCGTAAATTGTGAATGTAGCCCTGTCTCCTATAGAAAAAGAACTGGTCAACGAAAATATATAAGGGTGATAATTTTCATTGGAACCTTTAATGGTTACCGAAGCATCATTAGCAAATTCAACATTTCTAAGGTCACCTATGTAGGTGTTGGTATAAACTGCCCCAGCAATCTCCAAATAATTTGTGCCAGAAAAATGAACGGAAGCTCCACTAGCTGCGATAACATTCCAAGCTTTGGTTTTTTTGCCGTATTTGTCGTAAGGATTTATATCACCAGTCTTTAACGTAATATTATTAAAGCAAAATGTACCATTAGATGAAGTATCACCAATTATTCTCCCACAACTAACTAATGTTCCTTGATAGTCACTTGTGTTTTGGGTGAAATTAGCGTTTGTTAAAACAAAGGTAAAGGTAT
>NZ_PDKP01000006.1 GCF_002837055.1 Lactobacillus apis | reverse complement strand
TAGAAACATGAATAAAAACAAAAAATCGTTAAAAGTCGTGCAGGCGATTTGCATATTAGTGGCAACGCTCTTTATGTTAATTCAAATGTATAGTTTGAAGGGTGTTGCTGCGAGAGCACATTACTCATTCGTGCGTTTTATGCCTAACATGATGCATAACGCAACAATGATGATTATACCAATGGTTTTTGGTGCAGTTTATAGCAGGAAAAAACAAAGTGTAAGTGAAAGCTTTAAGTATTGGCTGATGGCCTTCGTTACGCTAGTTGTTTATTACGTCCTATTTTTCATTAAGGTACCTGCACGCTTTAACATGTGGCGTGTTTGGGGGATGTTGTTCCCAATTATTACCAGTACCTCGGTTTTATTTTCTGGCTTGTTTTTCAGTTTACTGGCACAACCACGGATTTATGACTTACAACATAAGCTGACTAAAAAGCAAAACTTACTAGTACTTAGCTTATTAAGTCTTCTTGGCTTTGCCTTGAGTGCCGGAAACTTATCCTTCCAATATTCACTCTATGGTTTATACCTTATTTTGTTTTTTGCATGGGGGATGTTTTTAGCTGGAGTTAAGGTTAATGGTAAGCTCTTTGGTCTAGCTTTATTTAGTGGGATTGTTTCATTCTTTGTTGTTGTAATCGGTGTTTCGGGTTTTGATGCCGTCTACTGGTCACAAATCATTTCCGGCAACGGTGGTGGTGACTGGAACAGAGAATTTTTGAACAATCCATCTTCACCATTTATGCTCCTGATGGTCTTAGCGGCATTCTTATTGTTTAAAAAGGTTATTATGACCTTCAATGAGAAGCAAATGCGTTACTTTATCCCAGTAATCATGTTCATGGATGCGCCAATTTCGACTAGGTTCATGAACGATTTCCGCTTCACTGGCTCATCTTTTGTTAACAAGCTAATCATGATTGTTGTCATGCTGCTTGCTGCTGCAATTTGGGATATGGTACTGGAAAAGTATCTATTTAAATTTAAGCCAGTTACTAAGATTGTTAAGTACTTAGATCATGAAACTAATTTAGCGAAAATTTGTGAGAAGGCTTGGACAAAATTCACTAAATTTATTGTTGCCAACAGAGTTAACTTACTGACTTGGGCTTGGTTCTATGTTTTGAGTTTTGGTTCATTTTTAATTGAATCTGATAACTTAAGAATCCAAATCAGTACTGCAGCGACAATTAATGCGATTGTTTACTTACTTGGCACCAAGTTCTTTGCCATTATTTTAACAACTATCTTCCTTGATGCGTTATTCTCAATTTTCTACTTTGTGACTACACGTTATTGGACATCCAATGTGCTAGTCAGCCTAATTGGAATTGGTTGGGCCATTGCCAATAAGATTAAACTGCTTCTTCGCGGTGAACCAATTTATCCAACTGAAATCAGTGAAATCGTCAATTGGAAGACGCTTTTACCAATGATTGGTAAAACAACAGTTATTGCTATCCTAGTTGCAATTGTAATCGTGATTGCACTGGATGTTTTCTTAGAAATCAAGTTTCCAATTAAGAAACGCGGCTCATGGAAACGACGTGGAATTTGGGCACTATTGAGTTTAGCGTTATTCATGACGCCATTCCGCTTCAACCATGATGGTGGAGTTATTTACCACATTAATCGTGGATTCGATAATAGACAGCGCTTTAGAAACCCAGAACGTGATATCCAGGTTAACGGACCAGTTCTGAATTTCTTAAACTATATTGACTTGCAAATCATGGATCAGCCAGCGACAGGCTACTCTGCTTCGACTATCAAACAGTTGAATGATAAGTATGCTAAAGTTGCTAACAAGATCAATAAAAACAGAAAGAATAAACTTAGTGACCAGACAATTGTCTTTAACCTAAGTGAAAGTTTCGTTGATCCGAATACTTTCCCAACCATTAAGATAGAACAGTCTGCACCAAATCCAGTTAAGTTCATTGAATCAATGAAGTCACGCTCTTCATACGGTACAATGCTTAGTGCTGGTTACGGTGGTGGTACGGCTAACATGGAATGGGAAACCTTAACGGGATTGAACATGGGATTGTTTAAGTCTACTTTGACGCCATATGTTCAGGTTGTTCCTAATTACAGTTTCTATCCAACAATCGGAATGAACTTTGATTACAAGTCAGCTATTCACCCATTTATTGGGACATATTACTCTAGACGTGAAGACTATCGTCGCTTTAAGTTTGATAAGTTTGTCTACACTGGTTCGAAGTATAAAGTTATTGATCAGAAGAAACTTGGTAAGAGTGGCTATAACTCTGACTTTACTACTTATGCTAATGGACTGCAGCAAATTAACGCACGTAAAGATGGCCAGTTCATCAATCTGATTTCAATTCAAAACCACATGCCATATAACAATTGGTATCCACACAACGAATATATGGGTAAGATCTCAGGTGATCTATTTAATACTCCAGCAGTTCGTGAACAAATGGCGACATATGTTAAGGGTACGCAATACACTGATAAGGCAGTTAAGCAATTTATTGGTCAAATTGATAAGATTAAGAAACCAATTACGTTAGTCTTCTACGGTGACCACTATCCAAGTATTATTTCGCAGAGTTACACTGCTAAGTATCCGGTTGAAATGCACTCAACTCGTTACTTCATTTACTCGAATAAGTATGCTCGTGAACATGGTGCCAAAACGCATTTACCACGTAAAGCTAACAATTTCGTAAGTTCAAGTGACTTTATTGCGATGATGCTTGAGCAGACTGATTCAAAGGTTACACCATACCAAGCACTCCTTACTGAAGTTCATAAGAAATTGCCTGCAATTACAATTAACTTCAAGGGTGATAAGGGTTATGAATTAATTGGACGTAAGGGACAAGTAATTCAACCTCAGTACCTAACCAAGGAACAACAAGATCTCTTGGCTGATTATGAAACTATCCAATATGATATGACTGCTGGTAAAGCTTATGGTTTACAAATTAAGGGCTTCTACAAATAGTATCTGGTGTTGACTTATTAGAAAAAAATGAGTATTATTCATTTAGATATTTTAAGTAGCGTTTCAGTTCAGTGTTCAGAGAACTAGCGGTTGGTGTAAGCTAGGCAGGCTGAAGTTTCGCGAAATACATATCGGGTGGTTCCGCTAAAAACCAAACTTGAGGCGCTAATAAGCGCAAACGTGGGTGGTACCACGGCTAAAAAAGTAATTTAGTCGTCCCTGGATTTCTTGGGAAATCCGGGGACTTTTTTATTGGAGGAAAAAGATGGCAAACTTTAATATTTTAGAAGATTTAAAATGGCGTGGAGCAATTAACCAGCAGACAGATGCAGAAGGACTAGCTAAGTACTTAGAAGAACATGATGACTTAGCACTCTATTGTGGTACTGATCCAACTGGTGATTCACTTCACATTGGCCACCTAATCCCCTTTATGATTTTAAAGAGATTCCAATTAGCTGGTTACCATCCAGTAATTGTTATTGGTGGTGGTACTGGTACAATTGGGGACCCATCAGGTCGTAGTACCGAAAGAGTTTTACTTGATGCTGAAAAGCTTCATCAAAATGAAATTGCTTTGACTAAGCAAATGGAGAAGCTGTTTGGTACTGAAAACTTTGAAATTGTTAACAACGCAGAATGGCTAGATAAGTTAAGTTTAATCGACTTCTTACGTGACTACGGTAAACACTTCCAAGTAAACAACATGATTAACAAGGACGTTGTTGCCAGTCGCTTGGAAAATGGGATTTCATTTACTGAATTTTCATACCAGATTTTGCAAGCAATTGATTTTTACCAATTAAATAAAAACCACGGTGTACAGATGCAAATCGGTGGTAGTGATCAATGGGGCAACATTACAGCAGGAATTGACCTTATTCATAAGTTAATGGGATCTGATCGTGAAGCATTTGGTTTGACTATTCCATTAATGCTTAAAGCTGATGGAACTAAATTTGGTAAATCAGCTGGTGGAGCAATTTGGCTTGATCCAGAAAAGACCAGTCCTTACGAGTTCTACCAATTCTGGATTAATCAAGACGACCGTGATGTAGTTAAATACCTGAAGTACTTTACTTTCCTGAGTCATGAAGAGATTGATGAGTTAGCAGAACAAGTTAAGACTGAGCCATGGAAGAGAACGGCGCAAAAGACTTTAGCTAAGGAAGTAACCAAGTTTGTTCACGGTGAAGCGGGATTGGCTGAAGCAGAAATGATCACAGACTCTCTATTCTCTGGTAATGTCAAAGACTTAACTGTTACGCAAATTGAGCAGGGATTAAAGAGCGCACCAACTGCAGAATCAGGATCGGCTGCTAAGAATATTGTTGACTTTTTAGTTGATACCAAAATCGAATCGTCTAAGCGTCAAGCACGTGAAGACGTTGAAAACGGTGCAATTTACATTAATGGTGACCGTGAACAATCAGTTGATTTTGAAGTTGATCCAGCAAAAGCATTTGATGGTAAGTATGTAATTGTTCGTAAAGGAAAGAGAAAATATACTTTGGTTAATATCAAAGACTAGTTTATGAATAAAAGTCTGGTAGATTATGTATCAGACTTTTTTTATAAAGTGAAAAAAGTAGATGTCAAATAGTAGAGATTCAAAATAAGGGGGGGCTAAAAATGAGAGCACGAGTTGTCTTATATAATCCGGATTTAAAAGATATTTTATTAATTCACAGGCTGAAAAACGAGCGCGACTATTGGGTCATTCCTGGTGGCGGTGCAGAAAACCAGGAAACGCCCATTGAAACCGCAATTAGAGAAGTCAACGAAGAATTAGAAATTAAGTTGTTACCGGAAAAGCTTAAACAATTGTTTGAAATTGACAATGAGGTTATCTTTTTAACCCAAACTGGGCAAACTAAAGCACCTCAAATTAGTGGGGAAGAAAAAGAACGCTCGAGCACTAAAAATATTTACGAGCCGGCTTGGGTTGGCTTAAAAGATCTCACTACAATTAATTTAATGCCACCAGAAATTGCTAAACAGCTTTTAGAATCTATCAAATAATATGATACTTTTAAGCAATATTTGACAAAATATCAGGCTATAATTCATAATCTATTTAAGGCAATAATTATTTATTGCTATAAATTACCCCGTTTTAGGAGGAAAAGAAATGTCTGAAATATTAGTTACTACTACGGAAAATATTCCTGGTAAAGAGTATGAGATTATTGGTGAAGTTTTTGGCTTAACCACTCAATCTAAAAATGCTTTTAAAGATTTTGGCGCTGGCTTAAAATCAATGGTGGGTGGAGAAATCCGTAGCTACACTAAGATGTTACAAACATCTCGTGAGCAAGCTCTTGAACGCTTACGTCAAGAAGCTGAAGAAAAAGGTGCCGATGCAATCGTGATGATGCGTTTTGACTCAGGTACAATTGGCGGTGACATGCAGTCAGTAGTTGCATACGGTACAGCAGTTAAGTTCGTACAGTAAATAATTAAATTTAGCATCCACTAACTAAGGTGGGTGCTTTTTTGTTAAAATTAATTTGCCGCTTTAGCTCAGGAGGTAGAGCACCGCCGTGGTAAGGAGGAGGTCCTCAGTTCAAATCTGGGAAGCGGCTTAAGACTAAAAAAGGAGTGATTAAAATGGAAATAACAAAGGTAATCGATTTTGTTCAAAAGCAATTAGAAGGTGAAAAAACGGGTCACGATTTTTATCATGGTCAGCGTGTGGCCCACTTAGCTAGCCAATTATATTTACAGGATAATCCTGATGCACACGCAGACAGCCGCATGGTGGCGATTATCCAGACAGCAGGGTATTTACACGATACGATTGATGAAAAGATCTGTGCGGATCCTGAGCAAGTTGTCGAGCAAATTAAGCACTTGCTACCACAGGCTGGCTTTAGTGAGCTTGAAGTAAAGGATATTCTTTTTACCATTCAACATATGTCGTTTTCACAAAATATTGAACACCATTATCAATTACCAGTTTCTGGTGAATATGTTCAAGATGCTGATCGCATTGAGAGCTTGGGTGCAATGGGAATTGCACGCGCATTTACCTATGGCGGTGCTCACGGTAATGTGATTTATGATCCAAAGATTAAGCCTGAAAAACTGGTTAGCCATGATCAATATCGCGAACACATCGAAACCACCATTAATCACTTTTATGAAAAGCTGTTTCAATTAGAAGATTTAATGAATACTGATGGTGGCAAAAAAGAAGCACACAAACGAACTGATTTCATGCGTGCTTTTGTTCAAGAATTTATGGATGAGTGGAATGTTTAACTAATTCTGGCGTTCGAATTGCAGTAACGCCTTCTTACGTTCAATTCCACCAGCGTATCCAGTCAATGAGCCGTCACTGCCAATTACGCGATGACATGGGACGATTAGTGTGATTGGGTTATGACCAATTGCACCGCCAACGGCGCGCGCTTTATTGGTTTTGATTGCTTGTTTTGCTTGTAGTTTGTCAGAGAGCTCACCGTAAGTGGTTGTTTCTCCATAAGGGACTTTTTGCAATTCATGATAAACTGCTTTTCTAAATGCTGTAACTTCTGGTCTAATTGGAATAAAGAAAGGATCAGGGTTCAAACCAGCAAAGTAGTCATTGAGCCAGCGAAGAGCTAGCTTAAGTGGGATGTTTTTAACATCATCTGCTTGGTCCAACTGATAGTTTGCACCAAAAAATTTCTGATCCGCAAACCATAAGCCTAGTAAGGCCTTCTCATCACTAAGTAAGATCATGTCACCTAATTTTGACTGGAAAACTGCTCGATGTAACACTTTAATCACTCCATACTAATAAATTATGAAAACCATGCGGTTTCACCGGATGGTTTTTATTTGCGCATTATATTATTCATTTTAGCGTGCATTAATTTATTTTAATAGCGAACAACTTAAAAGCTCATTTTTTCAAAAGCTAGTTTTAATAAACATAACACAAGTAAAAAAGTTGAAAAAATTTCCCTTGTCATATACAAAGCTCGATGGTTTAAGAGCCAAGCGCTAATTTGACAAAATCAAAAAGGTTGTTACATCAACACTCTATGTTGTATTCCGTTTTTGACGTGAATACTAAATATTGATATTCTAGTACTAGAAATTATATGGGGGTCATACATAACTATGAAGACTAAAATCAAGAAAATCCTATCCTTTGCTACCGTAACATTTGCGGCTGGTGTTGCACTTACTGCATGTTCGGGTAAAAAGCAGGGTGGAAGTGGTAACTCAACTGATAGCGCAAAGCACTCAATCGCGTTGATTACTGATACTGCGGGTGTTAATGATAATTCATTTAACCAATCCGCTTGGCGTGGCTTTAAGGCATACGGTAAAGACCATAACTTAAAGCGTGGTAAGAACGGCTATCAGTACTTCCAATCGAGTAGTGCAGCTGACTTTGAGCCAAACTTTGACCAAGCTAGCAAAGCAGGATACCAAACAATTTTTGGTATTGGTTATAGTCTGAAAGATGCTGTTAGTGCAGCAGCTAAGAAAGACCCTAAGAAGAACTTTGTTATCGTTGATGAAGTAATCAAAGATCAAAAGAACGTTGCTTCAGCTAACTTCAAGAGTGAGCAGGCTTCATACTTAGCCGGTGTTGCAGCAGCAACTCAAACTAAGACAGGTGTCATTGGTTTCATCGGTGGAGCTCACGGTAACATTATTGATTTGTTTGACGCAGGTTTTACTAAAGGTGTTAACGATCAAGCTAAGAAGTTAAATAAGAAGGTTACACTTCTAAATCAATATGTTGGTAACTTTACAAGTGCTGACAAGGAAAAAGCTATCGCACAATCAATGTACGCTAAAAAAGCTGACATTATCTTCCACGCTTCTGGTTTAGCTGGTAATGGTCTTTTCCAAGAAGCTAAGGCAATCAACCAAAACCGTCCTGCTGATAAGAAGGTTTGGGTTATCGGTGTTGATGTTGACCAATCATATTTAGGTAATTACAAGAGTAAGGATGGCAAGAAAGACAACTTTGTACTAACTTCAGTAATTACTGGTGTTAATGTTGCTACTCACGATATTGCTAACCGTGCATATAACGGTAAGTTTCCTGGCGGTAAAGAATTAGTTTACGGTTTGAAGACAAACGGTGTTTCCATTACACGCGGTCATATCGAAGACAAAGCTTGGAAATACTCACGTGACGCACGTCAACAAATTATTGACGGTGAAATCAAAGTTCCAATTCACCCTTCAAAATAGTTCGATTTTAGAATAACAAAAGTTTTTATATGCAAAGTCGAATAGATTCATCTTGTCTTTTTACGTATTTTATAATAAAGTAATAGATGAAAAGTTCGTATTTTTGTGGAGGATAAAAACTAACAATGGGTAAAAAACTTGCGAGACTTTTGTCATTAGGAACTGTGGCTGCTTCAATTACTTTATTAATGAGTGGTTGTTCTGGAAAGAAACAGAATTCAACCGGTGAAAGTAAAAAGAATAGCATCGCCTTAATTACTGATAGCAACGGCGTAAACGACCAATCTTTTAACCAAGCTGCCTGGGAAGGCTTTAAAGCTTATGGTAAAGAGCAAGGTCTTAAAAAAGGAAGTGGCTATCAATACTTCCAGTCAAACAGCGCAACAGACTATACGCCTAACTTTAACCAAGCCGCTAAATCAGGCTACAAAACTATTTTTGGTATTGGTTACTTATTAAAAGATTCGGTTAGTGAAGCTGCTAAGAAAAATCCAAAGAAGAATTTTGTAATTGTCGATGATGTAATCACCGGACAAAAGAATGTTGCTTCGGTAACTTTTAAGAGTAACCAAGCTTCATACCTTGGTGGTGTAGCTGCTGCTTACTCAACTAAAACTAACAAAGTCGGTTTTGTTGGTGGGGCTAAGTCAACAATTATTGAAAGCTTTGAAAATGGCTTTAAACAAGGTGTTGCAGATGCCGCTAAGGCAATGCATAAGAAGATAACAGTTGACGCACAATATGTTGGTAACTTTACCTCAACAGATAAAGCGAAATCAATGGCACAATCGATGTACGCAAACAAGTGCGATATTATCTTCCAAGCTGCTGGTTCAGCCGGTAACGGTGTTTTCCAAGAAGCCAAAGCTCATAACCAAGCACATGCTGCCAGTCAAAAAGTTTGGGTAGTTGGTGTCGACGTTGACCAAGAAAACATGGGACAGTATAAAGACAAAGATGGCAAAAAAGACAACTTTACTTTAACTTCTGTTTTAAAGGGCTTGGACGTTGCAACTAAATCTTTAGCAGATGATGCAGTTAAGGGTAAGTTCCCTGGTGGCAAGCACCTTGTTTATTCTTTAAAGGGTAACGGCGTTTCAGTTACAAAGGGTAATTTATCATCAAAAGCTTGGAGCGCAGTTCAGAAATCTAGGGCTGATATCTTAGCTGGTAAAATTACTGTAGCCGGAGATTAATCGCAAATAATCAAGTAATAGGAAACTCTTTGTGTTTTAATATACAAAGAGTTTTTTATAGAAAGAAATATAAGCAAAATGGAAAATACGACGAATGTAATCGAGATGAAGCATATTGTCAAAGATTTTAATGGCTTTAAAGCAAATAATGACATTAATCTAACTTTGCGCAAAGGAGAAATCCTAGCTCTTCTTGGTGAAAATGGTGCTGGCAAGTCAACCTTGATGAGTATTTTGTCTGGTTTGCTAATGCCAACTTCTGGTGAAATTGATGTTCGTGGTCAAGAAGTTGAAATTAAAAATCCGACTGTTGCCAAGAACTTAGGAATAGGAATGGTTCACCAGCACTTTATGTTGATGGAATCATTCACGGTTTTAGAAAATATTATTTTAGGTCATGAAACCATTAAGGGACCAAAGCTAGATTTTAAAAAAGCGCAACAACAAATTGAGGAGTTATCGCAACGCTATAATTTGAACATTGACCCTAAAAAGAAGGTTAGTGAAATTACAGTTGCGCAGCAACAACGAGTAGAAATCCTTAAGGTGCTCTACCGTGGTGCTGATATCATGATTTTTGATGAGCCAACTGCCGTTTTAACCCCGCAAGAAATTACGGAATTTATTCAAATTATTAAAGAGCTGGCTAAAGAAGGTAAGTCAATCATTCTGATTACGCATAAGCTTGAAGAAATCAAGCGTGCTGCAGATCGGGTTACGGTTATTCGTGCAGGTAAGAGTGTTGGTACTTTTGATGTTAGCGGTGTAACTAATAACCGCTTGGCTGAATTAATGGTCGGCCGTCACGTTAACATGAAGCTGGATAAGCCTAGTGCTGAAGTAGGGAAAACTACACTTAAAGTTAGTGACCTTAAGGTTAAGAACAAGCAAGGTATTCTAGCATTAAAGGGATTGTCATTTGCCCTGCGTGCTGGTGAAATTTTGGGTGTTGCCGGTATTGACGGCAACGGACAAGACGAATTAGTACGAGCTTTGACGGGAATGCAACATGTTGATTCCGGCAAGATAAGTATTAATGATGAAGATATGACCAATCAGAAGGTACGAAAAATCACCGAAAAGGGCGTTTCGTATATTCCTTCCGATCGGCAAAAATATGGTTTAATTTTACCATTTTCAATCTCGGATAATCTGGCGTTACAGAATTACTATCATCAACCGTATTCAAGTCACCATGTAATGCACTATGATTTAATTCATCAACATGCCGATGAGTTGATTACAAAGTTCGATATTAGAACGACTGGTAGCAGTTTACCAGTTAGTGACTTATCCGGCGGTAATCAGCAAAAGGTAATTATTGCACGTGAATTAGATCTCGACAGTGATTTGATTATTGCCTTTCAGCCTACTCGTGGCCTTGATGTTGGTGCAATCGAATATATCCACCAGCAACTTTTGCTTGAACGTGCAAAAGGAAAAGCAATTTTATTAATTTCCTATGAATTAGATGAAATTATGCAATTGTCTGATCGAATTATTGTTCTTCATGATGGCGACATTTCTGGTGAAGTTAAGCCGGAAGAAACAAGCGATGAAGAATTAGGCTTGTTAATGACTGGCATTAAGAAAGAAGGCAACGCTCTTGCTTAAAGTAACACCAAAAACGAAAAAAATCTTAGTACCACTAATTTCTATTTTTGCTGGTTTTCTAGTTGGTGCATTGATTATGTTGATCTGGAGCTATAATCCGTTTGAAGCATATTCATCAATGTTCTCTAGTGCTTTAGGCAACATGAATGGAATTGGTGAAACAATCCGTGAAGCGACGCCGCTTATTTTTACTGCAATTGGCTTTGCCATTGCTTCAAGTGCTGGCTTCTTTAATATTGGTTTGCCTGGTCAGGCACAAGCTGGTTGGTTAACCTCAATTTGGATCGTACTTGCTAATCCAAACATGCCAAAAGTTATCTTACTGCCATTAGCAGTTATTGCTGGTGCCCTAGCCGGTGCTGTTGTAGCTGGTGTTGCCGGTTGGCTGCGTGCACAATTTGGAACAAATGAAGTTATTACTACTATCATGCTGAACTACATTGTGCTCTATTCATGCCAGTACTTGATGCAACAAGTTATGTCTAGCAAATTAAGAATCGATACTGATACAACTAAGACAATTACTGCTAACGGTAGTTTGAAAATTGATTGGTTGAGTTCAATGTTTGGCGATTCTAGAATTAACGCAGGTATTTTCTTAGCCTTAATCGGTGTTTTCATTTACTGGTACTTAATGAAAAAGACAACAACTGGTTTTGAGATTCGCTCAGTTGGTGCTAATCCATATGCGAGTCGCTATGCCGGAATGTCAACGAAAAAGAATATTATCTACTCAATGCTTCTTTCAGGTGGCTTTGCTGGTTTAGGTGGTGTTGTTCAGGGACTTGGAACTTACCAAAACTACTTTACCCAGACTACTAGTTTGGACATTGGTTGGGATGGTTTATCTGTTGCGCTACTTGGTGGCGGAACTGCAATCGGTATCTTGCTAGCAGCCATTTTGTTCTCAATTTTGAAAATCGGTGGCCTAGGAATGCAAACAATAGCGGGTATTCCTTATGAAATAGTTTCGATTGTAATTGCGGCAATTATTTTCTTTGTGGCAATTCAATATGTCATTGGACTTTTATTTAAGACCCGCAAAGCATCAGTTGAAGAGCCTGAACAAAAGACAGACGGCACTAATACTGCAAATACAACGTCAACTGAAGGAGGACAAAGGTAATGAATTTAGTTGGAATATTATCTTTATTGGTTTCGTCAACTTTTGTTTACTCTACGCCACTAGTTTTTACAGCTCTAGGCGGGGTTTATAGTGAAAACTCTGGTATTACTAACGTCGGTCTTGAAGGTATCATGACGATGGGCGCTTTTTCTTCAGTTGTCTTCAATCTGACCTTTGCTTCAACTTTTGGTAAGTTGACACCATGGTTAGGTTTACTAGTTGGCGGCGTTGTTGGATTGCTATTTTCACTATTGCATGCTGTAGCAACGATTAATTTCCACGCTGACCACGTAATCAGTGGTACTGTGCTTAACTTAATGGCACCACCACTAGGCGTCTTTTTGGTAAAGGCAATTTATGATAAAGGTCAAACTGAAAATATTACTCAAAGCTTTGGTTACTTTAGTTTTCCTGGTCTTGCTGATATTCCAGTCATTGGACCAATTTTATTTAAGAACACCTCTGCTCCTGCTTGGGTAGCAATTATAGTTTCAATTATCCTTTGGTGGGTATTGTATAAAACGCGCTTTGGTTTGCGTTTACGTGCCTGTGGTGAAAACCCACAAGCAGCCGACACAATGGGTGTTAATGTCTATGGGATGCGCTATGCTGGTGTTCTGATTTCTGGCTTTTTAGGCGGAATTGGTGGTGCTGTTTTTGCTCAAGCAATTTCCGGTAACTTTTCAATTTCGACCATTGTAGGTCAAGGATTCATGGCTTTAGCAGCAATGATTTTTGGTAAATGGAACCCAATTGGTGCGATGCTTGCATCACTGTTCTTTGGTTTTGCTCAGAGTATCAGTATTATTGGTAATCAATTACCATTTTTCAACCATATTCCATCCGTTTACATGCAGATTGCACCATATGTAATCACGATTGTGATCCTAGTTCTGTTCTTTGGTAAGTCAGTTGCACCAGCTGCTGATGGTCAAAATTATATTAAGTCGAAATAAGGAGAAAAATGAAAGAATTCTATTTCAATCACGATGGTAATATCGATGATTTAGTATCATACCTATTGTTTTTACAAGCACCAGAAATCAAGTTGCTTGGTGTTGGTGCAATCGATGCCGACGGTTATGTTGACCCATCAGTTGAGGTCTGCCGTAAGTTAACCGATCGTTTTAATACACGCGGTGATAAACTAGAAGTTGCTAAGTCAAATTCACGTGCTGTTAACCAGTTTCCTGAAGCTTGGCGGACAGCATCGTACTCTTTCAATTCATTACCAATTCTCAATGAATCAGGCAAAATGGTTACCAAGGAAGCAGACCAGCCTGCTCACTTAGACATGGTCACTAAGCTTGAAAATGCTACTGCGCCTGTAACTGTTGTTATGACAGGTCCATTGACTGACTTGGCTCGTGCCCTAGATGCTGCGCCTGAAATTGAATCAAAAATTGAAAAACTTTATTGGATGGGTGGCTCTCTTGATGGTCACGGAAATGTTGTCCAAGTTAATGCAGATGGCACACAAGAATGGAATGCATTCTGGGATCCATACGCTGTTGAGCGTGTACTGGCTTCAAATATTCCAATGGAAGTCATTGGTCTAGAAAGTAGTGAGGAACTACCGCTAACAAATGAATTGAAGATGCACTGGGCAGGTTTACGCAAGTATCCAGCTGTTGATTTAGCTGGTCAAGCTTATAGTCTTCTAGTTAATCCACCAATTCAAACAGCTCAACTATACTTCTGGGATATTTTAACTGTTATCAGTGCACTTTATCCTGAAGTTGTTTTAACAGCAGAAAAACGTAAGGTAAAAGTCATCACTAAGGGAACTGCTGCTGGCCGAATGGAAGAAGATCTAAATGGCCGTGAAATAACTTTAGTAACTAAAGCAGACAAAGATTTATTCTTCAAGAAGTTTGACGAATTACTTATGCGTGCAAAATAATAAACAAAAAAGAGTGAGTTCATAATTTTGAACTTCACTCTTTTATTTTGCCTATTTTTAGTTTAAGCGATTGAGTCCCAAGCAGGAAGATCTGTAATTGGGCCTTCTGCCAAGGCAAGTTGTTCAGAAGTTAAGTACTTCTTGTGTACGACAACTTCGTAGACATAGTCCTTGAACCAGTCATTATTCATAACGAAGAAGCCCTTGTCACCGTTTTGTTCGCCCCATGAGTTCTCAACTTTCCATTGACGAATGTGACCGTTATCTTCATCAACACCAACTAGCGTCATAGCGTGAGTAGCTGAACCAGCGCCAGTACGCAATCTGTCAGCCTTAGACATTGTTAAATCAACGCCAAACAACTCGTTGAATTTGTATAGATTGTTATCAAGGTAACCTGCCTTACGGTCACTTTGTATACCAACATCATTACCAAACCAAACAGCTTCGCCGTCTTTTAATTGGTTAACTGCGTAAGTTTCCAAAAACTCCATTGGCAAGTTTAGGAACTTGATTCGGCAGACACCTTCAACGTTGTCAGCGAATGGTAAACCATAGAGCTTGTTGTATTCATGATCAGGTGCATTTGTTAATACAACGTAGTCATCAAAGTCAACATCGCCCATGTACTTGTGCAAAAATTCGAGTGGGGTTAAGTCTTTATCCAAGTGATATTTCTTATCGTCATCACGATATTCCAAATCGAATTTCTTTGGTGGTTCACCAACAGCAATTGCTGTCATTTGGTAAACTTCACCTAAAAATTGTTCACGTGCTTTTTCGACTTCTTCGTCTTTGCCTTCTTGCTTTAGTTTACGCAAAACCAAAGCGTCTTTCTTCAGCTTGTCACCCAAAGCCTTACCCAAGGCACTGGTGTTATTAGCGTTAAAACTTTCCGGCATCGCATAAGAAGGTACAACACCATATTTTTCAATTAAAGCGGCTCCCATGTGGAAATGACCACCATCTTGACCGGCACTCTCTAAAATGGCTCTAACTGTCCGTGAGTTGAGGGACTTATCTGCTGTGTCCAAGATGTTGTCATAAAAAATGTTTGCACGCTCGATTTTGTCCCAGAAGAAGTTGTAACTTTGTGAGAAAGTAAAATTCTTACAATTATGCTTTTTACCAAAGTTGTGGCGCAAAATATTTAGAGTGGCGAATTCCCAGCAACGACCAGATTGACGCTGGTTAGTAACGTTTTCTGTGTCTAATTCTGTAGAGAAAACACGAGTTAATTCACCTTGTACACGTTCATTGTAAGCAGCAGCTAGCACACCGCTTTTTTGAGTTGCACGTGCAACTACCTGGTTTTTAGGGTTTTGATTAAAATTGTCCGTAAACTTTTCTAGTTCTTGGACAGTAACTTGATGTCCCATAGATAATTCTCCTTTTTTAATCTAATTTTAAATTACTTTCTATTTTAATCTAAAAGAAAAGTGGGTTCAATAGCTGAACCCACTTTAGAGAATTATTTGTATTGGCAACTTATCTAGAACTTCTTGCAATTAAAATATAAATAAGCTAATCAATTTGAATTGAATTATCACTTTGATCAGAACTTTGTTTTGGTAAAGTAATAGTCAATACACCATTATCATACTTTGCACTGATCTCACTTGCAACTACATTTGGTAATCTAAAGCTACGAGAAATGTGACCATCAATTCTTTCACGGTGAATAAGACTGTTGTCCTTGGACATATCTTTAAATGATTTTCTTGAGCCTGAAACGCTTAAAATACCATTATTGTAGCTTAGATTAATGTTGCTCTTATCCATTCCTGGCATATCAACTTTAATCACATATTCTTTATCGTTTTCAATTACATCTGATTGCATTAATTTGGCAACATTAGTATCGTCAAAAAACTTTCTAGGAAGATCAAACCAATCATTCATTGCATCAAATAAGTCATTACGACGATTCATCATATCATTTGCCATAATTTAAAACTTCCTTTCAATTTTTTTGTTTTCAATTTAGTTAAATATGTAAGTAAAGACTTTCATTTCTTCCTTACAATTAATATTATAGTACCATTATTCGAAAAGTGAACAACTTTTTAGCACTTTTCTTCATCGAGTGCTAAAAAATAGAACAAAACGTTGATATATCAAGAAAAACTTGTAGAAAATTTTTGCGAAAAAGTAAAAAAGGAGATAAAACTTTGGTTTATTATCAGAAAATGACGCCAACAGGCTACCAAAAAATTGAAGAAGAAATTGCTCGTTTAAAAAAGGACCGACCAAGACGAATCAAAATTTTGCAGGAGGCCCGATCACTTGGTGATTTATCGGAAAATACCGAGTATACAGAGGCTAAGAGAGACTTGGGGCACCTGCAAAGCCGTTTGCGCTACCTTGAAAAGCAATTGAAATATGCTGAAGTAATTGAAAAGAACGATGATGGCAAAGTTGATTTAGGTAAAACAGTAACGCTTCGTTTTGATGATGATGAAGAAACAGAAAAGTATCAGATCGTTGGACGAATGGAAGCTGATATTGCCGAAGGCAAAATTTCCTTTGACTCACCTTTGGGCCAGGCAATAAATAAAAAAGAAGCTGGCGCAGTAGTAAATGTGGCAGCCCCTGCGGGTGAATACCAAGTGACAATTCTTGCAGTCGAATAAAAAGTTCTTGCCTAACCAAACCTACGTTTGTATAATTTGTAATACAAACAAGAGTTCGGAATGGAAGTGGTAAAAAATGTATGATTATCGTTATGAACCTCATAATGTAGTGTTTATGATTGATAATAAATCGTTTTTTGCTAGCTGTGAAGCAATTGAATTAGGTCTTAATCCAATGAAGGCGGTATTGGCAGTTGCGTCTCATCAGCAAGATGAGGAAAGTTACGGTTCTGGCTTAATTATGGCTGCTTCGCCCTTAGCTAAGGCAAAATATGGTCTAAATAATGTAATGCGGGTTCGTGATGTTCCTAGCAAAAAAGAAGCACCTGACTTACTTTTGGTGCCCCCGCATATGAACTTATATATTAAGCGCAGTACGCAGATACTTGAAATCTTTCATCAATTTGCGGCTGATGAAGATATTCATCCCTATTCAATAGATGAAAGCATGATTGACATGACAAAATCTTGGCATTTATTTGGTGATGATCCATATTTAGTTGCACGTAAGATACAGCTCGAAATCAAAAATAAACTTGGTTTCTATACCACATGTGGAATAGGGGAAAATCCCTTATTAGCTAAATTATCAATGGATATCTCAGCTAAGCATCGTCACTCAATGATTGACTATTGGCACTACATTGATGTTCCTGATACTATCTGGCAAATTAAAGACATGGAAGAAGTCTGTGGCATTGGCAAACGTACCGCCAAGCATCTGCGCTGGCTTAACATTAATAATATGTATGAACTAGCACATTCGGATCCTGCAATTCTAAAAAAAGAGTTTGGCGTAATGGGCGAGCAGTTATTTGCAATGAGTTGGGGTGTTGACCGAAGCATTATTAGAGAACAGTATTTTCCCAAAATGAAGAACTATGGCAATTCACAAATTTTGACAAGAGATTATACGGATCAGCGTGAAATAGAGATTGTCTTGCGTGAAATTAGTGAACAAGTAGCAGCTCGGATTAGATCACATAAGGTGCAGACGGGATGCATTAGCTTAATGGTGAACTTTTCAAAATATCGACTTAAGGGTAAACGGAAGGGTTTTAACGTTCAGCAAAAAGTTTGTCCAACTAATGATAATGATGCAATTGCAGCAGAAGTGCTTGCCCTTTTTCGCAAAAACTGGCATGGAGAAAGGGTTCGTGCCTTAGGCGTGAGTTGTGGCGACTTGCATCCCGATAATTACCAACAATTAACCTTTTTTGTGCAACCAAGTCAACAGATTAAAAAGAAAAAAATTGATCAAACAGTTGATCAAATAAGACAAAAATATGGTTTTACAAGCTTAGTCAAGGCGTCAAGCCTGCTTCATGGTGCAACCGCAATTAAACGTAGTAGCTTAGTTGGTGGACATAATGGCGGAAATGCTTACGACTAGTGTTTAGTCTTTCTTAAGTGAAAAATGGTGCTGGTGTTTCATAAAGTAGTCTTTTTTTGCTATAATATGGAATTTGTAGGGTACACAAAGAGATAGGGGTAATTGATAGTGAATACACCAGCATCAAGACAGGGTAACCTAATACGCTATATTTTCTATTTAATTGGTTACTTAATGGTTGCCGGCGCGTTCAAACTGGTTACGATGAATTCACCAATTCACATCTGGGATTTGATTTTGTTTATAACCATTTCTTTGATGGTGTTGCTATTTTTCATTTACCGGTTTAATCGTGAGCAACGCTTTTTCGATAGAAGCTATTCTGGGTCCTGGCTTAATAACTTTGGCTTAATTATTGCTTCAACAATTGTTATAACAGTCTTACGCATTTTTGTTTCATGGCTACAATCAACTGGAAAATTAAAAATGTATCATTTTCAGATTGCTTATTTGCAACATGAATCGACTTTAGCCTATTGGTTTCTCGTATTAGCATTAGGTGTGGTTATACCAGTTTTGCAGGAATTCTTAATTACTGGTTTCTTGTTTAATTATGCTTTTCGCCAAAACACAGTGATGATTGCCGTGGTGGGTATTATTGTTTCAGGCGTTTTGTTTAGTTTGCTAAACTGGCAAGATTCAATTGCGCTTTTGCTAGTTAATACAATTTTTGGTGCAATATTTGCATGGTCGTATCTGCATACCCAGACAATTTGGATGCCAATCTACTTGGCGGTTCTAAATGGCGTAATTTTAATTATTATGACTTAAGCAAAATAACATAAAACAAAAAGGCAACGATGTTTAATCGTTGCCTTTTTGTTGTTAAGCGGATAGCGTGAATCGAACCCGCATCTTCAGCTTGGGAAGCTAACGTTCTACCATTAAACTATACCCGCATTACCCGCATTACTCAAATAGTTTACCATGTTTCCTTTTTGAAGCCAAGCACAGATTTGGTAATTAGCTTATGAAGAAGGTGGGGCACTTTAAAAAGATACTTATTGACGTTGAGGTAGTTTGACACTTGTGAGCTGAAATTGACTACGATCAACGAGGGATGAAAAGTCCTGAAAGAGCCACTGACGCAATTCGCTAGGTTTGATCACTAGCGGCATCCGATCGTGCACTTTGGCATATTCTGCTGACGGTTGTGTGGTAACCATTGAAAAATGGTCTTTTTGATAGATTCCGGCAATCAACGTTAATGGTTCATTGGCAGTTTGGAAATAATAGCGCTCNGACGCAATTCGCTAGGTTTGATCACTAGCGGCATCCGATCGTGCACTTTGGCATATTCTGCTGACGGTTGTGTGGTAACCATTGAAAAATGGTCTTTTTGATAGATTCCGGCAATCAACGTTAATGGTTCATTGGCAGTTTGGAAATAATAGCGCTCATGATATTCATGGTTGTTAGTAGCAACATAAGTTTCACGACTGGATTCAAAAAACTGGCTGGCAATAATGATGCACCGATATTTAGCAAAGGAAGAATCCCACATTGACTTCTTTTGCTCAAAAAACCGTTCAACGCGCGCGTTAAAAAGCACCTTTTGGTGGTCAAATGGACTAGGGTAACCCCAAATTTTTGCCTGGAGTTGAAGCTGATCATTTTGGTATAGCAACACTGAAGCGGCCCCTTTTGGAAAAACTTCCTGATTTTGTGGTAAGTTCTTATCGGGTTCAATCAATGGTAGGTTTAAGTCATTTACTAAGTATTTTTTAATATCTGCTAAGGTAGGCAGCTGAAATTGATTGCACATTTTATCCTCCATGTTTAATCATTGCTTGATTTTTGGTAGAATTAACCATAATTATTACATTAAAACAAATTTTAAGTTTTCAGAAAGGTAAAAACCATGGCTAAAAAAGTTATTTTGACGGGTGACCGTCCAACCGGAAAGCTCCACGTTGGACATTACATCGGTTCCTTAAAAAATCGGGTAATGCTACAAAATTCAGGGGAGTATCAGCCTTATATCATGATTGCTGATACACAAGCATTAACTGATAATGCCCGCGATCCCGAAAAAATCCGTAATAGTCTCATTCAAGTTGCATTGGATTATTTGGCTGTTGGCATTGACCCTGAAAAATCAACTATTTTTGTGCAATCCCAAATTTCTGCTCTATTTGAATTGACAGCATATTATATGGATCTTGTGACTGTGAGTCGCTTGGAGCGTAATCCAACAGTTAAGGCTGAAATTAAGCAAAAGAACTTTAATGATTCCATTCCGGTTGGCTTTCTGAACTACCCAGTTTCGCAGGCAGCCGATATTACGGCGTTCAAGGCAACACTAGTGCCAGTTGGTGATGACCAAGAGCCAATGCTTGAGCAGGCACGTGAAATTGTTCGCACCTTTAACCGCGTTTATGACTGCAATGTTTTGGTTGAACCAGAAGGTTACTTTCCTGAAAAAGGTCAGGGTCGTTTACCAGGACTTGATGGTAACGCCAAAATGTCAAAATCTTTAGGTAATGCGATTTATCTATCAGATGATTCTGAAACTGTTCAGAAAAAGGTCATGTCAATGTACACTGACCCTAATCACATTCATGTTGAAGATCCAGGCAAGGTTGAAGGCAACACTGTTTTCACTTACCTCGACATTTTCGATCCTGATAAGAATAAGGTAGCGCAATTAAAGGAAGATTACCAAAAAGGCGGCTTGGGTGACGTCAAAATTAAGCGCTACTTAAACGAAGTGCTTGAAAACGAATTGGCACCAATTCGCCAGCGCAGAGCAGAATATGAACAAAAGCAAGATGAAGTTTATGAAATGCTAATCGAAGGCTCGGAAAAAGCCAACCAGGTTGCAAATCAAACCTTAAGTGAGGTAAGGGATGCAATTGGTCTGAACTATTTTAAGAGGTAAAAAAGATGCGTGATCGGATTCCTTGGAAGCAATATTTTATGATGCAGGCGTTGGTGATTGCCCAACGTTCCACCTGTGATCGTGCGCTTGTTGGTAGTGTTCTGGTTAAGGATAACCGGATAATTGGTACGGGCTATAATGGCTCTGTTACGAATGAACCACACTGCGATGATGCTGGCCACCAGCTGGTCGATGGGCACTGCGTCCGCACCATTCACTCCGAAATGAACTCGCTTATTCAGTGTGCCCGTAATGGTGTTTCAACTGATGGTACGGAGATCTATGTCACGCATTTTCCATGCTATAATTGTGCCAAGTCGCTGGTTCAAGCTGGAGTTAAGAAGATTAATTATTATTTTGACTATCACGACAGTCCGTTAACAATTGCACTGTTTAAAGATTGTGGGGTTCCTTATGAGCAAATTAAAATCGACCGAAATTACGTGGAGCAATTGGCACGTAAATTGGAAGATGCTGAAAACTAAGCTAGTAGCAGTTATTGCACTAATCAGTCTTTTTCTGACAACGACCGCTTTTTCAAATCCAGATTTACACGATAACTGTAATTTGGTAGAAAAAGAAACTAGCAAGTTAATTAAGGAGAAAAACAACCGCTATTTACAAACTAGTGAGCAACCTAAAATTATTGTGAAAACGGTCAACCGGGTTGATCATTTAACACCTAAGAAACTAAGCAAATATAAGCGCACTGTCTTTATTATTGTGGGTTATAAGGACAAAAAGAAAAATGTTCAGATCTATTCCAGCAAGGATCTACATAGTGCCTTTACTGCTGACATTAGGGGCAACATTATTCGATCACAATCTGATCGGCTTCGTAGCAACAATAAAAAAGAGTTTAATAAGGGTCTGCGGTTTGTTTTTAGGGCTTGCGCCACAACAATTGATCAGCGTTACCAATATGCACTAGATAAATATGATTTATCAAATGATGAACGTACGCAGCTCACGCATCCGCGCCGTCTGGCATTACCGATTGCCTTGGCATTAGTACTCGTAATCGGTGGGTTATTATATTTCTTCAAAACTAATATGCAACTAAAGAAATAAATTAAATAACTTGACTTAGCGCAGTTTGATATATTACACTCAATATGAAAATTAAATAGCAACAAATAAACTGTTAGGTGAGACTCCTACGTGAACATATGCTATCGCCCGGAAACATCCAGAGATGCCAACGAGTCAAATAGTTTCCGTCGACATAAGGCGGCAACCAGATAGCTAGCTCTAAGCTTACGTCACGTAGTGTTAAAACTGAACGACGAGTATTAATGATACCTTGTTTTAAAGGGGTCGCCAGCGGTATGTAGGCGGCCCCTTTTTAGTTTGTTTGAGTTCTTTGAAAAAAGGAGTGAGAATGATGCTGAGAAAACCAAATGAGGCAACCAGCAACAAGGATTTAGAACTGGTGAAGGCAATTGCCAAAGAAAGCAGGTCTGAAACTTTAGCTAGATTACATGCAAGTAGTGAAGGCTTATCCACTGAGCAAGCAGAAAAAAATCGTGAGGAGTATGGCGCAAATACAATTGAGTCCACCCAACACAATTCAAAATTGCGCTTTTTGGTAGAAGCCTTTATTACACCGTTTACACTGGTAATATTAGTTTTAGCTGCTTTGTCACTATGTACAGATTATATTTTTGTACCAGCAGGTGAAAAAGACTTAACTACCGTTTTAATCATGTTAATCATGGTATTTATTTCTGGAGTAACTAGTTTTATTCAAAATGTTAGGTCATCAAACGCAGTCGATTCGCTGCTCAAGATGGTTTCTGTAACAACAGACATTATCAGAGACGGTAAGGACCAAGAAATTGATACCAGCGAAGTGGTCGTTGGCGATATCATCAGACTGGCTGCAGGCGACATGGTTCCTGCAGATATGCGTCTTTTAAATAGTAAAGACTTGTTCTGTTCATCCAGTTCACTAAACGGTGAATCGAATCCAGTAGAAAAGATTGCGACTAAGAAACCAAAAATTGGTGCCGATCGAGATTACCTCGACTACCCTAATGTTCTTTACGAAGGGACCACAATTGTTTCTGGTTCCGGACTAGGCGTGGTTTTTGCCACCGGTGAACGGACCATGTTTGGTAAGTTAGCCCACGATATTTCACACAATGATGTCAAAAACACAGCTTTTGATGTCGGCATCAAAAATGTTTCTAAGCTGTTGATTATCATGACGGCAATTATTGCACCACTTGTTTTCATTATTAACGGCTTAACAAAGGGTGACTGGGTTAGTGCATTAATCTTTTCAATCGCAACTGCCGTTGGCTTAACACCGGAAATGTTGCCAGTAATTGTTACAACCAATTTGGTTAAGGGTTCAATCGAAATGTCTAAAAAAGGCACGATTGTTAAGAAGATGAATTCAATCCAGAACTTTGGTTCAGCTGATATTCTATGTACTGATAAGACCGGTACATTAACTCAGGATAAAGTGGTTTTAGAGCGTCACTATGACCTCAACTTGCACGAAAACCAACATGTTTTGGAATTAGGCTATCTGAATTCATACTATCAAACAGGAATGAAAAACTTGATTGATAAGGCAATTATTGAAGCTGCCGGTGATGAACTAGACATTAATGAAATTCAACGTGACTACAACAAAATTGACGAAATTCCGTTTGACTTTTCTAGAAGAAGAATGAGCGTGGTTGTGGAAAATTCTGACCGTGAGCACGGTGAACACCTTTTGGTAACTAAGGGTGCGTCCGAGGAAATGATGGCTGTTTCCACTAAGATCGAGGTTGACGGACAGATTTTGCCACTTACTGATGAACGCAAGAAAAAGGTAATGGACAAAGTCAATGATATGAACGATGATGGCTTGCGGGTTATCATGATGGCATACAAGCGCAATCCAGCACCCGTTGGTGAATTCTCTGTTAAAGATGAGAGTGATTTGATTCTATGCGGCTTCCTTGCCTTTCTTGATCCACCAAAGGAAAGTGCTAAGGCTGCCCTTGCACGACTCAAGGATGATGGAATTACCGTTAAAATTCTAACGGGCGATAATGAAGCTGTTACCAGAACAGTTGGTTTACAAGTTGGCTTGAATGTTGACACTGTCTATTCTGGTGCAGACTTAGAAGGTAAGAGCCCTGAAGAATTGGCAAAAATGGTGGAAGAGTGCAATATTTTTGTTAAGTTATCTCCAGAAGACAAAACCAACATTATAAACTTATTGAAAGACAACGGTCACACGGTTGGCTACATGGGGGATGGAATCAACGATGCCCCTGCAATGAAAGCCGCAGACGTTTCAATCTCAGTTGATACAGCAGTTGATATTGCTAAGGAATCAGCTGACATTATCTTATTACACAAAGATCTGAACGTACTAGAAACAGGCGTTAGAATTGGGCGTAAAGTCTTTGGTAACACGATGAAGTATATTAAGATTACCTTATCATCCAACTTCGGTAATATCCTGTCGATTATGGTCGCTTCTTCATTTTTGCCATTCTTACCAATGCTGCCATTACAACTGTTAGCACTAGATTTACTGTATGGAACTAGCTGTCTATCGCTGCCATTTGATGATATGTCTGATGAATTCTTGCGTGAGCCGCGTACTTGGTCAACGAAAAAGCTGCCAAAATTCATGTTCTACTTCGGACCAACTTCATCCGTTTTTGATATTTTGACGTTTGCACTGCTGTACTTCGTCATTTGTCCACATTTAGTTGGTGGCAGCTTTACTGCAATTGGGCCAGCTAAGCAGGCAGCGTTTATCGCATTGTTCCACACTGGCTGGTTCATTGAATCACTTTGGACACAAGAAATGGTTATTCATGCTTTACGTGATCCACGCTTACCATTTATTGGCCAGCACGCATCGCCAAGCGTTACTTTGTCTACTTTTGGTGCAGGGGTAATTGGAACATTGATTCCATTTTCCTTCCTTGCACAAAAATTAGGTTTTGGACCAATGCCAATTTCCTTTATCTGGATTGTTTTAGTGATTTTAGTTCTCTATATCTTGTTGACGATGATTGTAAAACACTTCTACATGAAAGATGAAAAATTCTTAATTTAAATAGGCAAATCTTTATAATATATCTTAAAAAAGGGAACTCCGTGAGGAATTCTCTTTTTTATTGATGTAGTATAATATAATGAAATTAAACGAATCTTAAGGAGAACAGAATATGGCTGATAAAAAAACTTTTTATATTACAACCCCAATTTACTATCCGTCCGGCCGTTTAACCATTGGTAATGCATACACAACAATTGCTGCCGATGTAATGGCGCGTTACAAGCGTAGCCAAGGCTATGACACTTTCTTTTTAACTGGTACTGACGAACACGGCTTAAAGATTGAACAAAAAGCAGAAAAGCAAGGAATTAAGCCACAAGAGTTTGTTGACAACATGGTTGTAACATACAAAAAGTTATGGAAGAGCCTAGATATTTCATACGATAAATTCATTAGAACTACTGATGAAGAGCACGTTAAGGGTGTCCAGAAAATTTTTGAACAACTATTAAAACAAGGCGATATCTATCTTGGTGAATACACTGGCTGGTACTCAGTTGAAGACGAAGAATATTTCACTGAATCTCAACTTGCAGAAGTTTATAAGGACGATGAAGGCAATGTGATTGGTGGTAAGGCTCCATCAGGTCATGAGGTTCAACTAGTTAAGGAACCATCCTACTTCTTTAAGATGAGTAAGTATGCTGATCGACTTTACCAATACTACCAAGATCATCCTGAATTTATTTTGCCTCATTCTCGTGAAAAAGAAATGGTTAATAACTTCATTAAACCTGGTCTTGAAGATTTATCAGTTACTCGTACTACTGTTTCCTGGGGAATTCCTGTCCCAAGTGATCCTAAGCACGTTGTTTACGTATGGATTGATGCTTTGTCTAACTATATTACTGCACTAGGTTATGGTTCAGATGACGACTCACTCTTTAAGAAATACTGGCCTGCAGATGTTCACCTAGTAGGTAAGGAAATTGTTCGTTTCCACACAATTTACTGGCCAATTATGTTGATGGCACTAGACTTGCCTTTACCTAAGCACGTTATTGGTCACGGCTGGGTATTAATGAAGGACGGTAAGATGTCCAAGTCTAAGGGTAATGCAGTTTATCCTGAATCTATCATAAATCGCTATGGCGTAGATGCTTTACGCTACTACTTAATGCGTGCATTACCATTTGGTTCTGATGGAGTCTTTACACCGGAAGACTTTGTTGAACGCGTTAACTATGATTTAGCAAATGATTTAGGCAACTTGCTTAACCGGACAGTTTCAATGATTAACCAATATCAAACTGGTGAAGTGGCTTCAGTTGCTAAAGATCAAGATGAGTTCGGCCAAGATCTTGCTAGCGTTGCCGCTGAAGCAATTGCTAATTATCAAAAAGATATGGATAAACTTTACTTTACCCAAGCAATTGAAGACATTTGGAAACTAGTTAGTCGCGCAAATAAATACATTGATGAAACCACTCCTTGGGAACTAAATAAGGAAGGCAAAAAAGAGAACTTGTCGCGTGTAATGTCTAACTTAGCTGAAAGTTTAAGAATTATTGCCTTATTAATTGCACCAATTATGACTAGAACACCAGTTGAAATGTTTAGACAGCTGGGACTTGATTGGGATAATTCTGAGCAAAAGCAACTTGGATTTGGCAATTTTGCGTGGAATGTCAAAGTTATCAGTGATCCTAAGCCAATTTATCCACGTTTGAAACCAGAAGACGAAATTAAGTACATTAAGGATGAAATGGCTAAGGCAAAGCCAAAAAAAGAAAGCCGCAGTGAACAAGGCAAAGAAAAAGAAATTTCAATTGATGATTTTGACAAAGTCAAAATTAGAGTTGGAAAGATTCTTTCAGTTGAGCCTGTCCAAGGATCAAGTAAACTATTAAAATTCCAACTTGATTTTGGTAATGGTGATGAACGTCAAATCCTGAGTGGTATTCGGAAGTATTATCCAAATGCTAGCGAGTTATTGGATAAAAAAGTCTTGGCAGTTACTAACTTGAAACCACGTAAAATGCTTGGTCAATTAAGTCAAGGAATGCTTTTATCAAGCGAAAAAGGTGGCACAGTTAAGTTAGCAATTGTTGGCGACGAACATGAAATTGGGGCCGAATTAGGTTAATGGAATTAATTGATAATCATACGCACTTGCAAGATGGGCCTTTCCAAGGTAAAGAAGAATTTTATCTTGATCGCGCACGCCAATTAGGTGTTAATAAAATGATTTGTGTTGGTCAAGATCCAGAGTTTAATCGGGGTGCAATTGAGCTTAGTCAGCGTTTTGAGCAGGTTTATGCAATGGTTGGGTACTGTCCTGATGTTGCTAAAGATTACGACCAAAAGGCTGAAGATGAGTTAATTGAGCAGCTTCAAATACCTGGTGTTGTTGCAGTTGGAGAAATCGGCCTTGATTATTACTGGGATGAATCTCCGCGTGAACAGCAGCGCGAAGTATTTGCACGCCAGATTGATGTTGCGCATGAATTGAAAATGCCCGTAGACATTCACACAAGGGATGCCTTTGCCGATTGTTACGATATCTTGAAGAATAGTAATCTGGAATACGGGGCAGTTCTGCATAGTTTTAACGGTGATGCTTCCTGGCTTGAAAAGTTTTTAGACTTAAACGTCTGCTTTTCATATTCTGGTGTTGTGTCTTTCACCAAAGCAACCGAGGTTCATGAGGCCGCTAAGAAGACGCCAATGGATCGGCTACTAGTTGAAACGGACGCACCATTTTTAACACCTAAACCATATCGCGGTAAGCAAAATGAACCTGGCAATGTTTATTACGTTGCAAGGGCAATTGCTGAATTGAAAGACATTCCGTTAGAAGAAGTTGCCAAGGCAACTTATGAAAATACGATGAGGGTATATGGTCTTAACTAAAAAACAATTTAATGCCGTTGTAGTGGTAGAAGGTAAGGATGATACAATTCGCCTAAAACAGTTTTTTCCTGGCATCGAGACAATTGAAACTAATGGCTCTGATGTGCCACCGGTGGTCTTGACTGAATTAAAAGAATTGGCGAAAAAACGTGAAATAATTGTCTTAACTGATCCAGATCTTAATGGTGAGAGAATCCGCAGATTAGTTACTGAGGCTGTCCCTAATGCCAAACAGGCTTTTATCACACGCAAAGAGGGCGATCCTCATAAAAAAGGGAAAGGCAATTCACTGGGAGTTGAGCACGCATCAAAGCAGGCACTTGTTAAGGCTCTGAGCGACTTACACGAACAGCAAGCACCTTCTAGTGATATTAGCAAGCAAGCTTATCAAAAACTGGGTTTATCAAGTGGACCCAATTCGCGTAAATTACGTGAGCAAGTGGGAATTAGCTTGCGTATCGGTTATGGCAACGCAAAACAGTTTTACAACCGGTTATGCACATTTGGTATTACGCTTAAGCAACTTGAGCAGGCCGTTAAGGAGGCAAAAAATGAATAACGAGATTCCAATTGGTTCCGCGGTTCGGACTCAAGCAATTATTAATCGCTACTTTGTTAAGGCGAAGAAGAACCTAGGACAAAACTTTTTAGTTGATTTAGATGCAATTAAGGGAATTGTTCAGGCAGCTGAAATTCAACCTGGTGATCAAGTAATTGAAATTGGACCAGGGATTGGTTCGTTAACGGAGCAGCTCTTGCTTGCAGGTGCAAAGGTCTTTGCCTACGAAGTTGATGAGAGTTTACCAGAAATTTTATCTAATGAACTCCCTGCTAAAATAGATGGCGTCCCACTTGATGACCGCTTTAAATTAATGATGAAGGACATTTTAAAGGCAGACTTTCCGGCAGATTTTGAAGATTTTCTTGATGTAAATAAACCAATTAAGGTTGTAGCCAATTTACCATACTATATTACAACTCCAATTATTTTCTTTTTGAATCAAGCAAACTTAAATTTCACTAGTTTAACTCTAATGATGCAGGAAGAAGTGGCTGAGCGGTTAGACGCTCAGCCAAATAGTAAAGCTTATGGTCCTTTGACAATTGCGGTTCAAACGCAAATGACAGTCAAACTTGCGCTAAACGTAAAAAGCAGTTCATTTATTCCGCGCCCTAAGGTTGACTCAAGTGTAGTTGTTTTGACTCCTTTGACAGAACAGATGGATGTTGGTGATCCGAAACACTTTAATTGGGTAGTGAAAATGTGTTTCAGTCAAAGGCGTAAAACTTTAAATAATAATTTAAAGAATTTAGTACCAGATCCTGATCAACGAAAACAGTTGATAGATTCTTTAGGAGTGGATCCACGTATTAGACCGGAACAGCTCACAATCAAGCAGTTCATCCAGATTGCAGCCGCGATTTCACCGCAAAAATCATGAAAAGCTTCTGGGCTACCACTTAAAAAGAATTGAAAAAATGATAATATTGTAGTAAAATAGAGCTCCAAAGGAGTTGTTAACAGTGCCAACATCTATTACTACTATTAAGCAGAAATTAGATTCACATTTGGGTGATTCTTTGACTGTGGTTGCAAGAGCAGGACGTAAGAAAGTTACCAAAAGACGCGGGGTCTTGAAGGAAACATTCCCAGCTGTTTTCGTTGTTGATTTGGATCAGGACCAAAATAACTTTGAACATGTTTCATATAGCTACACGGATTTGTTAACCAAAAATATCACATTAAAATTTGATGATGCAGCTGAATAAGCTAGATTAAAAATAAAAAGATCATACTTTTTGGCATTAACATTTTGTAAAATGTTAGTGTCTTTTTTTGTCGTTCAGTGTATAGTAGAAGCAGGCAAAAGACAAACATTAGAGAGGGGATTTTATGAAACGTTCAGAGAGATTAGTTGATATGACTAAATATTTAATGGAACGCCCACATGACTTGATACCATTACCATTTTTTGCTAAACGTTATGGAGCTGCTAAGTCATCTATTTCAGAAGATTTGGCAATTTTAAAACATACTTTAGCTAATAATCAGGATGGTATCTTAGAAACTGTTGCGGGTGCTTCAGGAGGTGTCCGTTACGTTCCTTTTTGGGGTAAAAAACATGCGCAAAATTATTTAACTGATTTAGCTGCAAGAATTGAGGACCCGGATCGGATATTAGCGGGCGGCTTTGTTTATCTTTCTGATATTTTAGGAAATCCGCAAGACCTTGAAAAAATTGGTAAGCTGATTGCTACACGTTATGCATATTCCAAAATTGATGTGGTAATGACAATTGAAACCAAGGGTATTTCACTAGCTCAAGCTGTTGCGCGCCATTTAAACGTACCATTTATTATTGCACGCAAACGCTCAAAGGTGACCGAAGGCGCAACGGTTTCTGTTAACTACATTTCTTCTTCGCTTGATCGTGTGTCCAAGATGGAATTACCTACAAGGGTTTTAAATGAACACTCTAATGTTTTGCTAGTAGACGACTTTATGATGGCCGGTGGTACTTTAACCGGTATGCAGCAACTAGTTAGAGAATTCGATAGCAATATTGCTGGTATCTGTGTTTTATGTGAAGCTGATTTTGAAGATGAAAAGCTAATTGAAGGTCACCTTTCATTAGTTAAAATTAAGCGTGTAGACGGTAAAAAGAAAGTCATTATTGCTGAGCCAGGAACCATAATCGCACATACCGATTATGATCGCTTTTAGTTTGAAATAAAAGTAGGGCAAAATCCAAAATTAGAAGAGGCTAAAAAACATTGAAAAAATTTGTTATTGTTCTTGCTGCTGGCAAGGGTACAAGAATGAAATCTCAGCTATACAAGGTTTTACATCAAGTGTGTGGAAAAACAATGGTTGAACACGTTGTTGAGGCTGCACAAGGAATCGAACCTGATAAGATTGTAACTGTTGTTGGCACAGGTGCAGAAGATGTTAAAAAGGTACTAGGTGGAAAATCAGAATTTGCACTGCAGAAAAAGCAGTTGGGAACGGGTGACGCCGTTTTAACTGCAGAAAAAGAGTTAGCAGGAAAAGATGGTGCCACTTTAGTTATTACTGGTGATACGCCATTGTTTACTAGTGAAACCTTTAAAAAATTGTTTGATTACCATCAAACTAAAGGTAATGCAGCCACTGTTTTAACTGCGCAAGCACCTAACCCATACGGCTACGGTAGAATTATCCGTGACGATCAAGATAACGTCTTAAGAATTGTTGAACAAAAAGATGGCAGTCCTGAGGAATTGAAGACCAAAGAAATTAACACAGGTGTTTTTTGTTTCGATAATAAATTGCTGTTTGAAGCACTGAAACATGTTAATAATCAAAATGCACAAGGTGAATATTATCTGACTGATGTTCTGGAAATTTTGCGCAATGAAGGTCAACGAATTGGCGCATATCGCATGCGTGATTTTAGTGAGAGTATCGGTGTTAACGACCGTGTTGCGCTCGCGCAAGCAAGTAAAATCATGCAAAAGCGGATTAATGAAAAGCACATGTGCAATGGCGTTACCTTTATTGATCCTGATACAGCTTATATTGATTCAGACGTGAAAATTGGTTCGGATACAGTTATTGAAGGCAATGTTGTCATTAAGGGCAAGACAGAAATTGGCAGTGATTGCTTGATTACTTCTGGCTCACGGATTGTTGATTCAACTATTGGCGACCATGTAACAGTTACTTCATCAACAATTGAGAACTCACAAATGTTTGAAAACACTGATATTGGACCAAATTCGCATCTGCGGCCTAATTCAATCATTAAGAAGGGCGCACATATTGGTAACTTTGTTGAAGTTAAGAATGCTGAAATTGGCGAAAATTCTAAGGTTGGTCACTTGACTTACGTTGGGGATGCAACTTTAGGTAAAGACATTAATGTCGGCTGTGGCGCCATCTTTGCCAATTATGATGGTATTAAAAAGGATCATATTAATGTTGGCGATCGTGCCTTCATTGGCTCAGGAGCAACTTTAATCGCACCGGTAAATATTTCAGATCACGCCTTTGTTGCTGCTGATTCAACTATTACCAAGGATGTAAACAAGTATGATATGGCGATTGCACGTGGACGTCAGGTGAATAAGCCCGACTATTGGCACAAGTTACCATTATCAAAAGATGAAAATTGGGAATAAACCTGTTTTTCAGGATTAAATTAGAAGACAACACAAATGTAATTAAATAGTATTAAGAAAAGGTAAGATGTTACCATCTTGATTGGTTTAATTGCATTTTTGGTATACAATAAGTATATTAAAATAGTTTTTTAATGAGGTGTAATAAACAAATGAAACTAAGTCATAAATTAATGATGGTATCAACAGCTGCACTTATTGGTGTTAGTCCAGTATTGAGTGCGAGTCAAACTGCAGTGGTGCAAGCAGCTCATAAATCTACAGCAAAAAAGATTTCTTCTACTAAGAAAAATACTTCAAAGAAGGGCACAATTAAATTGAGCCACAATTCTTATGTATATGATAAAGACGGTAAGCGTCTAAAGACTTATATGGGAAGTTCAAAGAACACCACCATAGGTAAAGGCATTACTCTTAAATATAAAGACAAAGTGCTAATCGATGATATTGAATTTTACGATATTGGTGGTGGTGCTTTTGTCAAAGCAGCTAATGTTGGCTATGTTGACGGTAAGAAGGTTACCAAAGCTAACGCAGCCACTTCTACTGCAAGTGCTAAGATTAAGCACAATGCTTACATTTACGATGCTAAGGGCAAAACTGACAAGAAGAAGATCAAGAAGGGTCAAATAGTTACCTTTGATCAAGCAATTTACATTGGTAATAAGCTCTACTACCGCATCAGTGGCCAATCTAATCAATTTGTCAAGGCAGCTAATGTTGGTAAATTATCTGGTGCAAGTTTAAAACCAGTCAATGAGGACAATACGCCAAGTGATAACCAAAATGACCCAACGGTAATTACTTTGAACCATAATGCATATATCTATGATGACCAAGGTAATTCAAGCAAGACTTTACTTAAGAAGGGTCAACAAGTTCAAGTTGATAAGCTACAGTACATTGATGGCAAATTATACTATCGTATTAGTGATAGTAAATATCCTGGTGAAAATCAATGGGTTAAGAAGAGCAATGTTGGTGTAATCACCGGTAAGCAATTAAAACCCGCAAATGAAAAGCCAGTAGACAATCAGAATGAAACTTTTGCTACTATTGCGCGTGACACTAATGTTTATGATGAAAAGGGTGTTGCTCAGCCAACAAAGACCTTTGCTAAAGGACATGTTGCTCGTGTAAATGAACTGCGTTATATTTGGGTTCAATCTGAAAGCAAGGCTGTTTTGTTCTATAAATTACAAAGTGATAAGAATGGTTTTATTAAAGAGAGTGATGTTAACACTGTAAGTGGGCATAAACTTACTCCAGTTAATACACCAGAAACTGCTAAGAATCAGATGGTCAATGCCACTGATACAGACAAGAAGCCACTACAAGATGCTTTAGGTCAAGCAGCAGCTGTTAAGGCTAGCGATGCATATAAATTATCAGCTAAGTCATTACGTGATGCCTACGATGCAGCTATTGCAACTGGTACGCAAGTTAATACTGTAATTTCAACTGTTGCACAGGTAAATGATACTTTAAGCAAAATAACTTCTGCTAAAAATGCTCTTAACGGCAAAAAAGTTGTAGTTAACGACTTAAAGAACTTAGGTATTAGTGAAGCTGATCAAATTGTTCAACTTGCTGCTACAGTAAACGGCGTGGACAAATCAGCAATTCAATTTAGCAATAATAACACTGTTTTAACAATCACTAGTGCAAATGGTTTCCAACAAACTTTGAACATTACTGATTACGCAACTACAAACAAATAGTTAATGCGTTTATAAAAAATGCCACCAAATATTTGGTGGCATTTTTATTTTACAATGTAAAAATCTCCTTTAGTGTAATTGACTTTAATAATGTTAATTACCTTATAAAATTAGAAGAAATCGTTATTTAATTTTTGTATTATCGGAAGTATTCTATTTTAAAAGCTTATATTTATGGTTTTATACATCTAAAACTATACAAAAACCCTATTAAATACTATTATTTAATGCGTTTTTTTCACTTTTTCTAAAGCGATTTCATCTACTATGATATAATACAAGTGTAGTTAAAAATAGTAGGAGGAAATTAAAATGAATGCTTTAATTAACTGGTTAAATAAGCATGTCGTTCCCGTTGCAGCAAAGATAGGTTCGGTTCGCTGGCTTGTAGCCTTGCGTGATGCTTTCATTTCTATCATGCCATTGATTATGGCAGGTTCTGTAGCTAATGTTATTAATGCGTTAGTAAGAGATCTACCAAATCAATTCGGCTGGACCGGCTTTGTGAATTCAATGCAATGGCTAATTGCCATTAATGCATTGGTCTGGACAGGGACAACCGCTGTTCTAGGTTTGCTATTTGCATTTACATTTGGTTACCAAATGTGTGTTCAATACAAAGTTGAACCAATTGCTGGTGGTTTAGTTACCTTAGGTACTTTTATCATGGGACTGCCACAGAGCTTCTCACTTGATTTAAAAGCTGCTTTAACAAAGGGAGATGTTAAAGCTATCACTGACGCTGGTGCAGCTGTAGCTGGTAAAAACGTTAGTGCATGGGGTTACTTCAACTTTAACAAGTACTTTGGTGCTTACGGTTTCTTCACAGTAATGATCATGGGCGGTATTGCTATTGCCGTATACATCATGTTGATGAAGAAACATATTACAATCAAGATGCCTGCTAGTGTTCCACCAGCAGTTTCTAACGCATTTACTGGAATTATTCCTGCTGTTGCAGGTTTGTATGTTGTCGGTATTATTAACTATCTATTCCAACTCAACAACACAACTGTTATTGACTTTATCTCAAAGACAATTCAAGAGCCTTTGATGAAAGTCAGTCAAGGTTACTGGTCAGTATTATTGATTACCTTCTTGGTTCAATTATTCTGGTTCTTCGGTATTCACGGTACCAACGTTCTTGCACCAGTTACCGAAAGTATTTGGACTACTGCGTTGATTGCTAACGTTAATGCCTACCACAACGGTAAAACATTACCTTACATGTGGACAAGAACAGACTTTGATCTTTATGTTTGGATTGGTGGTGCAGGTTCCACCTTACTATTGCTATTAGCAATCTTGATTTTCTCAAAACGTGAAGATCAACGTGCTGTCGCAAAAGTTTCATTAGTTCCTGGTATCTTCAACATTAACGAACCTGTAATGTTTGGTATGCCTGTTGTTTTGAATCCAATCTACTTCATTCCATTTGTTCTTGCACCATTAGTTATGGTTTCAATTTCATATGCTGCTTTGAAGTTTGGCTTGGTTAACCCAGTTAGAGCACAAATAACTTGGGCAATGCCACCATTCCTCAACGCATTTTTAGGAACAATGGATTGGCGTTCAATTGTGTTACAGGCTGTTAACATGGTTATAGGTTTCTTTATCTATGTACCATTCGTTATCGCTGCTAACAATATGAAACCTGAAGCAGAATAGTCCTAGTTTAAGGAGTAATAAAAATTATGAAGCAATTAGGTATATCACTTTATCCAGAGCAAAGTACTTTTGAACAAGATCAAAAGTACATGGATTTGGCTCATAAATATGGTTATAAGCGTATTTTTACATCGCTATTACAATTAAAAAGCGATGATGGCGAAGATTTATTAGCTAAGTTGAAAAAAGATGTTGCTTATGCAAATAAGCTAGGCTTTACGACTGTTGTTGATATTAATCCGGGCTTATTCAAGGAATTAAACATTGACTACAATAATTTAGTCTTTTTCCATGACTTAGGCGTTTGGGGCCTGCGCTTAGACGAAGGCTTCAGCGGGATGGAAGAAGCAGCAATGACTCATAATCCATACGGATTAAAGATTGAGCTTAATATGAGTCGTGGTACGAATTACCTTGATAGCATTATGTCTTATGATCCAGAGCCTGATAACTTAATTGGTTGCCATAATTTCTATCCACAGGAATATACTGGTTTGAGTGAAGACATTTTTATGGAGTATTCACTTAAATATCGTGAATATGGTTTACACACCGCTGCATTTATTTCTTCAAAGAATGCTCAATTTGGTCCATGGCCTGTTCATGAAGGCTTACCAACAATGGAAAGTGATCGTCAAAGAAACATTGCTAGCCAAGTGACACACTTACGCTTAAGCAAAATGATTGATGACATTATCATTGGTAATGCGTTTGCTAGTGAGGAAGAACTTGCTGCAGCTGCTGAAGCCTTCAATAGTCCATTTCCAGTTTTAGGAATTGATTTTGAAGAAGGTGTTCTACCAATTGAACAAACAATTTGTTTAAAAGATAAACATCTATACCGTGGTGACGCTTCTGAATACTTATTACGTGACACAATGCCACGTGTGGTTTATTCCGATGAGGACATTACTGCTCATAATAATGAGAAGTCTACCTTTGATTTTGGTGATGTTGTAGTTGTAAATGACAAGTATCCTCGCTATAAGGGCGAGCTACAAATTGTCTTAACTCCATTTGAAAATGACGGTAGGCGTAATCTGGTTGGCCACTTGAGAGAGGATGATCTTGATTTACTTGATCTAGTGGAACCATGGAGTACATTTGTACTTGAAGAAAATAACTAAAACTAGTTTTCTGCAAAAGAAAAGGCTATAGGTTTAACCTGTAGCTTTTTTATTTTGATATCGCTTTCAAAAAAGTATAATAAAAATAACAGTTTTTTATGAAGGAAAGAGAAAAAATGCTTGGATTTTCAATTTATCTGGATCATGACCTAACAGCCGCTGATTATAACTACTTATTGGCAATGCGTAATGCTGGTTTAACGACAATTTTTACTTCTCTAAATATTCCTGAAGATGATGATAAACTAGTTTTAAAGCGCTTGGGGGAATTAACTAAGTGGTGTAGTAATCTGGATATAGATTTAATTGCGGATGTTTCTAAGGCTGGCTTGGAGAAATTAGGTGTAGCAATTACCGATATTGATCAGGTTAAAAAGTTGCATTTAACAGGATTAAGGATAGATTCAGGAGTTGATTACAGCACAATTGCAAAGTTATCAAAAGAGATGCCGATAGCACTAAATGCAAGCACGATTGAAAAAGAGGATGCTACTGCATTGCGAAGTTATTGTGCCGACTTTACACATTTACAAGCGTGGCATAATTATTATCCACGACCAGAGACTGGTTTATCCACAAATTGGTTAGCTGCCAAAAATGCTTGGCTGCATGAAATGAACTTGCAGACGATGGCTTTTGTTGCGGGAGATGCAAAAAAGAGAGGGCCAATTAATGAGGGCTTGCCGACAGTAGAACAGCAACGAAAAGAAAATCCATTGGCAGCGATGCTTGAATTGAAAGAGCTCGGCTGTGATCACGTTTTTATCGGTGATGCTGACTTATCTCAGGCATCACTGAGAAGCTTTAAAAACTACATTAAAGAGAATGCAATTACGCTGCGAATAAACAAAGATGTACCAGAGCTATTTAGTCACGAATGGCACAATCGAAGGGATTGTGCAGAAAAAGTTATTCGTTTAGCTGAAGGACGTGAACGGCAGCTCTTTGGAACAACTCCTAATAGCGAAGCTCTGGCACGTCCTAAAGGAACGATTACATGTGATAATAGCTTATATATGCGTTATCAAGGTGAGTTACAAATCACAAAATGTGATTTGCCAGCTGATAAACGGGTTAACGTTTTAGCGCAGGTGATACAGGAAGATTTGCCATTATTAAATCAAATAGAAGCGGGTAAAAAGCTACTCTTTACATCGGATGAGTAATTTATCTTACAGCGAGTAATAAAGTTTAGGTTGAATATCAACAATATAGCGTTATAATAAAAACGGTTTCAAAGGAATATTTTTAGTTGAGAGGATAATTATGTCAGCCGATAATTTATTGTTAGTAGTTGATGTTCAGGAACAAGCGATGCACTTTTCGAGCAAGAAGACAAAGTTGCTTGAACGGATTAACCGTGTCATTAAAAAGTTTGAAGAAAATAACGATCCAGTTATATACGTTAAGCAGGAAAACCTTGGTGACTTTTCTTCTAAGCTGAAGGTCGAGAGCTCGGCACCAGTTTTCACTAAGAACGAACCAAGTCCATTTACACAAACAAACTTTGCTCAGAAGGTACATGATCTTAATCCTAAAAATGTTGTTGTGGTGGGGTTAATGAATCATACCTGTGTTCAGGCAACAGTAAAGAGTGCATTGAGTCGCGACTACTCAGTTACATTAATTTCGGACGGATATGATTCTTCTATTAAACCAGTAACGAATCATTATAATCACTTATTAACTAAATTAGGTGCTCATCGGTTAACGACGGATGAATTTTTATTAGTTCAATAATTTTTGTAAGCCACGGATATACTGAAAAAGTATCTCCGTGGTTTTTGTGTTCTAAAAGCAGTAATATTTTGGTAACTAGCAAGTTATTTTTTAAGCAGGGAGGCTTAAATGAGTATAGACAAGTATACAGATTTGGGACAAAAAATTTATGACCAGATCGGTGGAATCGAAAATGTTAAATCGTTGTATCATTGCATGACAAGGGTACGAATTTCAATAAGAGACAGAAATAAGGTTGACTTAGCCGGACTTAAGAAAATAGACGGTGTCATTGGAGTTGTTGACGGTGAAACTTTAGAAATTGTTTTAGGCCCAGGGGTGAATACTAAAGTCGCTCAAAGCATGGTTGATGCTGCCGGTGTAAAAGAGAATGATCCTTTCCCAGCTACCGCACCAAGTTCGTCAAGTACCGAGACATATCAACAAGATAAATCAGAGGTAATACAAAAAGCAAAAACGGTTCATGATGCGCAAAAAGCTGGTTTAAAGCAAACCTGGTGGAGAGCAATTTTACAACATATTTCTGCTATCTTCATTCCACTTATTCCTGCCTTTGTTGGTGCGGGACTGATTTCTGGTGTGGTTGGGATGCTGAGAAACTTGATGACAGTTAAAATATTGCCACCAAGCTGGAATCTGAGCATAACTGTTTTAGGTGTAATTTCTTCTGGCTTATTTACCTATCTAAACATTTATGTTGGTATTAATGCCGCCAAAGAATTTGGTGCTACACCAGGTTTAGGAGGCATTATTGGTGGAATTATTATGTTGCCAAATGTATTACCGCCAGTTACTATTCCGAACGTGTTTGACGGCAAACCACTTGCTGCAGGACAGGGTGGTATCATTGGAGTTTTAATATCTGTATGGCTACTTTCTTACGTAGAAAAGTTTTTCCACAAGCATATAGCCGATTCTGTGGATATTATTTTCACACCATTTTTAACGCTCTTAATAATGGGTTTAGCTACTATCTTTATTGTCATGCCTTTTGCGGGTTGGATCTCAAATTCACTAGTTAACAGTATTAATTGGGTACTTAAAGTTGGTGGTCCAATTGCCGGTTTTATTTTAGGTGCAGTATTTTTACCAATGGTTCTTTTTGGAATCCACCAAATTTTGACGCCGATTCATATTCAAATGATTCAAAAAATAGGCTATACTCCACTTCTACCGATTTTAGCTATGGCTGGTGCAGGCCAAGTGGGTGCGGCAATAGCTTTATGGATTAAATGCCGCAAAAATAAAGCGTTAACTAAGTTAATAAAAGGGGCATTGCCAGTTGGAATTTTAGGTGTTGGTGAGCCCTTGATTTATGGGGTTTCGCTCCCGCTTGGACGCCCATTCATTACTGCCTGTCTTGGCGGTGGTATTGGTGGTGCAGTCTTAGGTGCTTTTGGCAATGTAGGATCAACGGCAATTGGTACCTCAGGAGTTGCGCTGATACCATTAATTGCGAATAACAAGGCTCTATATTACTGCATTGGCTTATTAGCAGCTTACCTTGGTGGATTTGTTTTAACTTATTTATGGGGAGTTCCTCAAGATGCAATGCTAGCAAAAAATGAAGATGGCACTTTAGTAAACCAAGTTGAGGAAACAAATGAAGTGAAAAATAGTGTTTCAGTATCTTTAGCTAGTCCAGTTAGTGGTCAACTTGAAGCATTAACTGCCGTACCTGATGATGTGTTTTCGCAAAAAATGTTGGGTGATGGTTTTGCTGTTATTCCAGATAGTGATGAGATTGTTGCACCAGTTGATGGGCGAATTTTAACAATAATGGATACCAAACATGCGATTACGATGGAGTCAGCAGAAGGACCACTCGAAATAGTTCTGCATTTTGGAATAGATACGGTTGAACTTAAAGGTGAGCCATTTGAAATTAATGTAAAAAGTGGTCAGCATGTAAAACAAGGAGACTTAATTGCCAAAATGGATGTTGCAGCAGTTAAAGCGGCCAATAAGCCTACAGATGTGATGACCATTGTTAATAATATGGACGATGTAGCTCAAATTAGTCCTATTTCTACTAAACAGGTGAAGGCTGACCAAATTGTTACAACTGTTACAACAAAGTAGAGGATAAAAATGGAAATTAAAGAGTTAAAAACTGAAGAGCGTAATCCTGCAACTAGTGAAATTGATAGAATGTCAACACTAGAAATGGTTAATACGATTAACCAAGAAGATCAGAAAGTTGCTCAGGCAGTAGGACAGGAAAATGAGCAAATTGTCCATGCAATTGATGCAGCAGCTAAAAATTATTCTAATGGCGGTCGTTTAATCTATCTTGGTGCTGGAACTAGTGGACGGCTTGGCGTATTAGATGCTGCAGAGCTAGTGCCGACTTATGGTATTAAGCCTGAAAGAGCAGTCGGACTAATTGCTGGCGGAAAAAGTGCAATGTTTTCAGCTGTAGAAGGCGCCGAAGATTCAGCAGAACTGGGTGAAAAGGATATAAGTGATTTGGCTTTAACTCAAAATGATGTTGTACTTGGCTTAGCTGCAAGTGGCCGAACACCATATGTGATTGGCGGATTAGCCTATGCCAAAAAGCAAGGTGCTTTAACAATTGCAATTGCCTGTGTAGCAGATTCTGTTATTGGTCAGCATGCAGATATTGCTATTGAAGTGGTGGTTGGTCCTGAAGTAGTCACTGGTTCAACTAGGATGAAGGCCGGAACAGCTCAAAAAATGATTTTGAATATGAGTTCCACAGGCGTGATGATTAAGCAAGGAAAAGTATATTCAAATATGATGATTGATGTACAGCCGACTAATGAAAAGTTGGTTGATCGAGCATGTCGCATCATTAGTGCAACTGCCGATATTGACACTAAAAAGGCACTACAGTTTTTAGAAAAGGCCAACAAAAATGTGGCTCAAGCAATTGTGATGGCTAAAACAGGAAAGACTGAACATGAAGCTGCCGCATTACTAAAGAAATATCATGGTAATATTCGTAGTGTCTTAGATCATGAATAAAAATTTCTTTTAAAATAAGTGGAAAACTTACGCATTATCTGCACATTCTAGCATTCGGGGCTTGAATGTCGTCCGCTAAAGTTGAATAATAGTATAGGAAAAAGCTTTTTCGGACAACTTTTGGTAAAATAATAAGTTGTTAACATTTTAATACGGAGGAAATTATGTCTTATAAAGACAATATGATGTTGTTTGCCCTCAATTCGAATTTGCCGCTAGCACAAAAAATTGCGGACCGCGTTGGGATTCCACTTAGTGAATCTAGTGTACAACGCTTTAGCGATGGGGAAATTCAAATTAATATAGACGAATCTGTTCGTGGTAAGGACGTATATTTAATTCAATCAACGAGTGTACCAGTCAATGATAATTTGATGGAATTGTTGATTATGATTGATGCTGTTCGCCGCGCAAGTGCACAGACGATAAATATTGTAATTCCATATTATGGCTATGCTCGTCAGGATCGCAAGACTCGTCCACGTGAACCAATTACAGCTAAATTAGTTGCTGATATGTTGCAAGAAGCAGGTGCCACTAGACTATTATCACTAGATTTACATGCACCTCAAATTCAAGGCTTCTTCGATATACCTGTAGATAATTTAATGGGTGCACCATTACTTGCAGATTACTTCTTAAGAAATAATCTGGAAAAGGATGCAGTTGTAGTTTCACCAGATCATGGTGGTGTTACTCGTGCTAGAAAACTTGCAGAATTCCTAGGCACTTCAATTGCGATTGTTGATAAGCGTCGACCACGTGCTAATGTTGCCGAGGTAATGAACATCATTGGTGATGTTAAAGGTAAGCGAGCAATCATTATTGATGATATGATCGATACTGCTGGAACTATCACGTTAGCTGCACAAGCATTGATTGATGCAGGTGCAACTGAAGTTTATGCCAGTGCTACACATGCTGTTTTATCTGGTCCAGCCATTAAACGTTTAAATGATTCTCCGATTAAAAGCTTGGTATTAACAGATTCAATTAACCAGCCTGCAGAGAAGAAGTTGGATAAGACTTCACTTGTTTCAGTGGGACCGTTAATTGGGGATGCAATTAAGTGTATTCAAAAGAATGAACCACTTAGTCCTTTGTTTAATACCAGATATGAAAAAGATAAGCATTAAAATTTAAAATGACACGTAATAAAACCCTGAAACCAAACTGATTTCAGGGTTTTTCTATGTACTAAATTATCTTACTAATAAAATATGTGTCACTTAGTTGGAAAAAATGACCACTTAATTGAATCAGATTGAATTTAAAATAAAATTAGACTTTAATAAGAAATATGAATTAAGGAGGCTTGAGACCATTGACACTAAAGCAATTATTAAAGACTAGCATACCAAGAACAATTTTAATTTTATTAGTTTTCTTGGCTTATGCATTAAGTGGTACTGCAACAACATATTTTTTCAAATACATAACTAATGATCTTAGTAATGGAAACTGGAGCGGGTTTGCTTTTTGGATAGTTTTAGAACTTATCATTTCAATTTTTACTATTCTTCTACTACCACTAGGAACATTTTTGTTTAACAAGCAGATTCAAGAATATTTGCACGAAATTCGCGCCAAAATAATGAAACACTATTATGCCGCCGAACCAACTAAGGTTGCAGATATGCAGAATCAATTGGGAAATAATCTCAAAGTTTTGTCCGACGATTATGCGACACCATGGATAAAAATCTGGATTAATTTATTAAGCATCATTATGGCAATAGGAACACTATTAACATTGCATTGGTCATTAATTTTGATTGTGACCGTAGTAACGATTATTGTTCTTTGCTTACCTCAAATCATGACCAAAAAATTGTCCAGTTCAACTGCTAAAGCAGCTCAGAAGAATGCGCAATTTTTAAATACAATTGAGAACTGGTTTTCTGGTCTAGGAGAATTACGACGTTATGGTGCTGGTGGCCGTTTAGCCAAAGCGCTTGGTCAAGATAACCAGAAACTTACAGATGCCAATGTAAATAGTAATAAAATGAAGTCTATTGCAATTGCAATTAATGGCGTGGGCAACTCAATCGGTCAAGTGGGAACAGGTCTCTGGGCTGGTCTACTATTTTTCAGACATATAATATCTCTGGGTGACTGGGCCATTGCTAGCAGTTTTGCCTCAACTATTTTTAATGGCTTATGGGAAATCATTAGTGCAATTACCCAAATTCGTTCAACAAAGGAATTACGTGCTGATGTTACTAAACTCATTCAGCCGCTACCTGAAAGAAAGCCTAAGGCTGCAGTGTATGGTTTGAAATGTCGGAACCTAGAGGTTCAATATCAAAATGGTGAAAGTATCACTTATCCCGATTTCTCTATTAATCAAGGCGATAAAGTTCTACTAACAGGTGATTCTGGCACTGGAAAGTCAACACTTTTCAAGGTTCTATTGGGTAAAATTGAGCCCCAAAACGGAGAGATCTATTTTATTGATCAAGCTGGTAACAAACTACTACCTAAGCAAGCTGAATTAGGTTATGTGGCTCAAGACGCTACGCTTTTCCCGGATACGGTTGCTAATAATATTACGATGTTTAACCAAAAACTAAGTTCCAGATTAAGTGGGGCAGTTCAAAACGTACAGCTAGCTTCAGACATAGCAAGCTTTCCACAACAAATTGACACTAATGTTGATTTAGATCAAGGAAACTTATCTGGGGGGCAAAGACAGAAAGTTGTTTTAGCAAGGGCTGAAATACATGACAAACCATTTCTTTTATTGGATGAGGCAACAAGTGCAGTTGATAGCAAGACAACTAATAAAATCATTAGTGAACTGCTGCAAACAGATAAAACGGTCTTGCTAATTGCACATAATTTTAGTCCTGATTTAATGGAAAAATTTGATTATCAAATCTGCCTAAAAGCAAAGAAAAAGGAGGTCAAGTAGAAATGACTATTAAAGGTTTTTTTAAGCAAAACCCATTACGCTTTGTAGTGATAATGGTAGTGCTAATTAGCTTTCATGCACTTATGATTGTTAATTCATTAATTGTAATCATTGAAACTACAGCAATTCAGCAAGGTAATTTTAGAACTTTCATGGTTATGGTTCTTGCTAGTTTTGTATTCATCCTGATCGATTATTTATTGCAAGGACTGCTACGTTACCTTCAATCTAAACAAGAGGAACAATATAAAGCTGCTATTCGTCAAAAAACAATTGACCATTTTTATAAAGATCAAAAAGAGCACCCTGTAGCGCAGGTCCAGAATGGATTAACTAATGACTTAGTTCAAAGCCAAGAAAATTATTTAGAACCCTTTTTCAATTTGCTCGGTGGTGTAGCAATTATCGTGTCTGTTGTTGCGTTATTAATTTCATTACACTGGAGTTTACTTTTAGCGGTCACTTTGATGGTGATTATTTCGTTAGCTGTGCCTAAATTGCTTGAAAAACCCTTACAGCAGGCAATAACTCACATTTCTGAAAGTAATCAAAAGTATTTGGATTGCTTAGACAAGTGGCTTAGTGGCTTAGAAGAAATACAACGCTATTTTGCCGGTGAAAAATTATTTGCGATAACAGATAAGGCAGCCAAAGACTTGGAGGATGCAAATGTTAAACAAAATGGGGTCATGCAACTGCTGTCTATTGTTAATGGGTTAATTTCAGTTTGCTTTTCAACAATCTTATTTTTATTAGCTGGCTACTTATTTCAGCAAAAACTAGTTGCTTTTGGTGTTATTATCGGTGTTGGAAACTGTCAATATTATCTAAGAATGGGCGTTGAAGAAATCGTTAATTCATACGGCCAGATGAAGGGTGCCCAATCTTTAAATAAAAAAATTGCTGAGGAAACTAAAAGTGTTGAACAGCCTAAACTAGAACAAGTCTCAGCACCTGCGGAGCTGAGTGTTCGTGACCTTAGCCTACAATTTCCAAATGGTGAGAGTCTAAAATTCCCTGATATTGATATTAAAGCAGGTGAAAAAATACTATTAACTGGCGATTCAGGTGCAGGTAAATCAACTTTATTTAAACTTATTCTAGAACAGCTTAAGCCGACTACGGGAAAAATTGTTTTCAAGAATAAAAACGGCGTGCCAATTAATCCTGATATGGAGAAAATTGGTTATATCCCTCAAGATCCTGTTCTCTTTCCAGCAAGTATCGCTGACAATATGACGATGTTTGCTGATAAACTAAAAAGTGCTTTACCTTCGCTTGTAGAAAAAGTTCAGCTTAATGGAGATATTGCTAAGTTTGACCAAGGACTGGATCAGCAAATCGATTTGAATAAGTTAAATATTTCTGGCGGACAAAGGCAAAAAATTGTTTTAGTACGTGCATTAGTTCATCACAGTGAATTGATTCTAATTGATGAGGGAACTAGTGCGATTGATCAACAAGCTACGATGGAAATTTTGCGTGAGGTAACTGCAACCTCTGCAACGGTAATCTTTATAGCTCATAACTTTAATGAACAAATGAAGCAGTTATTCGACCGTGAAATTCATATAGTTAAAAATACAGAAAGTTAAGTAAACGTATAACCTAACAAATAGCTCCCCAAAAAAAAGATCGAATTCAATCAGAATTCGGTCTTTTTATTTTTTATTACTTTTTGGTTTTCGCAAATAGCGCAGCTTACCATTTTTGACATAACGTTGGAATTGTTGGTAAAGCGGGTCAAAAATTTGTGGTTCATCGCTATTGGACATCATGATTTTAGGGAAGAAGAACCGTTCATCGCCTTGAATTGTCCCGTTAAGTGCACGAACTAACGGACTTAACTGTGACAGTTCAATTAGCTGACCGTCAGCTTGCATGATTTCAATTTGACTATTGGCGTTTTTCCCGCTTGGTTTATACGCATCATAAGGTTCATCAAAAGCAGAATTGGTATCTGTATAATAGAGCGGATCAAACCCAGCTTGCTTAATTAGGTCCTTTAATTTAGGTAATAAGCTCTTAGTTTCGTCATCGATGCAAATACTTGCTAATGGCTTTCGATACAAATAGCAATTTGCTAAATCAGCTAAAATTGGGTCGCTTGCCTTTGTCCACATGGAGAAGTTTGTTTCCATGACTCCATCGTCTAATTCAAGGTAGTCGCTGAGCGTCCAGTCGCCAGCTAAAAACTTGGCTAAACTTGGTGTAACTTGCAGAGTACCTTGCTCATAAACAACTTTTGCTCGTTCAAGTAAATGCTGCAAAATAACTTCCATTGAACGGCCTACACGGTGAAAGTACACTTGCTGATACATTTGATAGCGCGAAACGATATAGTCCTCAACTGCATGCATTCCAGCCATTGTGAAGCAAATGCCACCTTGATAAGGTCTTATTTCTTGTAAAATTCGCGACAAATCAAATTCGCCGTATGTAACGCCAGTGAAGTATGCATCACGTTTAAGATAATCCATGCGGTCAGCATCAGCCTGACTGGAAATCATTTTAACGACTTGAGGATTAGGATAAGTTTTATCAATAACACTAGCAACTAATTCAGGAAAGTTTGGTGCAACTCCGCGCAAAACATGGTTAATTTCTGTATTAGGGTCAGTAATAATCTTTTGACCAATCTTTTCGTGGTTTGTACCAAATAGATGCTCAAAAGTATGTGAGTACGGTCCATGTCCGATATCGTGGAGTAAACCGGCACATTCAACTAATAAGCGGTTATTGTCGTCCCAGAGGCCATCCCCCGAATTATGAGATGGGTACTTTTCTGCGAAAATATTACAGATTTTTCTAGTCAGCTCGTACACACCTAGATTATGTTCGAAACGGGTATGAGTTGCTCCAGGAAAAACATATGAAAGAGGCCCAAGTTGTTTGATACGGCGCATTCTTTGGAATTCTTCTGTTTTTAAAATGTCCAATATGACTTGATCTTCAATGTGAATGTAGTCATGAACAGGATCACGTAAAACAACTTCTTTAGTTAATTTTTTACTTTGAAATTTTGGCATAAATATTCCTCGAAGTTAGTTTATAATGTAAGATTAAAAATTGATTATTTACTTGATTATAGCAAATTTGCAATTTATAGGGCACTTTGAATATTCAAAAGGATCAATTTGTTAAAAACAAATAATATTTTTGAATGTTTTTCTGATTAGTGACCATAATATTTTATATGGAATAAAAAGGGATGATAATTATGAATCGTATTGGGAGCAAATTAAAAAAGTTACGTCATGATTTAGGTTTAACCCAAAAGGAGATGGCTGCTGATGTAATTTCTGTTTCGTTTTATTCAAAGGTTGAACGTGGCTTTCATGATATCGGAGCAGAAGAGTTGATCCAAATTCTTGAAAAACATGGGGTTAGTTTTCAGGAGTTTTTTTCTGAAACAGAAAATGGCAATTCTAATGACAATAAAATTAATTATTTGAGAAATCAACTTGTAAAGGCTGCAAATGAGGATAATGATGATGAAATAGTAAATATTACTGATCAATTAATGCAAATAGAGCCTCAAACCAGTTTAACAGAATCACTTATTTTACAGGCAAAGGTTATTTCAAATACACATAATGATGACTCACTTAAAAAACTAACACGTGCAGAAAAGAAAGAAATTAAGCAAGTACTATTTCAAAAAGACATTGATGATAATGGATACCTAAGGATTGTTTTATTAAGTAATATAATGGAACTGTATACAATAGATGAAGCTACTTTTTTAGTGAAAAGTATTATTAGGCGCTATCAAAATGTTTCTAATATTGAGAAAAAGGTTCTAGTGGCACTAAGCGTATTGGTGATTAACTATATTGACTTATGCATACAAGACAATAAAAGTAGTTTATGTATAGAGCCATTAAACTTTTTAAAGCAGTTGCCTAATACTATAGAATTGGCATTTACTAAAATGTTAGGAAAGTACTACGAAGACGTAATTAATGATAATCAAGAGGAGGCCGATCAAATAAAGAAAGTACTAATCAATTCTGGCTATGAGGTAACTGTTGATAGGTTAATAAAGTAATATTTTTCGAATATGAAAATCACCTTGTAAACAGTGCAATAGGGGTTATTATAATTAATGAAAAGTTTGGTTAATATTGATTTATATAGGAGAAGAAAAATGTCATTAGCATTATTTAAACCTGTCATTATTATTGTTACAGATTAAGAATTAATCATTTAAGAAGTAATATAGTATAAATTAAAGTAAAAAAGAGCTAGCTCAAGTTTCATGCTTGACTAGCTCTTTTTGTTTTTATTTGTTTTTGAAGTCAGATTTATTTTTAGACTTCAATCTAAGTTGACGAGTTTCTACTTACTCCTCTGTTCCCAGATAGCTTTGATTCGTGCTAGCTCTTTCGGGTCAGGATTCATTGCATTAGCCTTCAATTTCTCAATATCATCAGAAGATGGTTCCCAGCCATCTAAATGTGTAGCTTGAACTACTCCTCTAATTTGCTGGAACATAGTCTTGTCGGGTATAAAAATGCCTTGAATGGTTTGCTTCTCGTTGTCAATGTCTAAGCTATATTTTTTTGAATTTGACATATTTAGTAAGTCTCCTACATTTTAAGCTGGTAAAAAACAATGGACCCTCAAAAGGGTCAAATTGTAGTTGTTCTTCTTAAGTTCTAATGATAGTTAGGATTATCACAATTCATCTTTTAATTGGTTGCAATCATGCTATGAGTTACTATCAATATAGTTATATTTTATCAAATTTTGCTCATTTATGGGCGAGTGTTGACCATAATCAGAAATATTGGTGCCCAGTTTCATCAATGGTTTCAGGTATAATTCTTGATTGTGCCAGTGGAAAATTTATTATTGTCTTTTGCTCAAGCTTAATCACAATAGGTGGGATTAAGCTGGTAATATCACCGAAAAAGGAATTGGAGTAATTACTGGTATAAAAAAATAATTTGTTTTATAATGTTTTCTGCTAAAATTAAGAAGGATATTAAGAATTATTGCTAATCTTGATGGTTAGCTTTTTTATTGCAAAGAATCAAATATATGACTAAAGTAAAAATTGATTTTACTAGTAAAATTGTTCAGGAAAAGGAAAGTGAGACTTTCCATAAAACTGGCCAGGGTGAACTAATCGAAAATGGAGACGTGACTAGGGTTTCTTACTTAGAAGATGACAAAGTTCCAGTTAAGCTGCTAATTAAAGAAAATGATGTAATCATCAAGCGTGGTAATACTAACGATGATTATTCGCAACTTCATTTTACGGTTGGACAAAAAAGGGACTGCCGGTATGTTGCATCTGGCTACCAAATGGACCTGAAGAGTTCCACTAAATTAATTAAATTTTTCCCTAAAATTGACGGTTCAAAGCAACTTCAGATTGAATATGACCTCTTTAGTGGACTATACTTAGTAGGAAGTTACACAGTTACGTTGATTTTTACTTGAGCGCCTAGTAAAATAAAAAGGATTGTTAAAAGAGAGGAATACAATTGTGGGATTAAACGACTTTAAAGACAAAAATCGCAATGAACTATCAATGATTGAAGTTGCTCGTGCAATATTGGAAGATAACAATAAAAGAATGGGTTTTGCCGATATTGTTAATGCCGTACAAAAGTACTTGGGAGAGAGTGACGAGGAAATTAGGGAACGTTTACCCCAATTTTACACGGACTTGAATACCAACGGTGAATTCATTTCAATGGGTGAAAATGTTTGGGCTTTACGTTCATGGTTTCCTTATGAATCAGTTGACGAAGAAGTTAACCATCCAGAAGATGAGGACGAAGATGACAGTCGTGCACATCACAAGAAAGTTAATGCTTTCTTAGCAAGTGCTACTGGAAGCGACGACATTATTGACTACGATAATGACGATCCAGAAGATGAAGATTTAGATGCGACAGCTGACGATGAAGCAGATGACTTTGTCGAAGATGAAGATTTCGTTGATACTGATGATGACGATGATGAAGATTTGCCAGATGGCATTGAAGGTCAATTGTCAGAATTAGATGATGACGAAGATGATGAATAATTCTCTTGACTTAATGACGCAAAATAGATAGTATTTTAATTGGGCACCCTTATGTGCGTTTATGCTCCCTTTTTGGGAGCTTTTTTATTTTTATTTTTTGCAAAAAGGAGTTTGGCTAATGACAAAATATATTTTCGTTACGGGCGGCGTTGTTTCTTCACTAGGCAAGGGAATTACTGCTTCAAGTCTTGGTCGGTTATTAAAAAATCGTGGTTTGAAAGTAACCATGCAAAAGTTTGATCCATATATCAACATTGACCCAGGTACAATGAACCCATATCAACACGGTGAGGTTTTTGTAACTGATGACGGAACAGAAGCAGACCTTGATTTAGGCCACTACGAGCGAATTGTAGATGTGCGTACCAGTAAATACTCAAATGTAACTACTGGTAAAATTTACAAAGAAGTTTTGGAAAAAGAACGTCGTGGTGATTACCATGGCGCTACTGTTCAAGTTATTCCTCATATTACGGATATGATTAAGCAAAAAATCATGCGTGCAGGCTTAACCACTGACTCTGATGTGGTTATTTCTGAAATCGGTGGTACTGTCGGTGACATTGAGTCTACTCCTTTTATGGAAGCAATCAGACAAATGCGTCGTGAGGTCGGTGAAGAAAATGTGATGTACATTCACTGTACTTTAGTACCATATTTACACGCTGCTAAAGAAATGAAAACTAAGCCAACCCAGCATTCAGTTGCTGAATTGCGCAACATCGGTATTCAACCAAATATGCTAGTTTTACGTGCAGAAATGCCAATCAACCAAGAACATAAGGATAAGATTTCTAACTTTACTGATGTTCCAGTTGATCGAATTATTGAATCAATTGATGCGCCATCACTTTTCGACTTACCATTAGCCTTCCAAGAACAAGGTATGGATCAAAAAGTTTGTGACTTTTTACATATTAAGAGTCCAAAAGATGAAGCTGATATGGCTGAATGGACCCGTCTTGACGAAAGAGTTAAGAACTTAAAGTACAAGACCAAGATCACTTTAGTTGGTAAATATGTTGAACTTGAAGATGCTTATATTTCTGTTACTGACGCACTTAAGCATGCTGGTTATTCTTATAATACTGATGTTGAAATTAACAAGGTACAAGCAGAAGATATAACTGAAGATAATATTGCAGACTTCATGAAAGGTTCCGATGGCTTGATTGTTCCCGGTGGATTTGGTTCCCGTGGCTTTGAAGGCATGATTACTGCAATTAAATATGCCCGTGAAAATGACATTCCATTCCTTGGAGTATGTTTGGGTATGCAAATGGCAACTGTTGAATTTGCACGTGACGTTTTAGGATATAAAGATGCAAATACTGCTGAAGCTGATCCTAACACTAAGCACAATGTGATCGATATTATGGCTGATAAACGTGATGAAGAAAACATTGGTGGAACTCTACGTTTAGGTCTTTATCCAGCAGCATTAAAGCCTGGTACTAAGACCGCAGCTGCTTATGACAATCAAGATGTTATTCAAGAACGTCACCGTCATCGTTACGAATTTAACAATGAATATCGTGAAGCATTTGAAAAGGCTGGAATGACCTTTGCAGGTGTCTCACCAGATAACCATTTAGTCGAAGTAATAGAACTTACAAAGAATAAGTTTTTCATTGCTGCACAATATCACCCTGAATTTTTGAGTAGACCACAAAGACCAGAAGGACTATATAAGGCCTTTATCGGTGCTGCTTCTGGTTTAGAGGAAGAAAAACTATAAAGAGTGAAATTGAATAATACAAAAATCTTTATTTTTAAGCAGGGAAGACGAAGGTCTTCCCTTGTTTTTTCCGGTAAATTCCTTTAACATAATTATGACTAATCGAAAATAGAAAAGGATTTTTTCGCCAATGAAGCAAATGATAATTCATGGTGGAAAGCCCCTACAGGGTGATGTCTGGATTGGCGGCGCAAAGAACTCAACCGTTGCACTAATTCCGGCATCAATTTTGTCGCGTACACCGGTAACTTTGGAAGGCGTTCCAAGGATTGCAGATGTTGACAACTTAATGGATTTACTGAGTGAGATGGACGTCGTTTGTTCTTTTGAAAAGACAACTTTACAAATCAATCCAGAGAACATTAAGATGAGCCCATTGCCAAGTGGTAAGATCAAGAGTTTACGAGCTTCCTATTACTTTATGGGTGCTCTTCTTGGCCGTTTTGGTAAGGCTGTTGTGGGCTTCCCTGGCGGGGATGATATTGGACCCCGCCCCATTGACCAACATATCAAAGGTTTTGAAGCCTTAGGTGCATGTGTAACAAATGAAAATGACCAAATAACAATTACTGCTCCCGATGAAGGACTGCAAGGAGCGACTATTCACCTAGAAATGCCATCCGTAGGCGCGACAATGAATATTATCATGGCTTCAGTTACCGCAAATGGGCAAACTGTTATTGATAACGCTGCTAAAGAACCTGAAATAATTGACTTAGCAACTTTCCTTAATAATATGGGTGCAGTTATTCGAGGAGCAGGAACCGATTCAATCCGAATAGAAGGTGTTGAAAAGTTAGAAGCTAGAGCTCCGCATACGATTATTCCTGATCGAATTGAAGCTGGAACGTACATTTCTCTTGCTGGCTGTATTGGCAACGGTATCTGCATTCATAACATTATTGAAGAACACCTGGATTCTTACCTTGCGAAGGTAGAAGAAATGGGACTCGTCATTGATGCAGATGAGGACTCACTTTACGTTTATCCTGCTGGCGACTTGAAAATGACGCAGATTAAAACTGGTGCATACCCAGGTTTTGCTACTGATTTGCAGCAGCCTGTAACTCCTTTGCTGTTATCTGCTAAGTCTGGTGAAGGTGTAATAATTGATCGTATTTACCCTAAAAGAATTGGTCATATTGAGCAATTGCGTAAGATGGGTGCTGACATCAAAGTAGAGGATAATATTATTCTTGTTCATCCGACTGAAAAGCTGCATGGGGCAACTGTTGCTGCTGGAGAAATCAGAGCTGGTGCATGTTTGATGATTGCGGGACTAATGGCAAAAGGTGACACAATTATCAATAATGCTGGTAATATTCTTCGTGGTTATGATCGCGTCCAAGAAAAATTACGCTTGCTAGGTGCTGACGTTACGATCAAAGACGTTCCAGATAAGTAGCTAAAAATAGTGCAATTAAAGACATTTAAGTAAACGACTAATCTTTTGATTAGTCGTTTTTTACTATTTTCATTAATACTCATTACTAGTATTCTTTATTATTTTATTAAATCTGCTTTTTGTAGTTCTATTTGATTGTTTAATACAACATGCTGATTTTCAGAAGATGAAAAATAATTAGATATTAGAGTTTATAATATATTGCTGCTAGAATAATACTTTTAATTAACAAAATAGAAGGCAAATCTCAACTTTAGAGGTTTGCCTTCTATTAGTCTGTAATCATCTAAAAGAATGGATATAGTTTAACATCTTTTGCAATTTAGTCTGTTTGGTAAATATTCCTGACATGTTGTCGCAAGTTGCATAATGAAAGTAGATTATAAATGATTTGTGATTGATTAGATATTTAAAAGTTTTGAATCGTTAGTAAGTGTTCAACATGATTTTATAAGCAACTAAACGCTAATTTAGCCCTGACTTTGTAGATCCTTTGTATTGATCCAAGGCAGATTTTAAATCTTTGTCTGTAATTTTGACGTTTTGATCTTTCAAAACTTGACTGATTACATTTCTCATAACAGCAGAATTTGCAGCCCATTTGTCATAAAGATTATTTGTTAGTTCTGCTTTATTGTTCTCAAAACTTCCTTTAGCTGGATGGTTAATCATTTTTATTATTTCATAGCCATTAGTAACTTTTACTGGGGTGCCAGTATACTCACCATTTTTAAGTTTATATGCAGCATTTTTGAAAGTAGAATCCAAATTTTTATTTTCTTGATTAAAGGGTGCTAATTTTCCGCCATTAGTGCTGGTAGAACTATCCACAGAATATTCTTTTGCTAAACTTGAAAAACTTTTTCCCTTATCCAACTGATTGATAATTTTTTCAGCTGTTGATTGACTCGTTACTAAAATATGCTGAACAGTAATTTTTGGTTGATACGTTTTCCATTCTGCTCTTAATTGCTTATCTGTTGGCTTGATTTGAGACCGCAATGCAATTTCACTAAGTAGGTTAATTTGAATCATTCTCTTAAATGATGACTTAGTGTATAAATTTTGTGCTAAAAACTCATCAAATTGTGAACCATAGCGTTCTTTATAATTATTGTATTCTTGAGTAACTTCTTTAGAATTCAGTTTTTCCCCATATTGGGCTTTTAGAGCGTCATAAATTAACAAATTAGCTAAAACACTTTTACTCGAAGGAGCTGACTTGAGTTCCTTATAAAACTCTTGTTGCGTAATTTTTTTGTCTTTTCCATATTGAGCAACTTCTGCATTATTTGACTTTGAACAGCCTGCTAAGCTTAGTAAAGAAATACTAGTTACAGCAGTTATTACACCTTTTGATAATTTGTCCATTTTATCTCCTCCAATGAAGATTTCTTATCTAATTATTAAAAACATTAAAGCAGATTGCAACTTTTTATTTAATAAAATTACAAAAAATAACAAGTAATAAACAGGCACTTATCACGGTTGAAGCTAAAAAAGCCATGTATTACAGTAAAAAGTAAATAAAAACCAATAGCTAGAATTACTAAAATATTGTTGATTTTTTAATTTATTACTATATAATTTTTAATTAAATTGGTAACATTATTAATTTAATTAGGCAAAAACACTTTTATTAATTAGGCTTGGGGGACTAAACATGAAAAAAAATAAGTATGTGGGAGTGCTAGTTTGTGCGGCTGCACTTTCTGTATTCTCTAATGCTGAACTGCAAGTTAAAGCCAGTGTTGACAGTCAAACAAAAACTGTTGCAAAAAGCTCTAAAGTAACAGAATCAGCTACAGTGGGCGTGACAAACAAAGCAATTGAAGCACAATTAGCTGCAAAGGGAGTTAATCTTAAGCATTTAACTTCTAGCGAAAAGCAAGATGTATATGTTGATGTAATTGTTCAATTGTCTGCTGCACCTGCAGCTGCAAATGGTTCAGTAAACACAAATTCAAGTAGTGCAGAAATTGAGCGGGCTACAAAACAAGTAATTGCCCAACAGGCTTCAGTTAAAGCAAATATAAAGGCAATTACCAATCAAGCAATTGGCCAAAGCTATGGTTATGTAGTTAACGGTTTTGCTACTAAAGCAAAGGTTAAAGATATTCAAAAATTAAGAGCTATTCCAGGTGTTAAATCTGTAACTTTGGCAAAGGTTTACTATGCCAATGATTCTTCAGCTGATGATATGGCTAATGTCTCAACGGTTTGGAATAATTATAAATACAAAGGTGAAGGCACTGTAGTTTCTATCATCGATACAGGTATTGATCCTAATCATAAAGATCTACGTTTGAGTGATGAATCTAAAGCAAAATTAACTAGAGAAAAGGTTGCTGCTTTCACTAAAGAAGCAGGTTATGGTCGCTACTTTACTGAAAAGGTCCCATATGGACATAACTATTCAGATAACAATGATAATATTACTGACAATAGTTCTAGTACTCAACACGGTATGCACGTTTCAGGTATCGTAGGTGCCAATGGTACTTCAGATTCTGTTAATTCAGTTGTAGGTGTTGCTCCAGAAGCTCAGTTATTAGCAATGAAGGCATTCTCTAATTCAGCTAGTTCTGCTTCTACTGATTCTACTAGCGTTATTGGGGCAATTGATGATTCAGCTAAACTTGGTGCTGATGTTTTGAACATGTCCTTAGGTTCAGTTTCTGGTCAGCAAACTGATGATGATCCAGAAATTGCTGCTGTTGAGCGTGCTACTAAGACAGGTACTGCCGCTGTAATTTCTGCTGGTAACTCCGGAACCTCAAACTCAAAAGCTGATGGCAACAACAAGGCATATTATGGCAATCCAGATATGGAAACCATAGGTAGTCCGGGTACTGCCAGAACTGCCACAACGGTTGCATCGGCAGAGAATAATAAAGTTACTACTGATGGTATAACTTTTACTTCAGCTGATGGTAAAACTGTAGTAGCAGGCCCAGAAGCTACTCAACTTTCAGAAGGTACCGATCGTTCATTCTTTAATGACAGGCAATTTTATGTTGTTAAAGATAAAAACGGACAACTAGGTATAGGCTCTGCAAATCAATATACATCTGATGTTAAGGGGAAAATTGCCATCGTTAAGCGTGGGGCTCTTGCTTTTACAGATAAACAAAAATTTGCACAAGAAGCAGGGGCTGCTGGTTTAATCATTGTTAATAATCAAGCCGGTGCATTAACTAACATGCAACTTAATGCCGGGTTTCCAACTGTTGGATTATCAGGGGCTGCTGGAAGCAAGTTAGTAGAATACGTTGAAAAAAATCCTGATGAAGCATTAAAGGTAAGCATTGCTGTACAGCCATTAGATAATTCAGCGCTCAAGACAGATTTAATGTCTGACTTTACTTCATATGGTCCTGTTTCTAATTTGGCCTTTAAACCAGATATTTCAGCACCTGGTGGAAATATTTGGTCAACGCAAAACAATAATGGCTATACTAACATGTCAGGTACTTCTATGGCGTCTCCATTTATTGCTGGTACGCAAGCACTTGTTAGTCAAGCAATGAATGATAAAAATGGTTCTTTCTATGAAATTTATCAAAAGATGAGTCCAGATGAAAGAACAGCATTTATTAAGGCTTTGGAAATGAATACTGCAAGTATTCAACCTGATATTAGTCATGATAATGTAATTGTTTCACCTCGTAGACAAGGTGCTGGATTTATCAATGCACAAGCTACTATTCAGGCATTAGCTAAAAATCCTTCGACTGTTGTTAGTAGCAATGGCTATCCAGGTGTTGAACTTAAGAGCTTCACAGATAGAACGCACAAGTTCCAAGTTAAGTTTGTTAATAGAACGGATAAGACTTTAACTTATAAGTTAACTAATAATGGTAAAGAATCAGATGTTTATACTTCTGCTATTGATAGTAGTTCAGTTTTATACGACAAGAAGATTGATGGTGCTGCAGTTCAAGCTGATGGTGATGTAGCTATACCTGCAAATTCAACTAAGGAATTAACTATTACATTAGCACTGCCATCTGATTTTAAGGAAAACCAGTTTGTTGAAGGATTCCTGACCTTTAATGGATCAGATAGTTCACAATTGCGTTTACCATACATGGGATTCTTTGGCGACTGGGCAAGTTCAGATTTGCCAATCTTTGCTGGCTTAAATGATCCAGACGTGTTCCACCCTGAGAATAACATCTTGGGTACCATTGTAACTGTTGGTAATGACTCTATTAATGCTAACCCGGGCTTAGACATTGATGATGAAGGTAATTATGTATTTGATTCCTCGAAATTCGCAATTTCTACTGCAGATAATGCTCAATTCCAATGGTTTAAACCGACATATTACTTATACAGAAATGCGAATAATGTTAAGGCTCAAATTTTGGATAAAGATGGCAAAGTAATTAATACTTTAGCTTCATTGAGCAATGCCACTAAGTCATACTACTATGCACCAGCTCAAACATACAATTACTTTGATGAAGCTCCTGAGTGGCATGGTACATACTTTGACCAACAAGCTAACAAGACAGTTAAAGTGCCTGATGGAACATACACTTACAGAATCTCTGCTACTGTTGATGGCACAAACACGGAGCAGCACTACGATATGCCAGTTAAGGTAGACAGTGTCAAACCTGTATTAAAGAATCTCAAGTTAGAATCAGATACAGAAAAGGGCGCCGACGGCCAAGAAAAGACGCGCTACTACTTGTCTGTCGAAGCTAAGGATGACCTTAGTGGTTTGAGTGGTGACGCGAATGTTTCTATAAATGGTATCTTCAGTCAGTTAGCATATAATCCAACTGCTAAGGCAGATGAGGATGGCTTCCAAAAGGTTGAAATCGACTTATCTTCTGAACAGGTAAAAGCTTTACAAGCAGGTACTAATGACTTTGCTGTAGCTTTATTTGATAATGCTTCAAATGCGGGAACTGCTTCAGGTAAAAGCAATAAACCTGGTGAAACTGACTTTGGCTTAGTTCTTAGAGATGGTGGCTTACCAGATAAGATTTCTTCAAAGACTAAGAATTACGATCCTGACACTGAATCCTTTGTCTTCTCAGGTAGTTATCCAAGCAAGGTATATGGTACTTATACTGATAAGCATGGTGAGATTCATGACTTAGATATCGAAAGTGACGAAGACAATACATTTGCTGCTGCGCTTCCACTTACTAAGGACGATTACAAGACAAAGGTTACCCTTTATGCTGATGCTGACCATAAGACCGTCCTTAAAGAAAAAGAAATTACAGTTAGTCTTGTACCAGCTAAGGTTGAAAATTTAACCGTTGATAAGACTGATACTTACGATGCAAGTAAGGATTCATCAGCTAAACTGGCCCAAACATCTGAAGCTACTGTTAAGCTTTCAGGTAAGGTAAGTGATGATACTAAGTCATTAGTAATTAAGCAAGATGGCGAAGACGACATATCAGTTGATTTAAAGGATGACCATACTTTCTCCATTGAATTACCAGTAAGCTTTGGTGAAAACAACTTTAATCTTGTGGCAACTGATGAAGATGGTAATTCATCCAGTGTTGAACAAAAGGTTAAGTCTAGTGATCATGGTAAAACAACTGTAAAAAGCAGTGACGTTACATTCGATAACGGCATCAAGTGGGGTACCAGCACCGTTAGCGCTAATACCAAAAACTATGACCCTAAAACTGGTCAGTTGACTATTACTGGTAAGGTAAGAAGACCAACTACTACTTTGCAAATTGATGGTAAGGACGTGAAGATTAATTCTGATCAAACATTTGAAGTAACTCTAAATGTTGGTACTCACGGTGCTAAGATTATAAATGCTTTGATTGGTGATTCAACTGTTAGAGAAACTACTCAAGAGAGGCTAACTTTCTATGTAGATGCAGAATCACCTGTTTTAACCCTGGATGATGATGGTCCTGTTTACATTAACAAGGATAAATATACTATTTCTGGTACTGTCACTGATGACTACAATTACTATGGACTATCAATCAACGGTAATAGTATTGAATCTGCCTGGGGGGATGTAGATTACAACAGCAAGGAAGGTGTCAAGAAGGACTTTAAGTATGAAGTTGAATTGAAGAAGGGTAAGAATACTTTTAATATTAAAGTAACTGATGCCCAAGGCAATGAAACTACTCAAGCTTTAGTTGTTTACTATGAACCAGAAAAGACCTTAGATGAGCCTGATGTAAAGCAAACTGTGGCAGAAGATGCTGAGTCTGCTCTCCTTGAAGCTACTACCAAGGAGCCTGATGCAAAGGTGGTTTACAGTGTTGATGGCGGCAAGATATTCAAGGATATGCCAGCCGACGGACTCAAAGTCACTGAAAATGGTACCGTTGAATTTAAGGCTGTTGATAAGTATGGCAATGAATCTGATGTTAAATCTGTAGAGGTTAAGGATCTTAATGAGAAAACTAATCCTAGTGCAGATGACGAAAAATTATCCAAGGCTAAAGAAAAGCTTCAAGCTATTGTTGATGCTGGCGAAAAGAAAGACT
>NZ_PDKP01000059.1 GCF_002837055.1 Lactobacillus apis | reverse complement strand
TATTAACAGTTGGAGCAGCTTGGGTGCTTTGCTTAGTTTTCTTAATTGCTGTATTGGCAACACCAGCACGATAACATGCTCCAATAGCATTAGTAGCTTGCGTCAAGGTAGCATTAATATCTGCTAAGCTATTAGCCCCTTTTACACTAGCTTTTGCTTGAGTAACAATTACATCAACTCTGTTAAGCTGTATAGCCTTGTCACTACTTGAAAGATTCTGATCAGAATTAATTTTAGCCTTTGTGGCAGTTGCTGCAGTATCTATTGCACCTGCGGCATTCTGCTTAGCACTATCAATAGAGTCCTCTTCCACCGACTGCTGCAGATTTTGATCTACTCCCTTTTGTCCAACTTGGGGATTGATTTCAGCTGCTTTAACTGGAGTGCCAGCTTGGCTATCCAGATAAATACCACCAAGCATAAAGGTAAGCAAAGAATAACTGACTAGCCAGCNCAACTTGGCTATCCAGATAAATACCACCTAACATAAAAGTAAGCAAAGAATAGCTAACTAACCAGTTCTTCTTACTCTTATGCATCTTATAATTTGTGTTTTTAGTCTCCTCGACTAATTTTAAGTCTCGTTTCAAATTATATTCTCCAATTACAATACTTGATATATAACAATGATAGTTTATCATATTTAGTGTTTGACATAAAGAAGTTCTTGTATTTTTATTAACCGTTTTTTTAACTGGTTACTGTCATAATAACCGTCATTTTAGCAAACACGCAACAACTATGGTTTTATGACCAGTTCATATAGTTGTTATTTAAAACAACCCTTAGTTAAAAGTGTTTTATAACCAGTTCTTTTATTTACTGTAACTGCAA
>NZ_PDKP01000058.1 GCF_002837055.1 Lactobacillus apis | reverse complement strand
ACAGCTAATTGAAGGGTAATCATTGAGAAAAACCGTTCAGGTAGTCGTGGCACGATTAAATTGATGTTCTCTAAGCCCTATAATCGCTTTTCTAACTTAGATTATAGTCATGATCAACCGGGATAGTATTAAATAATATAAGCCATGGACTATTCATTAATAGCTCATGGCTTTTTTGTTAGCAAAAAATAAAGCTTATTGTGTGACTTTAAACAGCGAAGCTTGTACTATGAAGGTGTAAATAGTTAATTAGCAATAATTTTTTGTGAAAGGATCGATAATTATGGCTGACAAAGGTTTAAAAGATAAAGTTGCTGGTAAAGCTAAAGAACTTAAGGGCAAGATGCAACAAGCAGCAGGCGACGTTAAGGATAAGGCACAAGAAGCAACTGATAACGTCAAGGATAAAGTTGATGACGTTAAAGAAAATATGAAAAAATAACTGAATAAAAAAGATGACTGGAAGTTATTCACTTCCAGCCATCTTTTTGCGTTACACATGAAACAATTTGCTAACGCAGTTTCTTTTTTATTTCATCTGGTAATTCTAAATTAGGCTCATCTGAGTCATAAAATTCGTAGAATACAGGTGCTTTACTTGAATCATTACTTTTAGGATAAAGTTCATAATTACTAGTTAAAAGTGGCAGATTAACACTGTCTTTAAATGAATTCCAAATATTAGTAAAAATTTGGGTAATTAGTTTACGCTCTTCTGGTTCCAAAGTCATGAAAACGCGGCTAAGGCGATAAGTTCCAACCAATTTGTTATTGGTTAATTGGTGTAATTCTTCAATATCTGAGTTCTCAAATGCTTCAAACAGATCGGAAAAG
>NZ_PDKP01000057.1 GCF_002837055.1 Lactobacillus apis | reverse complement strand
GTACGAAAGAATCCTAATTTCAAATGGCTGCTGATGCTAGTGGCGTTGTTAGTAGTGATTGCCATTCCCAGTTATTATTGGATGGAAAAGGAGAATAATGCGCACGCAGAGCGTAGTCGCTCGCTGCTTTCACCAGTCATCATGGTACCCGGCTCGAGTGCCACAACTGAGCGCTTTAATGAACTAATTGATCAGCTGAACAAAACGACAATGAATGAGCATAGTGTTCTCAAAGTTACTGTTTCACGTGAAGCAAAATTATCGTATAGTGGTTCGATTAATAAGAATGATCAGGAACCGATAATCATTATTGGTTTTGCCAATAATAAAGACGGTTATGCCAATATCAAAAAACAGGCTTTTTGGCTAGACGTTGCCTTTACGTCTTTGATGCAAAATTATAAATTTAATAACTTTAAGGCGTTTGGGCATTCAAATGGTGGTCTTATTTGGACATACTGGTTAGAACACTACTATGCGCAGTATTCTGATGATGTAAGGATTAAGCGGTTGATGACGTTGGGAACACCTTATAATTTTACTGAAAATAACATCAATAACCGTACACAAATGCTAGCCGATTTTATTAAAAATCGTACAGCACTTCCAGAAAACTTGAAAGTCTACTCATTATCTGGTGGTAAAAGCTATGAATCGGATGGAATTGTGCCAGAAACTAGTGTTGCCGCAGGTAAGTTTATTTTTCAAAAACAGGTCAAATCTTACACGGCAATGACGGTCACTGGCGAAAAGGCAGACCACTCGGATTTGCCACAAAATAAACAGGTAATACAAGCCATTCGGGAGTATTTGCTAAAAAAACCTGATCGACCTGGGAGACCAGAAAAAAATTTAAAGCCAAGAAGAAGGAGAAGTAATCGATGAAATATCATGAA
>NZ_PDKP01000056.1 GCF_002837055.1 Lactobacillus apis | reverse complement strand
ATCAAACAGATGACAGCTATTGGGTTGAATTAATTGGTAATGCGACTGTAATGGCAGAAATTGAAGTTGATGAAGGTGAATTACATCAGCCTTTCCTTCGTTTTTCTGATTTCTCGGTTACTCCAACCAAAGAAGATGAAGCTTATCAAGCTTTTATTGCAAAAAAAGCTAACTAGCCTTCCAAGTTATTTCGTATTTACTGTTTATATATAAACTTTTCAATAAAAAATTACGTTCTAACTAAATTTATGTTTGAAAGCACTTCAGCAAAAAGCCTTGTTTGCCAGTTTGAGGTGCTTTTTTGGTCTTTCTTTTTCCTTTCAATGAAGTACAATGTTTTTAATAAAGCGATTTCACAAAAAGGAGTCATTAAAATGGCAGAAGTAAATTATCAAAAATTAGTCGATGAGATGCGCAAAGCTTTTAAAGATGGTGATGATAAGCGTGATGAAGGCTTACCTACCAGCATCCCTGAAGTAGAGCGCTTTGATGACATTGCTTACGGTAAAGATCCTCAATATCAATTACTTGATGTCTATTTACCAAGCAAGCGCACAGACGCTAAACTACCAGTAATTGTTAACATTCACGGCGGTGGCTGGGTATACGGTACAAAAGAAACCTATCAATTTTACTGCATGGCACTTGCTAAAGAGGGTTTTGCAGTAGTAAATGCAAATTATCGCCTAGCACCAGATGTTGTTTATCCAGGTGAATTAGATGACGTCAACCGCGTCTTCCATTGGGTAGCAGATCCAACTAACGCAACTAAATATCAATTAGACTTAGACAATGTCTTTATCGTTGGTGACAGTGCCGGTGGTCAAATGGGTGAACAAATTTTAGCTGCTTATACTAACGCTGACTATCGTAAATACTTTGGTTACTCTGTTCCTGAC
>NZ_PDKP01000055.1 GCF_002837055.1 Lactobacillus apis | reverse complement strand
GATTTAAAAGCAAGGGAGCAAATCGAACGGTTAAAGCAAGAAATCCAGCGTTTACGCCAGCAGAACTTAAAGCTGAAAATCGAGAACGAATTTGTAAAAAAATTGAGCGTCTTAGTCGACCAGCGGACCAAGAACCGCAAGCCCCGGAAATAGCCCAGGCAGTTACTCAACTAAGGCGCGAGCTTAAAGTCAGTGTAACTTTTATTCTTGATACCATTAATGCCAATCCTAATCTGCCCCATCTATCCCGTAGTAATTACTACTATACTTTAAAGAAGAAGGACAAAGATCGGGGTAATCGAGAAATAATGGCTGAAATCAAAGCGATTTATGAAGAACACAAACATCGCTATGGCTACCGCCGTATTACCTGGGAACTAAGACGTCGCGGTTTATTAGTCAATCATAAAAAGGTTCAGCGCCTAATGAACAAAATGAAATTATTTGGCATAGTCAGTAAACGCTGGCACAAATATAACAGCTATCGTGGTACTCAGGGTCCGATCAAGCCTGACCTGATTAAGCGTAACTTTAGTGCAGTTTATCCCAACCACAAATGGTATTCAGATATAACTGAGTTTAAGCTCAATGGACAAAAGACCTATTTATCACCAATCATTGATGGGTGTACCCAAGAGATAATTTCCTACACTATTTCTCGTAGTCCTAATCTTAAGCAGACAATGGATATGTTAAACCATGCGTGGCACAAATATCCAGCCTTGAATGGCTTAATCTTCCACACAGATCAGGGTTGGCAATACCAGAATTATAGATTTCAAGCATGGCTCAAAAATCATGGCATTAGCCAGTCAATGTCACGCAAGGGCAATTCACTTGATGATGGGTTAATGGAAGGCTTCTTCGGAATACTCAAACGAGAAATGTTTTATGGATTTGAAAAGCAGTTTAAGAATCTCAATCAACTGGAAGATGCGATTAGAGACTACATTGAGTATTACAATCAGAAAAGAATCAAAAGCAAACTAAAAGGACTAACTCCGATTGAATATCGGAAGTTAGTCCTCAGTTAGCAGCTAATCTAATATAAAGTGTCCTAATTTTAGGGTTCACATCATAATTAGAGCTTGATGTTTTTAGGTAAATCCAATTTTTCAAACCGCTACTTGTATAAAACTTGAACAATGTTTTATTAACTCATTTTTAAGTTGTAATTAAGTAACGCGTATTGTGATTGCAGTTACAGTAAATAAAAGA
>NZ_PDKP01000054.1 GCF_002837055.1 Lactobacillus apis | reverse complement strand
ATAACTTTTGGGCTGAACAAAGCACTTTTAAAGGTAAAACTAACGACAAACTGGGACACCTTTTGTTCAATACTTTAACTAAGGTTTTAACTTCCGACACTACTTTCACCGGTCTGGAAAATCTCAATAATCTACCTGATGGTGGAGCAATTATCACAGCTAACCATTTCAATCAGATTGACTCTCTTCCGATTAAGCACTTAGCTAATAAAACTCACCATCACCTGGCCATTGCAATCGAGGACACCAATCTCAAGCTTCCTGGCATCTTAAGCTATCTGATGAATTACGTTGGTACCATTCCACTGATCAAAAGTCCAAGCTACATTGGTACTGAATTTCCTAAGCATCTTCATGATGAGTTAGCAAAAAATAATTGGGTTTTAATCTTCCCTGAGCAAGAAATGTGGTGGAACTACCGCAAACCGCGTAAACTTCAACGTGGCGCGTATTATTTTGCCGCTCAACAAAACGTCCCGATTGTCTCAACTTTTGTTGAAATTCAAGAAAAAGATAAATTGGAAAAAGATCATCCTAATTTTTATCAAACTAAGTATATTGTTCACGTTTTACCAACAATTTACCCAGATGTTAAATTAAGTGCTAATGAAAATTCTAAAAAGATGCTTGCTCAGGACTATCAGCAAAAAGTTAAAGCCTTCGAGGAAGCCTATCACCGCCAATTGGACCCAACTTTTACCCCATGGGACATTGCCGGTTGGCGCTATGACTATCAAAATAGCAAAACAAAGAAATAGACTTAATTATTTTTAAGGACTATCATATAGTAATAAACTAAATTATTTTAGTTCTAGAAAAGGGGTTTTTCTGATGGAGAAATTTACAAAAGAATCATTGGCAAAATTTGATGGTAAAAATGGTAATCCAGCATACGTTGCAATTGACGGCGTCGTTTACGATGTAACTGGTAACCCACACTGGGCTGAAGGTGAACACCACGGCAATTTAGCTGGTCAAGACTTAACTGTTGCAATTGGCCAATCACCTCACGGTAAAAGTGTTTTAGGCAACTTAAAAGAAGTTGGTACCTACGAAGCTTAATCTTCTATTAGGTTCAAATTTTAAAAAGTAAAAAGAACACAATTTTCGCAAAGAAAGTTGTGTTTTTTTGTTATGGCAAATCACAAAATTCAATCAAGCTTCTTATTCATATAAGTTTGACTGCTGCATGCGGATAACACCATATATCCACATATTTATAAAATTATAATTAAAATAAAATTGACATATTATTAAATAGTTATTACAATGTGCAATTATAGCGCAGTTACTAATGATAAGGAGATAGATTATGACAAAAACACTTTTTGCTAATTTTTCATTATTTGATGGCACCAAAAATGAAATTCAGGATAACGCTTGGTTATTAGTTGATAACGACACCGGTAAAATCACAGAAGTTGGAACAGCTAATCCACCTGCAGCAGACGAGAAAGTCGATTTAGCTGGCAAATACGTTATGCCAGGTTTAATCAATTGCCACACACATGTGACTATGAACC
>NZ_PDKP01000053.1 GCF_002837055.1 Lactobacillus apis | reverse complement strand
AGTTGATGACGGTGATTATCAATTTGAGCAGTATACCAACATTAAGCCTAATAGTAGGCTAGCCCAAAAGATTATCAGGGAAAAAATTAGCTACCTTTTCCAAAATTTTGCCTTAATTGAAGAAGATACGGTCTTACAAAATTTGCTCTTAGCATTAAAGTACGTCAAGCAAAGTAAAAAAGAGAAAACGGAAATCATTACCGCTGCACTCCAAAAAGTAGGACTATCAGAATACTTGAACAGTAAAATTTATGAACTATCAGGTGGTCAGCAACAAAGAATAGCTGTTGCAAGAGCAATCATTAAACCAAGTGAACTGGTATTAGCAGATGAGCCGACTGGTTCTTTGGATAGTAAAAATCGTGATGAAATTATCAAGCTCCTACTCGAACTTAATGCTGCTGGTAAAACAGTTATCGTTGTTACTCACGATAGTCATGTTGCCGAAAAGTGCCATCGGGTACTAGAGCTTAAGTAATTGGATATAGTAAGGTCAAACAACAAATACGGAAAGTTTAGCTTTCCGTATTTTGCTATATGCAATCATCTATAAGAATGAGGCAAAGGTTTCTTATCAAGTAAAACCAAGGTATAATAATACTGATGTACTATACATTAATTTAGGAAGGATCTTACATGAAAGATTTTTTACGTAAGCTTGAATTTCCTGCTTTTATTAAAGATTCGCGCTTAACGGCCGCAGTTGTGATTATTCTCGCTTTGTCTTTTTTGGGCAGTATCGTGGCAATGATCATGAATCCATTATTTGGACTGGCGATGGTAGTGATTTTTATCCTAACTGTTGTCTGCATCGTTTATGGCGCTTATATCCTCGCTGGTAATGCCAATAACTTTGCTGTCAGTTTGTCCTATCGAATTAAACGCAGTGAACAAGAGGCAATGATTAAAATGCCGCTTGGGATTTTGCTTTATGACAAAGACAGGCAGATTCAGTGGGTAAACCCCTATTTACAGCTTTATTTAAAAGATGATGACTTAGTTGGTCATACGATTAAGTCGGTTGATCCAGATTTAGATAAATTAATTGATGATTCACTAAAAGCCAAAACAGCGGAAAACCAAGTTGTTAATTGGGATAATCACCAATTTGAAATGGTTGTTCAAGACAATCTTGGGGTTATTTATTTATTAGACATAACACGCTACGCCAAAATTGAGCAAAAATATAATAACGAATTGCTGGCAGTTGGACAGATTTTTATTGATAACTACGATGAATTAAGTGAAACGATGCATGATCAAGAGCTGACAACCACAAGCTCTTATGTGCAAAATACACTAAGTGATTATGCTAAAAAATATCATGCCTACCTCAAGCGAATTGATGAAGACCATTTCTTGCTTTTACTACATACGCAGGATTTAACGCAAATGGAACAAGACAGGTTCTCAGTTCTTGATAAACTTCGTTTAGAGACTAGTCGTAACAATACTCCGTTAACTTTATCAATCGGGATTGCTTATGGTAGTAGCCTAATAACTGAGCTAGCTGATCAAGCACAGTCAA
>NZ_PDKP01000052.1 GCF_002837055.1 Lactobacillus apis | reverse complement strand
AAAAGGCCCGCAAATTATGCGAGCCTGTTAGTTTTCATCTACTTTGAAGGAGTAAGAATGAATGAAATAAAAAAGTGGGAGTATGTAGTAAGCTGCTATTACTTACTACATTTAGAATACTAACCCATAAATATGAAGTAAAGTTACAAAATATCTTATGAAATAGTAAAGAATTCCTTTAGAAGTTTTAAAGGCATAGAAAAACTCACGTAATGCACGTGAGTCGAAAGGGATAGATATGAAAACGACCGTAAGGTCATTTCAAGTTTTTTCATTATTTATACTTGGAGGAGTATGAATGAAAAACAAAAAGTTGAGTATGATATGAGATGGAATCTCTTCTATCTCATATCACAGCTTCAGTATAGCTAGTAAATGTGAAAAAAGTATGACGAAAGCAAAAAATAGCATAAAATTTCTGATTTGCTAAAAATTGTTTGTCAAAGGTCGCATTGCTATAATTAGAAAAAGTTTTATTAATTAGTCAGATTTAACTAGAATTCAAGAGGAAATATGGAAGAACAATCAGCTCGTAAAAAAATCGTTTTTTGGCTTCGTGTATCAGGTTGGCTTTGCCTATTACCAGCAGCCGCATGGCTTTATCTATTTAGAATAATGATCGGCCACCAGTATCTATTTTTAATAGAAGTCTTTTTAATCGTCATCTTTGCAGTTTATATTTTGACTACTGCTGATAGCGAGCGCTGGCAGAATCCAGATAACATTTTCAAATTAATGATGTTTGCAATTATTTTTGTCAGTGTAATTGACTTTTTTACTTTATGGTTTGCATACAATGCTAGTCGAAAACTGAATAAGCACTAGCATCTGTAAAATTTATTTAAATTTTGTAAAAAACTTCTTAATGGTGTATTATCCTTTTAAAACAGTAGTACTATATTTGATATAGTATTGTAATGCTGAAATAACTGTTGAAAGAGAATGAAGATGTATGGTTAAAAAAGAAAGAAAAACTTCGCGGGCGCAACAAATCGGCAAATTTGTTTTAACGACAATCATTTATTGTGCTATCTTAATGGTATTAATTTATTTATATCAATATAGCGGCCTAACTTCGGTTCACTTTATTTACAACGAATTTTAAGGTGGTAAACAATGATTAAAGATGTAATAAAAAAGATTGATGAAATTGCCTTAAACGAACCGAATCGTATTGCGTATGACTATCTTGGTCAAACCAATACTTACGGTGATCTGAAAAAACGCTCGGATGCATGGGCATATCAAATTAACCAACTAGGTCTTTCTCCGGGTAGTCCAATAATGATCTGGGGTGGCCAAACATTTGAGATGATTGCTAGCTTTTTAGGCTGCGTTAAAGCAGGGCATGCTTATATTCCAATTGCAAGCTATTCTAATGCAGATAGAATCTTAACAATCCAAGAAGTCTCTGAAGCTGAAGCAATTATTGCAATTGATCAGCTTCCTGATATCACTCTTCCACCAATGCAAGTTATCAAGCCAGATGAAGTCAAAAATGGTGACTTTACCGTTGATGTCGAGCAATTCGTTGAAGGAGACGATAATTTTTATAT
>NZ_PDKP01000051.1 GCF_002837055.1 Lactobacillus apis | reverse complement strand
GAAAAACTTCAAGAACAGGCCGAGCATATTGATGAAACTGCAACACCAAAGGTAACTGATCAAGATATCTACGCTTTAATTGAAGCTAAGACCAAGATTCCAATGAGCGAATTACATGCTAACGAAAGTCAAAAGAATCTCAACTTGGCTGAAAAATTGAAGAAAGCTGTTATTGATCAGGACAACGCTGTTGATGTTATTACTGATGCAATTGCTCGTAAGCAAGTCTTCAAAGATAACAATCGTCCTACTGGTTCATTCTTATTAACTGGACCAACTGGAGTGGGCAAGACAGAATTGGCTAAGCAACTTGCTATTCAATTATTTGGTGGCGAAGATCACCTAATTCGGCTTGATATGTCAGAATATCAAGATCAAATGGCAGTTAACAAGTTAATTGGTTCTGCACCTGGCTACGTTGGTTATGGTGAAGGCGGCCAATTAACTGAAAAAGTTCGCCACCAACCATACAGCTTAATTCTGTTCGATGAAATAGAGAAAGCTAACCCCCAAGTCTTCAACGCATTATTGCAGATTATGGATGATGGACGTTTAACAGATGCTCAAGGCAGAACTGTTTCCTTCAAGGACACAATTCTCATCATGACCTCAAACGCTGGTTACTCTGACAACTTGTTAAAAGATGGTAAAGTGGATCACGATAAGATGATTAAGGCCTTAGAAGCATACTTCAGACCAGAGTTTTTGAACAGATTAGACGCAATTGTGCCATTTAACTCATTGACTGAAGCTGACATGACTAAGATCATCGACATTTACCTAAAGAAGATGTCACATGTTTTGGCAAAGAAGGATGTCAAAGTTGAAGTTTCTGATGATGCTAAAGCTTACTTTGCTGAAAAAGGCTATGACAAGAAATTTGGTGCACGTCCTCTTCGTCGAGTAGTTGAACAGGACATGGAGACGCCAATTGCTAAATTATTGTTAAAAGAACCTGATACCAAAGAAGTTAAATTTACTGCTGATGATAAGCACGTTTATCTCAATGGTGAAGTAATTTTAGATATTGAGCCAAAAGCTGATTCAAATGATGAGCAAACTGAAGCTGAAGAAGCAAAAGAATAATTGTTGCTTAAAAGTCATTCCGAAAGGAATGGCTTCTTTGCTTTATAAATTTTTTTACGAGTAAGTAAGGTGGTGTTTCACGTGTGACATTTTTGACGGAGAGACTCTTAGAATTAATCTTTGGAAAGCTGTTGACAGTAGTAAAATTATGGTTTACATTAGTTAACAATTAAATAATAATTAAAAGTTGAAAAGAGATTTTTAACTGAAGTTTTTAAGGAAAAAGTAGGAGCATTGCTATGAAACAAAAAGTAGAAGACCTTGACTGGAAAAATTTAGGCTTTGTTTATCGCGATTTACCATATCGTTATGAGGCTAAATATAAAGACGGCGAGTGGCAAGAGGGAAAATTGATTGAAGATTCTACTCTTGTTCTTTCCGAGGGTGCAGAAATTTTGCACTACGGTCAAGAAATTTTTGAAGGACTGAAGGCTTATCGTAGAGAAGACGGTAAGATTAACTTGTTTCGTCCCGATGAAAATGCGCATCGATTTGCG
>NZ_PDKP01000050.1 GCF_002837055.1 Lactobacillus apis | reverse complement strand
GAGGCACATCATATGTTTTCACCATCTATTCAACGTTTATTAGAAGATAAGTCCGGCTCATTCATCATTCCTGCATCACGTATTGCATTCGTGGAAGATGATAATCCTCTGTACCACGCCTTTATGATTTTGACCCGCGTCAAATACTCAAAAATTCCTGTACTTGACAGTAAGAATCGGGTTGTCGGTCTATTAAGTCTCGCCATGATTACCGATAAAATGATGGTAACTGACAAAATTACGCTTGATCCGTTAACAGAATTAAAGGTAAAAGACGTCATGCAAACAAATTTTGATAAAATCAATTTTGCTCAAACGACACTTGAAACTCAGTTACATCTACTGGTCGATAATGCCTTCTTGCCAGTAGTAGATGACTATGGCGTTTTCCAAGGTTTATTAACACGCCGCGAGTGGATTAAGGCATTTAATTACGTTGCTCATAATTTTGAAAATAAATATCAAGTCAAACAAATTGATGACAAAAATTAAGTTGTTGCAGTTATTTTAATTAGTTTAATTCATTTTAAGCATTCTTTGCCATTTTTTCTCAAACTGTATTATAATTATCTTATTGAGAATATAGTATTATTACTGCTTGTCTATATGCTACTAAAATTAGGATGCTCTGTTTTGTTAGTACACGATTTTATGTATTTATATATATTTTATATAAAGTGATTTTTTGTTTTTATAACCGTTTTTTAAAATAACAGTTTATTAATAAAATCAAGACATAAACAATTATCCTTATTTTATATTTAATTCAGAATGGAAGATACTAAGATGACAAACAAAACTATTTCTGAGCAATTAGCATTTTTAGTCAAGGCTATTATTGAAAATGGTACCTACCCAGGGGGCTTAGAACTATCAGAAAAGCAAAGACATGAATTAGCTGAGCAGCTTAAAAAAATGGCACAAAATCCAAATGAGTTAAAAAACATTAAAGCTATTACTGAGGCTTTCTATAAGGACCGCGTAGTTAAACACTTCAGATCAATGGACACTAATTTCTCTTGGGTTTTAGAAATTTTAGAACATGAACTCGTTTCTGCAAGCCGCTTAAAAAAACTACTCCTTGATTTGGCACAGGAAGAGCACTTTTCAGAAAATAGCATCAAGAAAATCAATCAATACTTTGAGGAATCGACTGATCATGGCGATAACGATAATTTCGTTACCCTCTCATCAACAGATGTAATTGATTCGATTGAACGTACTGAAGCTTTTACGCTAGACGAGAAGCCAAAAAGAAAAAGTGCTCACACGCCAGATCAAGGCAATAAGTCTGAGGATCCTAATGATAATATCATTAATTTAAAGGACTATTAGTTTAAAGCTAAACTATTTCACTTCAATGCATTGTAAACAGTAGCTTACTCTACTTGTTTACAATGAGCTACGAAATAGATTTAGCTTTTTTCTTTATCGGTAAAATTTTTAAACAAAGTTGTTTAGACTTATTCTAATTTAGATGATTTAGTGCTAAAATCTAAAAACGTAAAGTTATATTTTTATATTGAGAGGAACAAACTATGAGTTTTAAACAACAATGGAAATTTATCCTTGTCCTTTTTATCGGTTTAATTGGGCTTATCTGTCAATTTGGTATTCATACCAAGAGCCTTTTTCAAGTCGGTAATTTACAATTCCCCTTCGAAGCAGTTCTAATAGACGTGGTCGGAATAGCAATGGCGCTTTCCTTACTCCTTGAAATCATCAATGA
>NZ_PDKP01000005.1 GCF_002837055.1 Lactobacillus apis | reverse complement strand
ACAAAGCCCCAAGCAGTATTGTCAATTTCAAGCTGATTTAGAATTTGAGAAACGTTGATTCCCTTACCCCCGGCAAGAAATGAGCAATTATTGCTACGGTTAACATTACCGCTATCCACTTTGTCTAATTGAATAACATAATCCAAAGCAGGATTAACGGTTACCGTATATATCATTATTTGGCCTCCTTCAAATTAACCTTTGCAGGTAAAATCTTTTTGCTTTGTACCTTAAGTTTATTTGTAATCACGGTGAGATGTTTGACGTTGCCAAAAACAGCGAAGTTACGTTCACCAATTTTAGTTTCATCCGTCAAAACGTAAGTATGATCTGCACAGGCAATTGCTTGCTTCTTAATGGCTGCTTCCTCTGGATCCGGTGTTGTCAGATTACCATTGTGATCAATTCCATTAGTTCCAATAAAGCTGGCAGCAAAGTTCATGCTCTGCAATTGTTCAATCGCAAATTGCCCAATCACAGCATGAGTATCTTCTTTAATCTTGCCACCCAAAAGCATGGTGTTAATGCCGTGCCCAACAGCACTTAGTGTTGTTTCAATTCCATTAGTGACAATGGTTATACCTGCTACATTAGCAAGAAACGGAACCATTTCATAAGCAGTTGTACCTGCATCGATAAAAAGATAATCATTTTCATGCACGTAATGCTCAACTGCGTAGCGTGCAATTCGAACCTTATCATCGTGATTCATTGTGAAGCGAATATGCTGCGAAACATCATGAGCAAGTTTCTTAACCGACTGTGCACCACCATGAACTCTTCGAACTAAACCTTTTTCTTCCATTCGAATTAGGTCTCGCCGAATCGTCGACTCTGACGTTGCCGTCAGTTTGGACAAGTCGCAAACCCGACATAGTTCATGTTGATTAACATAGTTTTCAATTAGCTTTTGACGTTCCTGTGTTAGCATCTTCCCTCACCTCCGAAGAGTATTTTATGCGCGTTTCCATTCAAAATCAATCATTTTTACTCAAAATCATTCACTTTTATGCAAAAACAAGCAGCCTATTCTTAGCTCCTAACCTTAAAGACAACAAAAAAAGCTGTACGCTATTAGCATCACAGCTTTCTTTTCACTATTTACGTAATTCTTTTTGCGCAGACGGCAAAATAAATGAGCAAACAAACCCAATAATTGCAAAAATTAACATCATGATAAAGCCTAAGCGATAGCCATTATCCAACCTTATTGCTTCGCTTACACCGCTGCCAGTTGCTCCTAATGTTATAACTAGCATCGCCAAAGCAGTCCCAAGTGAACCACCTATTTGTCTAATGGTTGATGAAACAGCATTCGCATGAGCTGTCATATTTGTATCCACTTGATTAATTCCAGCAGTAAAAGTAGTCATCATGGTGAAAGAAATACCAATCATTCTTAGCGCATAGCATAAACTAATTAAAACTAGACTTGTTTTAGTGTTGAAAATCAACATTGGTAGAGTACCTAACATCAACATTCCAAAGCCAAACAAAGACAGTTTTTTAATGCCAAATTTATCATATAAAGTACCTGAAATCGGATTGCAGATAATCATTATTAAGGCTCCAGGCATCATCACTAAGCCAGAAGTTAATGCAGTTTCCGCACGCGTTGTTTGTAAATACAATGGCAAAATCAACTCTATTCCTACCATTGAAATGTTACTAATTGTGCTAAGCAATGTACACAGATCAAAGCCTGAATTTTTCAAGACTCTGATATCTAATAAAGGTTTAGACATCTTCAACTGGCGACGACAAAATAGCCAAATAATTACAATACCAATAATAAAAATCAAAGTTAAAGCTACGGTGATTTTACCAGTATTACCTATTTCTGACAGTGCATACAAGATCAACCCAAATCCTACAATTGATTCCAGAAAAGAAACCACATCGACTGAGCTTAAATGAGCAACAGTGATATTTTGAATTGTAAAAAAGGCAAGTACACATACTAAAGCACTGGCAAAGCTTAAAATTATAAATAGCATTTGCCATTCTGCATATTTCAAAATCAAGCCTGAAATGGTTGGTCCAACAGCCGGTCCAAAACCAATTACCAATCCAGTGATTCCCATCGCCATTCCACGCTTTTCTGGTGGAAACAGAATTAAAATGACATTTTGAATAAATGGCATCAGTCCTCCCGCGGCAATAGCTTCAATAATGCGCCCTAATAGCAAAGCTTCAAAATTTTGCGCAAACAGACAAACTAACGAGCCAGCAAAAAAGATTGCCATCATAGTTAAAAAATTGTTTTTGAGACTAAATGACTCAAAAATCCAAGCTGAAATTGGAATCATTAACCCAACTACCAATAAATATGCCGTGGTTAACCATTGGGCTGTTGCCTGTCCCACGTTAAACGACTTCATGATTGACGGTAATGCATTATTTAAAAAAGTTTCAGCCAATAATGAAACAAAGGCACCGAACAGCAGCACCGCCATCATCAGCGCTCTTTTTTTACCAGAAATTTCTTTTTCCATTTTTTCTCCCTTTTACAATATGTAGCAAGCTACATTTAATAGAAATAAAGCATGACTTTATTTAAAACCTTCAATTATTTGATCGAGAAAAGCTTCAAACTGCTCAACTTCAACAACTGATGAACCTTGTGTGATTTGTTCATTAGTGTTATCAAGAATTGCATGAATTTTGTTAATGTTCTTATCAACAAGAGCAAAGCCCTTGTCAGATAATTGCAAAACTATTTGACGTTGGTCAGTTTCAAGGTGGGCTGTATAAATCAGACCATTTTCTTCCAAGCGTCGCACAATTCCTCTGATTGTTGGATGACTTAGCACAAACATATCCGCTATCTCTTTTTGTGTCACCGTTCTATCTTTGGCATCATACAGAAAAACCATTAACGATATCTGTGCACCAGTTAAAGAATAGTCCTTGAACATTTCTCCAAACTGATTATTTAGTTGTTTTTCAATTAATGTATTCGCAGCTTTGATTTTAGGACCAATTCGGTTTAAATATACGTTCATGATTTCCCTCACTTCATTTGTGTAGTATACTACACAAAATTATTTTTGCAATTTAAGATAGGAATTTTACGTATCACTGTAAGTGATTTCAGAACAATTTTCATATTTTCATTTGTGCTACAATGAAAACATTGTAATTTAGCATTTAGAAAGGTTATGCATTTAGTAATGGACGAAAATAGCACAAGTCAAGAAGAGCATCATATATCTGGCCATCATCATATGAGAATTCACTGGAAAGAATTCTTTAAAAGTCCAGATGATACTTTAATAAAGGATACAACGCTAGTGGAAAAGGGCTCGCTAGTTGGCCGAATTGGACTGATGCTACTGGAATGTGGAACAGGAGCATGGCGCGTGCGCGATTCAATGAACACAATCTCACGGGCACTGGACGTCACCTGTTCTGCCGACATTGGACTGCTGACTATTAGCTACACCTGCTTTGACGTTGATAACAAGTCATATTCCCAAACCCTATCTTTGCCTTCTACTGGCGTCAACATGAACAAACTCAATAAATTAGAAGATTTCGTACGCCGCTTTGAAACAGAAAACGAATATTGGACAATTGGGGGCGTTCATCATGAACTTAATCAAATTGAACGTCATACGCAAACCTACCCTATTGCTATTTCTGCTTTAAGTGCAGGCATCGCTTGTGCTAGTTTCATTTTTCTACTCGGCGGTGGACTACCAGAAATGATTTGTACTTTCTTTGGTGCAGTTATTGGTAATTACTTACGTGAATACATGGGAAAAAAGAAAATAACTTTAGTTGCTAAAATTGCAGCTGGAGTTGCAGTTTCATGTGCTGTTTACTTCATATGTTTTAGATTGGGACAACTGTGCTTCGGCTGGAGCTACAACCATGCCTATGGTTATATCGGTTCTATGCTCTATGTTATTCCCGGCTTTCCATTTATTACTTCTGGACTTGATATGTCAAAATTAGACATGCGATCTGGGCTTGAAAGATTAGCCTACGCCATTTTGACTATTTTAATTGCAACTATGGTAGGTTGGGGCATGGCAACAGCCTTAAGTTTAAAGCCTGGCTCTATTCCTGAATTGCAACTTAATCCACTTGCACTAACCATTTTTAGACTAATCGCTAGCTTCTGCGGTGTTTATGGCTTCTCAATCATGTTTAATGCCAAGCCGTCGATGGCAGCAGTTGCAGCAGTTATCGGTGCATTTTCTAACACTTTACGTCTAAATTTAGTCGAATTTAATCATTTACCAGCTGCCTTAGCAGCCTTTATCGGTGCACTGCTTGCCGGCTTAATTGCTAGCTTCGTCCGTGATAAAGTTGGATTCCCACGAATCGCCATTACCGTTCCAGCAATTGTTATCATGGTTCCAGGGCTCTACATGTATCGAGCAGTTTTCAATTTTGGTGTAACTAATATTAATATCGGAGCATATTGGATCATGAATGCTCTAATGATTATTAGTGCTTTGCCAATTGGATTATTAACTGCCCGAATTCTAACAGATCCAAAATGGCGTCATGCAGATTAGTATTTAAGACTAAAAATTTTGTAAAACCAGCTGATAAGGGCTGGTTTTTTCTTTTCTTCCTTTCGATAAAAACGTACTTTATAAAAATAAATTGGTAAGATAGTTCGGATAAACTATATTTATAGGCCTATTTCTATGTTAAAATTTAAATATGTTATATATAAAGTGAACATTATTTTTAGGAGGAATAAAATGAGTTCAATTGTGACGCCAGAATTTACCCGCGGTTTGCCTAAGGCAGAATTGCACTTGCATATTAAAGGTACACTAGAACCAGAACTAAAGTTAAAGCTGGCTAAACGCAATAATGTTGATATTGGACAAGAAACTATTGAAGATGTCCAAAAAACATATGATTACCATGATTTAGCATCATTTTTAGCTGTTTACTATCCAGCTATGAATGTTTTACAAACCGAAGAAGATTTTTATGATTTAGCTTGGGCATATTTGACCAAGGCTGCGGCTAACAATGTTCGCCATGTTGAAATATTTTTCGACCCTCAAGCTCATACCAGCCGTGGTATTCCTTTTGAGACGGTTATCAACGGCCTATATCGAGCAACGGTTGACGCTCGTGCGTTAAACGTAGATGCTCACTTAATCATGTGCTTTTTACGTGATTTCTCTAAAGAATCTGCACGCCTAACTTTGCAAGAAGGTTTGAAATATCGTGATAAGATTATCGGCGTTGGACTTGATTCAGACGAACATAACAATCCACCACTAAAATTTGCACGTCAATTTGAAGATGCTGCTGCTGCAGGACTTCATTTAACTACTCACTGTGATATTGACCAAAAAGATTCCATTGAGCACATCCGGCAAGCACTAGAAATTATGGAAGTTGAGCGTCTTGACCACGGAACAAACATTGTTGAAGATCCTGATTTAGTTGAATTAGTAGCTAAAAGGCAAATTGGTTTGACCTCATGCCCTCTATCAAATGGTTTTGTTTCTCCAGAAATGAAGGGTGAAGAAATAATTTCTCTTTTAAAAGCAGGAGCTAAAATATCAATTAATTCAGACGATCCTGCCTACTTCAAAGGCTACATTAGTGACAATTACTATGCACTTGCGCAAAAGTATCAATTATCGCAAGAACAAATTGTTCAATTAGCCAAAAACTCTTTTGAATCTTCTTGGATTAGCCAAAAGCAAAAAGAACTCTACTTAGCAGAAATTGATTCCTATGTTGCTAAGTTTAGTAAATAAAAACCTGAACCAATAAAAAAACAACTTCCATTTTTTGGAAGTTGTTTTTTTGAGAGAATATAGAATTAAAACTAACTTATGTTTACGCTTTATCTGCAATTGCTTTAACTGCATTTCTACCAGAGAAAATACAGTAACCAGCATGTGTTCCTGGAACGTTAACACCGTATGTATCGCCATAGAGAACCGCAGAACCATCACTACCAATTGCATATAGTCCTTCAATTGGTCTGCCTTTAATATCTAGAACTTCATTATCTGTGTTAACTCTTAAGCCATCACCAGTTGTGTAAGCTCCGACACCTAATTCAATTGCATAAAACGGACCATTGCCATCAACAGGTAATAGATATTTAGCAGGTTTATGGAAATCTATATCTTCACCGTTTGCTGCCATTTCATTGTAATGCTTTACGTATGAAACAAGATTTGGCGTATCGATTTCTTCAGCCAGTTCTTCAAGGGTATTAGCCTTGTGTAAGTACTCACGACCATCTTTTTCAGCCTGCTCTATATCATCACGCAAGGTTGGGTAGCGATCTTCTGGTACAAATGGCTTCATTGATCTTGGATAGGACTTATCGGTAAAATCATCTAGAATTTTTTGGCTGAAGACGCAGAAAACACGTTCTTGACGGTTCATTGCATTACCTTCATTAGCCCAGTTGACGACCGCAGCACTTTCATCAACAAAACGTTCGCCCATTTCATTAACCCACATTTGTGGTTGATCACAAACTGAGCTCCAAATTGCTGTGCCCCATAACTTAAATGATGGAACTGTGCGATCTTTTAGCTGGCCACCAAACATCATTGACATCCCTGTAAAGAATTGTTTAGCACCAAGTTGCCAAGCCAATTTCAAGCCATCACCTGTGCTCTTGCCTGAATTTACTGGAATAACATTATCAGGGTTTTGATGTGGTGTTTGTTCCATTAACTCTAAATTGTTCAAGTAGCCACCAGTTGCTAAAACAACATTTTTAGCTTTAACAACAGTATCGGTATTATCTTCAACATTAGTCAGAGTCACTTCAAAGGAACCACTCTTAGCTTTTTGAAGATCAGTAACTCTAGTTAATGTCTTAATTTCGACACCGTTTTCTTTGGCATATGGCTCTAAACCATTATGAATTGCATCATGGCCTTTGCCCTCAAACAAATGCCATGTTTTAGCGCCATCACCAAGTCCGGCAACCATCGCAATTTTGGCACCATGGTCTTCAAGCCAAGAAACATTAGTACCAGCTTGATCAATGTACTTTTGCCACATTTTACCGTCAGCCTTGTAATGCGAATAGGTCAACTCTTCTTTTAAAAGTTCTTCTTTATCAAGCACAGAGTTGTCTTTTTGTTGCAATGCAGAATCAGCTGCAAAAACACCTTCAACATAGTTACCAGTACCACCGGTTGTCTTGCCTTTTTCAACTAACAGCGTTTTTAAGCCTTGTTCACCTGCTTCAGCAGCTGCTGCAAAGCCTGCAAGTCCAGCACCAGCAATTACTACATCATATTTTTCTTCAGCCATCACTATTCTCCTTTTTGGCTAATAATTACTTACCAGCTTTTGCTGTCTCAGCAGCATCAATTCCTGCCAGTCGGCCAGAAATGTAAGCAAATCCTAAAGTTCCGCCTTCGAAATCTACGTAAGCTTTACCATACATTCCAGACGCATCAGCACCAGCAACATACAAGTTCGGTACGGGCTCACCATCTGGAGCAAGTGCATGCATTTTTTCGTCAATTGTTGCACCACCGAGTGTACCTAAGTTACGTGCAATGAATTTAACGGCATAAAATGGACCTTGTTCTACTGGAATCATGCGCTTAGTATCAGAGAAGAACAGATCATCCTCGCCCTTCTTTTTAGCGTTATTATACTGATCTACTGCATTTTGCAAGTTTTCTTCGTTAACTCCCATTCTCTGGGCCAATTCTTTAATAGTCTTTCCAATAAAGACCACATTGGTTGAAGATAATTTATCCAAAAGTGTCGTAAAATCAACTTTTTCATGCTCACGCTTGATTGCTTCGTCAGTATCAGTAGGGAAATTGAATTCCATATAAAATTCACGGTGATCTTTCCACTTGCCATAGTGATCTTCGATTGCTACTGTTCCGCCTTCTTTGATCTTATCAAGCATTGCTTGATCCAAAACAACAAATTCGGTTTGTTGTGGTTGCTCTGACAATTCAGCTCCGTGAACTGCAAAGTCGAGTGCATGAGTTTCACTGGCATAACGTTGACCACGATTGTTAACACGTAAGTTTGGAAAATCAGCTAGCGCATTGATTGGCATCCAATTAGGACCAACAATTTTAGCCATTTCACCAATATCTTCATCACTAAAAGTTTGCCAGAAGTAATGCGTAGAACCATTAATATGGTGGGCAGTTCCGGCATCCCACGCCATGTTTAAGCCATCACCAGTATTTTGTAAAACTTGGCCTTGTGTACTTACATCGCCCAAATACTCCTTACGCATTTTTGGATTACCACCAAAGCCACCAGTAGCAATGATTACCTTCTTAGCATTAACATGTAAAACTTGATCATCGCCTTGTGCGACAACACCAGTAACATTGCCATTCTCGTCTTGCAATAGTCTCTGACCGGCAAAACCAAAGTACATTTGGCCGCCTAAAGACTTAAACTTTTCGATTAATTTAGTGACAGCTTTTGTACCGCCCTCTTGGTAACCATGCAATGTAGCGGGCATGCCGATATGGTCATAACTACCGCCCGTTCCGGCATCTACTAACTTCATGATTGCGCCATTTTCGTTTAGCCAATCAACTGTCTTACCAGATTCATCAATAATGCGACGAACTAAAATTGAGTTCATATAGCCTTGAGAAGCGTCCATGTATTCGTCATAGAGCCACTTCTTAGATACAACTGCATTCTTTTCCTTCTGTTGTTGACTATCTCCAGCAAACATACCACCGGCAAAAGTACTTGCACCAAGAGGTGAAATTGTCTTTTCAATTAAGGCTACGCTAGCACCATGTTGACGTGCTGCAAGGGCTGCGGCAACACCGGCACCGCCTGCTCCAACAACTGCTACATCAACATCCACTGTTTTTTTACCAGAAGTGGTAGAATGCGAGCTATTCTCTTTCAAAGCAGCAAAATCAACTTGAGCTTTGCCTAAAGCTTCTTTTACACCTTCGATAATTCCACGTGAAGTTTCAGAAGCGCCTGAAACAACGTCAACATCAACTGATTGATGGTCAACAATTTTTTGCGCCATTTTCTTAAAAGCATTATCTGCCAAGCTATCAGGTGCGTATTTATCTAATGGTTTTACATTAACTATTTTGTCAGAGCCAACTTCAACCTCAAGGTTAATTTCGCTCTCTTTGCCTTGACCAGAACCTGTATATTCACCAGGTATCTTTGTAATTTCCTTTGTCATAAGAATTATTCCTTTCTAAGCCATAACCTTTAATGTAATCTATTCGTGCTCACGAGCAGCATTTGGATCTGGTAAAATTGCTAGCACGATTACTTGAATCATGAAAACAACACCTTGAATAATAAAAGTTAACGCATAATTTGCACCGGCAATTGCTGAAATAATAACCGGAACTCCATATGAAAGAAGTAATGAAACAGTACCTACTAAACCGCCTGCACTACCAGCATTTTTAGGTCCAATTTCAGGGAATGTGATAGGCATTGCTTGCATGATAGGTCCGGTCATGGCACCAAACACACCACCGAGTATCAAAGCAATTGTTAGTGGCATTCCTAAAGGAATGTACCAAGTAACTGCCATCAATAAACCTCCTAAGATTGTAATAAGAATCATTAATGGTTTTGCCTTTTTAGCTTTATTAATAATTGCAGGTCCAAATAATGAACCACATAAGCTACCGATTGTAGCTACAGCCGCAACTGCACCAGCTTGAGCAGGACTCATACCTCTAGCGGCAAAAGCCTGTGGCATAATGCTTGAAAAGGCCTCACTAGAACCCATTCCGAAACCAACAGCCAAAGCAACATACCAAGTTTTCTTACTGTGAGCAGCAGCTTTAAAGAATTCGAGTGAAGACTCAGCCTTTCCATCTTCCACTTGTGGTTGAGGAATTTCTTCTCCTTCTGGAGTATCTTTTACAAAAATCATCCAACAAACTGCTAAAACTAATAAAACAGTAGATGAAAAAGTATATGCTATTTGAACGCTTGGGAACATTGAGCTGGTAGCTTGGGAAAGCATGATACCAACACTGGCTGAGGCAAAGAAAACACCCATAGCGGTATTAGTATCTTGTTTGAACCACGTACCAAAAATCTTCAACGTGTTTGCATTTAACAGTGCCATGTAAACACCAAATAATAGCAACATAATCATTAGTGTAACGAAGTTGGTTGCAATTAAACGGCCATATGCGCCTATTACTGAAATAACTAATCCAATCGAAACAATCTTTTTTGCACCAAATTTATCTGCAAGTGATCCTGCAGGAATACTCAAGAAAACCGCAATTAACATTGGTGCCATTACTAAACTCTGCAGTTGTGCTGGTGAAATATGCAAAGCTGGCATAATTTGAACGGCTAAAGCAGAAATTTGAAATTGAATGTAACTGCTTGTTGCATCAAGCAAAGCAGCAATTGCCAAAATTACCCACCGATAATTCGAAAGCTTCGGTAATTGTTTTTCTTCCATGATTCTTTAACTCCTTTTTGATAAAAACTAATTTTCAGCTGCGTATTGCCCAGCTAATCGACCGAAAGTCTGAGCGTGACTGCAAGTAAGACCAGGAACACGATCAGGATAGCTACCCCAGAAGAAACCACCACTTGCATTACCAGCTGCATAAAGATGTGGAATTGGCTTACCTTTTTTATCGATAACTTCCATCTTGGTATTGATGCGTAATCCATCAAGTGTTGCGAGAAGGCGACCGCCCATAATGACACCGTAATATGGTGCCTTATCAACTGGGAACAATCTGAACTTTTCTTTACCAAAGTCTGTATCTTCGCCTTGCTTGCACATTTCGTTATAGCGTTTAACAGTTGCAACCAAGTTGTCTTTTGGTAATTCCAGCTTTTCAGCTAATTCCTCAATTGTGTCGGCCTTTTGAATCATGCCGTCATCAATCCTGCGCTTAATCTCTTCTTTGTTTTCCTCAGTATTGTAAATGCCAGGCCAACCTAAACGTGAACAGCCCTGGGTATCAAATTGAGCCAAATGATCCATTGTGTCTTCTGACCAAATTTGTGCTTCCAAGTAACCAGGCTGCTTAGCCATTGCATTAATGTCAAATTGATAGGGAACACTTTCGTTACCAAAACGTTCACCATTAAGGTTTACTTTCAGTAACGGATAGGCGCCCATCCAGAAGTATCCTGGATCTTTAAAGTCGATTTGATAGTGGTCTTCAGCATCAGTGCCAACTGGTACAGCACCGCGATCAAAAATAATTTCAGCTGGTTCTTCATCACGAGCAGCTCCCACTTTAAGACCAGCAAGAATACCTGAACCATCATCACGAGGTCCATCTGAATAAACATTTTTCTTGTAGCCAAGTGGATCCCACTTTTTCATTAATTCGACGTTTCCACCATAACCACCCGTACAGATAATGACTCCCTTATTGGCATGGTATTCAGTTTTTTCACCACTAGAACGGTCACTTGTAATGACGCCGGTAACAGCACCACTATCATCCGTTACTAGTTCTTCAAGCTTAGTATTATATTTAAGAGTTACTCCGAGCTCTTTAATCTTATCAATCATCCAATCACCATAATGAGCCCAACCATTATCAGGTGTTGCGATTGCCAATTCGGTGTTAAACGCGGTGTTAACAATCGTTTCATAATGAGCGTCAGATTGCGGTCTTAAGACTCCACCATTAGGCTTCAAAATGTTATCTTCCAGCCAGTTAGCTGTTTCATCCGTGTGATTAGCCCAGGTCCATAACAAACGTTCATCAACATTATCTTGGAAAAACAACGTCAAAAAGTTCATCAGTTTAGCTTTATCAACTTTAATGCCAGCTCTTCTTTGTGCATTACTATCTAGTGCTGCAAAGAATGAGCGGTAGAGAAATTGGGAACTCCCTTGTTTATCAATTAACAGGACTTTAGCACCCTTTTCGGCTGCTGCACATGCTGCCATTCCACCAGCATTGCTTGCTCCTGCAATAATAACGTCATAAGTATTATCCATTTTTTATCCCTCACTTTTAAAGCAATTCTTCTAACCGCTTTCATCATACTGCTAATCAAGTGAATCTCTGCACCATCTTTAGAATTGAAGATTACTAAATGGAATGTTCAACTATTTTCTAATTTAGTTGTCATCAAAAAAGCACTTATATTCCAACGCTTCAGCGTTAAATACAAGTGCTTTTCATTATTTTTATATTTGTGAGTTACTTATTTATATTTACTTGTGAATACTCTTTAACTGCACTCTCCAATGTCTTTAGTACTTCTTCCAAAACTGATTTATTTGAAAAAGAGTCCATATACGCAATTCCATAAGGAGAAATATCGTGATAATCAATCGGAACATAAGTAATACCCTCAGATTGTGAATCAGCAATGAAGTTCGGCAAAATGCCGTAACCCCAGCCTCCACGCACATAGATGTCCATCGCGAGAAAGTCTTGGACAAATTTAATATGCTCCATTCCCAAACTATTAATTAAGGTAGTTTGAAAGTTCATTTGAACATTCAATGAGCTGTTAGGATCTAGCAAAAAAATATTTTTATCCTTTAAATCAGCCATTGTAACTAGCTTTTTTTGGGCAAGTTCAGAATCTTGCGGGCATGCAATAACCACTTTTCCCGTAATCAGTGGCTCAAATAAAACGTCATCAACAATATCAACGTCGTCGCGCGCAATCGCGCAAATATCAACGTGATGGTTTAATAATTCGCCAATCGAATTATTAAGAACAAAGACAAATTGGACATTAATATTGCTGCCAGATTCACGAAGCTTGCGCAAAAAGATTGGCAAAATTTTTTGCTCTAAAGGTGTATCGCAAACTCCAATACGCAGCAACGTTTCCGAATCATTTTTCTTATTTTGCAAATACGCTACCGTATAGTCCATATCATCAACAACATTACGTGCAACACGGTAAAAGTACTTACCGGCATTAGTCAATGAAATACGATGGTGTGCACGATTAATTAACGTTACACCAATTGTGTCCTCAAGATCCTTGATATTTTTTGAGACCGCAGATTGGGAAAAATTGAGTCGCTCTGCAGCAATTGTAAAGCTTGAATTATCCACTGCTTTAATAAAACAGCGCAATTGAGTAAAGTTCATTTTCCTGTCCATTCAATTAATATAAGTTATTGGAGTGGTATTAAAGTAATTGTACAGAAAAAGGCCATCCTAACAAATGGCCTTTTCATTTTTGAATTATTTATCGATTTTACTTAATGCGTCATTAACCGCATCTTTTAGTCCGCGGCTTGTGCTTGAAGCACCAGAAACTGCATCAACATCAACTTTATTTTGCTTAACCATTTCTTCAGGTAATGTCTTGACTGCCTTTAAGCCGTAGTCTTCGGATTCTGCCTGCTTCAGAACTTCAATCTTCTTCAAGTTCTTGTCTTTGTCCGCAGTAACACGAACGACGATTTCGCCGCCCATACCGCCATTGGTTCTACCAATGTATTGATCTTTGCCAGTTTCAAAAGTTTCATGGTTAAGGTCAGAAGTTAAGTGAACATCATGACTAGAAGCACCAGTTGCTGCATCAACAGTAACATCGTCTTTAGTCTTAGCAGCATTTTCACCGGCAATCTTACCCCAAATCAAGCATTCAGCAATGTTGTTACCACCTTGATATTGGTTTGCACAAATACCACCAAATTCACCAGCTGAATATAGATGTGGAATTGGTTGACCCTTAGTATCCAAAATTTCAGCTTGAGCATTTCTTCTTGCACCACCTTGGGTGTTAAGCATTGTCTGCTCCATTTGAATAGCATAAATTGGGCCATCAGCAAACACACGCATAGTCTTTGGATTACGACGGAACTCAGGATCATCACCAGTTTGAGCAGCTTTGTTGAAGCGTTCCAATGAATCTTTCAAAATAGCAGGATCTACCTTAATCTTATCTGCTAGTTCTTCTACAGAGTCGGCCTTAACTACATTTTCCTTATATACTGGATAACTACCAATAATTGGATCTGCATCCAATTCTGCCTTTTTAGCTTCATCAAAAATTAAGTATGGGTGTTCCTGATTAATTGGCACTTTCCATTGACCGTGATTCTTAATGTGACCATGACGGTTTTCTTCAGCTTCATCAAAGTATCTTGTACCATCATCACCAATAACAAATGAACTACCATGAGCAACAGCAATATTTTGTGCACCAAGCATCAGACGACCACGTTCACCCTTTGGCACTGCAAAAGCCATTCCGTGAAGTAAACCAAGTGATTCAAAGTTGTGCATGTGCCAAAAGTCTGCACCAACTTGTTCAGCCATCTTGATGCCGTCACCCTTATTGTAAAGAGTACCTAAAGGTGCTAATCTCTTGGCGCCAAGATAATCTTCAACCATGGTTTGGTTATTTTCAAAACCACCGGTTGTCATTACCACACCATTTTTAGCTTGAACCTTAAGCAGTTTACCTTCGCGTTCAATCAAAACCCCTTCAATCTTACGAGTCTCAGGGTCTTGAATTAATTCCTTAGCAGGTGTGCTGTACATAACATCAATGTTATCCTTACGTTCAACTACTTTTGCTCTTAGGATTTTCCATAAAGCTGCGTCAAACCAAGATTCGCGAACAGTTGTGAAATCATAGGATTCTGATCCTTCAAATTCAGGAAATTCTTCGTAAGCATGATGCAAACGTTCAGGTGCGTATTGCTTTGCGCTACATGGTTTTACACCTAAATATTTTGTGACATAGTTTGGTGTGTTAACCATCCCTTTAACGTAAGTATCAATCATCTCTTCATCAAGTGACATTGGTGCAGTCAAGTTCTTGTAGTACTTCTTTAACTCATCAAAATCATTACCAGTTCCGATTAATTGGGCTGAATAACGCGTGTTGCCTCCTTCATGACCTTCTGGTGCTGCATCAACAAGCAGTACTTTTGAGCCACTATCAGCTGCAAAACGAGCAGCAGTTGCACCAGCACCACCAAAGCCTAGTACAACAACATCGTAATTAGCATCCCATTTAGTATCTTTTTGATAAATCATGATTCTGTCCTTCTTCTTTTTTGTAATCACTTTCATTAATAAGTTAATTTTATCACTAATATTACTTTTGGAATGATTTATTTTAAAAAATTGTCCTACTTATTTAAACAAAAAACCACTTTTGTCATTTGTTTCATAAATCACATAAACGCTTACATCAAAGATTTTGTCATAAATTGTATTTATATTTTTCAACTTATAACTATGCAAAAAAGAAGGAAGTTATCTTCCTTCTTTTTACCAAGATATTTTTATATTCATCTAAGCGAAACTCAATGTTAGTTATTGAGATATTTCTTTAATTCCTCACCCTTAAGTCCAGCGCTAAGACCAACTAACAGTTTGATTCTAGCTTTTGGTCCGGTTAATCCACGACAGAAAATGATGCCCATTTTAGCAAGATTAACGCCGCCGCCCTCGTAGTCGTAAACTGGTTCAGCAATTCCGTTGAAGCAGCGTGATACCAGTACTAGTGGGATATTGTGGTCAATTAAAGACTGCAGCTCAGGCAAAGTCTCTGGTGGCATGTTTCCAGCTCCCAAAGCTTCAATCACAATGCCATTAGTTTCCGGCTTGTTTAATGCGTGGAGTAGTTCTGTACCCATTCCAGCATACGCTTTAACCAAATAAACATTTGAGACAACGTGATCAATTGGTTCATGCGCTTGTGGCTTAATTGTTTGAACGTAATTAACATGCCCTTCGGAAACAATTCCAATTGGACCAAAAGTTGGTGTTCGGAAAGTTGCAACATTGGTGGTGTGAGTTTTTGTCACATAGCGAGCTGAATGAATCTCATCGTTCATTACCACTACTACACCTTTACCCATTGATTCAGGTGAACTGGCAACTGTGATTGCCGTTCTAAAGTTATATAAACCATCGCTGCCCACTTCATTGGACGAACGCATTGCACCAGTTACCACAACTGGCATTTTACTTGAAATGGTTAAGTCTAAAAAGATTGCTGTTTCTTCAAGCGTATCGGTGCCATGGGTAACAACTGCGCCAAAAAAGCCTTCTGCTTCAGCACGACGAATTCGTAAAGAAAGTTCAAGCATTCTTTGAGGTGTCATATGCGGTGACGGTACATTAAAAATTTCTTCCGTTACTAATTCAACTTCACCTTTATTCTCTAGCTGAATGGCAGTAAGTGGATTTTGGTCATTCGGTTTAATATTACCATCTGCATCTTCAGACATTGAAATAGTCCCACCAGTATGCAAAATCAGAATTTTCTTTGTCATATTCGTCTCTCCTAGCTATAAGCGATTAAGCCAATTCTAACATTTATACAGCTCGGATTGAAATGATTAAAACGGAATTTTTACGCCTTAATTAGAGACTTTTTTGATAATTATTCACCATAAACTTCTTTAGCTAAATCAAAGGCAGTCCATGCATTAGGCCAGCCACAATAAAAGGCTAAATGAGTAATTAGTTCTACCATTTCTTCTTTGGTGACACCATTAGTTTTTGCAATACCCATATGCGATTTTAATTGTGGATATGCTCCTTTTGCCATCAAAGCAGCACAAGTAATCAAGCTGCGATCACGTGCTGGCAGCTACTTTTCGCGAGACCAAACTTCACCAAATAAAACATCATCATTTAATTCTGCAAATTTAGGAGCAAATTCACCTAAATTATCACGTCCTGCTGTTTGTTTTTTCATAATTAATTCTCCAATCCTTGATAATATTCATCTGTTACAGGTTCTAGCCACTCTGGCGTTCCCGCTGTAATTGCAAGATGCGCAAACCAACTATCTTTAGTAGCACCGTGCCAATGCTTGACACCATCATGAACTACCACTACATCCCCAGGATGTAATTTCTGTGCTGGCTTATTCTCTTCTTGATACCAGCCCTCACCCGCAGTTGCAATTAAAATCTGGAAACCATTGTTGTGCTTATGCCAATTGTTACGGCATCCTGGCTCAAAACTAACATTTGAAACACCAACATTTAATGCAGGATCTGCAACTAAATTCTCTAAGTAACTTTGACCAATGAAATATTTTTGATATGCTTCATTCTTTTCGCCTAAAGGAAACAAACCTTTTTTGACGCTTTCTTCATTATTTGTCATTCTTGGTCTCTCCAATCTGTTTTAGATAAGCTGCAAAAGTTTCGTCGTCAGCAATGCTGTGATCCTGCTTTGCCTGGTACCAGTCGATTTTTTGTCCAAGCACTTTCATATTGCTATTCAATTCCAGCAACTTTTCTTCAGCAGTAGTTTGAACTTCTTTTAACAAAGCTAGTCGCTGTGGAATAGTTGCATCCCCTTGGGCACGCAGCTGGATGTACTCTTTTAATTGCGGAATTGTCATTCCAGTACCTTTTAGATGCAAAACAAACTCAAGCCAGCTGAGATCATCATCTGTATAGTAACGTTGCCCTGTTTTATCTCTTTTAGGAACAAGTAATTCTTCTTGCTCGTAGTAGCGTAAAGTCGATGGTGTCAAATGCGTCAATTCACTGAATTGACCAATACGATAATGTTCTTTTGCAGTCATCATTACTCCTAGTTAACCTATTATTTTTAACAACTTTACGATATTCCTTCAAGTGCACTTTAAGTCAAGCGCTTTTTAATTTTTACGTTTTATTTTTTATTTTAAAACTTTTATCTTTTACGTTTTATTTTTAAATTTTTATTTTTTGACTTTTAATGGGTATTTTTGCTTGCCAAAATTTCGACCGACTTGTAAAATGACCGTTGGTCATTATTAAAAAGGAGACACTTATGCACGTCTTAACTCCTGAAGAAAAACAAGCCAAAAAACAGCTGATTGCAACAGCTGCAAGCAAACTTTTTCAAGAACACGATTTTAACGAAATCTCAATGGCACAAATTGCCAATGAATCTGGTGTAGCCAAAGGTACACTATTTAACTACTTTAAAACCAAAGAAAATATTTTTATGTACCTTCTTTTATCCGGCTACCAAGACTACTTAAAAGAGGTCTTATTCGATTGGCAAACTGGTTCCCAAATTACTACCTGGGGCCAATTAACTGCTTTTTTATTAAAGGAAAATCACTATTTAATTCACGAAAAGGCTGATTTATTGCGGCTTAATGCACTGCGCGCACCTATCTTGGAAGCAGCTGCTGATCGTGAACAGACGCTTGCCGGAAGAGCTGCTCTCTATCAAATCAGTCAAGAACTTGGTCAGGCCATTGCAAATAGTATTACAGAATTATCGGCTAAAAAGGCTAGCCATATTTTTGTAATTCAGAGTGCGATTATTAGCGGCTTAATGAATATGATGAATCTTGATGAATTTCATCATGACCAACTGCCAGTCGATTTTAAAGAATTTCAAATTGATTTAGAAACAGAAGCAAACCAACTGCTCGAGTTTTATCTACAAGGATTGCAAAAAGAATTGGAGAGATAATTGAAAATGAAAACTGCAAATATCCGTAACTTTGCCATTATTGCTCACATTGATCACGGTAAATCTACTCTTGCCGATCGAATAATGGAGCAAACTGAAACAGTGAGCGAGCGCGAACTTAGTGCCCAGTTATTAGACAGCATGGAAGTTGAACAAGCGCATGGTGTAACTGTCAAATCGCGTTCCGTGCGTAACTTTTATCATGGTGATGATGGTCAGGAATATGAATACAATTTGATTGATACACCTGGACACGTTGATTTTTCTTACGAAGTTTCAAAAAGTCTTGCCGCTAGTGACGGTGCGATTTTGCTTGTAGACGCCACTCAAGGTGTTCAAGCACAAACAATCGCCAACCTGCGACTTGCAGTGAAGCATCAATTAACCATTATTCCGGTTATCAACAAAATTGATAGTTTATCCGCAGACGTTGCATCAACTGAAAAGCAAATTCGCGCACTACGCCCCGAATTTGCGGATTGCGATATTTTGAAAATTTCCGCTAAAACAGGTAAAAATGTGCATGACGTTCTGGAAGCAATTTATCAAAAGATTCCTGCTCCAACTGGTGATCCCAAGGCTCCGCTCAAGGCACTTGTTTTTGACTCCCAATACGACCCTTATCAAGGAATCATCGCAGAAGTAAGAATGATTGATGGTCAACTAACCACCCAACAGAAATTGAAATTGATGAGTCAAGGTGAAACCTTTAATGCTCAAGCCGTTGGGATTTTTACACCTAACATGAAGCCTGTTGAAAAACTCGAAACTGGCGAAGTTGGGTACCTAGTTACCGGTCTAAAGGACGTGGCTGCTGTTCAAGTAGATGAAACCCTAACTGATGCAGCTATTCCAACAGCACAAGCTTTTCCTAACTTTAAGCCAGCACAGTCAATGGTTTACGCCGGACTTTACCCTAAAGGTGATACCAGCTATGAGGCACTGAAGCAGGCCATTAGCAAGCTCGCACTTAATGATTCAGCTTTTCACTACACACCTGAGCAATCAGAGGCACTTGATGCCGGTTTCCGGTGCGGTTTTCTCGGAATTTTCCACTTACAAATTATTCAGGAACGTCTGCGTGACGAGTACCACGTTGAGGTGCTAACAACTGCACCAAACGCTACTTACCACGTCTATTTGAAGTCACCTGATCCAAAGCAAGAATACCTGACCATCACTAATCCAGCTAAATTCCCTGACTTCTCAGAAATTGACTACGTGACTGAGTCTTATGTTAAAGCAGTCATCACCACGCCAGAAAGTTATCTTGGTGCCGTAATGAAGCTTTGCGACCAACATTTTGGTGAAATGGTTGATCTCGATAACCAACAGGATTTAGTAACATTAACCTATAAGTTGCCTGTTTCGGAAATTGCCTATAACTTTTTCAATAGCTTAAAGTCAATTACCCATGGATATGCAACATTAGATACTGAATTTCTTGATTACGAACTTGTTGATGTTGTCAAAATTCAAATTCAGATTAACTACGCAGCAGTTGATGCACTCGACATCATTGTGCCACGCCAAAATGCAGACAAAATTGCACATAAACTGGTTGAAAAACTAAAATACACTGTGCCACGTCGTCTCTACCCGATGCCAGTTCAAGCAATGGTTGAAAACAAATCAATTGCCCGTGTGGACGTTCCTCCACTACGTAAAAATGCAGCTGTTAACGGTGAAAAGCGGAGCATTTCTAAAAAGCAACAACTATTGCGTCGGCAAAGTTTAAACAAGCGTCAAGCAGTCAAAAGCGATATTAAATTGCCTCAAAGTGTTTTCGATGCTGTCTTAAACCTTAATGAAGATGACTAAAAACTAACGAATAACAAGTAAAAAGTAAAAGAGCCCCTAATATTTAGACCTATAGTCTATTTATTAGTGGCTCTTTTTATAGCTGCACTTTTTAGTAGAACTGATAATTAGTTTAAAGGAACACTTGGGCTAACCTCGCAATATCTGCTTCGATATTTTCTTTGTCAGAAACCAGAATGGCAACATCCCTAAATTGAAATTCATTTGCCAAATACTCTGTTTTTGCCTTTAAGTATTCGTCTGATTCCACAATAAGTAATTCATCTTCTTGCGAAGTCGATTTTGAAGAAATGTCTTCGGCTAAAGCCTGCATAGTAATTGCATAAAATTCCTCACCCCATTCCTTATCAAATGTGGCAAGACGATTTATATCATTTGTATAAACAAATTTAGCTATCTGTAAGTTGGGCACATGAAAAGCAATCCCGACATTAAGCCTCTCTTGCCTAATTTCACTTGGTACGTATTGTAGAACTGAATAGTAAATTTTTACTTTCTGCATTATTTTCACCCTTACCTAAAGCTTAAAGTGTTCTTGTAAAACAGCAACAATTTCCTGACAGCGATTAAGCTGGAAGTAAATAAACTTTTTAGCTGCCTGTAAGTCTTCGTTAGTAATGCCCCAATCCGTTAAAGGAATCTCTCTAAAAATATCTGCTTTAGCATCATCGGAAAGATTATCAATCCTTTGCTCTATTTTTGCAAAAGCCTGTTTTCCTTTAATCTGCTTTATCATTGCTTGATAAAGTGGACCATTCAGTTCCTCTAAAACAGTCAGCGGCATTTCCATATCCTGTGATAAGCTATATTGATCCCAAATCTGAGCAATTCTAAAAATGGCACCAAAGTCGATTAAGACAATTCTTTTCGTTTCTTTTTCAAAAAGCCAATTACCACGATTGGCTCCACGATCAATGTTTTCCAAAAGTTGGTCGATTAATAAAATGCCTGCAAAATCTTCCTTGTTAGTTGCATGTCTGAAAAAGTTCGGACATGCGCCTGATGTTGCATTAATACATCTAGAAGCAAAACAAATACCAGCTTGAGCATTGATCTCTTGAAACTGTTTATTTGCATCAATCATGTCTTGAGATAAATAAATTAGTTGCTGCTCAGGGACAGGTAGAGACAAAGCTCTTGCTAGGCGATAGCCAATTAGTTCATTAAATAGTGCCTTTCCAGTTTGATACTTGTTTTGACATTTCAATACCAACAATTCAAATTGATAATCACAGTTAACTAAAAACGGAACCGTCGTTCCCACTTTTAATTTAGCTGCTACTGAAGTTACTCTTTTCATAATACCAACTTCTACAAATACCTTAGTTTGTCAGATTTTTGTATGATAGAAAAAAACCACTTCGAAAATAATTTCGAAATGGCTTTTTAGTTCAAAGTTAAATTAGTCGTCTAACTTTTCTTTGTTAGTAACGTTTAATTTTTCATCGAATGTGTAAACTACTGGTTCACCTGTCTTCATTTCTAAGTTCATGATGTCTTCATCAGAAATGTTTTCAATGTACTTAGTTAAAGCACGAAGTGAGTTACCGTGAGCAGCGATGATAACGTTCTTACCAGCCAATAGGTCTGGTGCAATGTGATCTTCCCAGAATGGCATTACTCGTTCAAGACAAACCTTTAAGTTTTCAGTCCGAGGAATGATGTGTGGGTCAAGATCTGCATAACGACGGTCATGTACTTGACTAAACTCTGAATCATCTTCAAGCTTTGGTGGCAAAACATCGTATGAACGACGCCAAATGTGAACTTGTTCGTCACCATATTTTTCAGCAGTTGCTTCTTTGTTTAAACCTTGTAAACCACCATAGTGACGTTCGTTAAGTCTCCATGATTTAGTTTCAGGAACCCAAAGTTGACCACTTTCTTCTAAAGCGAAGTGCAAAGTCTTGATTGCACGAGTCAAAACTGAGGTATAAGCTTGGTCAAATTTGAGGCCGTGCTCCTTAATTAACTTACCCGCATTCTTTGCTTCTTCTACACCTTTTTCTGACAAGTTAACATCAACCCAACCAGTGAACTTGTTTTCAAGGTTCCATTCACTTTGGCCGTGACGAATTAAAACTAATTTCGACATGAAAAAATATCTCCTTTGCAAATTAAAAGCTTCACTTACTATTTTACACATTTAAATTTTGTTTTCATAGGGTTTAGGGCTAAAAATCGTTTTTTAAATTTTTGATTTACGATACAATAGAGATATTAATGAATATAAGGAAAGAGAATATCTAACCAAGATGAAATTCAAAAAAGTATTGTTAAGTATAGGCGTTGTCGTTGCACTAGTTTCTAGTGGCTGCTCTAAACAAAAAAAGCAAGCCGATCCAATTTTAACTAAAACACAGGTCATTCAAAAATCACAGAAGTCCTTTAAGAGTGGTGAAGCAAAGCAAATTGTTAATTTGAAAACCGACACTTCTAGTCAAATCGTTGCTTCTAACTATTCATTCGGTGGTGACCCAACCGTCTTTCACGTTAACTACCAAACCGAAGCTAAGGGTAAAACTCATAACATGGATGAATGGATTAGCAACACCGGTAATCTTTACATCAATGGTCAGAGCACATGGTATAAAACTGAAATTGAAAAAATGTCCGGTCACTCATATGCCGACGTTCTAGATGCAGTTTTAAACAACGAAATGTTAATGAATCCACCTAAGGGTTTAACTGATGCTTATAAGATGAAGCGTTCTGGTAAAACCTACATGTTAACAGCAAAAATCACTGATAAAAAGATCATGAAAGTTGCAGTTGCACCAATCTTTACAACTAATACCCAAAGTCCGCAGCAGCAAAAAATCTATCAAAAGCTAGCTAAAGTTGGTAAATTTGAAGATATGACCGTGAAACTGGTAGTAAAAGGCACTAAGTTATCCACTTTCAGTTACACAGTTAACCTCAAAATTGGGAAGATGATGAAAATGAGTGCAGGACAAAGTTATAGTAACTTTGGTCGCCACGACTTCCTGAAGGTTCCTAACAATGCGCTAGATGGTAAGCCACTACCAAAAGAAAATAAGAAAAAGTAATTTAAATTTATAAAAAAGAGCACTATTTCTTGAAGAAATAGTGTTTTTTCTCGAAAAGAATAGACTAGACCAATTAATTACTGTAAAATCAGAATTAAATTAAGATTAAACAAGGAGAAAAATTATGAAAACTAAAAAGGTTATTTCTAGTATATTATTAACCTTCGCCTTCCTAGCAGGTGGGCTAAGTCAAACACACAGCGTTTCGGCTGCTCTTGATAAAGAACAAGCAGTATCAATTGTTAAAAAAGGTTCACCAGAAACCCAAAGTGCAGGTTTAGATGCTACTTTTGATGTAAAAGTTAACAAGGAAAAGCCAATTATATTCAAGATAAATAGTGAATTAAAAATTAAGCCTGCCCTAGCTCATGTAACACTACAGACTAGCTACGGCAAAAAGACGAATAAAACTGAGGAAATGTGGACTTCAGAAGAAACTAATCGTCTTTATAGCAAAAATAAGGGTAAATGGGAATACACGACCTTACCAAAGCCTTCAAAAAAGAAGCCTAAAGGTGCAGAGGCTCAATTATTTAATCTCTTGAGCGACCCTAAGACATATACCAAAACCGGTGATTTGTTTATTAAAGCTCTAGATGACAATAGTGAATTGTCTGGACCGGATCAAGATGGCGTGTACACCCTAACTGTTAATGTAAGTGCACCTAAAATGAAAAAGCTATTCCTAGAGTTTTACAAAAAAGCTAAATTTAGTAAGAAAGAAATTAAGGAGTTCAAGAAAAGCGTCAAGTTTACCAACATCGAATTTGCCTACACAATTAAAGATGAAAAACTTGTTGGCTATACTGGAAATGTTACCTTAAAATTGGCAAAATTAATGAAATTTAGTGAGACCATATCCACAAATCACTTTGATGGGTATAATGATCTTAAACTACCCGATGAGGTTATAAATGCCAAAAAGGCAAAATCAAAGTAAATTTAATGGAGGATATCGATGAAGCTAGGAATTATTGGTAGTGGAAAAATTGTTCATGATTTTTTGACAACTGCGGATAAAATAGCCGACTTAGAACTAGCAGCTATTTCAACCACTCCACGCAGCAAACAAATTGCACAGGATTTAGCTGAGCAATATCAGATTGCTGAAGTTTTTTCCGATAATGACGAGCTCTATCGTGACCCCAATGTCGATACTGTCTACGTTGCTGTCCCTAACTCTTTACATTACGATGTAGTTAAACAGGCTATCCTGAATGGCAAAAACGTGATTTGTGAAAAGCCATACGTTGCAACGGTTGCTGAAGCAAGAGAATTGAAAAAATTAGCTGATGAACATCACGTCATTATCATTGAAGCAATCACTAATATCCATTTAGAAAATTACTTAGCAATTAAACGTGCTCTTTCTAAAATTGCGCCTATCCATATTGCTAGCCTTAATTACACGCAGTATTCTAGTCGCTACGATGATTTCCTGGAAGGAAAAATCGCACCAGTTTTTGATCCTGCAAAAGACGGCGGCACGTTAATGGATTTAAATATCTATAATATTCATTTAGCCGTTGGACTTTTTGGCAAGCCAAAAGCCGTGCAATACTATCCTGTGATGCAAAAAGGAATCGATACTTCAGGTATTCTAAATCTGACTTATCCTGAAATGCAGGCTAGTCTAATTGCCTCAAAAGATTGCTACACTACTCCACGTTCTTTTATTGAAGGAGAAAAAGGAACAATTTTCTTTGATGGTTCAACTGGTGTGATTGATCGTTTCAGCATTGAGTTGAGAAATGGCGATACTGATAGCTTTGAATTTAATCGTTACAAGCACCGGATGGCTAGTGAGTTCAATGACTTTGTTAAGATCATTGACAACCACGACACTAAAACCGCTGAGGAATTATATGATCATAGCATCACAGTCATGGATGTTTTGGCACAAGCGAAAAAATCGGTAGCAAAGTAGTCACATTAAAATAAAAGTCCTATTTAGAGTTATTACTAAATAGGACTTTTATTATTTTTTACCAACAATTCGACGTACTCGGTCTGCAGCTTCATATTTAGCAGAAAAGATTAATTCATCACCAGCTTCAATCACAGTATGGCCGTGTGGAACCAGCCACTTTTGCCCACGACGAATACGGCTAACAGTAATATCTTTGGCTAAGTCCCAGTCCATTAATTCACGTCCTGAATACTTCATATTGCGAACAACAACTGAATAGACAGCATTCTTGGTATCTGTTAGTACACTGTATACCCCTGGTGATTCAATCAGTGCGCGTAATAACGATGAAGTCACGTTACTTAAATCATAAACTTCCATTCCGTTCTGCCGTAGTTCATTTACTTTAGCAATATCCGCACGCTTTTGACAAATAATGATTCTCTTAAACTTGCCTTTAGCTTTTGCCTGCTCACCTAAACGTAAATTGGTTTCATCTGAGCGTAAAGCAGCGACAAAAATATTGCCACTGAATGCACCGGCTTGATTAAGATCGGTTTCTTCCAGATGTGGTAACAAAGTTAAGTTGGGCACCCGACTCTTATAGATATCGTAGTGTTCACTGCTTGTCGTATACATTTTCACGGAGTACCAGTTGTCGTGCAAGTCATGCATAATCGGCACAGTTAGCGCATTAGTCCCCATAATGACAACTTCTTCTTTTATGCGATCTTCAGGCTGCAATTTGAAAAGAGCGTTGAACAAAATTGGACAAAGAATACAGACGATAACAGCTGCCAAGATAAAGACGTCTGATTGAAGTCGAGAAATGACATTTAGCTTACGTGCAACTTCTAGTGCTGGCAGAACTATTGTAATTGTGGTTGCCGTCAAAAAACCACCAGCAAGACCATTACGTGAACCAAACTTTTTCATAAAAATCAGGGCTACTGGTAGTTTAGCCAAGAGCAAAAATACAACAAGAATTGGTAGTAAAATCAATGAATTAGGATGAGCAAACAATGATCTTAAATTAAGCTTCACTCCCGTCATGATAAAGAAAATCGGGATGAAAAAGCCATAACCAATCGATGTCAATTTGTCTGCCGTTTCATGACTAGGTTCAAGCAGTTTCATCACAATTCCGGCCAAAAAGGCTCCCAGAATATTTTCCACGCCAACTTTTTCAGCAACTGTGACTAAAGCAAAAATCAAGAAAAAGGCAAGACGCACATCTAATTGCGTTGTCGACTTAGTTACCTTGGCAAACCATAAATATGGTTGCTTAAAACGCCACAATAATAAAATCGCTGCGCCAAACAATAGAATAATCAGCCATAATTGCCTAGTGTTACCACCATTGATTGCAGCGTAACCTGTTAAAAGAATCAGTGGGATAACTTCACCCAAAACAGCTGTTAACAAAATAGTCTGTCCAACCGGTCGCCCCAAAATATCCTTTTCTTTCAGTGTCGCAATTACGACTCCCAAGGCTACGGTCATAAAGATAATAGTTGCAAGCATTACGTCACTGAATAATCCTAACATCTTTAAGACAAGCGCCAGGCACACCGACAAAACAGTAACGCCAATAAAGGCACTAATCGCTGTTTTCAAAGGATCAACTTGCTGATCTGACTTTTTCTTGCCAGGTTTCAATAATTCAAAATCAATTTCCATCCCTGACAGAAATAGTAACAAGATCACACCCAAACTGGATAAAAAGTTTAAGTCATGCGTTGGCTGAACAAAGTTAAAGCCACTAGCACCCAAAATGATGCCAATAATGATTTCTGCCACTGCAGTTGGGATTGCCGTTACTTTAAGTCGCGCCATTATAATCGGTACGATTAAGGCAAACAAAACAACCAAGAATAAAGATAGCTGTGCCATGAAAAGCCTCCTTAAATACTGTGAAAATTATACACGAAAATAGTATCAAGCAAAACTAACAACAACGCAGTTTTAGCAATAGTTTGCAATCTATTTAATTACTTAAAAAATTGAAGACAAAGTTTAATCAACCAGCACATTGTGCTAAAGTAATCCTAACAGCAAGTTACATTAGGAGGTAGTTTTAATGATTAGGAATGCACAAGTAACTGACAGTTCAGCAATTCAAGAAATTAATCGGACACAATTAGGTTACGATTGCTCACTTGAGCAAACAACTAAAAACTTGCAACGTATTTTAAAGAATGCAAATCATCATTATCTATTAGTTTATGAAGATGAAGTAAGCCATCAAGTAGAAGGCTATCTTCACGCTGAAATTTTTGAAGAAACCTACTTCGAGCCATTATTGGATGTCTTAGCTTTAGCTGTTGCCGGTTCAACGCAAGGAAAAGGTATTGGCACTCAGTTAATGAGCAGATTAGAAGAGCTTGCACAAGAACTCGGTATCAATGAAATAAGATTGAGTTCGGGAGAGGAACGAGTAGCTGCACACACATTTTATGAAAAACTGGGTTATCAATGTCTAAAAAAACAAAAAAGGTTTGTCAAAAAATTAAGTACAAAATAAAAAAGAGCTAATCACAATAGAAATTTGCGATTAGTTCTTTTGGTAGTCTTTAAAAATCAACTAACATATTAGAAATTTGCCACTTTAACAAAGCGATTCTCACTAATTGCGTAGTAGACTTGACCAGCAATATTAATCCTACCACCGTAAGTATGAACACTAGTGCCTCGTAATAGTTTAGTATTGTCAGCACGTAGACCAGTAGTATCGTAAATATATGCGTTATGCGTCAGAACTCTGGAAGTACCAATGATGTTACTTGCAACAACATATTCATTTTCACCAATTTGCAAGTACTTCTTACCATTGATCATTTTTGTAGCAGTTACATTCACTTCGACGCCAGCAGTCTTCAGTGGTGCATCGGTGCGTTGACCATTTGCATCGTAGACATAGGCATCATGCATCAACTTCTTCTTACCAGTTGGCGCTTGTGAAACTGAATCGGAGTCAGTAGCAGTACTATTACTGTTAGATACGCCGTCTTGACCAGTAGAGGTATCTGTTTCACCAGCTTGAAGATTGTAGTAATACTTAAGCAAGGAGAAAAAATCATCCATTGAGTAACCCCATTTAGCAAAGTAGCCATCTGGGTCTGTGTGATTGGTTCCGCCTAGAAAACGAGAAACTGCGTGGTGTGACCAAATTGTTCCTTGACCAGTGTTTGAAGCATTAGTTGGGACGATGCCATAGCGATGCAACAATTTAGCTGCATAAATTGCATCATTGTTAACACTTTTAGCAAACTTATCCCTAGTGTTTTCCTGGCAAAGTTCAATCTGGATATAGCGACTGTTTGCAACTGCACCAGCACCCCAGACACCATAATTTGGTGTCATCATCTGAATTACCTGTTTACTGTCAACGAAGGCATGAACATAGGAGTACATATTCATCCATTCACGGTTAAAGTAGATGGCTTCATTATAAGCAGAAGCATTTGGCGTTGCCGTTTCGTGAATTACAATTCCTTCTGGCTTACCTTTTCTGTACTTGATAATGTTGCCATTGGCATAAAACTTGTTGTACTTGATGTTGGCTGTTTGCAACATCTTGTACAAGTAAGTTTCCCCAACATAGCTATTTTGCTTAGCAACCGCATTAATCGATGCCGCCTCAACTGTCTGAGTCTGGCTGACTTTAAAAACAGGCGCAACTAAACCTACTCCGATAGCAACAGTAGTTATTAGTTTCTTTATCTTCATTCTAAACGTTAATTCCTCATTTCTTTTTGTTATCTGGTTTTTGTTTTAAAAATTGGCCTTCTTTACATACTGATGAACACCAATCCGGTAGTATTTGTGCCCATAAATTGTTATTGCAGCCCCATATGTTGCAACTGACTGTCCCTTCTTCAAGACTTTCTTATTGTCACGATTGCCATAATCGTTATAAACATAAGAATTNATCCGGTAGTATTTGTGCCCATAAATTGTTATTGCAGCCCCATATGTTGCAACTGACTGTCCCTTCTTCAAGACTTTCTTATTGTCACGATTGCCATAATCGTTATAAACATAAGAATTCTTCTTTAGTGTTCTAAAAGTGCCGTCAATGTTGCCACTGGCTATGTACTGATCTTCACCAATCCGGTAATACTTCTTGCCATTAATCTTTTTAGTGCCATAAGTTGCGATAACCTTGCCTTCATCGCCAGCCTTAATTGCTTTCATACCCTTAACTCGTTTACCTTCTGCGTCATAAACGTAAGAAGTATGCATCAGAGTCTTATTAACCTTCTCATCGCCTTTAGGTGCTTGAGAAGCAGGAGGTAATGCACTACCAGCATTTAGCAATGTATCATTAACCCAGCCTTTACCTGAGATGTACATCCGTTTTTTGCCGTTATAAAAAGTAATTGTCTTCGTTACAGTTACTGCATCGCCTTTATTAACTGAACTTGTTTTTGCAGAAACTGAGTGGTCAGTTGGCCAAGCATAGGTAGCACCTGCTTTTTTCACTACGTAGGACTTAGACGCGTTAGAAATCGTCGGATCATATTGCGTAAGATTGTAAGCAGTAATACGACTATTCAAAATCGTGTTGTAGTTATTGGCTGTTGCATACGTTCCAGTCAATGCTTTGGTAGCAGTAGTATATGAGGACGCATTTTCAAGCCAAGTGCCTTGGTAGCGGTCAGGTTGCCAAGAAACACCTAGACGCAACTTTTTACCATTGTCATCGAAAGACTCTTGATAGGTGTTGTATTTTCTGAATTTAGCAGTGACATAGTAGCTCTTGCCGTTCTTGTCTTCTTCACGCGTTTTAGCGGAATAAGTAGCACCTGGCCAACTATCATCTGCTTTCATACCAAATAAGTTGTTAGCATTAACTGCAAGCCCAGATTGCCCCCAATTCGACTCAACAATTGCTTGTGCAATCATTACTGAAGGATATAGACCATATTTCTTAGCGACCTTCTGTGCTTGTCTGGTAGCAGTGTTTAAAAAAGTTGTTTCCGTTGCTGTAGCAGCTGAGACTTGATCAGCTCGAGCTGGTGAAGCGGCAATTAAGTTGTTGGTAACTGGAATTACAGCAGACGCAGCGAGTAACGCAGCTGAAAAACCAGTGATTAGTTTCTTTTTCATAGATGTGTGTTTGCCTCCTTAATCGACATCTTTATTGTATCGAGCAATTTCACGAGAAACAATAGATAGCATTTAATTGTAGTCAAAAAGTAATATAGCTCGACTTTTATTACAAGAAAAAGTTATCTTTCTAAAACTTCCTGTAATCGATTTAGTAACTGATTTTTAATACGTTGTAGTTGTCCTCTACTGACACCTATTTGCCTACTAAACTGTCGAACTGGCTCACGCTCAATCAAATGCTTTATAAATAGCTTCTGCTCTATGTCAGACAAGTACGGTAGCTCTGCTTCTAATGCTAAGTAATTATCCCAATTATGGTTATCTTCAACTATTTGCAGGTCTGTCAGTTCACTCTCACGTTCACACAGATGTTGCTCCTTGCGTAACAAATCAGTTGTGCGCCAGATTATCTTGCGAAAACTGCTTCGATCGACTTCTTCACGCGGAAGGGTTTGATTCTGCGTGAGCATATGCGCATAAGTAATAATCCCTTCCTGCAAAAAGTCCTCATAATTAGTATAGTCCTGTCTCACATGTGCGTACTTCAATGCACCTCTGACTAGTTTTTGGTTCTCCCATGCCTGTAAAAAAGCTTGTTGACTTATTTCCATTTGTGACATCTTCCTTTTCGTCTTTAGTGTCACAAGCGCTTGTGCATATAGTAGCTTAGCAAGTTATTAATACTGCGTAAAAACAAGTATCGTAAGCGGTAACAATTGAGTTAAGCGCATTCTTAATTCAAGGGTAAAACATAACCCTGTGCTACTTGAGGATTAATAAACTCAATAAACCGTGCCAAAAAAGTGTAAACAAAAAGCGAATTAACCTAAAGTTAATTCGCTTCTTTATCAAAATAGGGTATCACGGCGTTGGGTAGCCTTCCTAACTGCCCGATGAAATTCAGTTAACAATGGCAATTCCAAATAGTCAGCTAGACAGCGACCATATCGTTGCTGTCTTTTATCCTGTAATTCAAGCAGTAATGGCTTAATTGCCAGGTCATTGTATGGATCATGAGGATGAAAGTACTCCGGCTGATCTATTAAGGATTCACCCTTGGGTCGCTGCACTTGCCAGCCTAGTGACTGCTCGAAATGAGCAATTAGTAGTTCGCAAAGGATGTGATTATAAACCAGACTATTGGAAATCTGGTCAACCACATAACGGCTACAATCATAATAAGCAAAAATGTAGCTTACTTCTCCATACGGTACTGTTTTAAATACAACAGAAGAAATATTAATGGCCCTAAAACCAATCATCTGATGCAATGATACCCAATCAATGCTGCCTGAGTTATAACTGCGTAATGAAAAATATGCGAGTCTTCCCGTAGCAATAATGTTACGACTAGTCAGGTTTAATTTACTAGCAAAATCACGTTGAAATTCCAAGCCAGCTAAAAGACATTTCTGTCCAAAAGCGGTAAATAATGAGCGTGTACTATTTTGACATAAGACTATCCCTTTCTGACAATCAAAAATTACGCTTTTATATTTACCTAATAGCGGTTCCTTCTGGAATTCATATATCGCAATTGTATCCCGATTAATTTGATAATTTGCATCTTTTGTAAGATACATGTTAATTGTTTGATCTACTCCAACTTTTTGTCGCAAAATATCTTTGGACCACACACGGTGCTCCTTTTCTCGCGGTAGATTTAAGGTCTGCTGCTTCTTTGCTAACATTCATTCAGTCCTCTCTATTTGATTTTACCTATACAATTATACACAAGTTGTTATCGGTTTCATAGAAGAGTAAACAAAAAACGGAAGCGACTAATGCCGTTTCCGTTTCTGTAATTAATTTAACTAATTAATTAAAAGTTAGCAACTTTAACGTATTGCTTAGCTGGGCCACCGATACGGTAGTATGAAACACCATTCTTGAATTTGTATGGTGAACCGTAAGTAGTAACCTTAGCACCCTTGCGTAATACACGACGGTCAGCACGTTTAGTACTTGTCTTGTATACGTAAGCGTTGTGAGTTAAAGTACGAACAGTACCATCGATGTTGTCAGCCATTACGTATTCGTTGTCACCGATTTGGTAAACTAAGCTACCATCAGCAAGTTTAGTAGCTGCACCATAAACGTTAACGTTTGAGTAAGCTGCTAAAGTCTTAGTACCAACACGCTTGTGGTCCTTGTCGTAGATGAATGCGTTGTGCATAACCTTCTTAGCAACCTTGTCAGCTGGCTTGAAAGTACCATCAACATATTTGCTTTCTACGTACTTGTTAGAATCAGCGCTATTAATACGTGTGTAACTCTTGTCACCAACCTTGATTGCTTCACCAAAGACAGCAATTTGGTCACCGTTCTTAACAACAGTCTTAGTATCAGTTACGTTGTTACCAACAATTTCGTAAACTGGTACATCACCATCTGATTGAACAGTCTTGTAAGAAGCACCTTTAGCACCAACAGTTAACATGAAAGTAATCTTAGTAGTCTTACCATCAGCGTTAGTTGCACTAACAACTACTGGGTACTTACCAGCAACCTTAGTGTTAACAGCTGAAACATCAACGCTTGGAGTTAACTTAGTTAAGTCAGTTGCACTAACAGTAGTAGCAAATGCAGCTACAATAGCATCCTTATCTACAACACCATTAACTGGTACATAGTTAAAGTTAGCAGTATCTGGAAGTGTATCAATGGTTTTAGTACCCTTGTACTTATTACCTGCAAAAGTGATTTGTGGGTATGTAGCATCACCTTCGTCTGTAGTTGGGTTTACAGTCAAAGTAAATGTACCAGTTTTACCGTTTGTTGCATAGTAGTTAAGAGTAACTGGGAATGCAGCAGCTGGCTTGTCAAAGCTCTCTTTTGCATCGTTCTTAACAGTAATACCAGCAGTCTTTAATGCAGCACGAACGTCTGCTTTAACGTTAGTCCAGTGACCAGATGCAGGATTTGTACCAGCTTGAGTAGTAACACCTACACCAAACTTGTTTACGATTGCTTGAGCAACAGCTTCAACGTTGTACTTAGTAGAATCAAGATCAACTGAACCAGATTGTACAGCCTTACCAGTAGTGATGTCCTTAACGTAAGGTGCACCAGTAAGTGATGCATCTGGAACAGTAAATGAAGCACTAGTTAATTCAACTTCATCTGAAATACCTTGTGCGTTTACATTAACTGAAGAACCATTGACAAGAATAGTCTTACCTGCAAGGCTAGTCAAACCAGTAATGTTAACCTTAACCTTAACAGCGTAAGATTTACCCCCTACTAACTTGTCAGTAGTTGCATTATTTGCAAGAATGTCTTTACCAGTAGTAGCATCTTTGCCAGTTACTTCATAAACACTTGCCTTAGCTGGAGCAACAGCAGCTCCTGTAGGAATAGATGGGGTTGAAATTGAAGCAGCAACTTTAGCTGGTGTATCACCATTAACAAGAGTTGAGACATTAGTTACACTTAAAACTAATGTAGCCTTATCAACTGGGTTAGTTTGTGCATCACCATTAACAGTAACAGTAGTATCAGCTAAAACAGTTGATACAGTAGAAGCAGCAACTGGTGCAACAGCTAATAAAGCAGCTGCAGCAGCACTAGCAATTCTTAAATTTTTCTTCATGTGGTCTTTCCTCCTTGTGTATATACAAAATAGTAATAGACTATAGGTTCAGTCGTTTAGAGCCTACATTGTTACAACATCCTTCAAGCCGAATCCATAAGTTTATAACTCTTATGAGGTAGCTTTCAGGCTGAAGAACGCGCATGCGTACAGACTAACGCGCCTGAAGCATAGCTATCACTTACCACATTTCATATTGTACCTACCTTTAGCTAAAATTGCAAGGTGTGCGGATATTTTACACACTTTTGTAATAAACGCTTACAGATTTAGGTAAAAGTACTTTCTTTTAGTTAATTCGCAAAAGCTTATGTAGCAATTATTTTTTACACTTTTAAAAATCAGCCAGTGTTCTTAAATTATTTTATGCAACATTAATTTTACAAAACATTAACAAATTAACAGGAAATAAAGTAAAAAGTCATGCCTAATTAAACAAGGCACGACTTTTTAATAAATAATTATCTTCGACTAGTAAACTTTTTCATTATTCTAATCAAACTAGTTGTGAGCCTGAACAGTTGCAGCCCTTTTTGAACTATCTGAAGAATCATCGAACAAATTTGTAACCACACGTTCAACATATGAAGCAGATTGTGGAATCTTATAGACATCAACTCCATCTTTTGCAAATGCATCTGCATCTGCAATTGTCTTCATTGCCGTTTTAACTTCTACTGAAGTCAAGTGATCAGCGGCATCCGGTAAGGCCAATGTGACCTTTTTATCATCACCATTTAAAAATACTAATTGTAAAGTTTTTGATTTAGTTACCAAATTAATCTCGCTCCTTTTCTTTCCTATATAATTAGCAAAAATTTTTTTTAGTTAACAGTGTCAATTAGCGGAATTGCCTGCTTTTGAATTAAGGTTGCGGCAGTCAAGTCCGCACCTTGCAGACTTGCAAGTGCATCCCCCACCTTAGCCAAGCCTGCGGCAGACGCACCCTTTTTCACATTTTTAAAGACACGCGACTTAATATTATCCTTGCCATCTTGTTGATTGTAGAAAGTGTATTGGATTGTTTGCTCTAATAAATCTAAACTCATATTTTTTACCATCCTTTTGATTGAATTATTGAAACTAACAATGTAAGAAGTAGCGCGCTAGATGTCTTACACTATTACTAACGAAATGAGACGGCAAAGTGTAACAAATTTCTTGAGAATTTTTTATATTATTGGCAAAAAGCGTGTATCGGTAGTCAAACAAGTATTAACCCTCTATAATTAATGTAAGAATTAGTAAGGAGGATAAATTCCTATTATGAAAAAATCCACGATTTGGACGATCGCAGCCGTTGTCATTATTGCCCTCGGCGGTGGCGTCTTTTACGCAACCCAAAAATCAAATAGCAATCAAGTAGATGCTTCTTATAACAGCGCAATTCAATCTGGTAAAGAAGCCGTTAAAGACAAAAATTACACTAGAGCAAGTGACGCGTTTGACAAGGCCCTTTCGATTAAGAAAACCGATCAAGCACAAGCTTATAAAGAGCAAGCTGACAACATGACGGCTGCAATTAAAGCAACTAAAGATGGTGAATACGATGACGCCCTTGCCAAAACTAATGATGTCATTAAGCAGAGCAACGGTTATTCCGTTTTAGTTAGTCACGGTAAAAAGCTGACTAGAACCATCAAGGATGTTCAAGATAATTATGAACACGAAATTAAGCCAATTTTTGCAACTGCTAAGCAAAACGAAAATGACAAGCAATATGATCAGGCTGCTGACCAATACCAAAAGGTGCTAGACCTACCTTATATTGATGGCAAGTACTACGCTAAATATAAGAAACAAGCTAGCGCTGGCCTTGATAAGAATAAGCAGGCTGCTAAAGATAATAAGAATGAAGCTGAATCTTCTTCTAATAGTAGTTCTAACAGTGCCAATTCTAATGGCGGTGACACTGGTAATGCAGGTAAAACTGGTGAAGGCTCAATGGGCGACCACAAAGTTCACGGTCAAACCGTTACAAATGACCAAATTGTTCAACTGCGTAAACGTGTAACTAAACTTGGCTACGAAGGTATGGCATGGAGTCCGCAAGATTTAATCGATCTTTACCGTAAATCTGGACGTGCAAATCCTGATCAAATTACTAAGAATGATGTGCAAAACTATCTAAAACCATAATTGATACTTTATAATGAAGAAAAGTTTTAAAAGCGTCTAAGTATTTTAGCTAAGACGCTTTTAACTTGGGCATTTTTAGCCATTTAATCATGTGCAACAATAATGCTATAATTTGACTAACTGAAGAAATGAGCTACTAGGTTTTTCTCAAGTAGCTACTGATAGTTGCTTTTACCGCTTAAACTCTGTAAAATGACTATTGACTTTCACGTTTCCTATTTTTACTAAAGGGGTGTCTGCTTTGACTGAAAAAGAAACAAATATCAAAGAGCAAGATAATGAACAAGAAAATGAAGAATTAAAGGTTGTCATGCCTGAGGCTGAATGGACAACAATGCCTGAAGAAGAATTTGCTGAACAACCTGATTATTTAAGAGTTTTCACTGACTTCTACATTGCTAAATTTAATCAACGTGACTTGGAAATCATGAACACTTATGATGTTGATTCGAACATGGTTGATATTAACCACTATGTAATGGACAACATCAAATTTTCACGTAATGAATTGGTTAAGCATGCTTTGCAATACCACGCTAACAACTTCCAAAATATAGTAGACGAAATTGTTAAGCAAGATAGTATTAAACCTGAAGAAATGACTTCATACAGCGATTGGGACAACTGGTACGAAGACCGTCGTAATAATATTTCTACTTCTTTATCATAATTTACTTGTACTATTACGAAAAAAAGAACAAAATAGATACTTAAATGGGAATGTCGGTTGACATTCTTTTTTACTTAATTAAATAAAATCTTGAAATAGTCTAATGGGAGTATCAGATTACTATGGATCACAAGAAGAAGCGGATTTCCGCGGCCGGTTTGTTAATCACAATTGGGATTGTGTACGGTGATATCGGAACTAGTCCGCTCTATGTTATGAAGTCGATTGTTAATGGTAACGGCGGCATCGCTAACGTTAACCGCGAATTGATTTTAGGTTCAATCTCACTGATTTTTTGGACAGTTACATTATTAACGACTGTTAAATACGTTATAATTGCGCTTAATGCGACCAACCGTGGTGAAGGTGGTATTTTTGCCTTATATGCACTCGTTCGTAAGCGAGCCAAATGGTTGGTTATGCCTGCCTTAATTGGTGGGGCTGCACTGCTTGCTGACGGTACACTGACACCTGCAGTTACCGTTACGACCTCAATTGAAGGTCTGAAAAATATGCATTTTGGTAGTAGTGTTCCTGTTCCTAATCAGAACTCTGTCATTATGATTACCATTGTCATTTTGTTACTACTATTTTCAATTCAAATGTTGGGGACCAGTAGTATCGGTAAAGCGTTTGGTCCAATAATGTTAGTCTGGTTCACTTTTTTAGGTGTAATCGGTATTAGCAATATGGCTCATGACTGGTCAATTATCGAAGCACTCAATCCCGTATGGGCAATTAAAATTTTATTCAGCCCTGCAAACAAAGCCGGTATCTTCATTCTAGGATCAATCTTCCTGGCAACTACCGGTGCCGAGGCGCTATATTCAGATGTTGGTCACGTTGGTCGTGGCAATATCCTAGGCTCTTGGCCTTACGTATTTGCTTGCTTGTCCCTAAACTATCTTGGTCAAGGTGTTTGGATTTTGCAAAACCCTAATTATCAAACTAACGGTGGCGAATTAAACCCATTCTTCGAGGCCGTGCCAGCTAACTTACGATTATTTGCCATTATTTTGGCAACTATTGCCGCAATTATCGCTTCACAAGCCCTGATTACTGGTTCATTTACACTTGTATCTGAAGCCAGTGGTTTGAAGTTTTTACCACGGATGAAAATCAACTACCCAACAACCGAACACGGTCAGATTTATATTCCATCTGTTAACAAGATGATCTGTGTCGCAACCATTGGTGTCGTTCTGTTCTTCCGTACTTCGGAACACATGGAAGCAGCCTACGGTCTGTCAATTACGGTTACCATGTTAATGACCACCCTACTCTTATTCGAGTACTTGGCTTCTAAGCATCACCCACTTATTTTGCGTCTTTGCTTCTTGCTTGTCTTTGGTTTTATCGAAGGCATGTTCTTGATTTCAAGTTTAACCAAGTTTATGCACGGTGGCTACGTAACTGTCTTAATTGCCGGCTTCATCGGTGTAATTATGTTCATTTGGTACTTTGGTAACAAGGTACGTGATAAACATGAAGGAGCAAAAACTTACGTCCGCTTAGACGAATACACTGATATGTTAACTGACTTAAGTCATGATGATGATTATCCAGTATATGCAACTAATTTAGTTTATATGGCTAAAGTGAAGTATAACAAGTTTATTAAACGTGAAATCATGTACTCCATTTTGGATAAACGGCCAAAAAGAGCGGCTGCATATTGGTTCGTTTCAGTTAACATTACTAATGAGCCTTACACTGCTCGCTATGCGGTTAATACTTATGGCACAAAAAATGTCATTAACGTTCAACTTTTCTTAGGCTTTAAAAAGCAAACCAGCGTGAATGTTTACTTACGGCAAATCGTTCAGGACTTAATCAAAGACGGAACAATTGAGGCACAACCGCAGGATTACACTACTACGCCCGGTCGCCAAGTTGGAGACTTCTCATTCGTTATAGTTAACGAAGTCTTCAGCCCACTTACCAAACTTAAGGGCTTTGAAAAGCTAATGTTAAAAGCTCGTATCTGGTTACAAAACTTATCTTCCAATCCAGCATCTTGGTTTGGTCTGGAATACACCGATACGGTGGTTGAGCAAGTCCCATTAATTCTGGGTCGTCCTGAGACAAAATTGCACATTAAGCGTGTTGCACCAAAGGACTACTCTAATTTAAAAGATCAGGAAACTGAATAAGAAACAAATAAGCATCTGAAGAAAATCTTCAGGTGCTTATTTTATTGTCTATGAAACTGTGTCCAACGTGTTGTCACTAATACAAACTAAGTCGGTTAAGTGGCCAGTATCGAACTTTGACTACACCTTCAATTTTACTTCTAGGAATTGCTCCAATGTAACGACTATCCTTTGATACACTCCGGTGATCGCCCAATACAAAGTATGAATCTTTCGGAACCTTATTAGTTTTTCTCATCAAGTTCAACTGCGCTGCCGTATAAATTTTCTTATAGTCTTTTTTAGTTGCTAACGAACGAATCGAAAAGTTTCCAGTGTCAGAGTAATGCGTACCATTGAAGCCATCCTCATGGTCTATCAGTTTAAAGCCCGGTTCTAAATAACTCTGGTCAATCTTTTTGCCATTAACATAAATCTTATTGTTCTTTGCAGTAACTGTATCACCTGGTAAGCCAATGATTCGTTTGATATAAAACGCTTTTGGTTCATCAGGTGCTTTTAGAATGATAACTTCGTTACGCTTTAGTTCACTATGGCGATAAGCAATGACGCGCTCTTGATTTTCAAAAGTTGGTTGCATTGAAATGCCTGATACAGAGCATTTAACTATTACAAACTTGGTTAACAAAAAATTGATTACGACAAAGGCGATGAATAAAACGACTGTATACTTAAAAATATCGTAGAAATCTTTTTTACTTTGCTGGTTATCTTTCATGAACTTAACTTTCTTTTCTATTACTGAGAACAAGTTTATACAATAAGTACATTATAAACTTTAGAATGAAGAATCCCAGTGTATCAGGCATCAAACTTTTTTATTAAAAGCGCTTTTTCCGAAAGATCCAATAGCCAATAACAAAGAAAACAGCGATATAGATTAACGTGCCCATAAGAAGCTCAACATTACTAAGATGTGTAGTTAGATGATATGTAGCATAATTACCATACTGTCTAGACAGATTGAGCATATTGAAAGGATTCCATTTGAGAACACTAACAAGCTTCGGCTTACTCATAATATCTGATGAAATACTTTCACCTAATAGTACTACTAAAAGGCTAGTAGTCATGACAACTGCATTACTGTTAATTAGACAAGATAATAAGAAAATTATTGTAATGATTAGCATGGACACCGCTAAATCCAACAGCGTCGCTTGCAAAGTATTAACCCACAGTGGCTGATGATAGTAATTGATACTTGTCCACGAAATGTTGGATTTGAACAAAAATCCTTTCAGTACAATTGTGTACCCAACTGCAACAAGATGTAAAAATATGTCATAAACAAGGAGCACTAAGTATTTAGATAAGTAAACGTAGATTTTATTAGATGCTTTATATAGCAAAGTTAAAATAGCGTTGTTTTGGTACTCCATAGAAAAACTAGTAGCTCCAATAACTATCAAGATAAATGTTATCCAATCCGTTGCATCATAACACATCACTGCTGTTAGTCTTGCTTCATCGCTGCCAATAGCATAACCAGTAAATATCATTAGCACTAACATGATAATTGGCGCAAGCCAGAACATTTTTTTATGATAAAGTTTGAAAAATTCTTGCTTAATACTGTAAATCATTTTTCCTCCTTATACTCTACGCCGTTTGAAAAGATAATAGCCCAGTAAGCCAAAAATGATCCCGTAAACTACCGTAGCAATAATCAATTGAAAATTAGTTAAGTTGGACTTTAATGCAAAAGAGCCTCTAGTCAGCTGTTGAGAAATAAAAATCATATTCAGAGGATTCCACTTAAGAATTCCAACAGCTGTTGGAAAAGTATGCATCAGTGCAGTAGAAAAGCTAGCGCCAAAATATGCTAAAACTAAGCCGATACAAATTACAACCGTATTTGCTTTTACTAACATGATTAACATGAATGATAAGCCAACAATAAAAAAGCAATAAATGACTGCACCGAAAAGGTTAAGAAGCAAGTCGGTTAGAATTGTATGGCCTTGATAATAAGCAAGCCAGTGATACTGACCAGGTACTGTCAACAGACTAAGCAGGAAAGTTAGCAGAATTGCGCCCAGTGCTAAAGCAATGCTGTAGCAAAAAACCACTAAAAACTTTGCTAAATATATCTTCAGTTTGCTTGAATTTTTATAAAGCAGCATAACTATTGTTTTGTTATCATATTCCATCTCAAAAAATGCTGCACCCACTGCAATAATAATAACTGGTATCCACTCAATCGCCCCAAAAGCAAAGAGTAAAGTGGATTTATTGATGGTCTTGGTCAATGTCGAATACAAAGTCGTTACTAATAAAACGAGCAGGCCTAACAAAGCTATCTGCTCATGGCAAAATTTATAAGTTTCTTCTTTTAAGGCTGTTAGCATCTTTTTAATCCCTTTCCTTGTTTAGGGTATCAACCACTATCTGCTCAAAGTTTGCTTCAATTGGCAACATTTCTTTTAAATGTAGTTTCTTTTTAGCAAGCTCATCTTGAATTTTAAAAATGTCCTCTTGTCCTACAATTAAATATTGTTTTTGTTTTTTAAAATTAATTCCCTTAGTCTTAAAGAGGTGCTCAGCTTGCTCATCATTTTCAGTAGTTAGTTTGTATTTCTGATGGCTAATTGCTTCAAATTGACCGATACTTTGATTCAAAATAATCTTTCCGCCGCTTATTAGTAAAACTCTGGTCATCACTTTTTGTAATTCACTTAAAATATGACTAGAAATCAAAAAAGCAGTACCCCGATCAGCATATTTTTTAATTAGTTTTCTAACACCAATTGTCGCCTCAATATCTAGCCCATTCATTGGTTCATCCAGAATGACTAGCTTAGGGTTGTTTAAAAGGGCAATCGCAATCCCCAATTTTTGCTTCATCCCTAGGGAATACCCTTTTGCTTTCGACTTGATATAGGAATCCATGCCTAATTCTGAAATAATTTTGACCATATCTTGATGATGATGAGAATACAATTCAAGGTTTTGTTCACCTGTTAAAAAAGGATAGATTGCTGGATGTTCGATCAAAGCGCCCACTTTTTCCAATGCATGATGATTATTTTCCGTAATCGCTGCTCCGGACATAGTGATTTTGCCAGTAAATTTTGTCAGACCCAATATGGTTTTCATTACTGTTGTCTTTCCTGCTCCATTTGGTCCGATTAAGCCAATAATATCGCCTGCCTTTATCTGAAAAGAAGCGTCCTTAACAATTTCAGTCCTACCAATATAGGTACAAACATTATCTAATTCCAGTACTTCTTGACTATTTTTCATTAAGTTACCTCCCGAAATTTTAATATTACTGTATTACTTAACTGATACACTAATATTAGATTAAAATTAATCTTTTTGCAACTACTCATATTAGTTAGCAATAAAAAATCAAATGCATATCTATTATTGATCTGTCATTTTCTAGCTTTTTGAAATATAATAACTGGAATGTTAGTTTTATATATGGAGGAATAATTTGTGGAAGACAAACTACTAATCGATGAAAAACAAGCTACTGCACTTTTTGATGCTTATTGTTCATCTGAAACAAATCAAGGTCATTACAAGGAGAATTACCGATGTCAGTTGAAAAAGACTACGAAATACTTAATAAGATGCTCAGCGAAAATAAAGATAGTTATTACGTTGACTTTGTTCCCATTACTTTTCAGAATGAGGGCTTCGCTGAATTAGCTGATTATTTAGAAAAACACTATAAAAAAGATTTTGCTAAAGGTATTATTTTTACTGCTTTCACTATTCTTTATTACTATGAGTCAGTTGTCTATTTGGATAATGACTGTGAAGATCCAGTTTATCCTGACCTGATTGATGACGACCTGAAAGAGTTGGAACTAGATAGTTTAGCAGAACTCATCCAAGAAGTGATTATGGAAAACTGGTCAGGACTAACCATTCTTTTTAAAAATGATGGTAAATATTCCTTAATGCAAATTAAGGATGGCTGTGACGTCTATTTTGGAAATCTCTCTGGTGAAGCACTAAAAATAGTTGATCAATTGATTACTCAGCAAGGCCTTTTCCTCAAGAAATTTGAACGTGAATATCGCACTGATTCTTTCAAAGAAGAAGGTGGCTGGAAAATCGAGCCGGATAATAGTCCTCTAAGCTGCCACAGTGAAAGTTTTTGGAAGCTCAAGGACAAAAATGATAAGCGTGTAAGCTTACTTGATAAAGAAGGTAAAGTATTAGGCGAATAAGTAAAGAAAGAGTAGCTTTCCTTACTAAAACGCATCTTAAATATCAAAAAAGCCCCATTTCTGTTATAGAAATGGGGCTTTTCGTTTTATTTAATTTTTGTCTATTAAACTAGATTACCAAATATAAACGCGTTTATCTGGATCTAACCACATACCATCTTCTGGCTTAACATCAAAAGCCTTGTAGAAGTCATCTTGACATTGAGTCTGAACGTTAGCACGTAATGGACCAGGAGCGTGAACATCAACTGCAGTTTGACTCTTAATTGATTCAGTCAATTGTTTGTTAGCCCAAATGCGAGCAAAGTTTTCGAACAATTTCTTCAAGTCTTCATTCTCATTCTTAGCAGCTTCGACTGCTGCAGTTAAACCACCTTGGTCTGCAATGTTTTCTGAAACAATTTGCTTACCGTTAAGAGTAACTGGACCATATTCAATACCATCAAACAGGTCAATTTCAGCTTGCGTACGCTTCTTAAATTCAGCGTAGTCTTCGTCAGTCCACCAGTTCTTCATGTTACCAATTTCATCGAATTGCGCACCATTGTTATCAAAAGCGTGGGAAACTTCGTGGGCAATAACAGTACCGATACCACCGTAATTAGTAGCACGGTCTTGTTTTAAGTCATAAAATGGTGCCTGAAGAATAGCAGCAGGGAATGTTAAGTCGTTTCTTTGTGGGTCGTAACATGCATTAACGAGGTTACCAGGCATTGCCCAAACTGTCCGATCAACTTCCTTGTGCAATTGTTCAAGGTTGTACTTTTGCTCCACAATGCCGAATGAACGTTCATTTGAATAAAGGCTACCACCCTCATTAGCTGGAACCACCTTTAAGCGATTGTAAACTTCTTCAATCTTGTCAGGGTAACCAATCTTTAGCTCTAAAGCGTTAACCTTAACAATGGCCTTTTCTTTAGTTGCTTCTGACAACCAGCTATTGTTTTGCAAGCGATCCTTATAAACGTCAAGCATGTGATGAATCATTTCTTCAACATCTTTTTTAGCATCTTCGCCAAAATATGTCTTGCCATAGTACACACCCACAACTTCGCTGAAGTCTGAGTTAGCAAATTGATATGCTTGCTTTTCGCCACTTGTTAATTTTGGTTGACCATTTAATGCTTGGCTGAATGGGAACGCTGCTTCACGAAATTCTTGTGATAAAGCAGGAGCTGCAGCATTAATAAAGTTAACAATCATCCAGCCTTTGATTTCATCAAAGTTTTCTTCATTGATAATTTCGTTAATGTGATTCAAGTAGCGTGGTTCTTCAACAATAATTCGTTCTGGTTCTTCACCAATTGCTTCTTTCAAGTAGTAAACAATCTTGAATTGATCAAACTTAGCTTCAAAGTCTGCAATCTTCATTGGATTGTAAGTAGCAGGATAATCTGCCCATTCTTCTGTAGACTTAACAATCTTAGATAGCTTAGCATCAAACTTAATAGCATCTTCTGCATATTTTTCTGCTTTAGCTTGATCAATACCAGCCATGGTTAAAAGCTTAACCGATTGCTTTTGTAAAATGTCTAATAGCTTTGGTGCATCTGGAGTTTGATAAGTTGTAGTATCTGGTAAATATGTTCCTGGACCTGCAAAATACAAAGCATTAACTTTAGTATTCTTCATGTCAGGTGAAACGTCAAAGCCAAACGGGATTGAAGCAAAGGTTGATAAGGCAGGCGCATTTAAGTTGTAGTCAAAAAAATCCTTAATGCCGTCAAGAATAGCTAAATCGTCCTTAATTGGATCAGCACCTTCTCTATTACGCTTGTCAAAATCGCATGCTAATTTATAGAGCTTAACTGCTTCATCCAAGTTAGGAACATCAGGAATTTCCTTTTTACCTGATGCAAAATCAGCTAAATCCTGCATTAAATGCTTTTCAACGCTAACGTCAATGCCATCAAATGATGCCATACGTGAACGATCTTCTGGAATCTTAGTTTTTTCAATCCACTCAGAGTTAACAGCTAGGTATAAGTTATCCTGAGGTCTTGTGCCAACTTTTGGTTCAATGACGTTGCCGCTACCGCCACGAATTGCCGAAATATTTTTCATTGAGAGAGTCCTCCCCTTTTTTCTAAAATTAAAAATACACTAAATTAATATTATCATTTTAATCAATTGATAAGTGTTAAAAAGCCTTTACAAATTACTTGAAAACTTTAATGTGTTTACGCAATTTTGCATGAAGAGGAATTAGCAATAAAACCATCATGAAAATACAAATTGCAGCCGTAATAAAGAATGGAATGTAACCTGCATGATCAATCATCATCCCTCCAAATAGTGGGCCAAAGGCTTGACCAATTCCACGCGCAACACTAATTGCACCCTGATACTTACCCTTACTTGTCATCGGTGACAAGTCGTTAATGTACGCTGGGACAGCAGGAAACGCTGTGGCTTCTCCTAGCGTTAACACCACCATCGACAAAGCAAAGTGTGCAAAGTCGTGGGCAAAAATAAGTGTCGCAAATGAAAGAGCGAACATTGTTGTCCCAAATATTATTTGCTGAAACAGGTTTTTAAATAGGCGCGGAAAACGAGCCAAAATAACCTGGACAGTCACAATAATTGCACCGTTAAGCGTCCACAGTAAACTGTATAAATGAAACGGAATTCCGAGTGAAACCATGTAAACCGATAGGTTTGATTCCCAGTTCATGTACATTAGCCAAGTTACTGCTAGTGAAATTAGAAAGCCGACCATCAACATGACATTGTACTTAGGCATTGGTTCAGTTTTAACTTTACCGCTTGCTCCCTTACTTTTAGCTTTGCGTTCTTTATGAAAATTAATAATTGGTCGGTAGTGAATTGCCGCATTAACGCAGGCAATTGCAAATAATGAAGAAGCTAGTAAGAACAGGAACTCAATTGAGAAGTCATAGAGATAACCAACGAGCAAGGTTCCAGTAACCGTACCGACGTTCTGGGCAAAGTAAATCAAGTTGAACACATAGCGCCCAGGATATTTCTTAATACTGGTGGAAATGGAATTGATCATTGTTCCGTTCCAACCACTAACAAATCCAGTGATAATCAGCCAAATCCAATAGGCTGGCCAGCCATGAAAGAAAGCCATAAAAAACAGGACCACAGCATCAGTGCCTAGTCCAGCAACAATTAACGGATATGGATTGAAGCGGTCATACAAGCGCCCTGCGGTGAATGACCCCAAAACATTACTTGCACAGTTGCAGAAAAGTACAAGCCCGATAACTGAAAGGCTAATGTGTAATTGCTTATTTAAGTAAACTGAAGTAAGTGGCCAAACAAAACTTGAACCGATCCAGGTTGCTAGTTCCCCTAGCAATAACCAACGTAATTTAACTTCGGTTCCAGTATTTGATCCGTGTGTGAGTTTCATTTATTCAGTCCTTTCTTGTTTTAATTTCCATTTAACAGTGTAGCAAGAAGTACGCTAAATTAACACCCTCACCTAACAGTTCAAAGTCCTAAAAACGTGGTGGTGAATAGAATTTAGGTACACATAAAAAAGAATGATTATCAGTCTAAACTGTAATCATCCTTAATTTAGTTTTCAAAAAATTGGCCTTTGTTTTCTTGGTAATATTTCTTATATCGGCCATTATAATTATGGAACATATATTTCATTAGTAGCCAACGCTTGAAGTTACGGTCCTTATCATAAAAGACAGTTGTTCCATAGCGGCCTTCGTGAATTAGTTCTTCGGCAAGCTGTTTAGCTTCATTGTCATGTGCATATTGCTTAAAGACTTTTACAGGTAGACCAAGCCATAGAACATGTTTGGACTTAAGCTTATTGCCGTAGACTGTTTCCTTGTCTTGCAAGCTGTCATAAACATAATCATCAACATACCACTTAGCTAAATTATAGCCGTTTAATGTCACGTAAAAGCTTGAGCGACCCTGACGCAAGTTAATTTCAAAGAACTTGTACTTGCCATCACGCGCATCATACTTGATGTCGAAGTTGGCCATCCCCGTGTAGTTAAGTTTTTCCAAGAAGGCCTCAACCTGTTCATACAACTTTTCATTATATTCAGGCAAAATTGCCATGTAGTTACCAATGGCTTGTGGAGTTGGGTCTTCTAAGAGTGGATGACCCAAGCACATCATCTTAACATGGTGATGACGGTCAACATACGCGTTAAGAACACGCATATTGGAATCGTCACCAGGGATAAAGTCCTGTGCAATTAAGTCAGCCTGATAGCCGTTGCCATAAATCTTGCCAACAATGTCACGCAATTCTGTTTCGTTGTGAATTGTGAAGGCCTTTTTACGTCCTTCAAAGTGAACATCAAGCCAAGAAACTGGATCTTCTGGTTTTAGTTCAATTGGATAGTCAAACGGCAACTCAAGATAGTTTTCTGCCTTAAAGTCAGTCATGGTAATAATCTTAGTCTTAGGGTAAGGCAAACCGCATTCTTCAGCTATTTGGTAGAAGCCCTCTTTAGAAATCAATTTTTCTAACAAATCATATTCAATGTAAGGTACGACAAAGACATCGGCTAATTCGTCTTTATGCTTGGAAAGAAGCTCAGCGTAGCCGTCTCCGCAGGCAATTAGAATAACAGGTTCCTGATGATCCTGGTAGAGCTTTTTTTGCTCACGCATTACTTCAATAAAAGTTGGATCTTCACTAAATCCTGGGTGAAGCTCAACACTGACAATTTTAGAATAACGGGTTGGGGCTAGCTGAGTATCCGCTAACGCTTTAACGCTAATTCCATAGGCTTCATTAAAGGATCTTGCCATCCCATATACGTTAATATCACTACCGAGTAATATAGGTGTAAAATCTTGACTCATTTAAAACTGCTCCTATTAAACTAGCTTTCCTTGTTCAATCAAGCTAGCTACTTCTGGTTGCACACGTTGATACTTAGAAACTGTTTCATCGTAATCAACAAAGAATAATTTGTACCAAACAAGGAACGTGTAAATTGTCCAGATTTGGCGACGATGTGAGCCATCGCCTTTGTAATTTTCATCAAGTAATTGCAAAATTTTGTCTTGTTCAAAAATGTCATTAACAAAATCTTCGCTGAACAAGTCACGCACTTGTTGATAAAAGCGTGGTTCTTGCAACCATTCTTTGATTGGGGTTGGGAAACCTAGCTTAGGACGCTTAGCCCACTCGTCTGGCAGCACTTTTTCTGATGCCTTACGCAAAGCGTATTTAGTATCATGCTTGTTAACCAAGTAATCGGTTGGAATTGAATTAGCACGTTCAGCAACCTTGCGGTCAAGGTATGGCACACGCAATTCTAGCGAATGAGCCATTGAAATCTTGTCGGCCTTTTGCTCAATATCATTTAGCATGAAGTGGTGCAAATCGATGTATTGCATTTGGCGAACGTTATCAAGATCCTTAACCTTTTCAAAGTCCTTTTGATAAATACCATTAACGGTTAATTTGTTGCGGTATGATGGCTTCAAAACGCCATTAGCGTCTTCTGAAGTGAAGATAGTTGGGTAATCCATGTCATAGATGACTGATTGACCAACGTAAAATTCGCTTGGTTCAGCCAAGTTGGTGTACATGTGAACCTTGCCAGGGAAGTTTGGCATCTTTTTAATCTTATGTGCCAATTTAACCCTTGTCTTCTTCGGCAACTTTTTACATTGAGAAGTAAAGACCTTAATAACGTTGTTATGCGTGTGCATCCCGTAGTTAACGTAGCCGGCAAATAATTCGTCCGCACCTTCACCAGATAAGGCAACCGTAACGTGCTTACGCGCCATCTTGCACAAGTACCAAAGAGGAATGATTGACGGGTTAGCGTCTGGTTCATCCATGTGGTACTGCATTTCTGGGAAGTCATGCATTGCCTCGTCAGCTTTAACCTTGTCTGAATAGAAATTCCAACCATTCATATCGGCTAAAGCCTTAGCCTTAGATGCCTCATCATAAGTTGCATCGTCAAAGGAAATTGAGAAGACATCATCAGGATTTAAGATGCTGGTAATGTAACTGGAATCGACTCCTTCTGATAAGAAGGCACCAACAGGAACATCCGCAATATGGTGTAACTTAACTGATTCGTGCAAATCTTCATCGATTTTATTAACCGTCTCTTCAAAACTAAGAGTGTTAGCCTTATATTCAGCGTCCCAGTATTGATGGGTTTTCATTTGACCGTCTTTATATTCAAACCAGTGGCCTGCTGGGAAACGCTTGATGCCCTTAAAGAAAGTCTCATCAAGGTCATTATATTGGTTCATCAAGTATGGTTTAACTGCTTCTGTATTAAGACGACGCTTAAAACCAGGGAACTGCAAGAAACTCTTGATTTCTGAGCCAATAATCAAGTGACCATTCTCATCGCTGTAGTAAAGTGGCTTGATACCAAAGAAATCACGGGCGCCATACAGCGTTTGAGTGTTATCATCCCAAATGGCAAACGCAAACATGCCCCGGATACGCTTAAGTAAGCCATCCATACCCCACTCTTCAAAACCGTGCAACAAAACTTCTGTATCCGATTTAGTGGTAAATGTATGACCTGCTTCAATCAATTCGTCTCTTAATGGTTGGAAGTTGTAAATTTCACCATTAAAGATAATTGCCTTTGTTTTGTCTTCATTGTAAATTGGTTGGCTACCGCCACGTAAATCAATGATTGATAATCTTCTAAAACCTAAAGCAACTTTATCGTTGGTGTAAAAACCATCTGAGTCAGGACCACGGTGCATGATCGCTGCCATCATTTTGCCAATAGCTGCTTGCTTATCATTTATTTCTGGATTATAAAATGCGACAATTCCGCACATAGATTTATCTTCCTTAATTAATCTTAGTTAGTAACCTGTTAGTTTTTAAGTTTAACTTTCACATTATAAGATAATGGCGGCCAAATTCCAAATTGTCCACCCATTTTACCTAAATGTAAAAGATTCTTCGCCTGCTGGCAGCCCCATAACCAAAGGCCTGGATTACGTGTCGATGCAAATCAATGTTTACAACGTACCCAGCAAATTCAGTTTGATGATCGATTTGACGATTCCAGTTCTTATTATATTTAGTCGTCAAAACATGGTTCGGTCCCATTAAAGCTGAGCAGTTAAACAAAATATACTGGATACCATTTATTCTGAACTGGTCTTCAACGTGACGGTGGCCACAGAAGTAGGCAATAATCCGTGCATTTTTCACATTAGTAAAATCAAAGTCATTTGCTAAGCGAAATTCTGGTGGGATACCGCTGCTTGAATGCATTTGCCCTTTTTCACCCTGATTAAATGCCACTAGTAGTTCATGAAGGGACCGGCCGTTGTACTTAAGTGCATTCGAGCCCTTACGGTTAATCGGATTGCCGTGACTCATAAAGACAATGCTCTTATTGGATGACTGCTCCAAGATTTCAATGATTTCTTCCATCTGATCTTCCCTGACAGCCAAAGTGATTTTGGCATCGTAACGCTTTTGACCCTGAGCATTTAAAATGTATGGCAAGTCAGTGGTATTGACTGAAATGAAGCGGATATCATCGACATCATAATAACAAACGCCGTGCTGGCGTGAAATATAGTGCATACCAGGCTGGGCATACATTGCTGGCCACATGATCTTTTCAAATTCATTCTCGGGGAATGATGCTTTTAAGTCGTGGTGCTCATCATACTTGTCGTTTTCGTCATGATTGCCTTTAATCATCAGATACGGTACTTTGGTTGATTTAAACGAGTCACGTAACTTAATTAGTTCGCTTTCGCCCAAGAAACCCGTGTCAGAGCCGTCAATCCAGTCACCCAAATGAACCTTGAGATCAAGTAACCCAGAGTCATCAAGATAGGAAAATTCGTTAACATGAGTTAAACCATTCCAGCCGTAAAAATCCGTACTATTACTATCCTTATAGTGGGTATCAGTAATCACACTAACATTGACAGAATTTTTACCCTCATGCGTCCGCTCCTTGACACGTTTAATGAATTCATCAAGGTATTCTTCCACAATATAACGACGCCCCGTTTTGCGATTAACAAACGCACGGTATCGTTCTAATTCAGGACTAAATTCACGCACATATTCTGGCGCTAAGTTATCAGCACTTTCTAAACTGAGTGCCTGATGCAAAACATCATTTTCATCTTTATAAACGGTCAGATTATATGGCAGACCTTGGGGTGTATGTTGCGCTGTATCAACATGATATTCACCGACCGTCACATATTCCTGCATTGGATCGAGTGAATTTTTCCTTTTATTAAAAAGACGGCGCATTTTAGCCCCATTTTTCCGATCAAATAATCCCATTGAATACTTAAAAACATTCATTATTGTGCCTCAACCCAAAGAAAAAAGCCGGGCGGTCAGCCACAGCTTCAGAAACTACGCGTTATCTGCCAATGCGTGGGCTGCTAAGCCGATTGACAAAACTGCATCTTTAGACAATACTTCTTGTAACACTTTAGGTGCAATTACTTGAACAGCACCGATTACCTTTAAGCTGTAAGTAACCACGTGTAAATCAACTGACTCATTATAAAAATCGTCTTCATAGGGATTTTCATGATTATAAGTCAGATTAATTTTATTCTGATCAACGTAACCGTCAACATGGTTAGTTAAGATGCGGTCATGTAAATCAGTTAATTGCTCTGACAAGTTAATCAAAGTAAGCTTGTGGTCACTTTCAGTTTCATAGTATTGCTCTTGAGTCATGCCAAAATAGTCTTTAACTGGCTTGTGCAATACATGCAAATTATCAATCACACGATAAACGGCCTCAGCATCAAAGTCTGTTTCTTTATTTAAAATACTTTCTTGATTATCGGCCAAATTATCGGCCAGAGTCATTGTATCTAACTTTTCCATGATATCCTCCTAAAGTTCATTTTATATTATACCAAAAAAACTATTATTGCACTTTTTGTAAGAAAAAATTTTACCTTTCGTTAATGGGTTTTTTAAACCAGATTTTACTCACGCTAAATAAGAGCCAATAATATTTATTTTAAAAAGAAAAAACAACTTTTTACGTATCTAATATTGATAGCAAAAAATATTATTAAAGGAGACTAACGATGTCTGAACTTATCCGCTGCCCTTGGGGCACAAAAGACGACTCATTAATGCAGCAATACCACGACCATGAATGGGGCAAGCTCAATCTTGATGAACAATATCTATTTGAAATGTTAACTTTAGAGCTTTTCCAATCTGGTCTAAATTGGTCAATGATTTTGCATAAGCGAGAAAACTTCCGAAGGGCTTTTAAAAACTTTGCACCAGTAGAAGTGGCAAAAATGACTGATGACGACATTGCACTTTTAATGCAAGACAGTTCAATTGTCCGTAACAAGATGAAAATCACGGCTACACTCAAAAATGCAAAGACAATTCTAGCAGTTGATGCCAAAGAAGGCAGTTTTGCTCATTACTTGCAGCAGTTTATCAAAACACCAATTGTTCATCATGCGCAAACTGCCGAAGAAGTACCCAGCACCAGTAAAATCACGGCACAAATGGCTAAACAAATGAAGAAGGACGGCTTTTCTTTTGTTGGTCCGATTACACTGTACTCATTTTTACAGTCTGTTGGCTTAATCAACGATCATCTTGAAACTTGTTCATTTAAATATCAGGGTTAAACAAAAAGTTGGACTACTTCTTGAGTAGCCCAACTTTTTTAATTGGTTAAATCGTTTTATTTTTAAACTAATTTTTTCCGAATCCAACCGGAAATCCAGTCAATGACAATTACCATGATGATAATGCCAAGCAGGATAATTCCTACTCGATTCCATTGCCGGTATTGTAAGGCAATAATTAGCGGATAGCCGATACCACCGGCACCAACTAGTCCAAGAACCGATGCCGAACGAATCGAAACATCAAATCGGTATAAAGTATTGGAAATCAGCGCAGGCAAGAGGTTTGGTAAAATCGAAAACATGACCACATTGGTTTTTGAACCACCAGCGGCAGTAACTGCTTCATTAGGACCATCTTCCAAGTTTTCAATTGCTTCTGAAAATAGTTTAGCAAGCATCCCTACCGAGTGGAAACCTAAGGCCAAAACACCGGCCGCTGAACCAGGGCCAACAGCTTTAATGAACATCAAGGCCAAAACAATTTCTGGAAATGACCGAATAATCGCCAAGACAATTTTACCAACCCGTGAGACATACCACTTTTTGTGTCTTGTATGTGCTGCCCAGAAGGCAAACGGTAAAGAAATAATTGCCGAAATAAAAGTTCCTAAAAAGGCAATGCAGACGGTATCCCACAATTGTGAAACCAAATCTTCACCCGTGCCGTTATAGACATACGACCAATCGGGGTGGAAAATACCAGAGAAAATGGCACCTGCAATTTGACCTGCAGTTTGCTTAATTCCACCAAAATCAATGCCAGTGCATGACCAAACAATCAGTAGAATGGTTACGATTGCCAGTGCCCAATGCGCTACGCGCTTTTTCTGATCAACTGGCTTAGGAGGCAGTTTTTTCATTGAAGTATCCATTATTTCATCAACGCCTCCCTTGATTTAGAAGAAACATAGTCGATAAGAACCACGACTAAAATAATTGCAATGATAATTGTACCGGTCTTAGGGTAATCGAATACCTGCAATGTTTCTTGCAAGTAAAGCCCAATACCACCAGCACCGATATAACCCAAGACAGTCGATGCACGAACGTTGATTTCAAATGCGTATAAACAGTATGAAATAAAGTAAGTCATAACCTGTGGCAAAACAGCAAACACAATAATTTGTAACTTATTAGCACCAACCGCAGTTAAGGCCTCAATTGGACCAGGATCAATTGTTTCGATTGCTTCATAGAACAACTTAACAACAATCCCAAACGTACAGATTGCTAAAGCTAAGATACCTGCAACAGGTCCAATACCAACGATTGCTACAAATATTGCACCTAAAAGTAGGTCAGGAACCGTTCTAATAATGTTCATAATGACTCTTAAAATGCCGGTCACTGCCTTATTTTTAACAATGTTACGAGCAATCAATAACGAGTAAACAAAGGCAAGAATTGATCCGATTACTGTACCCAAGATTGCCATCTTGATGGTTTCAAGAATTAACGGAATAACCGCACCTAAGTATGACCAATTTGGATGCAACATTTGCAAAAAGATATCTGCAAATTGACCAAAGTTAGCAAAAAGTGCGCCTAAGCTGGTTTTGGTTACTTTGGTTGAAACAACTAAACCAACAACAAAGAGAATAATCCATAATAAGTTCAAAATTTTGAACTTTTTCTTTGGCAATGTCATTAGAGTTTCTTCTTCAGTACTACTCATCTTGGTCACCACCGGAATAGATTTGATCAAATGTTTCTTTAGGCGTTTCACTCATTTTGCCATCGTAAATAATTTCACCAGCACGAACACCGATAACCCGTTTACCAAATTCTTGTGCTAATTCAACACTGTGTAAATTGATTACCACGGTCATACCATGCTTTTCATTAAGCATCCTTAAGTCTTGCATCACGCGACGCGAAGTCTGTGGGTCAAGTGAAGCAGTTGGCTCATCAGCCAGAATAATATCAGGGTCTTGCGTCAGCACCCGTGCGATTGCTACACGTTGTTGCTGTCCACCGGACAACTCATCAGCGCGTGTGTAAACCTTGTCTGCAAGGTCAACTTGTTGCAATGCATCATAAGCGCGTTGCTTGTCTTCTTTAGTAAAGAGGTTGAGGGTACTCTTCCAGGTTGGGTAATAACCAACGCGACCCGTCAAAACATTGCGCAAAACACTTGAGCGCTTAACCAAGTTGAAGCTTTGAAAAATCATACCGATATTTCTACGCAACATCCGTAGTTCTTTTCCCTTAGCCTTGGTAATTGACTCACCATTAATTAGAATATCGCCTTCAGTAATATCAATTAACCGGTTAATTGAGCGCAAAAGTGTTGATTTACCTGCACCAGACAAGCCGACAATAACGACAAATTCACCCTTATTGATCGTTAAATTGATGTCCTTTAAACCAACAACATCTTTGCCATAGACCTTTTTAACGTTTTTTAATTCAATTACTGGCTTAACTGCAGAATCTGCCATTATAAACTTCCTTTATCTCTTATTTTTTAGTTGATGCGACAATTTTGTCATACTTACGAACAGTATCGAAGTCGCTGTCCTTACTTGAAACGTATCCTTCATGAGTATAAATGCTTTCGATAATCTTCTTACCCTTCTTAGATTTACCGATATCAATAAATGCATTTGCTAACTTCTTACGGAATGATTTAGACATGCTTGGAACAACAGAAATTGTGTCATTTGGAATTGGCTTAGTGAAGTAGATTGGCACAACTTGATCCATAATCTTAGGGTTGTCTTTCTTCACGATTGTACGTGCATCTTCAAAGACAAATGCTGCATCAGTGTCACCGTTTAAAACGTTCAAAACTGATTGATCCTGTCCTGTAACAGTAACTAATTTGCAGCTCTTCTTAACATCAAGACCTTTTTCCTTCAATTCAGCGATTGGGTAAACGTAACCAGCTGAAGAAGTTGGGCTTTGGATGGAGATTGATTTACCCTTTAAGTCCTTCCATGACTTAATTCCTGAACCCTTTTTAACTAAAATTTCAGCACGATAGAAATTAACTAAGTCCTTAGTTGGACGGCCGCCAGGTTGCTTAACGCCGTATCTTTGTGCTTGTAATAAGACATCAGCAGCACCTTGCTCGTGTGCTAGCACATAACCACTTGGTGGCAAGAAGCCAACATCAACTTTCTTGGATTTCATCGCTTCGACAACTGTGTTGTAGTCAGTTGACATTGAAACGTGAACTGGAATGCCTAAGCGATCAGATAACATCTTTTCCAAAGGCTTTGCGCGTGACTCAAGTTCAGTAGCAGCTTGACTAGGAACAAACTGAACGTTCAATGACTTTGGTGTGCCATTACTACTACTGTTATCGCTCTTGCTTTTACCAGAACATGCAGTAGCCATTAATACAACTAACATAACGGCTGCACCAGCTAAAACTTTTTTAAATCTCTTCATCGTGCCCTCCCAGACATAAAAAAAGACCTAATCTAATTAACACGTAACGTGAATTATACTAAGTCTTTTGGTAATAACATTATTAATTAAGAAACGAACATTACCCTCTTTTTTAAGGGAACGAAAAGAGCTGCCAACAATGTCTTTGATGAATGCTGTACGCAATCCATACTTTTGCATGCCTCTAACTCCCCTTTCGACAGTCCGTAAATTATTCTTACAAATAATAGCAGAAATGTTTCCTTTAGAAAAGTAATTTAATCAGAAAACTTCGTCTGAGACCAAATTTGAGGTGAATGCGTTCCAAATAATAACTTAGTCTGGTTTATTTTTTAGTTGAGGCAATGATCTTGTTATATTCACGAATGATATCGTAATCACTGTCTTTAGCGTAAGTATATCCTTCTTGATTGTAGACACTTTCGATAATTTTCTTACCCTCTTTCGAATGAGCAATCGAAATGAATGCCTTAGCTAACTTCTTCTGGAAAGCTTTTGGCAAACTTGGAATAACCGAAATTGTGTCGTTTGGAATTCTTTGTGAGAAGTAGATTGGCACAACTTGATCCATAATCTTAGGTTCGTCAGCCTTAACGTTGTTGCGGGCATCTTCGAAGACGAAGGCTGCATCAGTGTCACCATTAAGTACGTTTAGTACGCCTTGGTCTGCACCCTTAACTGAAACAATCTTGCAGCTCTTAGTTACATCGAGTCCCTTTTTCTTCAGTTCTGCTACTGGAAAAACATAACCGGAATCGGAAGTAACATCTTGAACAGAAATTGACTTACCCTTTAAGTCCTTCCAGCTCTTAATTGATGAACCTTTCTTGACTAAAATTTCACTTCTGTATGAGCTAACCAGTTTCTTGGTTGCTACACCACCAGGTTGTTTAATGCCGTAACGAACTGATTGCAAAAGCAAGTCAGCCGCACCTTGCTTGTGAGCCAAAATGTATGCATCAGATGGTAGGAAACCAACTTCAACTTTCTTTGACTTCATTGCTTCTACTAAACCGTTATAGTCGGTTGACATTGAAACATGAACTGGAATGCCTAGACGTTTTGATAATAATTTTTCCATTGGTTTTGCCCGAGCTTCGAGCTTGTTGGCACCAACGCTAGGAACAAATTGGACATTCAGCGACTTCGGCGTACCGTCACTTTTTGAAGTTGATTTACCACTTGAGCAGGCAGTTAAACCGGCGGTTAAAAACAATAAGAAAAATGCTAACAGAAATTTCTTAACTTTAGACAATTTCATTTTTTACTCCTTAAAATAAACTATATTTTCGACAATCTGTTTGTTATCAATTTTTCAGATGATTAATGCTTATTACTACTTCATCTTCTTTCACAAGTGGTAAAAATCCCAACAAAAAAGAGCACGATGTTTCCGACTACACCAAGCTCTGTTTGATATTGTTATTAGCAAAATGAACAAATAAGTCTGCCATTGAAAAAAGTTGTAGTTGCCTAAAAAATTCATTTGTTACTTTCTTCGTTCTCATTTTCGACACCTTCCTCAAAAAGCAGCATTACGTTCGTTACAATAAAATAATATCATAAATATTCGCTATTTTACACAAAATTAACGATGATATTTAAATTATCGTTTGAAAAATATAACAATCACGAACAAAGGTGCAACAACTTTTTTACGATACAAAAAGGCATACACCAAGGTGTATGCCTTAAATTTTTAAATTCAAGATTATTTAAGTGGCTTATTATCAACGTCCGTACGTACAATAAGTACATCAGCCAATGCATGCTGGTTAACGTATTCGGTTACTGAACCCATTAACATTCTCTCAACCGCGTTAAGACCAGTAGCTCCCATAATAATCAAATTATTATGATGATCTTTAATAAAGTCATAGGAAATAATAGCTTTTGGACTGCCATAGCGGATGTGGTAATCAAGATCATCAAAACCTAGGTTGTCATGAGCCCAAGTCTTTAGACTCTTAAGGTACTTTTCTGCATCTTGTGTCATCTGATAAACGGTATCACCCGTAATTAGTGTGTCCTGCATTTCCCCTAAAAATTGTCTAGTATCAATGACGTTTAGAACATCAACGTGGGCATTTTCAGTCATTGCAATTTTAACTGCTTTATCAAAGGATCTTTCAGCTGATTCTGAACCGTCAACTGGAACTAAAATTTTGTCTTGTTTCATACTTGTGTCCTCACCCTTTAGAAATTCTTTCTAAGCTTATTTTAACATAGTTTCGGTAGCAGTTACTTTTTTTATAATTGTTTGGACATAGCTTTATTGTTAAAATGGATTTTATGTCAGAAAGTAAGGGTGGAGAATGCAATGACGATAAAATTAGAAAATCAATTACTTAACATCAAAAATGGTCGTAACTTTCGTGAGTTAGGCGGCTACCAAACTAAAGACGGCAAAACGATTAAGAAGCATAAATTAATCAGAACCGCTAACTTAGCATCACTTGATGAAAACGACCTTAAATATCTGCAAGATTACGGCGTAAAATATGTTGTTGACTTCAGAAGTAAAGATGAAGTTGAACGTGAACCTGATCGTGTCCCAGAAGGTGCAACTTATGATTTTGACCCTGTTTTCAGCGAGGACTTGACCGATTCTTCAAAAGGAATTGATGAGGTCTTAAGCCAAGATAACAAAGACCCTAAAGCTGGCTATAATCATATGTTTATCGCCTATGATGATATGATTAAAAGTGAATCAGCACAACGTGCTTATCGAAAATTCTTCGATGTCCTACTTGCAAACGATGAAGAAAACCGCAGCGTGATTTTTCACTGTACAGCCGGCAAAGATAGAACTGGTTTTGCGGCACTTTTGGCACTATCTGCCCTAGGCGTTCCGCTAGACACAATTAAGCAAGATTATCTATTCACCAATGCCGCAACGACAGACTTTGTTAACAGTTTTCTTCAAAAAGCAAAAGATGAAGGCGCAAGCGATGCAAACCTAAGCAACATAAAAGATTTGCAAACTGTGCATCCCGAATATATTGATCATGTTATTGAAACATTACAACAAAATTATGGTGGCGTTGAAAACTATTTACATGATATGATGAAATTAACTGATGAAGAGATCAGTAAGTTGCGTAAAATTTATCTGAATTAACATTAAAAAGGAGACACAAATGAACAAAGCAAAGACTGTTTACTTTGGTGCAGGCTGGTTCAACGAAAAGCAAAATAAAGCTTACCAAGATGCGATGAAAGCTTTAGAAGCTAACCCAACCATTGACCTTGAAAATAGCTATATCCCACTTGACAACCAATACAAGGGAATCGATGTTGGTAAGCACCCAGAATACTTACATGACCGTGAATGGGCAACTGCAACCTACCGTGGTGATTTAACTGGTATCAAGGCAAGTGACATCATGATTGGTGTTTACTTACCTGAAGAAGAAGATGTTGGTCTTGGGATGGAACTTGGTTATGCAATGAGCCAAGGCAAGTACATTGTCTTAGTTATCCCTGACGAAGATTACGGTAAACCAATTAACTTAATGAGCTGGGGCGTTTGCGATAACGCAATTAAAATCAGCGAACTTAAGGACTTTGACTTCGACAAAGCACGTTTCAACTTCTACGATGGTGCTGTATATTAATATAAAAGTTTTATTAAAGTGCTTCATGATGGACAGATAGACATTCTGACTATTACGGAGCATTTTTTGTTATCCGCTTTTAGCGGACTTTTTGAACACATCGTGGTAAAATAACTATGAATAATTAATTTGATGATCCATCTGGATTCACACAAAAACGCTCTATCGGTCAAATAGAGCGTTTTTGCATGCTAATTACCAAGAGGGAAGGCAACTTTACTTCTTGATTTTCTTGCCATTTAGCCAATGTTTTTCAACTATGAAAACTAGCAGTTCCCTAGTTAGGTCAAGAAAAAATTGAGTAATTAATTTGATAATATCCATTGGATTCACCTCCTATCTATGTAAGATAGGCTGTTGCCTCCGTCTGTATTATAGCAAATACTAATTTATGATTGAGATGACAATTTAACTAATTTGTTATTGTCATAAAAAGCTTATCAGCTTTAGTTTCCCTATAGAAGCTAGTATCGACTGGCATAGACTATCCAATAATACTAGCAACACAAAAACAGAAAGCAAATTTAAACCTTATTTTTGTAATAGTTATTAATTAGCCTTGAGCAAGATAATCTAAAATACTAAACATTGCTTCTCGATTAGCCGCAGGTATTGATTTATTAATAATTTGCTCTGCCGTTTGATTTAAGACTGAGCCTTCAATGTACTGTGAATCATTTACCACAATTTCATTGATATTGTTTTGCTCAGGTTCCAAGTGAAACTGCAGTCCGACGGCTTTGTGACCTAAAACGAATCCTTGATTGGTCAAATTTTCGTTAGAAAAAAGCACATCAGCTTCTTCAGGTATTTCGAACATTTCTTCATGCCAATGTAAAACAGTTAGTTCTTGTGGCAAGTCATTAATCTTTTCTGACTGTAATTCAACTGGTGCCCAACCTACTTCTTTTACTGGTGCCTTTTTTATCTGGCAACTTAGCGTTTTGGCAATTTGCTGTGCACCGTAACAAACACCCAGGATAGGAACATCTTTATCTAACAGTTCCTTAATTAGTTGCCGTTCCTGCAAAATCCATGGTAAGTCATCATTTGGACTCATTGGACCACCCAAAATAACTAAAAAGTCAGTTTGCTGTGCTGTTGGTAAGATACCAAATTGGTATGGATGATAGACATAAAAATCATGATGATGTTGTTTTGCCCAAGCTTCAATTGAGCCTGGTCCTTCATTTGGGGTATGTTGTAAAACATTGATAATCATTTTTTCTCCTACTAACATTAACTCTACTTTTTAATTATTAATAATATCAATCTATTAATATTATTTAAAACTATTTGTGTAATTTTAGTACCGTTAACTTTAATGAAAAGTGAGTACTAATCATGAATAAAAGAAAAAGCAGATTCGGGAAATCAAATATTTTCCTAACAAATAAAGCACCATGATTTTAAAACCATGGTGCTTTTATTTTTCTAGCTTAAGCCTTATAACGTGATTTACCATTCAAATAAGTTTCACTTAAAGTCATGTCTGGGTTCAAAACAATGAAGTCCGCAGCCTTATCAGGTGCAATCGAACCACATTTGTCTAGGACATTAGCACTTTTAGCTGGAACATAAGATGCCATCATTATAGCTTCTTCAGGAGTCGCTGCATTCCAGTCAACAACATTTTTCACTGCAGTATTTAACTGTAAAATACTGCCGGCAAGATTATCGCCATCTTTTAAGCGAGCCATACCATCTTTAACATATACAGGTAATTCGCCAAGCATGTAGTCGCCATCAGGCATCATTCCTGCTTCCATACAGTCAGTAATTAAACAAATGTGCTCTGGGCCCTTAACCTTAATTAAAGAGCGTACCATTTCCTTCTTAACGTGGTGACCGTCACAGATTAATTCATCAGTCACATTGTGTAAGTCCATTGCTGCATTGGAAATTGAAGAATCATGATGTGATGGATCAGGCATTCCGTTGAAAGTATGGGTAAACATAGTTGCACCCGCTTCAACACATCTTTTAGCTTGATCATATGTAGCACTTGAGTGACCTAATGATACAACAACACCTTCTTTTGTTACTGTGCGAACAAATTCTTTAGCGCCTGCACGTTCTGGAGCAAGTGAGATTTTATTTAGTAAACCTTCAGATTGGTCACGCCAGTCATTAAATTGCTTAACACTAGGGTCTAGTAAGTACTTAGGATTTTCTGCCCCAGCATGTTCAGCAGTAAAGTATGGTCCTTCGAAGTGTAAACCTTGGATTTTTGCTCCAGTCTCTTCACCTTTATGCGCACCAAACATCTGACAAATTCTAGTCAAAGTAGCTTCATCAGCAGTATATGTCGTTGGTAGCCAACTGGTAACACCGGAACGTAAAAAGCCTTCAGAAAGACGGTTGATTCCACCCCACTCACTTACCATCACATCTTCTTTTAGTGAGCCGTGAACATGTGTATCAACTAGTCCGGGAGCAATCCATTTACCAGTATATTCGACAATTTTACCTTCTGGCTTCTCATCTTCCGAGTAATAAAAGCCAAACTTGCCGTCATCCTGGATTTCTAGATAGCCGCCATCTTCCGTTGCATTTTCAAGGAAAAATTTATCTGCGTGAATATAATAGGTCATAATTTTTGCCTTTCTTTTAAAACTTGTAAATTCGCTTTCAAAATCAATTTTAGACTAATAAACTGGTCATTACCAGATGAATTATAAATATAACGGAAAGTTTTCGATTTTTAGTTATAATAGGTATAAGAAGACTAAACAGGAAGCAAAAATTATGATACAAGAACCGCAAACAGATAAACATCAAATTGGAGCTTTAACAGGTGCAAGCAAGCGCGATAACTATTACGAATTGCACTTTGAAACAGGAGAAATTGCCCGCTTTTATATCTTGGCTGATGGTATTTTCCGCCTTTTACTTGATCCAAAGCAACAATTTAATGAAGAAAATTCCGCTTTTATTCAGTTTGAACATTTTAATAACAATGCCTTTGAGAAATCACGTGTCCGTGCAACAAATGATTCCTTAATTATTCATTCCGGTAATTATCAAATCATTTTTTGGCAAAAACCGGCTATTATGAGTATTTTCGATGAAACATTGCATGGAACACGTATGGCCCAATCCAGTCCAATTGAAGTTGGTGCTCAACAGACGACTGAATTTTTAGATCAAGATAAAAACGAATTCTATTTTGGTGGCGGCTTGCAGAACGGCTATTTCAGTCATAAAGGTAGAAAAATCAAAATCAAACGCGACCATATTACTGGAAAAGGTGGCGTCATTAGTGAAGTGCCGTTTTTCTGGTCAAACAGAGGTTACGGTGAATTACGTAATACCAGACAAGCTGGAACTTATGATTTTGGCAAACCTGACTCTAAAGTTACTACGATTAGTCACCAGGATCAGCTATTCGATAACTTCTATTTATTAGGCTCTACACCACAAGAAATACTCAGCAAGCTTTATCAATTAACCGGTAAACCTGCAATGTTGCCAAAATACGCACTAGGATTAGGGCATATTGGCAACTTCTGTACAACCATGTGGCAGCCAAGTAAGGCTGCCGTTCGCAACGCAACCAAAATTGACGGTAATTTTTACACACGGACTAAAAACGAAGAACTTGCATCCCATAAGGCTTCCCTCAACGGAGAAGAAAATTATCATTTCTCTGCGCGTGCAATGATTGATCGCTATCAAAAAGCCCACTTTAAGTTAAGTTGGTTTGTGCCTAATTATAATGTCACAGCCGCAA
>NZ_PDKP01000049.1 GCF_002837055.1 Lactobacillus apis | reverse complement strand
ACTTTGAATATAAACGACTTTCGCATTTGGTCGCTCAGCTAACATTTGATGACCAATCGCTTGCATCAAGTGCGTTTTACCAAGACCAACGCCACCAAAGATAAATAGAGGATTGTAAAAACTACCTGGACTATCGGCAACTGCTAAGGCAGCACCGGCAGCCAACTTGTTTCCTTCACCTTGAACAAAATTATCAAAAGTATATTTGTCGTTTAGCTTAAGGTTACGGACAAATGTATTATCGCTTGAGGGTTGAATTCTATCTTGCGTAATTTGTGCTTGAGGCCTAGGGGTTACTATCCGTTCGCTACTAGTGTCGCCTTCAATTTGAAAAACGGGAATTACCTCAATATTAGCGTACCCGTACGCAGATTGAATTAACTCTGATGCTAGATTTTTTTCCCAATAACCCTTGGTTACCGGATTTTGGACGGCAATTTTTAATTCATGAGTATTTTTGTCATAAGAAATAGGCTTAGTATTTTTAAACCAAGCATTGTATGCAACCTCGTTAAAGCGTGCACGCATTTCTTCATTAAAATGTTGCCAAAATTGATTGATATCAAACAAAATAAGTCCTCCCGATAACGTTAAGCAAAACTTATTTTACCATTTAATAAAAATGTTTTCCACAAGTGAATAATAATAATCCAAAAGTCACAAGTTGTGGATTATTTTTTGCTTGAAATACACAAAATTTAGGAAAGTGATGTAAAAACTTTAGTAATATACAACCAAGCATGTGGATATTTTTTATTGCAGTAGCAGATGATTAACCGATAATGATATCGAAATATCCACATGCTGTGAATAAGTTTTTAGACAAGTTGGGGACTGTGCATAAATCTGTGCAAAGTTCTGTGATTGTCTTTCTGTGGATAAAAAACTCAACAAAATTTTAAACAGGTAAAGTTCGCGTTATGAGAAAACTTTACCTCTGAGCAGTGAAACATTTTTTGTTTTTGTCATGACATATTATTTACAGCAAAAAGTGCGTATAAAAAGAGCATCCCAAATGAGAGTGAAACTGACTTAGGATGCACGAGATATAATTTTGGAATTTGGCTGATTAATCATTAATTAGGTTTCTTTGACTTAAATGCAATTATTGAGCAAATGGTTTTAAGTGCGGAGCATTAAATATTTCTAGTCATTTTACCTTTGGTTTGGTATGCTGTTTCTTAAGTAAGTCAACCTATATAAAAGGAAGATTTTTTATGAACGATAAAGATTATTTAAAAATGGCATTACAAGATGATGGTAACTTGAAGATTATTCTAAAAGGATATGTAGAAACAGCTGATACTGAAAAAGTAGGAGTGGTCGGCGTGGTTTATGTCACTGATGATTCTAAAAAAGCTGAGCAAAAGTATTATGAACTTAATGCTACTAATGATGATGAAGCCTATTACATGGTATACAGTTGCCCATTGGATACTTTTCTACCGTCTCTTGGCCACTACCCATCACTTGAAATTTCAAAAGAAGATTTAGTGTAAATTTTCCTAAGGTAGGTTAGGTTGCGAACAACTAATAAAGGGTAGAAGCAAATAATTTAAGTTCTTAGATGTTTTTTACTTTAATCCTGGTATTCTAGTATTTAAATTTTGTAACTAGCACATATTGGAGTCTAGTTTATAGAAGAGGTACCAGATAAAGTTTAGGAAATGATTTAATCACGAAGCATCCATATCGTAATACCAATATTGTTTTTTCTACTCTTTTTATCTTGTTTACGGCAATAATTTGGTTTCGAAAGATTGATGGATCAGGACTTGCTCAAACAACAAGCTTGCGTTGGGCA
>NZ_PDKP01000048.1 GCF_002837055.1 Lactobacillus apis | reverse complement strand
AATCGGTATTTGTAAGTCTAAATTGTTAAAAGCAACTTCTACAGTGTCCTGGGTTAGTTTGGTACTAATTTGCGGATCATGCTGTCCCATAAAAACTGGCATCCCTTCAATATAGTTACTGTAGCAAGTAATTTCATTTGAAGAGTCAAAATATCTTAAATCCTGTTCACTCAAGCCCAGTTTATGTACCAGCTCAATACTATTTAGTAAGCGATCGTTGACCGTCATTTCCTTTTGCTTTTCATAACGGGTATAAAGTAAATCATTACGTTCACTTGCTGCACTTGGCACACGTAACTTCGTGTAGTAGTTAAGTGAATAAGTTGTCCAACCCTTTTTGCTAGCCCGTGAAGTTACATTTGTTGTGCCTAGCAAACGCGAAACAAAATAAGAGTCGGTCTGCTTAGTCGTTAAGTAGCTGTATACACGCCAATTTTCTTGTTTTGTGTAAAAAGTTTCGTAGCTATCTTTCGTGCGCACGAATTTAATTGGCTTTTTGCCTTTGATATTATCGGCATAATCACGAAGACGACTAAAATCAGCGTTAATTAAGTTAATACGATAGATCGTTGTTGTTTTATCATTACCAAGATAAAGGGAATCATTACTTGCTGAAACAAAAGCACGTCGAAACTTTTTATCCTTATTTGTTAGCTCTCTTTTAGTAAACAAATTAACGCTAATTTCGTTAGGAAAAGTTAATTGCAAATAGCCCGGATTATTGAGCATCTTTTCATAAGATTTTTGATCTGAACTAATTGTTTTAATTCCTTCGAACTTAACGTTTTTAAGTTCTTTAGCAAATTCCAAGGGTAAGTTTTTTTTGGCATCATATAAACGATATGGTTGTCCATTTTCAAAGCCATACGAGCTAGTTGGTACATACAAATTATCAAATATCCGCCCGCGCTGGCTATGTGCATGTTGAGTAACATTGCTAGTCTGATCGATGCGACTAAAATATTGGTCGTTTGTCATAATGAAGGTCCACAAGACAATCGAGAGCACAAAGACAATGACCGTTCCTAGTGACAACAGTAGATCACCGATTTTGAATTTAGACTTCATCCCAATCGTCCCCCTCACTCATTGGTTCATATGGCAAGGAAATGTAGAAAGTTGAGCCCTTACCTTCACTACTGTTAGCCCAAATTTTACCATGATGCTCATTGACAATTTCTTTAGCAATAGCTAAACCAAGACCTGTTCCGCCTTGCTCACGTGATCTTGCCTTATCAACCCGATAAAAGCGATCAAAAATCTTACCAAGATCTTCACGCGGAATTCCCAGTCCTTGGTCACTGATACTGAGAACAATTTTTTGTTGCTCCTGTCTTAATTTAACAGTAATTACACCACCATCAGGCGAATACTTAATTGCGTTGTTCATAATATTATCGATGACCTGCGCAAATTTATCAGTATCAATTTCAACCCACAGAGCCTGTGATCCAAGCTTCCGTTTAATGGTATATTTTTTCTTACCTTCTTTTGCATCTGTTTTCACGATCATATCAAAACGATCTAAAATATGAGCCACAAAATCATTGAAGTTAACCCATTCCACGTCAATCTTTGAAACACCACGGTCCATTCGTGACAGACTTAGCAGCTCATTAATCATCCGAATCATGCGTTCAGTTTCTTCTTGGGTAACCTGTAAAAATTGCGGTGCAATGTCAGGATCTTTCCATGCGCCCTCATTTAATGTTTCAATGTAAGCATGTAAACTAGTTAGCGGCGTGCGCAACTCATGCGAAACATTGGAAACAAATTGCTTTTGTGAATTTTCATTTTTTTGCTGTTCAGTAATATCATGTAAAACACAAACGCTACCTGAA
>NZ_PDKP01000047.1 GCF_002837055.1 Lactobacillus apis | reverse complement strand
AACCGGTTTAACGATGATTATCGTAACGCACGAAATGGCGTTTGCTAAAGAAATTTCTGATCAAATGTTTTTCATCAGTGACGGGGTAATTGCCGAGCAAGGTAAACCAGACCAACTATTCAATCATCCTCAAAATGAGAAAACAGCGAAGTTCTTGAGTAATTTTCAAAACAATTAACTTTAAATAAAAAGATGTTCCAAAAAAGGAGCATCTTTTTATTTTTTAGTTATACTTTGGTAAACATCATCATAGCGTGTTCTGGAGGTCAAAATGACTAAAGACTATATCAAAGAACTAAGACAAAAAGTAGGACATGACCCTGTCATCTTAGCTTTTGCAGGTGGCGTGTTAGTCAATTCTAACAATGAAATATTATTGCAAAAACGTAGTGATTTTAATTGCTGGGGTTTACCAGGTGGAGCTTTAGAGTTTGGCGAATCGGCTGAAGATGCCTGCAAACGTGAATTTCGTGAAGAAACCGGACTAGAAGTTACAGTCAAAACTCTTCTTGGTGTTTCTACGAATCAAATTCAACACTACCCTAACGGTGACATTGCTCAAGCTGTTGTCATTAGTTTTGTCGTAGAAAAAGCACGCGAAGTTACACAAGAACTGAGCTCTGAAACCTTGGACTTAAAGTACTTTAAATCCACTGAGCTGCCACCAATTTTCAACCAACAACATCAAACAATAATTGAGCAGTTTTATGCTGGTACGTTCCCATTCTACAATTAAAACTTTCAACTTTATATAAGCTATACAAACTGCCTTATTTATAAATAATTACATTATCACGGCTCTATATCTTGCTTAATTACGTTTGACAAAAATCTATTTCTATTATTATATATAGATAATAGAACCCATCTTTTATATTAGCTGGTTAAACCAGTTTCTTTTACCTCATCAACAGGAGAAAAACTTATGAAGAAAAACGGCTACAAAATCAGCACCTGCATTCTCGCACTTTTACTTATCGTAACATTAGGCTTTTTGCTCTATACCACTAGAAAACCGCCTACCATTTATGGTGGTTTTACTAATACTGCAACGCCAGGAAATGCTTTAAATCCTCATGTAGAAATTTCGTGTGGCACGAAACCCAAATATGCCATATATGTAGACGGGCATAAATTTGAAAGAGGTACTTATAAACGTGTAAGTAACAGCACTTTTACCTTAAAAGATACAGATGGCAAAGAGTCCGGCGTCGTCTTTTTATCAAACAATGGCTCTTACTTGTATCATTCCAAGCTAAAGAAAAAGCTGATTAATATTAAGAAACTTCCGGGTAAACCTACTGAAGAACCTATAAATATCCACTAATTAAAAGTATAAATGTTGTTAGTTGTAACAAAAAAAGGTATTAGATTCCTGATCTAATACCTTTTTATATACCCTCTTAGCCTCGCCTTAATCATCGTTTTCTCTGTGCCATTCTTTAATCTGCTCCAGCCTCTTTTTAAAGCGGTCTTCATGACCTTGCGAAGTTGGCAGATAATATTCATGACCTTCTAAACTCGGCGGCATAGTTTTCATTGTCGTTAACTTGTCTTTAGCATAATGAGCCAGTTGGTAATCTTTGCCATAACCTAGGTCCTTCATTAACTTGGTTGGTGCATTACGAATCTGTAATGGCACTGGTTCATCAATCGTCTTTTTGACATCATCTTCAGCAGCTAATCTAGCTTTATAAACCGCATTTGACTTTGGCGCAAGCGCCAGATAAATCACTGCTTCAGTCAAATGCACATCACATTCAGGCATCCCTAAAAATTGACAAGCCTTAAAAACATTGATAGCTACATTTAATGCATTAGTGTCCGCCAAGCCAATATCTTCACTGGCAAAGCG
>NZ_PDKP01000046.1 GCF_002837055.1 Lactobacillus apis | reverse complement strand
ACCAATAATTCGGACAGCTAGGGATGGTACAGTTCCAGGAGTATTTATACTTAATGGTGTGGCACAACCTTTGAATTTATGGACCAGCAGTAATGTAAGTAAAACTCCGGATAACACCGTCAATAAATTTGATAAGCTACAAATTTGGAACGAATCTACTACTTTATATAACGCTGCAGGGAGTGAAACATCTGTTCCGAGTTTGTTCAAAAACACTCGAGAATTACAGCTTAACAATAATGATTGTTCTGATCTTGGATCAGCTGCTGTTCAATATGTCAATCAATATGGAACAGTAGTAAAGACAGTAAATATGTCATTTTCGGATGATAATTATGTTGGTCAGAGGCTGCTTCTTCAGGATACTAAATATGTTGTAGATGAAATGCCTTCAGGCTATGTAGTGGCAAGTTCGACACAACTTTATCCTGGCGCAAAGGAAAAAGTGGATCGGATGCTAACCGATCAATATGGACAAGGTTGGCTTGCATATGTTCCTGGAAGGACCCCAACCAGTGCAATAACTCCAGATCGAGTTTATACTATATATGTTTGGGGTGATCCACAAACGGTGAATGTTCAGTTTGTGGATATCAATCATAAAGAACGCGGTCCGCTTAGTCCCTCGAAGCAGTATTTATCANAGATCGAGTTTATACTATATATGTCTGGGGTGCCCCGCAGACAGTGAATGTTCAGTTTGTGGACATTAATCATAAGGAGCGAGGTCCTATTAGTCCCTCGAAACAGTCCTTGTCGTATAAAGACGTAACTCAATCTGCTAATACTGGTAACGTTATAGACTGGACAAGTGAATGGTCAGTTAGTCAGCTTAAGTCTGCCTGTCCAAGTGGATATCACCTTTACACNAAGTGAATGGTCAGTTAATCAGCTCAAGTCTGCCTGTCCAAGTGGCTATCATCTTTATATCGAAAAAGATGGGGAGAGTGTTCAGCCCAAGAGTACTACTGTTGGTACAGATAATCCAACTATCACAGTATATATTGAAGGTGATGAAAAAAGCGTAGATATAGCGTATAGAGAAACAGTTAGAATGACGAGCCTTTCTCCTTTGAATCCAGTTAAAATTACTGGAAGAGTTGGTGACACGGTTACTATACCAGATGCGCCAGATTTACCTGGATATATCTTTGCCAGGGCTACGAATACTGGCGCTAGTGGTCCAGACCTAAAGACTATTGATATAGGTGTAAGCAATCCACAAATCACATATTGGTACACCAATCTTGCCGATATTATGACACAGTATCAAGATAGTATTATAAAGGCGCAGAAGGNTCCACAAATCACATATTGGTACACTAATCTAGCAGACATTTTAGGGCCGTATCAAGATGACATCACGCAAGCGGGAGAGAATGCAAAAATTGCAATTAGTAATGATAACACCCTTACACAAGATGAGAAAACTGCCTATATTAGAGAAATTGATAGTATCTATACTAAGTACATTGACAAATTAAAGGCTGCAAAAACAGTTGACCAGTGCGACCAGGCGGTAAGCGATGCAAAAAGTGAATTCCAATATATTGTTGACCAAAAAGGACTACCGCTAGAAACGCAGAAGCAAAATGCTAAGGACAAAATAGATCAAGTTCTCGCAGCAACTAAGAAAGTAATAGATAATGATAAAAACCTCACTTCAGCTGAAAAGGCTGAGATATGGTCAAAGCTAAGCGGACAGACGGCTACAAGTGCTAAAGATACAATCGATGCTGCAACAAATGCTGATAAAATAAACACAGCTTTAGAAAAAGGTGTAAATGATGTCCAAGCTTATGCGCCAGAGCTAACTTTAGATAAAAGAAAGGAAAATGCTAAGGCAGAACTGTCTGATAAGTTCAAATTAATACAACCAA
>NZ_PDKP01000045.1 GCF_002837055.1 Lactobacillus apis | reverse complement strand
CACTAGGTACTTTTGTTAGTTGCGACCTCTTCGTTTGATTTATAAAAATATTATTATTATTAATATTACTTGTCAACGGCTTTTTCATAATTAATTAACTTTATTTTTTCGCAAACATGACTGCAGTTATGTTTTAGTTGCAGATAAAAATTAAAATGTTAAAATGCGTTACTATCGAATTTAAATTATTTTAATCAAGTAGGTGTTGCAAAAATGAAAGTTGTTAAATTTGGTGGTAGTTCACTTGCAAGCGGTGAACAATTTCAAAAAGTGCTAAATATTATTAATGCTGACCCCACCAGAAAAGTAATCGTCACTTCCGCACCAGGAAAAAGATTTGCGGAAGATGTAAAAGTTACAGATCTGTTAATTGAATATGCCCAAAAAACAATGAAACAACAAGACACTACTGAAATTATTCAGCAAATTTGGACGAGATATCAAGAAATTGCCGCTTTTTTTGCACTTGAGCCCCAAAAATTTGCGTTCTTGCACCAAGAGTTGGTTGACTTACCAATAGTTTTTAATGACGAGCCAGAATACCTAATGGCAGCTTTCAAAGCACACGGCGAAAAACTCTGCGCACAGTTACTAGCATTAATTTTACAAGAGCAAGGTTTGCCAACGCGCTTTCTAGACCCACAGGACGCTGGTTTTTTGGTAAGCAGTGTTGCCAGCGACGCTCAAGTCCTACCTGAAACTTATCAAAATTTACTTAAATGGCGTGAAGTGCCAGAAATACTAGTAGTTCCGGGATTTTATGGTGTTACAACTCAGGGCAAAATTGCCACTTTCTCACGTGGTGGATCGGATATCACCGGTTCAATCTGGGCAAGAGGAATCAAAGCTGACTTGTACGAAAACTTTACTGACNTGAAGTGCCAGAAATACTAGTAGTTCCGGGATTTTATGGTGTTACAACTCAGGGCAAAATTGCCACTTTCTCACGTGGTGGATCGGATATCACCGGTTCAATCTGGGCAAGAGGAATCAAAGCTGACTTGTACGAAAACTTTACTGACGTAAATGCAATTTACGCCGCGGATCCTAGAATTGTTGCTAACCCTCATCCAATTAAAATTATGACTTACCGGGAATTACGGGAACTATCTTATGCTGGTTTTTCAGTTTTCCACGACGAAGCGTTGATTCCGGCAATTCAAGGCCAGGTCTTCATCAATGTTAAAAATACTAATCACCCTGAATTACCAGGAACGATGATTGTACCTGAAAAGGATTTTCATCCTAAAAGTACGATTACAGGTGTTGCCAGCTCAAATCACTTTTCCGCTTTATATTTACATAAATATTTGCTTAATAAAGAAACTGGTTTTACTCTTAAATTACTAGAAATATTTTACAAGTTCAATATTTCATACGAACACATGCCCTCAGGTATAGATGATCTAACGGTTATCTTTGACAAACGGCAGTTTACTGAAGAACTGCGCGCGCAAATGTGCAGTGAAATTCAAAAAGTGATTCATCCCGACCAATTAGAATGGATTGATGATTATGCTATCATTATGGTAGTTGGCGAAGGGATGCGGAATAAAATCGGTGCAATGAAGAACATCACTACCCCTTTAGCCAAAGAGCATATTGCCATTCACATGATCAATCAGGGTGCATCACGTATTTCTATTATGTTAGGCACCAAAAAAGAAGACGCAGCAAATGCTGTTAGCCAAATTTATCAACAATTTTTTAAAGGAGTAGCAAAATCATGATTCAAATGCAAAAAGTGCATGGTTCGCAAAATCAATTTTTCTTATTAGATCAGACTCAATTAGAAAAGCCACTTACCGACCCCGAATTAGTTAACTTAGCACGTCAATTAACGGATAGACGAACTAGCTTTTTGAACGGAGCAGATGGTTTGCTAGTCATTAGCGAATC
>NZ_PDKP01000044.1 GCF_002837055.1 Lactobacillus apis | reverse complement strand
TCTTGCAAATATTACATTGTTGCTTTAATAGTTTTAAACTTTATCCGCTTTGTTAACGAAAATTAACCTTTTTCACATATCTTTGTTAAAGCGAACGTTCTATAATACATCTTAATAACTGTAAGGGAGAATATTATATCTTGAAACGTAAATTTATCGCTTTGGCTGCAGCATTAGTTATTGGTGCTTCTGCGTCAACTGCTCTTTCTACTACTTCGGTTAGCGCGGCACCTACAACTAACAGTCAAACCGAAATGTATAATTTTGTTAGGAATACTTTTAAAAAGCATCATGTTCGTGGCATCGTAACCGTGGTAAAAGATGGTGTGCCACAAACAATTAGTTATGGCTATGCTTGGTACGGCAAGCGCATCGGTAATGGCAGTAAAAATGTTACCTATCCGTCCGCTTCATTACAAAAAGTAGTCACTGCCGCAATGATTGTTCAACTAATTAATGAAACCAAAAATACGGATCAATCTTTTACCCAAAACACAAAGATTTCACGTTGGTATCCTAATTTAAAAAATGCTAACAATATTACAGTTGGCAATCTAATGTCACATACTTCTGGTATTACGGCTACGCAAACCGAAATTGATCGGGGTGTTGTTTATTCCGAAGCAGATTCAATTGACTGGGTTGTTAAAAATATCAACGCTTCTAAAGCAGATAGTGTAGGTAATTATCATTACAATAATAGTAACTACATTTTACTTGCTGGCATCATTCGCCAAGTTACCGGAAAGTCTTATGAAGATAACTTTGAGAGTCGCATCGTTAAAAAGCTTAACTTACAAAGAACATACCTTTATCAAGGCATCCCTAAGGGAATAACAGATCCCATTTCTTACTATTCAAATGGCGGCAAGAACTACCAGCAATCTAGTTACGTTAAAGCCAGCCTTGCCTCTCAAATTCCTGGCGCCGGTAACTTATTCACCACAACAGACGAATATTACAAAATACAAGTTGGCCTAAATGACGGTAGCATCCTAAGTAAGGATGATTTTTACTACTTAACTCACTTGAAGAGTAAGGCTACAGATTACTGCGGTGGAATGTATTTAAGAAATAAAGAAACTCTCAAATCCGCTTATGGTAGTTTCTATGGACTCCACTTTGGTACTTGGGTTCAACTAACAACTGATAATCAAAACGGCATTGTCATGTTTTTAAATCAGACTAATGATGTTGAAAACGACGAAAAAGATGTAGGCTACGAAATCCTTCAGCACATCAAGCCCAATACATTTGTTTCAAGATAAATTATCTATTTAAAAAAGCTTCTTTAATCATAAAGAAGCTTTTTTCTTATTCTTCAAATAGTAGTTCATATATTTTGGCTTCAAGTGGATGTTTAAGTAGCAAATTCATCCCAACCGCAGCCTTTTTCTTTGGACCTAATTGCTCTTCTTTAACGGTCTCGTTTTGAATTTCCGCTTGGCCAAGATAGAAAAATTGTTTACCAATTGCATCGCTTTTCTTAACAAATAGGTGAAGCTTCATTTCGGGTGTATTCAATAATCTTTGAACTTCATCAGAATCTATATGACGTGGCGAACGCGTGTACCACCTTAAGCTGCGACCGTCTTCTAGAGTATTGTTGTACACAGCATTCCGCTTTTTAGTTGAATCCTTTTTATAAGTAATAAAAATCGGCGTTTCATCTTTATCAACACGATAACCATACATTGGCGCCGAAACATCCTTCGGCCAATTAAGCAGCCTACAAGCATCTTTTCGATCATATTGCTCGTAAAGCGTGAATTGCTTTTGGTTATCATACTTTTGGTTAAGCGCCAAACCAGTTTTAACAACATCGGTAAACAATTGCTTAAACTGCTGGTTATGATTAAGTGCTTCCTCTAATTGCGGTGCTAGTTGATAAGTGAATAAATCTG
>NZ_PDKP01000043.1 GCF_002837055.1 Lactobacillus apis | reverse complement strand
AATGTTATAATAGAAACGATTATTAGAAGGTGGAAAAATGAGTAGGAAAAAAATCGAATTAAATGGAAAAGTAGAAAAACTGGCAGAAAAGTATCTTCAGATTACCGGAACTGACTTAGATGACCTGACCAACGCTGCTTTAAAGGCTTATCTCATTGATCATTTAAATTCCAATCAAATCAAGGAAGCACTAAAGGATGCTGATGATGTCAGTTCAGAATATGCGGGGAAATTGTTTAACCTTGATGATTTAAACAGATTCTAATTAATATCTATAAACTAAAAAGACAACTAAGCTGTAAATAATCAACTTAGTTGTCTTTTATTATGAATAAAGTCATGCTTAAGGATGTCCATTCTAAGACTACATTGTTCTACTATCTCAATACTTATTAATCTTCAAACCATATTTCGTTGCACGTGCGTTACCAAATTTCTCAATTTTGCCATCTTCTCGCAATTTTTTAAGCGCGCGACGAATTGTTATCTCACTGTACTGGGGAATGCTATTATTAATTTCCTTGATAGATAATGGCTGCAAGGCCTTTCTCAAAGTCTTCAAAACAAGTTTATCGACAGGTAAATCTGATTGATTAATAATGCTCATTCGCTCATTAAATTCACGATAGTCTTCCAAAACTACACTTAAAAAATAATCCAAGAATGGTAAATAATCATTGGTATTATCCATCCAACCGACCGAGCTCTCTTTTAAAACTCGATAGTACTCTGACTTAGTATCTTCTATAGATTTTTCAATACTAACATATTTTCCTACGTCAAAGCCTGCTTTATACATTGTCAGCAACATCAACAAACGCGACATTCGGCCATTACCATCTCGAAATGGATGAATCGACACGAAGTCAAAAACAAATGCTCCCGATAAAATCAATGGAGAAAATCTATTAGTATTAGCCTGTAAAGCTTGATTATAAGAATCACACAGCTCCTGTACCAACTGCGGTGTAAGAAGTGCAGATGGTGGATTAAATCTAGCTTCTCGCCGTCCGTCAAAATATTCAGTAATAATTTGGTTATCACTATCTTTAAATTGTCCGCCCCAAGTGCTATCAGTATAAGCGAATAATCTTTTATGTAAATCTAAAATTGAATTAGAATTTATCGGTATATAATCATATTGCTCATGAATTAGTTCCAATACATTACGATAGCCTGAGATTTCTTGCTCACTTCTATTCCTAGGATCGGTCTTTTTTTCCATAATTTTGTTAAGTCGCTCATTAGTGGTATAGATTCCTTCAATTCTATTAGATGCACTAGTACTCTGAACTTTAGCAACTTCAACTAATCTATCTAAAGTATCGCGATAATTAGTTTCATAACTGTCTGTTTTTCCGCTAAGGTTGTAAATCTGCGTTAGTTTGTTTATTAATGTGTTTGTATATTTAAAATTATTGAGTTTTTGATAATCAAACTTCTTGATCGCCATCACCCACTTTATCTTGCTCATCCCATTAATATCTTGATCATTTTATCCTAAATGATCAAGATATTCAAAAGATGATTATGATACTTTGCATTACTATTCTTTTTTCTCTTAAAAACCACCTAAGTAAAATTACTTAAGTGGTTTTCTTAGCAGATACTCTATTATTATCCGTGGTTTATTCTAACTAATATAGTTATTTCTGCATTACATGCCTAATTTTTAGCCTTAATTACTGAATTAATCACCTGCTAAGTTACGATAAAAATTGGCTTTAGTCGTTGAAATATAGGGAACTAACCAGAGATAGCCAATTCCAAGCGTAATGATACCGAGCAGGTACCAAGGAATGAAGCTTAAGTCTAAGACAAACAGTTCCCACTTATGGCCTTTCATCAACTGGCGACTTGCAGTAATGGCAGTAGTAGCGTGTACTTCTTTCCCACTGGCTACCATATCATTAACAATGTATGGTGTTAATGCGTAAGAGTATGATTTAACAATCCCAGGGATGATTAACAACAGCGTCCAAAGCCACTGAAAAATGTAGCTTAAAAAGTAATTAAGAAACTCAGGAATAAAGCGGCCATCAGTGAAAACAGCGA
>NZ_PDKP01000042.1 GCF_002837055.1 Lactobacillus apis | reverse complement strand
CAACATCAGCTGGAAAGCCAACCATCGTAAAGATTAATTCGGCATTCTCAGCAACTTTTTTAGGGCTCTCACACCAAGTTGCACCCTGAGCAACTAAGTTATCAGTCTTACTCTTGGTTCTGTTATAAACCACTAAATCATGACCAGCCTTTAACAGATTAAGGCAAATTGCGTTACCCATTACACCTGTTCCAATAAAACCTATTTTCATAAAATCATCCCTTCTATGCTCAAGCTTAACTATTTTATTCTTATCTTAGCACTATTATTCATTTTACTGATATTCGTTAAAAAAACGTTCTGCTTCTTTGCCATATTCAGGCATTCCTAGTAAGTCGAAATTTTTGATTGCCCATTGGCATTTAGCCACATACTCTTCTTGATGGTCAAAGTGCTCGTTAATCATGTTTTCTAAAAAGACCAGCATGTTCTTATAAAAGAATAGTTTTGGCACTGTTCTGATATGCTCGGCAGCTTGAACAAAATATCCAGTTTCGTCATAGGCTCCTTGCTCAATACACACAATCAAGATATTGATAATAACACCTAAGAGCTCCTCCTGTTTCCGCGTTTCTGTTGTACCTTTTAATTTTTCTGCTATCTTTTTGCCAATCTTCAAGTTGCTTTTTAAATCATAAATTGAGATAAAGTTAATGTACATACGTAGTGTTCTTTCATCAAAATCATCTTGTTCAAAAAGCCAATTCTTTAACTGCGCTTTTTTCGTATCACTCAATTCGGCTACATTATTCAGCGTGTCAGCCAAATTAAAATCGATCAGTAGCAGTAATTTATCCTTATTCTCTATGTCGCTATTCTCCACGTATTGGCGAATCTCTTCAATTTTTTTAGGATTGTTTTGATAATATGCTCGATTTACTTCTTCTTCAATTTCATTAAACGCAACATTCTGCGCTTGTTGATTTTCATCTAATTGATTAAAAAATTCCCACGGCTTAACGTGATTAAGCCGCAAAATTGCAATCAAATCCTCTGCCGTTATACGATGCAGGTTTTTCTCAACCTTTGAATAATAAGAGGGCGTAACCACACCCGCAGCCCATTCTTTTTGCGTTTTCAATTGCTTAACGCGAAACTTTTTCAGTAATTCACCAATTGTCATCTTCAATTCCTTAAATGTGTCACATCATTATTTCTATCACTATAATAATTATAGTTTAAATCGAATAAAATTAACTTTTAATTATAAAAAAGTAATTTTATATTTGACTTAGAGTTAACTTTAAGTATTAAACTTTTATACAGTTACTGAAATAAGCTGGCTGACTAGCACAGCAAGGAGGCACTTATATTATGAATAAACATGAAGACTTTTTGTTAAATAAAATTGCGGGACCAAAAGATGTTAAAAAATTGAGCATCCCCGAAATGGAAAAATTGGCTCAAGAAATCAGAACATTAATTATTGAAAAGGATGCAGCTGAAGGTGGCCACTTAGGGCCAGATCTCGGTATTGTAGAAGCTACCATTGCCTACCACTATGTATTTGATGCTCCAAAAGATAAACTGGTCTGGGACATTTCCCATCAAACATATCCACATAAAATGTTAACTGGACGGGCCAAAGCTTGGCTCGACCCTGACCATTATGAAGATGTAACACCATATTCAAATCCTGACGAAAGTCCATATGATTACTATGCTGTTGGTCACACCTCAACTTCAGTCGCTCTGGCTACTGGAATGGCAAAGGCACGTGATTTAATGGGTCAACACGAAAATATTATGGCTTTAATTGGTGACGGCTCACTGACAGGTGGCTTGGCTTTTGAAGGGCTAAACAATGCAGCGATTGAGCCACACAACTTAGTGGTTGTAGTTAATGATAACCAATGGTCAATTGATAAAAACGTTGGTGGTGTGGTAACCTCACTGAAAAAGCTGCGTGATTCTAACGGCCAAACAGCAGAAAACCCGTTTAAGGCAATGGGCTTTGACTATCGCTACGTTGCAGACGGTAATGATCTCTCTGCCATGATTGATGCTTTTAAAGCTGTTAAAGATGTTGATCATCCTATTTTGTTGCACATTAATACGCTTAAGGGAAAAGGCTACGAGCCTGCAGTCAAAGACGAAGAAGCACATCACTGGGTCTCACCATTTAATTTGGAAGACGATCAG
>NZ_PDKP01000041.1 GCF_002837055.1 Lactobacillus apis | reverse complement strand
ATGTGCAGCTGCTGAAAAAGGTGCTAAGGTTTTAGTAATTGATAAAATGAAAAGTACTAACTTTTTATATCGCTTATCACTTGCTGCGGTCGGGACAAAAACACAGAAAAAAGCAGGAATTGAAATTGATAAGTATCAATTAATCAATTACTTATCTGCTTTTGCCCAAGATAACGTTGACCAAAAGTTACTTTGGACATGGGTTAATAATAGTGCTTCTACAGTTGATTGGCTTGAAGACAATGTTTTAAAGCCTCATGGTGCTCACTTATATCCTGAAACAGACGCACATTATCAGACCTTAATTAATACAGCTTTTCCTACAGAACACGATGTTACCAATGATAAGCATGAGGATGTCTTTTATGGAGACTGGGTCGTAGAAAAAGCTAAAGAGCTTGGTGCAGAATTTTTGTGGCAAACTAAATTAGAGCATCTAATCACAGAAGACGGTACTGTAACTGGTGTATTAACAAAAAACACTAAGACATCAGAATTAAAAGAGTTCAAAGCTAAGAAGGGTGTCATTATTTGTTCTGGAGGATATGGCTCAAACGAGGCCTTAATGCAAAAATGGAATCCACTTGGCTTGAAGAAAAATGTTTACTCCGATAGTCCACGTGATGATGGTTCTGGTCAATTAGCGGCTGTTGAAGTCGGTGCTTGGCGTGATGAAGAACCAGCTGAAATCATTTTTGATCGCGGGTCTGTGCCAGTAGGAACCAATACAAATGAATATTACGTTAAGTCTTGGGAAGATATTGGTTATTTCTGGATGGGAAGCTACCCACTTTTGAAATTGAACTTAAATGGTGACCGCGTAGGTAACGAAAGTGCTCCTTATGAATTTGATATGAATAGAGCAACTAAGCAACCAGGCTATTTGCAAGTAGCGATTTGGAATGATGCAACAATGGATAATTTAGAACAGTTCCATACTTTAGGCTGTGCACGATTGAATTGGCCAGGTTTTTATAATACCGATGAAAACAAAGAAGAAATAAACACTAGAATAAAAGAAGGCTTTGTTCAAAAAGCAGATACAGTTGAAGAACTGGCTAAGAAGCTAAACTTACCAGTTGAAAATCTAAAAAACAGTGTAGATAACTATAATAAGATGTGTGCTCAGGGTAAGGATACAGAGTTTGGTAAAGAGAGCTTTAGACTTCTGCCACTTACAGAAGGTTCATATTATGGTGCTGTGTATGGTGGACGCTTATTAGCGACATTGGATGGTCTTAGAGTAAACACAAAAATGCAAGTACTTAATACACAAGGAAACGCAATTCCACATTTGTACGCTGCAGGTAATGCTAGCGGTGGATTTTTCTGGGGGTCATATCCAGATCATGTTCCAGGCTTAACTGCTAGTCATGCTCAGACTTTTGGCAGACTAGCTGGACAACAAGCCGCTTTATAATTAGTTGTTTAATTTTAAACAATGTTTATTGGAAAAAACATTAGGGAGTCCAAATTAGCTAGGATTTATCCGTGGTTAATTGTCTTGGCATCTGGACTGCTGATGAGCTTACTTGAGTATACTTACACTTTACTATTTAGTTTATTTTTAAATCCGTTAGTAGAATCTTTGAATAGCAGAATGTCAATAGTAGCGCTGTATTACACATTAATTAGCTTTTCAATTTCAGCAATGCTACCAATAATTAATCGAGTAATTGACCGAATTAGTTTGAGCAAAATTACCCTTACTGCCGTTATAGTTGGCACTATAAGCATATGGCTCTTTTCAAAAATTAATCGAATTTGGGAGTTATACTTACTTGCGATTGTTGTAGGAATTTGTAGTGCTACTTGTGGAACTGTAGTCCAAGGTATAGTTCTTAATAATTGGTTTGCTAAAAGAAAAAATTTTGCTTTTACAATGGGGTCATTTGTTTCGACTATTTATTTGTTGATTATGACACCACTGATAACTTATCTCATCAATATTTGTGGTTGGAGACAAACAATGCTAATTCTTGCTTGGATGACGCTAATATTAGGAGTGCCATGTGCACTATTAATGAAAGCAAGTCCACAAATGATTGGATTGAAGCCTTATGGGCTAAGTGATGATGAAACAGGGAAAACAGATAAGGGGTATCTGGCCAAAAAAGTAGATCCAAAAAAGATAATTTTTTCGCGATCGTTTATAATTACACTAATCTTTTTCATAGCAATTACTTTTGCTTCTAATATGAGTCAACTTTTTCCAACCTATGCAGTTAAAGTCGGTTTTGGAGCTACAGTAGGCGGATTAATGGAAACAATTATGACAGGTGTTGATATTTTAATTACACCCTTGTTTGCAATAACTACTGAAAA
>NZ_PDKP01000040.1 GCF_002837055.1 Lactobacillus apis | reverse complement strand
AACTAGGGGTTCACACGGTCCAGTAACTGGAGCCGATGTGATTATTTATCATAAGGATGAAACTGGTAAAACTCTTGCTCCTGAAGAAATCATAGAGGGTAATTTAGGTGATGGATACGTTTCAATGTATAAAGAGATTTCTGGCTACACTTTAAAACTTCGCCCAACCAATGCCACTGGATTCTTCGATTCAGTTCCTCAACAGGTTACTTACGTATATACCAAGGTTAAATCTGCTAGCGAAGCTTCCTTGGCTGGAAAACCTAAAAAGACAAAACGTAAAAACAAACGCAAGCACAGTACTTCAAAAATTAAGAACAAAAAAGCTCATAAACAGAACCGTTCTAAAAATAAACGAAAACGCAATACTTCAAAAATTAAGAACAAAAAAGTTCATAAACAGAACCACTAAAAAAAATAAACGCAAACATAATAGTAAATATTACTACTAAAAATAAATAGTTAATTTTAAAAACCACCTAGCTTTATAAAAGTACTTGACTGATTCTAAAATAATTTCAATCTAAAAGTTCACAGAGTAACTATTTATCAAACAATATTTAAGCCCCAAATAACGTGCTTGTTAGTTTTTAAATAGTAGAGCATAAGTTATTACTGTCTTCAAATTTTTGTTAATTTGAATGAACTAGGAAAATGCTGACTCATAATTTTAGTGTTTCAAATATAGCAAAAAAGCTCTGACGTTTTATAAAACGTCAGAGCTTTTTTCTGATAAATTATATTCCTAAATCTTTTCGTAATTGTAATGCTTCTTCGTCATTGCCTAGTTGAATTAAAGCATCCTTTAAACCTAGAACTGGTTTGCCATCACGATCTGGAGTTGTTTGACCGTGGGCCAGGGAGCTGAGGATTGCTTCGTTGACGATATCAACAGTAACTCTGAAGTAACGGTCAATCTTATCATCAGTGATTGCCTGAATGGTACTTAATTCATGCTCAGGAAAATGGCTGACGCGATTCGCGGTTGAAAAGGCAAGAGTAATTTCACCGCTGCCGTTACCACTGAATGAGCCGCTACGTGTGATTCCGATACTAGAGCGTTTTGCAATTCGTTTTAATTGACGTGAATTAAACGGAATGTCAGTAGCAATTATAGTAATGATACTACCTTTCTCTTTGCTATCTTTATTTTCAACAAACTTTTTACCAATTGCATGACCATAAATGTTTAAGTCGGTGCTGAGACCGAAGTTGGACATGACAAGTGCGCCCATAGTAAAAATTTTACTGTCGATTTCTACCTGTCTTGAAGCAGAACCGATACCGCCCTTGAGTTCATAGCAACGCATGCCTGTACCACCACCAACGCCGCCTTCTGCAAAGTCAGTAGTTGAAGCATCAAATGCAGCGTTGACATCGCCCTCGGTAACACCTAAATCGCGGATATGGTTAATTGAGCTGTCATTGCATTCCATAATAATTGGATTAACGCTACCAGTCGAAAGACCAATTTCAGGATTCTCGTCAAGCATTCTTTTGACAAGAGCCATTGAAGCAGTTCCAACGCTTAAGGTGTTAGTTAAAACTAGCGGTGTTTCAATTGTTCCTAATTCATTTACTTGTACAAGGCCGGTGCTTTTGCCGAAGCCGTTAATGACATGAGCGGCGGCCGGCATTTTTTCGCGGAAGATATTGTCCTGACAAGGTTTAACTACTGTTACGCCTGTTCTAAGGCGGTCAGTAACAATGGTTTTATGGCCGACTGTAATGCCAGCAACATCTGTAATTAAGTTTTTTGGTCCGGGCTTAGTATCGCTAAGCGCAAATAAAAGTGGTTTGTTAAGTCCCATTTTTGCTCCTTTTAATTAAAAATTGTCTTCTTTTATTTAAAACTGGTCAAGTGCTTTTATGCAAGATAAAAACCACTTAGCTTTATAACGCTAAGTGGTTTTTAATTTGCCATTTGTTACTTAAGGTAATTAGTCTTTTTTCCGCTTAATCCAAGCCAGAGCGGCCGCACTAGTGGCACTAATTAAACCTAAAGCAGTTGTTAGAAGCTGCGCAAGCTTATTTTTACCAGTTTTTGGTAATTGCTGTGTAGTAGCCTCATTACTTTTTGGCGTATTATCTTCAAATTTATTGACCTTTTTATTGACCTTATGATAACTGGTTTCCGTGATCTTAGGCTGTCTAGTCTTTTGATGTTGATGATTATTCTTACCATTTGTTGCAATTTCAGGAACATCCTCCTGGGCGTCAGTATTTACCTTACTGTAGACATATATAACGCTCTTTGAATCTTTACCGAAAAAGCCAACGGCATTACTTGGTCTAGATTTTAGTTCATAGCCTTTAATTTCTTTAGCGGCAGTGACATAACCATCACCAATTTTACCACTTAAAACTTCATCAGCGGTAAGT
>NZ_PDKP01000004.1 GCF_002837055.1 Lactobacillus apis | reverse complement strand
GGATAAAGCAGAAAAAGATTTAACTGTTAAGCGTACTGAACCATCTCTCCCGTGGACTAATACCACTCCAAGTTCCATTGAATCTACTTCACAAGCAAGTGCAGATGTAACTGCTTCGGATAAGAACAAGGATAATGCGGAAAATAAGGATACCAAAGAAGAGGGTAAATCAACTAAGGTAATGTTCAAGTCTGTTCTTTACACTAAGGAGATCAAGAAGACCTCTAAGACTGCCAAGGCATATAGCCTCCTTAACCTTGTAGTTGAAAAGGATAAGTTAAAGGTTTATACATTTAATGGTCAACATTTCTACAAGGTAGTAGATAAAGACGAATATGTTCGTGTAAGAAACATTACTGGCACCAAGGCTAAATTGAAGAGAAATTCTTACGTATACAAGTCTAATGGTAAAAAGGCATCACGTCAGCTTCTCAAGAAGGGTGCCACTGTAACCATTTACGGTGATCAATATAAGGCTTTAGAGAAATTCAAGAAGACATATAGAATTGGCGAAGGCAAATACGTCAAGAGCGTAAACTTCTATGAAGTTCATCTTGTAAAATAGCTTCTAGATTTTAAAAGATGAGCAAATACGTCTCTTTGCTAAATCCTGTTGATAAAGATTAAATGAAAAGAAGCAAGCAGCTAAAAACTGCTTGCTTCTTTTTCTTTTACCTTGTTTCTGCCAATCTGCATAGAACTACAAAGTATAATATTTGCTAATTGCTACTGATTAGTAGTAGATGCTATAATAATGTAGAAATGATACTTGGAGGTTTGTAATGGAAGTTGCTGAGGCATTAGCAAGGCTAAAATTCTTGGTGAAGCATGGTCATTTTCAAATGGTTCAAAGAAGATACAAAATGGCAATGCCAGTTTCAGTAACTTTGGCGAAGGAAATAGTTAAGCAGTTGTCAGTCAGTGATTTTGTCAAACATGAACCGAATAGAAGTAATCCATTACAATTTGTCTGGGTATTTAAAACAAGCGATGGCCAAACTTACTACATTAAATTCGTATTTACTGAAGATAATCAAAAAGTAGTATTTATTAGTTTCCATCTTGATTATTAAAGGAGGGGTTTATATGGCTTACCAAAAGGATTTCACTACTATTTATACTATTGATGGACATAAGTATACAGTAACAGCACCAGCTCTTTTTGACAGTAAAACCAATGAACTGATTCCAGATAAGGCATTAGATGATCAAGCTGCTGAAATTGCCCGTCAAAAATATCGTGACGAAATGGGTCTATTGTCACCAAAAGAAATAAAACAATATCGAGCTAAAGTTGGATTAACACAACGTAATTTAGCAGAATTAACCGGATTAAGTCCAAATACGATTGCTCTTTACGAAGCAGGTGCATTTCCAACAAAGGCTAATAATAGGTTGTTAAAAGCTCTCATAAAGAGCGATAATGTACTTGAACAATATATTTCTGATGAAAAGAATAAATATTCTGATGAATTGATAGCAAAAGTTAATTCCTATTTGAACCATAGTGATAGTGTTGTAGAATCACAACCTGAGCAACCTAAGTTCACTGCTGTGCAGTTAGCCAATTGGTTTCGAGTTGAGAATTACTTTGAGCGGGATAATGATTTGAATGTTGATCCATTAACGCAAATGAAAGCCAATAAGCTTCTCTATTTTGCATATGGTAGATTTTTAGCTAAAACTAGAAGTAGGCTGTTTTCTTCCCCTATTATTCATTTACAATACGGTCCAGTAATAACTGAAGTACATAAAAAGTTTAATGGTAAGCGTGTTTTAGATATTGATAAACCAGACAAAGAGGCCATGAATGACTATAACTTGGTTTCTAAAGATGGTGAAATTGCCGATTTACTAGATAAGGTTAATGATGATTACATTAATTACAATGCTGCTCGATTAAGTAAGCGGACTCATCGGTCCGGGTCACCATGGGATTTAACTCCGGATAGAGAAATAATTAAAGATCAGTTGATTTTTGATTCGTTTAATCGAGGAGTAGAAGAATAGTTTGAGAAAGAATAAATAATAAGTGTCCTAATGTGGGTCTCAATAAATTTATTGAGTTGTAGGCTCAGTCTTTTGCTTAATCCTATAACAGAGCTAACTGCCTTTAAAGCAGTTGCTTGAAATTTAGAGAAGAAGTCTTGTTTACAAGGCTTCTTTTTCTTTATATCTAGGCTATAACTTAGATAAATTAATCTTGTACAAGAAATTGCTGAAAATGGTAATTATAATTGGTGCAGCAATTATTGAAGTAGTATTGAGCACACTCATGGTTGAAGATAAAATTTCTTGATCAACTTTATTATCAAGCCATTTGAGTTAAATTTGGGCTTGCAGTACAATATAAGTTAAGTATACAAAAAATATAAAAGTATAGTTTTAATTGATAATATTGGGCTAATAAAAATGGCGAATCTGGTGGATTGCTACCAGTTCTTATTAGTAATTTTAGAAGAATGCCAATGCATTTAGTGAGTGAATATATAGCTTTTTTAAGATAAGTTTTTATAAAAATTAAGCTAATGAACAATTCTAAAAATAAATCTTTTTTCTTTAGGAGTAGATTATGAAAATGAAGTTTAGTAAAATTTTTCCTATTTCAATAGGTATTATATTGATAATAATTGCGATAAAAGATTTTTCTCCTTGGCGTAGTACAGGGGAAATAATAACAGGACTAATAACATTGGCAGTGGCATTATTTTCCAAAAGTAAAGACCAAGAATCAACTTCTTCTGAAATAGATCACTTAGTTGACCACAAAGTTGTAATTTATTCGGAACGCATTTATTTGGCGATGTTTTTCGTCTTTCTAATTTTATATTACTTAGATGGGAAAAATGTAATACTAGGTGTTATATCTATTTATTCGTTATTGCTTTGGTATATTCAGCTGGTAATGCAATTAATAATAAGTGTTTTAGAGATAGTAAAAAGTAATAAAAATAAATAATTTTAAACCTTTTACTTGTTGTTTGAATGTTGAAAAAGTAGCTGAAACACTAGTATTGCTGATTCGTTGCTATCCAGGAAATGTAGTAGAAAAATAATTTAATTTAAACAAAAATAAGTTTTAAAAGACTTGAAGACAATAGCTTCAAGTCTTCTTTGTTTTCACACTAATATACACTTTTTCACACAAGCGCTTTTTTCAACTAATTAAAATGTGTGCATTAACGAGAAAAAACGCTGTAACTAGAACAAAATAAGGAAAAATCTTTTTCTGCTAGCCAGATTCACAGTCTGCTACAGTGAAAAAAGCTCGGACTTGTTGATAAAGTTAATGTAAAATGACTTTGAAAGCGGTTTTAAGTTGAGACGATATTTAAAAAAGAGGTCATTATGCTAAAAGACGAGATTTTACATTACTTGGATAAAGAAACGAAAACAGTCAATTTGGAGGAATTAGATGACAAATTTACGGCTGGTGGAATTGCTAAAGCTTTAAACGCAAAGCGCAATACCGTCAGCTTGTATTTAAATCAACTGACTAATGAAGAGAAATTGGTAAAAATTGAAACTAGACCTGTGCATTTTCTTCACCGCTCAAGCTTTGAAAAAGAGAACTACAAACTGAAAAAAAGTGTCTATCAATCTGTTACAAAATTAGAACAGGAAAATAGCAACCAAGATTTGCTAAAACGATTCGTCCAAATTAATCCTAGCTTGAAGGAGAGCATTGAGCGAGTTAGGGCCGCAGTTCTATATCCTAACGGCGGCTTGCCTTTACTGATTAATGGAGAAAGTGGTACAGGAAAAAGTTATTTGGTCAGCTTGATCAATCGTTTTTGCCGCACACATAAATTAATTAAAAAGTCTGCGCCCTTTATAACAATCAACTGTGCGCAGTACGCTGACAATCCAGAACTATTAACTAGCAATCTTTTTGGCTATAAAAAAGGTGCTTTTACTGGTGCTGATGAAGATCATGAGGGTGCATTTATTGAAGCCGATGGTGGAATTCTCTTTTTGGATGAAGTCCACCGACTTGGTCCTAAAGGTCAAGAAAAGCTATTTACTTATTTAGACCAAGGGATTGTTTATCCAGTTGGTGAAACGAAAAAAGGAAAAAGGGTCCATGTGAGATTATGCTTTGCCACAACTGAGGATCTGGATACCAGTTTTTTAACTACTTTTACACGTCGTATTCCCGTAAAAATCACTTTGCCTCCGCTTAGTCAACGGAGTAAGGAAGAGCGCTTGAATTTGGTTTATACGCTTTTTAATAATGAGCAAAAAAAGATTGCTAAACCACTTTCTATTAGCGATCAAGTTTTAGACATGTTGGCCAACTATCAGCCAACCGGCAATATAGGAGACTTGAAAAATGCAATTAAGTTAACAATTGCTCGCGCTAATGCTGATCAAAAAGACAACGAGACAATTACTTTGACGGCATATAACTTACCACTAGACGTTTTGAGTAAAAGCAAAGTGGAGGTCTATCATCCTTCTTCTAAGCCAATTATGATTACAAATGAAACAGAAGTAGATGATTTAATTGAACGAAATTTTCCCGAAAAGAAAATTTTTCTTAATAGCTTAAATAAGTTACTCAAAGTCTATGAGCAAAGTGATGAAAATTTGGCTGAATGTGAATCTAAGTTAAAACAAATAGTGTATCAGCTATTTGATTCCTTGCTTTTTGAAAAAAATAATAGCGATCATATTCCATTGCTTTCCTATGTGATCGATGGCGTTAACCATTTGTTTGAGCAAATGAAAACAGCTTATCAGCTAAAGATTAGTAATAATGCAGTATATGCAGTTAGTTACTATTTATTTGAGCGCCAAAAGTTTCAATGGAGCAGTGATGAAATAAAGAATCAAAAGGCTTTGGTGAAGCTCAACAAAGATGTTCGCCAACGCTATCTTGACATTTATGTTTATGTCACCAAGTTAATTAATTTGATTAAGACAAATTTGGATATTGAACTTAATGAAGTAGATTATATCTTTCTAACAATTTATCTAAACAAGTTGGAGATTATTACCAAGACTGGTTTGATTAAAGCAATTGTGATTGCTCATGGTTATGCCACAGCTGGGAGTATAGCAAATGTAGTTAACCGGCTCTTGAGTGCACATACACTTGATGCATTTGATATGCCAATTAATGTTAGTACGCAAGAAATTGCCGACAAAATAATTGATTATACTGAAAATAATGATGTGACGCATGGCCTAATTATTCTAGTTGATATGGGATCATTGAAAGAGATTGAAACACTTTTTCCACGCCAGATTAATGCACCGATTTTATTAATTAACAACGTTTCCACATTATTAGCCTTAACGGTGGGTGAAAGCATTCTAAAGAAACGTAATTTTCGGAAGATTAGTCAATTAGTAAAACAAACCGGAGAGATTGAAATTAAATTAACCTACCCGGAAACCAGTAAGCAAAAGGTGATTCTAACAACTTGTTATTCTGGAATTGGAACTGCAACGCATGTCGCAAGACTTTTGGAGCGTTGCTTGCCGAATAAAAAAATTAAGATTGTACCGTATGATTTTCAAGCTTTGAAAGATACTCATGAAGTGGGCATTATTAAGAAAATGTATGAGGTTGTTGGCATCATTGGAACTGAGAACCCAAGCATTAACGGAATTGATTTTATTTATCTTGAACAAATTTTATCTGACAAAGATACAGCTAAGTTAAGTGACTGGCTAAAAACAGCATTTTCGAATCAGGAAATAGAAACGATTCTCAATAACTTAGTTAAGAACTTTTCCTTAGAGCAAACCATTAATATGGTTACTATTCTTGATGCACCCAAAGTCATTGAAAACATTACTATTTTTATTCAAGAGCTTGAGCGTCGCTTTTCAATTACTCTGTCTAATCAAAAGAAGTTTACCCTTTATGTTCATGTCAGCTACTTAATTGAGCGATTAATTAGGAAGGAAGCTAATAATCTTGATTATGATTATGAAAAATCATTCTCGCAAAAATACGCTAATGAACTAAGCAAAATAAAAGCTGCATTCAGTGTGATTAGTGATAATTATAGTGTGAAAATTCCCAAATCAGAGTTAATTTACATAGATCAAATAGTTTTTGATCGACAATAAAAGCCACATTTACCAACGTTTATTAGGTAATGTGGCTTTTTTGTTTATAACTTGGCACAAAAGTTGCTATTTAGTTGATGGAAAGAAGTGTTTGGATAAATCAATCACCAAATTAATTTATTTTCTAAAAAGGAGAACGAGAAATGATATTACGAAATATTCTTGTCGTAATTTATGGTTTCATTATCAATTTTGATAAAGAAGGACCAAAATTGGGTATCTCACAACCGGTTGTGGCTGGCTTCATTACCGGTTTAATTATGGGAGATGCAGAAACTGGGCTATACATAGGTGGTACATTACAATTAATGACACTTGGTATTACCAGTTTTGGTGGAGCATCAGTTCCAGACTATCAAACGGCCGCTTTGATTGGTACGTACTTAACTTTAGCGACTCATCAAAAAGCTGCTATCGGAATTACGCTAGCAATTCCAATTGCTTTACTAATTGTTCAAGTTGACGTTTTAAAATGGTCAGCTAATATTTTCTGTCAACAAAAGGCTGAAAAATATGCTGAACAAGGAAACTACCGAATGATTAACTGGATGCAATATCTAGCAACTTTAATGACAAGTTGTGTATCAGGTATTCCAGTTCTATTGACTGTAATTCTTGGGCCTCAAATTGTTGGTAGTTTTATTAACTACATCCCTGCTTGGCTTTCTGGTGGACTTAAGACAGCTGCTGGTATTCTACCTGCAGTAGGTATTGGAATGTTATTACAGTACTTACCAACTAGAGACTACTTTTCATACATCATTATTGGATTTGTTTTAGCCATTTACTTAAAGATGCCAATTATTGGTATATCACTAATTGGCTTTGCAATTGCTTTGCTTCTATATAAGAACCAAACCAAGGGTAGTGAAAGTGGACAGGCAGCTGTAGAAGGGAGTGCTGACGAAGATGAGTAAAATGAAAAAAGTTTATCGTAAAGTAATGAACCGGTGGATTGTTTTTGGTGCTACTTCTTTAAATTATGAAAAATACGAAGGTTTAGGCTATACCTACGCGATGTTACCATTTATTGAAGAGAACTATCGTGATGATCCTGAGGGTAAAAAAACTGCTATTAAAACGCAATTGCAGTTCTTTAATACAACTCCATACACTGCACCGTTTATTATGGGAATTGATGCAGGAATGGAAGAAAGTGGTAAAACTGCATCGCTTGAAGCAGTTAGTGCCTTAAAAACAGGTTTAATGGGACCATTAGCAGGAATTGGTGATAGCTTGTTTGTTACTATTCCATGGACAATTTTCGGTGCGATTGCAGCTAATATGGCACTTCACGGTAATCCATTTGGCGTATTCATGTGGATAATTGCTTCAATTTTAATTAGATTGACAGCATATCCTTTGTTCAATGCTGGATACAAATCTGGAACTAAAATGCTTTCCTCAATTAATACAACGTTAAAGGCTCTTACTAATGCAGCATCTGTTTTGGGCTTGATGGTTGTCGGTGCATTGGCTGCGACAATGGTAAAAGTAAATCTAGCATTTACTTTTAAACAAGGAAAATTAACAATGACTGGTAATAGTATTCTAGATCAAATTATGCCTGGACTATTGCCAGCAGCAGTTGTTGCAGGAATCTATTATTTACTGGGTAAAAAGATAAAACCAGTATATGTAATTTTGATTGTTTTGGTAGTATCTGTTGCATTAAATGCAATGCACATTTTGGCATAGAGGTGTAGACGATGGCAGAAGGAATGGAAGGAATTGTTCACGTTAGAATTGACGACAGAATGATTCATGGTCAAGTGGCAACACAATGGAGTGGCCGCTTAAATGCAACGAGAATTATGGTTATCAATGATTCGATTGTAAATGATGACATGCGTAAAACTGTAGTTAGATTGGCTGCCCCAGCAAACGTAAGCACATCCATTTTAGGAAGAGAAAAGGCGCTAGCTAATATTAAGAGCGGGCGCTATAAGGGACAGAGAGTACTTTTAATCTGCGTTTCTCCGATGGATGTTAATTATTTAATTGATAATGGGTTACCAATTAAAGAGGTTAATGTGGGTAATATGGCGGCAAGAGAAGGTACAGAACGTATCCGACCATCAATTAATGTTACTCAGGAAGAACGTGCTTCATTTAAGCAATTAATTGATCGTGGCATAAATGTTACTGTTATTCCGACACCACAAAGTCCAACTGTTTATTTAAAAGATTATATTTAGAAGGATTGAAATTCAATGTTCAACATAATAATAGCTACACATGGTCATCTTGCCGGAGAGTTCTTAAGTGTTTTACAGTCATTTTTTGGCCAAACTAAAAAAGTGAAGACTGTTGAATTGGGTGATCAAGGAATAGATCAATTTTCAAAGAAGGTTGAAAATGTGGTTGAACCATTAGTTGATGAGCCAGTAATTATTTTCTGTGATATAGCTGGTGGGACACCATTTAATGAGTTTGCTAAAAAAAGCACTGCTTGGGAAAATGAATCATATTTATTTGGCGGTGTTAGTTTACCGGTTCTTGTTGAAACTTTGAATTTAAGAATGCAAAACAAGCCACTAAAGGATGTAGTGGATAAAATTGAGAAAATGGTCCCTTTGACACGATTTGAATTAAAAAATGTTAAAGGTGATGATGATGAATAAAGAAAGAATTAACTAAAATGCAAAAAATATTTTATCAACCAAAAGATTATTGGTTTGGGGACTGTATGCCTTTCTTTAATGAGGATGATCAAACTTTTTATCTTTTCCATCAAAGAGATACTCGAAAACCTAAGCCTCTAACTGATCCGTTTGGCTGGTCACTGGTTACAACAAAAGACTTTGTTAATTTTAAAGACTATGGTGAGGTCTTGCCCAAAGGATCGCATGATGCAGTTGATCAATTTATTTATGCCGGAAGTGTTACTCAAGGAAAAAATGAGAAGATTGCCTTTTATACAGGTCATAATCGCCAAGCTAAACTAGCTAAAAAGACTTCTGAGGTTTTAATGTCAGCTACTAGCCAAGATTTAGTTCATTGGAAAAAATCAGGTCAAGCAACTAGTTTAGTTCCACAAACTGGTTACGATCATAATGATTGGCGTGATCCAGTAATTGTTTATTCTCAAGAAAAGCAATGCTATATTTTAGTTCTTGGTGCAAGACTGCCTAGTGATAAGAAAAAGCCAACAGGTCGATTAGTTTATTTCGAATCTCAAGATCTTAAAAATTGGGATTTCAAAGGTGATTTTTGGACACCAAATGAATTTAATATGATCGAAATGCCTGATCTATTTCAGATAGATGGTGATTGGTACTTAATCTTTTCAGAATATTCTGAAGATAAAAGAACTAAATATCGTGTTGGAAAAGACTTGTTTGGCGATTGGCATTCTTTAAGCGATGAATTCTTTGATGGTAAAGCTTATTATGCCGCTAGAACGGTAGGTAATGAAAATGTTGGTCGCTTTTTAACAGGCTGGGTAGCGACTAAAGAAAATAATGATGATTTAGGAAATTGGGATTGGGGTGGAGCATTTGTACCACATCAAGTAATTAAAAGAGAAGACAAAACTCTTGGGGTAACTCTACCTCAAACCATTATTAACAATTTCGCAAAAACAGCCTCCTTACCAACTTTTGAACTTGGAAATTCAACCGAAAAAGCAGAACACAGTCTAATTGAAAATCTGCCAAGTCAGTTTTTACTTGAAGGACAAATCGATGCTCTAGAAGATACTAAAGAATTTGGAATAAAGGCTTTTGTTAATAGTGAAACTCGAGAAGGATACCAATATAAAGTCTCACGTCCTGAACACATGCTTAAATTTACTCATACTCCAAATTACCCTTGGCCATCCTACTTCACTACAGGATTACAACGTCCAATTTTCTTGGTCAAAAACCAAAAATATGACTTTAAACTGATTGTAGATGATAGTATTATTATTTTGTATATAAACAACATAGCTTTAAGTGCTAGAATGTACAATAAAACGGGCAAGCAGCTAAGTTTCTTTGTAACGGAAGGTAAAATCGCTGTTTCTAATTTGCAGTATCATACTCAATGGAAAGATACTTTAAGATAAAATATGAGGTAAAAATTGTTTTTTAATGGTTTACAACATATAGGAATTCCTACAAGAAAATTTGTTGAAAGTAGGAAATTTTACGAAGCTCTGGGCTTTGAATTAGTAAATACAGAAGACAACGATGGTAGTAAAGTTGGTTTTTACCAGTTAGGTACTTTAATGCTTGAGAGCTGGGAATCACCAGAAGAAGCACCTGAAAAGGTAGGAGCTATCAATCATATTGCTTTAGATACTAAAGAAATAGAAGCTGCTTACGAACAAGTTAAACAATTAAAAGTTGAATTTGTTGAAGATGGTATACAGAGCTTGCCATATTGGGAAAATGGTATTAAGTACTTTAATTTCTATGGTCCAAACAAAGAAATTTTTGAGGTTTGTCAAAAACTGTAGCCTTGATAGAACTGAGGCCATCATTTTTTAAAATGATGGTCTTTTCTTGACTAGCTTTATTTATAATTTAGCTTAAAATTAACTTTGTAAATTAGAATTTAAAAACGAAAGGACAACTAAATGTTATTAGGATCAATTGAAGCTGGTGGAACAAAGTTTGTTTGCGCCGTCGGTAACGAAAATTACCAGATTAAAGATCAAACTACTTTCCCAACCACAACTCCAGAGGAAACACTTCGCAAAACAGTCGACTACTTCAAAAAATTTGATATTGATGCGATTGGAATTGCCTCTTTTGGACCAATCGAAGTACGTAAGACTGCATCGAATTATGGCTACATTACTGACACACCTAAGGCAGGCTGGAGTAATACTGACTTTGTTGGTTATTTGAAAAAAGAGATTGATGTACCAATGTACTTCACAACTGATGTAAATGGATCAGCGTATGGTGAGTATGTGATGTCACAATTATCTAATGAAGACATTGACTCTCTTGTTTATTACACTATTGGCACCGGTGTTGGTGGTGGAGCAATTATTAACGGCAAGTTAGTTGGTTCACTTGGCCACCCTGAAATGGGCCATGTTAAGCTTAAGCGTCATCCTGATGATCTTGATTTTGCAGGTGTTTGTCCTTTCCACAAAGATTGTCTGGAAGGTTTAGTATCTGGTCCAACTTTTGATGCTCGTTTGAATAAGCCAGGCAAGGATGTTCCACTATCAGATCCTGTTTGGGACATCATGAGTTACTACGTTGCTCAAGCTGCTTTGCAAGTTACACTGATTGTGCGCCCTGATAAAATTGTTTTTGGCGGCGGCGTTACTAGTGAAAAGTTCTTAGAAAAAGTAAGACGTGATTTTGCTAAATTGTTGAATGGCTACGTTCACGTACCTGAACTTGATCAATACATTGTTATGCCTGAAATTGAAAATAATGGTTCAGCAACTGTAGGTGATTTTGCACTTGCAAAACGATTATTAAGAGAATAATTTTCATATATTAATATGTGAAAATTTATCCTGCTTTAACCAAGTTTGTTCAAAGTATATAAAAAATTGAATACGATACTTTACAGAGCATGAAGTTTAAATACTTCATGTTTTTTAGTTCGGTTTTTGTACTGAACTTAGTTAACTTTTTTCATAGAAGCGATTTATTCATAATGAGGACAACAAGGAGGTAAATCCAATGAACATGAAATTTACCAAAAATCAGCACAAGATTATTAATCTCCTTGCTAAAGTTAAGTACTGTTGACTATAATAAAAACTAGTATATCAGTTTACTTGTTATATAATGATGATTGCAGAGCTGTTGAATTATGGAAGAAGGTAAGTAATGTGGGTGAAGAAAAAACATCATATTTTTCATTTGGAATGAGATTGTTCAAGCGAAACGAGAAGTTTTTAATAGAAAAAAATTCTGTTGAAAGTTCTTTTCAGAATTATTTGGTTGCAATGGGTCATAATTTAGAAGAGGATACAAAAGAAGAACCAAATCCGCTTAAAATTGAATTCGAAAGTGAAATCAAAAGAGAAGTAAAAAAATTTACAAACAGGAAATTTGATAATATTGTTTTTTTGGCCGGTGCTGGAGCTTCTGTGGTTTCCAAAAAGTCAAACGCTACTGAAAAAACGGAGGATAATAAAAACGATATAGATTCTGATTGTGGTAAAACTGTTAACATGATTGCAGAAAACATCAATACAAAACTAAATGAGGAAAGTGACTTATATAGTTTGGAAGAGTTAGCAGAGAAAGCACACTATAAAAACAAAGTAATTGATAAAAATGAATCAAAACTAAGCGAAGATTTTGACTTAGAAGATTTTCTATCCGGTGTTATTCATTTTGAACCGTATATTGATGATAAAGAAGAAAAATACATAGCTACGAAAAAAAGAGTTCTTGAGATAATTAAAGAAAATACTAGTTATTCGTATGATGGAAAAAAATTTAAACATGAAGGAATTTTAAATATTTTAACGGAAAGAATTGAAGCACCCAGTAAACTATCAGTAATTACTACTAACTATGACACTGTGTTTGAAGATGCCGCAGCAAATCAAAATTATACTGTATTTGATGGATTTAAGTTTTTAGCAAAACCTAAGTTTGATAGCGATATGTTTAATTGGAATCTTGTCAAAGAAGTTTCGGATATTAAAACAAGAGAATTAGAATACAATAAAAGAGTTTTTAACCTAATAAAATTGCATGGATCACTAACGTGGAAAAGAGACGAAGAAGGTGAAATTGTACGGGTGTTAAATGGAGAAAAGGTTGAAGCTGATGATACAGTTATGATTTTTCCAAGTTCAGATAAGTATGCGCAGAGCTACCAGGAACCTTATTTTGATTTATTCACTAAATTTCAAGAGCTGTTAAAGCGGAAGAACACTTTGTTAATTACTGCTGGGTTTAGTTTTTCGGATAATCATATCTTTCGGATGATTTCTCAAGCAGTGAAAAATAACAAAGAACTAGCTTTGCTGGTAACAGATTATGACATTGATCAACCAAACAACAAAAACTGGCAAGAACTATTAAATCTAAGTAAAGACTATCACCAGGTTGCGTTTTTAAAAGCCACAATGAATGATAATCTTGGTACTTATTTGGGGGATCATAATGATAATTGATGACTTTTATAGTGGAATAAATAAGAGCGAGTTCTATTTGGGAATGATAACTCAAGTTTATAAAGATCATATTGTTTTGCAGGCAGAAAATTTGTCACTTTTGTCACATAGAGAACTAGAAGAAAATTCTTTAATTCCTAGTACTATAAATTATTATGTAGTAGTAGAATCTATAAAAGGTTTATTCTTTGGGGAAATATATCAATCTAAAATTGCAAGTTCAAATAATATTCATTTTACAAGTAAAGATGAAACTTGGCCCGAAATTAGTATAGATGTGATTGGGCTATTAGCTAACGGGGAGGATAGATTTAAGCTTCCAGGAACTTTAACTGCCGGAATTATGGATAAAGTTTATATAGCTAATAATAGAATCATCGAAGAGTACTTCGATGCGGTTGAAGTTATCAATGATTCAAATAAAAATGAAGAAACCCTATCATCTTTTGCTGTATTAACAAATAATGAACAAGAAGTAGAATATAGACCTAGTACATTATTTGATAAACATTTAATGGTAGTAGGTGCAACAAATAGTGGGAAATCAACATCTGCTCTTAGCATTCTTGATAAACTAATCAAACAAAACATAAAAGTTTTGATAATTGATCCAACTGGAGAATATGAGGCAGCTTTTAAAGATGAAGAAAAGCTAGAAAAGCTGAAGTTGGGTGAAGATACGATAATATCAGTTGATGAATTAAGCTTGCAAAATTGGGAAGTACTTTTAGAAACAAACGATGGCACTCAACCATCAGTATTAGCTAGTGCAATACGGTCATTGAGATATCAAGCTAAAAAAGGTCTTGAGGGATGCTATGTAAAAGAAGATAAAGAAGTTACTACAGTAGCAAGCGATTTATCAGATGTAGAGGATCAAAAGAGCTTTAACTTAAAAAATCTTCCCAAGCAAATTATAAAAGAATCTGTTGCTGTTGCTGTCCAGAATGACTATTCACAGGGGAAAAAAGTACGTAAATATATCACTGATGATTTCAGACTTAACACTAATCAATTTCTTTTTGAAAAAATTGAGTATAAATTTAATAATACTGCATTTTTAGATTTTTTTGGTGAGAATAGTACTCAAGGAACTGATACTAAAAATAGTTTATTTAAAGAAATTTGCGATTTTGCTACAAATAGTAATACCAGTTTATATATTGATTGTTCAGGTATTGGAATGTCAGATTCAATAGGGGGAACGATAATCGACTTAGTTTCGAATTACATAGTTAATATTGAAAAAGATGATATTAATCCGTTTGTTTTTTTCATTGATGAAGTACATCGATATACAAAGAAAGCTTCAGAATCAGGCAGTGAATTTTATAATGGGTTAACTACAATTGCTCGAGAAGGTAGAAAAAAAGGGATTTTCTTATTTCTTACAACTCAAAATCCTAATGATGTTGATAAGGTGTTACTTGGGCAAGTAGGTACTTTATTGATACATCGTTTAACGCAGTATGATGAAATTTCAGCTATTCAAAATTATTTGAATAAACAAGAACTTGCTGAAATTAAAAAGTTAAACACAGGAGAAGCAATCCTTACAAGTGCAAATCTTTTAACGGATGTAGCTTTACGGATTAGAAAATGTGAAGGACGAATTCAAAATAATGAAACTCCAAGTTTAACGGGAAAATAAACTTTCGAAAAATGATTTATCGTTTTAAACTGTGCAATATATTTAGTAAATGATTTTTAAATAAAAAACGGTAGAGTATATTCTCTACCGTTTTTGTTGCATTAAAATAATTAGTCTAATAAGTCAAACTTAAGTGTAGCTAAGTTATGACCTTCATTAACCATGTTGCTGAGCAATTCAATTGTATTGTTGTAAACTTGGTCGGCCATCTTTTGGTTAGCTTCAGTTAACAAGTCTTCAGCTTCTTTACCTGTAAGACCTGCAGCCTTCTTATCAGTTTCGTGTTGAATAAAGTGGCATTGTGATAATGATTTTTGTTCAAAGTCACTTTCAAGCTCGCCATATACCTTAAAATTAGTGTCTCCAAGTTGTGCAGTTAGCTTGTTTAACCAGAAAATCTTGTTGAGATCAAATTTTGGACCGGTTTGGAAGCTTGCAGGAGTGTCATTAACATTGGTATAGAAAGGAACAAAGCTGTTAAAAGTGTTTGGACCGAAGCAAAGCCATTGAACACCAGCTATTTCTTCTGGAACATCATTTCTAACTTGGAGAATATGAGTTTCGAAGTTACGGTTAAGTGCAATTGGACGATAAGTCTTCTTTTGCTCAGGAGTACCAAGGTCGCCGTATGGGTCAAACGGTGTATCTTGGTAGTGTGAACTTTCTACAAAACAAATGTCTTCAATACTAATCTTACGGTTAGCGTGGCAAATGAATGGTTGGTCTTGATCAGTTGGTTTGCCACCAAATTCTGGATCAAAGTAATTGTGTACAAACCAAGCACGAGGGTTGTTGTAGTGCGCATCTTTGACAGTTGAACTACCAAAAATGTGACGCATGTTGTAGCCTTCACGATCAGGGTTTAAGTGGTATTCTTCGATTAAACCTTCCAAAGTATCGTCAGCTAAAAAGCCGTCTTCACCAAAGTGGAATTCATCAATGTTCAAACGGTTAGGAGCAACAACATAAGCGTCATCAGGGATGCGACGAGCGATCCAGTGATGACCACCGATTGTTTCAAGGTACCAAATTTCATCATGGTCAGCAAAAGCCATACCATTCATTTCGTAAGTACCATACTTTTCAAGTAAGTAACCCATCCGTTTAACACCGTCAAGAGCACTGTGGATATAAGGCAATGTCAAGGTAACAAAGTCTTCTTCACCAAGTCCACCTTCAGTTACTAGTGGGTCGATTCCTTGGATACGGGAATTCGTAGTGATTGTTTCAGTTGCAGTCATTGCAATGTTTTCGGAGTTAATTCCGGCTGCTGCCCAAATACCACTTTCACCTGATACGTCTGGTGCACTAGTGTAGCGTAAAGGAGTATCTGCTAAGTCCTCATCATCAATTTTTTGGTGACTAATAACACTTTCATAGTGTTTAGGTTGTTTTTCTGGTGTAATAAGTTCGAAACCTTCGGGAATAATCTCACGTCCACCATCTTCACTTCTGGCAATCATTGCTGAGCCATCAATTGAAGCATTTTTACCGACAAGAATAGTCGTACATTCTGCTTTTTTCATTTAATCTGTCCTTTCAAAATAACTTAATCTATATTGTATTAAAAAGGACAGCTATAATGCAAAGAAATACGCAAACTTAACCTGAAATTATTTATTTGATTGTTGGAGTTGAGAAAAAGTGATGGTAAAAAAATCGTGTGAACTAATTTGAATTAAAAATTATAAAAAGCTATAGAGACTAAAAGAGATATACATATGGAAACTAGAAAAATTTTACAGGAAAAATTAAAGGCAACATTAACCCAAATAACGCATGAGTCACTAAACAGCACTTTTGTTGGGTATAGTGAACTTTATAAACAAGTGATTTTTGTCAAAGTTTTTTCTCAAGAAGGTAAATTTTTAACCGAAAAAGCTGTTAATGAACAACTTAATTCACGCGTATTAGGCTTTTTTACGATTAAAAATCCGCAGCGCTTCATATTAATAATGAAGGATTGTGATCCGATAGACTTAAAACTACCGCTTACAACCGAATTGGCTTTTGAAATGGGACAGGAATTGTCAGCCTTTCATCAAAATGTAAAACCATTTGAGGGCATTTATCTTAATGAACAGCTTTTTAAAAAGGTTGAGACGGATGTTAGCAGTCTAAAAAACTTTGTGGTCAAGGACAGACTTGAAGAACTGTTAAAAGCATTTAATCCAATTAAAGCCAAAATTGAACATGATTTATGTGCTTATTCCACGGTAGTACTTCATGGTGATGTTGGTGTGCGCAATTACAAACTTGTCAATGGGAAACTGCGTTTAATCGACTTTGAACGAGCAAGGAAAGGTGTAAACTATCAAGACTTCATCAAACTGTTTTATCAAGATTTCAAGTTAAACAAAAATCTGATTAGCTCGTTTATAGAAGGATATAAGACAAAATGTGCTAAGGTTGAGATTTTGCCTGAAACACAAGTTTTTCTAATCTTTATTACAGTAGTTGGAATTATGAAGTACGTGGAAAAAATAGAAGATCAACCGTTTGAAAAGATAGGCGAATTGATGTTAGAAACTTGCACGCAATATTTCAATATGGATTTTGGGAATGAGTCCAAACAGAAATTGAATGCAATAATTGAATAGAACGTGAGCTATTTTGGTAATTAAAAAAGGCATCTTCGACTTAGAAGATGCCTTTTGGCGCGAACAAAACAATTTTAAGGGAAAATAATTGTTCACATGATATTTGCAGTTTGATTTTTCTATTTTTTCTTTGACTCACCTCCCTTCAATAAAAGATTTAGAAGTGTAGCGGATAAACTGGTGATAACAATTCCGTTACTTAAAAATAATTGAACTGTTGCAGGTAAGTTCTTGAAAAATTGTGGATAAATAGTGACGCCAAGTCCTAAGCCAACTGAAATTGCGATGATTAGGATATTATTATTGTCACTCAAATCCACTTTTACAAGTGTTTTAATTCCTTGAACGGCAATCATGGTAAACATTACCAGCATTGCGCCACCTAAAACAGGAGTAGGAATAATAGTAACTAGTGCACCAATTTTTGGTAACAGTCCCATAGCCATTAACAGGCCAGCTGCCCAATAAATTGGTCTTTTTGTTTTAATACCTGACAGTTGAAGTAGTCCAACGTTCTGTGAGAAGGTAGTGTACGGAAAAGCATTAAACAAACCACCAAAGATTTGTGCTAATCCTTCTGCACGATACCCTTTTTTTAAATCCTCTTCAGTTACATCATGGCCAATTAGGTCACCAGTAGCAAAGAAGACGCCAGTAGACTCAATCATTGAAACTAATGCGATAATCATCATGGTCAAACTAGATGACCATTCGAATTTTGGAACACCGAAGTAGAATAATTGGGGCAAGTGAAACCAAGAAGCTTCTAAAACTGGTGTCAAGGAAACTCGTCCCATCAAAGAGGCAATTACGGTCCCAGCAACTAAGCCGATAAGAACCGAGATTGACCGCAAGAAGCCTTTAGTCCAGATTTCTAATGCCAAGATGATGAACATTGTGCTGAAAGCCAATATCAGGTTTTGGCTACTACCAAAGTCTTTGGCACTAGCATTGCCACCACCCATATTTTGAACGGCCACAGGGACCAGCGTAAGACCAATAGTAGTGATTAGAGTTCCTGTAACCACTGGTGGAAAGTACTTCTTGATTTTTGCAAAAACGCCAGAAATCAAGATGACAAAGATCCCCGCAATGATAATGGCACCATACATATCGTTAATCGAAAACTTTTGACCGATCATTTGTAAAGGTGCAACCGCTTGGATGGCACAACCCAAGATTACTGGAAAACCAATACCAAAGTATTTGTTTCGCATGAGTTGTAGTAGTGTTGCAAGCCCACACATAAAGATGTCAATTGAGACAAGATAAGTCATTTGTTCTGCGTTGAACTTTAACGCTGTTCCAATTAATAATGGTACAGCAACTGCACCAGAGTACATGGCCAATAGGTGCTGTAGACCTAAAATAGCTGCTTTTTGGTGACTAACTTCTTCTTGCTTCATTATTTTTCGTCCGCAAATTGAACTTCGCCGTTAGCTAAACTAGCGATATTTGCTAAGGATTCTAGGCGGTAACCGTGCTCTTTAATCCAGCTGCTACCACCTTGGAAAGTTTTCGCAACCACGATACCAATTCCAGCCACATCAGCCTTGGCTTGATTAGCTATGTTAATCATTCCTTTGACTGCTTCGCCGTTAGCTAAAAAGTCATCGATAATCAATAAGTTGTCGTCTTCATGTAAAAATTTTTGTTCTACACAAATTTGATTTGTGGTTTTCTTGGTATAGGAATATACATCAGCCCAGTAAACCGCATCATTAAGTGTTGATGGCTTTTTCTTTCGGGCAAAAACCATTGGCACATGAAGTTCGTATGCTGCCATTACTCCGGGAGCAATACCAGAAGCCTCACAGGTTAATACTTTTGTAGCTCCGCTTTGATCAAATAGACGAGCAAACTCCTTGCCCACAGCCATCATCAGCTCTGGGTCAACCTGATGATTCAGAAAAGAATTAATTTTTAGTACATCACCAGGTAGAACCTCACTGTCTTGACGGATCCGATCTTCTAAAAGCTTCACAATTTCCTCCTTGAAAAATAAAAGGGCCTTCTCTACCAAAACTATGGTAAAAAAGACCCTTAAAGCAGCTTGCGCTGAGTTAATTGCTATTGTTTATCCATAGTTCAGAATTTACGGTTCTGAGTAGAGACTGTCGACCACATTACGACAATATATAGATTAATATTTACTTGTTGAGTGAATTCTAACAAACCAAATTAAGTTGTGCAAGGTGAAGTTTAATCGATTTGATCTATCTATCTTGCTGGTTTGCTATCAATGTCTTCCTTGGCACCAGGGTAATTTCTTATTTCATAAGTAACTGTATGACTCCCATCTTTTACGAGCCAGTTTTTAAAAATCACTTGCCCATTGTTAATTTCATAGGGAATATGATCATTTCTAACAATCAGTTCATTTGGTGTAGTACGATAGTGACTCTCAAATTTTGGATTATAGCTGCCAATGAAAGATTGCTCCACAATTTCTGAATTAGCAAAATAAAGTGTTACTGTTCCATCGTGAACTGAGTTTTGAGGAGCTTTCCGTTCTTCCATGGCTTTATCAATTGGTTCACCATCATATAATTTTGGCCCTATTTCGAATCCTTTGTGCAAAATATAGTTTTGCACTTTTTGTTGATTGTCAGTATTAGCCTGCTGGGAAGAATTGGGTTTGGCTGAAGCAATGTCTTTTTTAGCAGTTTTCACCTGTTTTTTAATAAAACGGCCAAGACCATTTTTCTTTTTCTTAGGGCGATTTATTTTTGAGTCAGCTGAAGTAGTTGAGGTATTTTCAGCAACATACGGTTGAGAAACTGAATTATGCCACCACAATATCCCGGCTAATAAAAGTACTACTAGCAAAATGCCTTCAATTGCAATAGTGCGATTCCGTTTTGAACGAACTGCTAGATATTCATCGTGCCATTTAGGGTCATTAAGCCTGTCTTTGAAAAATTGATATGTATGTTTTGCACGCGTATGTTCACTAAAATACTTTCTTGCCATCTGATTTGACTGTCCTTTTTAAAAATTAAAAACTGTCTATATAAGACAAGTTTAGCATTTTGCCAGATAAGCGACGCATTTATTTTTTTCACTTTTTATAGGCTAAAGAAACCTGTTTTTCATATCTGTGCAGCTTAACTGTGTAGATGACTATCTGATAAAAAAGTAGTTGACCAAAGAGATAATTCTTAGTACAGTTTAAATAAATTCATGTTTTTAGAAGAGGAGCTCGGATATCAGTGAAAAAAGACATTCACGATTTTGATGAAATTATCGTTTTAGATTTTGGTAGTCAATATAATCAATTGATTACCAGGCGCTTGCGCGATTTTGGGGTTTATTCTGAGCTCCTACCGCATGACATCAGTATGGAGAGAATCAAAGAAATTAATCCAAAGGGGATTATTTTTTCTGGTGGTCCAAATAGTATCTACGGTGAAAATGCACTTAAGGTTGACCCAGCAATTTTTGACTTAGGGATTCCAATCTTAGGTATCTGCTACGGAATGCAATTAATGTCGTACTATCTGGATGGTAAAGTTGAAAAAGCTGACAATTCAGAATACGGTCGTGCAGAAATTGAAGTTGAAGATTCTAGCAACGTTTTATTCAGTGACTTACCAAAAGAGCAATATGTGTGGATGAGTCATGGGGACCTAGTAACTGGGGCTCCTAAAGGCTTTGAAGTCGTTGCTTCAAGTAAAAACTGCCCGATTGCTGCGATTGCAAACGATCAAGCCAAAATGTATGGTATTCAATTCCATGCCGAAGTGCGCAACACACAATATGGTCTCGACATTTTGCGTAATTTTGCTTTTAAAGTATGTGGTGCCAAAAATGATTGGTCAATGACCGACTTTATTGACTTACAGGTTGCAGAAATCAGAAAAACGGTTGGTGACAAAAAGGTCATTCTTGGTTTATCCGGTGGTGTAGACTCCAGTGTGACCGCAACACTTTTGCATAAAGCGATCGGAGATCAATTGACTGCAATTTTCGTTGATCACGGGATGCTGCGTAAAAATGAGGGTGACGAAGTAATGGCAGCTTTAAATCGTGATTTGGGTGTGAACATTATTCGTGTGAACGCTCAAGAACGGTTTTTAAATAAACTAAAAGGTGTCACTGATCCAGAACAAAAACGTAAAATAATTGGTAAGGAATTCATCGAAGTATTTGCTGATGAAGCTAAGAAAATTAAGGATGTTGATTTCTTGGCTCAAGGTACCCTTTACACTGATGTAATTGAAAGTGGAACTAACACAGCACAGACGATTAAGTCGCACCACAATGTAGGTGGTCTTCCTAAGGACTTAAACTTCAAGTTAATTGAGCCATTGCGTAAGTTGTTTAAAGATGAAGTGCGCGAATTGGGCGAAAAACTAGGCATTCCACACGATTTAGTTTGGCGTCAACCATTCCCTGGACCTGGTCTTGGTATTAGAGTTCTTGGTGAAGTGACAGAAGACAAGCTAAAAATAGTGCGTGACAGTGATGCTATTTTACGTGACGAAATTAAAAAGGCAGGACTGCAAGAAGACGTATGGCAATACTTTACTGTTTTACCTGGAATTAAATCCGTTGGTGTTATGGGTGATGGACGTACTTATGACTACACCATTGGTATTCGAGCAGTTACTTCAATTGATGGGATGACAGCAGATTTTGCCCGTCTGCCATGGGATGTTTTGCAAAAAATCTCGACTAGAATTGTCGATGAAGTGCCAAACATTAACCGCGTCGTCTACGATGTAACGAGTAAGCCACCTTCAACAATTGAATGGGAATAAGCTGACAATGTTAGTTGATGAGGAAATCTTGATTTAACAGCAATTAACAAAGGCTAGACTTAGACAAAATAATAAAAAATGGTTTGGTTGTCTGCCAAACTACTGAGGAGTCTGGGAAAAAAGTGTTCTTTGAAGTTAAATTAAAAAATTTCACAATTTAAAAAGACCGACAAATCAACGTTTTATTGACGTGATTTGTCGGCCTTTTTTAGTTAGGTTAGAGTTTTTCCCAGACTCTTTTTCTATGTTTTAAGAATGGGGTAAAATTAGTGGTGAATAAACCTATCTATTTTTGAATTAACAATTGATGAAAGTTGGGTAGATATACAGAATGGTCGATATTAGAACTTTAGCATTACCAATTAGAGTAACTGAAAATAAGTATGTAAAGAGTACCTTAGAAGATTCTGTTCATTTTGGGAGCCTAGAAGGTTATAAGAATATAGAAAGTCAAGGTATCGGTGATGAAGATGAGGGGAAAATAGTTGGACTTTTTAAAAAGGGGAAAAGTAAAATAACCATAAGGAGTCCAGAAAGTGATAAAGAGATTACTTTAACTGATAAAGACTTTATGCAAGATCCCCAAATGGAATATAGATTGAAAGATGCAATGGAAAAAAGAATAGGAGTAGCAAGTTTTGGACTCTTAACTTTCAGAGATTTCAAATTAGATAGATCTTTTAATAATCGAAAATATTTCAAATTAAGAAAAGATACTTTGGATGATATAAAACGGCTTATTGAAGATAAAGAAAAGCTCACTGGTAACAAATGTAATTTAATTATTTTTTCTAACCCCGATTTCTTCTCATCTATAAAGGAATCTGGATATGAAGCAGATATTGTTCAATATTATGATCCATATAACTTGTCTCAATTTTCAAAATTGAAAAATGGTAACAAAGCATATTGCTATCTTAAAAAGGATTATTTTAAATATCAAAGGGAATATAGAATTATAAAGATTACAAAAAACAAATTTCCTCAAGAAGGCGAAAATGTAAAAATAAAAGGACTAAGTAAGAGAGCATCAGCTTTTTCTTTAGATCATCTAAAGACTTTACAGTTAATTGCTGATTTTAATTAGTAAGATTATCACTGTGATATAAATTATGGAAACTATACAAAACTTAAAGCAAAGCATTAATCGTAATGTTGAAGCGATTATGCCCAAAGATGATCAAAAAGAGGCTTTTAAAAATGCCTTAGAAAGATACTTCAACAAGATTAAAGCAAATGAGCATGAATCAGAAGAATTTCAAAAGGGTGTTTTTAAAGACTTCCTAGAAGAAATTATCCCTGATAAGCAAATTAACACTAGAGGAAAGATTGATTTGGCTATCTATAATGGTAAATCAACTGATAGTAATGTAGGCGTAATTGTCGAATACAAGAAGTTAGATAATACAGCAGAAATGATGAGCTTGGATAATCTGAATGCTAAAGGCTTTAAAGAATTAGTAGCTTATTATTTGCGTGAACGTGTAATTAACAAAAACATCGAAGTTAAAAAAGGTATTGTAACTAATGGCTATCAGTTTTTTGCTTTTTTGACTAAAGGAGTTTTCCAAAAAATTAGAACCAGATCATCTAAAAAGTCGCAAAAACCCTATCCATCTTTAGGAACGATTGCACAAAATCAGGTTGAATTTGAGGCGGAAAATATTGCAGGGACAATGATTACTTTCTACACACCTAAAGTTTTTCAAGGTGTGGGAGTTTCAGGCTTTCATAATCACTTTTTAGCTGATGACCTATCATTTGGTGGACATGTTTTAGCTGCAACGATGAAGGATGTCACTGTAAGCATTCAACCAATAGAAAATTTTGAATTACATTACCAGTAAATAGTCAGGAGTATTTACAAGCTGACTTGAACGATAAGAGTAGTCTGGATAATGTGATTTCAAAGTCAGAATAAGCACAAATAAATTATCACTAGTTAGTTTAGTGACTATAACCTATAAATACAAACAGTATTTATAGGCTTTTTAGTGTAGTACTTTCCAACTTGAAGTATTTTTAGATTTTGAACGATACATAAAGTTATAGATTATCGGTCTATATGCCAGTATACTCTCCTTCAATTTGGGGGAACTTTTCAAGTAAACAGGCTGAAGTATTTTGGTGAATTCCACATGATGATAAAATGTTAATGGAATAGTGAAGAAAATGTTAATATGCTATATAATGAACTAAAGTAAACAAAAATACTATATGGGTAGTAAAGTAATAATGGAGCATGTTGGATAAATGGAACTAGAAAACAGACTTACTAAGGCGATACCGACAGATCAAAAAGCACTTGACTATTTAAAGTTAGGGAAAATGTCATTAGCTATCTCCCCAAGCTTGGCACAAAGATTATACGCTGAAAAATATATTCTAAGCAACCAAAATTTCGTGTGTCCAACAGATAAGTGCTCAGCTGCTGTCACTTGTCGCTCAATTGCACTGAATAGTAAAAATAGTCCAACTTTTATCAACCACTCACGCATTATAAATGAACATATATCTGACTGTCCGTATAATCTAAGTAACAGTGATGCAGTTAATCCATCTAATTACATAGCTGATAAGCGTTTTAATTTCGAATCAAGTGATGAAATTTTTTCTTCTCTTTCTCCAGCTCATGGATTTCAACCCCCTGAGAAATCAAAAAGTTCTCGGGATGTAAAAAATGAATCTGATGTGGATGCTACAAATAGAAAGCAAAAGAAGGCAAATTCACTTAATAAATCCAATACTATTAAATCAAAAACTGCAAAGAAACATTTGAATACCTTGAAAGCACATGTAGAGCTGTATAATCATGATCAGGACTTTTTGATTTCGATTGAAAACTACAAGGAGCCAATTAAGATTAAGAGTATGTTTAGACCTTTAACAAGTAATGTTCAATTTCGAGATTTACAAACAAAAAAAGGCGTATGTATCTATTATAGTGATGCTTTTTTGTCAAAGACTAAGAAGGACAAAGTTCTTAGGCTTTCTTTTAAAAGTCCTATAAATCAGGGAAATGGTAAGCAAATATATCCTTCTTTAATTATATCAAAGGAATATATTGAAGATGAGTACCATGATATTTACAATCAATTTAGTTCTGGAAAAGAAACAACGTTTAAAGTATATATAACACTGCCCTTTCTAAAAGTAGAAAAGGATGATCGTACGTATATTAATTTCTCTTCTTTCAAAAAACCTGAAACGATTAGTGCTTTTGAAAAAGAGCTTTTCTATAACATATACATAACAAACGTGTCAAAGTAGGTTTGTGACGCATTTGGGGTAGATTTGATTTGTTCTAAGAAGTTATGATTTCTGGAATTGGCTATATGTTCCTATCGTTATACCTCTTGTTAGGTTTAAAGTTCTAGTTTTCAATGCTATGAGAGATATCAAAAATACGACAGAAATTTTGTGTTGTTATAATTATAGTGTTAAGTTGGTTTAATAATGATAGCTAAGAGATTCTTTGAACATAGTCAAGAAACTTGTTTCTGTTTTTATCACTTGTTTTTGTAATGTTACCCAAGTGAACCCATTTTACATTCTTCAAGCCCATGTCTTTAAATACGCGTTTTCGTAAAGTTCTGATTGGATTACCAGCAAAGTACTTTATATACCATTTAGGTGATTCAGCAGTTGTTACTAAAATTGTTTCTTTGATATTATTTAACGTCCCAACTAATCGACCACTTTCTTCACAATGAGAGAAACCTTTTAACATTACTTTATCAAGGAAGCCTTTATATATTGCTGGAAGTCCATACCACCATATTGGGGTTATTATAATTAACTTATCAGTTTGCGATAAAATGTTCTGATATTTTCCTACAAGTGGATCAGCAAAGTTTCCTCTTGAAAATCCGGCTAAGTCGTTGGAAAGCATGGCAGGGTTGAAGTTATCTTCAATCAAATTAATTACGGTTGCATTTGTCTTTTCTTTTACACTTTCTAGGATTGCATAGTTATAACTTTTTGGATATGGATGGCCAATTAAGACTGTTATGTTCATTCTATTTTTCCTTACTTATCTTTTTAAAAATCAAATCAATTTGGTGTTCCAGTGCAAGCTTGTTTTGAGTTGTGGTTTTAGCAATTGCTAGCGGCTGCAACATGTCTAACAACGCTACGATTTTTTGATAATTATTAATTTTTTCCAGTATTTCATTCTTTTTCTTTGAAATTAAGTTGTTTGTTTCTCTGATACATTGATCCTCCATAGTAGGATTATTATTTAATGTCAGCAATGCTTTAATTTCTTTAATAGAAAAGCCGGAATATTTCATTACTAAAATTAGTTTCAGTTTTTGCTCGTCTTCCAGACTATATTCGCGATAGTTATTATTTTTTCGCTGAATATCTAATAGACCTTGTTTTTCATAATATCTAATAGTTGAAGCGGGTATGTTTAGTCTTTTTGCGATTTCCTTTATTGTGCTCATTAGCTTTATCTACCTCCCGATTAAGAGATTAACATTGAACCTAAGTTTAAAGTCAATGCTAGTTTTAAGAATTGATACTAAGTGGGGCAAAAGTAACTTAATCAAGCTATCACGAGAAAAAGACAGCCTCTTGGTTGTCGTTTAGATTTACATATTTTGTTTTTAAATAGATTAATCTTTGAGTTAATCATAAATAATATTTGCAACATGTTTGCCAGAATAGAAGACAAATCCTGCCTAAGTACCTGGCATGTTAGGGTCATAAATACTCAATGCAGTTAATTTATTTAAAGACCAATAAATCGAAGGCACTCAAAAGCTTCGTTCAGTCAATCAAGAACTTTAATCTGCAAAAATAAAAGGCTTTGTCATATAAGACAAAACCTTTTTAATTTGCTTTTTGGCGGTGAACATAGAGATAAACAGGCCAGCCGCTCAAAGTGAGTAGAATACCAATTGCCGACAAGACGGGCTGCGTTAGCGTGGTAGTAATCACTATAAAGAGAGCGCCGCAAATTGCTAGCAGTGGTGGCAGTGGGTACCAGGGAATCTTATAAGGACGCTCCAGTTCCGGCTGCCTTTTTCTTAAAATCAATACACCAACAAATAACAGGATTGAGAAGATCCAAGAAACGTAAACAAGCATATTGGTCAGTGAATCGAATGTTCCCGAGAAAATCATCACGGTCGCAATAGCACATTCAAAGAGCATACTATTTGTTGGCACCATCGTTTTACTATTTAGTGAACCAAAGAAGTTAGCAGCAGGTAGTTGATGTTCTTTACCCAAAACGTAGGGCATTCTAGAACCTAAAAGCGTGTGACCGTTGATGGCACCGAAAACAGAAACCAAAATACCGATTGCAATGATAATACTGCCGAAGTGTCCGAAAAGCTTTTGTGCGGTCAATAGTGCAGTCGTTTGATTGCCAACAACTTTAGACCAGGGAATGATTTTTACATAGCTCCAATTGAGTAAGGTGTAAAAGATAGTTACGCCGAATAGTCCCCAGATAATTGCTTTGGCTAAAGTCTTAGCCGGATTCTTAATTTCACTGGCTAAGTTACCAATGCTAAGCCAACCGTCATAGGCAAATAAAACTGCCAATAGCGCCTGACCAAAGGTTGCTGCACCAGCACCTGATGTTAAATGTGGAGCTGGTGCTCCAGCCAATTGATTTGGTCCCTGGTAAAAGAGAGCAAAAATGATAATTGCTGCAATTGGTAATAACTTGATGACCAACGTAATTTTTTGAACTTGACCACTTAGTCTAGAGCCAAGCCAGTTAATTAACAAAACAACCAGCATAACAATTAATGCGATGATTGTAGTTGAAAAGTTTTTAAACTGAGGAATTTCTTTTAACTGGGTTGCAAAAACAATTGAAAGTGCGGCGATGTTGGCTGGGTAATAAATAATAATAAGTGACCAGCCAAACAGAAATGAAACTTTGGGACCGTAAATTTCGTCGAGGTATCTGACTGGTCCACCGTCTTCAGGGAAAACGGACGCCAGTTCAGCGATACTGAGTCCCGCCATTAGGGTAATGAAGCCCGCCAGGGGCCAAACTAGAATGCTTAACCACGCGTTGTGGGTTAATGATGAAATATTAGCTATTTTGAAAAAAGCTCCGCCACCAATCATGGTTCCCATGACAGTGGCAAGGGCAGCGAAGAAATTGAGTTGTCTTTTCATAATAATTACCCTATAACAAGAACGGAAAATAAATTTAATAAATATTATATGCTAGGATTATGAAAATAAAAAGAAAGTCGTTGAACTAATAACAAAATTTAAGTAAAGTTCTTCTTTGCCTACTTGAATTTGAAGTATGGTTTTTGCTAAATTGAAAGCAATTACAGCTTACAAGCTTTTTGAATAACAAAAGATGATTTTCTTTTGATTTGATAAGGAGAAAAAATGAACAAAGTTACAGTAATAGGAAGTATTAACTTAGATACTAATTTACGTGTTGCGCAGATGGCTAAACCAGGTGAGACAATCCATGCCAAGGAGCACTATTCGGCAGCTGGTGGAAAAGGTGCCAACCAAGCAGTAGCTGCTGCGCGTTCTGGTTGTGCTGTTAGTTTTGTTGGTGCCGTTGGCGATGACGCACCGGGTAAGGAAATGCTTGCTTTATTAAAAAAAGAAAACATTAACCTTGATGGTGTTAAGGAAGTTGCTAATGAGTCAACAGGTCAAGCTTTTATTACGGTAGATGATTCTGGTCAAAACTCAATTACCATTTATTCTGGGGCTAACTACGCTTTTGACCAAGAGGATATCAAGCAAAATAGTAATCTGATTGCTGCAAGTGACTTTGTTGTTGCGCAGTTTGAAACACCAATTGAGGCAACAATTCAAGGATTCAAAATCGCGCGTCAGAATAGTGCAAAAACAATCTTAAATCCAGCACCAGCAATTACTGAAATTCCGGCTGAATTATTGCAAGTGACGGATATTATTATCCCTAATGAGACCGAAGCTGCCACTATTACAGGAGTCGAAGTTGTCGATGAAAAAAGTGCTAAAAAAGCAGCTGACAAACTTCATGAATTAGGTGTCTCCGCCGTCATAATTACAATTGGCGACAAGGGTGCATTTTACGATTTTCAAGATAAGCAAGGTCTGATTCCTGCATTCAAAGTAAAAGCAGTTGATACTACAGCAGCCGGTGATACCTTTATTGGTGCGATGACCAGTATCTTAAAACCAGATTTTTCTAATTTAAGTGATGCAATTACATTTGCTAACAAGGCTTCTTCGTTAACGGTTCAAGGTTATGGTGCACAGCCTTCAATTCCAACCAAGGCAGAAGTTGAACAAGTTAAGTAAAATTTCTGATTAATTTAGACGATAAAAAGTTTAATTTAGGCTGAAGAAAAACTATAATTAGCTTTATAAAGATGTATCGCAAAAAGCGATAATAATAATCTAGGAAAGGTTAAAAATTATGTCTACTAAAATTGGAATTATCGGTGATGGCCACGTTGGCTGCACGATTGCACATGAATTAATTATTTCGGGCTTAGTTGATGATTTGGTAATGATTGACGTCAACGAAGGCAAGGTTAATGCCGATGCAGTTGATTTTGAAGATGCAATGGCCAATTTGCCATATCACACAAATGTTGTAGTTAATGATTATGATGCTCTTAAAGATGCAGAAGTTCTTATTAGTACACTAGGAAAGATTTCGCTTGAAACTAAGGGCGACCGTTTCCAAGAGCTTGAATACAATAAGAAGCAATTGCAACCAATTACTGAATCGATTAAAAAGAGTGGTTTTAATGGTATCTTGCTGGTAATTTCCAATCCAGTTGATGCAATTACCAACCTTTATCAACAATTAACAGGCTTACCAAAAGAACATGTTTTGGGAACAGGAACACTTTTGGATACAGCTAGAATGAAGAAAGTCGTAGCTAAAAAATTCAACGTTGATCCAAGATCAATCAGTGGTTTTGCATTGGGTGAGCATGGTAACTCTCAATTTACTGCTTGGTCAACCGTCAAAGTTTTGGAGCAACCAATCACCGAGCTAGCAAAATCAGCTTCTTGGAGTCTTGATGACCTTGAAGATGAAATCAGGACAGGTGGTCAAACAGTATTTATGGGTAAGCACTACACTAATTATGGTGTTTCCGCAGCTGCAGTCAGAATTGTACGTGCAATTTTAACTGATTCACATACTGAACTTCCAGTTTCAAGTTACCAAGAAAAATACGGTACTTATATGTCATATCCAACAATTGTTGGACGTAACGGAATTGAAGCTAAAATTAAGTTAGCGTTAACTCCTGAAGAAGAAGAGTTGCTGGAGCAATCAGCACAGGCAATTAAAGAAAAATCACAAGCTTAAAATTAAGCTAATCAAAAGGCATCCCGTTAGGGGTGCCTTTTTTGCTCTCTGAAGTAACTGATTGATAAAAAATAATTAAAAATGAATGATGCAAATCTGTTGACAAAAAGTAAATATAAGCATAGCATGTGAAGAGTAACAGTTATTACAAAAAAGGAGTACAAACCATGTTTAAACTTGGTGTAAGTAAAACACAATGTCAAAAAGTCTGTTTTGTTAAAAACAATGTGGACAATCTTTTGGCATGCGGATTCTTAAAGTTAATAACTGCTTAATTAAAGAATCGACGTGCCGACGCGGCTCGTGGTTTTTGGTTATTGGAATTAGACAAGACCTATGAAGTCCATGTGGATAAATAGGTCTTTTTTATTTAGAAATGGGGATAGAAATGAACTGGCAAGTTATTAGTCACAGTTTACCAATCTTTGCCCAAGCTTTTAAGCTAACTTTATGGCTTTCGCTTGTTGGTATCTTAGGCTCGCTAATTGTTGGTGCGCTAAGCAGCCTGATACAGTATTTTAAAGTACCAATTTTAAGTCAGCTATTTACAGCTTATGTTGAACTGGCAAGAAATACACCATTGTTAATTCAATTATTTTTCCTGTATTATGCTTTTCCTGTTATTGGCTTGAAAATGTCTGCTACAACTTGTGGCATTATTGGACTGATTTTTCTGGGCGGTGCTTATATGGCAGAAGGCTTCACTGGTGGTTTTAGCGGTGTCAACCAGACCCAAATTGATAATGGTAAGGCATTGGGGATGAATAATTTGCAATTAGCACGTTATGTGGTTTTTCCACAAGGTTTTGCACTGAGTATGCCCGCACTAGCTGCTAACGTCATATTTTTGATTAAGGAAACTTCAATCTTTTCTGTAATTGCTATCCCTGAGTTAACAAATACAGCACTTGACTTAATTGGTATGTATTACCGTTCTAACGAGTACTTGTTTGTTCTCGTTGTTGCTTATGCAATCGTCCTCATTCCAGTTATTTTGCTCTTGAACTTGCTTGAAAGGAGAGTGCGCTATGGAACATTCGGTGATTAATGTCCTCTTTGTAGGAAACAATTTTGCCAGAATCATGCAAGGACTGTGGACATCTGTGTGGATTTCCGTTGATAGTCTAGCTGCTGGTTTAGTTCTGGGGACACTTTTGGGAATTCTAAGAACATTACCTAGTAAGCCATTACGCTTTATTCTAAGGCTTTACCTTGAGTTCTTTAGAATTGTGCCAACAATTGTCCTGCTTTATTTGGTTTATTACATTTTGCCACGCAGTTTCAACATTAGCTGGCCGGCTAGTTGGATGGCGATTCTCGCTTTTGCATTGTGGGTGGCCGCTGAATTTAGTGATATTGTCCGTGGGGCAATCGAATCAGTACCAGTAACGCAAAAAGAATCTGGTTTGGCATTAGGCTTAAGTAAAACGCAGCTTTTCCGCTATGTGTTATTACCACAGGCAGTCCAGTTGGAATTGCCTGCAACGATTAACCTCGCTACGCGGGTAATTAAAACAACTTCACTCTTAATGATGATTAGTATTATGGATGTAATTGCAATTGGCCAGCAAATCATCGAAGCTAATAACCAAAAATATCCGACTGCAGTTTTTTGGATTTATGGTCTGATTTTTATTTTGTACTTTATCATCGATTATCCATTGTCACTTTGGTCTAAAAAGTTGGCAGCTAAAGAGAATAGGTAAGAAAAATGACAGAAGAAATTTTACGAGTAGAAAATTTAAACAAGTTTTATGGCGATCGTCATATTTTACACGATATTAATTTTACGTTGCATCAAGGTGAGGTTCTAACTCTACTTGGTCCATCGGGCTCAGGAAAAAGCACTTTAATCAGATGCCTTAATGGATTGGAAGATTTTAGTAGCGGTGCGGTTTATTTTAAAGGTGAAAAAATCAAGCCAACCGATAAAAATTGGCAAGAGATACGACAAAAAATCGGCATGGTCTTTCAAAGTTATGATTTATTTCCTAACTTAACTGTCATGGAAAACATTTTATTAGCTCCTACTAAGGTACAGAAGCGTGCAAAAGATCAGGTGGCTCAAGAAGCAGAAGGATTATTAAAAGACGTTGGGCTTGAGAAGTATGCGGATTCGTATCCTCGAGAATTGTCTGGGGGACAAAAGCAAAGAATCGCTATTGTGCGCGCCTTAATCATGCACCCAGAGGTAATGTTGCTTGATGAAGTAACTGCTTCACTTGATCCAGAAATGGTGCGCGGCATTTTGCAGATAATGACTAAGTTATCAAAAAAGCACCATATGACCATGATTATTGTGACGCATGAAATGGGCTTTGCGGAACAAATAGCGGACCAAGTCCTATTCCTAGAAGATGGGCGCATTTTAGAAAATACGCCAGGAAAAGCTTTCTTTGCCCAACCGAAAACTGAACGTGCACGCGACTTTTTAGAGAGTATGGATTTTTAAGGAGTTATAATGAAGAAAAATAAACTTAAAAGGCGTATAGCAATTTGGTCAGTTGTAATTGTTGTCTTATTAGTTACCTTTTTTGGCTTCAGGTCCTCATTAAATGACAGTACCGGGGGAAGCGACAGCAGTGTAGTCGCAATAAAAAAGCGTGGCGTTTTGCGTGTAGCGGTTTTTGGTGATTTGCCACCGTATGGTTGGGTAGATGAACATGGTAACCGGCGTGGCTATGACTTACGTTTAGCCCGCAGAATGGCCAAAGATCTTGGTGTAAAAGCAAAGTTTACACAGGTTAACGCTAATAATCGAGTTGATACATTGAATTCTGACAAAGCTGATATTGTGTTGGCCAACTTTACTGTGACACCAGAACGTAAACAAGTGGCTGATTTTGCTAGACCCTATATGAAGGTATCGGTTGGTGTGATTTCACCCAAAAATGCACCAATTACTAATGAGCGTCAATTGAAAAACAAAACGGTTATTGTAAATAAGGGGACTACTGCTGAGAACTATTTTACTGAAAAAGGCGGAGTTCACCTGTTAAAATTTGATTCAAAAACACAACAGTTTAATGCAATTAAGAATAAACGAGCTGCTGCATTAGCGGATGACAATTCATACCTGTATGCGTGGGTTAAACGAAATCCAAGTTATACAGTTGGAATTAAAAACATTGGTCCTAATCAATACATTGCGCCAGCAGTTAAAAAAGGCAATAAATCTCTACTTGATTGGACTAACCAAGAAATCACTAAACTAACAAACCAAGGCTTTTTTGTGACTGATTACAATAAAGAACTGAAGCCTTATTTTGGCAAAGAAGTAAAGCCGAGCGATATTGTTCTTAATTAACAAAAAGCTAGTTTAGTAATATATCTTGAAATTGACTCAAAAAAATGTTATTGTAATAAACGTTAATCGATTAATCTATGGCTTGAAAGAGAGTCATGGCAAAGGAGTAATAAACATGAAACAAGGCATTCACCCAGATTACCAAGAAGTTGTCTTTATGGATTCCGCAACAGGTGCAAAATTTGTTGCTGGTTCAACCTTAAAGTCAAAAGAAACAGTAGATTACGAAGGTAAGACTTACCCATTGATTCGAGTTGAAATTACTTCAGATTCTCACCCATTCTACACAGGCAAGCAAAAGTTTGCTCAAGCAGATGGACGAATCGAAAAGTTCAACAAGAAATATGGTGTCAACAAGTAATATCTTTAATCTGGTGGAAGCAGTCCCATTGGGGCTGCTTTTTTATGTAAGACGTAATTATTATGCTGTAACAATTATGCAGACATAATGTTGGGTTGAGCAAAATTTCTTTTAGGTAGGAGAGTATTAGATGAAAATGCAACTGGCAGAAATTGCCAAAGCAATTAATTCGACTTGTGAAGGTAACGACCAAACTGTTATTACTTCTGTTGCCTTCGACTCAAGAAAAATCTCTGAAGGCGGACTATTCGTGCCGCTAAAAGGCGAACGTGATGGCCATGATTTTATCAATAGTGCAATTAGTAATGGCGCTAGTGCAACTTTGTGGCAAAAAGACCGTCCTAATAAACCTGAAAACATTGCTGTTTTAGAGGTTGACGATCCACTTTTGAGTATGCAACAACTAGCGCAATATTACCTTAACAAGGTAAATCCTACAGTAGTAGCAATTACTGGTTCTAATGGTAAAACTACTACTAAAGATATGACTGCAGCGGTTTTAGCTAAGCGTTTTAATGTCCACAAGACTGACGCCAACTTCAACAATGAAATTGGTGTTCCAATGACTATTTTGGACATGAAACCTAATACAGAGATTTTAGTTCTGGAAATGGGAATGGATCATGCTGGTCAATTACACCAGTTAAGTGAACTAACCCATCCGGATGTAACTGTTATTACCATGATTGGTGAAGCACATATTGAGTATTTAGGTTCGCGTGAAGGCATCGCTGATGCCAAAATGGAGATTACCGATTTCTTGCGTGAAGATGGCGAGCTCATCTATAATGGGGATGAACCACTTTTACGTGAGCGTGCTGAAAAGCTTGAGCAAGCTAAAATTACGTTTGGCTTCGACCAAACTGATAGCGTTTATGCAACTGGCTATCGTAGCTATAAGCATCATGCAACATTTACAGTCAACGACTCTGACAGCCAATTTACTATCCCAATGATTGGTAAACATAATGTTTCAAATGCTCTTTCGGCGCTATGCGTTGGTCGTCATTTTGGTGAAAGTGATGAAGAAATTGCTACCGCATTAGCAAGCTTTACCCCAACAGCTGATCGCATGGAATGGGAAAAAGGCGATGTGGGCGAAGACATCATGAGCGATGTCTATAACTCAAACCCAACAGCGGTTCGCGCAGTTATTTCCAGCTTTGGTCAAATTCAGGTCCCTGAGGGCAGTCGCAGAATTGCCGTTTTAGGTGATATGCTTGAATTAGGCGAAAGATCGGCTGCTTTACATGCTGGACTTGCTGATTGCCTTGATCCGCAAGTGATTAACGAAGTATATTTATTTGGTTCAGAAATGGAAAATTTAGCTGATGTTCTAAAGAACACATATGGACCAGAGAATTTACATTATTATAAAAAAGATCAGATGCAGCGATTGATAGCTGATCTGAGAAATGATATTAAGCCGCACGACATTGTTGTTCTGAAGGGATCACATGGGATGCACCTTGAAAAAGTAGTAAAGCGGCTTAGATAAGGAGAACTTAGTGAAATTTTCAGAATTAGGATTAAATGACGAGCTTTTAAAAGCAATTAAACGTTCAGGCTTTGAAGAAGCAACGCCAATCCAGGAACAGACAATTCCTCTTGCCTTAGCGGGTAAAGACGTAATTGGTCAAGCGCAAACAGGGACAGGTAAAACTGCAGCATTTGCTTTGCCAATTTTACAAAATTTAGATAAACACAATAAAACTATTCAAGCGTTGATTATCGAACCAACACGTGAATTAGCTATTCAAACCCAGGAGGAGCTTTTCCGCTTGGGTCGTGATGAAAAAGCACGTGTTCAAGTAGTTTATGGTGGTGCAGACATTGGCCGCCAAATTCGCTCACTTAAGAACCATGTACCAGCAATTTTGGTTGGTACACCAGGTCGTTTACTTGACCACTTAAAGCGTAAGACAATCAACTTGGAAGGTGTCAACACAATTGTACTTGATGAAGCTGACGAAATGCTAGACATGGGCTTCATTCAAGATATTGAAAGCATTTTGAGTTACGTGAAGAATCGCAGTCAAACCTTGCTTTTCAGTGCCACAATGCCAAAACCAATTTTGCGCATTAGTGAAAAGTTCATGCATGATCCAGAGATTGTACGGATTAAGACAAAAGAATTAACTGCTGATTTAATTGATCAATACTACGTTCGTTGTAAGGACGCAGAAAAATTCAATATCATGTGTCGGTTAATTGACGTTGAAAGCCCAGATTTGGCGGTTATCTTTGTTCGAACTAAGAGAAGAGTTGACGAAGTTACTCGCGGTTTGCAAGCACGTGGCTATAATGCTGCCGGCATTCACGGTGACTTGTCACAAGCACGTCGAATCAGTGTCTTGAAGCGATTCCGTGCAGGAAAATTAGATATTTTAGTTGCTACTGATGTTGCAGCACGTGGGCTTGATATCTCAGGTGTTACTCACGTTTACAACTATGATATCCCTCAAGATCCAGATTCATATGTTCACCGTATTGGTCGTACAGGTCGTGCTGGTCAAAATGGTAGTTCAATTACTTTTGTTACTCCAAACGAACTTGGCTACATGCGCACAATTGAGCAATTAACTAAGAAAAAGATGACTCCACTTCGTCCACCTTCAGATGATCAAGCGCTTCGTGGTCAATTAAAGATTGCTAAGACTAAAATTGAAGACTTGATGAAGGAAGATTTGAGTAAGTACACTGATGACGCTAGTGAGTTACTTGAAAACTATTCAGCCATCGACCTAGTTTCCGCATTTTTGAAGAACCTTTCAAAAGATTCTTCTGATGTTGAAGTAACTATTAGTTCCGAAAAGCCATTGCCATATAAAGGTAGTAACGGTGGTGGTCGCCGCAATGGTGGCGGCAGAGGCCGTGGACATTATGGTCGTGGCGGCGGTCGCGGTGGTAATAGCCGTGGCGGTCACGGTAATTATCGCGGTGGCGATCGTAATCACGGTGGTCATAGCAGTTACCGCGGTGGCCGTTCAAACCGCTCAGGTAGTGGTCATGATTTCGTAATTAAAAACAAAAAAGATTAACGTTTTTGCTAAAAAGAGGGTTGTGGTTAAGTGCAACTCTTTTTTGTATTATAATTTTGGCTTAAGAGGTGAGCAAATTGATTTATGGTGTTGGTATTGATGCAGTAGAAGTAGAACGTGTAGCAAAAATAGTTGCTAAAGGTGATGGCTTTGCCAAAAAGGCGCTAACACCAAATGAATTTGCCCAGTATCAAAAAATGTCTGGTAAGCGTAAGGTTGAATACTTAGGTGGTCGCTTTTCAATTAAGGAATCATTTTCCAAGGCAATGGGAACTGGTTTAGGAAAAGACCTTGGCTTACAAGATGTCGAAACACTTTGGGATGAAATTGGTCATCCGATAACAACTTCAACTAAGTTTGAAGGCAAAATTTGGTCAAGTATTACTCATGATAATCATGAAATAGTTACTTTAGTTGTATTGGAGAAATAAAAATGGTACCTGGAATACATCGTCCAGCCGCTGTTTATGTCAATTTAGCAGCGATTAAGCACAATTTAAAAGAAGAACAACAGCAACTCAAACCGGGACAAAAACTATTTGCAGTAATCAAAGCTAATGCATACGGCCATGGAGCAGTTAAAGTGGCTCAAGCTGCAATTGAGGTTGGCATTGACGGCTTTTGTGTGGCAATCTTAGATGAAGCGCTGGAATTGCGTCAGGCGGGCATTAAGGCTCCAATTTTAGTTCTGGGTGTCACACCTACGCAATACGTTTCACTANTGATAATCATGAAATAGTTACTTTAGTTGTATTGGAGAAATAAAAATGGTACCTGGAATACATCGTCCAGCCGCTGTTTATGTCAATTTAGCAGCGATTAAGCACAATTTAAAAGAAGAACAACAGCAACTCAAACCGGGACAAAAACTATTTGCAGTAATCAAAGCTAATGCATACGGCCATGGAGCAGTTAAAGTGGCTCAAGCTGCAATTGAGGTTGGCATTGACGGCTTTTGTGTGGCAATCTTAGATGAAGCGCTGGAATTGCGTCAGGCGGGCATTAAGGCTCCAATTTTAGTTCTGGGTGTCACACCTACGCAATACGTTTCACTAGCTGCCTTACATGATATATCTTTGACCGTTCCGGATTTGGCTTGGCTAAAAGAGGCCAATAAAGAACTTACTGGAGAAGACAATGAGCTGAAAATCCATCTTGCAATTGATTCCGGTATGGGACGCATTGGCTTCAGCGAAGATCAGGATTTTCTTGCAGCCAACGATTTTCTCGTAAACAACCATCACTTTAATGTCGAAGGAATGTATACCCATTTTGCCTCAGCAGATAGTAGCGATGATTCGTATTTTAAAAAGCAGGTTGAGTGCTTTAATCATTTTAAAGGCCTACTTAAGCTTAAACCTAAGTGGATTCACGCAGATAATACGGCTGCAAGCCAGTTCCACCAACAAGTTGAAAGTGATATTGTTCGTTTTGGAATAGGAACCTATGGCCTGAATCCATCGTCTAATCCCGCAAGTCAAGATTTGCCTGTGCGTTTTAAGCTAGAGCCAGCCTTATCTTTTGAAAGTGAATTAGTTCAGGTACATACGGTTCATAAAAATCAGGGCATCAGCTATGGCTCAACTTATGTTACCGATAGTGACCAAATTATTGGTACTGTTCCTGTCGGTTATGCCGACGGTTTTATTAGAAAGTTTCAGGGCTTTACGGTAAAAGTGGGAGATGAGTACTGTCCAATTGTTGGCCGGATTTGTATGGATCAGCTGATGGTACGTTTGCCGCATGAAATGCCAGTAGGAACAAAAGTAATTTTAATTTCAAATGATCCGCAAGCGCCTAATGACATTAAGGCTGCGGCTGATTACGTGGACACCATCCATTATGAGGTTGCTTGTTTACTTGATGACCGTTTACCTCGGATTTATTATGAAAAATAGGCTATAGTGAAAAAAGAGCATTGACATTGTTTTTTGTTTAATGTTATCATCTAGTAAACGGTTTCAGAATAAAAACTGGATTGTTACTGTTAAATCAGGCGATACCACAATGATTTTTGTGGTATTGCCTTTTTTAGTTTAGGGGGAGAGTCAATGCATTGATTATCAAAAAGAAGTTTAATAATAATGTACTCATGACTGATGATAAGGATGGCAAAGAAGTAGTTTTAATAGGTAACGGACTTGCTTTTAATGCACATCCTGGTGATAAAGTTGATACCAGTAAGGTAGAAAAAGTTTTCCATATTGAATCCGGAAATAATACCGAATCATTTGCTGATTTTGTTAGTAAGATTCCCGAATGGGAATTGAATATGGTAGAGGAAATAGTCAACTATGGGGAGCAGATACTAGGAATAAAGTTAAATAAATACTTATATCTTAGCCTTAGTGACCATATTGAAAATGCAATTGAGCGCAACCGTAGCGGTACTAATCTTACCAATCCACTTTTATGGGAAATAAAAGAGCTTTATCCTAAGGAATTTGCAGTAGCTAAGCAGGCACTTAAAATAATCTTTAAGTATACTGATGTTGAGTTACCAGAAGATGAAGCAGGTTTTATTGCACTACATTTTGTGAATACCCAACAAAAGAAGGAAAAGATGAGTCAGACAATGTCGATTCCCAAAATTGTCCGAGACATTCTATCTATTGTTGAGCATCACTTTGGCATTAAACTTGATAAAAAATCGACATCCTATGAGCGATTTTTAGTTCATCTGAAATTTTTTGCTCATCGAGTAGTTGATAATGAAGGTTTTCCTGAGGCACAAATAAAAATGGTAAATCAGCTTGCGCAATCGTGGCCAGATATTTATGAGTGCGTAGAAAAAATAGATCAATACATGCAGGATAAACATCAAATTAAGATTAACGATGATGAGCGCTTATACTTAATGCTACATATTAATCGAGTTATAAAAAAATAGTTTTTAAAGGATTGTTACTGTTAAATCAGGCGATACCTATACTTACTTTTGAAGTTGCAAAAGTGGGTAGGTGTCGCCTTTTTATTTTGAAAGGATTGTAGAAAAATGAAGAATAATACTAAATTCCCTGATGGATTTTTATGGGGTGGAGCAGTTGCAGCTGATCAAATTGAAGGAGCATGCTTTGAAGGTGGAAAAGGATTAACTACGTCAGATATGTTTGTTTATAATCCTGAAGCAGACAATTCTAATTTACATACATCAACGATGACTAAAGAACAAGTGCTCAACGCCATCAACGATCAAGAGGGATATTATCCTAAACGTCATGGAATTGATTTTTATCATACTTATAAAGATGATCTTAAGTACCTTAAAGAAATGGGATTTAAGACATTTCGCTTTTCAATTAACTGGGGAAGAATTTTTCCTAATGGCGATGATGCTGAGCCTAACCAAGCAGGATTAGATTTTTATGATCAGCTAATTGACGAAGTTATTGCTGACGGCATGGAGCCAATTGTCACAATGCTTCATTATGAAATCCCAATTAACATTACTTTGAAGTACGGTGGCTTTAATAATCGTAAAGTAATTGATTTGTTTACTCGATATGGAGAAACACTACTTGAGCATTTTGGACAAAAGGTTCGTTATTGGATTGTAATTAATCAGATTAATTTGTTTCATATTGAGCCTTTCAATTCCACAGGGATATGCATTGATCAGGTTGATAATTTTGAAGAAGCCAAGTTTCAAGCTATTCATAACCAAATGGTTGCAAGCGCAAAAATTGTAAAAAAGGCGCGAGAATTGGATCCAAATATACAGATTGGAACGATGCTTGCTGACTTAACGGCATATCCTGAAGATAGCAATCCTGATAATGTCATACTGGCAATGCATCACAATCAAATGAGTTATTACATGACAGATGTCCAGTTTCGTGGAGAATATCCTGGTTACATCTTGCGTTACTTCAAAGAACATAATTATGATTTAAAAATTACTGCAGAAGATAAAGAAGTATTGCATGAAAATACAATGGACTTTTTAGCTATTTCATATTACTTCTCACAAATGGTTGACGTGAAAAAGAGTACAGACTATCTTGCTACCAGTTCAAACCCATATCTAAAAGATAATCCATGGGGGTGGGCTATTGATCCCAAAGGCTTATATAACTGTATATCGCAGTACTGGGATCGTTATCAAAAGCCAATTATGATTGCTGAAAATGGTTTAGGAATGTATGACAAATTGGAAAATGACACGGTCAACGATGATTACCGAATTGAATATTTGCGTGAGCATTTACAACAACTTAGTGAGTGTATTGCTGATGGTATTGACGTTTTTGCATACTGTGCTTGGGGACCAATAGATTTAGTAAGTTCATCTTCACAAGAAATGGAAAAACGCTATGGCTTTGTTTATGTTGATTATGACAATTGGGGACAAGGTACCGGAAAACGATACCTGAAAAAGTCATTTTCATGGTATAAAAATGTGATTGCAACTAATGGAAGTCAGCTATAGGGAGAAAAAAATGGATTATGAACTACTAGCCAATCAAATCATTGACTTGATTGGTGGATTAGAAAATATTGATCAAGTATGGAACTGTACTACACGCTTACGTTTTAAACTTAATGACGATAGTTTAGTTCAAGATGAAAAAATCAAAAAGTTAAACGGTGTTCTTGGTACTCAAGAACGTAACGACCAGTATCAAATTATTATTGGTAACGATGTGGAGGAAGTAGAAAAAATCCTTGAGCAACGAATAGGTAAAAAGAGTCCGGCCACTGATTCAAAAAGTGTTCACCAAGAAAAAAAGAAGAAAGAGAACATTTTTAATCAAATTATTGATGCAATTTCAGGTATTTTTTCGCCTATTTTGCCTGCAATAATTGGTGCAGGTATGATGAAATGTATTTTATCAATTTTAACCTTAACCAAAATTGTTTCTCCTAATAGTGGTGTCTATGTAGTCTTTTATATGATTTCTGATGCTGCATTTTACTTTTTACCATTTTTAGTTGCGGTGTCAGCGTCACGAAGATTCCATTTGAATGAATTTATTGGATTATCTGCTGCAGGGGTTTTACTCTATCCAACGTTAATCAATGGAGCTGCTAAGCACCTTCCACCAATTAATTTCTTAGGATTAAAGATTCCATATTTAGGCTATAGCTCTTCAGTAGTGCCAATCATTTTAGTTGTTTGGCTGATGAGCTTTGTATATAAATATGTTGATCGGTATATGCCTAAAGTTCTACGATTTATTCTAACTCCTGTAATCACAATGATTATTACGATTCCAATTGGCCTTTTTGCTCTTGCACCACTAGGGAATTATTTAGGAGAACTATTATCAACAATTTTAGACTGGCTTTTCACATATGCAGGACCGCTGGCTGGTTTTGTTCTAGCTGGACTAAATCCGCTGATTATAATGACTGGTATGCACTATGCGATTATGCCAATTGCAATTCAGAACTTAGCACGCACAGGATATGACAACTTTTGGTTACCATTTGCATTAATTAGTAACATCGCGCAAGCTGGAGCGCTATTTGCCCTTGGGTTTAAGTTTAAGAAATCTGAAGACAAGTCTATTGCCTTTTCAACTTGTGTATCAGCCATTTTAGGGGTTACCGAACCAGGATTATTTGGTGTTACTCTGAAGCTGAAAAAACCACTTTATGCTGCAATGGCAGCAGGAGGAGTTGGCGGCTTAATAGCAGTTTTAATGGGAGTAAGAACATATTCCTTTAGTGCGCCAAACATTCTGATTTTACCAACTTATATTGCTCCAAATGGTAGTCTGCAAGGATTAATTGCAATTGTGGTTGCGCTTGTAGTTACGTTTATTTTATCCTTTGGTCTAACCTTTATTTTGAAAATAGATGGTTTGAATCCTGAAACGATTACTGGTGACCAAGTCAACAATGACTCTAAAATTGATAAGGCTACAGCTGATAACACTAATGCGCCACAGGAAGAAGAGCTAATTTGTAGTCCTATAGAGGGCAAATTGCAAAGTATTAAGCAAGTCCCTGATAGTACCTTTTCAGACGAAATTATCGGTAAAGGTGTTGCTATTATTCCAAGTAAGGGTACGGTTTTTGCTCCATTTGACGGACAAGTAACAATGGTTTTCCGAACTAAGCATGCTCTTGCCTTTACGTCAAAAAGTGGAGTTGAAGTTTTAGTTCATATTGGAATTGATACGGTTGAACTTGATGGTAAAGGTTTTAAACTATTAAAAAATAAAGGTGACAATGTTAAGCAAGGTGAGCCTGTTTTAGAATTCGATCAAGACTCAATCAAAAAGCAAGGATATCAACTTATTACTCCTGTAGTAGTAACTAATTATCAAAAATTCAAAAATGTGGAGAAGATATCGGGATTAAAACAGATTGATTCTCATCAAGTAGTTATGAAAGTAGAAGAGTAAATAAACATTACAACATCAAAAAAGCACTGCAGTTAAGTAGCAGTGCTTTTTATCTTGGTTAAAAATTAATCTTCAGTTGGTTCACTTAAGAAGACGCCAGGATTTTCATCACTCATGATGGTCATTCCGGCTTGTAAGTCTTCAATTTCTGCAACTACATATCCTTTGGCTTCAAGTTTGGCAACAATGGTCTTCATTGTGTCATCTGTTACACCAGCGGGTAGGGTGAAGAGAATTCGTCTAACAAAGTTATCATTAATTGTGTTTGGTGATGAATCCAGGCTCATAACACCAGCAATTTCTGAATATTTACTAATCACTTTTGACATTTTAACTAAATTACCACGAGAATTGTCGGTTAAAACAGTTAATACATAAGAACCAGTTTTAACATTCCAGGCAGCTGACAACATGTCGAGCAGACGAGAGTGTGTCAAGATACCATAGAACTTGTTGTCCTCGTCTAATACACTGATGTAAGGTAAATCCTTAATCGTGAAGAAAACTTTGAAAAATGGCGAGTTAACTTTGATAGTTTTTGTAGCATTTTTCAGTAAGTAGGTAACTGGCAGGTTCATGTCCTTACCTTCAGACTTGTGACGATAAATATGCATGCGGTAAATATTACCGCGGAAGATTGTACCGGTATCATCTAAAATCGGTACACACCGAAAACCAGACTCCTCTAAAGTCTTTAGTGCTTCTTCAAGCGTTGCGTGTTCGTTAACTGTTGTAAGATAATCTTTTTTTCTAACTAAAGATTTGATGAGCATGAAACTGCCTCCGTTTTTAAAAATAATCTAATCAATTATACCATACGATTTTTGATTAAATAAAAATTAAAATAGTTTTTTCGAATAAATAGAGTTTAGCACGTGTGAGCTAAATAAAAAAGTAATTTTGTTCACTGAAACTAAAGTGTAATAGTCTGAGAGAAACTGAGTAGGGTTGAATGTGCTATCATTAAATACGATTATTTAATTAAGGGGAAATATGATGAAACTAATTGCGGGTCTGGGAAATCCAGGTAAAAAGTATGACGGAACTAAGCACAATACAGGCTTTATGGCACTTGATCAGTATTTAGCTAAAAATTCTTTGGTTCTTGAACGGGAAAAGTTTGAGGGTAAATATACTAAGCAAAAAATTAAAGGTGAAGACGTAATTTTGCTTGAGCCACAAACATATATGAATGATTCTGGGCGCTCTATTGCGCAATTTGCGCACTTCTTTAAGATTGAACCACAAGACATTTTAGTCATTCATGATGATATGGATATGCCGTTAAGTAAAATCCGCATTCGTGCAAATGGTAAGTCAGGCGGTCATAATGGTATTAAGAGTATTATTCGTGACTTGGGTTCAAGTAATTTTAACCGGTTAAAAATAGGTATTAGACATCCCGACAACGTGACAGAATCAAGCGTTATTTCATGGGTTTTATCGCAATTTGACAGCCAGCAACAGAAATTAATGGATGCTGCATTCGATACTAGCTGCGAAATAATCGACGATTTTATTGCTGGCAAGGGCAGTCAATTTTTGATGAATAAATATAATTAAAATGCGCTTAACAGAGTTAATTAAAGAAGATAAAGAACTAACAGATTTCATTAATAAGACAGCTAAAGTCAAAAATTCATTAATCACTGGTGCTAATGCCGGTGCTTTTGGTCTGCTCTTATGCCAGATTGTGACTTCGCTTAACCGTCCACTATTATTAATAGAAGAAAACGAAAATAAGGCACAGAAGCGGTATAGTGAATTAAATGCAGTTATGCCTGATGGAAGTGTTCAAATCTTTCCAGTTGATGCTACAATTGCAACCCAAACTGCTGTTAGTTCACCAGACGAATTAAGTAGTCGAATTCAGGCGCTTAATTTTTTATTGACCGGACAAATGGGAATTGTTGTAACCACACCGCAAGGGTTGCAGTATAAACTATCTGCTCCCGAGCAATATAGCGCTACAAAGCGTGACTTTGAAACGGGAAAAGAATTTGATCTTGCCCAATTGACAAGCTGGTTGGTGGCAGCAGGCTATCGTCGTGAAAATTTGGTTGCACGAGTAGGAGAGTTTGCTTTGCGTGGGGATATTTTGGATATCTACCCACTTGATCACGAAAATCCGGTAAGAATCGAATTTTTTGGTGATGAAATTGACACAATAAAAGAATTTGATTTGTCCAGCCAGCGTAGTAAAGATGCAATCGACAAGGTTACAATTGGTCCTGCACAAGACCGTGTTTTTACGGAAGCAGACTTTCAACGGGCTGTGACTAAAATAACTAAGGCAATGGGGGATGCGCCTGCTCCAGAAGAAGCAGTGAAGGATCACTTTACCCAAACTCTGGATGAGCTAAATAGTGCTACTTTGCCCTCAAATTATGCTTTTTTGGTTGATTTTTTACTCGAGAAACCAAGTAACTTACTCAAATATTTAAGTGCAGACGGCTTAATCATGCTCGATGACTGGCCGCTAATTGATCAAGCTGTTAAAACAGTTGATCAGCAAAATGCTGGTTTTATTGATGATGAACTGAAAACAGGTGCAATTTTACCTGGTCAAGAACTGAGAGCTGATTTTAATCGCGCTTGGACTAAAGATGATCATCATCACCTTTATTTTTCATTATTCCAACGTTCAATTGGGCGGATTCGGCTTGATCAGTTATTTGACTGGCAAACACGGGAGCCGCAACAATTTTTCAGTCAGATGCCTTTGATAAAAACAGAAATTGAATCGTATCAAAAAAATAAGCAAACAGTTATTTTGCAGGCTGACAATCAAAAGCGAGCACGCCAAATCAGCCAAACAATGATTGAATTTGGCATGTCGATTCCAATTGTTGCTAAAGATGATCTTGTTGAAGGACAGACACAAATCATTGTTGATTCTTTTGCCAGCGGCTTTACATTACCGAAAAACAACCTAGTTTATCTGACAGAGCATGAGCTGTTTAATAAAACGAGCCATCACCGTCGACGTGTCAAGACTTTGGAAAATGCACAACGTTTGCGTAATTATAATGAACTCAAACCAGGTGATTATGTAGTTCACGTTAACCACGGTATTGGCCGGTTCGAAGGAATCAAAACACTAGAAAACAACGGTGTTAAACGCGACTACATTACGATTACCTATCAGCACGGTGATCAATTATTTGTGCCGGCTGATCAATTGAAATTAGTGCAAAAATATGTGGCTTCGGAAGGTAAGACGCCTCATGTTAATAAGCTGGGTGGCAGTGAATGGGCTAAAACTAAGCGCAAGGTTGCGGCTAAAGTTGAGGATATTGCTGATGACTTGATTGACCTTTACGCTAAGCGTGAATCAGAAAAAGGTTTTGCCTTTTCAAAGGATGATGAATTGCAACGAGAGTTTGAAGATTCGTTTCCTTACGTTGAAACGGCAGACCAGTTGCGTTCAATTAAAGAAATTAAGCATGATATGGAACAACCCAAACCAATGGATCGGCTACTTGTGGGTGACGTTGGTTTCGGTAAAACTGAGGTGGCTCTAAGAGCAGCATTTAAAGCAGTACAGGACAATAAACAGGTAGCGTTTTTAGTACCAACTACCATTTTGGCGCAACAGCACTTTGAAACAATCCAAGACCGTTTCAATAACTTTCCGGTTAACTATGCGGTTTTGTCACGCTTCCAGACCGCAGCAGAATCAAAGAAAATCACAGAAGGATTGAAAAGCGGTAAAATTGATTTAGTAGTTGGTACGCACCGATTGCTATCCAAAGACGTCCAGTTTAAAGACTTGGGCTTGTTAATTGTTGACGAAGAGCAGCGCTTTGGTGTTAAGCATAAAGAGCGCCTTAAGGAATTGAAGGCTAACATTGATGTCTTAACTTTAACGGCCACACCAATTCCCCGAACCTTGCATATGTCAATGGTTGGTGTGCGTGACTTATCTGTTATGGAAACTCCGCCATCCAATCGTTATCCAATTCAAACATATGTAATGGAACAAATTCCAAGTGTAGTTAAAGATGCCTGTTTGCGTGAAATGCAACGTGGTGGGCAAGTCTTTTATTTGCATAATCGAATTGACGACATTGATGATGTTGTAAGTGAGCTGGAGGAATTGATACCAACGGCACGAATTATTAGTGTCCACGGACGAATGAGCAAGAATATGATGGAGGATATTCTCTATCGCTTTCTAAATCGTGAGTTTGACATTCTGGTTACCACAACAATTATTGAAACGGGAATTGACATGCCAAATGTCAATACAATGATNGAATTGATACCAACGGCACGAATTATTAGTGTCCACGGACGAATGAGCAAGAATATGATGGAGGATATTCTCTATCGCTTTCTAAATCGTGAGTTTGACATTCTGGTTACCACAACAATTATTGAAACGGGAATTGACATGCCAAATGTCAATACAATGATTATCGAAAATGCAGATCACTATGGCCTGAGTCAACTTTACCAGCTCCGCGGTAGAATTGGACGAAGTGCACGGCTTGCCTACGCTTATTTCCTATATCAACCAAACAAAGTCTTAACAGAAATTGGTGAGAAACGGTTAGAAGCAATTCGCGATTTCACCGAACTTGGATCAGGCTTTAAGATTGCCATGCGCGATCTGTCGATTCGCGGGGCTGGCAATATGCTTGGCGCCCAGCAGCACGGTTTCATCGATAGTGTTGGGTATGACCTTTATTCCCAAATGCTTTCTGATGCAATTAAAAGCCGTAAAGGTAAGAAAAAGGTTGATAAGAGTAATGCTGAAATTGACCTTGGACTGGAAGCCTATATTCCTGAAAGCTATATTGCGGACCAAGAAGAAAAGATTGAGTTTTATAAGAAGATTAAAGCGGCTGATGCTGATGATATTGGGCAAATTCAAGATGAATTAATTGACCGCTTTGGTGATTATCCCGAACCTGTTGAAAATCTATTAGCAATTTCAAAACTAAAAGCTGAAGCTGATTTGGCGCAAGTGCTTAACATTACCCAAATTAAGCAGCAGGTGAAAGTTGAATTTAATAATAGTGCAAGTAAAGAACTGAAGGGGCCTAACATTTTTAAGGCACTCGAGCATGTTTCGTTCAAGGCTAAAATTAATTTGTCACCGCAACAACGCCTTGTCGTTTTATTAGACTTACCAGCGGATATCCATCATCGGCGACTTTTTAATGAATTAACGACATTTATGACAGCAGCAAGTGACATTATTCAAAGATAACGAGGTAAAAAATGCGTATTGATAAATTTTTGAAAATTTCAAGATTAGTTAAAAGAAGACCCGTGGCCAAGGAGATGGCAGATCAAGGTCGAATTAAAGTAAATGACAAAGTTGTTAAGTCAAGTTATGACGTAAAAATTGGAGACGTTATTGAAGTGGGTTATGGCTCAAGACAGGTTAAGGCCAAAGTTTGTGACATCCGCGAGACAACCAAAAAAGCAGAGGCCAGTGAACTTTATGAATTAATCGAATGATAACTTTGTTATTTAATGACTTTTATGAATGGTCTTGTTATAATTAAATAGTATTTTAGAATTACAGAGGACAAAAATTATGAAAGGACCACGTATCTATAATTCGCTTAGTCCAGAAGAGCGAATTGCGCGCCTAAAGCGTAAGCAAGAAAAACGGGAAAAAGAAGTACACCGAATTCGACGCAATCGTATTATTGCCGTCTTTTTAGTCTTGTTTGCACTTTTAGGTATTCAACTTACGGTTACGCGTGTACAAACACAGCGCATCAATGAGCAAGTACAAACGCAGAAAAAATCGCTCAGTCAAATCGATAAGCAAAAACGTGCTTTGACAGCTAAGCGCGACGACTTAAAAGATCCTGATTACGTGGCCAAACTTGTCCGCTTTAAGTTTTTATATTCTAAACCAAATGAGACAATTTATAATTTACCTGAGGGCAAAGACGATAATTGATGAAATTTCAAGTAGGACAACGTGTTACAGGTACAATTAACAACATCACCGATTTGGGTATTTTTGTTACCCTTCCTAAGCATACGTCGGGACTTATTCACCATAGTGATTTTGGTGAAAACTGGGTGCGCGAACGTGCTAATTATCAGATTGGTGATTCTATTCGTGTAGTTGTAATTAATAATTTTAAAGGTAAAATCGGTCTTTCAAGAATGCGGTTAAATGATCCGGATTTAATTGACCATACTAACGAATTTTCTGATGTAAAAAAAGAGCAGTTTTTAACTGTTTTAACCAAAACAATCACTGATTCTGAGCGTGAAATCAAAAAACTGCAGCAAGAATTGAACAATTATGCTGATTGATGACTTCTTTAAAGCAAATAGTTTGCCGTTAGAGGGTAAAACACTTGTTGTAGCGACAAGTGGTGGACCAGATTCAATGGCACTCCTTGACATGGTTAATGAAGCTAAGGCGCAATATCATTTTAAGTTAATTGCGGCTCATTTTAATCACCAATTGCGTGTTGATTCCAATTGCGAGGATACAGCAATCAGTAGTTATTGTCAGACAAAACAAATTGAAGTTGTTACTGGAAAATGGTCGAAACAGTTGCAACCGCAAAAAGGAATTGAAGCAGCTGCGCGCCAAGTTCGCTATCAGTTTTTGACTGAAGTAATGAAGAATATGGCTGGCGACTATTTGTTAACGGCACACCACAGTGATGATTTGCTGGAAAATATTTTACTCAAATTTATCCGTTCTGGTAATCCAAGTGAAATGAATAGTTTACAGCCGGTTAGCAAAATGAATGGCCAGATTTTGTTACGACCACTGCTAACAGTTGAAAAGGCAGAGTTATTAACTTATGTAGAGAAACGTCAAATTCCTTTTGTGATTGATCAAACCAATAATGAGGATGACGCTTTACGTAATCGGATAAGACATAAAATTGTGCCTCTCTTGAAGGCTGAAAACCCAGAAATAAAGCGCAGCGCTTGGCGTTTTAGCGAGCAAATAAACTTAATGACATCGCTAATTAGTGGTGACTTTGAGCAAATAGGGCAGCCCAGTGAATATCTCGGTTTTTTCTATCGGCTAAAAAAAGAAAATCTGACTTCTCTAACTGAAAAGCAGAAAATACTGTATTGGCAAAACTTTATTTGGAAAACCTGGCATGTGCGCGTTAATGATAATCTTGGCAATTTTGAATTACTGCCTTATCAAGATTATTTTTATCTGATTGAAAAGCCATTGCCAGACATTGAGCAAAAACAGCAAATTGAACTAGGACAAAAGTTTAAATTTGGCAGTAGGGAATTTATCATTACTGATAAATTGAATGCTAATGGCAACTTGATTGCTAAGCTTAGCATTCCAAAAGGCGCTAGAATATATGCTGGACCAACTGAGTCTGGTGCTAAACTTAGTCTAAAGAATGGGCAACACGTCAAAAGTAAGAAAAAGTTTGCTCAAAGCGGCATTCCTAATGTGCTACGGCCATATTGCTTGGCTATTCTTGCGGATAGCGAAGTGGTCTTCATTGAGGATACTTATTCAAGTCAAAAAAAGGTAGAAAATAAACGTCATTTTTATCTATATGGCAATATTTGATAAGAAATTTTAAAATAATAGAGTGATACTGAAATATGTGTTAAACTTTTATTCGTATATCTCTAGGAACTTTTGTGGAGGATTTTTATGAAAAATAACCGGAATCGGCTGTTTTCAAATGGCTTGTTCTATATAGTTGTTTTCCTTTTATTATTAGGAGGAATCAACTGGGCACTTGGTGGCACCGATAATTCCGGTGGTAGTGAGAACATCAGCTACTCGGAATTTGTCAAAGATTTGAATGACGGCAAGGTAAAGAACTTTAACGTTCAGCCTGCCAACGGTGTTTACACTGTATCAGGTAGTTACAAAGAGGCCCAAGATACTAAAAGCCAATCAAGTAACAGTCTTGACTTCTTTAATGGTAGCTCTGGATCAAAAGTGAAGCGTTTCTCAACAACTATGCTTCAAAATGATTCGAGTGTGTCGAATGTTCAAAACTTAGCTGAAAAGAGTGGCACAAAAATGACCACTCAAGGCGAATCGCAGTCTGGCAACTGGATCTCAACCATTGTAATGCTGGTGCCAACTATTCTGTTCATTGTCATGCTTTGGATGATGATTAGTCAAAGTAGTGGCGGTGGCGGCCGTGGTGGTAACGGCGGCATTATGAACTTTGGTCGTTCTCACGTTAAGCCAGAAGATCCAAAGAAGAATAAGGTTCGTTTTTCAGACGTTGCCGGTGAAGAAGAAGAAAAGCAGGAACTTGTTGAAGTTGTTGAATTTTTAAAGAATCCAGCCAAATTCACCAAGTTAGGTGCGAAAATCCCGTCTGGGGTTTTACTTGAAGGTCCTCCGGGAACTGGTAAGACTTTGCTTGCTCGTGCTGTTGCTGGTGAAGCCAACGTACCATTCTTCTCAATCTCGGGATCTGACTTCGTTGAAATGTTCGTCGGTGTTGGTGCCAGTCGTGTACGTGACTTGTTCACTAATGCTAAGAAGAACGCACCAAGTATCATTTTCATTGATGAAATTGATGCCATTGGTCGTCGTCGTGGCGGTAATGCTAGTGGTGGCGGTAACGATGAACGTGAACAAACTTTGAACCAATTGTTAGTTGAAATGGATGGTTTTGAAGGTAACGAAGGTGTTATCGTCATTGCCGCAACTAACCGTTCTGATGTTTTGGATCCAGCTTTGCTTCGTCCTGGTCGTTTTGACCGCAAAGTTCTAGTTGGTTCGCCAGACGTTCGTGGTCGTGAAGCTATCCTGCGTGTTCATGCCAAGAACATGCCATTGGCAGATGATGTTGACTTAAAGGAAATTGCACGTCAAACTCCAGGTTTCGTTGGTGCTGATTTAGCTAACTTACTAAACGAAGCTGCATTATTGGCTGCTCGTCGTAATGGCAATGAAATTACTGCTAATGACTTAGATGAAGCAGAAGATCGAGTAATTGCTGGACCAGCTAAGCGTGACAGCATGATCTCAAAGAAAGAGCGCCAAAGAGTTGCCTTCCATGAGGCAGGACACTCGATTTGTGGTTTGGTTCTAAGTGATTCACGGACAGTTCGTAAGGTTACAATTGTTCCTCACGGTCGTACAGGTGGATATAACTTAATGCTACCTAAGGATGATCAGTTCTTACTAACTAAGAAGCAATTAATGGAGCAAATCGTCGGCTTAATGGGTGGACGTGCTGGTGAAGAAGTTGTGGTTGGTGACCAATCAACTGGTGCCTCCAACGACTTTGAACAAGCAACACAAATTGCTCATAGTATGGTTGTCAACTACGGTATGACTGATTCGCTAGGAATGGTTGAACTCGAAAAAGAGGGCGAAACTAATCCTTACGGCTTTAAACCATATAGTGAAGCAACTTCTGCCAAAATTGATGAAGCTGTCAAGCAAATTCTTGACGAGGCCCATGAACAAGCAGTTGAAATCGTTAAGAATAACCGTGAAAAGCACCGTATTATTGCGGAAGCATTGCTTAAGTATGAAACTCTAGATGAAAAGCAGATTATGTCGCTTTACACTACTGGTAAAATGCCTGAAAAGACAGTTGAAGAATACCCAAGTGAATCTAAGGCTTCTACTTATGAAGAAGCTAAGGCTGCTGCTGAAAAGAGAGAAAATCAAAAGGCAGTTGCTAATTCTGATGAAACTGGTGTAGAAGGAAAAGAAAAAGCTTCTGAAGAAGAAAAATCTGAATCTCCATTACAAAAGAATCAGGAAACTGAAAAGCGTAATCCAGAAAATCCAGAGAAACTTGAATTTCCAGAAGAACAAAATTCTTCACAGACTACAGAAGATAAAGCTGATCATTCATCTGATGATCATCCTCAAGATTAATAATTAATAGGGCCTGTTTAAAGGCTCTATTTTTTTAGGAGAATTAAAATGAACGATTATTTAATTAAAGCAATTGATAAAACTAAAAACTTACGTTTATTGACAATTAATGCCCATGATTTAGTTCAAGAAGCACAAACTAGGCATGACACTTGGTCGGCTTCTTCTGCTGTTTTGGGAAGAACATTAGTTGCTGGTGTCCTATTAGCAGGCGCTGAACTAACTGACAAAGAAGAGTTAACGATCCGTCTATTAGGTGATGGACCAGTGGGACCAACAATTGTAACCGCCAAATCTGATTTGACGGTTAAGGGATATGTCAAAAACCCTCATATTGCTTTGCCACCTAAGGAAAATGGTCATATTGATGTTAAAAAGGCCGTTGGTAAAGGTTGGCTTGAAGTGACCAAGGATTTAGGACTAAAAGAACCTTATACTGGTCAAGTTCCGATTGTTTCTGGTGAAATCGCTGAAGATATTGCTTACTATTTAACTAAGTCTGAGCAAATTCCTTCTGCTGTTGGTCTTTCTGTTTTTGTTAATCCAAACAACACAATTGGCGCAGCAGGCGGTTTTATGCTTCAGGCATTGCCTGGTGCAAGTGATAGTCTAATTGATCAAACGATTGAACGGATTAACAATTTACCTGCACTCTCCAGTTCATTTTTAGACGGCATGACTCCTGAAGAATTGGCTAAGAAGATTTTGGGCGATGACTGCAAGATTTTGGAAAAAGATGATGTTGCATTCAAATGTGACTGTTCAAAAGAAAAATACGGTGACATTTTAACAACTCTGAAAAATAGTCAGTTAAAGGAAATGATTGAAAAAGATCATGGTGCTGAATTGACTTGTAACTTTTGTGGTGAAAAATACGATTTTTCTGAAGATGAGTTAAAGGCGATTTTAGCCAAAAAATAAGTTGAAATAGATTTGTAGATTAATCACACGTATTATTAAATTTTGGTGCGGTAATTAGCAATTTTGATTATAATGAAGAAGTTGAATTAAATGAAATTAAAGGAGTGTAACTAATGCTAAACGTGTATATCGTTCGTCACGGTCAAACTGATACTAACAAAACCCTTGCAATTAACGGCTCGGGTACCAACTTGCCATTAAACGAAACAGGAATTAAGCAGGCTGAAGCTTTACGTGACAGTTTTGACATTGAGCGAATCGATTATGTTTATGCTAGTCCTTTAATCCGTGCAAAACAGACTGCAGAAATACTGGATCAAGGAAAGCATAAAATTATTTACGATGACCGCTTAAAGGAAATGAACTACGGTAATTGGGATGGTAAACCTGCAGCTGAAATTCATGCAAAATATCCGCAAGCTTTTGATGATTTAGGCTATTTTACTGAAAACTATAGTGATTATTGTACTGGTGAAACATATCGTCAATTAGCTGATCGATTAATGGACTTTTGGCATGATCTCGTAAATAAACACGTAAACGAATCTGTAGTATTAGTTTTCCATGGGACTGCTTCACGCTCATTAGTCCAAAATATTTTGGAGAGCACAGGAATTTCCAAAATTGGTGAAATGCAAAATGCTGGTGTAACCAATATTTCTGTTGATGATACAAGCAAAAAAGCATTTTTGCGTTACTATAATCGTTCAGCCCCTTGTGACTTCTTTCTTGAACCAAAGAGCTGATGAATAAGTTTCTACAATTTTTTTCTTAATAAAAAGGTTGAAGTTTTGCTTATGAGGCCCTTTTTGTTATGATGTTAAGGTATTTGAAAGGATGATTAGGTGGATAATAGCTGGAAAATTCGCGAAATAACCATCCCTAATCGGGTTGTTGTTGCTCCAATGGCTGGAGTATCAAACTCTGCATTTCGAATGATTTGTAAAGAATTTGGTGCAGGCTTAGTTGTGTGCGAAATGATTTCCGATCACGGAATTATTTATCGTAATAAAAAGACAATGTCAATGATGAAAGTGGATCCGCGTGAGCACCCCATGAGTATTCAAATCTTTGGTGGGACAGAGGAGACTCTTCTTGAGGGAGCGCAGTATATCGATCAACATACTGATGCTGATATCATTGATATTAATATGGGTTGCCCCGTTCCTAAAATCACTAAGACTGATGCAGGTTCAAAATGGCTTTTGGACTCAAATAAGATCTACCAAATGGTTCATAAGGTAGTTCAGAATGTTTCTAAGCCCGTTTCAGTTAAGATGCGGATTGGCTGGGATCGAAAACATATTTTTGCAGTTGAAAATGCTCTAGCTGCACAAGAAGCTGGTGCAAGTATGATTGCAATGCACGGTCGAACCCGTAAGCAGATGTATGCTGGTGAAGCAGACTGGGAAACACTTCATGATGTTGCTCAAGTGCTTGATATTCCGTTTTTGGCTAATGGTGATATTGCTACGCCAGAGCTTGCCCAAAAGGCACTAGATGAAATTGGATGTACTGGTGTCATGATTGGCCGAGCTGCTTTGGGTAATCCTTGGATGGTCAAAGATATGGTTCATTACTTGGAAACAGGTGAAAAATTACCGCCTCAAACAGTTCGTGAACGTGTAGCAACTGCTAAGCATCAACTCCAAGGCTTAGTTGAGCTTAAAGGTGAAAAGATTGCTGTGCCGGAATTTCGCCAACAAGCTGCATATTATTTAAAAGGAATTCCCCGTTCAGCACGGACTCGTGCTAAAATAAATGAAGTTTGGACTGCACAAGAAGTCTACGATTTACTTGACAATTTTGTTGATGAGTATGAAAAGAGACAGGCACAAAAGGTCGCAAGAAATTAAAGTGAAAGATAATGGAGGAAAAATAATTGGCTAAAAGTGAAATGAATGACCAATTAATCGTTCGTCGCCAAAAGATGGAAGAACTTCGTGAAAACGGAATTGAACCATTTGGCATGAGAAAATTCGACCGTCAAGATTTGGCTCGTACTTTAAATGAAAAGTACACTAAAGAAGACAAAGACGAATTAAACAGTGAGTTACCTAAAACTAAGGTTGCTGGTAGAATGCTCGCTAAAAGAGGTAAGGGTAAAGTTGGCTTCGCTGACTTATATGACCGCACTGGCAAAATCCAGATTTATGTTCGTAAGGATATTGTTGGTGAAGAAAACTACCAAATTTTCAAAAAATCAGATATTGGTGACTTCTTAGGAATTGACGGTGAAGTCATGAAAACTGATACTGGCGAATTAACAATTCGTGCAACTCATGTAACCTTCTTATCTAAGGCCTTGCGTCCACTTCCTGATAAGTATCATGGTTTAAAGGATGTTGAACAAATTTATCGCCAACGTTACCTTGACTTAATTACTAATCATGAAAGTTATGAGCGCTTTGTTAATCGGACTAAGATTATCCAAGCAATTCGCGACTTCTTAAACAACAAGGACTTTTTGGAAGTTGAAACACCAGTTTTGCACAACATCCCTGGTGGTGCAGAAGCACGTCCATTTATTTCTCACCACAATGCCCTTGATATTGACCTTTACATGAGAATTGCTTTGGAGTTACCTCTGAAGCGTTTAATTGTTGGTGATATGGAACGCGTTTATGAAATTGGCCGAGTTTTCAGAAACGAAGGTCTTGATACCCATCATAACCCTGAATTTACTGAGCTTGAAACTTATGCCGCATATTGGGACTTCCATGATGTCATGGATGAAGCAGAAGGAATTATTCGTGCTGCCGCAAATGTTGTTACTGATGACGGTAAAGTCACATACCAAGGCACTGAAATTGACTTAGGTAAACCATTCCGTCGTGTACATATGGTTGACTTAATTAAGGAAAAGACCGGTGTTGATTTCTGGCAAGAGATGAGCGTTGAAGAAGCAACCAAAATTGCTGAAGACCATGATATTAAAGTTGAAAGCTTTTGGAAGGTTGGTCATATTATCAATGCCTTCTTTGAAAAGTACTGTGAAGAAACAATTGTTGACCCAACCTTTGTATATGGTCATCCAGTTGAAATTTCACCACTTGCTAAGAAGAACGCTGATGATCCACGCTTTACTGATCGTTTTGAAATTTACATTATGGGTGAAGAGTACGGTAACGCCTTTTCAGAACTAAACGATCCAGATGACCAACGTGAGCGTTTTGAAGCACAAATGGCAGAACGTGAAGCTGGAAACGATGAAGCTGATATGATTGATGAAGATTACTTACGTGCTATGGAATACGGTATGCCGCCAACAGGTGGATTGGGAATCGGAATTGACCGTCTTGTAATGCTTTTGACTGATGCGCCTGCAATTAGGGATGTTTTACTATTCCCAACAATGCGTCCAGAGCGAATTGAAGATATTGAGCGCGAAGTCGAAGAAGACATGAAGAAAAAAGGAAATAATAAATAATGGTTTTGCTAGCACTATAGTAAGCTAGCTAATGACACTACTAAAAAAGAATCCTTCTTTAAGGATTCTTTTTTAGTTTGCCTACAATGCAAAACCCATTTTTTCGTTATAGGCAGTTATTTTCGAAAGTAGATTATCTTGAACTTCCTTATTGGTAGAAAAATAAAAATACCAATTTTGTAATAACCTAAACCACGAACTCAAGAAATACCAGTTAGCACGATCATCATGTAAAAGCTGCTGATAAATTTTCTTATCGAAGTCGTCAACAAATGAATTAAAGTCGGCTGAAGCTATCTTTTGGAAATGAACGCCTTGAAAAAAAGCAAATGCTATTCGCTGTTCTTCATCATCAACAAATGGATTTTTTAAATTTTGGAAAATACTCGTAATTACTTCAAATATTGCACTTACACTCTTAGGCTTGAAATCATGGTGACTCAAAGTAGCACCCAGAAAATCACTTCCATGCGCGACACTGTGTGCCCAACCTTTGTTTGTCACATAGCCACGAAAATCTTTTTCTTCTTTTAGATACCTAATGCTCCAGTCAAAAAGTAATTGACGTTCACTATCTGTTAAGATTGGCTTGTCATTATCTGATTCTAAAATGAGTGCGCCAAGTAAGGCACTGAAAGTTCTTAGAAAAACGGCATCGTTTTCTGGTTGATTAATTTGTCTAAAAAGACCTCTGTTCTGAATAAAACTGTCGATAATTACCTGAATCTGTTTTTGTTTAAATGCATTTTCTGAAAAGCCACGTGCAAAGAGGGTGTAGACAAGGTTATCTCTAATATGTGGATTCAAATTGCCAATATTGTCTAATAAGAATTGAATCTGCTCATTAGTAAAAACGAGCTTTCCTTCTGGCAGATCAACTAATTTCTCCAATTCATTTTGCATAATTTTTCCTTTAAATCTATAAGTGTATTTTAGCTATAATTATATAATAATCGGAGATTTTTTGGTGATTTTTTTGAAAAAAGGGGTTGAAAAAGATAACTGATTTGCTATAATAATATTTGTTCTTGCGGAAGTAGTTCAGTGGTAGAACATCACCTTGCCATGGTGGGGGTCGCGGGTTCGAATCCCGTCTTCCGCTCCAAGAGAAACAGAAAAAACTCACCGCTTTGGTGAGTTTTTTTGTTAACCGGGAAATAGCTCAGCTTGGTAGAGCGCTACGTTCGGGACGTAGAGGTCGCAGGTTCAAATCCTGTTTTCCCGATAAATGAGATTTTGCCTTTATGTCAGATGGTTTAAACGCTGGTATAAAGGCATTTTTGTTTTCTCGAATTTTCTGAAATTAGCTCAAAATGGGTTAAACTATTTTAGGCAAAGCCAGCAAGTGTTATAACTGTAATGGTTATAAAGCCAGGACAACACTACCATTCTTGTTACTTTGTATTTAAAGATTATAAAATCCATCTGTCTAAGGCGAACAAAAACAGATATCAATATGGGCAATCTAGGAAATGTAAACCTGAAAAGAAAAAAACTTGAAGCATAGCAAATAAAGGAGATTTTGCATGATAATCAACAAAAAAGATTGGAATAACTACCTTAATAAAAGGGAGTTAGTGAAAATTTATGGGAAATCACAAGATAGTTATATATTTGCAGTAGGATATATGATTGCCGATCTAGGACAATACTATATCTTTGAAGTTGTAGACGATGTTGGCAGTTTAGATAGTTATGTTTTATATAAAAAGACAGAAATTGAAAAATTAGTATGTAATGATAGTCATACAAGAATGTTTGATTTCTATATTGACTACCTAAAAAAACAAGATGAATATGATAGATTAAACTTACAAAAAGTATATAATGATATTCCACATAATGATATCATTACTTTATTAAATTATTGTTGTAATTACGGCTTTTATGTCACCATAGCTGAATCTGAAGATGAATATGAGGAAACTGTAAAAATAATTTCTGTTGACACGCAAAAGGTATTAATTGATCAAACAGAATATTGTAAAGACCATAATTTGATGGACCAGGTTAGATCCGACCCAATCAAAATCACTGATATCCTGACACTAGATATTATTAGTAAAGAGAACTTTTTGTATGAACAATATCTTAAACAAAAAAATAGCTAGTTAAATTTATTTGTACAAAAAAGCAACTTTTTAGGTTGCTTTTTATTGTACACAAATTTAATTATAAATAAGGTTAATTGAGTACATACGATTCTGAAATCGATTAGTAAGTGAATAGAAATTTATATTACTCGTACCTAAACTAATCTACTTATATAGTGAATCTTTTGCTACAATCAAGGTATTTTGTTTAACTAAAATAAAACATTTGTAAAAGCACTTATATTAAGAAAATTGAAATTAGCATCATTAGCTAGTCTTTGCTATAATGGTGGCAATGTTTTTACGCTAAAAGCACTTTACTTGAAACAAAATATTTTACAATTCAGCCAAAAAGTTTATAGTGGATACACATCGTTTTTAAAGGTGGTGCTATGATGAAAAAATCCTATACCAAAAGTGCAAATCAAGTTTTAGAAATTGCACGTGAACAGGCACAGAGCTTTCATCATCGTTTAATCGGTACGGAACACGTACTGCTTGCGATGGTAATCGAATCTGATGGTGAAGCAGGTAAAAACTTGCGCGCATGGGGCGCAACGCCAACGGCTATCCGTGAAGAAATTGAACGCTATACCGGCTATGGTTCGGCAGGTAAATCTACTTATATGGAAATGTCACCTCGTTTGAGTATGGCGTTATCTTATGCAGGAATCTTAGCTGAACGTGAAGGTTCAGCTCAAATTAAAACCAGTCATATTTTGCTTGGTTTGATTCTCAATGAACAGATTCTTGCTTCTGTAATTTTACGAAATTTGAACATAGATCTTCCTGGTTTGCGCAATGATTTATTACACTCGCTAGGTGAAGATATCGATAATATTGATGATAATGATCAATCTGATAATAGTGGTTGGTCAAGTTTTAATGGTGCGGATTATAGTAATTCCACTAATTCGCAAAGCAAAACGCCAACCCTTGATCAAGTGTCAGTTAACTTAAATGAACGAGCAGAAAATGGCAAAATCGATCCAGTGATTGGGCGAGATAAAGAAGTCGCTCGTGTGATTGAAATTTTATCAAGGCGTAATAAGAATAATCCAGTTCTAATCGGTGAACCGGGAGTCGGTAAGACAGCTGTTGCTGAAGCGATTGCGACAGCAATAGTTAATAAAAAAGTGCCACATGACCTAATGAACAAAAAAGTCATCTCACTTGATTTGGGAGGTCTTGTTGCTGGTACTAAATATCGTGGTGAGTTTGAAGACCGACTGAAGAAAATCATCAAAGAAATTGTTGATGACGGAACAATTATTCTGTTTGTTGACGAAATGCATACCTTAATTGGTGCTGGTGGAGCCGAAGGATCAATTGATGCAGCTAATATTTTGAAGCCATCACTTGCACGTGGTGACATTCAAATGATAGGTGCAACAACTTTTGACGAGTACCAAAAGTATGTTGAAAAAGATCAAGCATTAGCACGTAGATTTCAAATAGTGCGTCTAAATGAACCTTCTAAGGAAGAGACACTAGCTATTTTAAGTGGCTTGAAACCAAAATATGAGAAGTTTCACCATGTCACAATTACTGATGCGGCCCTTGAGAATGCAATTGATTTATCAAGTCGCTATATATCTAACCGTTATTTGCCGGATAAAGCAATTGACTTAATTGATGAAGCTAGTGCAGCTGTCAAAATCAAGTCTGGTAAAGGCTCAAATAACCAGCTGGTTCAACTTAATGAACAAATTAAAAAAGTTATAGAGCAAAAAAATCAAGCTGCGATTAATCAGAATTTTGTCAAAGCGGCTCAGCTTCAAGATAGACAAAATAGTTTGCAATTACGCCAAGATAAGTTAAACGCTAAATTGGAAAGTGCGACTAGTAAAAAGTCTACAGTGCAACCAGAAGATATTGCTAAGGTAGTTTCAAACTGGACAGGCGTACCTGTTACTCAAATGAATCGTGATGAATCAAAGCATCTGGCTAATCTGGAGGCAGATTTGCATAAGCGCATTATCGGACAAGAGGATGCAGTTCGTGCAGTTAGTCGCGCAGTTCGTCGTAGTAGGAGTGGAATTAAGGATGAAAATCGTCCAATCGGTTCATTTCTATTCTTGGGCCCAACAGGTGTTGGTAAGACAGAACTAGCCAAAGCAATTGCGGCTTCAATCTTTGGTTCAGAGAATAACTTAATCAGAATTGATATGTCTGAATACATGGATCAAATTGCTAATAGTAAGCTGATTGGCTCAGCTCCAGGCTATGTTGGCTATGATGAAGGTGGACAATTATCCGAACAGGTTCGTCGCCACCCATATTCTGTAGTTTTGCTGGATGAAGTTGAAAAAGCCCACCCTGATGTTTTTAACCTACTATTGCAAGTACTTGATGATGGTTTTTTGACCGATTCAAAGGGACGCAAAGTAGACTTTAAGAATACAATTATTATTATGACTTCCAACTTAGGCTCGCGTTCTTTATTTGATACCAAAGAAGTCGGCTTTAATGCTGACAATTCAAGCCAAGTTGAAATGCGTAAAGATCGTGTTCGTCAAGCGCTTAAACAGTTTTTCCGTCCGGAATTTTTAAACCGAGTTGATGAAACAATTATCTTTGATGAGCTTAACCGGAAACAATTACGTCAAATTGTCACTCTACTTACTCATAAGTTGATTGTCCGTTTGCAAAAGCAAGGCGTGCAATTGAAAATTTCACGTGCTGCTTTGGATAAAATTGCTAAAGATGGCTATAATCCTGAGATGGGTGCAAGACCTTTGCGCCGTGCAATTCAAAAGGATATTGAAGACGAAATTGCCTCAAAACTAATTACTGGTGAACTTGGTGATGGCGATCTTCTCAAAATTGGTTGTAACCATGACAAATTAAAATTTGAAATAGTTAAAGCAGAACCAAAAAATCTAGTTGGCTCTAAGTAAAACAATTGACAAATCAGTTATCATTTGCTATATTAGTGCGTGATTAAAAAGGCTGATTTTCAGGATTTTGCTGATATATTGTCCAGCAGAATAATAAAGGACAAAAACGACAGAGGTTGTTTTTGTCTTTTTTATGCTTAAAAATCCCGCTTTTTGAAATTGTAACCAAAATGTAATATTAGCTTTCTCTGACAGAAAGGATGTTTTCTCCTTGTTAAATGGACACGTAGTGAACTTCGGTAAGCATCGAACAAGACGTAGCTTTTCACGTATTAAAGAAGTACTGAAGCTACCTAACTTGACAGATGTTCAAACCGAATCGTACCAAAACTTTTTGGATGAAGGTATTAAGGAAGTCTTCGACGACATTATGCCGATTAGTGACTTTTCAGGTAAGCTTTCGCTTGAGTACGTTGGCTATAAACTGCAAAAGCCAAAGTATACTGTTGATGAAGCGCGTGATCATGATGCAACTTATGCTGCACCAATGCACGTTACCTTAAAACTGACTAACCAAAAAACTGGTGAAATTAAGACCCAAGATGTTTTCTTCGGCGATTTACCTTTAATGACTGAATCTGGTTCATTCATTATCAATGGTGCCGAAAGAGTTATTGTTTCCCAATTAGTTAGATCACCAAGTGTCTACTATTCTGGCGACTATGATAAGAATGGTCGAGAGATCTTCGGCACAACTGTTATTCCTAACCGTGGTGCATGGCTAGAATATGAAACAGATGCTAAGAATGTTTCTTATGTACGTGTTGATCGTACTCGTAAACTGCCTTTGACTGTTTTAATTAGAGCTTTAGGAATTGGCTCAGATGACGAAATTATCGATATCTTTGGTGAAAGTGATACTTTGCAATTCACTTTGGATAAAGATGTACACAAGAATCCAGCAGATTCACGTGTTGCTGAAGCCTTAAAGGATATCTATGAGCGTCTACGCCCAGGTGAACCAAAGACAACTGATTCTTCACGGTCCCTCTTATATGCCCGTTTCTTTGACCCACGTCGCTACGACTTAGCCCCTGTTGGTCGATACAAGGTTAATAAGAAGTTATCATTAAAGAACCGTCTCTACGGTCAAACTTTAGCAGAAACTTTAGCTGATCCAGATACTGGTGAAATTATTGTTAAGAAGGGTACTGTTGTTACTCATGAAGTAATGGACGGCTTAGAAAAGTATCTTGACCGTGATGACTTCAAGATGGTTACTTATGAACCTTCAAAAGAAGGCGTCTTACCTGACCCAATTGTTGTTCAAGAAGTTAAGGTATATTCAAAGACTAACCCTGAACGCGTTGTTAAGTTGATTTCTAATGGTCACATCGATAAGGACATTAAATACTTAACTCCAGCAGATATTTTGGCATCAATTAACTACTTCTTCTTATTACAAGATGGTATTGGTGACACTGATGACATCGATCACTTAGGTAACCGTCGTATTCGTCGTGTTGGTGAATTGTTACAAAATCAATTTAGAATTGGTTTGGCAAGAATGGAACGTGTTGTTCGTGAAAGAATGTCAATTCAGGATCCTTCAACTGTTACACCACAACAATTAATCAACATTAGACCTATTGTTGCCAGCATCAAAGAATTCTTTGGTTCATCACAACTTTCACAGTTCATGGACCAACATAACCCGCTTGGCGAATTAACGCACAAGCGTCGTATGTCTGCTTTAGGGCCTGGTGGTTTAACTCGTGACCGTGCTGGATATGAAGTTCGTGACGTTCACTATACCCAATACGGTCGTCTTTGCCCGATTGAAACTCCTGAAGGACCAAACATCGGGTTAATTAACTCTCTTGCATCATACGCAGTTATTAACAAATATGGTTTCATTGAAACACCATATCGTCGTGTTTCATGGAAGACGCATAAAGTTACTGATAAGATTGACTACTTAACAGCTGATGTAGAAGATAACTTCATTATTGCCGGTGCAAACACTAAATTAAATCCAGATGGTTCTTTCAAGGACGATTTAATTTTGGCACGTCATAAGGAAGACAACGTCGAAGTTAGTCCTGATAAGATTGACTACATGGACGTTATTCCTAAGCAAGTTGTTTCGGTTGCGTCTGCATGTATTCCTTTCCTTGAAAACGATGACTCTAACCGTGCATTGATGGGTGCTAACCAGCAACGTCAGGCTGCCCCATTGATTGATCCACACAGTTGTCTTGTCGGTACTGGTATGGAATACCGTGCTGCGCATGACTCTGGTGCTGCAATTGTTGCTAAGGCAGCAGGTACTGTTGAGTACGTTGATGCCAATACAGTTAGAATTAGACGTGCTGACGGCACTTTAGATAAATATGTGCTTGAAAAATACCGCCGTTCTAACAAC
>NZ_PDKP01000039.1 GCF_002837055.1 Lactobacillus apis | reverse complement strand
GCTGGTTCGGGTGATACAATTGATATCTCTGATGATGATCTTCCATTCTAATTTCTAAGAAAGGATCGAGGATATGGCTCAACAAAGAAGAGGTGGCGGCCACCGTCGTCGTAAGGTTGACTTTATCGCAGCCAACCATATTGATTACGTTGACTACAAGGACGTTGATCTGTTGAAACGTTTTATCTCTGAAAGAGGTAAAATCTTACCACGTCGTGTCACTGGCACCAGCGCTAAGAACCAACGTAAGGTAGCTAAGGCAATCGAAAGAGCTCGCATTATGGGCTTGTTGCCATTCGTTACTGAAGACTAAAATAAATAGTTTTGAACCCTTTAGCCGGATTAAGTTCTGGCTAAAGGGTTTTTTAATGCTTAAAAAGAGAAAAGTCGCAGAAACTTAGTGTTTTGGAGACTTTTTATAATTTAAAAATTAATTAATAATAAAAAATATATTAGTAAAAAAGAAAGCATACGATAAAATGAACTTTAAGTACTGTCGTATAAGCTATCATCATGTGATAATGCAGCACGTACATAGTACATCAAGGTATCAGCCACAGGGTTAATCTTATTACTGGGATGTATATTAACGTTCTATCTAAGTAATTGTAAGCGTAGTTGATTACCTGTCAGCTATGCTTATTTTTTATGGAGATCCTTATGAAAAAAATAGTTCTTGCCTGTCTAGCTATTGTTAACATTTTAACTTACATGATGGTTATTAATTTCTATCAATCACGTGATTATGACCAGATAGCTAAAATGGGAGAAACAAGTGATTCTTTTCAAATATACTTGCAAGATAGTTCAGTTAATCCTGACAGTCAGATTAGCTTTTTTAAAGAACTTTCTCGGAAGTACGATATATCTGTTATTTTGACTACCAGGGAACAAAATAATGTAGTTGAAAAATCAGTGATTGCTAGTCCTACTTCCTTTCCAGCTGCTTCTTTTCGATTAGATAAAGTTGATTTACAAAATGATCAAGACTTCTATGCAAGTTTCAAAACCAACAGTGCCAAGCAAAAAGGGAAAATTCCTGTTTTTGTTAAGGGTAACAAGATTGTCTTACAAAGTATGACACGATACTTTAAGAACAAAAAAACAGTCGATGGAGTCTACACGATTATTCCGGGAAAATCTAATCGAAAAGAACTTCTTAAGCAATTCTCTCAATTTTACGGAGTTTCACGTGATCAACTCCTAAAACAAACAATAGGACGAAAACAAGTATATTTTACAAGGGAAATCTGGGTTTTAAGTTTCATTTTTGTTCTAGCAAGTCTAGTCTTTATTCTAGTTAACGTTTATTACCCGATTTCACAATCAAGTTCAATTGGGATTAAAAAATTGAATGGCTGGAAAAACAAGGACATTTTTCTAGCAATGATCAAGCAGGGGATAATAATGATTGTTGTAACATCAATCATTATTAATCTTACAACTCTTCTGATTTTTTCATACCGACCAAATGGCTTTATTTTGACATGTATTCTAGTGCAAGCACTAATTTTATTCCTGTATTTATTAGCTAATTCTGTTACTTATTTAATAATTAAACGTATATCTATCGGGGATTTATTAAAAGGAAAGTTTCATTTTGGTTACGGTATCAGTCTTGCCTTGATAATAAAAATCTTGATGACCGTTGTTTCAACATTCTTGTTGATTAATATGTCAACGGAGATTAGCGAAGCTGTGGCAAGCTACCAGTTACAACAGGAATGGGCTAAAGAAGGCAAACTTAAAACTGTTAATAGTGTTGGCCCGGTATTTATTACTGATGAAAAAGAGACAACTAAAACGATGGCTGCTTGGTTTAGTAAAATGGCTCAGAACAAGGGCGTTTATTATGTAGAAAGTGGTTCTTACTCAACCAAAAATGTTTTACCAAAAAATGAAGCAAATAAGAAACCGGAACAAAAATACGATTTGATGTCAGTCAACCGCAACTTTATTAGAGCAAAATTGCCAGAATTAAAAAGATATTTAGATACAACTCAGCATGCTTTTCTTGTTCCTTCTAAGTATCAAAAACATCCGCAAGAAATAAAATATTTTCTTCAAAATTACAGCTATAACAATCTAAGCAGTGCTCAACAGGGCAAAATAAACCCTCAACAACTTAAGATAAAGATTAAGTATTACCATGAAGATGTACAGCCAATCACTTATAATGTTCGACTAAAAAAGAGTTTTACCAATCCAATTATTGAGGTTGTTGAGGACCATAATTTGACTTTCTGGCAATCAATAGCCCTAAGTAATACAGATAAGACAAGTCCAATTAAGATTGAAGACACCCCTCAAACTAGTGAGTTATTAAAAAAGACAAGCAAAGAACCGCAGGTCAAACGATTGCAGATGAAGTTTGTGTCTCTAAATCAGATTTTGGCAACTAGTTCGGATTCTGCTTACAA
>NZ_PDKP01000038.1 GCF_002837055.1 Lactobacillus apis | reverse complement strand
AAAGTCTTGCGCACGTTCAGTCTTTGGGTGCTCAAAGAACTCTTGTGGCGTTGCTTTTTCTTGAATATAGCCATCTGCCATAAACCATACTTCATCTGCAACGTTTTTGGCAAAGCCCATTTCATGGGTAACAACAACCATTGTCATTCCTTTTTGAGCCAAATCCTGCATAACCTTAAGTACTTCCCCGACCATTTCAGGATCTAATGCTGAGGTTGGCTCATCAAAAAGCATTACTTCAGGATCCATTGCTAATGCACGCGCAATCGCTACACGTTGTTGTTGTCCACCAGATAAATTAGCTGGAAAAGCCATCGCTTTTTCTTCTAGCCCAACTTGTTTTAAAAGTTCAACAGCTTTAGCAGTTGCTTCCTCATCACTAGCGTTTTTAACTTTCATTGGTGCCAGCTTAATATTTTCAATAATGTTCATATGTGGAAATAAGTTGAATTGTTGGAACACCATGCCCATTTTTTCACGCAAAGTATCAAGCTGTTTTTCGCTCAAAGCAGTTAATTCTTTATCTTCAAACAGCACTTTGCCTGCAGTTGGTTGATCCAATAAGTTAAGGCAGCGCAAAAAAGTACTCTTACCAGCTCCTGATGGTCCGACTAAACAAATAACCTGGCCATCTTTAACTTCTGCATTAATGTCTTTTAAAACTTCATTTTTGCCAAAAGTTTTCTTCAAGTGTTCAACTTTCAGCACTGGCGCATTTTTAGTCATGATTCATTTTCCTTTCAAAAACTTTCATTAAGCTAGACAAGCCAAAGGTTATGATGAAGTACAAAATCATAGTGATTACTAATGGCATGACTCCACGGTAAGTATCGGCTTGGACAATTCTTGATTGGTAAATCAGATCCTTCACACCGATAACCGATACAATGGAACTTTCCTTAATTAGGGAAACAAATTCATTACCAAGTGCTGGCCAAATATTCTTCATTGCTTGCGGCATGATGACATAGCGCATTGTAGCAGTCTTAGACAGTCCCAATGAGCGAGAAGCTTCAGTTTGCCCAACTGAAATTGAGCTAATTCCCGACCGAATTACTTCAGCAACGTAGGCCGCCGAGTTCAGTGAGACCGCAATAATTCCTGATAAAAGTGCAGGTATATTAATAACTAAGCCTAAGCCAAAGTAAATGAATAATAATTGCACCATTAATGGTGTGCCACGAATGAATTCAATATATGCTGTAGCAATTGAGTGCGCAATTTTATTGTGACTTAAGCGCATTAAGGCTAGGATTGCTCCTAAAAGAAAGCCGAAGAAAACTGAAATTGCCGAGATAAATAGCGTATAGCCAACACCAGCAATAAAGAAGTCCTTGTAGGCCCACATCGAGTTAGAAGCCTTAACCTCTTTTTTAGTTTTGCCTTTAGCAATATATTTACCAACATTAGGTAAATATACTTTAGTTACTAATTTCTTCTTTTTAATTTCATCGATTGATTTATTAGCAGACTTAACTAAACTTTTAGCGCCTTTATGAAAAGCTACAGCACTACCTTGAGAAGGTATTTTAAGTCCAGAAGGTATTGATGTTATGCCATCTGTATTTTTCGCAAAAGCAGCAGCAGATGCAGTATCAACTAAGACTGCATCAAACTTGTTAGTTTTCAGGCCTAAAATAAGATCGTTGGTCTTATCCATTGTTTTGATTTTAGACTTTTTGGCTTGTTCCTTAAGCAGTGTGGCTTGCATACTACCAGTTTGTGCACCAATCGCTTTGCCACTAAAAGACCGATAATCATGGAATTTACCTTTGTCGGACTTTCTGATGATTAGATCCTGTCCACTTTTATAGTAAGTTTGACTAAAGTCAACACTTTGCGCCCGCTTCGGGGTTGCGGTCATTCCAGAAATGACCATATCAATCTTACCCGTCTCAAGTGCAACCAATAATGAATCAAAGTCCATCGTTTTAATGACTAGCTTAACCCCCATGTCTCGGGCAATTTTGCAGCCAACTTCGATATCCATACCCATTACTTTGGATTTGCCATTCACATTTTGGACAAATTCATAAGGAGGAAAATCAGGGCTCGTTCCCATAACCAACTCGCCCTTTTCCTTGACCTTTTTCAAATAATTATCCGTTACTTTTGGGGCTTGCGTACTTTCGGCAGCATTGACAGTTTGTGGCACTAACGCCAACATCATCATTGCTACCAAAAGCGCTTCAAGCCATTTCCACGCTTTTTTCATTATTCCTGCCCTCCGAGGTTAGTATAGTTATTGCAATTATAATAATATGAAAATTAGAATACAACGATATATTTGAGTTATTTTCTCATTTATCATATTTTATCGCAAAAAAAAGCCTTGTCGCATATCGATTTACCCAATATAGACAAAGCTCCTTGATAATCTTATTTAATTATTAATGGTGTGAAGCACCTGAAACTGCATCAGCTGCACTTTCTTTCATTTGATTTTCTGCAGTTACAGGGTATGGCTTGATTCTTGAAGGATCAGTGTT
>NZ_PDKP01000037.1 GCF_002837055.1 Lactobacillus apis | reverse complement strand
AACCTTGCACTGTTTACCTTAAAGTAACAAAAAATAGTTCCATCAAGTTAATACTTTTTGGAACTATTTTTATTTACTCAAATGAATTTCTCGATCAAACATGCTATTCATGCGTTCATTGAAGTTATGTGCAATGAAAATAACGGTATTAGGCTTCTGCAATAGTTGTTGCAAGATCTCCAATGTTGCTGTTTGATCAATCGCGCTGGTTCCCTCGTCAATTAATAAAATATTACTATCATGAACCTGTGCACGTGCCAAAATGATTTTTTGTCTTTGACCACCGGAAATATTCAGCTTTTGTAGATTAATTTCAGTATTAAGACCTTGTGCAAAAGATGATGTATCAGTGAGACCCATATTTTGACCTACTATTTCAGCCAAACCATTCAGCTGATCGTTAAACATTGTAATATTACTTTTAACAGTGCTTGGGAACAAAATAGGATCCTGTGCAATATAACCAATCTTAGTAAGATCAGGTTCAATAATTTCACCTGCTTGATTCATAAACTCAAGTTGCCCAGAGCTAGGCGCAAGAAAGTTTAGAATCAATTTAAATAAGGTTGATTTACCTGCTCCACTATCACCAGTAAGTAAAACCTTCTCACCATACTTGACCTCAATATCTGGAAATTTTAGGGCTTCACCATTTTGAAATTTCACTGCTAAGTCCTTTGTCCTGAAGGCATAGGGACTTTCATGAACTTCAGTTTCACTATGCTCTCTTACAGGTAAAGTTTCCGCGGTAATCTTGTCTCTCAATGAACTAGTACCCTTAATTAAGCCTAGATAAAATGGCAAATATTCAATCCCTGTAGACATATAAGTACTAAAATTACCGATGACGGCAATCGCACCGAAAGGAGCCATATGCCCTTTAATTAGCACCCCTGTCCATACAAATAAGGCAAAAATCATTATTTGTGAAATACTACCAGTAATAATTGATAAAACTTGTTGTTTCGCAGTTTGGTTTAGTTTTGCATCCTCCAACTTTTTTGCACCTACATGCATCACCTTCATTAAGTGTTCGCCCGCTGCATAACGTTGCAATTCGGTAATTCCACTGAGCCATTTTTCAATCAAATCTAAATATTGACTATTTTTAAGCGACACATTCTCCATTGCCTTTTGAATTGGCTTATCAATTAGTTTAGGCAAAAATATTGAGCATAAGACTGTTAGTAGGGTTATCACTAACAGCGTCCAATTAATCGTCAACAATGCAATTACGGAAAAAATAATATAGCCAAGAAAATTACACATAGTTGGTAGCAAGTTAAAGTACTGATCATTTACCATGTTCAAATCATTTGTCAGTTTATTCTCAACTTCAGCGACTTGATACGTTCTTTTTTCATCATAAAGATGTCTAAGAATCTTGCCCCTTAATTGCTGATTAAATTCCCTAATATGAGTAGCTAGTAGATAGTTGGACACCATATCAAAAAAGTTGGAGAGCAGGTAGCCCAGTAATGAGGCAAGCACGATTATTAGCCAAGCCTTTTTGTTATGGTCTCGTAAAGTGTTAATTTCCAACATATTAAGGTAAGCAGCAGCAATTAAGACAAAGGGCTGCATTAGACTTGAAAAGGCAATTACCCACATCCGTAAGCGATTCGTCCGATAAAATGTTTTAAAGTTCATCTTTTTCCTCTTTGTTGCTTACTAATTTAATTTCTTTATCAAACATTGCCTTAACTTTATCGTTCAAATTATGAGCAATTACTACAATCGTTTTGTCAGAAGTAGTCAGCTCGTGCATGATTTTCTCTGTAGCAGCACTATCAATTGCACTCGAAGCCTCATCTAACAGAACAATGTCATTTTTAAAGATTTCTTCCCTTGCCAAAATAATTTTTTGTCGTTGACCACCAGACAGGTTGCCTTGATCTAAGTCAACTTCAGTATCAATCCCTAACGGAAAACGGGCCACATCTGATGTTAGTTGAACTTTGTTAAGAACATCGGGTACCTGATCTAAAAGTTGCTTTTTGAACATCGTAATATTGTCAGCAATCGTACCAGGAAATACTTTGGGATCTTGTGCTAAATAGCCAATTTCATTTGGAGCAGGTGAAAATTGCTTGCCCTCTTCCGTTTTAAAAATAATTTCACCGTGATACGGTTTAATTTCACCTAAAATTGCTTTAAACAAGCTGGATTTACCAGTGCCGCTATCACCGGTTAGCAAAACTTTTTCACCCTTGTTGATAGCAAAGTCAGGATATTGAAGCTCCTTTTTTGACCCATATTTCAGCACCAAATCGTGGATTTCAATTTTATTAATCGAACTGTTTGAAACGGGTTTGCTCTGCACTTTTTCGGTCAATTGCTTAGTCTGATGATTGACGCTCTGCGTGGATCTAATTTTGACTGTAGCAGCCGTGATGGCCATAACTGCAGAAAAAACATTGTATGCAAAGGCTGTAGACGACAGCACTGCACCAATTTTGATATACCCAGCAAAAAACAAAACACCCGCCAGAAAAGCAATTGAGATTTGACCAACTGTATTGCCAACACCATTTATTGCACTAGAGTACATTTCTACTTCGGTC
>NZ_PDKP01000036.1 GCF_002837055.1 Lactobacillus apis | reverse complement strand
CCTTTCTAGAACTTGAAATTTGTAATTAAGTATTATTGTAGTTGATTTATTTTTTTAGTACAAAAAAATAAGCAGCCAGCAAGCGCTACTACTTATTTTTTAAGACATTACTTGCCTAAGCTAGTGTAGCTAATGCGTTTAATGTCAGGATATTTGCGTAATGCCATAATAATGTTATTTTCATCAATATTATTATTGATAATGCCATCAACGAAGAAAATTATTTTTTCGTCGCTAACGTATAAAATTTTAACTGACACATTTTCAACATGATTGGCCGATAATTCTTTTTCGATTGTCTTCAAAATGCCGTGTTTGTTGACCGCTTCGATTTGAATGTTGAAGCGAATATGCATGATGATTTTATTAATTATAGTATCATCATGAAAAATCATTTGAACTATGAAGAGAATCGCGGTAGCAATAATGCCTAAAAAGTATAACCCAGAGCCAATAGCCATGCCGATTGCAGCTGTTGCCCAAACACCGGCAGCTGTTGTCAAACCGGAAATCTGACTTTTCTTAACTAAAATAGTTCCTGCACCAATAAATGAAATACCGGAAACTATTTGTGCAGCTATACGAGAAGCATCATATTCCATCCCGGAAATTTTCATCAAGTCAGCAAACCCATATTTAGAAAGAATCATAAATAACGCAGAAGAAAAAGCTACTACAATGTGGGTTCTAACCCCCGCGCTTTTTCTCTGAATTGCTCGTTCGTAGCCGATTAAAGCACCACATAAGGAAGCTATTACTAGGCGTAATATCCAAGGTAGTTGAGCACTAATCGGTGATATATCTACCATTATCTCACTCCTTTGAAAAAACAATAGTTAATATTATACACTTAAAAAGTGTTAAAAGAGAGGTATTTTTTGGTAAAGTATAGAAAATTAAGTTTGAGATATTTATTGAAAAATATTTACTTTTACTCTTTATGTGCTATAACTATTAGCAACATTTAGTAATACTGAAAGTATAAAGAATTTGATCCTATAGTTGGATTGAGATTGTCAGTTACTAATAATTATAACGGAGAAAATAAGATGATGGAACAACTTACAGGTGTTGTAGGAATCCTGCTTGGGATTTGGGAAATATATGCTGTTTATAAGGCTTTTAAGGATACTAAGCAGCGAGGAAATAAAAATACTTCTACCTTTCTACCATTGGCTCTATGGAGCGGAGTGGTTTTAGCTTTAGCTTTTATAGGGATTGGCATAGCACTAGTCATGAAGGTGTATTAGGCGAATCATTGAGCGCCAAACTCATCAATAAGATTAATTAGTGCAGAAGCAACTATTGCAACAAGCGATTTTTGCTTTCTGCGCTTTTTTCTTGCCAAAATTTTGCATGATATCTTACATTCTGTTACTACTGAGCAAGAAGAATGTGGTAAGGTATAGAAAATCGTAAAAAGTACTTGCGCAAACCAAGCTAATATGTTTTAATAAATATCGTTGTCGAGTTGACAATGCTGACTTAGCTCAGTTGGCAGAGCACGTCACTAGTAATGATGAGGTCGGAGGTTCGAATCCTCTAGTCAGCATTTAGAAGAAGCATTTAAAGTAATTAACCTTGATTTATCAGTATTTTAGGCAGATAAATTAAGGTTAATTTTTTTGCCTAAAACAGAATTATGCACACGCTACGGAACACATTTTTGCCCCTGTTCCGTACAAAAACTCTTAGGTAGACTTTTAGATGAGTAATCCAATAATTTTTCATTTTGCAAAAAACAATATTATTATGTCTGTCAGTTTAGCACCTTGTTCGAGCTGTCAGTTTTTTTAATGTTAAAAATGAAACATGTTTCATAAAAATATTGACTTTTTGAAACAAAATGCTAATATTTATCTGTAAGCGATTGCAAATTGGTGCAATTATAAATAAACAGTAGGAGTGAATAAAATGTCGGAGAAAAAAGAGAATAACTTTCTCAACGAGAAGCTAATTCCACTTTTTAATAAAATATCAAGTGCTAGGCACATGGTTGCATTAAGAGACGGAATGACTGCAGCTGTGCCAATGATTATCATTGGTTCAATCTTTATGATTATTGGTCAGTTTCCAGTAAAGGGCTATTTAGACTTTATGGCCCATATTTTTGGCCCTAATTGGTCAACTGTTGTGCAATATGTGACAAATGCCTCGTTTAATATTATGGGTTTAATAGCCGTAGCTGGTATTTCCTATAGTTTGGCGAAAAGTTACCAAAATATTGATGCATTCTCAGCAATGATTGTTGCAATAAGTGCATTTATCTTAACGATTCCAATGCAAATTGGAAAAGACGGCGGACTATTAATTCCGTTAAAACAGTTTGATTCATCTGGTCTTTTCACAGCCCTACTAGTTGGTTTGTTTGTAACTGATTTGTATGTTTGGTTAATGCACAAGAATTTGGTCTTTAAGATGCCAGATACAGTGCCACCAGCTGTAAGCAATTCATTTGCGGCTCTGGTTCCAGGTGCAATTTCCTTATTTGTAGTTTGGCTAATTAGAATTGGTGTTGAAGCAACGCCTATGAAGAGCATCCCAAACGTAATTACTTTCTTCCTACAGGACCCAATGAGCAAGGTAACCAATAGTTTAGGTGGTGCAATTGTTATTGAGCTAGTTGTATGTACGCTTTGGTTCTTCGGTATTCATGGTGCCAACGCAATTTCAGGTATCATTGAC
>NZ_PDKP01000035.1 GCF_002837055.1 Lactobacillus apis | reverse complement strand
AACTTAACGCCGACTTTGTCAGGCTGTTCAGATTTAGTCAATGGAATAACTGTAGTTACTTCTCGGTTAGTTTGTAAAGCACTTTTTTCCACGAAAGCTTTACCAATAATATTCTGTTGTTGATCTGCAGCAAATAACTCTATTTGCTGCAAAGCCAGAGGAGCGGCAAAACCGGTATTCTTCAGTGTGAGATAAACGGCAGCATTTAAAGTGGAGTTATAACTTATTTGTTTAATTTCTAAACGGTAGCCTAAATAATCACGTAAATATTCAAAATAATTACGTTCAATTGTCTGATTCTTTTGGTTCAAAAACCATGATTTTTGATAAGGCCAGTTCTTTTTATCTAGTAAATCTGGCGTAACAGGGACATGTTTCCAATATTCAAATGAGCCCATTTGAGGAAATTTTAGACCCTCGGGTTTGCCAGTTCTTTTTAATTCATTTTCTAAAGTCACATTATAATATGAATTAGTTTTTATCTCATGGTAATTATGTGCAATACTTAAGGTAGTAAAATGATTTTCAACCATTCTTTGTGTGGTCAATTCAGGATCTACGTATTTTGTTTTTAAATACATAGGATTGGCAAATAGCCAGATACTTTCGCCATCAACAATTGTTTTTTTTGAATCTCTTATTAATTGTTGATACTCATTTGAATCATAATTTTTACCCGCTGTGTTCCACTCATGTCCAATGCCAATTAAAAAGTCATCATGAAAACCAATTCGTTGTTCATTCTCTTTTTCAGCAGCACCTATATTGCGATTTTTTATATTTAAGTAACGTACCTGTACAGTTAGATCCTGAGGAGAATTTAACAGCAAACTATGCAGAATTGCTGATTCATCAGTTGTTTCTCGAGCATGGGCAGACCATTCCCCCCAAGGTCCAATAATGCCTGCCTGCAAAGCATGAATTTGCTGGCGATGTTCCTGGAGNNNGGAGCCAGCCAGATAATTGCTCCAAATGTTGCTGTATTCTCTGCAAACTAGGAGCCTGTCTATAAGGTCTTTTATCTTCAGAAATATAAGCAAAACGAAGTAATGCTTTTAAATTTAATTTAGCCAGCTCCTCAAAAAATGCACTCATGTGGTCAAAAGCTTGTGCATCTAAAGGGGCATGCTGGTAACCTGTTAAGTAAAAATAGACTTGTACTATTTGTGGCTGATCATCTGTATACAGTGATGCTTCTCTTTTTAACGCGGAAATAGCATCTTCCTCCGCATATTCATATATGCTTTTACCCGTTTTTACATCCAAATAAACTTCAAAGCGAAAACCACGATCAGGATTTGTGAGTAAAATCTTCGTTTGATCTCCACTTAACTGCTCAGGATAATAATTTTCCATTTTTTCCTCCCAAACTAATTACCAGTACTTTCTCGCAAAATTAGTTCAACTTCCAGTAGCGTAGTAGCAGCACGCGACTTATTCTCTAATATATCTTCTCTAATTAAATGGACAGCAGTTGTACCTAGGTCCTTTTCCGGAACTGAAACTGATGATAATCTTGGAATATAATATTTGGACATTTGAATATTATCGAATCCAATAATATGGTAATCTTCAGGAGCACGAAAGCCTTTTGTGTACAATTCTCTCATTATTCCGATTGCTATTTGGTCATTTCCAGCCAAAATTCCCTTAGGAAAAATAGGTAATTGGACAATTTGTTTGCCAGCTTGAACCCCATCTTCAATACTCCAACCAGAAGTACTGATTGAGCATTCATCCTGATCATGCAGCTTCATCCACTCTCGGTAACAATTTAAACGAACTTCACCTTTTGCCTGAGTTTTTTCTCCTTGCAAGTTAGTCATATAACGCGGACCGCCAACATATACGATATTAGTTTGAGCAAACTTTTCAAGCTGTGCTAAAGCTTCTTTTACCCCAGCAGTTAAATTAGCATTAACTAGTTTTACTGAATTACTTTTATATCTTGCCTCAATAATTACAATATTAGAGTTCAATTTTTTTAATTCAGTAATGGCTGATTCGGATAAACTACCAATAACAATTACGCCGTCCCAATAATATAATCTGTCCCAAAATGAACTGTCCAAAGATTTATTCAAATAGTAGATCGAACTTAACGTCATTTTCTCTTTTTTAAGTTCTTCAATAATCCCCTGCTTTATTTGCTGATAATATGTATATTCTGCTACTTGGTCTAAATTCATAGTTGTCAGCACGCCAATGACAGGACTCTTTTTACTTTTATTTTTTGTATGATAATTCAACTTTTTAGTAGCCGCCAAAACTTTTATACGCGTTTGATCAGTTACACTTAGGGAAGTGTCATTATTTAAGATTCGTGAAACTGTACCAGCCGAAACACCTGCCAATTGAGCTACCTGTCTGATATTAGCCATTTTATTTTATCTTCTCATCTTTCATATTTGGTTATTATACAGGTGCTATTAAAATTTGTTTTAAAAATATAAACTTTAGAACCTGATAATCTAAACATAATCTGCTATTACAGCATTTTTTGCAATTATGCTATCAAATATTCTTTTGTAAATCAAAGAAAATACGGTTGTATCATTATTGTCAATCCATCCGCGTTTTCTCAATTTACCTGCTTATTTTTGCAACAGGCTTTTTTCAGCAGATAATCTGACTATATTTAAATTTCTATGTTTTATGCAACAATTTTTAAATTGAATAAAATAATAGCCAATACTAAAACAAACCAAGTTGCTCTAGTAGAGTTCATATGTTTACGATCTAGCAGCCAATAAATAAAGGCAACTAGTAAAACTGGCAACAATGATGGCATTATCTGATTAAAAATATCCTGCAACTTCATTGAAACTTTTCCAGCTCTAAAGATTAACGGGATTTTTAAAGTAATAACAGTTGGAATCAAAGCTCCTACAACCGTCACTCCTAGCAGGGTTGCTGAGTCAGTCAATGCGTTAAGCTTAGAACTCATTGAAGTAACTAGGTTGACCCCTTGTTTATAGGCAAATGGCATCCAAGTATAAGACCAAATGTAGATAATACCTAATGCAACCATCCATAAAATAGCGCCAAACGGGTTACCTTTAAGAGCCATATATGATGCAATCGCACCAAAAATAGTGGATTGAACGGTACCTAATAAGGTGTCACCTACAGCAGCAAATGGTC
>NZ_PDKP01000034.1 GCF_002837055.1 Lactobacillus apis | reverse complement strand
AACGAAATTAAAGAAGAGCTGAACAGAAATAAAGTGGTTGATGATATCACTTATCAGGCACAATATTACTTTTCGCAAGCTTTTTTAGCAGATTACGATCAAAAAATTGTTACTTTTCAAGAAATTGCTAGAAAAACGACAGATTTCGTCTTTTTTGGAATTGGTTCATCTGGTGACTTGTGTGATTATGGTGCGCGTCAATTTGTTAATAATGGGCGTAACGCATTTTCGATTGATGATCCATACTACCCGGTTGAATTAAGCCGCGATCGTTTTAAAAACAAGACTGTAATAGTTTTATCAGTCAGCGGTGAGGGTCAACCAACAATTGACCAAGTAAAAAGTTTTAAGCAAGAAGGTGCGACAATTGTCAGCATCACTAATAATGAAGATAATACCATTGCAGGCTTATCGGATTTGAACTTTGCGTATCACTTAGAATTCAAAATAATCGGTGAAACAATCAACTTAACATCACAAGTTCCAGTTGTTTATCTACTTGAACGATTGTCGCGTGCACTGCGGGTTGATAAGTAACAAATTTTATTGAAGGACTAATTCCAGCTTTATTGCAGGAATTGGTCCTTTTGCATTTTTCAAGTTCTTAACTACTGTTAATTATATTTTGGCTAAGGGGGTGTCATCACAATATATGAAGGTTATAAGCCAAGCTTGGTAAGGCTAAAATCGGCTATAGCAAGATCTATTGCTTCACAAAACATTGTAATTGCTATAATAATAGTTATTAATAATTTTTAGCTATTAAAAGGGATAATAAAGATGAATAAAGCAAAAATTTTGGTGACTGGCATTATTCCAGAAGCAGGATTAACAGAATTAAAAGAAAATTTTGAAGTGGTTCATGCGCCTGAACATGAGACTAGAAAATGGGTTTTAGCACATTTATCTGAATACGAAGGTTTAATACTCATTGGGATGAAAGGTGACCGAGAGCTAATAGATGCGGGAACTAACCTAAAAATCATTACAGCTAGTGGTGTAGGATATGACCACATTGATATTGATTATGCTAAGCAAAAGGGAATTGTTGTTGCGAATTGCCCTAAGAGCGTTCTGGTTCCTACTGCTGAAATGACGTTTGCCCTATTATTAGCAACTGTAAGGCGATTGCATTTTTATGATAAAAATATTCGTCAAGGAAAATGGGTCAATGTTTCTAAACCAGAAAATATGGGAACAGGACTTCAAGGAAAAGCACTTGGTATTTATGGTATGGGACGAATTGGTTCTGAAGTTGCTAAATATGCTCAGGTATTTGGGATGAAAGTTATTTATCATAACAGACATCAATTAGCGTCTGAGGTTGAAAAAGCGGAGCATGTTAGTTACGTCGACTTTGATACGCTAGTTAAAACATCAGATGTTATTACACTCCATGCGCCAGCTTTACCTTCAACAACTGGCGTCTTTAATTCGAAAACGTTTAAGCAAATGAAAAAGACTGCTTATATTATTAATGCAGCTCGTGGACAATTAATTAACCAAAATGATTTGATATCAGCGCTAAAAAATGGAGAGATAGCTGGAGCCGGACTAGATGTTTATGAAACTGAACCACATGTGCCGCAAGCTTTATGTGAATTAGACAATGTGATTTTAGCTCCTCATGCAGGTACTGGAACTTTAGAGGCTAGAACGGAGACAGCTAAAGAAGCATCTAGAAACCTTATTTCTTATTTATGTGACCACAAAGCTTTGAATCAAGTTAATTAATAAACAAGATCATGAAAAACAGCCAAGTTATTACTTGGCTGTTTTTGTCTGTCTATAAAATCATTAACTGAATTTTGGGGTAGCATCTTTATTTAATTTCTTCAATAACCAGACCACTCCGGAAATTAAAAATTAATTCAATAAGTAAAAATACTAAAAAGATAATAGCTGCTGAAGCATTTTGTGAAAAAGGTACATAGCTTTTAATCATAGGCGGAATTAATAATAAAGCAGCAATCATGAAAGCTATTAAGAGTGCAGACTTTGGGTTCGGAATAACTTTATAATGAGCGTCAGTATTATTAATAATCATTTTTGCTGAGCGATTTAGTCCGTCTTGAGCCAGTTGTAGCGTGTCCCCTTTTTTTAAATTTAATTTTAAAGCATAGCCAGCTGCAATACTTCCTACTTTTAAACCATTAACTATTACAGTTGTAGGCTTGCCCATTGAAATATTACTTTTTGATCGTTGAACTGTAATCATACCGTTACACTTTCTTTAATAATAGATATTTAAGATTAGCTTATTAATAAAGCAATTCAATGTCAATCTTGTTTAGTAAAAAAAAATATGTTTACAAAACAAAATATATAAACTATAATTTTGTTGTAAATTAATGTAAGCGTTAACAAAAGGGGTGAAAAATCGTGCAATTGGTTAATGTGAGAGTTGATAGCCGTTTGATTCATGGTCAGGTGGCTCGTGTATGGACTGGGCAATTAGGTGCAGAGCGCTTAATGGTCGTTGGCGACAAAGTATCTAAAGATGACTTGGAAAAAACAGCTTTAAAATTAGCTCGTCCCACTCAAGCAGCTTTAAGTATTTTGCCACCAGATCGTGCAAGTAACAATATTGTTCAAGGACGCTATGCGGACCAAAAAATATTTATTATTACTCGTGAACCAGAGGCTCTGGTTGAAATGGTCGAAGCAGGAGTACCGATTAAAGAAGTTAATGTTGGTAATTTGCCAAGTGGTGAGGGCAGACTGCAACTATTCAAGAGTGTGGGAGTTAATGACGAAGAAATAAAGGCTTTTAAGGAACTTGATGCTCGGGGAGTAAAGCTTTATCACCAGATGGTACCGAACGACCCTAGAGAAGACTTTATGTCTGAATTAAATAAACGGATGGAGAAATAATAATGAATTCATTGAGTGTAGTTCAAATAATTTTGCTGTCTTTGTTTGCTTTCTTCCAAATCAATGAAATTATCACAGTTGGTATCGGTTTTGGTAACCCAGTTAATGCTGGATTAATTGCAGGACTAATTATTGGTGATGTGAAATTAGGTTTGGCCGTAGGAGCAACATTGCAGTTAATGATATTAGGTGTCGGTACTTTTGGTGGTGCTTCGATTCCTGATTATGCCACTGGAGCAATCATAGGTACTGCAATTGCGCATATTTCAGGAAAAGGCATTAACTATGGTATTGGTGTTGCTATTCCAGTTGGTCTATTGATGGTGCAACTTGATATTTTGGCTCGTTTTACTAATACCTACTTTGCACACAGAATAGATAAGGCAATCGATCGTAACGATGATAAAGCTGTTGTACGAAATAGTCTTTATG
>NZ_PDKP01000033.1 GCF_002837055.1 Lactobacillus apis | reverse complement strand
CTGCTGCAGTAACTCGGTATATTCCAGTAAGTCTTTTACTGGAATGCCCACATTCCGCATACATTTGATAAAACTGATCCAGTTAAGATCATTTTCACTATAGTTTCTGACACCGTGCTCCTTTTTTACTTCTGGAATAAGACCCATTTTTTCGTAGTACCTTAGCGTTACTGGAGTTAAATCGACTTTTTCTGCAACTTCTGATATTTTCATTTTATTTTCCTTACTAATTCAATTAAAAAAAGGTGACCTATAATCGTGCTTATTATAGGCGCTTTTTATGATTTTTTACTCGTCTACCAAAATAACATTAGTGGCCTATGTACGTATTGAATTTTTTCTCAATAATACAAATTTTAGCTGTAACTTTTTCTTCAGTGAAATACTTATTAACAATCAGTCAACATAAACAAAATGCATTAAACAGGAGGTTATATGGAACTACGCGTTTTAAATTATTTCGTTGCTGTTGCCCAAGAGGGTAACATGACGCGTGCGGCTAAAAAGGTCTTAATTTCGCAACCAGCACTTTCCAGACAAATAGCTGATTTAGAAGCAGAACTCGGCGTCAAATTATTTGACCGGCAAAAGCGCCGTTTAACACTAACCCCTGCAGGCCATTACTTACTAGAACAAGCACAAGAAATACTGGAGTTAACTTCTAGAACAAAAAGAAATCTTGAAACTACATCTTTTATTAGTGGTGACCTAACAATTGCAGCAGGTGAAAGTATCGGGATGCAAAAAATTATGAACGTAATTAGCCAAATCATCAAAGATCATCCCACCGTTAAAATTCATCTCTTAAACGGCGATTACAGCTACGCAGAAAGAAAACTAAATAACGGAACTGCAGATTTTGGCGTAATTATTGGTGACATTTCATTACCCAGCTATGCCTCTTTAACCTTATCTGAAAAAGATACCTGGGGCGTATTAATGCCAAGAGATGATATACTAGCAGCTAAAGAAACAATTACACCGAAAGACTTGTGTGGTCGCTCCCTCTTAACCTCGCAGCAAGCCCTGCAAACTCACCTTTTTCAAAACTGGTTAGGTAATTATTACGATAACGTGAATTTTATTGGTGACTATAACCTTAATTTCAACGGTACGTTAATGGTCAAAAATCATTCGGCATTAATGTTAACCCTGGATAACTTGGCTGATACTTCAGAAAGTTCAGGGCTTACGTTTAAAAAATTATGCCCTAGTCTGCAACAAACGATTAGAGTAATTTGGAAACGAGAAGTTAGTTTATCGCCAGTTGCTGAGCTGTTCTTAAAATCATTAAAAGAAGAAATTTGTAAAGATTGCAGATAGTATTAACCAGGAGATTTTCATGAATAATCAACTAGAAGAGCAATTTCAAAAATTAAGCCAGAGCTACCTTAACGACGTGGACAGTAACTGCGCTCAACACTTACAGAAAGATCGTTTTATCATTCCATTAATCGCTAGTGTTACGCAAGGAATAATGACAACTGTTCCAGAACAGGTGGCTAACATTTTAGATGCTAATATTGCCCCTGAAGTTCTTTTAGAGGTGCTTTATCAATTAGCACCTGTAATTGGTACCCTGAAGGTTAAACAAGCTTTAGAGCAGGTAAATAGCGTATTTGAAGAACGTAAAATCACTTTGACACCTGTAGAAAGTGAAGCAGATGAAAACTATGGAGCACGAGTTCAAGCACAATTATATGGCACTGAAATTAAAAATCTGCTGAAAGATTTGCCAGATAATGCTGGCACTTTCATCCCCCACGCATTAACGGAACACTTTTTCAACGATTTTTATAACCGAAAAGCCCTAGATGTTCGTGACCGTGAGCGCTATGAACTATTAGCACTAATTACCATGAACGTTGAATTTCAAATCAAGGCCCATGCTCGTGGGAGTTTAAAGGCCGGTAACAGCGAAAGTGAACTAATTTGGTCAGTAATTCAATTGCTACCATATATCGGCTTTCCATTTGTAATTAATAGTGTGCAAGTAATTCATCAAGAAGCACAGACATTAAAAGAATAATTGATAAAAAGCCATACAGCTCTTCAGTTGTATGGCTTTTTTATGCCAATATTTAGCTAAATTTATTTTGACTGTCCATCGGCTAAACTGTAGTTTTTAGCAAAAGCAATAAAAATAGTTAGCAGCACATTTGTACCGCTAACCATTTTGGCAATATATTTATAATAGTCTTCTCTAGCTGCCCGTACTCTGATATTTTTCCAGAAATACGCGCCAGAGTTGATAAATCAACACAAAGAACAGCATGCAGACAACTGGAATTATCAATAGCCATATCCATTCGTGCTTAACGGCAATTCTTTCCTGTGGAATTGATGCAACCCAACCAATTGGCAGTATAAAAGTCATAATTATTTTAAATCCCATCGAATAAATAGCCATGGGATATTTGCTCATATCAAAAAAGTCAAAGGTTGTTTCAGCCAAATTAGCTAAACCGTTAGATAAAAGTGAAACAATATTACCTAAGATTGCTAATGCCAAAAAAATTAAGGACGTAAACAGTGAAATAAAGATAAACATAATCGTGATATACCAAGGATTATGTAATTGCACATCAACCACAATTAGCAGAAGCAAGGCAACTAATAAATCGCCCCAAGAGTCTTCATCTACACGTTCATTAACTAGTTGAAATAGCGGATTGACGGGTTTAATCAAAATCGTGTCCAATGAACCATTATGGATGTAATCCGAAATATTTAAAGCATTAATGAAAAAGCAGCGGAATATTGAAAAGGATAACGTTGCTAATGCATACGTTAGTAGCAACTGGCTGAAACTGTAGCCACTAATTCGCGGCACAATGTTAAAAATAAACCTTAATGCAACAATGTTTAGGACATTTTGGACTATCATGCCAATAATCGCAAAATAAAAATCAAGATCGTAAACGGCTAATGATTTTAAATTTACTTTGAAATACGTAAATAATAATTTTAAATATCGCATCATTAACCTCCTTGAATAACTGTAGCGTTAGCTGAATGCTTAAAAAGCAACTTAAACAACAAGTTAAAGGCAACGATGTAAATTAACTGAATTACGACGATTTTAATAAATAAATTCCAGGCGGGATGCTGGGCCAATGTCCCTATTGCGCCATATGAATATTGAAAGGGCAAATATTGAGCAATCTTTTTAAGCAAGCTGGGATAAAAATTAGCTGGAAAGGCATTTCCTGCCAGTACAAGCAAAATAGCTTCTTTAAAAGTAGTAATCCCCCAAATGCTGTAGGTATAAAAAGAAAAAGTTCCGAGTACCAGCTCAAGTTCAAAGTATAAAAAATAACCTAAAATAGCTGTTACGAAAACCATCAATATAGTGCTAAATGCAATTTTAAAATCCAAGAACCAGAAAAAGATTAACATATCAACGACACCAATTATGGCAAATTTGACTAGTGAATAACCTATTCCTTCCCATAGTAATTGCGTTGAAATAGATAGTGGCTTAAGAAGATCGATTGCAATATCTCCGGAACGTACTTTATCGTTAAGTTCATAGCTAGTCTTAGGAAACAAAACTGTTAAAACTTGCATTAACACTAAATAACTAATTGTTTCTTGAAATTCACGATTTGGTTTACCAACCAGAACTGCTTTCCATAAAAAATACTGGACAGTGGTGGATATTAGTACGGAAAAAAGCCAAAACAAGAGAGCATATTTCGATGCTAAACCTTTTTTGATACCAATTTTTACTAACATTAATCTATACTTCATTAGCGCACC
>NZ_PDKP01000032.1 GCF_002837055.1 Lactobacillus apis | reverse complement strand
AATATGGAAAGCAAGAAGGTCCAGAGGGCTGGGTCCAAACAATTGATTAATTAAAATAGAAAAGGTGCCGAGATATCAAATCTCGGCACCTTTTTAATTGGCAATGTTCTTTAGAACCAGTTCTAACATTTTTGGAAAACTCTTATCAGCAGGTAGTGATTTATCCGCAAACCAACCAGTTCCAACATTTACAATGTCGCCGATAGTTAAATCACGAAGATAGCGACTAGCAAGCAACTGCTGCTTTGGTTCTGAATATTCAGTAGCCAATAGTTGATTTATCAAAGAGCGTAGCTGCTCAAAGGCTGCAGTTACTTCGGGATAAGCATTAGTCCGAGGCATTTTTAGAACTAGCTGAGTTAGTTTGAAATGCTTAAGTGCAAGTGAGCGGAACTCTGTAGCCAAAGCGATAATGCCCTTGATTCCTGTTTGCCCAAAGATTTTTTGTTGAAGTTGCTGACTTACTTGGTTGATAGCCCAAGCAACGACACAATAGCTTAATTCTTGTTGATTAGAGAAATAACTATAAAGTGCTTGTGAGCGTGTACCTAATTGTTGGGCAACTAGCGAAAAACTTAGTTCACTACCTGATTCGATTAAAGAAACGCTAGTTTCAATGATTTTTTGTTTGGATAAAATTTGACGTGGCATTATTAACCTCGAATAGACTTGACTGTTACAATGTGTAAACTATAATTACATATTGTAAATATATTTTAGTGTTTAATATTTAAGAAGGCAAATATAATGAAAATTTTCTATTATTGCTAATCGGTTTGGTGATAGGCACTCTTGTTATCCTGTTTGGTGGGGGTGGTGCCGCAATTTATTTGGGAATATTAACAGGTTTATTTGGCTTAAAAGCTGCAAGTGCCTCGGCAACTTCATTAATGACTGCTTTACCTTCATTAATTATTGGCGCATGGAGCTATTATCGTCAAGGAAAAATTAATACTAAAATTGGCAATCAAATGTTATTGGTAGCAATTCCTGCTGTAATAGTTGGTGCACTCTTATCAAAATATATTCCTGCTAATTTGTACAAATGGTTGATAGGCATAGTCTTAATTTTACTTGGCATCAACATGCTCATCCAAAAGAAAAATAAGACTTCGGATTCAATGCATAAGCAAGGCCATGCCAGATTGCAGGCAAGTTTATTCGGGATTTTTGGTGGACTAATGGTCGGTGTTGCAGGAATGAGCGGAGGAGCTGTAATTATTGCTGGACTGTTTTTGCTTGGCTTAAAGGACTTTCAGGCAACGGCAACTTCAACCTATGTTTTAGTGTTTATGACCGCTACAGGTGCACTGTTCCATATTGCAGGAGGCCAAGTAGATTGGGCAGCCGGACTACCATTAATGATTGGTGCATTAGTAGGAGCAATAATTGCGCCCAAATTGGCACAATTACTGGCAAAAACAAAGATCACAAAGTATATGAAGCCGGCTACTGGGGTGTTATTAATACTGCTAGGTGCTAAGTCTTTACTATAAAAAATCTGGGAAGCGCTTTCCAAAATAGTACAGATGTGCTACTATAAATTTACATTCAAGTTGGATCGTAACAGTTTAGAAACTGGCGAAACCGAAAAAGTATGTATAATTGTATGCTTTTTCGGTTTTTTTGTGCAAAAAGGAGAGTAGAAATGGAACAAAGGCAGTATTCCGAAGAATTAATAACTGAACTACAGAAAAATACAAGAGTTGAAGTTATCAACGGAGTAGAAGAATTAGTTAAACCAGTACCAGGTCAAAAGGGAGAAACAAGGTTAGATATCGTTGACCCACATGTCAAAACAATTATTCAGAAAAAAATGAGTGAAGGAATAGGTTCTAAACCATTTTCATTAAATTTTGATCGAAACCGACCTGAAAATATTACTTATGATTTAACAACAAGCGAAGTGAGTGAAGAAGAGCAACTAGTAGAAGTTGATCATGACCATTACGTCGATACTTTTGTTTTTAAAGCTGAGCATTCTAATAAGGCTAACCCTATTTTGGTTTATTTCCATGGGGGAGCTTTTATGACAGGCAAAATTGAAGAATTCGGTAAGCAAATGAAGTATATTGCTGAACAGGCACAAGCTACCGTTATTTTTCCGCAGTATCGATTGGCACCGGAAAATCCTTATCCAGCAGCAATTAATGATGCTATGGGGATTATTAAGTGGGCAAGTGAAAATCACGAACTACTTGGATCAAATAGTGAAAAATTAGTTTTGGCTGGTGACAGTGCGGGAAGTAGCCTAATCAATTCATGCATTGTTTTAATGAAAGATACCTCAATTATCGCTAGAGCAGTGGAATTATATCCTGCTATTGATAATGATATGAAACCTTATTATGATTGGAGCAAATTTGACGTTTGTCCTGAGGATGAACAGTATGCAAAAAATAGGGTTTGTCGAATGCTTAATTCTATTGATAATTTTGAAAAAAATTATTTACACTACAAGATAGATCCAAGGGACGAAGTAGTCGATTTCTTTAATGTTAGAGACTGGAGTAAAATACCACCAATAACTTTTATTTTAAATCAATATGATTTGATTACATTGGTGGCAGAAGAGTTTATAAAAAAGGCACTAGAGCATGACGTACAGTTGAATATTATTAAATATTTAGGGTGCGATCATGGAAGTCTTAACTTTTTTGGTTCAGAGCCGCAGGCAGAAGACATGTGTATTGAGATTGCTAATATTGTTAAAAAAGCGCTTGCATGATTAATATATAGCTGATAATATAATAAGCGAAAAATATGAATAACGGATCGTAACAGTTTAGAAACTGGCGAAACCAAAATAAGGACTATTAGCACGGACTTTTGCAGTGTTAAGGATCATTATTTTGGTTTTTTGCTTTTTAGGAGGAAAAATAATGGCAATTGTAGGAGCAAGAATTGATAACAGGTTACTTCATGGTATTGTTGCAACTAGCTGGGCACCAGATTCAGGAGCTACAAGAGTAATGGTAATTGATGACAACGTGGCAGATGACCCGCAAAAAAAGCAGGCAATGAAATTGGGACGTCCTTCGGGAATGGCTGTATCCATAATTTCTAAGCAAACTGCTCTAGATAACTTTAAGGATCATAAATATGATCGGCAAAAGGTTTTCATCATTTCACAGACGCCAGATGTTTTTCTTGATCTTCTTAATCAAGGTGAAGAACTGAACGAGCTTGTTTTAGGAGGAACGTTAACCTTTGATAATGCGATAAAAGTAACTAAGAGAGCTTATATTAAGCCTGAGCAGGAGGAAACATATCAGGCAATTATTAATAAGGGATGCAAAGTAATCTCTAAATATGTTCCACAGGATGACAGTGTAGATGTAGCTAAAGTTTTACGTAATAAAAAGGCTGGTGCTTAATTATGGGGTTTACAATTTGGCAAGTAATTTTAGTCACTATTTTGGCTTATATACAAAGATTAGATTTTGAAACAACACAAATAGTTCCAGCGAATTATATGTTCTGGTCCTGCACTGTAGGAGCTGTATTGGGCGACTTTCAAATGGGGCTTGTTGTTGGAGCAACCATCCAATTAATGTCATTGGGAGTTGCTGCCCTAGGTGGTAGCTCTGTTCCAGATTATGCAGTTGCTGCAATGATTTCGACTGCTGTTGCAATTGGTACTGGAAAAGGTATGGCAGCAGGACTGGCATTAGGTGTTCCAGTTGGAATGATTTGTATTCAGTTAGATGTTCTATTAAAGATTCTCAACTCATTTATTACCAATAAAGCACATGAATTGGCCGATAAGCGTCAATACCGTAAGATGCGGATGCTAATTCCTGTAATGACATCATTAATGCCTCTTGAATCAGCTGTACCTGTTTTTATTGCCGTCTTATTTGGCAGGCCAGTTGTTAATGCTATTCTCAATTTTATGCCAACTTGGTTTACTGTTGGTCTGAACGTTGCTGGTGGAATGCTACCAGCAGTCGGAATGGCAATGCTTCTATCCTACATGCCATTGAAAAAATATGGTTACTGGTTATTGGTTGGCTTTGCCTTATCTGCTTATTTGAAGATGCCTGTTTTAGGAGTTGCATTAATTGGTGTTGCAGGTGCAATACCAACATTTATGAACTATTCAACTAGTAGTAATGCAGGAACAAGTGCAAATGGTTTAAGTCAGGAGGATATGGAAGATGAGTAAAGAAAAAAATACTATACAAGAAGGAAGAGTTTTAAATAAAAAGGATATATGGCGTGCCATGAGACGACATTATCTAGCCATTAGTACTTACAACTATGATAGTGGGTTTGCAGCTACTCTTGTATGGGAATTGTTTCCAGCTTTAAGTAAAATATATAAAGACGACCCTGATGGTTTACAGGCTTCAATTGATAATCAATTTAAATTTTATAATTGTAATCC
>NZ_PDKP01000031.1 GCF_002837055.1 Lactobacillus apis | reverse complement strand
ACTGATTCACCATGGTCATCAACATTTAATTCGTACCACAATTTAGCTACTTGGTTAGAAGAAACGGACATCTTTACTGAATCAGAACTTGAAGATGTTATGTACAACAATGCCAATCGTATCTATTTTAAACAGCAAAATGTGCAAGCAATGCGTGATAGTGAAGATCCAGTTTTTCAAGATATATAGAGATAACAAAGAGAAGCATCACAATATTATTTTACATTCCCATTCTGATTCTATTTGATATGGACTGTTACTATTCCCCAGGTAATAATCTAAGGCATACATAGAAGGCGGTAGCAGCTTTTACTGATATTGAACGTAAAAAATCTGAGAAACTAAGTTTCTCAGATTTTTCATAGAGTGTTTAATTAGTTTTCTTTATGTTTGTGAATGAACCAACCAGATACAGCTGCAAATGTTGCGGACAGAAGACCAGCAAGAATAGTCAGTAGATTTTGCGTTTGGTTTTTACCCGTTTGTGGTAATTTGTTGCTAGCTTGATTATCAGTAGGTGCCGTTGGTATGGCAACATGATTATTAGTTAAATGCTGTTTTGAAGGGCTTTGAGGTGCTTGAGGCCGTAGATGATTAGTTGTTTGCGGTTTAGTAGGGTTTTTACCATGATGGTTGTCGTTGACAGGCACATTTTCGGCAGGAGTATTACTATCTTTTGCGTAAATATAAGTGACATCTTGAGTCTTTGCACTAAAGAAGCCGGTGGCATTAGTAGGCCGACTTTTCAGGTGATACCCAGTAAATTCTTTTGCATCAGTAGTATACCCATCACCAACGTTACCACTCAAAACAATGTCGGAAGTAAGAGAATTACCATCTTCATCTTGATAGTGAACAACTACATTGGCAGCTTTACTTGGGACAACAGGATTTACTGGTGGCTTGGTAGGAGTAGGAGCTTTTTTGTAGAGATAAACAACATCAGTTATAGTGTTATCTGCAAAGCTACCACTGGCATTGGCAGGAGTTTCTACTAAAGTGTAGCCAGTAATATCTTTCGGCTTTGTGGTGTATGGAGTGTTTAATCCACCGGTTTGCACATCATTAGGTGCTAGTTGATTACCGTCTTGATCTTGATAATGTGTAATAACAGCCGCATTGTATCTAACATAGGCATCGGCGTCTTTAGCCGGATTATAGTTAGTTAAAAGTTGTGGAGATGTCCAACGCTTATCTTTAAGTGCTTGAGGATGCTCTGCCGTTCCATTACCGACGTTAACCCAGATTCCAAGCGTATCTAAGCCAGTATTTGATAGAGAATTTTTAGCACCTAGTTTTAAGTAGTTTAAACTTGCCAGTCCATTAAGCATATTATCGCTACTGGTAACAGAGTCCATATTGAAATTACTTATATCAAGGCTGGTTAAGCTGCTATCTCCTGAAAACATTTCCATCATGTCAGTTACCTGGTCCGTGTTAAAGTGACTAACATCTATCTTTGCTAAATTGGTGCAAAAGGCAAACATTCCGTTCGTGCTAGTAATATTACTAGTGTTGAAGTGGCTAACATCTAATTGGTTCAAACTCATACAATATAAAAACATGCCTACAGCTTGCTTAACGTTGCTGGTATCAAAGCTAGCAACATTTAAACTTGATAATTTAAAGCACATGCCAAACATAGCAGTCATGTCCGTTACCTTTGCTGTATTGAAGTTACTAATGCTCAGAGACGACAAGTTTTGACAGGCATAAAACATAGAATTCATGTTTTCAACATTTTTAGTATCAAAATTATTCAGATTTAAGTTGGTTAAACTTGTGCAAAGATTGAACATGGTGCTCATGTCTTTAACCTTTGCTGTATTAAACGAGCTAACATCAAGATTTGTTAAGGCGGAACAAGACTTAAAAAGCTTAGACATATCAGTTACGTTACTTGTGTTAAAGCCACTCAAATCTAGACTTTTTAAATTTTTATCATTAGCGAACATAGAAAGCATACTCGTAACTTGGCTTGTGTCAAAGTTAGATAAACCTTCAAACTCTTCTAAGTTGTTTAAATCACTGAAAAGACCAGCGGCAGATCCTTTGATAGCTAGAGGTCCATCAATAACAATCTTTTTAGGTTTATTAGTGAGAAAGAATTGGCTAATTGATCTAGGCACATCATTACTAGCAGCTGTTACATTACCAGAAATAGTAGCAACTCCTTGATCAGGATCGTATGTAAGATGGGCGCCATTAATGTCAGATGATATTAAGTTGGCTTTTGTAGCTATCTTTTGCTGTTCATTTTCACCATGAGTAATTGCAGGGGGCATGTCAGACTGATTTGCATTATTAGCAGTTTCATTGTTATCAGTAGTTGATGAGTTGCTAGCAGGTGGAACTGACGGTACCGATGAACTGCTGTCAGCAGATGTACTTGGTTGCCGATTAGCTGCAGATTCAGCAGCTTTTGGTGACTTAGTTACATTGCTGGCCGCTAAGTGAGAAGCTGCAAGCTGATCAGCTTTTGCAATCTGTGGGCTAGCGCTTAATAGACCAATGGTGGTCAAAACACCACCTAATAGTAATTTCTCCTTATTTTTATTCATTATTCTTAACCTCATATAGTAAAAAATAACGTACTGTTTATACACCTCGAGTCTAGCACGGTTAATATAGTAATTACTAATGAAACGCACTTGTATAAAACCTAAGTATCAGTGAAAAAATGAGGGCAACTAGTTAGTATTCGACTGAACGGATTAATCTTGAGGATCTATTTAATAAACTTTATAATTAAAAGCGATTAGATATAGGGATAGTTAGAATATTGACTAGGAGAAAGCATGAAAAAAATATTTTTAGCCTCTTACTTTTCAAACGTGGCTGAACAATTTAAGGCATTTGTTCAAAATAATGAAATCAAAACTAAGAAAATCCTTTTTATTCCAACTGCTAGTAATGTAGAAGAATATACAGAATATGTTGACGAAGAAAAACAGCTTCTGGAAGAGTTAGGCTATATAATTGATAAATTCGATGTTACAAATGAATCAGTAGATATAGCCACTAATAAAGTAAAAGATGCCGAGATGTTTTTTATAACTGGTGGTAATACATTTTATCTGTTACAAGAACTAAAGAAAAAGGAATTGCTGCCACTGATTAATGAAAAAATTGATTCTGGAACTCCATATATAGGAGAGTCTGCTGGTGCAATCATTATGGCACCGGACATCGAATACTGCGGTATTATGGACGATGCAACTCTGGCAGAAGACTTGACTGACTATAGCGCTCTAAGCCAGACTAAGTTCTATACTTTACCGCACTATAAAGAGGAACCATTTGCGGAAGCAGATGATGAAATACTTGCAGTGTATAAGGATAAATTGAATTTAGTTCCGATTAATAATAATCAAGCAATTATACCTAGTGATAAAGACTATAAAATAGTTTAGAACTTAATAAAATAGCAAAGAAAAGACTCTATTTAGAAATAGAGTCTTTTTTAATTTTATTTTCATGTATATCTGATGTATGAGATAATAAACTAATAAAAATTGCCGTTTAAATTGAATAATGGGAAATCAAATGATGGAAAATAAAGAAATAATAGCACGTTATCTTGACGACAATGGAGTTGTTAAGGCGTGGCCTGCCAAAGCTAAAAATCGTTTCCTAATTCTGCAGTATTTAGCGACAAAACTTGAACCTACCAAAAAGTATTCTGAACAAGAAGTAAACCTAATTTTGATGAAGTATATTTCTGATTACGTTACTAGGAGACGAGATTTAGTCGAAAATCATCTTTTAAATCGAACCGATGATGGCAGAATGTATTGGCTAAATACCGATGCATCAAGCAGTAAAAACTAGGTTAAAAGAAAAGGTGCCAAGATGATTATTGATACAAAAGAACTGCAGAAAAAAGTTATTGAAAATAAAGAAAATCATGGTTTTAAGAAGTAAACCTAATTTTGATGAAGTATATTTCTGATTACGTCACTAGGAGACGAGATTTAGTCGAAAATCATCTTTTAAATCGAACCGATGATGGCAGAATGTATTGGCTAAATACCGATGCATCAAGCAGTAAAAACTAGGTTAAAAGAAAAGGTGCCAAGATGATTATTGATACAAAAGAACTGCAGAAAAAAGTTATTGAAAATAAAGAAAATCATGGTTTTAAGAAGTAAACCTAATTTTGATGAAGTATATTTCTGATTACGTCACTAGGAGACGAGATTTAGTCGAAAATCATCTTTTAAATCGAACCGATGATGGCAGAATGTATTGGCTAAATACCGATGCATCAAGCAGTAAAAACTAGGTTAAAAGAAAAGGTGCCAAGATGATTATTGATACAAAAGAACTGCAGAAAAAAGTTATTGAAAATAAAGAAAATCATGGTTTTAATACGACTGATATCAAATTTGAATTATTGTGTTTATATGGTGAAGTTAATGAACTTTTTCAAGCTTATTTGAAGCATGATAAAGATAATATTGATGAAGAACTGGCAGATGTGTCAATTTTCTTATTAGGTATTTCTGAGATGCTAGGTAGTGACTTGGGGACAGATATAGTTGCTAAAATGAAGATCAATGAAAAGCGCGTTTATAAAAAAGGTGTTAAGTCGCTAGAAGATTAAATTGAGGCATTTAAAAACTTTAATGGAACTAAAAAACCGTCATCGCTTTAAAATAGCTGACAGTTTTTTT
>NZ_PDKP01000030.1 GCF_002837055.1 Lactobacillus apis | reverse complement strand
CAATTAGTAACACCAACTCTTTTAGAGCAATATAAATTACCGTATCAAAAATCATGGTTTAAAGACACTAATGATAATGAAATAAGCCGTTCTTGGTATGAATATATTAGGGATTATCTGGGTTACCGATTAGCAGTTAAAGATATTAGCTATCAAGCAGATGAGAAGAGTATTGACTATCAAGTTAATTTAACTAATTATGGCCTGGCTGCTCCTGTTTTAATTAATAAAGCAGAATTGGTATTACTGAATGCATCTAAAAAGCCAGTGGCTACTAAAGAAATAACAGATGTTGCACATTTGCAATCGCTTCAAGTTTTGCCAATTGAATGGCAAGTAGACAAAGCGCTGGTCAAAAAAGCAAAATATTTGGCTTTTAAGTTTACTGGCTATGGTAATACAGGAAACCGCTTGGCAAACAATATAGCTTTTGCTAAGGGATATAATTATTTGCTGACACTTAAATAAATAGTTATAAAAAGACAAAAACCAATAAATTACATTTCTCAAAACGATAATTTATCGGTTTTTTTTATTTACGATAAAAATTAAAGACAAAATTTACTTATTTTTTTGATCCCAATTAGCATTGATGCATTGTGTCGAGCTTGTTTTAAAGCAAATTTTACTATTACACGCAAAGCAAAGAAAAGCATTTTGTTAATGGGCACTTGGTTCTATTCATGATTCCCTTTGTGCTAGTTGTTGAAGCTCAAAATTTGGGGGGATAACTACCGCTAGTGGCGATCATACTATGATTTTCTTGAGATTAATATTAGTTATTTTGACAGCAGTCTATTACGCAAACAAGAAAGAAACTTATGACAATTTAAACTCCCAGGAAGGCTGTATTTTCAGTTTGCAAAATCGGGAAGTTTTAGGTGATCCACAAATTTATTTAGTTTATATTCTCAATTTTGTGGCTATTTTTGTTTTTTAAGAATAAATAATAATGGGTAAATTGTAAAATGAAGTTATTTCTAGTTATGCCGCATTAGCAGCTTCTTTTTTATTAGTAGAATAAACTACCTTTACTATTGTTACCAAAACAATTAAACAAGTTACACATAATAGTGTTAATGCGATAGTAATACCGAGCGAAGCAGTAATTGTAGTAAAAATAGTTGTTACAACTGGTACAGTCACAACTAAAATAGTGTTAAGCATTCCCATAGTTGATGACAAAATATTTTGATCAACAGCTTCAACAAGCCACTGTGTTAATTTAGGGCTAGCTGTACCAATAAATACTGCAAGGCTTGCCATGATGGGTAGGCAAATAAAAATATTTTTAATAAGCATTGTACCAATAACTGCGATACTTAGAACTGTTGAAATAATTGCGATAGTGAATAATGACATTTTCTTGAATAATTTTGTGCCTACAATACTACCAAGCGCCATACCAGCAGTCATTACACCTCCTATTAGGGCAATCGTGAAACTGTACGTTCCAATGACCATAGAAGACTTATTACCAGCGATTACGATTGAAATTAAAGGCTCAATTGTTCCTAAGACTCCATTTAGTAAGGCAATTACTAGAACGACCGACAATAATCCCTTTGCTTTTTTTACTTGTTTGAATGATAAAGCAATTGTTTTAAAGAAGCCCTCTTCATTAACTGAAGTAGTTTCTTCTTGAGGACGAGTCTTGTAATAATTGCGACCGACGCTGGCAAAAAGGACACCTGCTGCTAGAACTGTTAAGGCATTGAAGATTGCTAGGCTTGAATAAGACATAAAAAGTAATAAACCAGAGCCAATGAATTGTGCAATCATATTGATAATACCGTTGATCCCACTAACAAATCCTTCAGCTTCAGCAACTTCATCATTTCCAACAATGTTAACAATTAGAGGCATTTGAAGGCCACCAGAGTATGAACCGGCAATATCTGATACTAAGTTAATGCCAATAACAGCTAAAACTAGGTTCCAGCCAGCAAAACCACTAGCGAAAAGTAAGCCGACGATTAGATAGAGTCCAAAGCGTATAACGGCTAACCAGACCATTAACTTGAATTTGTTTTTTGTACGGTCAGCTAAATATCCACTAAGAACTTGAAAAATTTGAGGTACTGATTCTGAAATTGAAATCAATGAAATAGCCAAGGCGTAATTTCTTAATTTACTTGCATAAGTAATAAGTGCTAAGTAAAACAAAATATTGCCTGCACCAGATAAAAAACTGGCGATTGTAAATTTTCTATAATCCTTATTCTTTATAAAAATGTCCATAATTTATAACTCCTAAATCAAATTTTATATATATTAAGTTATAACCTGGTTATAATAAGGATTATCAAAAATGTCACATTTGAATGTTAAACGCCAAATTTGAATGAAATTAAGGAGGAGCACTAATGACAATAGGACAATTGCTAAAGCAATATCGAATTGAGAGCTCGAAAACACAAAAAGAATGGGCTGGTAATACGATTAGTACATCATATTATTCAAAAGTTGAAAAAGATCAGCATAGAATTACAGCTGAGGATTTGATTGAATTATTGCGTGCTAATAACATTAAATTGTGGGAATTTTTTGGCAAGCTTAGTCAAGAAGATAAAGTAAGATATGACGAAAACAGAGATATTGGCGAGGCAATGAATGAAGCGTTTTATCATAATGATAAGGATCAGCTTAAGGATATTAAAAATGTTATTGCAAATAGCGAAATAGCTGATAAAGAAGATCAGTTGTTATTTATAAATGCAGTTATAGCCTTAGTTGGTAATCATAACGTAGAAAATCTTGATGAAAAAGATCAAATTGAGTTGAAAGAAAAGATTTTTAATATTTCTGATTTTGACGAAAGTAAATTGGCTCTATATTGTAACTTTATGACACTTTATGATCTTGATAACAATTTGTTAATAAGTCGGCGAGTAATTACACAATTTCGCTATTCGGGGAATTCGAATGTTCAAGAAACAATATTAGCAATAGTGATTAACATTTTATTTATGTGTATTGAGGAAAATAGATATAAAGAAACAGAATTTTTTATTCAAGCAGCTGATCAAATTATTACTAAGCCGAACTTGTTTTTTTATAAAAACTGCATTTTTATACTTAAAAATATAGTGAATTATCACTATGAAAGAAAGGATGAGTATTTAAATAAGGCTCGAAGGGCAATTGATTACATTAGTTCGTTGGGCATGCCGGAGTATAGTAAAGATGTGAAAGGTTTTTTTGATAAATATGGAAGGAATTAAAAAAGGTGTATTTGATATTTGGAATTCAAATACGCTTTTTAGTGTCTTCAGTTAAATCGGTATAAAGCTTAAAAAAAATACCATACGAAAAAATAAAAAAGTCGAATGTGACACTTTTTAACTTGTCTCACCCCTTGAAGGTATTATCTGTATAAGAAAAAGATTAAATTATAGGAGAAAAGCAAATGATTAAATTTAATATTCGTGGTGGTTTTGGTGATTCTACTAAGCCTGATGTAAATATACGTGAGCAAGATAACCTTTACTTGGCTGTAAATTCAAAATGGTTGCAAGAGAACCCTGTTCCTGCAGGTCAGCCGTGGATTAATGGCTTTGACATAGCAGAACAGCAAACACGCAATCACCTTTTAAAAGACTTTTCTGCTTTTGTTGCTGGTAAAAAACCGGTTCCTAAAGTTAAGAACTTTAACAAAGCAGTTGAATTTTACCGTGTAGCTGAAGATGAAGAAAAAAGAGCTAATGACGGCGCTGCTCCAATTACGGAAGACTTGACCTTTTTAACCGGACTCGACAATTTAGCAGATATCAATAAGAACTTGGCGAATTTGTTGCTAGCCGACAACTTGCCGTTTAAATTTGAAGTGGAACCAGATTTTAAGGATGCACAACTAAATATTGTCACTTTTTACCGGCAAAATTTGATTTTGTCCGATACCAGCTATTATGGTAATGAAAAAACCGCTAACTTGCTTGATGTTTGGCAAAAGCAAACCGTTAATTTGCTGGTAATGAGTGGTGTTCAGCAGGATAAAGCTGAGCAATACGCCGCAGGAGCAGTTACGCTGGATCAGCGTTTGGCCCAGGTCTATCAATCAGCAGAATATAATTCTGAGATTGAAAACATATATCATCCACTGAGTGTGACAGAATTTGAAAGCCAGAGTAAAAATATTCATCTAGCTGCTTTGCTGAAAGAAACCGGACTTGAAGCCGCTAAGAAAGTTAATGTTACTGAACCAGGCTATTTAGATAAATTTGATGAATTGTTTAATGAAGAACATTTTGCTGAATTAAAAGGCTGGCTAATCGGGTATTTTATTAATCAAGCGGCACGGTATTTGTCACGTGAATTTCGGAAAGCAAGATTACCACTAAGAAAAGCAATGTACGGAGTAGATTCTTTAGATGAAGATGAGCGCTTTGCTTATGATGAGACGGTCAGATTATTTGGTGATGTCATTGGCCAATACTATGGCGAAAAATACTTAGGTGCTGAAGCCAAAGCCGATGCTACTAAAATCGTTAAAAATATGATTGCGGTTTACCAAGATCATTTAAAAAAGAATTATTGGCTGTCAGATACAACTAAGAAAAAGGCGCTAAAGAAGCTAGACACTTTAGTCTTAAAAATCGGTTATCCAGAGCATGTTCAAAGATTTTATGACGAGTTCAAAGTAACGCCAGCTACAGAAGGCGGCAGTTTATATAGTAATGTTAAAGCAAATAGTCAAATTAAACTTAAGGATAACTTTGCAGATATCAACAGACCGGTTGATCAATCACTTTGGATGATGTCAGCGGTAGAACCAAATGC
>NZ_PDKP01000003.1 GCF_002837055.1 Lactobacillus apis | reverse complement strand
GCAAGTACTTTTTTTCGATTTATTCCTGATGATTATCTTTTTCAATCATGTTAAAGTTATTATATCAGCGTTTAGAGGAGGTTTTAAAAATCAAAAAATTTGATACAGCAATTATTGGTGCTGGACCAATAGGATTGTTCTGCGCTAGTTTTGCACACCTACATGGATTAAAAACAGTTACTTTTGAAGCTTTAAAAGAAATTGGGGGACAACCAAAACTTCTATATCCTTTTAAGGAAATATTTGATATTCCTGTTTTTGGAAAAATATCTGGTCAGGAATTAACTGATCACTTAATTGATTCCGCCAAGGATAAGACTACTTTTCAATTGAACCATCGAGTAACATCAATTGAAAAGAATGATCAAGGATTTATTATCGATAATGATTTTCAAGTAAAGAGTATTATTATCGCCACTGGAACAGGTTCATTTTCTCCCAAAAAGTTTCCTCTGAAGATGGATGAAACCATTGAAAAGCGTGTCCATTACTTTGTTAAAGACCCGAGTCACTTTGCTGGAAAATCAATCGGCGTTTTTGGTGGCGGAGATTCTGCACTTGACTGGGCACTTGAATTAGCAAAACAACCCGGAACTAAAATCAATTTAATTCATCGAAGGGCAGATTTCCGCGGTTTAGAATCAACATTGCAAGAACTCAAAAGCTTAAAAAATGTTCAAGTTCTCACTCCTTATCTTCCTAAAACGATTGCAATACGAAATAATCAACTTGATATCGGACTTAAGCAGGTCGGTCAAACTGAGTTATTACAAAAGCAGTTCGATCAAATAGTCGTTGCTTATGGCTTTCGCGCGAATAATAGTATTGTCCGCAAATGGGGTGTTGACCTTGAAGACGGCCATATTAAAGTTTCGCGTGAAATGGAAGCTAACATCCCTGGCATTTATGCGATTGGAGATGTAGCAGCTTATCCTGGCAAAGTTCCGGTCATCGGTCTTGGATTTGGCGAAGCACAGATTGCAGTAACTGCAATTATGCGTGCACTATTTCCCGAAAAGACTTTAACCATTCATTCAACCAGTATTTAGGAGCAACATATATGACAATAATCAATTTTATTCTTCACATTGATCACCATCTGATTGAAATAGTCAACCAGTTTGGCAGCTGGACATACTTGATTATTTTTGCCATTATTTTTATTGAAACTGGATTAGTCATTTTCCCTTTTTTGCCAGGTGATTCATTGATTTTCGCCGCTAGTTCAATGGCAGTCAATCCAAAATATCACCTCAACATTTGGCTCGTGTATTTTGCAGTTTTACTAGCCGCAATACTCGGTGATGCATGTAACTATGAAATCGGGGCACGTTCGGTCAAGGCCGGAGCGAAACATTCCTGGTTTAATAAACTAATTAACCAAAAAAATCGTGAAGCAGCCGAACGATTTTTTGAGCGGCATGGCTCAATCACAATTGTAATTGGTAGGTTCATCCCCTTTATTAGGACATTTGTTCCTTTTATCTCTGGTGGTAGTAAAATGCACTACGGTACGTTTGCCATTTACAATATTATTGGCGGCATTATCTGGAGTGGACTCTTTACAATTATTGGTGCCTTGTTCGGCAACATCCCATTTGTTAAAGATCATTTCTCAATATTAATTCTAGCAATCATACTTATTTCAGTTTTACCAATTTTAATTGTTGGCTTAAAAAAACGAATGACACAAAAAAAGGAGCTCCATTAATGGAGCTCCTTTTTATTTTTTCAATAATTGATTTACAAAATATAATTCATAAATAATTCCGCCCACAGCAAAACATGACGCAAAAAAGCCTTCTGTAAGTACGTTAATAATTGGATCGGTTGATGGATCAAATAACCATGTGTTACTACCGGCGAAAAATAAATGGTGAAAAGTAATAAAAAAATCGTCAAAGTTAGTTAAAGCAAACGGTAATACAACAATTGGTAAAAGTAGAAAGAGTAAAGCCCAAACTTTATCAAGTTTAAGTGCTTTGCTTTTTTTGTTTTTAGTAATTAAGAAAATTATTAGGCAGCACAAAAACGCAAAAACCGCTAAAATAAACAGTCTCTTTACTTCCGCAAAGTGTTGCGCCGCCATTACTGAAGTTGGGAAATTGCTCATATGCAAATGCTGCTTAAATGGCCAAACCAAATAACCCATCAGTTGATTGTAGTTATGAATTACTTGCCCAACTGATAGGTTGACAGTTTTATAAGTCTTTTGAACAATGACAAAAACAAGTAGTAAGGGCCAGCTTGCAATTATTGCACCAACAACACTACTAGTAATACCGAATATGAAATGAAACATTACGGCTAAAATGGGATTGCTTTTTTTCATAGTTCAACCTCATCTAAATCATCAACTAAAATTGTTGGCTGCTTTTTATCAACAATATCATCTGGCTGAGTAATTCCTGTTGTGACTAGCAGTTGGTCCACCTTACTGTTAAATCCAGCTTTGATATCTGTATCATAATTATCACCCACAATTAGTGCGTCTTCTTTTGAACAACCCATTTTTTGCAAAACACGTTCAATGATAATTTCGGAAGGCTTCCCAATGAACAGTGGCTCTACTCCAGTTGCCGTAGCGATCATCGCACACTGCGAACCGTTTCCGGGTAATAAGCCATTTTCACTCGGCAAATTGACATCAGCATTTGTCCCAATAAACTTCGCGCCATTTCTAATTGCGTTAGTAGCAACTTGAATTTTGTGGTAAGTCAAATCAGTGTCCATTCCTACCACTACGTAATCTGGCTTCTCTTCGTTGATTTCAAATTCAGGGTGGCTTAGGAATTCATGCCATAAACCAATTTGTCCAATTAAATAAACACCAATTTTGCCACTATCAGTCTCTTTTTCATTTAGCAAATAACTAGTAGTCGCCATGCAAGGCGTATACACATGTGAAGTATCTGTCGCTACTCCATGCCCAGCCAACTTATCTACAACCATTTGCGGTGTACGCGTTGTATTATTAGTCAAAAAAAGATAATTTTTGCCAGCTGCCTCAAGTCGATGAACAAATCTTACACCAGATGCAATAGTCTCTTTTCCGCGATAGATTGTTCCATCCAGATCAATTAAAAACAATTGATAATCTTTCACTTAATTGCTACCTTTCCTCTTTTTGATTACAAAAGTGTGATTATTAGCTTGTGCCTTTTTCACTGTAACTGTTTTTGGTTTTGGTTTTTTGATGCGTGACGCACTCTTTTTATACTTTTTAAAAATAGCAGTCTTTTTGTTAGGTACAGTTTGCTTCTTATAGCGGGTTACACTGGTACGTCTTTTAAACTTAGTATTTCGGTAGTGATGCACTGGGTTCACCAGTTGCAAAATAAAATAACCGCCTCCAGGATTACAGTATTCCATCAAATAATCAGCAATTGTCTGTTCCTTGCGGTCAATTGCCGTTTGTACTTTATCTTTAAAAAAGCCTTTTAGGCGCAGGTGTTCGCTCGAAACATCACCCACAATATAATCATATTGATCTAAATAAGGGTCATATTTTTTACTTAAAAGTTCAGTATCAAGCGCTTCTTGTTTATCCACAAGTACTTGATACAGTTGCTTGTTTATTTTGATTTGCTTGCCAACTATTTTGACCGCTGCAAGTGGATGACGAAGCGGCTGCTGTTCATCAAACTTATTTTCTTTTTTTGATTCATCAATTGGGCTCTTTTGGTCCACCATTAGTTTCACTTCCTATTATTGGATATTTTTTAGCTAAATAATCACCAATTACTTCACGCAAAAATTGTGGGAATAAAAATTGATTATCCCCCACAATTGCAAGCGTAGGGAAAAAAGGCACCAAAACATAGTGGTCCAAAACAGCAATTTGATATTCTTTTGCTGGGTTTATTTCCTTCCCCTCAACAAAAACGGCTTTGCTTAGTGGATCAAACTTTATTCCGCGATAGTGCATTTGACCAAATACTTTTCCCCGAAAACTCATCCCTTGAAGTGGAAAATGATCAAGGTAATGGCGATTTTTTTCGATTTCCATTACAAGGCGCCATAGGTCACTGCCTTTTAATTTTGAGCGTACAACGTGCATTGAATGAGGCAATATTTTTTGCAAGTCATACTTAGTTATGATTCCTTTTTTAAATGGTTCTAAAAATAAGCCAGTACTTAACATTGCTAGATTTGTTCCTGCAAAATCAGCAATCGCATCTAGAGACACATCAATTGCTGCCTCACGGTCTTCATCATATTTTTCTGGTAAATCTGCAACTTTCTCTTGGCTTAGGATTTCTTTTCCACGTTCTTGGTAACCTAAAATGGTTTTTTGATCATCATCATGTTCTCTCATCGAACTTGTAGCTACAACATGTGGTGAGATTCTTTGGATATGGTGCTTGTCATCAATTTCCACATGAATATTTCCTACATAATGACCCCATTTACCAGTTTGAGTAATCCAAACACCATTTACATTTCTGCCATGTGGTAACAGATCATGCGTATGGCCACCAATGATTAAATCAATTTCTGGAAAATTATGGGCCAAAAAGGAATCCATATTAAGACCAACATGCGTCAATAGGATTAAAACATCATATTTTCCTTCAATTTTGGATAGAACTTCATCCATCGCATCTTTTAGCATTTTAACGTGCCAATGATTAGGTTCATAAGATAAGGGATAAGCAGCCGTTAAACCAATTAATGCAATTCTTGTGCCTTTTTTGGTTGTCAGAATTTTATCTTGAACCGCCCAATGCGGCATTGATTCATCTTCTTCACGTAAGTTAGCAAGAACTACAGGAAAATTGGCATGATCAAAAAGGTGCTCAACTACTTCATGCGAGTTCGATATTCCCTCATTGTTGCCAATTGTGATGGCATCGTAATTAAACGAATTCATCAATTTAATATTAGCTTGACCATAAGTTGCATCAGTTAATGGATGGGATCTATCCATGAAGTCACCAGCATCAAACGTTAGCACCTGGTCGACAGTCTTATCTTGTTGCGCCTTTTTCAGATAACGACCGATTTTAGGAAAGTTTTCAAAATGTGAGTGCAAATCATTAGTATGTAAAATACGAAGTTTTTCCATCTCTTGTCCCCTAACCGATCTGATTCGATTTCAAAATCATTTCGTACGCATCCAAGACTTTACCCTTTGGCTTATCCCATTCAACCCAATCAGGATTTTTCCAATCATCCTCATTGGTTAATGTTTCAAGGTGGTAGTTTTTGTTAATATACTCTTCATAAGTGATTAACGCTTTAGTACGTGGAATATTTAGTTGCAAGATGCGCACATTTTTTATATTCCCGTGATCAACCGCCAGTTCGGCTATCCCATTTTGATCAATGTTAGAAATTTCAAAGTATTTACTGCCATCATTGCGTGTGATTTCTTCAATTAAATCTAATTCTTCATACTCTTGCTTCATCTAAATTATCCCTAAAATTAAACTGTTAAATATAGCAAAAAATGTGTAACCATGCTATCGTAATAAACAATAGAGGTGTACACATGAAACGTAAAAGCCATGTATTTACGGCTATTTTTCTTACCATAATCTTTTTGACAAGTAGTGGTTTTACTGTTGTCGGGCACCGCGGCGATCCCACGAAATATCCTGAAGAAACAATCCAGAGCGATGATTCCGCCTTTAATTCAGGTGCTGATTACGTTGAACTCGACCTTCATCTTTCAGCAGATGGACAACTGGTCGTCTCACATGATGATGATTTATATCGAGTTACTCATACACATGCAATTGTATCACAAAATACTTGGCAGGCACTTAGCCAATTAACATATGATAATGGTGAACATGTGATGAGTCTGGATGAGCTATTTGAACACTACCAAAAAAAGCCAAATACCAAATTTGTTTTAGAAACCAAAATTGATCACTCAATTGATCCGTCTTATCAACTAGAAGATGAAATTGCTACAACAATTAAAAAGTATCATATGGAAAAAAGAGTTATGATTCACTCTTTTTCTGCAGCCAGCTTATTTCACTTTCGGAAAATCATGCCAGACGCATACCTAATTTTACTTGTCGGTAGCCTTAAACGAATCAATTTTAGTAATTTACCGCAAGTCGATGCGGTCAATGTTTCGTCGGACTTAATTTTGAATCACTCTTGGCTAATTCACTGGCTTCACCGCATCAACAAACAAGTTTATGTTTGGGCAGAAATGGATGAATCACCTGAATTATGGCATTGGCTGATTAATAAAAATATAGATGGTGTTGTAACCAACTTTCCAAGTACTGGTTTTAAATACAAGCTTGCTAAGCAAGGCACTAAGAAATACGAAATTCATCGTAACGGCATCTATTTTGGTAAAGAAAAAACAGCGACAATGATGAATCCATACGTCAGAGTTAAACAAAAGAAGTATGTTAAACCTGGGCAAAAATTGGAAGTAATGTACGGCGTCCGTGCCCACAATCAACTCTACTATCAAATTGACAATCAAACCTTCATTTCCGCCGAGTTTGTCAACCTTGATTTAAAGCCACGGGACGTTGCTCCGTACCAAGACAAACAAATACTGGCCAAGCCCCAACACAAAGTACCGATTTATCGCTTACCTGAAAATCAAGCAAAAACCAAAAAGGAAATGCCAATTAATACTTTGTATAAAATTCAGAACTTTAATGGCAGTCCAAAAAGCATGTGGCTACACACCTCTTTAGGTTGGGTTAAGGCTCGTGATATTCTTTTCTATGGTTTCTTTGACGGAACTAGTTGGCATAATTACAATAAACTACCTAGAATTAATCGCTACACTAATATCGCTCTCCTGGAATATTTACCTTTGCAAGCACCAAAGACTCTAAATTTTACTCAACAGATTAGAGCAACTTGGAAATTAAATAATTGAAAGTAACAAAAAATCGATTCACTTCATAATGAATCGATTTTTTGTTTATTATTTATTTGCCGTACTTTGCTTTTTCAACAATTCATATGGCAATTCAATTTGCTTTTGGTCAATTTCTTCGTTGTTCATTAGCTTAGTTAGCAATCTCATTGCCACAGCACCAATATCATAAAGCGGTTGACGAATGGCAGTCAGCGCTGGTCTTACGACAGAAGCAATTTGCGTTGCACTAGCAGTAACAATTTCCATTTCTTCAGGAATCTTTGTACCCGCATCAGTTGCGGCATTTAAAATGCCGACAGCGGTAATATCTCGGGTAACGATTACACCATCAATGCCATCCTGACGCAATTGGGAATACAGATTATAGCCATCAGAATGGTCTTTAATATTGCTATAAATATGCCCTTCACCCAAATTATGGTCAGCCATAAACTTCTTATATGCTGGAATGCGGTTTTCTGCATTTACAACCGTATCTGGGTCATCTAGTACAAGCGCTAAGTTCTTCTTACCATCGTTATAAAGTAAATTTAATGCCTCAGTGTCAGCCTTCATGTAGTCAATTGCAACTGACGGAAACTCTTGGTGATTACTTTTAGTACCAGCCAAAACAACAGGTGTATCTGTACGCTTGAAAGCTTCGGCAGCTTCTTCTGGTAAATTATCTGACATGTAAATTATGCCATCAACTTGCTTGTTCAATAGACCCTGAATTGCTTGATCTTCCTTCATTAAGCGGTTTTCAATACTAGTAATGATGATATTATACTTGTACAGTAATGCGATATCATCGATTCCCTTTGAAAGCTCAGCAAAGTAAAGGTTAGTTAAATCTGGAACGATTAGTCCAACCGTTGTTGTTCGTTTAGAGGCAAGCCCTTGCGCTACTGCATTTGGCTGGTAGTGCAGCCGGTTGATCACCTTTAATACACGTTCACGTGTATCTTTACGAACATTGGTATTGCCATTAACTACTCGTGAAACGGTCGCCATCGACACTTTAGCTTCGCGAGCAACGTCATAAATTGTAATATCTTGTTTACGCATCTCTAATCCCCTATCTTGAATACTCCTAACAAATTTATCATGATTTCCCAAAAAGTGCAAACGTTTACAGCTATTCTTTCATTTTTTCATTGCTATAACATGATATACTTTTCATAATTAATTACTTGATATGAAAGGAAAAGTTTATGAATTTAAACAAATTACAAGAATGGCTGCAAGCATCTGGCAATGATGTTGCTTATATTTCCAATCCAACCACAATCGCTTATTTTACTGGCTACGACATGGAACCACACGAGCGTATCTTTGCTCTTCTAGCATTTAAAGATAGCGATCCATTTGTTTTCGTTCCTGCCTTAAATGTTGAAGAAGCTAAAAATTCTGCTTGGGATGGTGATGTCTTCGGCTACCTTGATTCAGAAGACCCATGGGCAGTAATTGCAGATAAAATTAAAGGTAGGACTTCAGAATACCAAAAATGGGCACTAGAGAAAAATAATTTGTCTGTAGCACATTTCCAACTGATGCATGAACAATTCCCAGACGCAAATTTTGATGGTGATGTTTCAAACTTTATTGCTAAAATTCGACTATATAAAACACCAGAAGAAGTTAAACAATTACAAGCTGCCGGACGCGAAGCAGATTTTGCTTTTGAGATTGGTTTTAACGCAATTAAAACTGGTGTAACCGAGCGCTATATTGCTGGACAAATTGAATATCAATTAAAGGTGCAAAAAGGTGTTATGCACGAAAGTTTTGAAACAATTGTTCAAACCGGGGCAAATGCAGCTAATCCACACTTAGGTCCAACAATGAATAAAGTTCAACCTAATGAACTCGTTTTATTTGATCTTGGAACTATGCATAACGGCTACGCATCAGACGCTAGTAGAACAGTTGCTTACGGTGAACCAAGTGCTAAAGCTAAAGAAATCTATGAAATTGATCGTGAAGCCCAGCAAGCCGCAATTGATGCAGTTAAGCCTGGCATGACCGCTTCTGAGTTAGATGGAGTTGCACGTGACATCATTACAAAGGCTGGCTACGGCGAATACTTCATTCACCGTTTAGGTCACGGAATTGGTAAAGACGTTCATGAGTACCCTTCAATTGTTGGTGGCAATGACTTGGTAATCGAGGAAGGTATGTGCTTCTCGATTGAACCAGGAATTTATCTTCCAGGCGTTGCTGGTGTTAGAATCGAAGACTGTGGTGTTGTAACTAAAGACGGTTATGAACCATTTACTCATACCAGCAAGGAACTCAAATACATCCCACTTAGTGATTAAGATTTGCAAGAACTAAAAATGCACTAACAGAATTTAACTTCCTGCTAGTGCATTTTTTATTAAGCAATTTTAATTATGGTCTTGCTAAAGGATCTTCTTTAGGAAAAGCATCTGGTCTCTCAGGTGCTTCAGCGTTGTGTAAATCACTTACTGAATCCTCAGCTTTATCAGCTAACATTGGATCATCGTCTGAAGAGTTATCAATCACGATATCATCAAAATCTTTCAATTCAGAATCATCTTCAACATTTTTTGGGAATGAAGCTAATTGATTTTTCACGACTTCAGTACCATTGTCATATTTCTTCTTAAGGTCTTGAACAGTGTCATTGTCCTTAACTTTTTTCTTCAAATCATCGATTTGTTCATCACTAACTAATAATGAGCCAGCTAGAAAACCTGCTGCACCACCAATGATTGCACCTAAAACAAAGTTTGTAAATTTCTTCATTGTAAAAAACTCCTTTTTTCTATTCTTTACCCTTGCGACGTTTCCTACGCGCAAACATTGACGATAAAGCAGAAGATACGAACCCGTTACCACTATTTAAATGAAAGTTGCTAACCCGCTTTGCCATCTTACGTGAAGAGGCGTTCACATCTGAGACACTTTCACCTAAATCAGCAGCAGCCTTGACAACAGGATCTAAAGTCTCCATCTTAACATTGACATCTGCTAAAAGCACATTGGTCTTATCAAGCAAGTCACTTGTTTGATGGGCCAAAACATCAACATCTTTTGAGATTTGTTCAAGTGATTCGTTGGCAGCTTTGATTGTTTGATTCGCTTGCTTTGCTGCTTTTGCAGCGTGGATAAGTACAGGAATTGTGAAAAGTACCAAAACTAATAATGCCGCAGCGGCAATCAACCCTGCTACTTCACCATAAGATATATTCTCCATCTTCTACCTCCAATTCTATACCTTAAAAAAAGTCTAGCATGAAAATGCTTCAATCTCAATCTATATGTAATATTTTGCTATGATTAATATGCATATAAGAAAGGCGGGAAACCATGAAACCGACATTTCAACTAAATCAAAGAAATTTAAAATTTAATTGGGACCAAATTGGTACGCAAGTGTTGACTGTGGTTTGGCAGCTTGCCATCTCCACAATTATCTTCTTCTTAATTTCTCATTTTGGCAAAAAAATAATTAATCATTATTGGAAAAACAGCAAAAGACCCCAAAATAAGCGGTCTAAGACAGTTGCTGCCCTAATTAACAGTATTTTTTCCTACACTGTAATTTTCTTTTACCTCTTTGCAGTTTTATCAATTCTGGGTGTTCCAATCGGCACCTTGCTCGCAAGCGCTGGTATTTTCTCACTTGCATTAGGGATGGGCGCACAAGGCTTTGTTAGTGACCTCGTCAACGGCTTCTTTATTTTAAGCGAAGATCAATTTGACGTGGGTGACCTTGTTCAAATAAACAATCAAACGGGTGTAGTGATTCAACTGGGACTCAGAACTACTAGACTCAAAGGCACCGATGGTTCTATTATCTATATTCCTAATCGTAACATCTCAATTGTTCAGAATCTCGCACACGGTGGTATTGGCCTTGACATTGAACTGCAGTTAAAAGTTGATAATGACTTCAATTATGTTCGAGAATTGATCAATCAGGTTAACTCACAAAATGAGGGCAAAGAAAAAGCGCTTATTCAAAAACCATTAATTGTTGGGGTTACTTCTCAAACTGCTCAAACAGTGAAATATGTTGTTCATTTTCAAGTCAAGCCAGGCAATGAAAAAACAGTGCAAGATCGCTATTTGTCTGAGTATTTAAAAACTTTACAGGCACATGACATCAATTTAGCACAATAAAAAAGGCTAATTACATTAAGTTCGTGATAAACAACATACTTTAGTGTAATTAACCTTTTTTGTTTAAAACTGGGCTAACCAGGTCGGAAATTTCTCAAGCAGCTTTTGGATTGCTCGACCACGATGTGATAGTCCATTTTTTTCAGCAACCGTCATTTGAGCAAAGGTCTTACCTTTTTCTGGCACATAAAAAAGTGGATCGTAACCAAAACCATCTTCACCTTCTGGTGCCACCAGAATTCGACCCGCGCACTGTCCAGAAACAACTAAGTCATGTTCAAATTCGCCCGGATAGGATGCCACAATTGTTGTATTAAATTTGGCCGTTCTCTTTTCTGATGGAACTCCACCGAGCTCAACTAACAATTTAGCATTATTTTTTTGATCATTGTGCTCTTCACCAGCAAAACGTGCTGATCGCACCCCAGGTGCACCATCAAGTGCATCAACCATCAAACCAGAATCATCAGCAATCGTAATCATGTTACTAAATTCAGCCAAAGCATGTGCTTTTAGCTTCGCATTTTGCTCAAAAGTCGTTCCATATTCTTCAACGATAGGTGGATGCTTTAAATCTGCATTAGTCTTGATTTGAACGTCAATCTTAGCCTGTTTGAAGGCCTCTTGAAGCTCTCTTACTTTTCCTTGATTAGTTGTAGCAAATAAAATTTCTTTCATTTTTTGTCCCTTTTATACTTGAATTGCGTTGAAATTAGGATCAGCGAGAATTTGCGCGCCCAATTTATTTACTTTTTTGACGTCCCCAGTCGTAAAGTACTCATGCTTGCCCAAATTTGGCCGTTCGCATGTTGCTCCTTTGGTCTGCAATAATTCTTCTGTATATCTGGCAATCTCATCAGCAGGATTGATTAATTGCACGTTTTTAGGTAAACACTGTGCAAATTGCTTTTGAATAATTGGATAATGGGTACAGCCCAAGATTAATGTATCAAAACTCTTCTTTTGTAATGGTTCTAGTGTTTCCTTTAAAACAGGTAAAATGTCCGCTGGTGTAGCATTATTTTCGATTAGCGGCACTAACTTAGGAGCAGCTAATTCTGTAACTTCAATTGTAGGATCAAGCGCCGTAATTTCTTTTTTGTAAGCGTGCGAGGTCGCCGTCATTTGAGTCCCGACAACAGCAATATGCTTATTTTTAGTCGCACGTATTGCAGCGATGCTGCCAGATTTAATCACACCAATCAGCTTAGTGTTAGTTTCATTTTTGATAACATCTAGCGCAACCTTAGTTGCTGTATTACAGGCAAAAATAATCAATTTAACATTTTTACTCAATAAAAATTCAACACTTTGTCTCGTTAATTCAGTGATTTCTTCTTTAGTTTTATCACCATATGGAATATGTGCATTATCACCAATAAAAACTGTTGCTTCATTTGGCATTTGCGCAATAATTTTTTTAACTACCGTTAAACCGCCAACACCAGAATCTAACAACCCGATTGGCCGATTATCCATAATATAAAATCCCCTTATTTTTTTCTATTTCAATCAATTTTAAGGTAAAATATAAGAAAATAAAAGGGATGAATTCTTAATGCAAGACTATCAGCAACAAAGTGAACACGTATATTTTGTTAATCAGTTATATCGCGACTTTCTTTTACCAACTATTTTGGGTGAAACAAGCGAAGAAATTTTATATTGGGGCGGCAAAAGAATCGCTCGTAAATATGATTTAGCTTCCTTTGAAGATGTTAATAGTTTCTTTGAAACAACTGAATTTGGCACTTTAACCAAAATAAAGGAACGCAGAACAGAAATTGATTTTGAATTAGCAGGTCAAAGCGTTACCGACCGGCTTAATAGTGACAGCCAAGAGTTTTCGCTTGAAGCAGGAATCATTGCGGAGGCAGTTGAAAAAGAAACTGGCCGCACAACTGAATGCGAATTAGAAATTGATCACAAAAATAATTTAGTTCACATAGCAGCCAAATTTGATTAAATTAAAAAGCAGCTTAATTGAGTTTCTTGCCATCTTTGCTCTATGATTAAAGTGAGAATGGAGGAAAAAATTATGCTGAAAGAATTTAAGCAATTTATTGAACGTGGCAATGTAATTGATTTAGCAGTCGGTGTTATCATCGGCGGTGCATTCACCAATATTGTAAATTCATTAGTATCCAACCTAATCAACCCACTTATCGGTCTATTTATCGGTCGAATCGACTTATCCAACTTAGTTTTGAAAGTTGGCGGTGCAACATTTAAATATGGTGCATTTATCAATACGGTGATTAATTTCTTAATTATCGCCTTTATTGTCTTCCTGCTTGTTAAAGCAGTCAACAAAGTAACTAGACCTAAACCTGCTGAGCAAAAACCAGCTCAACCTACTTCAGAAGATTACTTAAAACAAATTCGTGATCTTTTACAAGCTAGAAACAACTAATAGTGATCTGTTCGTCACTTTCCAAGTTAGAGCAATCAAAAAACCTTCTGCTAATTGCAGAAGGTTTTTCTATACTTTTAATCTGTGTATTGATTCAAAATTTGATCAAGCTTTGCCTTAGGTGTGTAACCTGTCAAACGATCAACAATTTCACCATTCTTTTTGATGATTAAAGTTGGAATTGCCATTACACCTAAAGAACTTGGTGTATCTTTATTTTCATCAACATCCATCTTGGTGAATTTAACATCTTGACGCTCTTCAGCTAATTCATCAATAACTGGTGATTGCATTTTGCAAGGCCCACACCATGTTGCCCAAAAGTCAGTTAGGACAACGCCATCTTTAGTTTCTTCTTCAAAGTTTTGATCTGTAAGTTCATCAACCATGAGTAAAACCTCCCTAAATAGTTGTAGCTTTTCATAAGTAATTTAATTATAGCATGTAACTTACTTTTTACAAGTTAAACGCGCTACTTCAAGTGAACAATCGTCGCTCCGTTGCCACCTTCGTTTGCAGGAGCGTAATTAAAGCTTTTGACGTGTCTACTTGCCTTTAAGTATTGCCAAACGCCCTTTCTAATGGCACCTGTTCCGATACCATGAATAATCGTCACTACATCAAGCCCAGCCAGTAAAACTGAATCAATATAACGATCAAGATTGGTCATTGCCTCATCATAGCGCTGTCCACGCAAGTCTAATTCACTACGTGCATTACTGCGACGATTAGCACCAGTAGCACGGACTAGCTTGGTTGAATGCTTCTTTGCTTCATTATCCACACCAACCTTTTCAATGTCACGGTCACTGACTTTAACCTTAATAATGCCCATTTGTACTTCATACTCATGCTCTGACATCTTTTTAGTTATTGTACCAGTCTGGCCATATGACAACACCTTAACCTTATCGCCAACATTGACATGGTGACGACGTTTTTCTTTTTGCAAAACACGATTATGCGCCAAATTTTCATTCTGCTTTTCAAGCTGGTTGAATTCACTTTTTGCCTCAATTAGCTCATTCTGTTTTACATTGCCTTGCTGATTTTCAAGCTGTTCGATAATCTTTTCGGCTTTTTTACGGCTCTTTGCGACAACTTCATTAGCACGTTCCTGAGCAAATTCGAGTTGCTTTTGGACGCGTTGATTGTACCAGTCAAGTGCTTGCTGCAGTTTAAGCTCAAGCTTTTTGCTACGATCAAGACTTGTCACTAAATGATTGCGAGCATCTGTTGCTGCCTTAGTCTGCTTAGTCAATTCTTCAATCATTTGATTAATGTCGGCATTATCATCTGACATGAGGCTTTCAGCGCTTTTGACTACATCTTCGCGCATCCCTAGTCTTCGCGCAATTGCAAAGGCATTACTGTGGCCAGGAATCCCAATTTGCAGCCGATAAGTCGGCGATAAGGTCTTCAAATCAAATTCCATTGAAGCATTGGTAACTTTTGGCCGGTTGTAACCATATAATTTCAACTCAGGATAGTGTGTGGTTACAATAATTTTAGCCTGCTTTTTGCGTAAAAAGTCTAAAATACTAATTGCTAAACTGGCTCCTTCTTCTGGATCAGTTCCCGCACCAATTTCATCAATTAAAACCAAAGTTTGATCATCGACATTTTTCATAATATCAATGATGCCATTAATGTGGGATGAAAAGGTACTGAGCGATTGCTCAATTGACTGTTCATCACCAATATCGGCACAAATATCACGAAAAACAGCTGCTTTACTGCCCTCAGCAGCTGGAATAAATAGTCCTGCTTGTGCCATTAACTGCAACAAACCAACGGTTTTTAAAGTGATTGTCTTACCACCTGTGTTCGGTCCCGTTATTAAAATTGTGTCAAATTCTTCGCCCAAACGGATATCATTAGCCACAACTTTTTCAGGATCAATTAACGGGTGTCTCGCTTTAATAAATGAAAGTGAGTGGTCCTGTGTTAATTTAGGCTCGGTCGCTTTCATTTCATGAGCAAGTCTTGCCTTAGCCTGAATGAAGTCTAACTGAACAATTGCAGAAAAAATAGTATCAATTTGATCAACCTCTTCGCGTGCCAAATCAGAAAGATTACGTAAAATGCGTTCAATTTCACGTCTTTCTTCCGCAAGCAAGTTTTGTTGTTGATTATTTAGGTTCAGGACGCTGCTAGGCTCAATAAACAGTGTTTGTCCACTAGCACTTTGATCATGAACTACACCGCCAAACTTATTTCGGTATTCTTGCTTAACTGGAATAACGTAGCGCTCATCTCTGATTGTAACAATTTGTTCAGACAAATACTTGCTACTGCTCCCCTTAGTGTAAGCATCCATTCGATTCTTGATTTCACGGTCATTATTTTTTAGTTCATGACGTAGCTGTGCCAACTTAGTGGAGGCATTATCAAGAATTTCACCGTCATAATCAAGCGCCTTTTTTAACTGATTGAATAAGGTATCTGGTACATCTAACTCTGCTAAAATAGTTTCAATGGCCGATAAATCAAGTTCTTCTTCATCTACATCAGCCACAAAGTTATTAATGTCATTAGCCAGAGTTAGTACTAGTAGCAAGTTACCCAATTCATGGGCATTCAAATTAGCCTTAATTCGCAAGCGTTTCGTACTTGGCGTAACATCCATGAAGTCAGTTAACGGCATCTGCCCTTTTATGCGCAACAAGTTTGCACCGGTTAGTGTTTGACTTAGTTCTCTTTCAACTTGAGTAAAATCAGCACTTGGCAAAAGCTTAGCCGCCATTTTTTTAGCTGGAGCCGTAATCGCCATTTTTTGCAATTTTTCAGTGATTTTTGCAAATTCTAGTGTTTCTAATATTTTATTATTCATCTATTTAAAATCTCTATTAATAAAAAAAGGCTGGCTTCGCCAGTCTTTTTCATTTATTCACCGTTTAAACGGTCATCGTCCAAGAATGTATTGAGTACACCCTGAACCATATCCCATTCATCGTCTGCTTCAATTTCATGCAAATCGTTGCTGGTTACATCTCCATCAGCGTCAGCATCAAAACTGAATGCAAGGACTTCGATTTCCTCATCTTCATCCGTCGAAGCTGGATAAAGTAAAATGTAAGACTTGTCATAATCGTCTGAATGAAAAGTGAATAAAACTTCGTATAACTCCTCATTACCATTTTCATCAACTAAAGTTAATTGGCGATCATCGCCTTGTATTTCTTGTGTCATATTAATCCTTTCGATTTAGGTCTAAATAATTTTGCAGAATTAAAACCGCAGCCATTTGGTCAATAACTTCTTTACGTTTATGGCGGTCATGAATTTCAGCTTCATCAACCAGCACACGCTGGGATTCAACTGTGGTCAAGCGTTCATCTGAATAATAAACCGGCAAGCCAAACTTTTCTTGCAATCTTTGACCGTATGCCTTACTTCTTTTAACAGAAGCACCAGATGAACCGTCCATATTCTTAGGTAATCCTAGCACAAAACCGGACGGATTATATTCACGAACGATTTTCTTCAAAGGACGCATCCCAAAATTAAATCGATCTTCATCAATCGGAATGGTTGTAACTTTTTGGGCGGTTATTCCCAATTCATCACTAACTGCCACTCCGACTGTCTTTGAACCGACATCCAAACCAAGCAAGCGCATTATTTATTTTTGCCAAGATAACTTTTTACAAGCTCTTCAATTATTTCATCACGTTCATGTTTTAAAATCAAATTACGTGCGTCATTATGCCGTGGAATATATGCCGGATCGCCAGACAGTAAGTAACCGACAATCTGGTTAACTGGATTGTATCCTTTTTCTTCAAGGGCATTATATACCTCTTGGAGAGTGTCATAGACATTCTTGCCTTTATTTTCATTAAAGTCAAAATGCATTGTCTTATCTAGCGAACTCATAATCATTCCTCCTAGCATAATTTTACTTGAAAAACCTGTTAAACTCAATCACTTAATTTTCTGTAACGATTGAAATTACTTGTTTGATGGCATCTTCAAGCCCTTCAGGTTTTTTACCACCTGCTTGAGCCATGTTTGGACGGCCACCACCGCCACCACCAAAGGTTGGGGCAACTTGTTTAATTAGGTCACCTGCTTTGAGACCTGCATCTAGCGCCTTGTCATTTAGACTAATAATCATGTTGGCCTTGCCATCTTTACCTGCAGCTAAAACTAGAACGTCTGATTTGTTCTCACTCTTCCAGGTATCAGCCAGTTCACGTAAGTCATTCATACCGTTAACGTCAACTTTTTGCGCAATAATTGATAAATCACCAGCTTGTTCGACGTTATTAAAAATTGAACCAGCTTTAACTTGATTAATTTGAGAGTTCAAGTCTTCAACTTGTTTTTGGCTATCATGCAGCTCTTGTTCTAGACTACCAACTTTATCAAGAATATCTTCAGGCTTAGTTGATTTTACTTCTGCTTGAATTTCGTCCAATAATTCGGAACGGTTTGATAGGTATTCATATGCCTTTTTGGACATCACTGCTTCAATTCTTCTCATTCCCGCACCAATTGCTGACTCGGAAATAATCTTGAAGACACCAATTTGATTGGTATTAGCACAGTGGGTACCACCACAGAATTCAATTGAGAAGTCATCCATTTGAACAACGCGGACTTTGTCACCATATTTACCATCAAATAAGGCTAAAGCGCCCATGTCTTTTCCTTTTTCTGGATCAGTAATGGTTGTTTTAACTTCAATTGCTTCCCAAATCTTTTGGTTAACTAAGTTTTCAACCGATTTAATTTCTTTCGCGGTCATTGGTTCAATAGCAGTAAAGTCAAAGCGTAAGAAATCAGGTTCTACCAAACTTCCTGCTTGATGAGTATGCTCACCTAACACACTTCTTAAAGCAGCGTGCAATAAGTGCGTAGCTGTATGTGAATGACGTAACCCTTCACGACGAACACGGTCAATCTTTAAGGTGTATTCTTCACCCTTTTCTAGTGGCAAAACAACATCAACAAAGTGCATGTTTTGATCATTTGGTGCGTGTTGTACATCAGTTACTTGAGCAACTAGTTCACCTTCACGGTTGTAAATATTACCATGGTCGGCTACCTGACCGCCTCGTTCAGCGTAAAATGGAGTCTTATCAAAGATTAAGACTGCATGATCACCGTCAGCGCGATCAACTAGTTGGTCATCAACAAGAATATCAATCAATTTTGCATTGTCTTCGTATACACCATACTCAAATTCAGATTTGTCTTTTAGGTTCATTAAAGTTTCATCTTGTGCGCCCATTGATTGCAAATCACCACGTGCTTTACGTGCACGTTCTTTTTGAGCTTTCATTTCAGCGTCAAAGCCCTTTTTATCAACTTCTAATCCTGCATCCTGTGCAGTTTCAAAAGTTAATTCGTAAGGGAAACCGTAAGTATCGAATAACTTAAATGCATCTTTTCCTGAAATTGTTTTATCGTCAGACTTCTTAGCCTTTTCAATTAAGTCATCAAGTAGAGTTAAACCAGAATCAAGAGTTAATTGGAATCTTTCTTCTTCGTTCTTAATTACTTTAGCAATAAAGTCCTTCTGATCAGTAACTTCTGGATAATGGCTCTCCATAATCTTACCAACAACAGGTACCAGCTTATAAAGAAATGAACCTTTAATACCTAAGCGTTGACCATTTAAATCGGCACGACGAATTAATCGACGTAGAACGTAGCCACGTCCAGTATTTGATGGTAATGCCCCATCAGCAATAGCAAAACTGACTGTTCGAACGTGATCGGCAATTATCTTGAAGGCAGTAGTGTCTGCTGCGTTTTCGCCATATTTCTTATTTGCAGTCATCTTTTCTGTTTCGTGGATGATTGGCAAGAATAAATCAGTTTCAAAGTTAGTTGGAGCGTCTTGTAAAATTGACAGTACACGCTCTAGTCCCATTCCCGTATCAATGTTTTTATGCGGTTGATCAACATATTCACCATTTGCCAAGTGGTTGTATTGGGAGAACACAATGTTCCAAATTTCTAGATAACGCGCATTTTCACCACCAGGGAAGTTCTCTGGATCGTCTTCTGCCACGTCATTATTTTCTTGACCACGATCATAGAAGATTTCGGAGTCAGGACCACATGGACCTTCACCAATGTCCCAGAAGTTTTCTTCTAATTTAACAATATGATCTTCAGGCATGCCAACTTCAAGCCAAATTTTATGTGCTTCAGTATCTTTAGGGTAAACCGTGCAGTAAAGCTTTTCTTTATCCAAATCAAGCCATTCTGGACTAGTCAAAAATTCCCAAGCCCAAGAAATAGCCTCTTTTTTAAAGTAATCACCAACTGAAAAGTTACCAAGCATTTCAAAGAAGGTTTGGTGACGTGCTGTTTTACCTACGTTTTCAATATCATTAGTTCTAATTGATTTTTGTGAACTAGTAATTCGATGATTTTTAGGTACAACAGAACCATCAAAGTATTTCTTCATTGTTGCAACACCAGAGTTAATCCAAAGTAGTGTTGGATCATCTTGCGGAATTAGTGATTGACTTGGCATCACCATATGACCATGTTGTTCGAAGAAATCCAAAAACATTTGTCTAAATTCCGAACTTGTTAGTTTCTTCATCAATATCTCTCCCTTTTTTATCCAAAAATAAAAACACCGTTGCCAAATTCAAGGACGCTTTAAAACGCGGTACCACCTCAATTGCAACAGTGTTTGTTACCTCTTAATTATTTTTATTCGTTAAATCTATAAGGAGCATTTTTTAAATAACAGTAAGCCCTTCTCACCAATTAGCTCTCTCTTTGAACTGTTAATTTAAAAAACATATCTTAAGTTAACAGTAATTGTACTACTTGCACAATCTTTGTCAATGCATAATAAGCAGATCTAGCAGCTTATTCACATACTGAGTTTGCAAATTAATCTTGTTATTTTTAGACCACTTTTTATTTGTGCTTATAAAAATCATCAAATACCGAAACTGGCATGCGGCGCTTATGCTCACTCTTTCGCCAGAGTGCCTCAATTTTTTCAGCGGCCTCGTCTGACACTTCTCGTCCTTCAAGGTAATCATCAACTTCTTGATACGTTACTCCCAAAGCTGTCTCATCAGGAAGATCTGGTTGGTCTTCTTCCAGATCAGCTGTAGGAGTCTTTAAGTATAAATGCTCAGGACAACCAAGTTCTTTGAGCATTTTTTTACCTTGTCGCTTGTCCAAACGGAAAAGAGGCGTAAGATCAGCCGCACCATCGCCATATTTTGTGTAAAAACCACTAAAGTTTTCAGCTGCGTGATCAGTTCCAACAACAGCACCATTATTAGCACCAGCTATGCCATACTGCACAACCATCCGTTCACGCGCTTTAATGTTGCCTTTATTAAAATCAGTTATTTCTTGTCCAGCTTCATTTAAACTAGCAACCATTGCATCAACAGCAGGCTTAATATTAACAATCAAATCCTGATCTGGTTTTTGGAAAGCAACCGCGTCAGCTGCATCTTGGGCATCAGCTTGAACACCACATGGCAAGCGCACTGCAATAAACTGATATGACTTATCGCCAGTTTCTTCTCTCATTTCGGCAATTGCCATCTGGCATAATTTACCAGTTAAGGTTGAATCTTGTCCGCCTGAAATTCCTAAAACATAAGACTTTAAAAATGGATTGGCTTTTAAATAATCCTTGAGAAAGTCAACGGATCGTCTAATTTCTTTTTTGGGATCAATTTCTGGTAAAACATGTTCATAGGCAATTATTTCTTTTTGCAATGGTCTCATTTACCTAATTCTCCTTCATTAATATGGTTACGAATATCTTGAATTAAGTTCATTTTACTATCATATAGATCTTGTGAGAGGTCAACTGGGTATTCCTGTGGATTTAGGCTACGTTTATATTCATCCCACAAGCCGTCTAAATTAGCAGCGCAGAACTGTTTTATTTCAATCAATTTAGGTTGCTTGTATACTAACTTGCCGTCTTTAAAAATATCTTTTAGCAGTGGCTCAGCAGTATAGTCAGTTACGACTTTATTAATGTAGTTATATTGCGGGTGGAACATGTAAAGTGAATCAAATTTTCTTGGATCAACTCCAGCACGTGCAACCCAATCACCCTCATTTTTCTTAGCAGTATTAGCAGAAATACGCCAAACTTGCTTTTTACCAGGCGTAGAAACCTTAATCGCATTTGAAGATATTTTGAGCGTATCACGCATTTGGTGACTGTCGTCTTCAATTGATACTAGCTTGTAAACAGCACCGAGTGCAGGCTGATCATAAGCGGTAATGTACTTAGTACCGATTCCCCAAACGTCAATTTTGGCACCTTGCATTTTCAAACTAGTAATAGTTGTCTCGTCTAAATCGTTTGAAGCATAAATTTTTGCGTCCGTGTAGCCCGCATCATCTAGTTCATGACGAACCTGTTTTGAAATGTAGGCCATATCCCCAGAGTCAATTCGAACACCCTGGAAATTAATTTTGTCGCCCATTTCATTTGCTACTCGAATGGCATTAGGAACACCACTTCTGACCGTGTCATACGTATCAACTAGGAAAACACAATCATGATGCGTTTCGGCGTAAGCCTTAAATGCTTCATATTCACTGCCAAAGGCTTCAACAAGTGAATGTGCGTGTGTACCAGAAACTGGGATACCGAATAGTTTTCCCGCGCGAACATTACTAGTGGAATCAAAACCACCAATATATGCAGCTCTAGTTCCCCAAATTGCAGCGTCTGTTTCTTGTGCACGACGCGTACCAAATTCCATTACGCCATCGCCTTGAACGGCCAATTTCACTCTTGCTGCTTTGGTAGCCAATAATGTTTGATAGTTTATAATATTTAAAATTGCCGTTTCAACCAATTGACATTGCGCAAGCGGTCCCTCTACTTGAAGAAGAGGCTCATTGGCAAAAACAATTTCACCTTCACTCATTGAGCGCACTGTCAATTTCATTTTCAAATTGCGCAGGTAGTCAATAAAGTCATCATCATATCCTACTTCATTTTTTAGATACTCGAGATCACTTTCTTTGAATTTCAGATTATTTAAATATAGTATTACGTGCTCTAAGCCCGCAAAAACTGAATAGCCATTGCCAAATGGTTCTTCACGATAATATACTTCAAAAACAGCATTACGTTCGGAAATCCCCTTTTTAAAGTAGGTATACATCATATTGATTTCGTACAAATCAGTATGTAGGGTTAAAGAATCATCTTGGTCTAGTTCTTGGTAAAACATTGTGTCCTCTTAACTTGATTACAATAAATTTTTTTGTTCTTAATTATAACCACTTATCCCAGTTTAAACAATTTAATGCACTGCTAGCAGTGTTTGATAAACTTTTTCAATACTTGCTAATTGTTGTGCCAGAGAAAAGTTAGCCGCAACATATTTCTTTTCACGTTCAGCCATCTGTCTAAGCTCGGTTGGTGGCATAGCGACAGCACTGTTTAAAGCGTTGGTAATTGAATCAACATTCCCGACTTCGGCAACAAAGCCGTGTTGTCCATCCGGAATCATCTTTTTAATATCGCCGACTGCTGTTGAAAGAAGTGGTAGCAAGTTGTCACTAGCCTCTAGCAAAACAAGTGGAAAACTTTCCGAATACGATGTTAAAACAGCCAGGTCCATGCGGCGATAAAGATGCTTTAATTGCTTATGTGTCATAAAACCTTGAAAATTTACCTGTGAACCCAAATCCAGTTTTTGTGTTAAGATCCTCAAGCTATCTAGTTGTGTACCGTCACCGGCAAGATATAGATGAACATTTTGATTATCCAACTTTTTTAAAGCCCTTAGTAGCAGTTCTTGGCCCTTAACTTTTTCAGCTCGCGCAACATTAACAATATTAAAATGTGGGTGTTCATACTTAGCTGGGATGTCGCTATCTTCATGAAAAAAAGTTCCGTTATAAATGACATGAACTTTATTTCCATCAACATGAGCTTGTTCTGTGAGTAAATTAGCAAATTTCTGCGTTACCGCAAATACGCAATCTGCTGCCCTGATTGCCTTAACATTAGTTTTGGTAAAAACTTTACCTGCTAGTCCTCTTCCCTCAAAATCTAAATATGGATCAGAGTGAACTGTTACGCACCATTTAGCAGTAATTCGGCGTTTAATTAGCCCCATAAAAAGATTGGCACGCGCACCATGAGTGTGCACAATTTGATAATTGCCTTCGTTGATAAAAGTAGCTAAGCGCCTGAGAGCGGTCAAATCGTAGCGACTGCTTGAGCCTAGTACATGACAATTTAACTTTGCCTCCCTTGCAGCTTTCGCCACCGGTCCTTCTGCTAAACATAATAACGTAAAATCTTTACCTTGCAGCTTAGCTTCAGTTAATAAGTTAATAATGTGCGTTAACCCGCCACCAGATTCGAGGCCAGCATTAACATGCAAAACTTTCATGCTTATCTTCGATCCTTTTTAGACTTATAAACTTCTACCATAAATTTAGGAATCTTTCCCATTCTTTTATAGCGTGATGGCTCTTTTAGCAAACGGTAAAACCATTCCAAGTGTGCTTTTTGCCAGACTTGAGGTGCCCGTTTAACCATTCCAGAAAAGACATCAAAACTGCCACCTACGCCCATCATCAAAGCAGGTAATAGGTTTTTACGCAAAATATCAAGCAGTTGTTCTTGTCGAGGTGATCCTAGGGCTGCAAAAACCAAATCTGGTTCAGCACGCTCAATTTGGTATGCAACTACTTCTAAATCATCTTTAAAGTAGCCGTCTTCTGCACCAACCAGCTGGATATCAGAATATTCACGCGCAATTTTAGTTTGAATTGCGTGTATTACCTTAGGTTTAGCCCCAATTAAGTAAACCCTTAGGCTACGTTCGTTAGCCAATTTCATTAGCCAAGAAAATAAATCATAGCCTGTTACTCGTTCTTTTAATGGTGTTCCCTGTATTTTAGCGGCTTTAACCACGCCAATTCCATCAGGAGTGACATAATCCGCATCATAATTCAAAATCTTCATAAATTCGGGATTTTCGTTCGCTGACATGACAATTTCTGGATTTGCAGTTACTACAAAGGTAGATTGGTGAGTATTAATCCGACCGATAAGTTCATTCTGAAATTGCTTGAAACTCTTATTATCAAAGTCAACGCCTAAAACGCTTACTTTACTCATGTTAGTTTCCTCCTGCGATTAATTTACCTTATTTTAGCAGACAATTTGATATTTCGGACTATGTTTTACCTTTTCTATAAATATGATAATATTTAGTTGTCGAAGTAAGAGGAGTAACACTACAAATGAAAAAAGTTATCACTTATGGCACTTTTGATTTATTGCACTATGGTCATGTTCGCTTACTAAAGCGCGCTCGTGAGCTAGGTGACTACCTGATCGTCGGTCTTTCGACCGATGAATTCAATGAGCTGCAAAAACATAAAGAATCATACAACAATTACGCCGAACGAAAGTTTATTTTAGAAGCTATTCGTTATGTTGACGAAGTTATTCCAGAACAAGACTGGGACCAAAAAACCACCGACATTCAAAAGTATGATATTGACACTTTTGTAATGGGTAATGACTGGGAAGGTAAATTTGATTTTCTCAAATCATATTGTGACGTCGTTTATTTGCCTCGTACACCTGGAATCTCTTCTACTAAAATCAAACAAGATTTAAAATAAAAAACTCTGAACTAAGCTAATGATATGCCCCCAAATTTGGGCGGCATATCATAATTAAAGCAGTTCAGAGTTTTTTTATTTAGAAAAAGTAAATTCGAAACGATCAGCTACATAGCTGGCCCTGGTATATTCAAAAGGTAATCCAGTGGAGAGCTCAGTTACTTGCAGACGTGTAATCAGCGCCTCGCCTTTTTTGGCATCAAGTAAACGGGCAGAATTTTCATTAGCAATCGCAGCAGAAATATGTTCTGTTACTCGACCTATTTTATAACCATTTTTTTCTAACGTTTGGTAGAGGTGCGATGAAATATCTGCCTTGGACATTTTCGCAATCAGGCTCTGTGGTATAGTTACAACCTCATAACAAATAGGCACATCATCGGCATAGCGAATACGCTCCATTCGCAAGACCTCTTGGTTAGGAGCCAAGTCGAGACGTTCAGTTTCTGACAATGACGGCTTACCAATTCGATATGAAATCAGCTTACTTGAGGGTGTTTGTCCGTTAGCATGAGTTATATCGGTAAAGGACATGATACCAGACATTTTTTCCTGAACTTTTTGGTTAGCCACATAAGTTCCGCTCCCAATGCGCTGTTCAAGGATTCCTTCATCCTCAAGTGTCTTGATTGCTTGACGTAAAGTCATCCGCGAAACACCAAATTTTTGCGCCAATTGTCGTTCGGCTGGAATTCTACTGCCGACTTTGTATACGTGATTCTCAATTTCACGTTTTATTTGATTATGAATTTTGATGTACATTGGTTCTTCCAATTATCACACCTCCATGTATGACCATATTATATTCCAAATTGGTCTATTTTAGCCAAGCTAAATCAAATTAATTTTTTGACGCTATTTTTTCTTGTTGGTCCACTTCATACCCAAAAGTTGCACACTAGCCCCTTGACTGCATTCAACAGCAATCGAGTCATCACTACTGGCAATCACACTGGCATGCATCTTGGCTGCATCTTTCACTGCCAAATCCGCCCCGTTAGAATTAAAAATCAGGTCATGACCTTCTAAAAACGCTTGATCACCAAGCGCTAAAAAGTATTGGTACTCAGCCCCGCCATTAAAAGTCACTCTGCGTGCCGAACACTTTGCCTTATCTTGAAAGTCAGCATGATTAACTACAATAGAATTAATCATTGTTATTTCTGTATCATTAACTGCGATCATTCGGTTAAGTTGGCTGTTTTGAATAATCACGTGCGGAGTTTTATCGAGATAGATTCCACCATTAAAATCCGAACCAATGATGTTAGCCCACGTTTTATCAGTAATATACATAGAAGTATCATCATCGGATACGACTTTACTGTTCAACATATTCAGCCAAACTTCACCCTGAAGCAGCATTGAATTTGTAACGGAATTATTTAAATCAATTTCCGCATTTGTTTTTGTAAAAGTATCAATACTACCATGAATACGAGAATTGTTAATAATAGCCGTACCGTGACCCTCAAGTGCCAAAGTACCAAATTCTTCCGAAACATGTTCAATTGAAGAATCATTCATTTCTAAGCGAAAATCGGCGTTTGCAAAAATAGATAGTGAACCATTTAAAATCATGGTCGAATACAGTTCTAAGGTCACTTTACCGTTAGCAGCAATAGCTGCTGTATCGTTGCCATAACCCTTAATTATGCAATTGCGTAATGTTAAATAAGTGTTTGCTTCAGCGGGCACAAATAAGCTGTTTGAATCTGTATTAGTATTGATGCATAAATTCTCTAAGTTAACAAACTGACTATCAGCCGCAATGTTAACATAGCCAAGAATTGTCGTATCTTCTGGCAAACTACCAGTACCCTTAACTGTAATGTCTGAAAACAGGGTATCCTGTGGTAATTCATAAAAGCCCGGTTCTAGAAGTAATACATCATCTGCACGTAAATCTTTTAAAGCTTCGTGCCAGCCGATTTCACTACCTCCAGCCCCAACTTTAACTAGTCTCGACATAAAATTCCTTTCTTAGTTAAAAAGCAAACTAGCTATCATCCTACTCTTTTTCAGTGCCAAGCCATTGTTCTCGCATGAAAATTGTATTTTAAACAGTCAATAAAAGAAAGTAAAAAGGCAACTATCAAGAGCTGCCTTTAGTTTGTAATCTTAATTGGGTTAGCTGGATTCGAACCAGCGCATACTAGTACCAAAAACTAGTGCCTTACCACTTGGCTATAACCCACTGATAATGGAGGAGGGTGGATTCGAACCGCCGAACTCAGAGAGAGCGGTTTTACAGACCGCCGCGTTTAGCCACTTCGCTACTCCTCCGTTACGCACGTTAATTATCTTATCTAAAAACATGCGTAATTGCAAGCAAAAATTATGCTATTTTACTTCTTATATTCTTCAACGTATTTTGCAATTCGTTTTAGGCCTTCCTCAATCTCTGCCATGGCAACTGCATATGAGAAACGGATATAGCCTTCACCACCTTTTGCAAAGCATGAACCACTTGTAACAGCGACATGAGCTTTATCAACCAAGTCATAAATAAATTTGTTATCGTCTTGCTCTAGTCCTTCTGGAATTTTAGCAAAGATGTAGAAGGCACCTTCAGGTTTTGCACATTCAAAGCCAATTTCAGTTAAACCTTTATATAAAACGTCGCGCCGCTTTTGGAATTCTTCTTTCATTGGTTTGGAATCATCCATCCCATTTTTAAAAGCTTCTTCAGCCGCATCCTGCATTGGTGTTGGTTCTGTTGTTACAATTGTCTGGTGCACTTTAGCGATTTGTTCTAAAATTCCCTTTGGCGCACAAACAATTCCAATCCGGTATCCGGTCATTGCCCATGCCTTTGAGACACCATTCATCACAATAACTTGGTCATGCAATGATTTCTCCATTGAAGCGTGTGGACCGTCGTAGCAAAGTTCACTATAAATTTCATCACACAAGGCAAAAATTGGCTTGTCACGAATCACATCAGCTAATGCATCAAGCTCATCTTGTGTATAAGTTACCCCTGTTGGATTAGTAGGATAGTTCATTACTAGCATCCGAACACGGTCACCATATTGATCAAGCACAGCCTGTAATTTTTCTGGTGTTAACTTGAAGCCATCATCAGAAGTATCAACTTTAACAATTTCTACTCCTTGATTAATGATATTAGCATCAGACATATAAAGTGGGAAAACAGGAGTAGGCACAACCATCACGTCGCCTTGGTTAAGACACGCTAAAACTGTGTCAAAAATTGATTCAGAAACACCAGTAGTAACCAAAACTTCAGTTTCTGGATCATACTTTTGACCATATTTTTCAGCCAAAAAGTTAGCTGCAGCTTTTCGCAAACCAATTGTTCCATTTGATGGAGCATAGTGCGAGTGATTATCAGTAACACTCTTGATAGCAGCTTGCTTGATGTGCTCTGGTGTGTCGAAATCAGGCTCACCCAAAGTGAACTTGATAACATCAGGAATCTTACTTGCGTAATCGGAAAACTTCAAAATTGGATTTGAAGGAAGATCTGCTAGACCTTTTTTAGTGTAATTAATTAAGTTAACCATATGTTTCACCCTAACTTCTGTTTTCTTGCTTTTTTTAAATTATACAGTTAACGGAATTATTTTTCTACCATATTTATTTAATTTGTTATTAATTTTTATAATAAAAAAGCAGTTCATAATTAAATGAACTGCCTTTATTTGGGTTAACACACTATAGTCTAAATCATTATTACTCCAGCGCTTTAAAAACTAACTACAAAATGGCTCTCCGCGTATTACTCTTTTTTTATTTTCACTAAGTGTTTAAGTACTTAAATAATTTATCCACAACTTTATTTTTATCTTTTTTGAACGATATGAGTATAATAATATCTATAACATCATCGGAGCTATGCTTATATAAATCCTTTTATTAAGCGTCAAATCAATATCGAATTAATAAACACATGATGAAATTCTAAACAATATCGCAGAACGTTAAATCAAAAGTATACGTCAATTACCAATACATGACGTTGTGGAACACAGCTTTCTTTATATATCAGTGAAACTCTTTACAATAAAATCTATATTTAGCCCGTTTAATAACCTTAATTATATTAAGATATAATTCTCCTGTCGAAAAAATAAAAGGCTGCTTTTATATACTTGTTCTTGTCTTTTAATGTCGCTGATATCAGGCAGCTATCAATTGCTTAATAGATTATATATGTTTGTCGTCTAGTGGATTTGTCACTAACCCCTTTATATGTACTTTTCACTAGAATTGCCATTTGGCTGAAATAATTTAGTCTAAATTATTATAAATAAAGTTTTTTTGTTCAAAGAACTTTTGGCAATCCTTGCTTTCGTCTTTAAACAGCATTGTTTCTTAATAGGCAGTTATAGATTATCTTTAGTAATTTTATATATATCACTATATTCATGCACTTTTATAAGATTGTGTAAATCAGGAATTGGAATTTCCAACTCAGAGCTCCTTAATTTTTCACTATATAAAAGTATCATAAATCTATATTCATTCTGTCTAAAAAAGGAGCATCTTTTTGTCCAACATAGGAATTTCATACATTTTTCATAAGTCTCTTTTTGCTGCTTATTAAATCGAGTCACAGCAAGTATTCGTTTTCCCCCCAATACACTATGAGGTAATTCATCTAACTTTTTGCTATATTTAATGGATTGACTGTTATAACAACTATCCTTTAAGTACTCTACGCCTCTAGTGACAAGTTCAGAACTTATAATGTTTTGCTTTTTAAAGTAAACTGAACATGCTCTTTTTAACTTACATGTAAGCTTTTTAAAGTTATTACTACTTATAGTGATAAAAGGTCTTTCGATTGTCTTTCCATCTTTATCTACATTTCCAAGATTTAATCCATCTATTACTTCTTTCTTAAGACCACCTTTTTCATCAAAAAAAGATGGATTCAAAACAGTAAAGCAAGAAATAAAGAAGACATGTGGTTCTAACTTCTCGTCTAGCATAGTACCTTCATCTTCATCGTATTTTGAATTTTTGTTTTTGCTAACTTGATTATAGTCTAGTATATCTCTTAAAAAAAAATTGTCTTTTAGATAGTTCTGGGCAATTTCCATATTTGGAACAAATTGTAATAAATCCGGTAACCATTCCTCATTCATATCTTTACCTCCATATGGGACACTTTATGATTTACAAGCTCAAAGTATATATTAATATAAAAAAAATTTAGTCCAACCTAAAAAATTAGATTTCCATTCACAAATAAGCATGAATAAATTTCGAACAGTTTTTAACTGTACCGCTACAAACAATTAACAACAATTGGTTATAAAATACTACTAGTGCTTCCTTTTAGTTGATTTTTCACAATAAAAAAGGCAGTTCATAATTAAATGAACTGCCTTTATTTGGGTTGGGTGTTCGTAAGAACAATTGGGTTAGCTGGATTCGAACCAGCGCATACTAGTACCAAAAACTAGTGCCTTACCACTTGGCTATAACCCATTCCTTTGAGCTTTTACTTGTTCGCTCAACATTTAATAGTATAGAAAAATGTTGTTCGTAAGTCAAGAGGGAAAATTATTTTTTTATATCCGTAATTACCTTATTAACTCAGCTAAAACTACAGGTTTAATTCATAAGCGTTTCTAGCACCGTTTTCAGTTTGATCAATATAAATAACCCCACGTTCTTCAAAGCCGGTAGCTTTAATTAGACCTTGCATTCTCTTATTAACAGCATGTGTATCGATTCTAAAATTATGTATTCCAAGCATCATTCCACGAGAAATTAAGTTGGACATAAAAATTTTTCCTAGATGCTGGCCACGGAACTTAGTCGAAATCGCAATGCGGTGAATTGTCGCATATTGATCAACATCATTGTTCCATTCACCTTCAATTTGCTTGTACGTCGGTTCAGGGGGCGTCATTAAAATAGCAATTCCTGCAATATCGTGATCAACCATTAAACAATATGCACGTTCTTTTTCAATATCATCAGATAATATTGCTTCATTAGGCTTTCCTTCTTGCCACTGAGGAGTACCATCGTTTTTCATTAATTGCTTTGCTTCGTCAATTATCTTCATTATTTCTGGTAAATCGCTTTTTTGCGCTAATTTAATATAAGTTGGCATTTTCTAACCCTCACTTTATTCAAGATAATTAATTTTAGCATTTTTTATTATTTGCTAACAAAAAAGATAGTCAAATTTCGACTATCTTCTTTACAAATTCATTATGGCTTAAAGCCAGTATTATACGTATTATTTTTTACAATATAAGTTGGAACACTGATAAAGTGCATTGAGCAAATATCATTATTATGGGAAAGGCTAAAACCATAATAGTTATAATCACCATCATGTAGAGAGCCTTGAGTATTAAATAGGTCGCCTGCATGTTCCCATTCTTGATAGTTGCTGCGATCATTTCGACCCTCTTCACCACTACCTGTATAGCCAAAAATCATTTGTTTCAAGCCAAAATAAACGCTTTTCTTTAATTCTGTCATTGACATTATTCTATTAGGATTATAAAAACCTGCCATGTCTTCGACATAATTATCATCAAGATTTAGTCCATTGGACTTACATGCTTTAACTATCCCAGTAACGTAATGGCTATCCTTGATTGTTTTATTATTTTCAGTATATTGGATTGCTATGTCACGCGCTAGTTTTCGTGCACCAACGCTGTCTTGCCACAATTCAAGACCTAGTTGGCTTCTAGCCTGATTAATTAAGCGGAGTGAAAAAGTGGTTAAAGTATCAATTTGCTCTGGTGTTGGTTTAGCCAAGTCTACCATATTATGGTTATCTTCTTCATTTTCAGCTGCACTAATGCGACTAAAGCTATTAGTCTTCATCCCTTTAATTGAGGCATTGATAAAAGCCTGACTAGGATTGCCCTGATAAGCTTGTAACAGCTCTAGCTTGGTATATCCCGCTGGCATTTGTAGCTGTGCTTGAACATATTTTTCAGGACTCGGTTGTTTTATCACAGTCGCATCCTTGGCTAAAATCCAGTGGGAATTACTACCAATTTTGTATGCTACACGCTTTTGCTTACCAATTTTCTTTTTCGAACTATATGGATAACGATACTTTGGACTTGCATAAAAATTAGAGTGCTTGCCTTTAATCGTGTATAAGCGCACTTTTTTATTGCTTCTAGTTTTAACATAGCCTTTAACAGTAGCTGCTGCCACCTGATTTGACTCAGTCAATCCAAGTACTGGGACAGTTACCAAAAAAATAAGGTTAATCGCGACAAGGGCAAGTTTACTTTTCTTCATTTATCTTCCTCAAGAGTATTCTTTACCTAACGGCTCTTTATGGTTTATGTTTAATTCTAAAACTAATTATACGTTATTACCACTTTATTTCCTTAATCAACTTTTTTGCATCTTTTATAAATACCAATGATAAGAATCATATTCTACTACACATGGAATTCATATCGATCAGAAATAACATATTGTTGACCAGCATGAACCACCTGATGATTCTCGTCTTCAACACAAACTTGCAAAAGTAGTAGGGGAAAACCAATCGATTTTTTCAAAAGCTTTGCTTCACTCAGGCTTGCCAATGCAACACTAATAATCATGTCACGTGAATTCAATTTATCGATTTGATATTTTTCACGCAATATTTGATACAAAGACTTATGTAAATCTTCGTCCTTCAACTTTTTAAAACGAGGTAAGGGAAAATAATTACATTCAAGCATAATTGGTTCTTCATTGACCGAATGGACCCGTTCGATAAACAGCGCTCTACGACTTTCAAGAACATCCTTTAATTCAGCAGGTGTTTCTACTTCCTTGACCTTAACTACTTCGACACTAGCTTTAAAGCCCTCTTTTTCAGCTATTTCTGAAAAACTCTCTACGGCCGAAGAACTAACGATGCGTTTAACTTTCTGTGGCTGTCTGACAAAAGTTCCAACCCCTTGAATCTTTTCCACCAACCCATCATCAGCTAAGCCTTTAATTGCTTTTCTTAAAGTAACACGGCTAACATCAAATTGCTCACTTAAATCAAACTCATTTGGCAATTTACTATTAACTGGATATTCCCCACTAATAATTTTCTGTCTTATCTTTTCCATCACTTGAGAGTATAAAGAACCCGTTTCCTTCACTTAAAGTCACCACTACCTATATTAATATTCCACCTTGCCCATGTATCTTCTTACGTCTAATGAATGATCATGGACAACAGCCAATTTAGCTCTATATTCACATAGAACAGTATAAAACAAAATTGGACTAAAGTACTCTGAAACTTTATCGTCAATTAAATCCAAACCAAGTTCTTTAGCATCAACAACTTCTACTTTTTGTGCATACTTTGCTAAAAATCGTTCGGCACGTTCATCTAATACACGCGTTCTACCTAAACTTTTTAATAAAATATAAGGAAGATTCTTATCAGTAACTTCGAAAGGGCCATGGAAATATTCACCAGAATGAATGGCAGAAGAGTTTAACCATTGCATTTCCATTAACGAGCAGATAGAGAATCCATATGCATGTCCGAAAGACGGTCCACTTCCCAAAACATAAAACATTGTCTCATTTTGATAAACTTGTGCAAACTTCTTTGTTCTCGGTTGTACTTGTCTGATTGCTCTTGAAATCACAGTATCAATCTTCTTAAAACCATCGTCAAAATCTGCAGCATATTGATAGTCTTCAAAGTTTTGTAGCAGTTTTACTGTTGCATCTAGTGTAATTGCCATCGGGTTGTTGACGACTTCTTCCTCATTACCCCATTCATAAATAATTTTAGCATTCGAATATTTCAGTAAATTAGCATTTTTATTAAAAGTCAAACCAATTGTAAATGCACCTTTTTCTTGAGCAATTTTGGCTGCTTCTATCGTTTCAGCTGTATCACCACTGTGTGAGCAAATAAATACAATCGAATCTTTACCTAACTTTGCCGGTGGAACATTTACAAATTCACTTGCATTATACCAACCAGTAGTTATTGTTTTAGCTTCTGCTTCTAAAAAATACTTTGAAACATAAAAATCAACCAGCGAACCACCACATGCAGTAAAGTAAATACTGGTTATTTTTCCTTGATGATGATTTGCTGCTAGTTTGACAGCTTCGTTTACCTTATTATTTTCCATCTTAAAATGTCCTCTCATTTTATTAACTGTAGGATAAGTATTAAACCCTTAGAAAAGAAAAAAGGATTCTATTTTTAAAATAGGATCCTTTTTGATAATTATTGTTTTAATTAGTAAGTAAGTTTCCACATGTAGCGACGCTTAGTTAATGGGTGCTTTCTTGCCTTAGCTAATTCTTCAGCAAAGACACGCATTACACCTGTATGAATCATTGGGTTAAAGTAATCAATGACATTTTCACTAGCAATTTCGTTTAAGCCGTAGTCTTTAGCGTCAATATTTGTGATTTGTGCATCAAATCTTTGTAAGAAGGTTAATGCTCTAGCATCTAAATGACGTGTCTTACCATCATTCATAAATAACAAGTATGGCGCATCTTTCTCTGTCAGTTCAAATGGACCGTGGAAGTATTCACCAGAGTGAACAGTTGGAGCCGCAATCCATTGCATTTCCATAAAGAGGAATGAAGCAGTTGAATATGCAACGCCAAGTGAAGCACCACTACTCAATACATAAATTGTCTTCTCATCTTTATACTTTTCACCAAATTCTTTAGCAGCTGGGCCAACTGATTTAACTGCATTTTGGATTAAGTCTGGCATACCATCAAAGGCAGCTAGGGCTTCATCGTAAAATTCATAGCCTTCAAATTCTTTAACAATTTCAATTGCTAAAGCCAAGCAATATGTCATCTTTTCAGTCTTAGCAGCATAATTTTCTTGGAAACCGTGAACAACTTTATATTCAGTTTCTTTAATGATTGGTGAATCTTCAGCCATTGACAAGGTAACAACATGTGCACCAAGTTCTCTAGCTTTCTTAGTTGCAGCAACTGATTCTGGTGTGCTACCACCTAAAGAAGCTGTGATAACGATAGTGTGATCACCTACTCCTTTTGGTGTGTCGTAATTAAATTCATTAGCTGTTTGAATTGATGACAATAACTTAGTACTCTCATGAGCAATGAAGTAATAGCCAGGATACAAATCTGCCATTGAGGCACCACAGCCAACGAACATTACACGATCAATTCCTGGTTGCTTTGACTTAATGTCTTCGACAATTGCTTTAACTTTTCCAAAATCCATAATAATTTTTTCTCCTAAAATATATTCTCTAAAATTACTAATTACCAATAAATTAATTAAATATCCCTAATACGCTAAGCAGGATACCGCCTACAATACAAATGACCATAATCCAAGCGGTATTTACCTTCTTTTTGATTAGGTAAAACATGCCGAATGTAAAGGCTAATGGAAGCATTTGTGGGAAAATTGAATCCAATGTAGTCTGTAAAACAAAACTCTTGCCAAACTTAATTGGGGTTGTAATTCCAATCATTGTCGCAATCATCGCCCCAATAACCATTAATCCAATCACATTCATTAATGACATGATTCGGTTGATTGTACCGTTGCTGATCAATTTCTGGATATTCTTCTTACCTTGTAGGTAACCCCACTTACCACCCCAGTAAGTAACTATTGCTGAAGGGATAATGGAGATAATCATTGCCAAGATTGGACCAAACAGGTTTCCCTGCTGCGCCATGTTAATCCCCAAACCAAAAGCAATAATTTTAATCGTTCCTTGGAAGAAAGAATCGCCAATTCCTGACAATGGTCCCATCAATGAAGTCTTAACACTGTTAATTGATTCAGGATCAAAAGTATCTGGGTTAGCCGCATACTCTTCTTCCATCGCCGACGATAATCCCAAAACAAATGAGGTTAACTGTGGCGTACAGTTGAAGAAGGCCATGTGACGGTGGTATGCATCCTTTTTCTTCTGCAATTTTTCTGGAGTGTCAGGATTTTCACCATAAATCTCATCAATTGTTGGTGCCATACCATACATAAAACCCATGTTCATTTGACTTTCATAGTTCCACGAAGTCTGAATTGCCCATGCTCTCCAAAAGAATTGCGAGAACTTATGACGTAATCGTTTATCTGTGTGTTTTTGTTCAGCCATTTTTGTCTCCTATAATTCTTCTAAGTCATCTAAACTGTCACTGGATGATGGTTGAGTGTTATTATTGTCATTTCCAGACATAAACTTGTTTAGAATGACAACTAAAATAACTGCAAAAATTGCAACACTAATTACTGACATTTTGCCGTATGCGGCAATAAAGAAACCAAGAAATAGGTAAACTGCATTTTTCTTATCAATCATCGTTGACATTAATAGTGCAAATCCATATGCTGGCAAAATCTTACTTGCTAGGGTCAAACCATTTGTTAACCAAGCTGGAATCAATTTGACGAAGCTCGAAACTGCATTTGTTCCTAAGAAAATTGCCAAGAAGATTGGCACAAAGTAGAGCAGAGCATAAATAATTGGACCATATACAATGTGATAGCTACGAGCTTTCTTGAACTTCCCAGCATCGATTGCTTTATTTGCTAACTGGTTAAAGGAAGAGAACAGCATTCTAACGACAATACCAATCATTTGACCTAATACGGCAACTGGTAAAGCAACCGTCAACGCTGCTTGAGCACTCGTGTTGGACAGAATCGCGAAAGCAGAAGCAACAACTGAGCCTAACACCATATCTGGTGGTGTAGCTGCACCTACAGCAACGATTCCCATTGAAACCAATTGCAAGGTTGCACCAACCATTAATCCCTTTGCTGGATCACCTAAAGCTAGTCCTACTAAAGTACTAACAATCAGTGGCTGCTCAAAGTTTTCACGTCCTAATAATCTGGAGTCGAACATGGCAAAAACACCAATCAGTCCGACAATTAACGCTTTCCAAAACATTTTTTATACCTTTCTTTCTAAATAAGATTATTTAGAAGTTCCTTATTAGACGAAGGGACCTGTTGCATTGAAATCTTGATACCTTGGTCGCACATTTTCTTAGTTAATTCAACTTCCTCAGGCAACAAGTAAATTGCATTGCTAAATCTTTTAGCTCCATCTTTTGAAGGAATCAAACCATAGTTAATTTCTTCAACTGGACCATAAGCATCAATAAATTTACTCAGTTCTGTTACATTTTCAAAAAGCAACATAATGTTATCGTCGAGCGCTTTAATTCGATCAATTTTTTCAATTGCTGCGTCAACACTAAACACGTTCAACTTAATATCTTCAGGCTTAGCCAATTTCAACGACATTTTCTTAAAATCATCGTTTGCGGTTGCAGTATCAATGACAATTACTCGCTCAATATTGGCAAACTTTGTCCAAGAAAATACAACTTGACCGTGTAGTAATCTGTGATCAACTCTTATTACTTTAATCATAATAAATCTCCTTCATCATCTTTTTCAGTCATTAACTTATTAACAGACAAAACTCCTTTCTTTCCTTCATCAATCGCTTCTGAAACTTTTTCATCTGAAATTCCAGAGTTGACCGTTGTAACTAATGTAATAATCAGAGGTAAATTCATTCCAGTTAGAATTGTTAAGTTCGGATGATCCTTCAGTAATTGTGTGGCCTCATTATTAACTGATCCCCCTAAAACATCCGTTACGATAATCACATCATCGTTCTTGCTTGAAGCAAGAGAATTCTTAAGATCATTGATAAAACTGTCATCACTGGTCCCATTTTCATAAGCTTCATATGCTTCAAGGTTTTCTTGTTGACCGGCAATCATTTCAACTGTGTCTTTCATACCTTTTGCCAATTTTCCATGGCTAACTAAAATTATTTTCACTTTCTTTCACCCCTAATCATGGACAATGTTATACAGCTCCCCATAAATATAAGATGTATTAACACGTACACATGTATAATATTATATTGACCAATTTATGTAAAGGCTTTATTTGAAAATAATTAAATTATTTTTGCATTATTTTCAGTTTAAAGCGTTATCATTTGTTTTGTATGATAATTTTAATTTAAAGTTATTATCCTTGCGTACGTGGTTTTAGTGGGACTTAATGTCAAACAGTTGTTTTTAACAAGTTAACTATTTGTATTCTTCTTTCCACATATATCTGCGCGTCTCATAGCTCTCATGAGTTGTATATGATAATTCACGCATATATACGTTATTAAGAATTGACGAGAAAATGGAGTGATTAAAATACGGTGATACTTCTGGCTTAAGATCATCTAGGCCTATTTCTTTGCCGTCCAAAACATATAACTTTTTCCCACCAAATCTTTGCTCAAACCTCAGAGCTCTTTCATCTTCAGGTCTAGTTTTTCCAGTAGCCAATAATTGAAAAATCGATCTATTTTTGTCGGTAACTTCAAACGGACCATTAAAGTACTCATAGCTGTGTACAGTTGGTGAATCTAGTTGCAGCATTTCTTCTAAATTGCAAATTGAGAAAACATAAGCCGCACCAAGTGCTGGTCCACTTGCGATTACATATATTGTTTTCTGATTTTTATTTAATTCGGCCCATTCTTTAGCCAGTGGCGTAGTATATTCAACTGCCTTACGGTAAATTGGATCAAGCAAATCAAATGAATTCATTGCCAGATCATAGTTTTCATAGCCTTCTACTTCATTAAGCACGTTCATTGCTATGCAAAGACCAATACTGCCGTTTACTCGGTCTAGTCCACTTTCATCAAGCGCTAAGCTCTCATATTTAATTTTGAAATCTGTTACTTCTACAAGTTCTGATTCATCAACATACAGAGCAATTGTTGTCGCGCCGGAATCTCGTGCAACTTTCGCGGCTTCAATTGTTTCAATTGTTCCTCTCATAGAGCAAAGTACTACCAGAGTATTTTTATCAATATTCTTTGGAGCAGCATAAATGAATTCTCCGCTCGTGCACATTGTTGAATACAATTGACTGGATTCTTGTTGCATGAAATAGTGTGCACCATAAAAACCGCCAAATGAGCCACCTGCTCCAATCCAGACTACTTGTTTAACCCCACCTTGCTTTTCTAGTCTGTCAACTGCTCGCTTGACTATTTGCGAAACTTCTTCTTGTACTTTCATGTATTTTCTCCTTTAAAAAATGATACATGTATCTAACTAACTTCATAATAAAGCGCTTTATTTAAAAAGTAAAGCTAATATTTTGATACAGGTATTCAAACTTGAAGACATAAAGTTGGAAAGATGTTTATTTTAAAGGCTTTTTGCTATAATTAGAGAAAGTAAAATTTAAGGACAGGTATTTATGTTAAAAAAAGCAGAGCATTTACCACTTTATGTTAGTTTGGCAAATATTATTAAAGAGCGTATTAGTAACCAGCAATATCAAGTTGGCAGTAGCATCCCTTCAGAAGCAGAATTACGTGAAGAATTTGCAGTCAGCCGTACTACAGTCCGTAAAGCGTTAAAATTACTTACAGATCAAAACATTTTGATTAAATTACCTGGAAAAGGTACATACGTTTCTGACAACAGAAACGAGGTCAAAACAAAAAAGCATCAATTTTCTAGTCTAACTGATAGTGTTGAACGTGCTGGTAAAAACATGTCAACACGCCTAATTAGTGTAGAACTCACTCATGGCAACGATGAACAACGAGCTTTTTTCCATTTAGGGGATACAGAACAATTGATTGCAATCAATCGACTTCGTTATATTGATGATGTACCTTTTTGCCTTGAGTGGATTTGGTTGCCACCAAAATTTGATCAACTAAAAAGCGCTGACCTTAATCGTCCTTTATATCAGTTGTTGAAGGAACAATTTTCAACAATACCTAGTACTGGCAGAAAGACTTTTAAAATAGCATTTGCAACTAAAGAAGAATCAGTTCTACTTAATGTTGACCAGAACTCACCTTTAATGCTAATCAAAGACTTTGTTTATGACGAAAAGGGCCAACCTTTACACATCACCTCACAAATACTTCGTAGTGATAAGCTGACCTATGCAATTGACCATTAATTTCAAATACAAAAAAAGAGCTAGTAATTAAACTAGCTCTTCTTTTTTGTTAAATTGTTATTTATATTTTTAGCGGAATTATTAGTACCAGCCATTTGCTTGCCAGAATGCCCTAGCGGCTGCCCATGAACCATAACGTTGCGCAACATAATTATTGGCAACACGTTCTTGGTTAGCAGCGGAGTAATCTCCATTAAGGTAGGAAGCTGATAGTTGATATTTGCCAATATATTGGCCATTTTGTGCACTGTATGAGCCGCCGGATTCCCGACTTGCAATCCATGCCTTAGCTTCAGATTCTGAGCCGGCTGGACTTACATAGTTTTGCGCATTTGCGCTGTAGTTTACACTTGTATCTTCCGCATTAGCTGAATTATCATCTGCAACTACTGCTTCTTGACCCGAAGCATTTTCTGGGTAATAACCTTTGTTAACGTACTTAGCTTTTACCCATTGATTCTTACCTAGGTCGTACCATTTATGACCATCTTTGTCATAAGCAGTTTTAATAACTTTCCAGGAAGAATTACTTGGCAAAATTTGTCCAGTAGCTTCAGGATGCTTGTAGCTGTTCCAAACGCGGATAGAATTGCCATCTACATAATTTACAGTTACAACTTCTGCATCATTTTCTACCGTTGCAGCTTGAACCGTGTCTGTATTGGTGCTGTTCATTAATGCTACACCAGAAATTGACATTGCTGCTACTGCTGCTGTTTTAGCCAAGATAGATTTTACCTTCAAAAAAATCTCTCCTTATAAAAAACCCGATCTTTTTTCTATCTCAAATTGAAAGCACAAAAGTGACTTTCGCTTTGATGTTCTATATCCTACAACCTAAAAATTGCAGAACCATAACAGAAGTATCACTCGCTTTTTAAGAAATAATTACCTAAATAAAAATACTTGTCACATTTGTAATAGAATTTTTTTGAATTAGTAAACTTGTGAAAACCACCTATAATGCTAGATTTACTTATATTTGCTATTTACAAGAACTAACGTTTGTATTTAGCAATTAGGATTTTTTTAGGGCGCTTTTGAAACATGATTGAAAAATAACAATCGCTATTTTATCGCTGCTATCTCTGGTTTTTTCGCCATTATTAATTAACTATAGCACTAAAAGTGCTATAGTTAAGATAAGTTTTTTGCAGAAAGGACAATAATCATGAGCAAATATACTGTTACATTAAGTGACGAAGATATCCAAATGATTAAAGATTGCCATTCAAAAAATCCTTCTATTATGAAGGCTCTCGATGAGGCAAAAAAGATTGCGGATTAATTAAATAAAGAAAAATCCTAACTTATTAAGAAGTTAGGATTTTTTATTTGCTAATTTTTAAACAGCGTCATAATTTCATCAGGTGATTTAGCACTCTTAAGCTGAGTAATAAATTCCTGATGGGTATCACATAATAATATGCTCAACTAATTAATTTCAAACATTAAAGCTATTATTCAACACTTAACTTTTCACGCCAAGATTTTGCACCTTTGAGAGCTGCGTTAAGATTTTCAATGTTTTCTTTACCTTTTGTCGATAACCACTTTCGACCTGCTTCTTCACTTTCGCCAGCAAATGGTTCAATAGATGGTTTCCATGTAGCACGTCCACATAAAACACCATTAAAGTCAGCGCCAGCTTTCTCAGCCATTTTAATTTCGGCAATAAATTCTTCACTGGTTACTCCAGCAGACAGGAAGATATATGGCAAGTCTGTTGCTTCAGACTGCTCTTTTAATAAGTCCTTTGCCTCTTGCTGAGTGTAAACAACATTGTTAGAGCCATTGAAGCCTTCAACATACTTAATATTAAAAGGTATTTCTACCTTCAATACAGTTACATCATATTGAGGTTTTGAAAATTCTTTCATTGTCTCAATAACTTTGTTAGCCTTAACTTTTGCAAATTCTTCACTTTTGGCATCTGCAATATTTGCATCGTAAGTTAAGACTTCTAAAAAGAATGGCAATTCATTTGCTCTTGCCTCTGCACCAACACGCTCAACAAAGGCTTGCTTTTTATCATTAATTTCCTGACCTTCATCTGGATCATAATAAACTAAAAACTTAATTGCGTCTCCACCTTCATTTTTGATGCGCAAACCAGATTGATTAGCAATGAGGTCAGGCATTCTACCAGGCTCTGTTGTGTCATATCCTGTTTTTTCATATGAAAGCAGTAAACCACAATTTTTATCTCTTACTTTCGTTGCTGGTAAACCATATTCTGGATCTGTCAAAATTGACGAAGCATATGGCGTTAATTCGCTTGAAACTGCCTTTTTAAAATCAACAATTGTTGTTTCATCAGCTGGCTTATTAGCAGCATCTGCCAACATTTGTTTAAGTGAGCCACGTTGGTCAATTGCTAAAGCGCTAATTACCCCATCAGTTGTTGACAAATTTTCCATATGTTTGGCAACTGCCGCAGAAATTGTTCTCATTATATGTCTCCTTTTAGTATTTTCTTTAATCGCACACTGTTATTATATACCGATACAATGCCGTTTTAAAGAAGCGCTAACATATTTGTAAAGGTTTCCAACTATGTGGAGTTTTTTGAAAATATTTTCTGTAAAATGTCTGATTTACTGAAAATATTTCTTTTTAGTTCGAAAATTATTTCTCTTTTTCAACTTGTATTTTTGTCTTAAAGTTAACCTTTGGACTCCAAGCAGATGCACCCTTTTCAGTTACAACACGTACCTGAAATTCGTGTAGGGTGTCGGGTTTTAAACTATTCAATGTAAACTGTGGCTTTTTAATGTTAGTGTATAAAAGATGATCTATTTTTAGTTGATAACTCTCACTACGAAGAACTGGTTCCCACAAAACACTAATAGCAGTGTCAGTTGTTTTGGTCTCATCTTGCTTAAGTTCCACTGGAATAGCCACAGTATCATTTACTGCTGGAATCTTATTAACGGCAACAGGAGTGGCATCAACCCCAGTAATATTTACTGTTAAATCAGTTTTAACAACATCAGTCTGACCAATTTTTATTCTTAAAAAGGACTGTTCAAGCTTTGAATCGAATTCTTTCAAATATGGATTAGTTAAATAGTGTTGGTCAAAATAAAAACAATTAGCTTGTTTTTCAAATTCTTCTATACTATTTACCTCAGTTAGCTGAACCTCATCATTTCCAACCTTCACTTCAATAGCTACAGGAGCTTTCTTAGTTCTAATATCTAGTTCAGTTACTTTTTCAGGATCAAATCCTTCATACCCACCCTGAGTTCTTTCAAGCTTGATTGTCAAATTATTATCGGCCAACTGACTTGCTATTCTTGTTTGGACATACTCACCCTTTTGATATTTAGCCGAAATTCCATCATCTTCATAAAGCGTGAAGTTGGTGTCACCAGCAGGATAAAACACTATTTGTCGTTGTTTCTTTAGTTCCAGATAGTCACGCGGTGTATTCGTTGCAGGTGCCATCGGAATAATTGCCCCAGCTTTAACAAAGACAGGCAATTTCCACAAAGGCGCATCAAAGTTATTGATAACTTGTCCGCCTTGATATTCTTGACCTGTATAATAGTCAATCCAAATTTGCTCAGTATTAGGTAAGTAGATTTCATTACGTACGTCATTACCATCTTTATCACTTGCCGTATCCTGATAAATTGGTGCTACCAAGAAATTAGGTCCCCAGAGATATTGATACCTAACTAAATTAGTGTAGTATTCCGGAACTTCTGGATATTCCAAAAACATTGCACGAATCATTGGTTTACTCTCAAAGGAAGCTTGAGCCGCAATACTATAGTTATAAGGAAGCATCATTGATTTTTGTTTCAGGTACGCCCGATTAAGCTTAGTTGTGATACCGTCAAAAACAAAAGGATTCTTGGGATTTTTGCCCCAACCATCCATGTTAAGTTCAATTGGTGTATATGTTTTCCATTGATAGTCTCTAGTGTTAATAATTGGATGTTCACCGCCAAAGATGCCATCCATATCAGAAGCAACGTTTGGCTGACCAGAAAGCCCTTCGCCGATATATGTCGGAATTTGGAAGCGAATATATTCCCATTCTCCACCAACTTCATCCCCAGTCCAAACAGCACCTGTGTTCTGGGTACCCACCCAGCCATCAAGCGTGAGAATAAATGGACGGAGCTGATCTCCTTTTATTTTTTCAACCATCTTAGCTGTGCTTTGAGTAGCGTTTAAACCAAATGAATATCCATTACCAACCCAAGCTTCATCAGTTTTCAATGCAGTTACACCAGCAACAAGTTCTTTTTCAAAGTCACGATCATCTGGTTTCGGATGTTCAGGATCAACTGGAGATAAGTTTTGTTGCGTCCATAATCCTACTTGAACTCCTTTAGCGTTGGCAAACTTAATAAATTCTGCCAGATTGGCCAAGTTNAAGTCACGATCATCTGGTTTCGGATGTTCAGGATCAACTGGAGATAAGTTTTGTTGCGTCCATAATCCTACTTGAACTCCTTTAGCGTTGGCAAACTTAATAAATTCTGCCAGATTGGCCAAGTTTCCTTCTAATGTATCTGTTTGCCCGTAACCAGCCCCATAACCATCATTTGGTAAAAACCAGCCTAGCGGCATATCATGTTCAAGATATTGTTCTAGCATTGCTCGTGCACTGAATTGATACGTTTCCCCGCCATGCTCACCATTCAAAGTCTCTTTAATTGACTGCTGCTTTAGTTCTGCTGGCAAGTCCTTAGGCAAATACTCACGATAGTATTTACCATCTGGATATTTAATTGCACCTTTTTCATCTGGTTTCACTTCAACCCAATAGTCACGGTTATATGCATTCAAGTGAGCTTCATAAAAACCAAAGATTGGCATTAAAATCGGCTGACCAGTTAATTGATGATACTCATGAAGTAATTCATATGCAGTGTCCGCAAAGAAGTAAACTGCATCAAAACGCTCTTCTTCATGATTGATAGTTATTTCCTGACTATCAATATTAGAAAAATCATAGTGGCCTGGCTTATAGGTGTTACGAATGACGCCATAGCCTGCATTGGACCAATAAAATGGACTTGGAGAAGCTACACCTTGATCAACCCAGTTACCAGTATTGACGATTTCGATCTTTTCACCCGTTAAATTAAATCGTCCATTTTGTGTACCACCACCAAAATAGCTTGCACTATGATTAGCCAAAGTCTGTGTTGTTTTTACATTAGTCAGTTCAAGTGGCTCTGCTTCTTCTAGGATAGTTTGACCATTTTTGTTCACAGACATTACTGCCGGTGCTCGCTTGAAGCAAATCTCAATTACTCCAGTTGAAATTTGCCAGCCGTTTGCAGTTTCTTTTAAACTAGCTTCATTCATCCCTGCGTAACCGTAAACATCTTTAACAAAGATTTGTGCGTGTAGCCCTTCTTCAGACTGTTCCGGCTCTTGAAATTTTTTCAATGGATCAACATAGTAGCGGAACGTAGTTGCATCAATCAAATATAGGCGTCCTACTAAGCCACCTACATATTTAATTTCAAAATAATCACACTGTTTTTCAACACTTGCAATTGCTTGTAGTTTTAATGTTTTAACTTCTTTTACCTGCTCGGTTTCTTTCTGCTGATTAATTGCTCTTTCCTCCTATAAACTGATAGTTTTTAAGGTTTTCATTTAACAAGTCAATTGCGCGTAATTATCACGCTAATTAACAAATATTTGATTTTTATTAAAAAATATTAATAAAAGTTATTATAAGCTATTTTAAATGCCAGATAAATAGATAGTTGTGAATTAAAGGTCCAACCACTTATTTAGATTACAAAGCATAAATTTTTTCCGGCTAGCTTCTTTGCACCGATAGCATAGTTTAAAAATGATTAATATTTTTTTAACTAATGTTCTATTTCATCAATAACTGCTATGATAAGTTTAAATAATTTAGCAGTTTTTATTATTAGGAATGAAATTATGAGCTTTATTTATACACTACGATACATGCTGGACCCACGGTCAAATACTCCAGCTAAAGATCAGAAACTAATTGATTTTGTAAAAAAAGGGCAAATTGACGACGTTGCGTTTTTCATTAACGGTGAGGAAATGAACCACAGTCATTTGACTAGAAGTGAGACCGAGCGCTGGCTTGATGCAATTAAACCATTGCAGAAAGAGCTAGCGGAGATTGGCGTTACTACAAGTCTGAATCCTTGGACAACAATTATGCATTCAGATCGCGGCTATCATGTTAATCCTGAAATTGGTTTTAACACTTTTGTTGATCTTGACGGTAATAAGGCTAAAGACATGGCTTGCCCAGCCGATCCAAAATGGCGGCAGTACTTAGCCGAAACATATGCACAATATGCCAGTATTCATCCTCGCCGCCTCTGGCTAGAAGATGATTTTCGTCACTATAACCACTCACCGCTAAAATTAATGTGCTTTTGTGATTATCACATGCAACTTTATAATCAGAAGTTACCACATGAAGAAACGCGCTCAGAATTTGTTGCCAAACTTTTGCAGCCAGGGAAACCGACACTTGAGCGAAAAGTTTATTTAGATCAAGCACGAATTGAAATGATTGAAACCGAGCATCTAATTGAACAGGCAGTTCATCAAGTTAGTCCAGAAACTGATTTAGCACAAATGACCTCCTATCCTGACTGGCATGCCCTAGAAGGTCGCGACTGGAATAAGTTATTCTCAGCTCAAGCAGGAGCAGGACATCCAAAAATTGCACGTCCCCATTTACCTGCATACAATGAAGTGGCTCCATTGCAGTACGGGCGTGCCTTTGAAGAGTACACACGAATAACTGCCGCTTTTCTAGGTGAAAATGCAGAGCTATATCCTGAGCTAGAAAGCTATATGTACTCACCGCTAGTTAAATCACTGTCATTTACTAAGTTCCAAATCATTTCCACTGCTTTAATAGGCAGTCAAGGAATTTTGCTAAACCTTTTCGATATGATGGGAAATGGTATTAATAATAGTTGGCAATATGCAGAAATGCTTGCGGAAATCAAACCATTCGTTAACCAATTAGTAGAAAACCGTCTGCCAATTGTCCATTTAAGCGGCATCAAAATCTTAGTAGATCAAGATTCGAGCTATCACATACATACAACGACAGGTAAAGACATCCAAGAGCTCTTACCTCACGAAAAAAATTGGGCAAGTCTCTTGGGATCATTTAGTTTCGCCACAACAATTTTTCCACTTGCAGCAAATAGCCGTTTGACAGGTGAAACTCTTGCAATTTCGGGGCAACTGCTCCGCAATTTAACGAATACGCAAATCTCGGACTTAATTGCAAACAATCATGTTCTTCTCGATGGTGAGAGTATCCAAGTATTGCTTGATCGTGGCTTAGGTAGTTTATTACATATCAAAAAAGCTGAATGGCACCCTCATAGGTCAAATTTCCAAGTGTTTGAACAAGCAGATGGTCATACTGTTGAAGGTGTCGATAACCCACGAATCACTATGCTGCAACAAACTGGTAGTTACTTAAAGTTGGAATATCAGCCGAATAGTAATGTCAGCATTTGGTCTTATGCATATAACTCACTTGATGAAAAGCTTGGTAATGTAATGGCAATAGTTGATGACCACATTCTTATCTTGCCGATAGATCAAGATCCTGCTCATGGTTGGGAAGCACAATTCACAACGTATAAACAGGGTCTATTACAGCAAATGATAAATAGCATTTGTCCAGCCGACTATTTAGTGGAAATGCCAAACGTTAAATTACTTGTACAAGAAGATCGTACAGCCGCATGGCTATCTAACTTTACCTTAGATGGTTACCAACAAATTAATTGGCATCTAGCTGCACCTCTTCCAAGTGACATAGTTACCATCATCAGAAAACGTGGTAATAAGTTAGAAAGAAAGCAAGTTCAAATTCACATTGAACATGACATTGCTACAATTGACGAACCGCTTAGTCCCTTAGAAACAATTCAGTTATGTTTTTAATTCAACTAAAAAGCCTAGTTCTTTAATAAGAACTAGGCTTTTAACTTAGCAAATTTTATTTTTTCATGTTGGCTAACATTTCAGTAACATCAACAATTCCTGCTTTACCCGCTGTAATCAAATCGGATTCTGTTTTGTTCATTTGACTGTTAAGCCATTCGATTACAAGTGGTAAATTCATTCCTGAAACCAAATGGATATTTTGACCACTCATGATCATTCTACTTACTACATTAGCTGGAGTACCACCCATCAAATCTGCAAAAACTGTAATGTCTTCAGCATTCATTCCTGAAATTTGCTCTTCAAACTTTTGTTTAAAATCATCTGGACCTTCTGACGGTAGTAAACAAACTGTATGCAAGTGCTCTTGTTCACCCATAATCAGTTCGGCACTGGTTTTCACACCTTCTGCCATGGTTCCATGACTAATTAAAATTAACTCTTTTTCTGCCATACTTTATCTCTCTATTTAATAATCAAATCATTTAAGATGTCTTAGTAACTGTCACTATATTCTATTATATCTTTGTAACAATTCCAAGGCCACCTAGAATGACACAAAGTATTAAAACAATAAAGATTGCTTTAGTTGAAGTCATGCCCTTCTTACCGAGCATCCAGTATACAAAGCCCACAACCGCAGCCGGTAATAGCTTAGGAATAATCATATCCAAATTATTTTGAATATTCATTGTTACCTTACCAATTTGTGGTACCCAAGCAAATTTAATGTTAACCATCGTTGCAACTAATGCGCCAACCATGAAGACACCTAGAACAGTTGCTGAATCGGTTAAGGCATTAAGTTGATCTCTCATGTCAGTAACAAGTGAGACACCCTTACCATAGGCAAAGCGAAGTTGCTTCCAACGGAAGACACAGATTAACAAACATGCAGCGACCCAAATGATTACTCCAATTGGATTTCCTTGCGTAGCCATTGAAGCTGCCAAGGCACCAAAGATAGTTGGAATTAATGATGCAAAAATCGAGTCACCGATGGCTGCAAATGAGCCCATTAAACCAACTTTAATACCAGTTACAGTATCCTTGCCTTCAATTCCTTCATTCTCTTCAACGGCAAGATCCAAGCCTGTGATAATCGTATTAAAGAAATTAGAAGTATTGAAGAACTGCATATGTGTCTTCATCATTTCACGTAATTCAGGTGTATCATCACCATAAATTTTACGTAATTGTGGCAAAATCGTGTAAAGATAGCCACTGTTCTGCATTTTTTCATAATTCCAACCTAGTTGAAAGCCAAAGAGTGATCTCCGGTTAATCTGATTGAAATCTTGATCCGTCAATTTATATTTAGGTTTAGAGTTCGTCATCAGTAATCTCTCCTTCATCGTCAGAATCAGAATTTGCATTGTTACTCTGGTTTTCGGTAGTTTGGGCAGCACCCTTTGTAAGTGGGATGCTCTTATAGTGCAAAATTGCGAGAGCTAGTCCTAGCATTGCAATTGCAAGCATTGGTAAGCCATTGAAAATTGAAGTAAAGCCTTTATTAACTTGAGATAGGCCAGTTCCAAGAGCTTGAATACTGCTAAAGAGAACTGAGAACAATGTGGTAACCGTGAAACCCAAAATCAAGTATGCGGCATGCTTTTTAACTGGTAGATAACGCAATAAAACTGCAAAACCAACAGCTGGTAAAGTAGCACCAGCTACTGCTAATCCATTACCTAGCCATAATAAATCACCATTTAGTGCATTAGCGATGGTTTGTACAAGGCCACGTCCAAAGGCTAAAGCAATAAAGACTGGGACTGCACGAGATAAGGACCAAGGAATTGCACCATATAAAACATTTCGTTCAACTGCTTTATAGTTGATCTTATCTTGATCAATTAAGTGATCAATTCTGTGAGAGAAATAGGTATTTGCAAATCTAGCTAAAATATCCAATTCAATCATAATTGCAGCAACCGGAACAGCAATTGAAGAAATAGCCGTTTGTGGGCTCATTCCTTTAACAGTGGTAGAAAAGGCTGTTGCTAAGACTGTACCAGTCGTTGCATCAATCTTTGATGCTCCACCAAAAGTACCGATTCCTAAAACGGTTAATTGCATTGAAGCACCAATGAATAATCCCGTTGGCAAATCGCCCATGATAATACCAGCAATTAAGCCGGCACCAACTGGTGTATTCAATGCTGAATAAACTTGTAGTTCGTCTAAAATTTCTAATCCTGCATACAAAGTAAGCAGTAATATTTGCCACCAAGCCATTTTCTTCCTCCTACTTCATTTTTTCATCAATTAACTTCATCAAGTCACGAGCATCAACACTAGGATTGAGCTGTGCAATCAACTTAACGCCCTTATTGGCGATTTCTCTGAAAGTCTGAGCTTCATCGGCATTGATGTTAACCTGTTTAGTTAACTCAGTAGTATCATCTTGTTTTGACATATTACCAACATTGATTGTATTGAGATCAACTCCTAAATTAAGAAGATCAAGAAACTTATCTGGCCTTTTTGCAACAAGAAACAATCTCTGATTGCCATAACGATTCTTCTTTAAGTGATCAGCAGCTACTTCAGTTGGTAAAACACTTAATCTTGTAGTCATTGGTGTTGCCATCCTTAGACCGCTTTTTTGAATGTCGTCCTGTGCCGCTTTTTCATCAAGTACAATAATTCGCTCTACTTGCAAATTTGGTGTCCAAAGATTAGCAACTTGACCATGAACTAAGCGTTCATCGACTCTTGCCCCCACAATATTCATATTTCTTCCTCCATATCTTTATAAGGAAATCTAAATATTAATTAAAACGCTTTCACAATTTCATATTAAGGTACCAACCACTTTTTGTCAATATGCTCCTGGTAAAAAGTTTACTTATAAAAATATTTTATATAGTAATGATTCTCTAAAACTAGAATTCATGAATTGTTACCCCCTTGACAACACGGTTAACCGTACCTGTTGGTGATGGTGTATCAGGTTTATTATTAACTTTAATTGAAGTTAATAAGGCGATTGTTTGACCAAACATTACATCTGGTAGTGCCAAGTAAGCATCAGGTAACAGCTCTTCATCACTAAAGGTAAATGCCATTCCTGAAAAGTTTTGACCGTCTTTTTCTTGTCCAACTGCCATTACTAATGGAACAATTTGGTCGTCTTTAATTTCATTTAAAATGTCTAAGTCATATTGTCTTGTGTACGTGTTGTTGGATACAAAGTCAAAAACAATGGTTTTCTTATCTAAAAATGACTTTGGACCATGACGTAAGCCCATCGAAGTATCAAATAATGCTGCTACTTCGCCAGCAGTTAACTCTAGAATCTTGAGTCGTGTCTCTTCTGCTAATCCACCTAAACATCCACTTCCAATATAGGCAATACGGTTAAAGTCAGTGTTAACCAAAGTTTGAATTTCATCTTCTCGTTCGATAACACTTTGACCCATATGTGCAATTTGACCTATTATTTTTTCCTTACGATCATCTGCTAACGTATCGAAAACTAGTAGTGCCATTAAGCTCATGCAAGAAAATGATCCGGTCATCGCAAATCCTTGATCAAGAGATTTCTCTGGCATCAATAGTACTAATCCATTAGCATCATCTTTTAAATCTTGAGCTAACTGTCCCTCAGGTGCACAAGTTATTGCAATTTGGGCCAAATTTTTGACTAGTTTTTTAGCTAATTCAACAGTTGCCACTGATTCAGGTGAATTACCACTACGAGCAAATGATACCAAGATAGTTGGAGTTTGCTCTTCTAAATAGTCTTCTGGTGTAGAAACTATTTTGGTTGTATCAATTGCCTCAAAATTGTACTTAGTACGATCGCCATTCTTTTGTAAATAAGGCATTATCATGTTTCCTACGTATGCACTAGTTCCTGCACCTGTGAAAATCACTCTTACTTTGCCCCATTGATTTTGAACTTGATTTAAAAAGTCAGTTATTTTTGCTTTATTATTCTGATATATTGACCAGGTTTCTTGCCATAATTCTGGTTGTTGTTCAATTTCACGTGTTGTGATCTTTGCACCCATTTTTGTTAATTCTTCATCAGTTTTAGTAAACATTTTTTTAACCTTCCTTAGTAGTTATAAATATTAAAATAAATCGTTATATTGTCTTGACCGATAAACAAATTTATCGCCTCGCGCTAACGAAATTGTGAATTCAATTGGCACATTTTTATCATTAATTGTTTTTCGGAAAATTTTCAAACTAGGCGATCCGACTTTTTCTGCCAAGTTTTCACTTTCTTCTTGGTTAAGACAAACTGCTTGGACATCTTCAAAAGCCATCACACTTATCTGATCATACTTTTCCTTCATCACATCATATAGAGGTTTGTCATTTAAGTCTGACAGTTCAAGTCCAGGAAATAATTTTTCTGGTAAATAAGATGTGCTAAAAATTCGTGGCTGATTATTAGCTAATCGTAAGCGGACTAATTTATATGCCTTTTCAGTCGAAGCCATATTTAGCTGTGTGGCAATATGTTCGTCAGGAACGATTAGCGACAAACTTTGATTTTGCGTTGAGGCCTTCTGCCCAATTTTTTTAAGTTCTTCAGTAAACGAGTACATCCCGCCGATATTGGGTTGACTTAAAAAGTTACTTGAAACGAAAGTCCCTTTGCCATGGAGACGGTAAATTAGCCCGCGTTCTTCCAAATCCTGTAAAGCAAGCCTAATCGTATTTCGACTAACGCTATACTTTACTAATAATTGGCGTTCACTGGGTAATTTTTCATTAGGCTTCATTTGTCTAATCTGGTTTTCTAAATCTCGAATGACCTGTCGGTAAAGTGGTTTTTGCATTAACACACTCCCTTTCTCTTTAACTGGTTGATACCACTTAAAGCTTAGCAAAGAAAGCGGTTTATTTCAATTGATTTTTAAACAGTTTTGTTTTTATGAAAAAGTCTCTTTTTCTGAATTTTAGTTAACAAAAAAGCTCCATAGCAATCAACTAATCTTTGATTAATACGGAGTTTAAATATTATCTTTAATCTAATTTAACGTCGTTGTCTGTTTTGCCAGTCTCTATAGCTTGATGGAAATTATCATAGCTAACTGCAATCATGTCAGTTAAAGCTGGACTGGTATATGAACCAATATGTGGGGTTAGTAGAACTCTTGGATATAAATCAACTAGTGCTTTAGTTGTTTCGTCTGTAATTTTACCCTTAAAGTCGTGTCCCAAGATTTCTGCTTCATTTGGTAAAACGTCGCTTGCAAACCCTGCAATATGGCCAGCCTTAACTGCAGAAATGATTGCAGCATAATCCGCTAATTCACTACGTGCAGTGTTAACAAGAACAGCGGTTTCTTTCATTTTAGCTAGAAATCCCTTATCAATTAAATTATCATTTTGCCCAGGAAAATAAGGAACGTGAACTGAAACGATATCAGACTTCTCTAATAGCTCATCCTGACTAACGAAAGTAACATATTGCTTTGCAAAATCACTAGGATAAGGATCATAGCCCAATACTTTAGCCCCCATGCCACTATATAGTTGAGCTTCAGTGGCACCAATTCGACCAGTGCCAACAATTCCAACAGTACTGGAATGAACTTCACCTGAAAAAGTTGCAGTTGAAACACTAAAATTACCTTGTTCAGTCATGCTTGTTGCCAAAGCCGTATGCCGAAAAAGCATCATTCCTAATGTCATTGCTAGCTCAGCTACTGCATATGGTGAATATGCAGGAACTCGTGCAACTTCCATCCCATATTTAGCGGCTGCCTTTAAATCAATATGATTATAGCCAACTGTTCGAGTGAAAACATACTTGATACCCCACTCATTTAGCTTTGCCAAATTAATATCGTCCGCCTCACAATTTGCTCTGAGCAAAACAGCATCAGCTCCTTTGGCAGTTTCAATATTTTCATGTGTTAATAATTCTGATTCCAGTTGTAAATCATAATCATATTTATTTAATTTTTTAAAAAACTCTACTTCGTTTTCTCGCACACCATATGCTACAACTCTAAACATTAAAGTCCTCCTTATTAACTAAATATACTGCTTTGACTAAGAACACCTAGAAAAGCAATCAAAAATGACATTGCTGCAACTACTATAATTTCCGAAACAAAAGCAATACCTGCGCTGTTGGTGTAGCAATCATAATAACAATTGTACCTAATGTTACGTAATTCATCAGTAAAACGCTAATCAAATATAGCATTAATATATAGAACCAAATTAATCAACTGAATAAAATAGCTTTATTAGAACTATACTACCATGATGTCTTATTGTATGCAGCCTGCTTAACCAAGTTTGAACCTAAAGTGGTACTAATTGATAACCACTCAAATGGAAGCTATACACTGATTTTAATTGATAAACTTGCTGCTTTTGAATATTTGCGTTATTTCACTGCAAAGGTTTGTTTATGTTTAGCCTAAAAATATCTGCTAGAAAGTAAAACTATATAATTGGAAATTATCTAAAAATACTGTCAAATTAGTTGCAAAATCAATTTTACTTGAACAGATCATATTAAAATAAGTCCGTATTCTGATGCGATAAAAAAGATAACTAAAATACTTTAGTTATCTTTTCAATTTATTAAATTTAGAATTCGTCAAATCCGTCATCAGTTTCCTCTACAGCAGGGGCTGCTTTTGATGAATCTTTATCAAAAAATACATACATAATAGCCGCCATGATTACAGCAAAAATCGCTACACCAGTTGTTGACATCCCACTATATGCAACTAAGAAAAAGCCTAGAAAGAAAAATGCAGCAACTTTTTTGTTCATCATCATTTGTGCTAACATTGCAAAACCAAGTAATGGAAGTAATCCCGCTGCAACATTCATTCCATCCTGAACAAATTGGGGAATTATATTTAAAAATTTAGCTACAGTAGAAGCACCGAAGTAAAATGCTAAGGGATTAAACAAAATTCCTGGCCAATTTTGTGCCCATCCGGAAAGTAACATATCCCTTGTTAATGCCTTCGTATCTGCATTAGCAGCATCTTTGTCACAACGATGAATCAACATTAACATTACCGGTTGGCCAATTGCAGTGTTTAAAGCCAACATAACGGTAGCAATTGGTATTCCCAAAGTCAAAGCAGCAGCAGCATTGGCGTGGGACTCTATTGCAAGAGAAATTCCTAATACTGTTCCAGCAATTAGGTCTGGGGGATTATATGCACCAACTGAAACTGCTCCAATCATCGCTAATTCCAGTGTAGCACCCATTACAATTCCATCTTGTAAGTCACCTAATACAAGACCGACAAGTGGCCCCAGAATAATTGGTCGCTGTAAGTAGCTTGTTCCCAAAAGCCATTCAGAATATCCTAAAAAGTTAATCAAAAAGATTAAAATTGTTTTTATTATCATAATGTTCACTCTTAACTAAAAGCTATCAAACTCATCCACTTCATTAGATGTAGTTTCTGTATTTACATTATCAAAGTTGATTATTCCTTCTTTAGAAGCATTAATGCTATCATCAATCAGCTTCGAAACATCTTGATTTGGAGACGTTAAAAATTGCAATATAAACGGCAAGTTTATTCCAGCAACTAAGTGAAGCTTATCGTTAGAAGCTGTGATCTTTTGTAAATCATTATTTACACTTCCTCCAGCTATATCAGTCCCAAATACAATGTCTTCTTTTTCATTTTCTTCAATAATCTTTTTTACAGCCTTAGGAAAGTCAAGACACTCTGTTGTATAAGCTGGAATTGCATATAAGTTCTCTTGCTTGCCCATAATAAGTTCTACAGACATTTTTAGTCCTTTTGAAAAATATCCATGTGTGGCTATTACTAATTTTGTCATTTGTACCTCCTTTTAATTGGTTCCATTTATAATCCATTTAATAAAAAAAGTATACCACCATTATAGCTTTATGTAAACGCTTTACAAAGATATAAGTACAGTTCTCAATTGATATCGTAGTAATCTTAAGCTAAGATTAAGTTAAATAATTTTGTCAAGGAAGATTTATTAAAATGTTCAATATCATCAACAAGAGCGAATTAATCGCAAAAGATATCGAATTTCAAATTTCGCAAAAAAAATATGTAAATTCTATTCCATCAGAAAGAAAACTTGCTGAGCAGTATTCTGTATCCAGAAATACTATCAGAGAAGCATTAGATATACTTTTGAATAAGCGTGTCATTTCTCTTAACTCAAATAGTTATGAAATTAATAGCCCTAAAGAAGACTATGACTGGCTGGATATTTTTGGCAAGCAGTCAGTATGTAAAGTTCATAACAGTATAGTTAAGAACACTTGTTTAGAAGCTAATAAAAAGATTGCTCAGAAGCTTAAAGTTCCTTTAGCAACAAAAATTCGTTTACTAGTATATAAAAGAACTATTATTGAAAATAATTCTTCAAGAGTTTTATCACTTGATTATGTGTATGTCCCTGAAAAACTAGCCAAGAGTGTTGATTTGAAAAAATTAAATAATTCTTCCTTTTGGCAATTACTACTTCAAGAAAAGAAAGGTAAAAACCTAAAAGAGTATCAAAATCTGTCTATTGACTTCATAACAGATGAAGAGGCTGCAATTTTAGAATTACCTACCCATAGCAAAGTTTTGGAGCGTACTTCTTTGTTTTATATAGAAGACACACACATTTATTTTATTTCCAAAAAAATTCCGGAAAATAGTTTATTAATGCAAATAGATAGATAAGGAACACACAAAAATGAACGACCTTTTCCATGCACCCTTATACATTCAAATAGAAAATTTATTAGAAAAGAAGATTTTAAGTAAAGAATTTCTTCCAGGTTCTAAAATACCTAGTGAACGTGATTTAGCTATTCAGTATGGCGTTAATCGAATGACAGTTAAAAAAGCCATTGATGCCTTACGCGAAAAAGGTTTGCTATACCGCAAACAAGGTAGCGGAACCTACGTTACATCTTCCAATGTTGATAAAGAAAATGTGTATTTCAATTTATCTTTTACTGATAAAAACTCAAACTCAGGTATTTCAGAACTCCTGACCAAAAATGGCATTCATTTTTCTAATGAAGTTATTGGAAAAGAAATAATTAGTAGCAACGCATTCCTTAATGACAAACTTGAACAAACAAACAATGATCAAGTTTTTGCTTTACACCGAATTCGTCAAATAGAAGATAATCCATTTGCAATAGAATATAATTATTTGCCGGCTGCCTTATTTTCTGGTGCACTCGATGTGGACTTTAAAAACGTTAGTTTGTACGATTATATGGATTCAAAGAAACACCGTCCGGTTCATATTTCTCAGTTTATTCAAGTTGTTCCAGCGCTTAAAAAGGAAGCAAGACTGCTCAAAACTGATGAGGGTTCCCTACTTTATTACATTGTTTATCTTGGTTACGACGAACAAAATAATGCCGTTGAGTACACCGAAAGTTATCTAGTCTCTGATGAACTTCATTTGCAATTCACTTTGGGAGGGATTCTAGGTGACAAAGAAACATATTAAACTTACTTTCAAAAAGTAAAAATCGTAAAAGGCTATCCTTTTACGATTTTTTGATATTTCTAATAATCAAATTGACGATAGTATCGACGGAAGTTAAGGTCATGCCCTGTGTATTGTTGATACCATGAAGCAAGACGATCAGTTAAGAGTGAAGTAATAATCATTGGAGAACAAATCTGACGGAAATCGTCATCAATTCCCTCAAAAACAAAGTCTTTAGTATCAAAAACTTCATAATTATCTGTATGTTTTGGTAAAAACCTCTCAACTCTCTCATCTAGTGTACGATATTCATCTTCACCTTTAATCAAGTATACTGGTAAAGAGTCATCCACTAGTTCTAAAGCACCATGGAAAAAATCTGCTGAAGTAACTGGACGTGTGCGCACCCATTGCATTTCTTCTAAGATACACATTGAGAACATACATGTTTCTCCCCAAAGCATGCCAGAACCAACAGTCATTGTAAGTGGCGCATCATGATATTTACGTGCAATTCTTTGTGCACGATCTTCAAATTCTTCTCTAAAACGTAAAAGATTTGGATACAGGTTTTGCATTTGGTCTGCCCAGCGACTGTAGTCCTTATAATATCCCCAGTTTTGGTAAATTCTTAAAACCAGCATAAAGTACATTAAATATGCATTTTCACATTCAGCTAGTGAACCATTTATTGATTCCTTTAAGAGTTTGCCCAAAGCTGAATCTGGATTTTTTGTGAAGCCATAAACATCTATTCCTTTTTGATTACAATACTTAACGGCATCTAGAATTTCCTTAGTATCTCCAGAATCAGATGATGTTAAAACAAGTGATTTATCAGTAAGATAGTTTATGTCCTTTTTTACTAATAACTCGCCAGCATTCTCCAAATAAACCGGGAAATCAGATAGATGGTGTAAATACTCTGCAACAGGATACCATTCCATCCAGGTTCCCCCAACACCTATCATCACAATATTTTGATAATCTTTTTTAGAAAGCTTATCAGCCAATTTTTCAATATTTGTTCTCTGTGAGTATACATCTTTACCGTTTTGTAGATATTTTTCTACGTCAAAATTCTTTAATAGTGTCATTTTATTTTCCTTCCTCTGCCTATTTAGGCACCCAAAATCTTAAAATACGTTGCCGCAATACTTACTAGTAGTATTATCAACATAATCATTAATGGATTTAGTTTCTTCTTCAACATCCAGTAAGTCACTCCAAATAGAGCTAATGTAGCAATACCAGGAAATATTCCATCAAGTAGTGACTGTACAGTCGATGCACTCTTACCTACTCCAATTTTTGTAATAAACTTTACATTTACCATTTCTTGCGTCATAGCTCCGACAACCATCATTCCAATCATCGAAGCATATTTAGTAATCTTATCCATCACCCCCGAACTTTCCACATTGTTAATAACATTAGAACCTAAGCTATATCCTAAAAATGTTCCATAATATCTCAAAATATAATGAGGTATATTGAATACCAAGAAGAATAGAATTGGTCCTAATATACTTCCCTTTAAAGCAAGTGTTGTTCCTATTCCCGTTGCCAAAACTCTTAATGTACCCCAGAAAAAAGAATCACCAATGCCAGATAAAGGCCCCATCAAAGCTAACTTTACGGCTGAAATAGAGCTCTCATCAAATTCAGGATTTGTCGCATTAGCTTCTTCCATAGCGACAGAAATTCCTAATGGAAGAGTAACAATATAGGGAGTCATATTGTATAGTTCCAAATTACGCTTCAATGCATGGACAAAATTTTCTTTTTTAGGATATAGTTTCTTTAAAATAGGCATTATTGCCCAAGCGAAGCCAACGTTTCCCATACGCTCATAGTTCCAAGAATGCTCATAAGGTATACTTCGCCAAAACAGCTTTACTAAGTCGGACTTGTTTATTTTTTTGTCATATGTAGGTTTTATATTAAAATTCATCGAATCCATCGCCTTCCTGTACAACTTCATTTTTTCCGGTGTTCTCTGTTTCTTTAGAATTATCAAAAAAGACATACATAATAGCAGCCATAATTACTGCAAAAATTGCTACACCTGTAGTTGATATTCCGGCATATGCGACTAGGAAAAAGCCCAAAAAGAAAAATGGTACTACTTTTTTATTCATCATCATTTGAGCTAACATTGCAAAGCCTAATAAAGGCAGTAACCCGGCTGCGACATTCATTCCTTCTTGAATAAAAGCAGGAATGATATTTAATAACTTAGCAACGGTAGATGACCCGAAATAAAAAGCTAGTGGAATAAAAACTATTCCCGGCCAATCTTGAATATAACCTGCTATCAACATATTTCTAGTTAATGCCCTTGTATTTCCTTTTTCTGCAGCATTATCACAGCGATGAATAAATGCCAACATTAATGGTTGACCTGTTGCTAACCCTAATGCTTGCATAATTGCCGCAATTGGAATTCCTAAAGTTAAAGCTGCGGCAGGGGCTGCATGGGTTTCAATTGCTAACGAAATTCCTATAATTGAGCCTGATACCAAGTCTGGTGGATCATAGGCTCCTACTGATACTGCTCCTATCATTGCTAGTTCTAAAGTAGCACCCATAATAATGCCATTTTGTAAATCGCCAAGAACTAAGCCAACTAAAGGTCCGAGAATAATTGGCCTTTGTAAATAGCTAGTTCCAAGTAACCATTCTGAATAGCCAAGCAATCCTACAAGAAAAATCAGAAATGTTTTAAGTATCAAGTTCTAACACCTCCTATATGAATTTTTTGGCGTCAATTTTATTTTCACTAGGCACCATTTGAATAAACAAATCAACTCCTTGATCTGCCAGCTCTTTTATTAACTCCTTGTCCTCTTTATTTAAAAAAATACTCTTTGTTACCTGTTCTTTATCTTCAGCAAAAGGCATATTTCCCAAATTAATTGCTTTTTCTCCAATTTCTTTAACTAGTTTGGAAGCTATTGGCAATGTCTCACAAATAATAAATAGTTTGTATTTATCTGTTACACCGCTTTTAATTTGTTGAATCGCTTCATCACTAGTTTTAATAACAACTTTTGTGCCTGCAGGCTTAGCCAATCGTAGTGCTTTCATCCTTAATGGATCATTTTTTACAGTATCACTAACTAGTAATAAAGCATCTGCTCCAAGAGCTTGCGTCCATGAAAATGCAACTTGACCATGTAACAGCCTATAGTCAACTCGAACCATTTTTATCATTTTGAACCTCCTATTTATTATTCTCTGCTTCCCATTTTCTTCTTATTTGATCGATTTCTTGATCATAATCACTGGTTTTAATTTCAATGTTCTTTTCAAATTTAGTAAAGTACGGGTGTGTGTCCCAAGTACCAAGTTCATCTGACATCTTTGCAGCAATTAATTGGATCACAGGTAATGAGTAATATGGACTTAAAATCCAATCTTCATTCTGTCTTGCTTTAAAAACTCTATAATCGTCATCAACTTTATTTTCTGAATCAGTTATAAAAAAGACATTAGGGGTCACTTCTTTTAAGCCTTCAAAAACCTCGTTAAATCGTGAATTTTTATTACTCTTACTGTCGTCTAACAAGAAAACTGTATAATTCGGTGTCAGTTGCATATTAGGACCATGTAAAAATTCTTCCAGTTCATAGTACATTGACGGCCTTTTGAGTGTTTCTTGAAATTTCAATGCTCCTTCTTTAGCAACACCATAATTGGGTCCATTACCACAAAAGAAAGTCGGACTTTCCATTGCAAAACTAAAATGATTTTTTGAAATATACTTTTCAGCTTTATCAAGCAGCTCGTTTTGATAACTAATAGTCTCCTCTAAGTGGGTGTAAAAGTTATCTTTTTGTTCTTGATTTAGATGACTAATTTCACAGCCTAGAAGAATGAAATATTCAATTAAAGTTTGAACACCTGTTGTAACAAAGTCGACATACTCATTACCAGGACCATAATCAAAAATTTTATATGAATACTTAGCCATTTGACTGTCTACATTGCCAGTTAAGGAAACTGAAGGTATTTTTTCCTTTTCTAGATATTTCAAGCAGTTAATAATATTGGTAGATGAACCACTTTGAGAAATTACAAATAACATTGTCTTTCCGCATCCAGTAAGTCCGTATTCTAAAACATGCTCCGGTGTGTATAAATAAACTGGAAAGTGAAAAAAATATTGCAATGCATCTTGAACCATGAGCATTGAATTATATGAAGATCCTGATGCAACTAATGTAACGCTTTGATAATCTTCTTGGAAAAATAGCTTAGCAACTGGTCTTATTAAATCTTCCCGGTTTTGAAAATTTTGATGTAATTTTGTTGAAGAATATCTAACATAATCTTGCATTCTCACATTATCACCCCTTTAAATTGGTTTCTAATATATACCATTTATAAAATATACTATACCACTACCATGTACTTTTGCAAGCGTTTTCTAAAAAAATTTTTTCTGGTAAATAAAAATATAATTAAGTTGTTCAGCACTAGCAGTACTAGTTAAAAGTATGTAGATACAAAAAGTGACTTACGATTAGACTAATCGATTGTTTTTAGCAGATTATAGTAAAATATATATTATTGATAATTAAAGAGGTTTGAGAAATGAAAATTGTAAACTTAGATAGCTATGCGTTAAATCCTGGTGATCTTGACTGGTCACCTCTCAAAGAATTGGGTGACTGTACCTTTTATGATCGAACTCCAGTAAATGACGATAATGAAATTTTAAAGCGAATTGGTGATGCCGAAATCGTTTTGACCAATAAAACTCCCCTTGACGAGCATGTGATTTCTACTGCTCCTAATCTCAAATATATTGGTGTAACTGCAACAGGCTACAATGTAATTGACACTGAAGCCGCAACAAAAGCTAACATCCCCGTAACCAATATTCCTACATACGGCACTGATGCAGTTGCTCAATTTACTTTTGCCCTACTACTTGAAATTACCAGCCACGTGGGACTACACAATCAACTTGTGCATGATGGCCGCTGGAGTAGCAATCCTGACTTCACATTTTGGGCTAAACCATTAACGGAACTGCAAGGTAAGACCCTTGGCTTAATTGGATTTGGTAGTATCGCAAAAAAAGTAGCCGAAATTGGTCATGCTTTTTCTATGAACATCATCTTTTATAATCACCGTCCTAAAACAGATTTACCTAATTATGTAAAACAAGTCAGTCTGGAAGAGCTATACCAACAATCTGACATTATTAGCCTACACGTTCCGCAAACTCCAGAAACCACAGAAATGATAAATCAAAAAGCGATTAGTCAAATGAAAGACGGCGTTATCTTGATTAATACAGCACGTGGCGGATTAATCAGTGAAAAAGATGTTGCAGATGCTTTAAATGATGGCAAAATCGCTGCTGCCGGAGTTGATGTCGTTCAAAAAGAACCAATTCCAGCTGATAGTCCACTTCTTTCTGCTAAAAACTGCTACATTACCCCTCATATTGCATGGGCACCTCGCGAGACTCGCAATCGTCTTTTAGGAATCGTCGTTGATAATCTTCAGGCCTTTTTAAATGGCGAAAAACTAAATGTAGTAAACTAGACGCCATAACAAAAACCAGTATTCTAATCAGAATACTGGTTTTTTAATGATAAAAATTAATTCCGTGCTTGACCTTGACGTTACGTCAACCAATATACTTGATTTTGCAAGTGAGGAGATTTTTAACCATGTCATATTCTATCAATGAACTAGCAAAACTGGCTGGCATTTGATAAACAGGGACTTTTAAAAGCGCGCAGAAACCCCATAAATAATTATCGCTACTATGAAGAAACTGAAGTTGATCAACTTCAAAAAATACTATTCTTAAAGCTATTTGACCTGCCACTAGAGCAAATTGAAAAAGTTATGCAAACTTCACCAGAAATTCAATATCAAGTTTTACGAAGTCAGCGTAGCAAATTAGTTGCAGAGCAACAATATCTGGATGATTTGATTAAGAATTTGGACAAGACACTTGCAACAATGAAAGGAGAAACACAAATGACAGACACTGAAAAATTTGCCACACTAAAAAAAGAGGTAATTAAGAATAACGAAAAGCAATACGGTACAGAAATTAGAGAAAAGTATGGCGACGCCAAAATAGATCGCAGCAATCAAAAGTTCAATTCTCTATCAGAAAATGAATTTTCACATTTTAAAGAATTATCTGCTGAAATTTTAACTGAACTAAAAAATTTGGCTAATACTACTGATATCAAGCAACCTGCTGCTAAACACCTGTTTGATTTGCACAAAGAGTATTTACTAACATTATGGCCAAAAGATCAGTATTCTGCAGAGGCACATAAAAATCTCGCCAAGATGTACATATGTGACGAACGTTTTAGTAAATATTATGAAGAAGGCGCTGGCAATCCTGAAGCTGCGAAAACGTTGAAAGCAATTATTGATTACTATGCATAATTCATCAAGTTAAGAACAAGAAAAAATAAGGGTAATGAAGGCTTCTAGCTTACATTACCCTTATTTTCTATTATCAGTCAGGATTCTAAATTCTTAAAACCGTTTCTGCTCCATAGCCACAATGGATTTTGCAGGTCTGTTGGGACAAATTCAGTTCCCTGCAGTTCTTTCGCCCAGGCATCAATAACATAAGTTTGTACTTTTGAGCTTTCCATTTGTTCTTTAGTAATCAAACCTAATTTGTAACTAGCTCTGATTATATGACGATCAGCAGCGATGTATATATCGTTAGTGTTTTTCAAAGGAATTGCAGTGTAATTGCTAAGAACATACAGCCAATAATTACACAGCTTGGTTCCAGACAGATAAGGAAATTTTTTCTTAGCCTCTTTTTGCATAAAGTATCTGATTTTATTCACATCATCATCTAAATTTCTGGCAAAATTGATAATATTACCATCAGATAAATCAGTGAATGTCTGACACAGTTTAAGCCAGATATTGGTTTGCTTATTCCTTTGCAGTGCAAGTCTATACTTGGTTAGGGCTTTCTGCACTTCTTCATAGTCAGCATTTATAACCTTATTAGGTGAAAAGACAAAATTCGTTTCAGAATCTTCATATGTTTTTAGGACACTTTCCCACAGAGTATAAGAATTTCTTTGAGAATTTAAAGCCATTGGCAAAGTGAAATAAAGTGCATTTTCATTCGAACTAGAATCAAGGCCTGGATTAGTATCCTCTGGCAGACTAGTATCACCAAATTCACCATTCTGATACTTTTGATAAATTAGTCTTGCTTTTTCAAGAATTACATCAGACATATATTGTTAACCTCATTTCTTTACAACCAGTTAATATTTGCTAACTTTTCAAAGCTCTTAGATACTTATCCAAATATTCTTCTTCATCCCTAGGATGATACTGTGTAATAAAACGTGGATGCTCTAGTGGAGTGATTTCCTTGAATAACTTCAATTCTTTATTGATTTTATTCAACTCCTGAAAATTTTCACCACTACCAATGCAATAACATACCGACGTATCAATTCCAAACTCAACCTGCACTTTAAGTGCTGAAATTATAAAGGTAAGTAATTTATTTTCAACCTGCTTATTTTCATAATAGTTGCAATTTACACTGTTGCCTTTTGAATTAATCTTACTTATTCCTAAGGGGCAAACAAAGTTTAAGTAAAAATCGCTATAAAATTTTGTTCTCCCACCATATTTGTCTATGACTCTATTTAGAAATGTAGAAGACGTATTACTTACATGAAAATTTTCTATTGAAATTCCTGTTTCTTTTTGGAGATTTTGAGCATCTTCAAAGGGAACTCCAGTTATGGCCGAACCTCTTCTTGCTGGTGAACTGCCTAATATTAGGCGGCGCTTGTTATTGTCATTAAAATATTTTCCGTAGAACAGTTTTACCAATTGGAAAACTTGCTTTTTATTTCTACCACTATAAGGATTTATTATTTTATATGATTTAGGTATCTCAAGCGTTACTTTACCTAGTTCTTTATCAAAGTCGATAACTTTTTCCGAAAAAGCTTTCTCTTGTTCCATAAATGCCTTTTTCCATTATGATATAAGCTCATACAATTAAATTATAGCATATGTGCATAGGTATAATTTACGGATTTTATTTTTACTACCAATATCTAACAAGGCACTGCACAGTACTTAAATGAACCATTTAGTTATTAGAATTCCAAGTCTATTTCAAAAGCACTTCTAGTTTTCAAAATTAGTGTCGTTACTTTCTTCCACACGACGTAAACTTTCTTGTCGAACAGCTTCACGCCGTAAGTATTTTTCACTATTAAGAACTGTAGCAGCACCAGTAAGATAATCTATGTCTAGCAGCGGAGAATCATTATCTAAAATTACTCGGGTTACTTTACCCTTCATTTTTAGTCCACTTATAGGTAACTTAATCTTAGTTTGTCGATTTACCGGTGTAACGCCCACAAAGCTTAGTAGCACCTTACGAGCAACTAATTCATCTTGATAATATAAAGGAATTACAGCATAGTCGAGTTTACTTTGGGGGTGCTCGTTAATCCACTTGCGTAAAAGATTTTCATAATAGAGCATTGCCTTTGAATTAGTATCATCCATACCAGTAGTAGATCCTTGATTCAAGTAAGCCGTCTCTGTAATTAAGTTACGCTTTTCATCATTTAAACCTGAAAATTGGTAACCAACTAAATGCCCTCTGTTAAAAGCCCAGGCAGTATATGGTTTGCCATTCTTAGTGGTTTCAATTTTATAATTATGCCAACCACTTGGATTAACAGTTAGCCTTGGTGCACGGGGTTCAGTAGGCAATTCTGAGCGTTTTACTTGAATATGACTACCTTGAGCACGACCTAAATTATCTAAGTCCAACAAACTTAGTTTTCTTTCCTCTTGATATGACCACGGCTTTATAAATGCCGCTTGCGTTTTATTGGGTGCCAGCTTTATCTCTTTTGGCTTATTTGTCTTAGTTATCTGTTCAGACTCAGCCGCTGTAACTGTTAAAGTTACATCATTTGTAGTTTGATATCCTGCTATTAATCCAATCGCAACTAAAAATGTTGTTAAAAGTTTTCTATATTTCATTAGTTTAGACTTCTCCTTTTAAAATCAGCACCTTTATTTATTATTCGTGCATTCGTGTGTCATTTTCACAGTATATACTTATAATTGTATAAAAAAATATGACTAGCTAGTCAATATACTAAGCATTAGTATGGTTGCTTTATAAATTTAGTGCAGTAAAAACAATCTCTGCTTTAACAATACATACCTGGTCGACCTATCTCATCACTTAGCAACCACAATATATCATAAACTAATCACACTGCAATACTATATATGGTACTATAAAATCATTATTTCAAGATACAAATTGTAAACGTGTCAGTGATTAATCTGTATATTTTTTCTTCAAAATTTATTTATCCTATTTAAGACAAGAAAAAACCTCTCAAAGAGATTTGAATACACTCTTTAAAAGGTTTTAACTCATATTAATTTATCTTATACTATTTCTACCTGCAACATTGCTTTATCAAGAGATATCTTGCTCTTAAAGTAATTGCAGGCTGTATCAACTTGCATTATATACTTTTGCCCTTATAGCAGCTTTGTTATTCATGTTACAAAAAGACGGTACTTAGTTTCTGAAACTTATCAACCAAAAACTAAGTATCACCATGCAGCAAACCTTTATTTTTCAAACATTAACTTTTTTCACTTTGATTTATTATGATTCACCATAAAATGTTCGCATAAAGGCAGCTCAACGTATAACATCTTTACTTTACAATATCCCGCCTTTCTTGAATCACAGCTTTAAGCTTTGCTGAATGCTTCTTCATTAAGTAACTTAGAAATTATCACCCATGATAATACCTTCATTCAATTGCATTATAATTAGCACTGCATTTTGCAATGCATATTTATAACAGAACTCACAATATAATTGACTTGCAGGAGGTGATTATATTGGTATTCAAAATGAAATCTAGCCACAAAGAAACAGAAAACAAGACAATTAGGTTTCCTTTAAGCCTTACTCAAGAAATTGAGCAGGCAATCAAAGGTGAAGATGTAACTTTTTCAAGTTTTGTCATTCAAGCGTGTGAATACGCCTTAGATAATATGGAAAAAAACTCACAAAAAAAATAATAAAGCTAATTCAAACACACTATATTTTACACTATGTATTACATATCGCAATATATATTGCAATATATTATAGACACAAAAAACTATGTAAATTAATCTCTATTCTTTTAAAAAATCTGGTACATGTTTTATAAAACGTGTACCATTTTTGTCCACAAATTCAAAATAAAAAGTCTCGACTACTAACATAAAGCGCAAGTAATCAAGACTTATCAAATTTAATTATATAATAATATGCTGATTGCCAGAATCGAACTGGCGACCTTTTCTTTACGAGGGAAACGCTCTACCAACTGAGCTAAATCAGCGCTTTTTACAACGTATAAATTATACCAGAACAAGAAAAGCCGTGCAATTGAATGCACGACTTTTCTTATTTAGAGTAAACTACGCAAGCTACTGGCAAGTTTTCCACAAAGATCAAGTTTTAGTTTAAGTTCCAGTCTAAGCACAATTCTTGCTTGTGTAAAAGTTCAGGTAACTCATCACGGTCAATTGCCTTTGTATTTAACTTTTCACCTGTAATTTGTTTAGTAAATGAATCAATTCGTTTATTTGTATCACGCAAATCATAATAAGTTATGACAACTTGATCGTAGTCTTTCAAATTATCCACAGTAAAATCACGTGGATAATCATTTTCAAAAGTAGTAAATTCTAGTGGCAAACGTGGTTTTAATTGTGGATCTTGGTCAGGTATACCTACTTGCATCCCTAAAGCTGGAAAAGTCAGTTTAGGCAAGTCCAATACATCTAACATCGCCAACGGATGATCATTAATTGTTCCAAGTGGCACGTAACCTAAGACCATGCTTTCCACAGCATTAGCCACATTTTGCCAAGCAAGTAGTGTGTCATCCAGCCCCTGGAAGAAGATGTCAGTAGTGTGAAGGCGACCATCATCCTTACCTAACTGCCGCCGAATTTGTTGATTTCGGTATAAATCAACTACAAAAATAAAGAGATCTCCTTGTGCACCAACATATTTTTGCCCACACAATTCTCTAATTTTTGCTCGTTTAGTTTCATCAGTAATATGTAAAAGAGTTGCATTTTGCATAAATAAACTTGTCGCAGTATGTTGAAAAACTGTGTATAAAGTCGTTAACTGCTCCTCAGTTAATTGTTGATCTTTAAATTTACGAATCGATCGATGATTGACTTGTTGATCAATTGTTGCATTATGAATCATTTGACTACTTCTTTCCATACTATTTTGACTAACTTTTTACTTTCCCATATAAAACATTATAGCAGAAATATTTCAGCAACCTCTCTTGCACTATGCTAGAATTTAACTGTCTATAAAAATACTAATGGAGGAAATTATGCGTGTATTAGTTATTGGCGGGGCCGGCTACATTGGTTCAATTGCCGTCAAGCATTTAGTTGAACAAGGCTATGAAGTTGTTGTCCTTGACGCACTCTACACAGGCCATCGAAAAGCTGTTAATCCCAAGGCAAAGTTTTATCAAGGTGATATCGAAGATAAATTCTTAGTCAGTCAGATTTTACGTGAAGAAAAAATTGACGCAGTGATGCACTTTGCTGCCTACTCACTGGTACCTGAATCTGTTAAAAAGCCACTTAAATACTACGATAATAATGTTTCCGGTATGATTGCCCTTTTGGAAGCTATGAAAGATGCACAAGTTAAGTATCTTGTCTTTTCATCAAGTGCTGCAACTTATGGCATTCCCAATAAGTTACCAATTACAGAAGATTCGCCTCTAGATCCAATCAATCCTTATGGTGATACTAAGGCAATGATGGAAAAAATCATGCACTGGGCAGATAAATCTGAGGGTATTAAGTCTGTTGCTCTTCGCTACTTTAACGTCGCAGGAGCTTCAACAGACGGTAATTACGGGGAAGATCACGGACCTGAGACGCACTTAATCCCTAATATTCTACGTAGTGCTATTACTGGAGACGGAAAATTTACTATTTTTGGTGATGATTACGATACTAAGGATGGTACTAACGTGCGCGATTACGTTGAAATAAACGACTTAATCGACGCTCATATCTTAGCGCTTCAATATTTAATGAAAACTGGTCATTCAGATGTTTTCAATTTGGGAACCGCGCATGGCTATTCCAATCTCGAAATTCTACAAGCAGCTCGTAGTGTTACCGGAATAGATATTCCTTATACAATCGGACCACGACGAGCCGGAGATCCCGACAGTTTAATCGCTAATTCTGACAAGGCAAGATCCGTCTTAAACTGGCAACCGCAACATGAAAGTGCAGAAGAGGCCATTGAAAGTGCTTGGCAGTGGCACCAAAAACATCCCAATGGCTACGAAGACAAGTAATAAAACGGCTTATAGTATATAGCTACTATAAGCTGTTTTTGTTTATTAAGATATACAACTCCATATCTCGAAACTCACCATGATATTTTACTTCATCCGGTAATAATGCTATATGGGCAAAATTAAGTCTTTCCGCTATTGCGCAACTAGCCCTGTTTTCATGGTCAGCCAATAGGCTAAGTCGATGCAATCCTAATTGATTAAAGGATACTTCAACCAGCTTTTTAACTGCTTGAGTCATAATTCCTTTCTTCTGATACGCTTGCCCCAACCAATAGCCTATTTCCGCACTTTGATTTTTCAATTTAATATTATGGAGGTCAAGCATTCCAGCCGCATCGCCGTTAACTAGAACTACTAAAGCAAGTTTCTTATACTCTGCGGTTTCCCTACGCATTTGCTTAATAAAATCTATTTCATCTTCAACTACGTTAATTTTATCAGCCCATGGTAAAAAGCGTGCCAGTTCTACTCGATCGTGAACAATAATTTCATATAGCGCTTGTGCATGCCTTATTTCAGGTAAAACTAACTCTATTTCTTGGCCAGCAAACAAAAACTTAGCAATTGTAAACATTTCCATAACACTCCTTTTACCTATCTATTTTATTCCATGATACTACTGCTTTCATCTTTTTTTAATACTAATAATTCAAGGTAGTTAAACTAGTGCTATAATCGATTATTGTAGTATAAAAATACATATCTAGAATTTGGAGTGATTAGATGGATGACGAAAACGAAAATAATAGTTCTGGTTATGAACGAACCTTAACCAATGCCCATATTCAGTTAATTGCACTAGGCGGTACAATTGGCACGGGTTTATTTTTGGGTGTCGGCAACAGTATTAGAATGGCCGGTCCAAGCGTCATTTTAATTTACATGATTGTCGGTATTTTTTTATTTTTATTGATGCGGGCCCTTGGTGAATTAATTGTCTCCGACCTATCTAAGCATACCTACATTGATTTTATTCAGAAATATTTAGGTAAAAATATTGGTTTTATTTCCGGTTACCTGTATTGGATTAGTTGGGTCACGCTAGGTATGGCCGAGATGACTGCTTTAGGAATCTACTTTCAATATTGGTTCCCACATTTGGCAACCTGGATTCCAGGTCTGGTTACAATTGCTATCCTGCTTTGTATTAATTTACTTTCTGCTCGCCTATTTGGAAACCTAGAGTTTAGTTTTGCAATCATCAAAATTGTCACTGTGCTTGCTTTTGTCATTTTGGTAGCTTATTTGACCATTACTGGTGGAAAAACCAGTTTTGGACCAGTAACTTTCGCAAATTTAACTAATAATGGTGGCTTCTTTGCTAAAGGAAGCTCCGGCTTTTTCGCTGGATTTCAAATGGTAATTTTTAGTTTTGTCGGTGTTGAATTAGTTGGCCTGACGGCAGCCGAAGCACAAAATCCTAGAGTCACAATTAAGAAAGCAATTAATGAAGTTCCATTACGAATTATTTTATTTTATGTTTTAGCAATTGTTGCAATTCTAATTGTTATTCCTTGGAATAAAGTTTCAACTAGTTCCAGTCCTTTTGTACAGACTCTTGCAGCAACTGGAATTCGTAACGCTGGCTCAATCATTAATTTCGTTGTGATTTCTGCGGCTGTTTCATCAACCAATAGTATTTTGTATAGTGCGGGACGATTACTTTTTTCTGTTACCTTCAATGGAAAGGGCAAGTGGAACAAAACCTTTGGTCATTTAAGAAGACAATTACCTCAAAACGGTTTAATTTTATCCGCCTGTCTAATGGCTCTTGCACCCTTTGTCATTATCTTAATTGGCAACCAGGCTTTTAATTTCATTTCTTCTACTTCTACCAGCATGTTTATTATAATCTGGTGCTTAATGCTACTGACGCACATTGCGTATCGCAAACAGACCCCTGAGGCCAAATTAGGTGATTTTAAAATGCCAAGATTTCCCTATTTGGATTATTTAACCTTACTGTTTTTTATCATGATGATTATTTTATTACTCATCTTGCCAAATAATCGTGTATCAATGGTTGCAGCTATTTTGATCTTTATTCTCTTACCCACTGTAGCCAAAATATGGCAAAAAGAAAAAGCGTGCTGAAACAGCAGTAACTTCATTACATGATAAAATTCATGATTATTTAGGGATTGAGGATAAAATTAACTCATTTACTAAAAACCAATTAAAAAAGTTCCTAAGTAGATATCTACTTAGGAGCCTTTTTAATTACGTGTAAATCTTTGCTTTAAATTTTGCCATAGACTCAATGCCTGTCTCATATGATCAGCCGGAACATAGTTACGGATTGCCCGTAATGTCTTTTTATTATTTTTAGTAGTAAAAATAAATGTTCCACTAGTGCGAGTTCTAATTTCAAATCGCGGAATATACTTTCCTTTGAAATGAACATCAGCCACTACATAAGTAACTTCATTCCAAGGTATTTGGACATAGTCAGAAAGATTGCGATCATTATAAAATTCGATTGCCTTATTTCCAACCATGATGTTGCCATATGAAGCAACTGCCCGAAACCACGTAGCGTCAGTCGTCAAATCTACTTTGGTATTCTGTGATTCAACCATTTTTTAAATTATGTGTAAAACGTGTAGTAGAACACCAACAATAAAGATAGCGATAATAATAACGATTGGTGAAACTTTCTTCTTCAATAACCACATACATAAGAAAGTTAACAGCAAACCTGCCAAACCAGGAATTAAGGTATCCAAGTTGTTTTGTAAAGTGGTTACCTTGAATTTAGTAAGCGATAATCCGTTACTTTGATCGATCAAAGCCTGTTGAATTCCCTTTGCCCCAGCAGGAATCGAGTTCCAATCAATGTACGCACCCTTTTGAAGCGGTGTTTTTGAAACTATTGGCGTGAATTGAATGTTTACCCAACGTTCAATTAGCGAACCAAGAACAAACATACCCATCATTGAAGCACCACGGGTAACCTTTTGTAAAAGACCACCAGAAACATCATTAGTAATTGCAGAACCTGCTTTATAGCCAAATTCTTGTGTGTACCACATAAAGGCAATTCTGATAACATTCCAAAGTACAAAGAACAAAATTGGTCCTAAAAGGTTACCTTGGATAGCCATTGATGCTCCCAAAGCACCAAGGATTGGACGAACTGTGTACCAAAATACTGGGTCACCGACACCAGCCAAAGGTCCCATCATTCCGACCTTAACACCTTGAATAGCTTCGTCCTGAACTTCAGCACCGTTTGCCTTATCTTCTTCCAAAGCAAGCGTAACACCTAAAATTGGTGAAACTAGGTAAGGGTGAACGTTGAAGAAAACTAAGTGACGTTCGAGTGCTGCAGACATATCATCCTTTTTTGGGTATAGCTTTCTTAATGCAGGAATTAATGAATATGCAAAACCACCATTCTGCATTCTTTCGTAGTTCCATGATGCTTGTAAAAATTGTGAGTGCCACATCACGTTGAAGCGGTCGGCTTTACTTAATTTGATTTTTTGATCAGCCATAATAAAATCCTCCTCTTAAATATCACTTTAATAGTCGTCAATGATATCGCCGAGTGGATCGCCGGTACCTTCATTATCTGAACTCTTGCTGCCATTACCACCCTTAGATTCAAGAGCTAAGTACATTACGGCAAGAGCCAAACCAATTGCACCTAATGCAATTAAAGTTAGGTCCTTGATAGCAGCTAAAGCAAAACCAATTGCAAAGAATGGCCAAACTTCACGGCTAGCCATCATGTTAATAACCATTGCATAACCAACGGCTACGACCATAGCACCACCGAGTGACATACCATCACTTAACCAAGCTGGCATTAAACCTAACCAATATCTAACAGTAGATGCTGGAATAGCTAGCAGTAAAGCAGCTGGAATAGCAATTCTTAATCCCTGCAAGCAAACAGCAACCCATTGCCACATATTAATTTTGCGCCAATTTCCCTTTTTAGCATCAGCGTCCATGATATGCGCAATACCAGTTGAAATAGTACGTACAATCATAGTTAAAAATAGTCCGGCAACAGCTAAAGGCATAGCAATACCTGTAGCCATACCAATTCCTTTGGTGCCCTGACCACTTTGAACCAAAATGATAGCTGAAGCTACTGAGGCTAATGCGGCATCAGGTGCAACTGCGGCACCAATGTTAGCCCAACCTAGGGCAATCATTTGTAAATAACCACCTAAGATAATTCCTAAATCTAGATGTCCCGTAACCAATCCAATTAGTGTACAAGCAACTAGAGGTTGGTGAAATTCCCATTGATCCAAGATACCTTCCATACCTGCAAGAAAGGCAACTAGAACAACTAAGATCATTTGTATAGCGTTCATTTTTTTGCTCCTACTCTTTTATTTCTTTTGTTCATCCAACAAGCTTTGTGCCTTATTCAAAATTGCGTCCATATTACCGCCTTTATCAGTTGGTACTTTTCGTACATCGAACTCAACTCCCATTTTTTCAAGTTCGCGGAAAGTATCAACGTCGTCTTGATTCATTGACAAGACGTTATTAGCGTTAACATCACCAACTTTATAAGACATTGAACCCACGTTGATAGTCTTAAGGTCAATACCAGCTTTAATAACTGTTAGAACATCCTCAGGATTTTCAAACAGCAATAATGCATGAGTATTACCAAAGCGAGGATCATTTGCAATTTCAATCATTTTCTTGATTGGAACAGTATGAGCCTTAACACCAGCAGGTGCAGCTTCACGAATCATGCTCTTACGCATCTCATCTTTTGCAACACTGTCTGAAACAACAATAACGCGATCAGGATGCATTGCTGGTATCCACCCGGTAGCAACTTGACCGTGCAATAAACGTGAATCAATTCTAGCTAGAACGTACTTGATGTGTCCATCACCAACTACTGTTCCTTCTGGAATAGATTTTGCAGTTTTAGCTACACCTGCCCCACCTTGAACTGAGGCTTCAGTTTTTGGCATTAAATCTGTTGGTTTAGTTTTAATGCCATCCTTAGCAGGTTCAATAATAGCAGTGGCAATTTCTTTTGCAGTATGATCAGGATTGGTCATTCTCTGCGTTAAAGCTTCAACAACCATTGGTAAATTCATACCAGAAACGACTGCCCAGTTTTCATGATCTTCTAGTAAACCGTTTGCTTGATTAAACGGTGTCCCACCCCAAAGATCAACTATTAACAACACTTCATTCGAATCATCAAATGAGGCAATTGCATCTTCCATCTTGCTCTTAATATCTTCCGGCCCTTCATCAGGCGACAAAATAACATGAGCAAAATTGTCTTGTTCTCCGAATAGCATTTGCGCAGACTGCGCAATTCCATCGGCAAAACCGCCATGGCTGGCTAACACAATTCCTACCATGAGCTTTTCCTCCTTCTTTTAGATAAAGTGTATCCATTTACATTGTACACCTAAAAAGAGCTATGAATCGCAGACTTACCACATTCTAATCTTATAATATTATTTAATTAATAAAACTATAGCGCAACAAAAAAGAGGATCAATAAAGAT
>NZ_PDKP01000029.1 GCF_002837055.1 Lactobacillus apis | reverse complement strand
ACCCCAAAAAATCATTGAAGAAACTTGATTATTATCAATAATTTCCCGCAATATTTTTCCTGGTCCCAAAAGTTGTTCCTGTCCTACAAATTGATCTAGATTTTGGGGACGTACACGGTTAGCTAATGGCTCATTTTCACCATTATTTGCAAACAATGATTCTTGCTTCATTATTACATCTTCTTTATTTACTTCTAAACACTTACTTACCCTAATTATACAAGTATTTGTCCGCTAGCAAAAATAAAAGAACATTGGTTTGCTCTAACTTTATTAACTAGTCCACGTTATAATTATATTGGGTACAACGTCACATATAATAAGGTGAAAATATGAAATTTTTTAAGAAAATTGGTCTTGGTATAGCCGCAGCAGTATTAACAATTAGTCCACTGCTGCCAAGTCTAAATCATGTTCAAACAGTCCAAGCTGCGCCAAAAACAAAAAAACTAGCTAAAAACAGAATTACTTTAGTTAATGACGCACCCGTATATAATCAATATGGTCAAAGACTTAAAGCAAGAAAAAACGGGAATTATTCTGTAATTGAAGTAGATGTTAATGGTTTCTGCTATGTTTCCTCTTTTGATGTCGACTCCTTAGATTATTACGGCACAATAATGATTAATGGGCAAAAATACTATAAAATTGGTCAAGGAGAATATATTAATGACGGTGATGTCAATAACGTTAACGGCAAAAGCTCTAAGACCGGTAAGCTGGTTTTGAATCACAGATCTGCAATCTATACTAAAACCGGTAAACTAAAAGGCGAAACTCTACCAGTCAAATCTGTCGTTAACTATCAGGGGCAGGTTAAGCAAACTCAATCCAAGCAAAAATATTACTTTGAAAAATTTAACGTTTCTGAGCAAAAGGCAACCTTTTATTATTTGCCGACAGAAACAGTTAATGGTAAAGACTGTTATGCAATAGGGAAAAATCGTTATATTAGCGCAAATAACGTTGATAGCATAGATGGGTATCCTCTTATGTATAATGGCGTTACTTATGCTACTGTTCTCAAAAAGACGTCAACTCAAACATTAGCCAATGATTCTACTAAGCACGTTCTAAAAAAGGGTCAAAAAATCAAAGTTGATTTAGCGGTTGCGCCTTGGGCAGAAGATTTTGAAGGCTATATCTATCGCCTGCACGATTATCCTAACGAATATATTGGTCAAAGTTACATTAAATTGAGAAACTATTTGCCAACATCAAGTTACGATGAACTTACATTCACCTATGTAAGGCCTAATACTACGACAAATACTAAATTCTATAATTTTGACGGTACTCCAACAGGTATCAGTTACAGGAACCGTGAGCAAAACCTCTTGACCGTTGATGGTCTTTATTACTTATGGGTACCTAGCGAAAACAAAGCAGAACTGTTTTATCACTTTTTAACCTACAGAATAGACAGAAGCTATTTTGTTAATAACGACGGCACTGACCTTAAAAAACCAGAGTTTGATAAAAACAATAAACTAATTGAATCGACAGAAGATAAGATGCGTTATACTAACAGCTTCGTCAAAGCTAGTGAAGTTACTTTTGCAAGCGGAATTAAACTTACTCCTCTCAATACTGCTAAAGATGCTGAGAACGATCAGAAAGTAGCAACAAATAAGGATAAGCAAGAATTGCAAAGAAAATTTGAGGAAAATAAGAATAACAAGAATGTTAAGTGTGAGCAACAAAGTGCAGTAAGTAATTATAATAATGCTTTGATGATTGCTTCTTCTATTTTACAATCTCCAAAAGCAACGATTGCACAAGTAAAACAGACAATTTGGCTACTTGACACAACCAAAATTCAATTAAGTACTTTAAACTTCGCTGAATGGAGTTAAATTAAAAAAATGGAGTTAGTCCACCAAATAAGAGTGGTTTAACTCTATTTTTATTGCTTAATTTGAAAACTAACTAAATCACGCGAAAATATTGAAAGCCACGCAAAAGTTTAGGTAATTTATATAATAAAACCATTTTAAATATCAGTTTAGGGTACAATAATATTAACTTAAGAGATTTTTTGTGAGGTCATAAAATGAAATTTTTCAAGAAAGTTGGCATTGGCTTAACAGCCCTGGCCCTATCCACCACTCTATTTTTGCCATATACCGCTAACCCCCAAACAGTAGAAGCAGCTCAGAAAATCAAAGGAAAAGTCACGCTGCTTGAGAGCGATTATGTTTACAACCCGTCAGGCCATAAAATAAAATTGAAGCAAAATCGGGGTACACATAGCTATAACATTCCTAACGGCTTTAGCGCTGATCCCAAAGGCTATTTAACTACAGAAATGATAGTTTATGATGATGACAGTAGAACCAGTTATCCCTACTACGGCACTAAAAAAATTAACGGACAAAAATTTTACTACTTAGGGCATAACTATTACATTAATAGTGCTAATGTTTTAAAAGTCAATGGGCGCAATATCACACAAGGTAAATTGACTATCAAACACGATGCACTGATTTACACCAAGACTGGCAAAACAACGGGAAAGAAACTAAGAGCTAATACAGTTGTTAAGTACCAAGGAAAAGCTAAGACTGCTACTAAAACACCCAAATATTTTTACTACCTTAAGGATGTCGCAAGGTACTTCCAGCCTAAATACGTATCTACCCACAAAATAAAAGGAAAATATTTTTACTCTTTAGGACATAATAGTTACATTAAAGCAGCTAACGTCGGCTACATTAATGGTCACATTGCTCGCTACAACGGTGTTTCGTCAGCGACTGTTCTTAAGAACACCGCCAGCATAACGGTAAATTATTCTGCCGTTAAACGTAAACTGAAAAAAGGACAGAAAATTAAACTTGATTTAACTGTTATTCCTTACCAAAATGATGGCTTTGAGGGTTATCTTTACAGACTGCACGACTATCCGGATGAATATGTTGATGAGAACGATGTTAAATTGAAAAAGAATTTGCCTATCATTGACTATCGCGACTTAGTTTATACTTACGTTACGCCAGTGACAGACAACAGCGCTGAACTTTATGACACAGCTGGCAAGACAATTGGTAAACGCATTATAAAGCCACAATACAGTAATCTGAAAGTTGATGGCTTAATGTATCTCTGGGTACCCGAGGAAAATAAGGCGGAACTGTTTTATCATTGTTTAAATTACAGTGACGCTAGTGTGATTGATGCCAACCAACCAAACCCGGTGCCAAATTCAGAGCCAACTTACCCTGCAAAAAAGCAAGCACTAATCTATGGCAATAACTTCATTAAGGTGAACGATGTGAGATACATCAGCGGGTTAAAGCTTAAAGCCCTGAATACAATTGCGCAGGCTGAAAATGGGCAAAAGATTGCGACAGGAGCTGACAAACAGGAACTGCTCACACTTTTTAATGAAGGAAAAGATCTAGCACAAAATAGCGCTTATCATGATCTTATGTCTAATTATGATTGTGCCTTAAGAAACGCTTCTGCTATGTTAAGGTCTAATAAGGCAACTGTCACACAGGTAGATGAGGCTGTCTGGTATGTTAAAACCGCTAAAAAGCAGCTGACAACTATGTCTACTCCGCCGGGTGATTAATTTTTTAACATAAACAAAAAGACTAATTCGTAATTAAAAAACGAACTAGCATTTTTTGTCTTATCTATTTAAGCTTGAACCCTTCAGGCAGCTGGGGCTTTTTGCCATTATACATGACATAAGTTTCTTTAGGGCTCTTTTTAGCCGAATGGTTATACAGTTTAAGTAGCTGCTTTACAGTATACTTTTTGCCCTTAGGCTTAGTAATTGTACCTTTGCCAACAGCTTGAATATGTTTAAATCCTTGACCTACTCCTGAACTCTTACGTATGCGATAATGCCCGAGCTTGACAACAAAGCCTTTTGAATTACCAGCATTTTTCAAAATCTGACTATTATGGATATTAAAATGGCTTAAATCAACTCCAGCGAGCTTTTGATCATTAGCAAACATTTCCGTTGAATCATACATTTTTGGTAACCGCCAGCCACGTAGATCAACAAAAACAAGATTATCACAGTCCATAAACATTTGGCTAACTCTGGTAACTTGGCGTGTATCCCAAGTATGCAGGTCAAGCTGCTCAAGACTTTTTGCGCCCTTAAACATTCTAAGCATATCAGTAACGTTGGTAGTATTAAAGTGTCTCAAGTCAATGTCTTTTAGACTGCTGTCGCCATTGAACATTGAATTCATCCAGCGTACATTCTTGGTGTTCCAGCCCGTTAAATTGAGTTCGGCCAAAGAGCTGTCTCCAGAAAACAGCGAGATCATATTAGTAACGCTACTGGTATCAAAACTACTTAAATCCAAACTAGCAACCGTCGGATTGTGGGCGAACATTTTTTCCATATCTTTAACTTTACTAGTATCAAAGTGGCTGAAATTTAGCTGATCTAAATGAGCGAATTTTGCAAACATTCCCGACATATCTGTAACATTACCAGTATTAAAGCCACTTAAGTCAAGTTTAGTTAAGTCAGAACACCCTTGAAACATACTTTTCATGCTAGTGACGTTTTTGGTGTTCCAATTAGTTAAATCCAGATGGTTGATGGCACTACCCGAAAACATTCTCTCCATATTAGTCACTTGACTGATATCAAAACTACTCAGATCAAGACTTGACAGATTTTCGGTACTGAAAAACATTCTAGACATATTTTTAACTTTACTAGTGTTAAAGTGCTTAAGATTTAGTTCAGGAACTTTTACTTCAGCAAACATACCAGCCATGTTAGTGACATTACTGGTATCAAAATTAGCTAGATCAAGTTCTACC
>NZ_PDKP01000028.1 GCF_002837055.1 Lactobacillus apis | reverse complement strand
GTAGTTGGCTTAAAGAAGCTGTTTGCTAAATTGCCAAAATCACTTGAGGGAATGAAGCCGATGCTCATTTACCCAATTTTGAGTTTGCTGCTGATTGCCTTAATTATGTACTACATTATTAACCCAATCTTCAGTGCAGTTAACTTTGCAATTACTAACTTCTTAAACCAAATGGGTACAGGTAACTTAGTAGTCTTAACAACTATTTTGGCTGCGATGATGTCAATTGATATGGGTGGACCTTTCAACAAGGCTGCTTACGTATTTGCATCAGGTGCCTTTGCTAACGACCCTCATTCAACTGTTGCTGCTGTAATGATGGCTGCCGTAATGGTTGGTGGGATGGTTCCACCATTTGCTACTGCAATCGGTACTACCTTCTTCAAGAACAAGTACACTTTGGATGAGCGCCGTGCAGGTTTAACCAACTGGATTTTAGGTTTCTCATTCATTACCGAAGGAGCTATTCCATTCGCTGCTGCAGATGCAGGTCATGTTATTCCTTCATGTATTATTGGTTCTGCTGTCGGTGGTGCTCTAGTTGGCCTATGGCGGATTGGTGTTCCCGCACCTCACGGTGGTCTATGGGTATCACCACTTGCTAACCATATTGTGCTTTACTTTGTAGCCACTATTATTGGTTCAATTGTTGCTGGTGTAATCTTAGGATTATGGAAGAAACCAGTTGACAAGCAAGATCAAAAATAATTAGATAAATTAACCAAGTCTAGTAATGGGGATATTGCCCCTGTAAAAATGAAGAGACATCACACTTTTGAAGTGAGTTGTCTCTTTTTTTGTTATCCAACAGTTACTGCTTTGGGATGATAATAATGAAAGAAATAATAGGTAAAAAATGAATAGTACGTCGAATGAAGAAAAGAAAAAGATAACTAAATGTACTGAGCCTAAAAATTGTCCAGCTTCTGGGCTTTTATGATGAAAGTATATTATAGAGCTCAGTTATTTACTTACTTTAAAAGCGCGCGAAATTTTCGTACGCTTTTTTGTTTACCAGCAACTATTAGAGTTAATTTTGGTTATTATTTGTAAGTAACTTCAATTGCTGTATAATGGTTATTAATAGTAAGTGAAAATACAAATCTACGACTTACTATGTGATAACGGGGTAAAAGCCGATTATTAAATTGAAAGGTTTTTTAACAAGATGAAATTTGAAAAATTGAAGAAATTTTTTGCTGTAACTGTTTTATTTGGCGTGTTAGCAATCACCCTAGGGGCGTGTTCGCAAAAGCCACAGAAGAGTAGCAGCAAAATTTCGATTATGACAACAACTAACGTTTATGCAGATATTGCGCAAAACGTTGTTGGAAGATATGGTAAGGCAGAAGCCCTCATTAAAAATCCTAGTGCGGATCCGCATGATTTTGAGCCAACTACTAATGATGCCAAGGCTCTATCAAGTGCTGATATTGTAATAGAAAATGGGCTAGGCTACGATAGCTGGATGGATAAACTTGCGTCTTCTGTAGAAAAAGAACCAATTAAAGTTGGTGAAGACCTAATGGGACGCAAAAAAGGTGATAACCCGCATATCTGGTTTGATTTGAACATGCCAAACGAGTATGTTAATTACTTAATCAAGCGGTTAAGTAAAAAGGATCCGAAACATGCTGACTACTACCGTGAAAATGGATTGAAATATTTAGCTAAGATTGACCGAATCAAAAAAGATGCGGCAAAAATAGATCATCAGGTTGATAAACCGGTTTATGTTAGTGAACCTGTTTTTGATTATGCCTTATCTTCTGTTAATATTAAGGTAGCAAACCAGGGCTTTGAAAAAGCAATTCAAAATAATACAGATCCTAGTGCTGCGACCGTTCAAGAAATGACGCATGGAATTGAGAAGCGCAAGATAGCCTTCTTTGTTGATAATGAGCAGACTTCGAGTACGACGGTTAATAATTTTATTAAATTGGCAAAAAAGAATAAAATACCAGTTTTAAAAGTTAGAGAAACGATTCCGACTAAGATGACTTACCTTGATTGGATGACTGAAAGTTATCAAAAGTTGGCTGATGTAGCCAAGAAATAGTTATTGAGAGGGAATAAAAATGAGGAAATTAGTTGCTGCTATGGCTGTAGCTGTAGGAATGGCGGTTCCGCTTACGGCGGTCGCAATGGCAAATGATTCTGCGGTCGTTCAGGCAAGCTCGATTAATGATATGGCTAAACAAAATAGCTATGGTGGTATAACTTACCTTGATCAAATGCTTCAGCAGCAAGGCATAAAATATAATGATTTTTATGCCAGCAATCCTTTGAATTACCGCTACGGTAAGCCCGAAGGTGTGGTTGTTCACGAAACTGCTACACCAGGAGCTTCCGCATATAACGAGGCGATTTATTTTAACCGTGAGTGGATGAATATCTATTCTTATGTTCATGCATTTGTGGATAAAACTGGTGTAATCCAGATGACTTCACCAGATCATGGTGTTTGGGGTGCTGGCCCAGTTGCCAACAGCCGTTTTTTCCAAGTTGAACTGTGTGAGGATAATAATTTGGCTGACTTTGCCAAAAGCATCAATAATGATGCAATTTACATTGCGCAAATTATGCGCCAGTATAATCTCGCTCCTGTTAATGCTGTTCATACTGGTAAAGGAACTGTTTGGTCACATGCAGCAGTTTCTAAATTTTTAGGCGGGACTGATCATGGCGACCCAGATGGCTATTTTGCCAAATGGGGCTATTCAATGGATGATTTCTTCGACCTGATTAAATATTATTATGACAACGGGTCAACTGGTTCTACTACACCAACACCGTCAAAACCTGCTACACCACCAAAACCAAAACCAACAACGCCTAAACCGACGCAACAGCCAAAGCCGATTGATACTAAGCTATTGATGCACAATGCTCTAGTTTATGATGGTAATGGTGAAAAAACTAAACAATCTACTAAGAAGGCTGGAACAAAGCTAAGCGTTTATGGTACCAAAACTATTAAAGGCAAAAAGTATTTCCAAATTGGGACAGATCAATATGTTGTCGCAACCAATATTGAAGGAAGCTTGCAGCTTTTAACGCATAATGCCTATATTTATGATGGTAATGGCGAACGTGTTGGTACTGGTAAATTCAAACGTGGCAGTTATGTTAGAACATACGGTGGCCGAGTAAAGATATACGGTCGTAAGTATTATATTATTGATGAAGATCAATACATTAAAGTGGGAAATTTTAAGTAAAAGATATTATTAAGGAGAGAAAATTGTCTGACATTTTAGAAGTAAAAAATCTCTCAATGAGATTTGATAAAAAGACTGTTTTTTCGGACCTCAATTTTAATTTAAAAAAAGGTTCAACAACAGCTCTTTTAGGACCAAACGGTACAGGCAAAACAACCTTAATTAGTATTTTAATGAAAATGCTAGCACCAACAACAGGCTCTTTTAAGTTTGCTGATGGTGTCAGGCTAGGTTATGTACCGCAGTTTCGTAATATTGATGCGGAATATCCACTATCAATCGAGGCTTTTGTTGGTTTAAATGCGCCAACTTTTAAAAAGCGTGAAGTTAAAGAAGCCATCAAGAATCAGTTACAAGAAACTAATTTATATGAAATTAGGCACACCAGGATGGGCGAAGCTTCTGGTGGACAGAAGCAGCGCGCTTATTTAGCACAGGCGCTACTTGATCACCCGAACGTAATTATCCTTGATGAGGCAACGGCAAGTCTGGATCCTATGGCTAAAGACGAACTGATGAAGCTAATTAGACATCTAAATGAAAAACATAATATCACTGTTTTATTTGTTACCCATGATGTTGCATTAGCACAAAAATATATGCAGAACTATTTATATTTAATTAATGGGCACATTGAACAAGGTGAAATGGCTCAATTTAAGGAGGCGTATGAATAATGTTTGCTTTTGATTTTATGCGTAATGCCTTCTTGGCCAGTACCTTTATTGCAATAACGTGTGGTACCGTTGGCGTTTATGTAGTTGCCCGTAATTTTAGCTTTTTGGCGCACACATTATCTGAGATTGGTTTCGCAGGTGCAGCTTTTGCTGTGTGGCTTGGGATTGGACCACTTTGGGGGATGCTACTGTTTACACTACTTGGTTCAATTAGTGTTGGCGAATTATCACTTCACAGTGATCAAAAAGAATCATCCATTAGTGCAATTTCGGCACTTTTTACAGGACTAGGAGTGCTATTTTTAGCAATTTCTGGTGCAAACAGTAACTACGCAACTAATATTTTATTTGGAAGTATTGTTGGTGTTGACAAGCAGGGGGTTATCCAGCTGGTAGTCTTGTCAGTAATTGTTTTACTAATGATTTTTAGTATTCAGAGGTCACTCAATTTTGATTCATTCGACCATATTGGAGCGGTAGCTCACGGAGTAAAAACTGGTTTAGTCAGTGTGATTTTCTTAATTGCACTGGCAATGTCTGTTTCGATTGGTGCGCAAATTGTTGGTTCCTTGCTAGTTTTCATTTTGCTCACCTTACCACCCGCAACGGCCAATTATATTGGTAAAACAATTGGCTCGATGATTGCATGGTCTGTTTTCTTTGCTTTAATTGGGGTCTGGCTAGGATTGTATCTTGGTTTTATTACTAATTTACCTGTAACTTTCTTTATTGCAGTGATTGAAGTAGTAATCTATCTTGTTACTTACTTCACCCATTTAATTAAGCGTAGCCTATAAGGAAAATAATAAAGAGGAGTCTATAATGATAGATTCCTCTTTTTGTTTGTGGAAAAATGAACGCTGTAAAGGTTGATATTTTAATGTTTTTTAACAAGTGTCACTAACTTTTGTAAGTGTTTGCATGTATAATAGATGTATGACATTTTAGAGTTAAAAAGGAGTATTTATAATGACATCATATTATAATGGATTTCCCCAAAGCGATCGGGATGAAGCAATCGACATGATTAACCTTGATGAACTTGAAGAGCGTGCGAAAGAAGTAATGCCAGAGGGAGCTTACTACTACATTGCTTCAGGTTCCGAAAATGAATGGACATGGCGTAATAATATTGCTGCATTTAACCATTTCCAAATTGTGCCACGTGCATTAACAAATATGGATAATCCACAGCTTGATACTGAATTCATGGGGATGAAACTCAAGACACCTGTCATGATTTCACCAATTGCATGTCATGGTATTTCTCATAAGGATGCAGAAGTTGCTACTCAAAAGGGTGCAGCAGCAGCCGGTGCACTCTTTTCATCAAGTACATATGCTAATAAGAGTGTTGAAGATATTGCAGCAGCAGCTCCAGATGCACCACGCTTTTTCCAACTTTACCTAAGTAAAGATTGGGACTTTAACGAGATGGTCTTTGAAGCAATCAAAAAAGCTGGATACAAGGGTATTTTCTTGACGGTTGATGCACTTGTTTCTGGTTATCGCGAAGCTAACCTTAGAACTA
>NZ_PDKP01000027.1 GCF_002837055.1 Lactobacillus apis | reverse complement strand
TTTTGATGGTAATTGTTATTGCAATGATTGGTGCAGCACTGGGGATTTTTAAGGCATAGTTATGAAACAAATAGTGATTATTTCGCACAAAACAATGTCAAAAGGAATGACTGAAACAATTAAGTTTTTTGCGGGTGATATAGAAAACTTACATTATATTTGTGCATATGAGAATGGTGAAAATGAATTTCCACTTAATCAGCTAGTCGGATTACTTAAAAAGTTTGATGAACTAGATCAAGTCTTCTTATTAACCGATTTGTTAGGTGGTAGTGTCAATCAAACATGCAGCCAGCTAATTAAAGACTATCATGTAAAGGTTATTACTGGCGTAAATCTCGCATTAGCTTTATCGATTGTTTTAGATCCTTCTGATCAGTTGACCGATGACAAAATTTTCGAATTAATTGAAGAAGCAAAAGGCCAAATGGTTTATATGAATAACTATAACGGTGATAATGAATCAGACGATGAATAGGAAATGGACATGAAAGTAATAAAAGTCTTTAATAATAATGTTGTTTTGGTCAGTGATGAAAAGCATGAGCAAGCAATTCTTTTTGGCAAAGGAATAGGCTTTAAAAAGCAGCCGGGAGATGAAATCTCAAAAGGCAAAAATGTTCAAACCTTTATTAAAAATATTAAAGATCCAGAGTGGCTCAATTCTTTATCAAATTTGTTAGAAAACGTTCCAGTAGAATATTTAGCTGTGTCCAAAAATATTATTAAACATGCAGAAAAGGATCTTAGTACAACTTTCAATCAGTTTTTAGTTATTAGCCTTGCAGATCATATCTACTTTGCAGTTAAAAGAAGTAGCAAGCAAGATGTGTCCTCACTTGTCAGTGTTAAGGAGGTTTATCCTTTAGAATATGCAGAGGCAGAAAAAAGTGTTAAAAGAATTAATACAGCTTTTAACGTTAAATTACCTCCAGGTGAGGCAGGATTAATTGCAATTCATTTTGTTGAAAATGAAATGAGTCCGATTAATGAAAATCAAAAGTTGGGTGAAGACTATGTGAGCTTACATTTAAGTAAGATTTTACAAATAATTATTTCTGACTTGGGGTATCCTGAACAGCCTGCAACACTAGAAAGACTAACAGTTCATTTACGATTTTTAATCACGCAAATTCAAAGCGATAATAAATATATTTCAGACGCCTCCCCAGACAATAAAAAAATATTGGAATCTTTTTTAAAACAATTTCCTGAACTAAGGACTACACTTAAAAAGATCCAAGACTATTTCTATCAAGAAATGAACTACAAGTTGAATAATAGTGAGCGGCTTTACTTAGTTATTCATTTGAAGCAAGTGGAAAATAGTTCAGAAGATGAATAGGATAGTACGGCAAAAATATTTCCTGGGAAATATTTTATAACTCAATTTTATAGCACTTTTTTAAAAAGTAATATAATAGGGTTAGGTTAATGAAACTAAGAATGATTTATTTTGAAAAGAGTGCAAAATGAAAAAATTAGTTAGAGATAAGATACCGGAATTTGCCACAGAGGCTACATATCGAGAGCTGCCTAAAGAAGAAATTGAGCCAGCCCTTAAAAATAAGTTGATTGAAGAGACGCAGGAAGTTGTTGAAGCTAAGACAGAAGACAATCTGATTGAAGAATTAGGTGATGTCTATGAAGTCTTAACAGCATATTTGAAATTTAAAGGCGTCAGTCAGGAAGAATTTTTAAAACTAGTTGCGACAAAGCGTGATTATAAAGGTGGCTTTACTAAGTTCTTAGAAATGACAACTGAGGATTAATTATTGAAAAAGTGGACTTTAGAGATGACATAATCTCTGAGGCCCACTTTTTACATACGCGTAGTAGCAAAATAACTAATAGTAATTAAGTAAGCTTAATAATAGGTATTTTTAATTTCATACTTTTTGTTAAATAATTGAGTGTATAAAAGATATAGATATTGTGATTTAGAGAAAGAAAATAAATGAAAAGTATTAAAAATCATTTTTTTGAAGGCGAACGAATCCTTTTTGGACTTAAAGATGCAGAAGTAGACGGTGCCACTTTTGGTCAAGGAGAGTCTCCACTCAAAGAAGCAAACAACATTAAAGTGAAAGATTCAATTTTTAAATGGAAGTATCCACTCTGGTACGATCAAAATGTTGAGGTGGAAGATTCTGTCTTTGAAACGATGGCTCGCAGTGGCATTTGGTACACAAAAAACATTTCTATTAAGAACTCTTCTTTACAAGCTCCTAAATTATTTAGACGGGCACAAAAAATTACGTTGGACAATGTTCATTTTGCTAATGCGGAAGAGACTATGTGGTCCTGTGATGGCCTTAAAATTACTAATAGTCAAATTAGCGGCGATTATTTTGGCAAAGACAGCAAAAACATTTACTTAGATCATGTCAGTATAATTGGCAATTACGCTTTTGATGGTGCAGAAAACATTGAAGTACATAATTCAACTTTTGTTGCTAAAGACGCTTTTTGGAACTGTAAAAACGTAAAAGTTTATGATTCAACTATTGATGGAGAGTACTTAGCATGGAATAGTGAGAATGTTAAGTTTATTAACTGCAAAATTATTAGCAGTCAGGGCCTTAATTATATTAACAATTTAAAGTTAAGAGATACTCAGCTATTGCATACAGATTTAGCTTTTGAATATGTTTCAAATATAGATGCTGAAGTGACTTCGAAAATTGATAGTGTTAAAAACCCAATTTCTGGAAAAATTTCTGCTCCTGTAATCGGCGAATTAATTATGGATAACTCAAAAATAGATCCCGCTGATACAAAGATAGATTGTGATAAGATTGAATTGAACACAAATCAGTCAGATCAGAATCAGGAACCAAAGGATTAATAATGAGAGCTAATTACGATTTTGTTAATGTGCCAGATAGAAGAAAAACAGACTCTGTTAAGTGGGACGTTGCATCAAATGAACTACCAATGTCAATTGCTGATATGGATTTTAAAACAGCACCAGAAATCATTGATGCAATGAAGAAGAAAATTGAACTAGGTGTATTCGGTTATGAATGGCCTAAAGATGATTATTTTAATGCAGTGGCAAATTGGTATGCAGAAGAGCATGGACACCGTCCACAACAAGAATGGATGATTTTCACTACTGGTGTAGTGCCAGCAATTTCATCGATTGTTCGGCGAGTTTCACATATTGGTGATAACGTTCTAGTTCAAGCACCCGTTTATAATATTTTTTACAATTCAATTGAAAATAATGGGCGACATGTTTTGTCTAGTGACTTGGAATTTGATGGTGAAAACTATGAAATTAACTGGGAAGATCTTGAACAGAAATTAGCTTTACCACTTACAACTTTAATGATTTTTTGTAATCCTCATAATCCAATTGGTAAAGTATGGAGCAAAAAAGAAGTTCAGAAGGTTGCAGACTTATGCTTTAAACATCACGTAGTGCTCTTATCTGATGAAATTCATGGTGACTTGGTACGCAAGGGACCAGGGTATACGCCTGCTTTTTCGGTTGAGGGCGTTTCACGTGATGGTGTTATTTCGCTAGTCTCACCAAGTAAGACCTTTAATGTTGCGGCTTTACATGCGGCAACTGCAGTGGTGCCAAATGATAACTTACGTGAGATTGTCAACCGTGGTCTGAACAGTGAAGAGCTTGCAGAGCCTAATTTACTGGCTATTCCAGGGACAATTGCTGCATATGAGCATGGCCATGATTGGTTACAAGCATTACTGAAGCAATTAAATAATAATTTTGCTTATACTGAGAAATTTATTAGTGAGAATATTCCAGAAATTAAGGTGGTATCAGGTAATGCAACATATTTAATTTGGCTTGATGTGCGTCAAATTACTTCGAATTCGCAAAAGCTAGCAGAATATTTAGATAAGGAAACAGGACTAGTTTTATCACCAGGAAGTATTTATCGAGGTAATGGTAATGATTTTCTACGCATGAATCTCGCTTATCCTTTAGCCATGGTTAAAGATGGTTTAGGGCGACTAAAAGAGGGAATATTAAAATATTCTAACTAAGCATAAAAATGCGACTATAGCGTTGGCTGTAGTCGCATTTTGGGTAGGTCTTAATATATTCTTGGGAGTGTAATAAGTCTTTTAGTGTGATTAAAAGCTCTTAAAAAAGATGCTGTTTCATGTGAAACACAGAATTACTGTTAAATGTCGAATTGCTAATAAGACTGAATAATCTAGTATTAGTTTTTAGACTTTTTGTGTGAAAATGCTTGAGCAAGCTGAATGGCAGTTGTAACGTAATCTAACACAGTAGTTACTGCTAACGCTATGTTCTTAAAGTTGACGGAATCTTCCAAAACCAGTGGCACCTTAACACCTAACGCAATAAACAAAACAATTATCAATAACTTGGTAGGTTCAATCTTACTGTTATTGCCAGCAAATCGATCTAATAAAGTATGAATTTTTTGAGTTGTTTGCGGTGAAAGCTGCATTTTACTAGTAAGTAGCTTTAAAAAAGTTGGATCTTTAAATATTGGAATTAATCTTTTATTGGATACTTGACCAAGCTTCTTTAGCTGGATTGCAATTTTTTCATTATGTTTAGCACAGAATTGTAGAAAGCTTTGAACCTGCTCAAGGCCAGAAAGGTTCCATGAATACTCAGTAGAACGCAAAGTATGCCAAAACTGCGAAATTTGATCAGTCGATTGATCAAACAGTTTAAACAATTGCTGTGTTGTTTTTGTATACAATAAATTTTGTGACCAGTTTACTAGTTGAGTTTTTAGATGCATAAAAATCGCTTCCTTTTTCTAATTATAGCAAGGGAAGAAGGTGGAATGGATTTATATGCTTTGGTAAAAGTGCTTGAAGAATAACTAGTAAGCAAAGAAAAAGTGCAGTAATGCGTTAAAAGCAGTTCTGCACTTTTTATCTCATTATTGCAAAATGAAATGCTGATTATTCATAGTTATTAGCTTTTGAAGGTAGAAGCATTAAGATGACAAACCATAGTTGGCCGATGAAAGGAAGGATATTAATCAAAATCCACCAACCGGAGTGGTTAGAGTCGTGTAAGCGTCTGAAACGTAGTGAAAGTGTGGCTAGCCAGACAATAAATGAAATGATTAGAGAACCAGTTTTGGCACTCCAGTCACCCCAAGTATAGATGTCTTCAATGGAGTGGCCCAAAATCTGTTGTACCAGTGCCATCAAAATAAACCCTAAAATATAGTTAATAATAACTGGAATCCAATATTCGCCTCGACTAGCAACGCCAGAAAAGTTAAAAATGTTACTCCAGAATTTTTTGTAAGCTTTAATCATTAAGCTCAGCCTCCTTGATTACAGTACTTTACACCATCATTGTAAAACCAAACCAATCCCCGTAGCAAAGAATATGATTTGTTTATACTTTATAAGCATATGTTTTGTTTTAAAAAATGAATCGCTGTAAATTGAAGGTGGATTCTAAAGAAGGGAGATCTTTACAATGGACAATAGTTTATCTGATCCGCTAAAACGTTATCACACTGGTGATTTTTCTAAACAATCACAGGAATATCCAGGTGTACAAAGCAAAATGGATCCAGTACCTGCTGGTGACATGGCTGATTACGAAG
>NZ_PDKP01000026.1 GCF_002837055.1 Lactobacillus apis | reverse complement strand
TATGTTACAGGTCAAGTTTACGGCGTAACCGGTGGACAACCAATTAATTAAAAATATAGCTAAAAAACGTTTCTACATAGCTTAGTGCTTATGTAGAAACGTTTTTGTATGGTTTGCTTTTTGAATTACCTTTGGGTATATTGGGTAATAATATAATGTAATAAGTTAATAAGGAAAATTCAAATGACTAACAGTATTTTTAAAAAAATTGACCAATTATCGCAGGCTAATGCAGAAATAATTGCTAATGATTGGCATTACGAGGGTGAATATTCTTTTTATGATATGGAAAATGATCAAGAAGATTATGACGAAATAATGTCTCAAGAATTAAGAAGTGATCACTATTATCAGGTTTTAGACGGTGACAATAAATTAGTTGCATTCTTTTGTTTGGAGCCAGATGATCAAGATTCAATGAAAGCTGAGATAGGACTTGGCTTGGCTCCATCTTTAACAGGTCATGGTTTAGGAAAAGAGTTTATAAAGGTTATTGAGGACTATGTGAAGCAAAACTTTGCTTTTAAAACTTATATTTTGTCTGTTGCGGAATTTAATAAGCGTGCAATTAAGGTTTATCAAAAAGCTGGTTATCAAGAAACTGGTTCGGAAAACGTTCATACCAACGGTGGTATTTACAAATTTATTATTATGACTAAAAGCGTTTAGCTTTTCTCAATTTATTTAGCTAAAAAGAGAGTATGATAATGGAGAAAAAAGTAGAACAATTTTGGCGTACCTTTTGCAAGAAGCATAACTTGGGAGAGGATACTAAAGTAGATGCGTGGGCATTTGGAGCAAGTAAGGAAGAAGCGAATGAATTAGCAGACTTAGTAAAAAGAGGTATTAAGACTGCAACAACTGCAGCATTTTTCCCAGAAAATGAGATGCCAAGTGTTGGCGACTGGAATATTATCCTTGATTGGAATGGTAATCCCGTTTGCGTGATTCAGGACAAGGTAGTTGAAGTTATTCCATACAATCAGATATCTGCAGAGCATGCATATCATGAAGGTGAAGGAGATCGTAGCTACCAGTATTGGCGTGAAGTTCATGATCAATTTTTTGAAGCGGAATTTGCAGAAAGTGGACAGAAGTTTTATCCTCAGGCACCAATGATCTGTGAAGTCTTTGAAAAAGTTGATTAAATTATAGCAAGCTTTACGTAGCGTATTGCAATTCAGCTATTTTTACAAACCACTAGTCGATTAGACCAGTGGTTTTTGTTTTAAAGAAAACTACATTATTTCCTAGGGAATAATATCCCCAAAGAAATCGTTACAAACTATTAAAGTAATATATCAATCAAATCACAACATAGTTCAGGCTTGTGCATGTATAATATATTAAAAGTAGGTTGATTTTTGATTGGGGGGAAAAGATGAGTAAACCAATTATCGGCATTGCTGGTTCAGAAATAAGAGATGCAGAAGGGCCATTTTATGGATATAGACGTAGTTACGTTAATGAGGACTATGTTGATTCTGTCGTTCAAAATGGTGGAATTCCTTACATTATCCCCTTTACTGCAAATGATGAGGTTGTTATAGGCCAAATAGAACATGTTCAAGGACTTATTTTATCTGGTGGACATGATATTGATCCACATTTATATGGTGAAGAACTGCNTATTAAAAGTAGGTTGATTTTTGATTGGGGGGAAAAGATGAGTAAACCAATTATCGGCATTGCTGGTTCAGAAATAAGAGATGCAGAAGGGCCATTTTATGGATATAGACGTAGTTACGTTAATGAGGACTATGTTGATTCTGTCGTTCAAAATGGTGGAATTCCTTACATTATCCCCTTTACTGCAAATGATGAGGTTGTTATAGGCCAAATAGAACATGTTCAAGGACTTATTTTATCTGGTGGACATGATATTGATCCACATTTATATGGTGAAGAACTGCAACCAAAGATAGGTGAAATTTGGCCAGCACGTGACCATTTTGATATGTTATTGTTAAAAATTGCGGAAGAAAAAGGTCTCCCAATTCTTGGGGTTTGCCGTGGGGCTCAACTAATTAACGTTGCTCACGGTGGTAACTTATATCAAGATGCGGGTTATCGCAAAGAAAAAACTTTAAAGCATAATCAAGGCCATACACCTGATTTACCAACGCATGGCGTTAAGCTTAAAGAAGGTAGTTTACTTGCACGGACAATAGGTAAAACTGAGTTCTTAGTTAATTCATTCCATCATCAGTTGATTAAAGATGTTGCACCGGATTTGCGCGAAGTTGCGACTGCAACTGATGGTGTCCCAGAGGGCTTAGAAAACGAGCAGGGCAATATTTTGGCAGTTCAGTGGCACCCTGAGATGCTGCATAAAAATCCCAACACGCCTTATATGAATAATCTATTTAAATTTGTTGTTGAAAATGCTAAGTAAGAAAGGCTAACTATCGTGAATACAAGTAAGGATACAGAACGAGCAAATGACAAACTAGGCTTCTGGTCAATTGTTCTTTTAGCAATCAATTCTATTATTGGCTCAGGTATTTTCTTAACACCGGGAAGTGTAGTTAGCCAAGCGGGTAGTAAATCTCTAGTTGTTTATTTAATTGCAGCAATTTTTGCCGCAATTCTGGCGATTTCTTTTTCAGCAGCGGCTAAATATGTGACAAAATCGGGCGCTTCGTATGCCTATTCCAAGGCGGCCTTTGGTGATAACGTTGGCTTTTATGTCGGCATCTTGCGTTACTTTTCTGCCAGCGTGGCGTGGGGCGTAATGGCTGTCGGTGTAATTAAGTCAACCATTTCGATTTTTGGCGGCAATCCCGATAGCGTTATGAACGTTACAATCGGGTTTCTAGTTTTGATGCTGCTAATAACAATTATTAACTTGTTTGGACAAAAATTTGTTAAGTTTGTAATGAATATTGCCACTGCAGGTAAGTTATTCGCCTTGGTTTTAATTATTGTTGCTGGAGTTGTTCTATTACTTACAACAGGAGCCTCACATAATTTGGCGATGGTTGATCAAATTACGCAGAATGGCCATAAGATTGTTCCGACATTGACAACTACAGGTTTTGTAATGGCTATTGTGTCAGCTTTTTATGCTTTTACAGGCTTTGAATCTGTACCTTCAGGTTCGGATGATATGCAAGAGCCCGAAAAAAATCTACCAAGAGCAATACCATTAGCAATTTTTGTTATTGCTGCAATTTATATAGGGGTTGTTGCAGTTGGACTTGTTCTCAATCCGAAAGCTTTGATGACAACTAAGCAGGTTGTGGCAATTAGTGCAATTTTTGACAATGAGATCTTACGGGACGTGATTTTAGTTGGTGCCTTGGTATCGATGCTTGGCATCAATGTTGCTTCCAGCTTCAATGCACCGCGAATTTTAGAGGCAATGGCACGTGAAAAGCAGCTGCCGTCATCATTAACTAAGAGAACGAAAAACAATTTTCCAATTAGGACATTCTTTATTTCTGAAGCGTTAGCGATTTTGGTACCACTGGCATTCCAATATAATATGGTTAACCTAATTACATTAAGTGCAATGGTTAGGTTCTTAGGCTTTATTATTGTACCGTTAGCAGTCATTTGCTTCTATTTTGGCAAAAATAAAGAGCAGGTTTTACCAGCACCAAAAAATGTTTGGACTGATATCGTAATCCCAATATTATCAATTATTGTCGTTATTTTTTTACTAGTTAAATATAATTGGCAAGCACAATTTGGCATTATTAAAAATGGCCAAGTTGTTGGTATTAACTGGTATGCGATTTTGATGATGGTCTTTGGCTTTATCATCTTGCCACTTTTGATGTTCTTATTCACTAGAAATAAAAATAAATAAATACTATTCTTTTTAAAAGACATTATTTTATCTTGGAGGTTGTTATAATTGAGAAAAGTACTTTTAAAAGTCGTAATGGCTATTGCTATATGTTTTGGTTTAACTACTAGTACGAATGGTATTTTGAATATTGACATTAGCTCCATTCACACTGTTAGTGCAGTTGATAGGAATAGATGGCATAAGGGCATGCCAAAGAAGTTATTGGGGAAGTGGCATGGAAATGGTATGACTCTAATAGTAAGTAATAAGCATGTCTATTTTGTTCCTGATAGTGGAGCAAGTGTTTCAAAAGTTAAAAAGTTAGTTTCCAAAAAAGTTGGACCTAGTGTTTATAAATATAAAATAACGTGGGCTGAAGGCTCAAATTATATAGGAACTCTAAAATTAGTTAATTCAAATTTACTTAAATATAATGGTTACTATTTAAGTAGACAATGATATATTCTTTGAGTGTCATAAAAAAGCAGTTCTTGTTATCAGAACTGCTTTTTTACTTATTTAATTAATGATGCTTTTTCTTTAATTGGAAGTAATGAACAATGCTGTAGCAGAACAGAACTGCCATACCAATTCCAGCCATTGTCATGTCAGAACGAGGAGTTCCACCGCCAAAAGTTGTACCTAACCAGTTAACAATTGTTGGTGAAGCGGCACAACCAATATTAACTAGGATTAAGGTAATGGTTGTTGCGAAGTTGACGGAGTTCTTTGGAGCTGCTTCATCAAGCCAGTTAAAGATATAAGGTACGGACAAACCGAAGCCAGCACCTAAAACAATAACGGCTACAACTAACATTGGTAAGTTAACTGCGTAAGCAATTGCCAATAAACCAGCAACTTGTAAGAATAAACCAATTGGTAAAATTAAATCCTTTAATTTCTTCTTTAAAAGACCGTAGCACATTCCAACAGGAATACCGATTAAAGTAACTACACTTGAAACAAAGGCAATTTGACTAACACTAGCAAGTTTTTGGCTTGTAGCAAGTTGTGGTAACTTGAATGACATTGGCATAAAGAAGACATACATAAAGAACATAATGATTGCTATTTCAATTACAGCACCATTAATCTTGTTTTCTTCTTTAGTAGCAGGTTGCGCTTCTGTATCGACGCTTTGTGATTGTCTAGGTAATTTAACCACGCAGCCAAATAGCAATAGAATTGGCAAAGCAGCAAAGTAAATTGCAAAAGTAGCGTGCCAACCATTAACAGCTAATAAGCCAACACAGAATGAAAAGATTGCTGCACCGACACTACCCATTGAGTTTTGGAAACCAAGCATTGATGATAGTTCATCGCCTTGGTAAAACTTCGATAATAAACTAACGGCTAATGAGTTGAATAAACCAATACCAGCTCCCAATAAGAAACGAGAGATTAAAATTGTTGTGTATCCTGTTGCATACATTGGGTATGTTCCAGCTAATAGAGCAATTACTAACCCAGTGATAACAGTGTTTTTAGTACCGATTAGTTTAATTAAAAATGGACTTATGATTAGTCCGATAACTATTCCGATGTTTGGAATTGTACTTAATGTTTCAACAGCAGCCCGTGAAACGCCAGGAAATGACGAGTACATTAGGGGCAATACTGAGGAAATTTGCGGCGCAATCATCAATAATAAGGATATTGATAATAAGGCGACTTTGAACAACCCAGATTTTGGATTAACTTTTTTCATGTTAAGTTCCTCTATTCTCTAACTTTTATTGTATTCGCTAATATTATACTTACTTTTTGATTAACAAATAGCGCTTTCAGTCACCTTAATCTGGCGCTGAGGAACCTTCGCGTATTTGTCTGCTGGTTTGTCCGTAATTGTTAACCATTGCACGGTTAAGTGATCTAACACCACTGAAACCATTATTCATGGCAACTGCAGTAAAGGTATTTGTAGTCGTAGTAAGTTCTTGGTAGGCTTTTTGTGCACGATAATTTTTGATGTATTCTCCTAAAGTACACCCCATATTTTCGCGAAAAATTCGTTGGAGATATTGACGTGCCAAATGACAAGAATCCGCGATCTCTTGAAGAGAAAAGGGTTCTTGATAGTGCCCTTGGATATAGTCAAGCGCGTTACGCAAATGTCCAGTGATGACTAAATTGTGTGACAACTGGCTGTTATTTTTACGAGGTTTCAAAAAGTACTTAAGTAGTGTTTCAAGAACTTGATAGCTAAGGATAGTTAACTCAATATTTTTAAAATTACTCTCTTTACCTAGCTTAATATCAGTAATTTGCGTAAGAAGATCTTGTAAATGGTGATATTGAGCTACTTGCTGAAGTGATAACTTGCTTAGTGAACCAAGTTCAAAAAAATATTGATCAATTTTAGGAAACACTTGTAAGACCAGTGGATAGGGGAAGAGAAGCGTCAACATTAAGTCGTC
>NZ_PDKP01000025.1 GCF_002837055.1 Lactobacillus apis | reverse complement strand
AAAGTACAAGAAAAGAGGATCTTAATTGATCCTCTTTTTTGTTGTATTTGTGGTTATCGGATATTTGGCTGAATATTCTTTTCCATAAACTTTGCAATTAGTTTTTTGACACCTTCTTTTTGTTTAATCCCTGTCTTTACTGCAATAAAGTACTTAACGGTAATGATGTTTTTATTTAAGGGTAAAAGATTAATTGGTGTTTGGTTCATGCGCTTGATTATACTTGCGGCTGAAATAGTTAATCCTACACCTTTAATGGCTAAGTTGGTTGCGGTTAGGATACTATTAGTTTCTAATACGATATTTGGTTTAACATGAAATTTTTGAAATACACCATTAACTTGGTGACGAATAGCGGAATTTGAAGAACTAACAACAAAAGGTTCCTTGATAATTGTTTTGATATCATATTCATCTGGTTCAAGGATAAAGCGCCCTTTTTTAAAGTACCTTGATTTTGGCGAAATAATAATGTAGTAGTTTTCACCACCATTAACATAAAAATCTAGCCCACTGCTTAGTGATTCAGGTGTTTGGCCAATATAGCAATCTACTTGTTCAGCTAGAAGTTGAGCTTCACTTTTTCTGGGGTAAGTCTCTGTTAGTTGAACCTTGATGTTAGGATTTTGAGCAAGAAATTCAGGTAAGAGTTCCGGCAATAAAAAGGTACCTAGGCTCTCCAGTATCCCTATTCGAACGATTTCTTTATTGGGATCAGTATAAGGCGTAAGTTTATCTTCTAGCTTTTGGTTATTAGTAATAGCTGTTTCAAGATACTTATAATAGATCACTCCGGCTTTCGTTAAAGTATAGGGTGCAACATCTCTATTTAGTATTTTAGTACCTAGTTTGCGCTCAATCCGTTTAATTAGTTGGGTTAAATAAGGTTGAGAAATATAGAGTTCACGTGCTGCGCGCGTAAAATTACTTTCCTTTAACAAAACATCAAGATAATGGATTAAAATTTCTGGATCTTTCATATTCGTCCTCCGATAACATTTTTATTATAGCCTACTTGCTATAAAAGTATTTCAACTAAATATTGAAAGCTAGTAAAATTTAGTTATTAAAGATGTAAATAAGGAGGAATAATTCGAAATGAAACCAGGTACATATGCTGTAAAAGCTAAGGGACATGGCTCAAGTTTTATGCCAATGAAAGTTACACTTTCACAAGATCGGATTGAAGAAATAACAGTCGATTCAAGTGGTGAAACCAAGGGTGTAGCAGACGAAGTTTTTAAACGTTTACCAGAACAAATTATCAATAATCAAACTTTAAACGTAGATGCTGTCAGTGGTGCCACAATTTCAAGTCATGGCGTTGTTGATGGCGTCAGTCAAGCAATCAAAGAGGCCGGCGGCGATCCAGAAGAATGGGCTAATCGTCCTAAGCCTAGTGCAGATGCAGGACAAGATGAGGAATATAATACCGATGTTGTTGTAATTGGAGCCGGTGGCGCTGGTTTAACTGCGGCAGCACGAACAATTCAAAATAATAAAAAAGTTGTTGTGCTTGAAAAGTATCCTCAAATTGGTGGTAATACTACAAGGGCTGGTGGTCCACTTAATGCGGCTGAGCCAGAATGGCAAAATCAATTTAAAGCTCTTTCTGGTGAAAAAGAAAGTCTTGAAAAGCTTGCTCAAACACCAATTGACGAAATTGACCCTGAATATCAGGAAGATTTTAAGAAGCTGCAACAACAAATTAATGAATATGTTGAATCTGGCGCTGACTACTTGTTTGATTCAGTTTTACTACACGAAATTCAAACTTATTTAGGAGGTAAAAGAACAGACTTAAATGGCAATGAAATTCACGGTAACTATGCTTTAGTTACTGAACTTGTTAACAATGTGCTTGATTCAGTTAAGTGGCTAACAGATTTAGGTGTTAAATTTGACCGTTCGGACGTAACAATGCCAGTTGGGGCACTATGGCGTCGTGGTCACAAGCCTGTTGAGCCAATGGGTTATGCCTTTATTCATGTTTTAGGTGATTGGATTGAAGACCATGGTGCTACAGTTTTAACTGAAACAAGGGCAACACATTTAATCATTGAAAATGGCAAAGTTACTGGTGTCGTTGCACAAGGCAGTAACGGCAATAAGATCACTATTCATGCGCAGAAGGTTATTTTGACTTCTGGTGGTTTTGGTGCAAATACCAAAATGGTGCAAAAGTACAATACATACTGGGAACACATTGATGATGATATTGCGACAACTAACTCTCCAGCAATTACAGGTGACGGTATTGCCTTAGGTAAAGAAGCAGGCGCAGATTTAATTGGCATGGGCTTTATTCAGTTGATGCCTGTTTCAGATCCTAAGACAGGTGAATTGTTTACTGGAATTCAAACACCACCAGAAAACTTTATTATGGTTAACCAAAAAGGTGAGCGTTTTGTGAACGAATTTGCAGAACGTGACACCCTTGCCAAAGCTGCGATTGCTAATGGAACCCTATTTTACTTAATTGCAGACGATAAAATTAAAAAGACAGCATACAATACCACAGAAGAATCACTCGAAGCTCAAGTTGAGGCAGGCACTCTTCTAAAAGCTGATACATTAGAAGAATTAGCTGAAAAAGCTGGTATGGATCCAGATACATTAGTTAATACTATTAAGAAATATAATTCATATGTTGATGCCGGAAATGATCCAGAATTTGGTAAAAGTGCGTTCAACCTCAAGTGTGAAGTTGCACCATTTTATGCAACACCACGTAAACCAGCAATTCATCACACAATGGGTGGTTTAAAGATTAATCCAAAGGCACAAGTACTTGGTGAAAAAGATCAAGTGATTCCTGGCTTGTATGCGGCCGGTGAAGTTGCCGGTGGATTGCACGCTGGTAACCGTCTTGGCGGTAACTCCTTGGCTGATATTTTTACCTTTGGTCGTATTGCTGCCGATACAGCATGCAGTGAAATTGAAGATACTGATGTAGTAAGTGGTGCGTCACACCATTAATCATATTGTGATTTTTACTTAAACGAAAAAAACTAGTTAATCTAAATAGATTAGCTAGTATTTTTTTGTTCTAGACAATGTAGCCTTTTTCTAAACCCAAAAAGATAGTCACAATTAATAGGTCGGCACAGCCTCCTAAACTATAGTTCTTTTCCAAACACTCCTGGTTTAATTTTAAGAGTTCTTTTTTACCTAATGGGGAACCATAGCCGCCCAGTTCTAAATACCTAAGAGCGCGTTTTTGAAGCCATTTAACAGCATCATAATTACCCGCTCGTTTGATTAAATTGCTATCAACAGTAATTGTGGCAATTTTCATCAATGTGTCTAGAAGACGCACTTGTAAACTACCAGAACTATTTTTTAAAAAAGGTAAGGCGATATCGCTAATGATAGGGTAGCCTAGCTCAGCCTGCTGGCGCGCACCGCCTGTACCATATTGCTGGTATTCTTTTTCGCCTGCGGTTTGCAGTTTATTATTGTTAATTAGATCGTGCTCTACTAAGCTATGACACATCCGTTTAATTGTAGTAAATATTTCAGTTTGATTTTTCTTACTGTAACTTTCAGCACAAACAAAAATGCCTAAAGAAAAAATAGCACCTTTATGAGTATTTATTCCTTTAGTAGCGGTGTACATCTCTTTTTCAGCCAAAATACCTTGTTGTCTTAATTGCTGAAACATTTGCGTTAAATCAGTTGACTGAAAGGTTTGTCCGATCTCAACTGCTTCAGAAAAATAGTGCTCTAAGCTCAAGCTACTATCAATAAAAGTATAAATATTCATATCGGGATGCGGTCCCTGGCTTAAGGGATCGACGAGGCCTGGTTTAGGTTGTGTAACAACTTCGTATAAAAGCGCCCGAAGGGCATTTTGAGTAATTGAATTAGTCATAGTCGATTTTACTGTATTTCTTAAAGTTTAATGTTTTGTCACAATCAGTATACGCCACTTGGTTTATAGTAATGAATAACTTTTGAAAATAAAGTTGTCCTCTGCTAAGTTAGTTTGTTACAATAAATATGCGAATATTAAAACTATAATATAACAAAAATGTTCGATATTAAGGAGGAGAGAACCATTAATTTTTCAACTGTTATTCAAGGAAATTATTATACTGCAATCAATCCAGATGAGATTGAGTATCAAGAGCAAGCTCTAATTTGTATTGATAGTCAGGGCTATATTGCTGAAATTATTCAGTCAGGGGAAGCTAACTATCAAGAAGTTAAAGCTTCAGCAAGTAGGGGAGATTACTTGCTAAAACTAGACGATGATCAAGTAATTTTACCAGGTTTTATTGACTTGCATATCCACGCTCCCCAGTGGCCCAATGCGGGAGTAGCATTGGATTTACCACTGGAAGACTGGCTCAACGTTTATACTTTTCCATTAGAGGAAAAATATAAAAGTTCGGATTTTGCGCAAAAAGTCTATGAGGATTTAGTTCAGGAACTACTGGCTCAGGGAACCACCACCGCTCTTTATTTTGGTTCAGTTCACAATTCTGGTAACTTGGAATTGGTCAAGGCTTGTTTAAAGTACCACCAGCGTGGATTTGTCGGCAAAGTTGTGATGGATAATCCTGAGCAAACGCCTGAAAACTATCGTGACCAAACTGCTGCACAAGCACTAACTGAAACTGAATCTTTTATCAAGACTGTTTTTGAGCTAAATGAAAATGAGACTATTCCAGCTACACCTGTTATTACGCCACGTTTTTTGCCAAGCTGTACAGATGAGGCACTGCTTGGATTAGGGCAATTGGCGCAGAAGTATGATCTTCCAGTGCAATCTCATTGTAGTGAGAGCGATTGGGAAAATGGCTATGCGTTAGAACATTACAATAAACGAGATGCTGAAGTTTTAGATCAGTTTGGGTTATTGACAGATAAGTCCGTAATGGCGCATGGCACTTTATTAAATGACGATGATATAGCTTTATTTAGAGAAAAAGAGGTTGGGCTGGCGCATTGTCCAATTTCAAACGTCTACTTTGGCAATGCCGTTTTACCTGCTAAACAAATCTTACAAAATGGTAATAAGATTGGTTTAGGAACCGATATTTCTGGTGGCTATAGTCCAAGCATTTATCAAAACATCCGCCAAGCAGTGGTCTCTTCACACCAGCGCTACGAGGGAGTTGATGCTGAATTGGATCCGCAGGTTCGCGGTACCAAAGACGATATATTGTCGATGAAAAATGCTTTTTATCTGGCTACGGTTGGAGGAGCTTTGAGCTTACAGTTGCCTACAGGAGAAATTAAAGCTGGCTGTTATGCCGACTTACAAGTTGTTCATCAAAATTGGACTGCCTTTCAAGATGAAAGTCCACAAATGCGCTTTGAAAAGTTGCTTTATCAAACCACTAAAGAAAATATTGATCAGGTCATGGTACAAGGTCAAGTAGCTGCAAGTAAGGAGAAAAATAATGCAGACGAAAGATAATGGATTAATTTACGGTCCAGATGATAGTGTTCCTACTCTAGAAGCTGGCCTATTGGGTCTGCAGCATGTTTTGGCAATGGACGTCTATGTGCCACCATTAATCATCGCAGGCTTATTATCAATGGGAGCTGCACAAAAAACAGGATTTTTACAAGTTGCATTTTTAGCTTGTGGAATCGGCACGTTAATCCAAACAGGCCTTTTGATGAAAATGCCAATGTCTCAAGGACCTTCTTATGTACCAGTTGGTGCAGTAGTTGGCGTTTATTTAGCTAATGGTGGTCCTAACGGCGGAATGGCAACGGTTCTAGGGGCAACAATTGTTGGTGCCTTGCTTGTAGTACTTCTGGGCTTAAGTGGCGTTTATCAGAAGGTTGTTAATAAGTTAGTACCACCAGTAGTTGGCGGCACAATTATTGCTTGTGTGGGCCTCTCACTCATGCCTTCAGCACTCAATGACAATATCTTTCAAGCTAGCGGTAATTTAAATCGAAATATTGCTTTAGCTGGAATTACAATGGGGTCATTACTAATTGTGCTTATTCTTAGCAATTATGCTGGTCGACTAAAGAACATGTTAAAAGCAGGTTCGATTGTTATTGCGATGTTCGTTGGGACCGTTGCAGCGGCAAGCATGCACATGTTCAGCTGGGAGAGCGTACAAAAAGCTGCCTGGTTCTCATGGCCACAATTTACGATTTTGCATTATGGTGTTAGGTTTTCTCTCAGCGCAATTCTTACCTTTGTGATTATTTATATTGTTCTAACAACCGAAACAATGGGTACTTGGTTTGCGATGAGCAATGTAACAGGAATCGAAATCACGAAAAAACAGTGGGATCGTGGCCTAGTTGGTGAAGGTCTAAGTTGTTTAGTTGCCGCTTTACTGGGAAGCACGCCTATGACAGGCTATTCCACAAATGCAGGGGTTGTATCAATTACTGGGGTGGCTAGCCGTAAAGTATTTTTATCAGTCGGAATTTGGTTTGTTGTTTTAGGTTTTGTTGGTAAGCTTTCAGCTTTTTTAGCAGCTATTCCGAGTCCTGTAATTGGTGGGATTTTTGCGATTATCTGTGTGATTATTATGTTGAACGGCTTAAAGTCTATTCCTGAAGCTAACGGTAACCAAATTTACGTGGTAGGAGTTCCAATGGTATTAACTTTTGCTTTAGTTCTTATTCCAGCTAAAGTAATTGCTCAAGCACCATTATTCTTGCAATACTTCTTGAAGTCACCGATTACGATTGGCGCTTTGGCAGCAATTGTTTTGAATTTAGCATTTAATACACATTTTGGCAGGGTTGAAGAAAAAGCCAGTGTCCAAAAATAGTATAAATTATTTAACAGTTGATTAATTTTTACGATAAAAAACCTTCTAGAATGAACACATTTGTTCAAATTAGAAGGTTTTTTAGTTATTACTAATTAGTAAGCACGTTGGCCCTTTTTATAAACAGCTTTGTCTTCCTGCTGTACGGCTTTAACGCTTTCCAATGGATTATTATCTAAAACTAAGAAGTCAGCATACTTATCTGGCTCAAGAGTACCATATTCATTATCAATTTTTAGTAAC
>NZ_PDKP01000024.1 GCF_002837055.1 Lactobacillus apis | reverse complement strand
GCCATTATCCAATGGCATTTAATTTGCTGCCGCAGATTGATGTGTTTGAAGATGATGGTTACACGCATGAAGAGTGGAAAATGATTCATGAAACTAAAAAGATTTTGCTTAATGATCAAAATGCGGGTGAAATTAAAGTAACCGCAACTTGTGTGAGAGTTCCAATTGAAATTGGTCACGGTGAAACAGTTTATTTTGTTGTAAAGGATTCGTCGGCAACTACTGCTGAAATACAAGAAGAGATTGCTAAAACATCCGGTTTAGTTTTGCAAGATGATCCTAGCAAACAAGTTTACCCGCAGCCACTTTTAGCAGCTGGTAAACGGGAAACCTTTGTTGGACGCATTCGCCAAGATCAAGAAAATGATGGTGCCTTTCAGATGTGGGTTGTTGCTGACAGCCTATTGCGTGGTGCAGCTAGCAATACAGTCGAAATTGCAGAGTGTCTTGTACGCGATGACCTAGTACATCAAACAAATTAAACATTTATCAAAAAGCCACAGAAAAACCTGTGGCTTTTTATTGTTCGTTTTTTATGGTTATACATATATATTTTTATTTTATATAAAAACTTGCCGAAATAAAAGACAAACTTTTAAAAGCTATATAAATAAATATATTCGGATTTTGCCTTGACAGATTGTTAAAAAATAGATAATCTAGAATCAATCGGAGGTAATATATGAATCGGAAAACCGCAGTTTGGTTACTAATACCTGCATTCTTTGGCGTCTTGGTTTTTACCTTTTTTCCATTAATTGAAATCGCAATTCCAACGTTCCAGAGTAAAGCAGGTTTTTTTGCGCTTTATACACAGTTTCTAAAAAGCTCTTATAACTGGACAGTAATTGGAAGAACATTTTTGATAGCAGTTTTAACAGTGATTATTGTTTTGATTCTTGGATTACCTATCTCGTTATGGATTGGAAGACAAAAAAAGACCGTTAGACAGGTGCTGAACTTACTAATTCTTTTTCCAATGTTAACTAACGCTGTTGTTAGAAACTTTGCTTGGATTATTATCTTGGGTCGTGATGGCATAATTAACAAATTATTGCTCTCACTGCACTTAATAAAAGCACCGCTAAACATTCTATATACCAATACGTCGATTATTATTGGCTCGGTTTATCTGTTTTTGCCAATCATGATTAATACTTTGATTGGTAGTGTTGCAGAATTAAACATCGAAATTGAAGAGGCTGCTGCTGTTTTGGGCTCTAGCCCATGGCACACTTTATTCAAGGTTATTATTCCTCAACTTGCTACAAGCATTTTAACGGGATGTATCCTGGTTTTTGCCGGCACAATGACAGCATATACTACACCACAAATCCTTGGTGGTAATCGTCATTTGGTGATGGCTACTTTAATTTATCAACAGGCCATGACATTAGGAAATTGGCAAAATGCCAGTGTAATTGCCTTGATCTTAATCGTTATCTCAGCTCTTTCGATGTGGCTTATGAAGCGATTAAGCTATCGCCTAGACCGGAGGATGACTAATGCTTAATCGTAAAAATAAAGCGTTAACCATTATTTCACTTATTATTCTGGCGCTGATTATGTTGCCACTGATTCTGGTGGTTATAACTTCATTTAATAATCAAAGCTCGATTTCCTTACCAATCACAGGTTTTACCCTTTCGTGGTATAGCAATATTTTTCAGCAACCTGACTTTATTACCGGCTTTGAGTCAAGCCTATTGGTGGCACTAATTGCCAGCTTTTTAGCCTTAATTATCGGTGTTCCTGCTGTATATGCTTTAACACGCTATAATCTGCATCATGCAGCTTGGTTTCAATCATTTTTTCTAAGTCCGACTTTAATTCCTGAAATTGTAATTGGATTTGCGCTGTATCAAACGGCTGTTATTACCTTTAAACTGCCAGTTTTTATCAGCTTAATTATTGGTCACTTTCTCTTGTGCTTACCGTATGTCATTCGGTTAATCACAGCCAGTATGTTGATGATGGACAGTCATATTGAGGAAGCAAGTTGGGTCTGCGGCTGTTCACCTAAAAAAGCATTCTTTTTGATTGTTTTACCTAATATTAAGTCCAGTATCATTGCGGCCTTTATGATGTGCTTCATCAATTCGTTCAATAATATTCCAATTTCATTATTCATGAACGGACCATCGCTTACGATGCTGCCACCAGCAATTCTAAACTATTTGCAAAACAATTATGATCCAACTGTTTCTGCAATTTCAGTTGTTTTAATGGTCTTTACAGCGCTAATGATGTTCTTAGTTGAAAAAGTAATTGGCATTAGCAATATTACTAAATAGGGGTTTTGAGTGTGGCAAATTTAGAAGTAAAAAATTTAGCAAAATCATATGATGGTAAAACTAAAGTTTTGCAGGATATATCTTTTACAATTGAAAATGGTGAATTAGTTTCAATTCTAGGACCTTCGGGTTGTGGAAAAACTACAACTTTAAGAATAATTGCGGGCCTAATTCAAGAAACTGCAGGACAAATTTTAGTTAATGGTAAAGACATTACCAAAACACCGGTGTATAAACGCAACTTTGGGATGGTGTTCCAAAGTTATGCCCTATTTCCACATTTAAATGTTTTCGATAATGTGGCGTTTGGCTTAAAAATGCACAAATTACCAAAGCAGGAAATTAATGAAAAAGTGAGTGGAATACTTGAAATGACGGGTTTAAGCGACCTAGCAAGTCAATTTCCAGCACAACTTTCTGGAGGACAGCAACAACGAGTTTCCTTGGCAAGGGCGCTAGTTACTAATCCAGAGATGCTATTGATGGATGAGCCATTAAGTAACCTTGATGCTAAATTACGTTTAAAAATGCGCGAAGAGATTCGTAAATTACAGCAAGAAATGAAAATGACAGTTCTTTTTGTTACACACGATCAACAAGAATGTTTTGCAATTTCTGACAAAGTTTTAATTATGAATCAAGGACGGATTGAACAATTTGATCGNTTACGTTTAAAAATGCGCGAAGAGATTCGTAAATTACAGCAAGAAATGAAAATGACAGTTCTTTTTGTTACACACGATCAACAAGAATGTTTTGCAATTTCTGACAAAGTTTTAATTATGAATCAAGGACGGATTGAACAATTTGATCGTCCCGAAAATATTTTTCATCATCCGCGTACTGAGTATGTGGCTCGGTTTATTGGTTACGACAACTTTATTCCAGTTAATGCAGACAACCGTGAGGATAGTTATCATATTGCAGTCAAGGGCACGAGATTAACAACTGAAGAAAATAATGAGAATGCAAAAGTTCTTACCATTCGCCCCGAAAACATTCAATTGAATGCAGATAGTACTGAAAACACTTTGACTGGTACGATTACTGGTCGTGAATATTTGGGACAAAGTTTTAAATACACTATTCATTCAGAATTGGGTGACTTCCAAGTTGAGGAAGCAAGACAGAAGATGCGAAGTTCAGGGGATGAGGTCAAACTCACACTCCCAGCTAAACATCTTCATCCATTGTCAGAGTAAATATTCAGGAAGGTTTTTTATTATTATGAAATTCAAAAAAGCTTGCTTGGCAGCTGCCAGCTTTATCGTTGCCGGAACTGCTATTGCAACCACGGCTTGTTCATCTAGTACAAATAGTGGTAAATTGGTTGTATCAACCTTTGGTTTATCAACGAAGCAAATGCGTTCAGATGTTCTTGATCCTTATGCTAAGAAAAATAATGTGAAAGTTTCTACGCAATTTGGTGATAGTTCAACTCGTTTAACGCAGATAGAACACAACCCTAATTCAACAGTTGATGTGATTGAGTTAGCACAAAATAATGCGATTACAGGTTCTAAAAAGAAACTGTTTAAAAAGTTAGATTTTTCAAAAATTAAGAACTTTAAGTATTTATCGAGCGATCAACAAAAGCTAGCTAAACAAACTAATACTGTGCCATACACTGTTAATAGTTTAGGGATCATTTACAATCCAAAGAAAGTTCAAATCAAAGATTGGAATGACTTATGGTCAAAGAAACTAAAGGGTAAGATTGCCGTACCAGATTTTGCAACAACTTTTGGTCCTGCAATGCTCTATGTTGCAGGTGACCATGCTAATGTTGATGTGACTAAGGATGATGGTAAGGCAGCGTTTCAGGCAATGAAACAGTTGAAGCCAAATGTTGTAAAAACTTATGCACAAAGTTCAGATTTGAGTAACATGTTTAAGACTGGCGAAATTACTGTTGCAGTTGTTGGTGACTATGCTGTTGGAATGTTGAAAGCGACAAATCCAAGTTTGAAGTACATGGTGCCAGCTTCAGGTACTTATGCAAACTATGACAATATTGCGATTTTAAAGAATAGCAAAAATGCGGACGCTGCTTACAAGTACATTGATTTTAGACTAAGCAAAGAAAACCAGAAAAAAGTTGCTGGTGCTAAGTCACTTAATAATGCACCGGTTAACTCACAAGTTGAATTGTCACCTGCAGAGGCAACAAATAAGACTTACGGTGACATTGCTAAAAGAGCAAAGACAATTGATTTCTTCTATGTGAATAGTCACATGTCTTCGTGGATAAGTCAGTGGAACAAGATAATGAATCAGTAATAAGGAAAAATAAAAGAGTTGGCTAAAACCAGCTCTTTATTTATGGGAGGCAAAATGACACAAGTTGATCTGTTGATTAAAAACGGCCATATTTTTAATGTATTTCTGCGTAAATTTGTTGACACACAAGTAACAGTCAAAGACGGAAAATTCTATTGGATTAATACAGATTTGCCAGGAATTGAAGCAAAGAAAACACTTGATTTAAAAGGTAAGTACTTAATTCCGGGATTTGTTGATGCCCACATGCACATTGACTCTTCAATGACTACGCCAGCAATTATGGGTCAAACGATTTTAAAATACGGTACAACGACAATTGTGGCGGATGACCATGAAATAACCAATGTTGCTGGTATTAAGGGACTCAAAAACTTTATTGATGAACCAGCACCAATTGATATTTTCTTTGGTATTCCTTCGTCTGTTCCTTCGACTAATCCAGATATGGAAACAACTGGTGGCCAGATAGGTGTCAAAGAGGTTCAGGAGCTACTTAAAGATCCCCGGTTTATTTGCTTGGGTGAGGTGATGAACTTTAAAGGAATGACATCACCACGTGAAACATTAATCAAAGATATTATCAAAACTTGCCGTCAAGAAAAGCCTACATTACCATTAGAGGGACATGTTCCAGCATATGCTGGTGAAGATTTGGCTAAAGTTTTGTATGCAGGTATCACTACTGATCACACTCAACAAACGGCAGATTTAGTTAATGAAAAAGTTCGTAACGGGATGTTTGTTGAAGTACAGCTGAAGTCAATGCACCAAGAAGTAATTGACACAATTATTGAGCATAAGTATTTTGAGCACGTGGCCCTTGTGACAGATGACTCAATGCCAGACACTTTACTGCACAGTCATTTGAACCATTTGGTTAAAAAAGCAATCGAAATGGGGATGACACCAGAAGAAGCAATTTATATTTCAACATACACACCAGCTCGTCATATGGGATTATGGGATCGCGGTGCAATTGCCCCTGGTAGAGTAGCCGACTTTGTTATTTTGGATAATCCGAAGACTTTGTCAATTGAAGCAGTTTACAAAAACGGGATAAATGCTGAAGATATTGAAACAAAAACTGATTACCAGTTTTTACCGGCGTTACGTCATTCAATCAATGCTCCTAAATTAACCAGTGAAGACTTTGTGCTCAAAACAGACTTGGTAAGTAATGGCGACGTATTGGCTAATGTCATTCAAATTAACCCAGTTGGTACTTTCACAAATCATATTCAAGTTAAGTTAGAAGTAGAAAATAATATTGTTCAATGGCAAAAAGCAGGCCTAGCTATGATTCTTGTACAAGACCGTTATAACGGTGAAGAAGGTCGCTATAGTGTTGGCCTGGTTGATCGCGGCATCCTCAAGGACGGTGCAGTAGGCGCCACCTGGGCACATGATCATCATAACTTGATGGTAATGGGAACCAACACAAAGGCAATGCTTAAAATTCAACATCAATTAATTGAGCAGCAGGGTGGTTATATTGCTGCTAAAGGTGAAGAAATAGTTGCTAATGCTGAGCTACCAATTGGTGGAGTTGCTAGTGACCAACCAATGCAAGTGCTCGGTAGTGAAATAGGTAAAATCCGCAAGACAATGCAAGAACTAGGATATAAAAATACTAACGAAATTATGTCCTTCTCAACACTGTCTCTGCTTGTTTCACCAAGCTTCAAAATTTCAGATAAGGGTTTATTTGATGTCAAAAGTCAGCAAAAGTGTCCTTTACTTGAAGAAATTAAATAAGCGTAGTTACTTAGAATTCTAATTTGAGTGATTATAATTTACAAAAGTTAAAGTGCTCCATGATAGTTAGACACACAAGCTAATTATTATGAAGCACTTTTTTAATGATTATAAATTCTAGCTATAGCAATAGTAGCTTAAAGAACTAAGCCAAAGGTATTAATCAATCCACTTTTTCTTTTCTTCTAGTTCCGCATTTTTCAAAGCTGTAAAAATTTTTTGAAAATAGGGCTTTTGCTCGTAGCCCTTTCGATAAGCAATGCCATTTTCAAACGATAACTTATAATTTAACAAAATAAAATCAAGTTTTTCATTAACTTTATCGTAAAGAATACTTGGAACAATCCCTAAGCAACGATTACTGGCACAAAAAATTTCGAGTACCACTTCATCACTAATACTCTTGAAATTGAATTCCGGATATTTTAATGATAGTTCAAATTTAAAATGATTAATGAGAGGCAAAGGTGGAACTGAATTCCAGATGTAAACATCTTGCTTAAATAAGTCTTTGATACCTATGTTTTTTTTCTTACTTAAAGGATTTTTCTTTGAGGCAATAACAGAAAGGCCAGACGAAAAAACAGGTTTAAAAGTAATTTCTTTTTTATCAATAAAAAAGTCGTTTTGATATAGGACAAAATCATATTTACCCTGAATTAATGAGGTTGATATGCCGTTACCATCATTAGGATCAAAAATTTCAAGATTAATTCGTGGTTGCAAACTATTATCTAGATCTTGAATAAATTTTGAAAGAAATTCTATTTCAAACAGTGATCCAGTAAAGGCTATAGTAATAGGTTCAAGTGCTTTTAAATTGCTATTTTTAATATCCGTAACAGTATCATCAATGTCTTTATATATTCTTTTGGCTTTAACGTAAAAAAATTCTCCACTAGTTGTTAGCTCTATTCCACGTCGACCAGGCTTGATTAATTTTGTACCCAAAAAGGTTTCTAACTTATGTATATTTTTAGAAACTGTTGATGGAGAAACAAATAGTTGATTAGCAGTTTGTGTAATATTTCGAGTTCGGACTAATGATAAAAAGTATTTGATTTGATTAGTATTCATAATTTACCTGAAGATAATTAGCAGCTTTTCCAAAATGGAAAAGCTGCTTTCTGTAATGTCTGATGAAAGTGCTTAACTCAATGCTAACATAAATGTGATAAAAGTAATTAACAAAGGAGAAAGGATAAATGAGTAATAAACAGAAAATATATCCATGGCTAATGATAGTCACTACAGGACTACTTTGTGGTATCGTGGCGGGTGTCTTTACACAAGTTATGGGCCTATTTTTAACACCACTAGCTAACTCAATTGGCGGTGGAAAATTGGGCTCAGTTTCTTACTATTATACCGTATTAATTTTGGCAACAGCCGTTGGTACAACGCTAGTTGGTAAGTTTATTCACAAAGTTAATGTTTCAATGATTCTTTTAGGATCCATTGTAGTTGCAGCAGTTTCAACATGGCTATTTTCAATGGCTAATAGTGTTATTGCATTTTATATTTTAGCTGCGATTGTTGGTATTTGCTGTGGTTTCAGTGGTTATGTTGTCCAAGGTGTAGTAATAAATAATTGGTTTGTTAAAAGAAAAAACTTTGCTTTTACAGCAGGTGCTTTCTTTAACACAATTTTTTTAGCAGTTATTACTCCAGTTGCTTCACAAATAATTCAAAGTAACGGTTGGCGGAGAGCTTTCATCATTTTGGCAATCATAATGCTAGTTATCGGAATACCATGTTCTTTGTTTACTAAAGTTGAG
>NZ_PDKP01000023.1 GCF_002837055.1 Lactobacillus apis | reverse complement strand
GCACGAATAATGTCTTTATTGTCGACCACGATAATTTCACTAATGGTACCAATTCCGTTACTGTAATCACTAACAATTCGGTTAAGGTTACTGTCAGTGTGCTTATCATCTTTTAACAGCTGCGTAGACAACTGATTACTGACAATTGGCAGCACCTGAATTGAAGATTGAAAGTTTTCAATACTATTTTGTTCCAATTGCCTTGTAAAATAGGCACCAATTACTTCAATCGTAGCAATAATCATCGCCATAAAGACAGCGGCTAAAGTAGTATTAATCGAAATCGTTAAATGTTTGAACTTATTTTTTAATTTTTTCATATTCATAGAAAGCTAAATATAAAAAGAAAGCCGCGCATAAAGTAGTTCTGCGGGCTTTCTTCATTATTCCTCAGTAGGCTGTTTTACATAGTAGCCAACACCACGACGAGTCACTAAAATCTGCGGTTGGATTGGGTTATCTTCTATTTTTTCACGTAGACGGTGAACAGTTACATCAACAGTGCGGACATCACCAAAATAGTCGTAGCCCCAAACTGTTTGTAACAAGTGCTCACGTGTCATTACTTGGTCCATATGCTGAGCTAAATAGTAGAGTAACTCGAATTCACGGTGAGTAAGTTCGATTTTCTTACCCTCTTTTTCTACTATATAAGCATCTGGCATAATCACTAAGTTACCAATTGTAATATTTTTTGTAGAAGTATCTTCATTAGTACTTTCTACTTTTTCAGCGATATTGCGGCGACGCAAATTAGCCTTAACCCGAGCAACAAGTTCGCGGTTAGAAAACGGCTTGGTAACATAGTCATCCGCACCCATTTCTAAGCCCAGCACCTTATCGATCTCCGTGTCTTTGGCTGTAACCATGATAATTGGCAAATCATGAGTTTGCCGAACTTCACGTGCAACATCTAAGCCATCCTTTTTAGGCAGCATTAAATCCAAAATCATTAAATCTGGATCATATTCATCTACTTTTTTAATGGCTTCTTCTCCATCATAGGCAGTGTCGACGTCGAAGCCCTCCTTAGTCAGATTAAACTTAATAATATCTGATATTGGTTTTTCGTCATCGACAACGAGAATTTTCTTTGGCATCGAAAGCCTCCTTTGCTTACCATTATACTGTTTTTTCCCTTATTAGCCAAAAAAGTCACAAAAACTTAATAAAAAGTCTTGCATTTTAACCAATTTAATAGCATAATAGTTCCCGTCGGCTGTACAAGACAGCATTTGGGTGGCTAGCTCAGTTGGTAGAGCAACGGACTCTTAATCCGTGGGTCCAGGGTTCGAGCCCCTGGCCACCCATCATAAAGGAAAAAGCAACAATTGCACAGAATTGTTGCTTTTTTGTTTTCTAATAAACGGACTATGCCACACTTTTTAACACGGTCAAATATCCAGTCAAATAGTAATTGGGCTATAGTTAAACTTAGTTTTTAATTACATACTTACCTTTATTTGTGTGTAGTTTGCGGCAATAGTCCTGACTTATTGCTGCTTTTAGCAGCTGCATTATCTTATTACCTTTGCCAAGTGCTAGTCAATTTTTTAGCTTACGCATTTCAGCAAGTTAAGACACTAAGTTATTGCATACAAAAAAATAGGTCAATTAGAGCAAAATTCATAATTATTTTTGCTAAACCCCTTGTCAAAGTATGAAATAGTTGCTATTATATTTAACTGTCGGTAAGACATGGGTGGCTAGCTCAGTTGGTAGAGCAACGGACTCTTAATCCGTGGGTCCAGGGTTCGAGCCCCTGGCCACCCACCATAATGGAAATGGCACTGCAAGTAGTCGGTGCTTTTTTTATTTTCTTTTTTAATTAAACAAGTATCAGACGGCTAATTAACTTAGTCGTCTTTTTGTTTTCAGTCTTTTTATAGCACAGTAGTAATTTATGCTTGCCTCCTAATCAATACTAAATTAGAATATTATATAGCATATAATATAAGAAGGGAGTAAAGCATGGCAATCCAAATACCAACACGTTTATTGGATGGTGCTGTTTTAGCTTTTTTAAAGCAAGATGACTTGTATGGCTACGCTTTGACACAAAACGTTCAAAAAGTTTTCGATATCTCCGAGTCAACCATTTATCCGGTATTACGGCGCTTAAAGAAAAATAACTACTTAACAACTTACGATGAACCATACCAAGGGCGCAACAGGCGCTACTACCACATCACCGATGATGGCATTGAATTACTCCAAACAATCCAAGATGAGTGGCAGAGTTTTAGTACAAATGTTGATCAAGTGTTAGGAGGACAAAATGACCAAAGTAATTGATGATTATATTTTTGAGCTGGAACAAGACCTAAGCGGCTTACCAGAAAAAGAGCGTCAAGACGTGCTCGAATTTTATCGTGAATTTTTACTTGATGGCGATTTTGTCAGGCGTTCAACCATTGAACAAGAACTAGGTACACCAAAACAGTTATCAATTAAAATACTAGCCGACTATTCAACCAATAGCGATTCTGCTTCAGTTAAAGCAACGGCGCCTCGGTCAAATTTAAAAGCAATTTGGTATATCCTGCTAGGAATTTGTGCCGCCCCTATCGGTATCCCGCTAATTTTATTGATTTTCGCTTTTCTTGCCGTTTGTTTAGCTTTTTTAGTAACCTTAGCAGCTATCGTCTTCACATTCTTCCTTAAACAAGGCTTTCTCCTAGTTAAGGCCATTGCTCTCCTGTTCACGGGTAGCTGGGCCGCTGGTAGCCTTTATTTAGGACAAGCACTAATCGCAATCGGGATTGTTCTTTTACTTTTACCGTGGCTTGTCAAGCTAGTCGATTTTCTTATTGCCAAATGTACAACAGCAATGCGTAATTTAGGGAAAAATGTTTTAAAGAAAAACTATTTTCAGACCAATAAAAATCATAAAGAGAATTAAAAATGAAGAAGCTTTATAAAATTGGCGGGTTACTTATCATCATTGGGCTATTTTTATTTGGCGCAAGCAAAGTAGTAACCAGAGTCGCACTTTTAACGTGAATGAGCTTGACCGAATTCAGCTAAGCTACTATCCGCCCTGATATCAAAATTTAGCAGGGAAAAAATTTAAAATTACAGTTAGCGGCAGTCATGGTGCAGACACTAAGAAAATAAACCTGCTATCCGCATTGATAGCACAGATGGAAGCATTTTAATCCATTAAATTTTATAAGGAGCCCTTTATAATGAAAAAAATCTACGTAATTGGTATTACTGTTCTTACATTAGGTCTTGCCTTACTCATTATCGGCAAGGTAAATCATGGTGAACAAGAGGCCGACCTTGCCAATTCAGGAAAAAGGTCTTCAATGATTGAGCGTGCTAGCAATTTCTTCACTCATGGCGAGCAAAGTACCCATAGAGTAAAGACTGTTACTAAAATCACGCAAGTTAAGCCTTTTTCTAGCATTAAACTCAACGTCGATCAACCAGATGTGCAAATTGCTCACGGTGAAAAATTCCAAGTCACGGTTGTTGGCCACAACCCTAAAAAAGTTGGAATAGAAGTCACAGACCATCAATTAATTATTACTGACAATGGTTCATATGATGATGGCTATCGCATAGCAATCACTGTGCCAAAAAATAAGGACCTAGAAAATATTGATGGCTCTTGTTCTGAAGGCGACTTTAGTCTACGTGATCTGACTATTGGCAAAGTTGATTTACAGCTTCAAGACGGCGACGTCACTGTTAATAATGTTAAAACCAAAAATGCTAACTTCTATCTCGATGACGGTGACATGATGCTTACCGATTCATCTCTTTTTCAAAGCATCCTCAACTTAAATTCTGGCGACCTAACTGTCACAAATTGTCACCTTAAGACAACTGCTTCACTTGATGATGGCGATGTTAGCATCAACAACTCAAAAATTATTGATGACTGTCTATTTAACTTAAATGATGGTGATTTTCAGGCAAGCCAAATTTCTAAAACCAGCTGCCGTCTTTCAATTGCCTCATACGACGACGATGATGATGAAAATATCAACTATCATGGCCATAGTTACAGAAAGTACTTTAGCGAAATCATCAAGGGTACTCCACTTCTTAAAGTAGTCTGCTCAGATGGCGGAATTAAAATTAACTAAGGGTTTTTTTCACCAAGTCAAAGTCTTGTATTAGTTTTCATACTTGTACAAGGCTTTTTTATATTGCTCAACCACTGCTTTCAATGCTATGATTAATTAAAATAATAATTAAATTAAGATTAAACAGAGGCATTCACCTATGAGCAACTGGTTTGAACACGGAAACAATTCTCAAAATAGCAATTTTAAATCTTACCATATTGATTTACCCTCATTCATCAATATTAAGGCTAATCTTTATCTTTTTAGTGTTAATATCCAAGCAGGTACAGACTATCAGGCAACAGTTTATGATAAAGATCAAAGTCGAATCAGTTTTAGTGTTGAAGACCAAACACTACTTATTAAAGAAAAAGATGAAAATAGAAAGCAGAAAAATATCCATCTGTCAGACATCCCTAAGTTAATTATTACTATTCCTAATGGGACTTCACTTGATTCTGTCAAAATCGGAAATAATGTAAGTGATATTAACTTAGCCGGTTTTAGTATGCGGCAACTTGACTTGTACTTATCTGCTGGCTCATTACAGTTAACAGAAATTACCGTAAAAGACCGTGCTAAAGTCATTCTTGAAGCTGGCAGTTTAAGCATTTCACACTGTAAGACAAACTTGAATGCAACACTTTCTGCTGGATCGGTTAAAATAGAGCAATTACGCGGAAACAATCACTTTGAACTAGCCGCTGGCTCATTAAAAGCAACTACTGATGATGATCAAGAAACAGAGTATAATCTCACAACTGTGGTGGGTTCGATTAATTATCATGGCCACAGAAAACTGCACCATTTTTATCGAGAAGGTGCGGGCAAAGATTACTTAACGGTCCAAAGCGCAGTAGGATCAATCAAGATTATATAAAAAGAAGTCTTACTTTAACAAAAACAAGTTAAAGTAAGACTTTTTTATGTCTAAAAATTAGCGTTGAACATCAATGACAAATGAATTAATGTCTCCACGGTACTTGATGTATGTGTGCATAAGATTACCATATCATGCAGAAAAGCCGTGTAAAAACCAAAACTACGCTCAGTTTCACTGTTTTTACTAAATTTCAATTGAACTAATATTATCTTTTCCAAATCGCTTTTTAGTGAATTAATAACTTTTACATTCTAATCAAGCTATATACCTTGATACAATTGTGTTTCCAAACTATACAGGGTATTATAAGCATATTGGATATGAGTGTATAAGTTATTATCTAACAGGTGTTGAAAATGAAAAAAATAAGCAGAAAAGTGCTGACTAGCATTGCAGGTATTGTGCTACTAAGTATTGGCTCTGTTAGCTTGAGCAGTGAGAGCAGTTCGATAGCTTCAGTGCAAAAAGTAAATGCAGCTACTACAAAGGTACAGCTTAAAAGTAATGCATATGTATATACTAAGCGAGGCGTTCGGAAACGTGTAAAAAGCCTAAAAAAGGGACGAATTCTCAATGCATATAGCTTAGTGACAATTAAAGGGAAAAAATACTATAGCATAGGTAAAGGACGCTATATTAAAAAGACAAACGTGCAAAAAACCAGTAGTAACTCAACTAGTTCAACCTTTTTAATTCAGTTAACAAAAGCGTCTCCAATATACGATGCAAATGGCAGGTCAACAAGGAATACTTTCAAAAAGGGTTTAGTCGTAGCTGTAAAAGACAAAAAGCTAATCAATGGTGGTCAATTCTATGCTCTAAAGGGTAATAAGTACATTAGTGCAAGCGACGCAATTGTTCTTGGAGAAACTACACCTATTAAACCAGGAAATAGTAATGATAAGGACAATAACCAACTTGAAGATACCGCAAGCAAACGTGATAAGCCAACTCAAGATGAAATTGACTACATGCTATCGAATATAAAAAATAAAAACCGTGAATTGGTATATTTTTCAGATAGTGAGCTTTCGGAAATTCGAACATCTTTGTGGCAAAAAATTCAAAATTATAGAAGTTCCAATGGATATGCTCCATACAAATCTAATCCTGAATTAGATACATTCATTGCAAAAGTATCTTCTACTACTGATAATATGTTTTTGTATTCAGAAGATATTAATAATGGAGATGTAGCCCAGTACCTGCCAACTTTGGCAAGTAAAGGAATGAATGCTGTTCAAGCAATAGATCATTACAAGTATTATGGGAATTATCGAGGTGCACCAGTAGTATTTAATATTAGAGACCGAAATACTGAACATGTTGCTACTGACATTTTTAATTGCTTGAAGAATGACCCGTATTATGAAAGTAAAATTCTAGGTCTCTTTGATAAAAAAGCATTTGGCGCTCTAAGGTTAAACTACAATTGGAGTGGGGTCAGCTCTACGGTGGGCTTAGTCTTTATCGAAGTGGCTGGCACAAGTTCTGATTGGACGAATTACTATAACGCTAATTAAAATAGTTAAGAAGGCATTACTTATAAGTAATGCCTTTTGTCTATAAGAACAATCTGATTACCGATTAGTGACTACATTAATTCTGTCATTAAGTTTGGTAACAGGAGACAATTTCATTTCTCTGTAATTCCTCGCACAAAACTTAGATTGTACTTCACTAGTTTCATTAGCACATAAGTTATTATGATCAATCAAATGCGCAAAGTCGGCAATTGTATATTTCATTGTTCCCAGCTTTATGTCATTACATATTATGATTTTGATATACCTATATTCTGCCTACTAAATAGAAACCAATTACTACTTTCAAACTATGTACTTTAAAATTTCAGCAACATGTTTAAGCGTCTACTAAATAATAAAAGTAACTAGCTAGTTATATTTTGATTAAACTCATTGATAACTTTTTTATAAAATGGAAAAAATATTAACATCTTTTTATTCTTACAAGATTCATGATAAAATTGTTTAATATTGTTATTGAAAGAAGGGTTTCATGGGTAAGCATACATACTACTACCAACACGAAACTGATGATTTAGTCGATAGCCATAATCAGAGCTATCAATTGCCTGATGACTATTCAATTTTTCCTACTTCTCGCATCGGTAAAATTTGGTCGGTCATTGTGCGTCCGCTCGCACATCTAGTTAGCTTTGTTTACATTCGCCTAATCCTCAATGCCCGTATTGAAGGCAAGGAGAAGCTAGCAAAAGCTGGCAATCAAGGCTTTTTTCTTTATGGCAACCATACCCAAGCATTTGGTGATGCAGTTTTGCCCCTAAACATTATTGATGCTAAGCGCTATTACGCAATTGGAGCTCAGGCAAATTGGGGCATCCCAATATTAGGAAAACTTGTTTTGCCTTATTTTGGCCTGCCTATCGGTGAGAACCTTGACCAATCAGGTAAATTAATTCGTGCTGTTTCCACTGTTATTAAAACCGCTAAGGTCGTAGTCATTTATCCCGAAGCTCATGTTTGGCCCTACTACACCAAAATCAGGCCATTCTCTTCTACTAGTATGCACTTCCCGATTGCTGCAAATGCTCCTAGCTTTTGCATGACGACAACCTATTCAAAGCCTAAACACGGCTCTAGACCCAAAATCACTGTTTTTATTGACGGTCCCTTTTACCCAGATACTAATCTTGATAAAAAAGAGCAGCAACAAAAATTGCATGACCAGATCTTTTCTGCGATGCAAAAACGTGCAGAAAAAAGTAACTACGAATACTGCACGTATCACAAAATTTAGTTTAAGGAGTTCAACATGAATATTCTTTTTTGCGGCGACCACAACGCCGAAAATGGCATTCTTATTGCTATTCTTTCTTTATTAAAAAATAGCGGCTCAGAAGAACTCCATATCTACATTCTGACAATGTACACCCAGAGCTTTAAAAAGAAGTTTAGTCCGTTCAGTAAACATGCAGCAGACTATTTAAAATCGCTCTTAGTTAAGCAGAATCCCAATAGTACTTTAAAATTAATNNCCTTGCCGAGTTTTACAATCAAGACCTAACAGACACTGAATTTGTTGGCGTACTCGATTACTGGGGACGTTTCTTTTTCCATAATCTGCACCAGCACCGCGCCTTCGATTATGTCAATTCAGGGGTTCTTTTGCTTAACTTGCCAGAAATTAGAAAAACCAACTTGTTTGCTAAGATCAGACACCTCTTGCAAACCAGAACTGTTTTAATGCCAGATCAGACCGCACTCAACCGCTTTGCGAGTGAAAAAAAACTTGCACCACGGCGCTATAACGAGCAATACAAACTGCAACCTGATACAGTAATTCAACACTTTACAACTAGTTTCCGCTTTTGGCCCATTTTTCACACTCAAACAGTAAAGCCGTGGCAAGTTGATCAGGTTCACGATGTGCTGAAATTGCATGAATACGATGACATTTTGACGGAGTACCTTGACACCAAAGATAACTTGGTTAAAGATAAAGACTAAATTTTTAAAATGGAGAAAATATAAATGACAATTCCAGTTTTTTACGCAATTAGCGATGACTTCACTAAATATGCCGCTGTTTCACTAAATTCATTAGTAAAACATGCAGATTCTCAAAAGGACTATACGGTTTACTTCCTGAGCCAAGACCTCTCCGCTGAACACAAGCAAGACCTGACTGATCTGGGTTCTGATAACGTCCACATCGAATTTTTCAAAATTAATGATGAAATTGTTGCGCCTATTCAAAATAGAAGCGAAAACTATTTACGCGCTGATTTCTTCACCATGTCAATTTTTTACCGTCTCTTTATTCCTGACCTATTTCCACAATATGACAAGGCTATTTATATCGATAGCGATACCATTGTCAACGATGATATTGGCAAGTTATATGACACAGAATTAGGCAATCACCTTTTTGGT
>NZ_PDKP01000022.1 GCF_002837055.1 Lactobacillus apis | reverse complement strand
TGCAAATTGATTCAGGAATCGAAATCCCAACTTTACGTGTTGACGGTGGCGCTTCAAATAATGACTATCTACTACAATTCCAAGCAGATATTTTAGGAATAAAGATTGAACGTTCTCAGACTTTAGAGACAACTTCGATGGGAGCTGCATTTTTAGCAGGACTAGCAGTTGGCTATTGGAAAGATGTTGATGAACTAAAAGATATTTTTGTTGTTGGTAAGACGTTTGAAAGTAAGATGGAAGAGTCAAAACGTAAGAAGTTATACCAAGGCTGGAAGAGGGCTGTTAAGGCAACTCAAGTTTTTGCTCACGGTGAATAAGTGCGATAATTAAGTAAAAAGGAGTTGAGCAAATTGGCACATGATCGAATTGTAAAATTAGACGGACCATTAAACTTTAGGGACGTTGGTGGCTATCAAAATAAGGCAGGACAAGCTGTTAAGTGGAACAAAATCTATCGTTCAGATTCCCTTAGTTCTCTATCAAATGAGGATAAAGAGCGCCTTACAGATTTACATGTGACAATCGACTGTGATTTGCGTTCGCAATACGAAAAGCAGTCTTCTCCTGATAAAGCTTGGCCAAATGTTCACTATGTTGACTTGCCTGTTTATTCTGAAAATCCAGAAGATCGGCCCAACGGACACAAAATGTTTCGCTTACTTCACCATATCCCAGATTTGAGCAATAATTTCATTGGTCGGATTTATCAGCAAACTTTATTAAGCGAGCACAGTCGGAAAATGTTTGCGCGCATTTTTACTGAATTATTGGAATTGCCAGAAGGGGATGCACTTGTCTACCATTGCAGTGCTGGAAAAGACCGTACTGGAATGGTATCGGCCTTAATTTTGATGGCACTCGATGTTGATGATGATACAATTGCACGGGATTATTTACTGACCAATAAGTTATATGACTTTGCGGTTTCACGTCAGCTACCAAGTAACGATGAAATAGCGCAAATGGTTGCAAAAATGAATGTCACCAAAGGAGAAGGGACAGCCATTAGAGGCATCACGGAAACCATCCGTGGTGGCTGGGGCGATTTTGCAACATTCTTTAAAAAAGAGCTTGGCTTTACAGATGCTGATTTAAGCCAATTAAAGGAAATGTATTTAGAATAAAAAGTATTAATCAAAAAGCTGCTAGCCAATTTATTATGAAGAAGGCTAACAGCTTTTTAGTTTAAAGTACTGATACGAAAGGAGACACATAATGTCCAATTTAAAAGTTATCCAAGCAGATATTACAGCCTTAAAAGTAGATGCTGTCGTAAATGCTGCTAACAAGACGTTGCTAGGCGGGCTAGGAGTTGATGGGGCGATTCATCAAGCAGCAGGTCCTCAGCTATTAGGAGAATGTCGTCAGCTTCATGGCTGTGAAACGGGCCAAGCCAAGCTTACTAAAGGATATAACTTGCCCGCTAAATTTGTTATTCACACTGTAGGACCAATATACTCCGGGGCAACCAGCGATAATAATCTATTAAGTGATTGTTACATTAACTCACTTGAATTAGCTAAAAAGAAGGGGTTGCATAGTATCGCCTTTCCTGCAATATCAACGGGAGCATATGGCTTCCCAATGGAGAAAGCAGCAAAGCTTGCTTTTGCTACGGTTAAAAATTGGTTAGAGTCAAATAGCTCTTATGATATTGAAGTTCTAATGTGTGCATTTGATAAGAAAACACTTGAACTATATCATAATGAATTGATTAAGTAGACTAATTTGAAATAATATAATATATATTCCTGCATTAACATTTTAGTTAATGCTTGAGTATACTAGCTATACAAAGGACAGCCCCCTCGTTACCGTTTAGGACAGATTTTATCTGACACGAGGGGGCTTTTATTAATGAAAAAATATGGGCAAATTGAATAAAAATATAAACAAAAATGAACTCTAATATTAGAGTTCATTTTTCCTTTCATATGTAGGGATAAACGTCCAAAAGCAGGAAGAAAAGATTTTAAATAAAAGCACCAACTATGAATGTATAGTTGATGCCTTTGAAATCATTAATTAGCTATTTGTCGGACTTTTTATTTCTTGCCCAAGCAAGTACTAAAGCACTAGTCAAAGTAATTGATCCAAGTGTAATAGCTGCTAATTGGGACTTTTTCTCAGGACCTGTTTCTGGCAGTTGGTCGTCGGTGGAGGAGTTAGCTGAATTTAGGTTATCAGCATTGTTACTTGGATCGGAAGTAAAAGCAGCTGCTTGATTATTATTTGCTCCGTTAGCTATTTGACTATTGCCTTGATGGATATTGCCTATTTCTTTGTCTGTGCTGGTAGGCTTTGCTGGGTTAGCAGTAGTTTCGCCTTCAGTTAAAGAAACGGTTTTACTATAAATATAAATAATGCTCTGTTTAGTATTACTAAAGAACCCTGTAGCATTTTTAGGCCGACTCTTTAAAGTATAACCAGCAATTTCTTTAGCGGTTGAAACATAACCATCATTTAGATTACCGCTTAAAACTTCACTAGATGCAATCGCTTTGCCGTTTTCATCTTGATAATGAACAGTGACATCCTCTCCTTTGATAGGGGCGGAGGATTCAGGGTTTTTAATGTAAATAAAGGTAAATTCTCTTTCTTTATCTTCATCGTTATCATAAATACCGGTAATAGGGGATTGACCGGCCTTTAAAGTATAACCTGCGACGTAATCGCCAATAATTGAATAGGGATCGCCAAGATTACCAGGGAAAATAGTATTTTCTCCAATTTTTTTACCTGATTCATCGACATGATGAATAGTAATAGGTAAGCCCATGCGGACATATGTTTCACCCTTTGTAAAATTACGTTTTTTACCATCTAGGGTTATGGCACGTGACTTCATTAATTGTTCAGAAGTAAATTGCTCTGTTCCTTCGGGATGAGTTGTTGTTCCCTTACCGACATTAAGCCAAATTCCTTCAGTATCTAATCCTACATCATCCAAGTATCCTGGAGGTATACTATCTATATCATCGATGTCGCCTCCATATACTGTTGTAAGGTCAGTGTCTTTCCCTAGAACAAGCGTATTTAAGTTAGGCAATCCGGCTAGCATAAGAATATACTCCGGTGCACCTGTAGCAATATTTTTAATATTAAGCTTACGTAAATTTGTACAGCCATAGAAAGTAAGGGAGAAATCAGACTCATCGATATCAGGTATATGGAAGTGTTCTAAATTTAGCTCGGTTAAACTCTTACAATTCATAAACATTTCATATAGGACGTAAAGTGAGGAAGTGTCGAAACTTGATATATTCAAGTCAACGAGGCTTTCATTTCCTGAAAACATACCGCCCATACTTGTCACTTTTGCAGTATTGAAATTAGAGAGATCAAGTGCAGTTAAAGCTGTACAGCCATTAAACATATACTCCATGGTAGTCACGTTAGCAGTATTAAAGCTAGACAGATTGAGAGTGGGCAAAGCAGAGCAACCACTAAACATAAACTCCATGGTAGTCACGTTAGCAGTGTTAAAACTGGAAAGGTTGAGTGAGGTCAGGGAACTGCAGTCTAAAAAAATGTCACACATGCTCTCAACATTAGCGGTATCAAAATTAGAGAGGTCAAGTGAAATTAAGCTACTACAACTATCAAACATTCGGTCCATATTTGTAACATTGGCAGTATTAAGAGCTGAAACATCCAGGTAGTCTAAATTACTACAGTTGGCAAACATAGCTCCCATGTTTGTGACATTAGCAGTATTGAAACTGGAAATATCAAGTGAGAGCAAATTTTGACAGTTACGAAACATGAAGGCTGTACTGGTTGCTTGAGAAAGGTCAAGATATTCTAGACCTACAATTTTTGATGCATATGAAAAGCCGTCGAACAAAAAGTTGGCGTTATTTGCATCATCAAGGTTTATTTTGCCAGTAATGATAATTTGCTTAGCTCGTTTAAGTTTTATAGAATTTCCTTCGTTATTAGAAAGGGTATAGTTAGAAATACGATCAGCATAGTTAGTAATATTTGTATATGTTCCACCTAGAATGGTGAGTTCATCAGTGTCAAGATCGTATGAAACTTGTAGTCCGGCTGCGGTTCCATCAATTCGTTTTTTACCTATATCAGTCTCAGTAGCTTGATTGGCCACTGAATCTTGAGCCGAAGTTGGTTCACCTATATTTGTGTCATCATTGATAGCATCTTCTGATGGGGTTGGAATTTCATCTGTAGTACCTCCTTCCTGTGGCGCTGTTTGACTTGTAAGGTCACTATCTGCTTTGACTAATCGGGGATTAATGGAAATCAAACCTAGTAAAATAGCAGCTGAGCTACTAAATAGAGTTTTTCCTCTTAAGTTATTTGTCTTTTTCATTAGTAAAGGCACCTCATCAGTTATTTGTATACATCGCTAGTTATAATATATGTACTAGTATATTTATATTATATTTGTGTATATGCCAAAATCAAGTCAAGAATTGGTGCACTTAAAACGATAAAGAAGAAAATCATTACAGTACAAGCGAAAATAAATAACACTCCATTTGTAAGAGAACCAATACATTTTCAATAGATGATAAGAGAGCTGATTATCAAAAATAACTATACTCAACGTCGATGAAATGGTGCTTAGAATCTAAAAAACAGGTTTTAATTTAAAAAATATTTTTTCCAAGAATGAATTGAGAAAATTAAAAACACCAACATAACTGTCCAATTATAGTTGGTGCTTTTTAGGGACAACGCGTAGTTATTTACTAAACTTTTTAATTTTTGTCCAAAGAAGTGCTAAAGCGTTGGTTAAAGTGATTAAGCCAAGTGCAATAGCTGCTAGTTGGGCCTTTTTTTCAGAGCCTGTCTTTGGCAGTTGATTGTTGGTAGAGTGGCTAGCTGAATGCATACTGTCAACTTTGCTACCAAGTTCATTTGTACGATCACCATAACGACTTGAGCTGGAAGGAGTAGCACTATTTGTTCCATTGCTTTTGTTTACGTTATTCCTGCTTCTGTTACCCTTGTTATCAGTTTGGTCTCCTTCAGCCTTAGAGGAAATCTTACTATAGACGTAAGTAACATTCTGGGTAGCATCACTGAAGAATCCAGTAGCGTTTTTTGGCCGAGCCTTTAAAGTATAACCTGCAATTTCCTTAGCGGTTGAAACATAACCGTCGCCTATATTTCCGCTCAAAATCTCATTAGGTGCAATAGTCCTGCCTTGTTCATCTTGATAATGAACAATGACGTCTTCTCCTTTGATAGGAGTAGACGATTCGGGATTTTTAATGTAGGTAAAGGTAAACTCCCGTTCCTTGGCGTTATCATTATCATAAATACCAGTAACAGGGGATTGACCAGCTTTTAAAGTATAACCTGCAACGGAGTCGCCGATAATTGAATAAGGGTCACCCAAATTACCAGGGAAAATAGTATCTTCTGCAATTTGTTTTCCTGACTCATCGACATGGTGGATAGTAATAGGCAAGCCCATGCGGACATATGTTTCAGCCTTTACGAAGTTACGCTGTTTACCATCTATGGTTGCGACACGAGCCCTCATTAATTGCTCAGAGTTGTATTGTTCTGTTCCTTCGGGTCTAATTGTTGTACCGTTGCCAACATTGAGCCAAATTCCTTCCGTATCTAGTCCTACGTTTTCCACATGAGTATTGGAATCATCTATATTGGCTATATCTTCGCTGTATACTGTTGTGAGATCAGTGCTTTCACCAAGAACAAGAGTATTTAGGCTAGGCAATTTGGCTAGCATATCGTCGTACTCTGGAGCACCTGTATTAATATTTTTAATGTTGAGTTTCCGCAAACTTGTACAATGATAGAATGTTTCTTCGAAACTTGCCTCACTTGAATTTGGAATATGGAAGTTTTCTAAATTTAACTCAACTAAACTGGTACAGTTATTAAAAGTTCCAGTTAGGTCTACAGGTAAAGCGGTCTTGAGACTTGATATGTTTAAGTCGATGAGATTTTTATCATCTTTAAACATGCATGACATGTCTATTACTTTTGAGATATTGAAACTAGAAAGGTCGAGAGCGGTTAAAGCTGTACACGCCATAAACATACATGACATGCTTGATACATTAGTGGTATCAAAGCTAGAAACGTTGAGTGAGATCAAAGATGAGCAATCACTAAACATATACGCCATGCTAGTCACGTTAGCAGTATTAAAGCTAGAAAGATTGATTGAAGTCAGAGATGAACAACCACTAAACATATACGCCATGTTAGTCACGTTAGCAGTATTAAAGTCGGAAAGACTAATTGAAGTCAAAGATGTACATTCATCAAACATATATGCCATGTTATCTACATTAGCAGTATTAAGGCTAGAAAGATCGAGTGAAGTCAAATCTTCACAATCCCGAAACATGGAAGCTGTACTAGTTGCCTGGGAAAGGTCTAGGTATTCTAATCCTACAATTTTAGATGCAGAACGAAAACCAGCGAATAAATAGGCGGCACTATTTGAAGAGTTAAGACTTATTTGGCCAGTGATAACAATCTGCTTAGCATAGCCAAGCTTTATGAAATTTCCTTCACCGTCAGAAAGGGAATAGTCAGAAAAACGATCGTCCAAAAAACCGATTTGTTTGTATGTTCCTCCCAAAATGATGAGTTCATCAGTGTCAAGGTCATAGGAAACTTGCAGTCCAGCGGCAGTTCCATCAATTCGCTTTTCACTTACGTTAACACCAGAATCTTGAACGGTTATTGGAGCTTGACTCACGGCTGGTTCATCAGTATTTGCGGCTTCACTAGCGATATCTTCTGATGGGGTTGGAATTTCACTGGTAGTAGTTTCTTCCCTAGAAGTCGTTTGACTAGTAGAGAAAGTATCGGCTTTGACTAACTGAGGATTAACGGAAATTAACCCAAGCAAAACGGTAGCTGAACTACTAAGTAGAACTTTTCCTGTTACGTTGTTTATTTTTTTCATTATTAAATGTACCTCACCATTTATTTGTATACACCTCGTTCATTATATATGTATGCGTATTTCCACATTATATATTTATGTATGTAAAAATCAAGATAACAGTAAAAGGAAAAATTTCGATAATTTGATAACAAATTACAAAAGAAGCTCTTGATATCTCTGCAAAAATAACAAGCAATTATATATTATAGGTTGGTAAAATTATGCTTAGTAAGAACTTTAAAATTTTAAATAAACTGACTTGAAAGAATAGTTAGGCGAAAAATCACGGTAAAAAGGAAAACTATTATTTTAAAAAAAATTTCAAAAACAGTGATTTTCTGCTGTTTTTTAATGGAAGCTTAATACTTACAAACTGAAAGGATAATTCAGAGCATTATATTAAAAATGGAGCAGTGGATTTGAAATTTAGAGTATAAAAGAGAATCGTATTGATTTGCTTTTTTATATCGTTTAGTAACTAACTCAATTTCTTTCTCTTACGACTACTACGCTCTTATCAAACTTTCAAATATTGATAAGAAACCTAATCCTAGAAGAGCCAATTGCGAATCTTTGTTTTACACCCGTTTGTGGCAAACTGCGGCTTGCAGTGTTTAAAGTTACGTTCCTTGCTTGTGATTTATAAGTTGTTAGGAGAGCTACCTTTGAACTAGTAACAATTGAGTTGCTCTTTTGCTAACTGTATTTGCAGCATCGTCTGCTTTAACACCAGCATTGGCAGATTTGCTTAGAGCACTACTGGAACCTTTGACGGCGAAGTGCAAAATACTTTTAGTTAACTTTGAAATTTGTATCATACCATTGCCTATATAGCAGAGAATTATTCCAAAAACTTAGAAACAGAGTAGTTTTATTACTAATTAATAAATGTAAGTACGCATTTATTAATAGTAATAAATAAATTTCGAAAATGACTAGTTACTATTATATTTAGATGTTATACTTTAACTGTATGCACAGAGCATGTCTTGCCATAATTACACACCAAGCGACTAACTTGATGTCATACTTGTTCTTTTATTAAAAAGTATGAAAAATTTGATATATATTAAAAAAGTCCTTCACTTTCTTTTTTAGTGAAGAATAGATTGTGTTTGGCTAATTGTTCACATAGTTGTTTAAACTGAGCGTACAAAAGTTACTGACAAATCAATAGCATAGGTAAAGGTATAATTATGAAAAAAACTAGTGATTTCAAAAGTAAAATTTTGCTGAGCACCTCAGCATCCATCTTACTTGGATTAATTCTCTCTAATCCTCGGTTAGCTAAAGCGGATAGTTTATCCACTGACCAAGATAACCAGTCTGATTCTCCTGCTACGCGCACAGTAAAGCCTAATAAGGCTGGGAAAAATACCATAAGGAAGACTGATCAACGTAATCGGCCTAATTCTCCTGCTACGCGTACAGTAAATCTTAATAAAGCTGGGAAAAATACTGCAAGGGAGACTGATCAAAATAAGCAGCTTAATTCTTCTGCTACGCGCACAGTAAACCCTAATGAAGCTGGAAAAATTGCCGCAAGGGAGACTGATCAAAATAATCAGCCTAATTCTTCTGCGACTCCTGATACTCGCTCAATGAGCCCTGATGAAGTTGAAGAAAATAACGCAGTTAACACCGCTGACTCACAAATTGGTTCGACAGGCACCAGAGATACTGTCTCACAAGCTACTTCAGCCAGAACTGATACCGCCCAATCAGTATCCCCGCGTGAATCCAATGTGGTTACAGGTCAACTCTTTTTGGGTGGTGGGGGGTCTAAGTACTACCCCAAAAGTGAACTTCAAGCCTCCTATAATTTCGAAACGGACGAGCTAACTATTTTTGGGGGGACATATTGTGATCCTAAAGTCTATACCACCGGTGTTAGCTATTATACTATTGCTGAAGGTTCTATTTGGGTCAAGACTCCTTGGGGCAATTATAATACGTACGAGCTTAAGAATACCAAAAAAATCAAAATAGTAGGCAAAATTAGTCCTGGATTAGAAACTTTTGATATATACTCTTTTGGTAGTCTGTTTGCTGACCTCACGGACCTAACAGAAATTGAGGGACTCGATAACCTTGACACAACAAATAGAACCAGATTTGATAGTCTGTTTGAGGGATGTAGTAGTTTAACTACAATTAATCTTGATGAACTCGACATGTTAAATGTAACCAGCATAAAAAATATGTTTGCGAGATGTAGTAGTTTAACTAGTTTTGATCTGAGCTCTTTTGATACATCTGGAGTCGAGGATATGTCGGGGCTGTTTTACGGCTGTAGCAGTTTAACTAATCTCAACCTAAGTTCACTCAATACTTCACAAGTTACGAGCATGTCTAATATGTTTGGAGATTGTACAAGCCTAACCCAACTGGATCTATCGAACTTTGATACGTATAAGACAACAGAATTAGGGGGTATGTTCGCGGGTGCGACAAGCCTAGTTGACGTAAATGTATCAAGTTTTACCTTCAATCCCAAAGAACAGATTGATATGGAGTATATGTTTGAAGATTGTAGTAGCTTAGTTAATTTAGACTTGAGCAACTTTAAAACTCATAGGTCAGCTGAAGTTGGAGGTATGTTTCGGAACTGTACAAGTTTAAAAACTTTGAATATTAAGAATCTTGATCTAGGTTGTCTGTTTTTTGATGACATGTTTAAAGGAGTCAATAATCTAGAAGTTCTTGTTCTTGGTCATAGAACGCCCCTAATTAACGTGCAAGAATTAGAAGATTTAGAAAACTATGATCCTAACGATGACTGGGTACCAGGAGCTGGACTGAATATTCCTGGTATTTGGGCCAATGTTGGTAAAGGCACAATCGAAAATCCTGAAGCATCTACTCGCTGGACTTCCTTTGAACTTATGAAAAATCGCGCATGGTTTGAAGAAGATATTGAAGCTGGTCTGGATCCCGATCCCGATCCCGATGATCCTGATTATGATCCTGACTATAATCCTCTCGATGATTACGACCTTAACCCTGACTTGCCTGCCGAGACCTATGTTCGTGTGTGGGGGAAACCTGTAACTATTCACTATCAAGACGAAAACGGCAATGCTATCAAAGAAGATGATGTTCATCCTGGTCATGTCGGTGAAAATTTCTCTTTTT
>NZ_PDKP01000021.1 GCF_002837055.1 Lactobacillus apis | reverse complement strand
TTCGCCAAAGCTACCGTCAGTTGCTTCAAGCAAAATTTCAGCTCATTCATTTGAGTTAGCTTGGACCCATCCTGCCAAAGTGCAAGTTGAAATTAACAATCTTCTCTACGAAGGCATCGAAGGCACTAGCTTTACGTTCCACGAATTGCTTCCTAACACGCGCTACATCATTCGGATGCGTTACGTAATTGGCAATAAAGTTTCAGAATGGTCAGATCTTTTTGGTGTAATTACTAAACATGCAGCAGAAGACTATGCCATCCAAGAAATTTCTGTTACAAGCAATTTTACCAGCAAAGCTAATCATCCACTTGATTACCTAACAGACCTAAAACTAGCTAGCGAGTGGCAAACAAGTGAACCGGTAAGCCCCGAACATCCCTTAGAATTGACTTTCAAATTTAGCGACGTTGAAAAATTAAGTCGCATGGCCTTTGTTCCACGCAACATTGATCATGAAGGTGACCCAACCGAAATTAGTCTGGCAGTTTCAACTGATAACGAAAACTACCATGTGTATGCAGACCATGTCACTTGGAAAGCAGACAGTAAAAATAAGGTAATTGGTTTGCGTGATGTACGCGCCAAATCAGTTCGCTTAACTGTTTATCGCTCTTCCGGTCCGATGGTTGCAGCACGCGAAATAATTTTCTATCGTGCTAAAAGATAATTGATAAAATATAGTGCTAAAAAAGCAACAAACTAGCAAATCTGTTAGTTTGTTGCTTTTTACGTTATTCAAAATGATCCCTTTTAATTGCCCGATAGATTGAAATCACTAAGACCAAAACTGCACAAAGCATTGCGACATATGCCATCGGCCCAATGCTAATTGCTGCTTTTGCTTGCTCATTAGCCATCCGGTTCTCCATTGCATATTCTACAATCCACTTACTGAGTAAATGTGGTGTTAATACAAAGCTGATTGTTGCAACAATTGAAGCAACTAGCGCAGTGTTACGGGAATATGGCTCTCTAAAAAACTGTGCTAAAACACAAAAAGCAGGTGCAATCATCAATAATAAAACCCACATAATGATCAACCGACCAGCACCACTATTCATCATTTGTGCGCTATTGGTTGCATAGCGGTATTTACCCCAAAGCTGACCCCCGGTGAAAGTATTGAGCAAACTTAACAAGTACGAACCTTGTTGACCATAAACTCCACCACGGTTAGACAAAATGCCCTGAATCACTTGTAAGCCATCGGTTGAACCAGCGGCCGGAAAGTTAACCGTCACCACTTTTTTCATATAAGTAGCCAGAAACATCAAGNAAACTCCACCACGGTTAGACAAAATGCCCTGAATCACTTGTAAGCCATCGGTTGAACCAGCGGCCGGAAAGTTAACCGTCACCACTTTTTTCATATAAGTAGCCAGAAACATCAAGACTGATCCACCAAATTGAAGTGCTCGTAACATGTTCAATTTACGTGAAGCCTTCATTTTAAACTCAAGGCTGAGGACACGGTCGGGATGATGACTGTGACCGATAATAAAAATTCCCACACCAACAATAATTGCTAGAATTGCCAGTAGCCACCATAACTTAGACATTACAAAGAAAATAGCCAAAACAACTATTGCTACGGCAACATAAGGCCGGTCTGAAAAGATTTCCCAGAAATTTAGTTTTAAATGACGATATTCAGTACGTGTTGTCGAAGCAGTATCCTGTTCAGACAACTTGTTTTCAGCGGACCGATTAGGCACTTCTTGCTGTTCACCCGCATATCTTTTACGGTACTCACGTCTTGTCATGTGTAAATCCTGACTCATACAACACCTCTTCCTTTCAGAAACAATATCCTAGCACGTTTTTAATTCGAGGTTGCACTTTTTTATAAATTTTTAGCAATTTTATTGTGCTAGAATAAAAAAAGATGTTGTTTTTTTGAAAATTTTAAAAAGAAAGATGAGGATATTTTGAAAAGTTCAGATCAATTACCCGACGGATGGCATAAAGCCTTTTATACCCTATGGTTAGGTTGTTTTATTACCGGTATGGGGTATTCCATGACAATGCCCTTCATTTCGCTTTTCATCGCTGATTTAGGGCATTACAGTAAGTTTCAAATCAGTATGTACTCCGGTCTTGCATTTGCAATGACCTTTATTGCCCAGGCAATAGTGTCACCTTATTGGGGAAACCTTGCTGACCGTAAGGGGCGTAAACTCATGTGTATGCGAGCTTCTGGCGTCATGGCCTTAACTATTACGGCAACCGGATTTGCACCAAACGCGATTTATATCATTGTGATGAGATTCATTCAAGGAGCTTTTTCCGGTTATATTAACAACGCAACAGCACTTATTGCTGGCGAAACACCGCATAGAAAAAGTGGTTGGGTAATGAGCCAGATGATGACAGCAGGGACTGCTGGCAACCTTGTCGGCCCACTACTTGGTGGTGTGTTATCAAACTTTTTTGGTAACTGGCTTGGCGGTGCTTGGGGTTATCGTATTCCTTTCTTCATTACTGGTTTTTTAATGGTACTAGTTTTTCTTGGTTCAACCTTCCTAGTACAAGAGAAATTTACCCCAATTTCGCGTGAAGAAATGAAGCCAATGAAGGAAATTATTCATACCCTGCCTAACGTTAAATTGATTTTTGCAATGTTCATCACTACCCTATTAGTGCAAGCTGCCAACATGTCGATTGACCCGATTGTTTCGCTATACGTTAAATCGATGATGCCAAACAGTAAGAATATTGCCTTCGTTGCCGGAATAGTTGCTGCTACTCCAGGCCTTGGTACTTTACTTGCGGCCTCAAAAATCGGTCATAAAATGGATGAAATTGGCCCGCTAAAAATTTTACGTCTTGGCTTAATCGTTGGTGCAATTCTATTTGTACCAATGGCTTTAACTAATTCTCCTTGGGCCCTTGCAGGGTTACGTTTTCTACTCGGTATTGCCAGTGCCGCAATGCTTCCTGCAGCTCAAACTGTATTGACACTTAATACGCCAGCAGAAAGTTTTGGTCGAATCTTCAGTTACAACCAATCGTTCCAAGCTGTCGGTTCAGTTTTTGGTTCATTAATGGGATCAACAATTTCTGGTTTGTTTAATTATGCAACCGTCTTTTGGACGACTGGCTTCACCCTATTAATCAACTTTATGCTTATAATCTTTTTCAGTTTAAAGAAAAACACTAACAAGTAAAAAGCTAACCAGAAATTCCTGGTTAGCTTTATTATTATTCATTTTATTTTGCAGCTGGTTTTGCTTTTGTTTTATTCATTACAATGATAGTAACTACAAAAGTTAAAAGACTCAGTATTAATAAACCTAGCACAGCATAGTTAACATGGGTAGCAGCCGACAAAGTTGTAAAGGCAGTTGTCATTAATGGGCTAACAACTAGTAAAACCGTGTTTATTAGGCCAACCGATGATGCCAGAATTTTACGGTCAACTGTAGTAACTAGCCATTGCGTTAGTTTTGGACTAGCAATTCCTGCAAAGAAGCCCATTAAACAATAAGTAATCAGGCAACAAATTAATTGTTTGCCCATGATTGAAATACAAACAAAGGTAGCTGCAAGGTTTGCAAGTAAGACAACCAAATAAAGGGAAATATTTTTGAATAATCTAGTCCCAGCAATACTACCTAAGGCGGCACCGACGCCTGCCATTGCACCGACTAAAGCAATTGTAAAACTATATGTACCGATTAGCATTGTTTGACGATTACCAGCTATCACGATTGACAATAGAGGCTCAATCGTACTTAAAACGCCATTCAGTAATGCAATAACTAAAACAGTGGTCAAAAGTCCACCGGCCTTTTTTACTTGTTTTAAAGCCAAAGCCATTGTTGCCCAGTAGCTTCTGTCGTCTACTTCTTGGACTTTATCTTGTGCTGTATCCTTGTGCTGCTTCCGCGAAATACTAAGATAAATCAAACCTGCCACGATAAATGTTAGTCCATTAATAACAGCTAACACAGAATAAGACATAAATAGTAACAACCCTGAACCAATAAATTGACTAATCAGTGTAATTACTTGCGACACTCCGGTAGTAAAACCCTCTGCTTCACCAACTTCATCTTCTTTAACTAAATCAACAATTAAAGGAGTGCTTAGTCCACTTGAATATGTTCCAAGGGTATCTGAAACAAAGTTAATTAGAATTACGGTCATTACCAAGTTCCAGCCAGCAATATTTTGACTAAACAGGAAACCAACCAATAAATAGAGCGCTCCTCTAATCATTGCCAGCCAAACAATCTTAGAAAATTTATTGTTTGTGCGGTCTGCAAAATAACCGCCAAAACTAGATAAAAGGCGTGGAATAGACTCAGAAATTGCAATTAACGACAATGCAAGTGAGTAATTTTTTAACCGACTGGCATAGGTCATTAAAGCTAAATAAAATAGAATGTCTCCCGCACTTGATAAGATGCTGGCAATCGAAAACTTGCGGTATTCTTTATTTCTTAAAAAAACAATCATCTTTTCACTCCTAAATATACTTCTTTACAATTATTATATTTGAGTTAGAATTTTAAATTAAAAAGTGTCATATATGAAACAATATTTTTAAGGATATACTAAAAATGACTATCGGCAATTTACTTAAAGAGTATCGGATTAAGGCTGGTAAAACACAACGTTCATGGATTGGTGAGATTATCAGTCCGTCCTTTTATTCAAAAGTTGAAAAGGGCTTAAGCCGTATTTCAGCGGAAGATTTAATTGAATTATTAAGACGAAATCATGTCAATCTTGCGTCTTTTTTTGATGAAATTGATTACCAAACCAAATCAAATGATGCACTAGAAAAAGAAATAATTAATCAAATCACTGATGCTTATTATGATTGCGACCTTAAACACCTAAAAGAAATTAAACGAACAATTATTAATAGTACTTTTGCAGATAAAGATGAGCTTTTGCTGCGTGTTGATTCAGTGTTAGCAATAATAGAACAAACAACTGAAAAGCTAAGTGCAAAAGAAAAGAGCGAATTAAAAAGTAAATTCTTTAATGCCGAAAATTTCGATAGAGATACAATAACCATTTTTTTGAACTTTATGTACTTTTATGATTTTGGTAGCGATTTGGTGATTACTAAGAAAATTTTTCGCCAATTTAAAAATAGTAATGCCGAGGACACTCAATTCATTGTTTTAGGCATTTTAATTAATATGATTGAAATGTGCATAAGCGAGAACAAGTATACTGATGCTTGGGAACTAATTGAGATGTCCAAGCAAGTTCCAACTAAACCAATTACTTGTTTCAGCAAAATGCTCTTATTGATTTTAGAAAATCTGCTTAAGTATCACGATGAACCAAAGCAAGTCTACATCGATAATTGCCAAAAAGAAGTTGAACAACTTTCTCTAATTGGTATGACCGAGCTTAGCAAAAGCTGTCAAAGAATGATTGATGAAAACACCAAGATGACAAATTAGTGTATGTGCTTTTATTTTTACAAGTAATTTGCTGTATAATCATACTTGTTAATAAGCATTTATTTACAGAATATTTGAGGTCAATTATGAAAAAAGCAAAAATAATAAAACTTATTTCCCTTGCGGCAATTTTTCTAGGAATTGGAAGCATTGGTTTAGCAGCCAGTGCTAGAGATGTTAATGCAAGCAGTGAAGATGAAACCGTGCTTACACCTCCAGAAGTTGCAGTAGAAACTGGTAATGAATATGGCGTCTTAAAAAAGGATGTTTTTCCTAAGAGCTGGAAAGGTTACTGGGGCGGTAAAAGTGATTACCGTTACATTATCCGTGAAGGCTTTGGCGACATTTGTGGCAACTGCACTATTGTGGAATACGGTTATGTAAAAGGTACACATAACTATCCGTGGCAAATGCCTGAAGAATGGAAGAAAAAATGTGTAGCAAATAGATTGTATCTTCACGCTTTTCGTAGAACATGGGTAAGCAATGCTGGCATCACATGGGCTATCTTAGGCTATCCATTATCTGAACCTATCCAAAAAGATGACATTGCTATTACTTGCCGCACCGAAACAATCAAAGGTAAGAAGTACCGTGTCATGTTCGAAGCTAATCCGAAAAACTTCAAGGTAACCAGTCAGTACTTTAGAACCAAGAAGTTAACCAAAAAATATGCTCATTATCAATTCAAAGACATGGAGTATTCAGCCAAGTTTTAACTTAAGTACTCACAATAATTACAAATAAAAAAGGCGGCAAAAGCCGCCTTTTGTTTTACCCATTACTCAAATTATCTTTTTCATTAATTAAGCTGGTTATCCAATTGGACAAGTGTTTTATTTAGATTTCTAATCTTGCATTTTGACTACATAATAAAAGCCCCGAAATTAAGATTACTTAATTTCGAGGCTTTTAACGAAGTCATACTTCTTTTTATTTAGCTTTCATACCATTGTTATAGTATTCCAAACTACCAATTTCTCCAGACAACTTAAATTTGCCATTTTGATAAATTAGTTTAGTTACAGAATCATTAGCTAATCCTTTACCTTCAAAAGAAGGGAAATTTTGTGTTGATAAAAATAAGTTAATCGACATGCCTGAACTTACTACTATAACATTACCACCTTTACGCTGGTGTTTCTTTGCAATTTCAGTCAGTACATCAGTCATCCGTTTTTCAACAACCTGTGAGCTTTCCGCACGGTATTGTTCAGGCAGATTGGTGTTTAACTTATTTTGCTGATCTAAAGCATAGTATCCATCTTGCATTTTATTTTGGAACAGTTTGCCTTCTTTTTTCACAAAGTCGTCAATACTGTCATAACCAAAATATGCTGCAATTTCAGGAACATTTTTTGCTACATCTGGTCGTCCTTCGTAACTACCATAGTTGCATTCGCGAAGACGCTCGTCAGTCTTAACTTTTATCTTCTTGTTACCAGAGTAATCCAAAGCTCCACGAGCAGTTTTTTCTTGTCTACTCAAATCACCAGAATATGCTGCTTTAAACTTTGTTCCTTTAAGACCTTTTCCAAGATATTCTGCCCCTTTGACACCATTATCAGTCAAAGTATAGTCACTCCAGCCTTGTGCAAGATGCATCACATTAGCTGTAGTTTCGCCATGACGCGTCAAATAAATCACTACAGGCTTATTATTATTCTTGCTCTTTGCTTGAATTTGAGTGGAGTTAGTGGAAAATAGGCCTAAAACTCCTACAAGTACTGTCAAAAAAGTAATTACTTTACGTTTCATTGCTTTTACCTAAATTAAATATCATAACTATGCTAAATCTGCACCGTTAGTGTCGATAACCTTCTTGTACCAGTCAAATGATCTCTTCTTGTAACGATCAAATGTTCCGTTACCCTCATCGTCTTCATCAACATAAATAAAGCCATAACGCTTAGACATTTCACCTGTTGAAGCACTAATCAAATCAATACAGCCCCAAGGAGTATAGCCCATTACGTTAGCACCATCATCAATTGCTTCAGAAATTGCTTCGATGTGTTCACGAAGATAGTCAATCCGATAGTCATCATCAACATAATGATTTTCATCAGGCTTATCAATCGCGCCCAAACCATTTTCAACAATGAACAATGGTTTTTCGTAACGATCTGACAATTCGTTAAGTGCAATTCTCAAACCGGTTGGGTCGATTTGCCAACCCCAGTCACTAGCCTTCAAAAATGGGTTCTTAACACCACCCAACAAGTTACCAGCGGCAGTTTCTTGATTTTCATGAGTTACATCAACTACTAGTGACATGTAATAGCTGAAGCCAATATAGTCAACAGGATTCTCAGCAAGCAAGTCAAGTTCTTTATCATTGTAATCAATATCACTTAACTTAACACCATCACGAGCAAGCAAGCCCTTAGTGTAAGCCGGGTAATGACCACGAACTTGTACATCAGTACAGAAGAAATTATTAACTTGGTTATCTTGCAAAGTAGCTAATTGATTCTTGGGATCAGAATCATAGCTATAGGTAGTTCCATATGCAATCATACAACCAATCTGCATATCAGGATTAATCTCGTGACCAATCTTAACAGCTTTAGCGCCAGCAACAAATTGATTATGCCATGCTTGGTAGATATTCTTCTTATCACCAGCACCATTGCTCAATACCAAACCTTGACTCATGATTGGAAAATGAGTTGCACTGTTAATTTCGTTAAAGGTCATCCAGTATTTAACCTTGTCCTTATAACGAGTTAAAACTGTGCGTGCAAAGTTCTCATAAAAGTCAATTAGCTTTTTATTCTTCCAACTACCGTATTCAGTAACCAAGTGGAGTGGCATTTCATAGTGTGAAATGGTAATAACTGGCTCGATGTCATACTTTAAACATTCATCAATTAATGCATCGTAGAACTTGAGTCCTTCTTCATTTGGTTGCTCTTCGTCACCGTTAGGGAAAACTCTTGACCAAGCAATTGAGAAACGATAGCATTTGAAGCCCATTTCAGCCAAAAGCTTGATGTCTTCTTTAAAGTGATGATAGTGATCAATACCAACATGGTTTGGGTAAGTATATTTAGGATCAATCTTAAAATCAAAGTCAGGTGAAGCGATAATGTCCATTCGCTCTTTTCCACCAGGCAAAACATCTGCAATCGATAAACCTTTGCCGCCTTCTTGGTAAGCACCTTCTAATTGGTTAGCAGCAGTTGCGCCGCCCCATAAAAAGCCTTTTGGAAAATTATTAGTCTTCATCATAGAATTTTTCCTTTTCGTCAAATTCACTGATAGTTTTCTGAGCTATTACGCAAAGTGAACTATTATGCTAAATCTTCACCATTAGTGTCGATAACCTTCTTGTACCAATCAAATGATCTCTTCTTGTAACGATCAAATGTACCGTTACCTTCATCGTCTTCATCAACATAAATGAAGCCGTAACGCTTGGACATCTCACCAGTTGAAGCACTAACTAGGTCGATACAGCCCCAAGGAGTGTAACCCATTACGTCAGCACCATCTGAAATTGCTTCAGAAATTGCTTCGATATGTTCACGAAGGTAGTCAATTCTGTAATCATCATCAACATAGTGATTTTCATCAGGCTTATCAATCGCACCCAAACCATTTTCAACGATAAATAATGGTTTCTCGTAACGATCTGATAATTCGTTAAGGGCAATTCTCAAACCAGTTGGGTCGATTTGCCAACCCCAGTCACTAGCCTTCAAGAATGGGTTTTTAACACCACCCATCAAGTTACCATTAGTGGTTTCTTGATTTTCGTGAGTTACATCAACTACTGATGACATATAGTAGCTAAAGCCAATGTAGTCAACTGGGTTCTTAGCAAGTAAATCAAGTTCTTCATCATTGTAGTCAATGTCACTTAATTCAACACCATCACGAGCCAGTAAACTCTTAGTGTAAGCTGGGTAATGACCACGAACTTGTACATCAGTACAGAAGAAGTTATTAGCTTGATTATTTTGCAAAGTAGCTAATTGGTTCTTAGGATTTGAATCATAACTGTAAGTAGTTGCGTATAAAATCATGCAACCAATTTGCATATCAGGGTTGATTTCATGACCAATTTTAACAGCTTTAGCACCAGCAACAAATTGATTATGCCATGATTGATAAATATTCTTCTTGTCGCCTGCACCATTGCTCAATGCCAAACCTTGACTCATGATTGGGAAGTGAGCTGCACTATTAATTTCGTTAAAGGTCATCCAGTATTTAACCTTGTCCTTGTAACGAGTCAAAACTGTGCGTGCAAAGTTTTCATAGAAACCAATTAACTTCTTGTTTGTCCAACTACCATATTCAGTAATTAGGTGAAGTGGCATTTCGTAGTGTGAAATGGTGATAACTGGTTCGATGTCATACTTCAAGCATTCATCAATAACTGCATCGTAGAACTTAAGGCCTTCTTCATTTGGTTGCTCTTCGTCACCATTAGGGAAGACTCTTGACCAGGCAATTGAGAAACGGTAGCATTTGAAGCCCATTTCAGCAAAAAGTTTGATGTCTTCCTTAAAGTGGTGGTAGTGATCAATACCAACATGGTTTGGGTAAGTATATTTAGGATCAATCTTAAAATCAAAGTCAGGTGAAGCGATAATCTTCATTCGCTCTTTTCCACCAGGCAAAACATCTGGAAGTGATAATCCTTTGCCGCCTTCTTGGTAAGCACCTTCTAATTGGTTAGCAGCAGTTGCGCCACCCCATAAAAAGCCTTTTGGGAAATTATTAGTCTTCATAAAAGATATTCCTTTCTTTAAATACTTATTATTCTAAGTCTAGCAACTTGTCACCAACTGTTACATCACCGCTAGCAACTACATTAACTTTATGGTAGTTATTAGTGTTAGTAACAATGATTGGCGTTGTAACTTCGTAACCAGCCTTCTTAATTTTATCGATATCAAATTCGATGAGTGGTTCACCTGCTTTAACAGTTTTACCCTTCTCAGTTAATAGTTTAAACCCTTCACCGTCTAATTCAACAGTGTCCATGCCGATATGAATCATAACTTCGGCACCCTTAGGTGATCTTAAACCAATTGCATGTC
>NZ_PDKP01000020.1 GCF_002837055.1 Lactobacillus apis | reverse complement strand
TTTCGAAACATACAATGAAGGTAGCAAACGTTGATGTTTTGACTGCTATCACGATTGTTATTCTTATCGAGTTAGTTGCATTCACTGGTGTTATTCCAGCATTCTGGGGCGCCATCTTACAAGAAGTCGTTGACATGATTTCAATCAGTTTGGCTCTTTTAGCCAAAACTAAACCTAAAAATCCTAAGCAAACAGGTCTTCTTGCTAAAGAATAGTTTGACTAAAAACTAATACATACTTACTACTAAAGCAAAAAAGAAAGGTTTTTAACCTTTCTTTTTTATTTCTTCCATTATTAGAGAAAACCGAGGGAGTTATACAGCATATGGGCAATAATTGAGTAACGCAAATCCTTTGTCTGGGTATAAATCCATGCAAGTACACACCCAAGCGCCCAATAAACAAAAATATACTTCGTAAAGCCCGAATCGTGAAGGACGGCAAATAGAAAACCACTAAATACTATTCCTACCCATCTATTTAAAGGAGTTTCCTTTGCAAAAAAAGTGTTGAACACCATACCCCGAAAAATGGTCTCTTCAAAAACTGGTGCTATCAAAACAATCATTGGCTTATAAAAATCACCTGCCTGTCGCGCCAATGCATCTAGCGCTGACTGATTAGCTGATGTTGTCTTAGTGCTAAGTCCCAATGCAGCCTGAACAGCTATGTTAACCAGTACGAGCAAGATGGCACCGATAAAAGAAAGCAAAAGGCGATGCCAATCCCAATGAGGTTTCCTATTAAACCTCCAAGCATTTTCGTTTTTTAATTGTCTGCGATACATTCCATAAACAATTAATATGCCAATAATAGTGAATAAGATAGTTATGGCAATAAAGAGCTTACTATCCAAATGATATTTTCGTTGTAGTTTAAATGGATAAAAATAAAGCAGTTGAATGAGTGAATAGATAAAAAATGACACAATAATTGTCACAATATTACCCAGGAAATAAAAAAATCTCTTCATTAGTATTTTCTTCCTTCATACATTAAGTGGTGGTGATTTTCAGACTTTAACTACTAATATTATCATATACTGACGTTAATATCTTATCATTAGGTCACCTTAGATAGATTCCATGCAGTTTTTTTGTATACCAGAATATTTCCTAGGGAATAATTTTTAAAGTGAACACAACGGGTATTTTGCTTTAGTCAATTACTATGACTTTTAACCTAGCTAATCTATAATAAGGTTAGAATATCTCTTGTAGGAGGAAAATATGTCTAACTTTGTTCAATTTTTTACTCAAAACAAGCCTTTTATTTATTTGTCACTAATTGTTTTGGCTTCTTTAGCCATTTTTTTACTTTCATGGCTTAAAGAACCACGCCGTTTACTTAATGGCATATTATTCACAATTTTTCTTCTCTTGCTCGGTGTCTGGTTAACTGTTGCTGTTCTTTCGACCAGTTTGCGGCCGTTGATTTTAACCTACGAAGTCATTGTTGTGTTGATAATTGCCATAATTACGCTAGTAACCACCTTTTCCTGGCTTTTCTTTTTGTGGAATGCTTACTTTGTCTGGAAAAGAGAAGCACATACGCTATCAAATTTATTGACACTCTTCATTGGTATTGCATTACTTGTTTCTTGGTTAATTATTTTTATTGCACCATTTAGCAAACTGCCTTCCTGGCAAAAGACTTTAATATATACACCTTCTGCAGTAGTAAACTACCTATTATTAGTCGCTTATAACTTTCTTATTAACCTAGCACTTTACCAATTTGTACCACGTCAATATAATCAAGACTACCTCATTGTTTTAGGGGCTGGCTTAGCAAAAGGTGAGACTGTTACCCCGCTTCTTGCTAGTCGCATTAATCGAGCAATTCAATATGCGCAAAAACAGGTCGACAAAGGAAGGAAAATGCCAAAATTAATTATGTCTGGTGGTCAAGGAGGAGATGAAAAGATTCCGGAAGCCAAAGCAATGGCCGAATACGCAATCGGTCGTGGTATTAGTCCTGAATCTATCTTATTAGAAGATAAATCAAAAAATACTTACCAAAATATGCAATTTTCAGCCAAAGTAGCAGCAAAAGACTTTGGCGGCGAAAAATATCGTGCCAAATTTTTCAGTAATAACTACCATATTTTTCGTGCCGCTTTATTTGCTAAAGCGGCTGGACTGAATGCAAACGGAGTTGGTTCATATACAAGATTTTATTTCTTACCCAATGCAATTGTTCGCGAATTTGCAGCTATTTTGGTTACCAATAAGAAACGTCATATCATAGTGATTGGCTTAATAATTCTATTCTTCCTAGTATATGCACTATTGCAATATACTAAAATCGCGCAATAACTCAGGAAAAAAGTCTCTAATTTGTTTAAGAGACTTTTTTAGTTGCTAAATTTAAAAAAATTAAATTGAGGATGGCTTTTTTTAACTAATTGGCTTAATATAATAAGAATTTTAGTGTTACTTATTTATAAGTGCCAAATTATTTTTATGAATTAATAAAAAGGAAAAGAGAAATAACTCATGCTTCAATTAAAAAACTTGCGTAAGTCTTACCACGTTGGTGATACTACGACTAAGGCGTTGGACGATGTCTCAATTTCGTTTCGCAATCAAGAATTTGTCGCAATTCTAGGTCCCAGCGGTTCTGGTAAAACGACAATGTTAAATGTTATTGGTGGACTCGATCGTTACGATAGCGGCGATTTGATTATTAATGGTAAATCCACTAAGAATTTCAAAGAAACTGATTGGGACGCATATCGTAATAACTCGGTTGGTTTTGTTTTTCAAAATTACAATCTAATTTCACATCTATCAATCATTGCCAACGTTGAATTAGGAATGAACTTATCTGGTGTTCCTGCTTCAGAAAGACACCAACGTGCAGTTGATGCTTTAACACAAGTCGGCTTAAAAGATCACATTTCGAAGAATCCTAACCAACTATCTGGTGGGCAAATGCAGCGTGTAGCAATTGCTCGTGCCTTAGCAAATGATCCTGATATTTTACTTTGTGACGAGCCAACTGGTGCTCTCGATACCGAGACTTCTGAACAAATCATGAAGCTAATTCAGAACTTGTCAAAAGATCGATTAATAGTCATGGTCACACACAACCCGGAGCTAGCAAAGGAGTACGCAACTAGGATTGTTAACTTCCAAGACGGTAAAATTTTAGATGATTCAAATCCATTCACACCAGAAGATGAAAAAGACACTTTCAACTTGAAGCGTACTAAAATGTCTTATTGGAATGCTATCAAGTTAAGTTTTACCAACATTATGACCAAAAAAGGTCGTACAACTTTAACAGCTTTTGCTTCAAGCATCGGTATCATTTCTATTGCCATCGTTTTATCGCTATCCAATGGTTTTCAGAAGCAAATTGATACCACAATGAGTAAGGCACTTGCCAAATATCCTGTTACAATCTCGCAAACGGCCACGGACGTTAATAGTATCAGTGACCGTGATGATTCAGAAAAGAACGTTAAAAATCGTGGCTATTTAACTGCTAAAAAGGACAAGTTACAGCAATCGGCACATAAAAATAAAATTACGCAAAAATACGTCGATTACGTAAAGAAGATTAATCCTGAATATGCTAACAATATTTCTTATCAAGTTGGTGTTAACCTCAATTTAATTGGTAAGGAAAATGGTAAGGTTAAGCCCGTTCAGTTTTCACCGCTACCTGCTGGTACAGCTGCTTCTCAAGCGTACGAGCAAATGCAGTCTCAAGCAGCAAGCATGTCCTTTATGGGGTCAACCGTCTTTCCAACCTCATTAGATAAGAAAAAAGGTAACTTCTTAAAGGATAACTACCAATTACTATCTGGCGCTTGGCCATCCAAACCAACTGATTTAGTTATGGTCGTTGATAACAAGAACTCCCTTAACATTAACATTCTGAAAAACCTGGGCATTAAAGTTAAGGCAGATGAGAAACTTAATTTTAATAAGTTAATTGGTAAAGAATTCAAAGTAGTCGACAATAATGACTATTATCAAGAACTGCCTACTGGTATGTTTGTGCCACAAAAACCTAACCAGGCAATGTACAACAATAGCAAAATCAAGTTACGCATTGTTAGTGTAATAAGACCAAAGAATAAGGATTCGATGGCTCTATTATCAAGCGGAATTGCATATAGTGATCGTTTAGCTGTTAAGGTTATCAAGCAGAATCAAAATTCAGCTATTGTAAAGGCACAAAAGAAATCTGACCGTAATGTAATGACTGGGCAAAACATGAATGCCAGTGCTAAAAAGCTGATGATGCAATCGATTGGCGGTTCTTCTCTTCCTGCCGGTATCATGATTTATCCAAATGATTTTGATTCGAAAGACAAAGTCTTAGATTACCTTGATCAATGGAATAAGGGTAAAAAGAAACAAGATAAAATCATCTACACTGACATGTCTAGTGCCGTTACCTCTATGACAGGTGGTTTGTTAAGTGGTATTACGGCTGTGTTAATTGCCTTTGCAGCCATTTCACTTGTCACTTCAATGATTATGATTGGTATCTTAACTTACACTTCAGTTTTGGAGCGAACAAAAGAAATTGGTATTTTAAAGGCCTTAGGTGCTCGTAAGAAAGACATCACACGCGTCTTTGATGCAGAAACATTTATCCTTGGCATATTCTCGGGTGTCTTAGGTGTAGTAATTGCTCAACTACTCATCTTCCCTATCAACAGCATTTTATATTCAATGACTGACTTAGCAAATGTTGCTCAATTAAATCCTGTGCACGCCTTGATTTTAATTGTTATTTCTACTATCTTAACGATGCTAGGTGGACATCTTCCTGCAAGAATGGCAGCTAAGAAAGATGCCGCAATTGCACTAAGAAGTGAATAGTCGCTAATTTCATTTAATTAGTCTCAAATAATGTTACATGTGAAACAAACATTATTTGAGACTTTTTTGTTATCAAAATTGGCCTTAGTTAAAAACGCGTCAGCAGTTAAAAAATTTAATAAAGCTAATTGACAAATTGGCATATACCAATTTATAATGAACTTAACTTAATTGGAGGCTCAACTATGAAAATTATCATTACAAACAACAAAGAAAACGGTAGTACTGAAGGCTTTAAGCTATTTAAAAAGAGCATTGACAATGGTGCTAAGGTAATCGGCTTAGCAACTGGCTCTACCCCTGTAGCTCTATACAACGAATGGACTCAAAGTGATCTTGATAATAGCAATCTTATTAGTATCAACCTTGATGAATATACTGGTTTAACTCCTGATAATGATCAAAGTTACCACTACTTTATGCAAAAAAATCTTTTTGACAAGAAGCCATTCAAGAAATCATATATTCCAGACGGTATTAAAGCCATTAACGACCCTCAAGGTGCTTCTGATGACTACAACAAGATCATTGAAGAAAACCCAATTGATATTCAATTATTAGGTCTTGGTCAAAATGGTCATATTGCTTTTAATGAACCAGGTACTTCTTTTGACTCTGTTACTCACGAAGTCAAGTTAACTGAGAGCACTATTCAAGCTAATTCACGCTTTTTCAGCAATATTGATGATGTGCCAAAATCAGCAATTTGTATGGGAATTGCTAACATCATGAGTGCAAAGGAAATCGTTATTATGGCTTTTGGTGAAAATAAAGCTGATGCCATTAAGAAAATGGTCGAAGGTCCTGTAACTGAAGACGTTCCTGCTTCCGTTTTGCAAAATCACTCTAATGTCACATTAATTATTGACGATGCTGCTGCAAGCAAGCTCAGTGAAGAATCAAAGAACTAATTAGACAACTTAACTAACAGATTAAAAACGATGCAAACTTGCATCGTTTTTTTGTGCCACTAATATTTCGTGTTAGCGCTGTATATAAACAGGTGCATATCACTAACGCTAACAAAATAATCCGTATTATGATTAAGTTAGAGCATGAGAGGATGTGATAAATTGAAACGAAGTAAAAAATGGTTACTGGTAGTTTTTCTGCTTTTACTACTGCCTCTGCCAATTTATCTCTTATGGGAAACTAGCGGTTTTTGGCAAAAGTATTTAAGGCTTAGCATCCCCAAATTGGGTACATTAAATCCTATTTTCGAATGGTATCTAATCGGTGCTAGTGCCATTGTTCTTTTGGCTTTAATCATTAGTTTATTAATCATTCTATTCTGGCCAGTTCAGCGCTACTTCACCTTAATTCATAAGCGCGATGGACAAGTCAGAGTTAATAGTAAGGCGATTAACGGTTACGTCATGAATTCTTTATCTGAACTACCTTTTATCAATAAGGCAAAAGTTGATTCTAAGCTTACTAATCATAAAATCAAAATCAGGATTAGTGGCAATTTAGGACATGGCGACAACGTTAACGCTGTTCTTGAGCAATACCTTGAAGAGCTTAAAGGTGATCTTAGTCAACTTTTGGGAATCGAGCAGAAACCAAAAATCAAAATTAAGTTTGTTAACTATCAAAACTCTGATAAGCCCGAGACACGCGTTCAATAAAGGAGGCAAAAATGAATAAAATTTTGCAGGAACACCTCCCAGAAATATGCGGTGCAGTAATCGGCTTGTTACTAGCATTTTGTTTTTTGGGATTAGGCTTTTTTAAAACTATTTTTGTCATTGTGCTACTAGTATTAGGCTTTCTAGCTGGGCATTATTGGCCCCTGCTAAAAAGCTTGGTAAGTAAACAACAACATTAAATGAAAGGAATTTAATCATTATGGTACAAAATAACAACAACTCAAAACAAGAAGTTAAAGGCGACTTAACATATGACTCTAAAGTAATCCAAAAGATTGTCGGCATTGCTTTGGCAGACGTTAAAGGATTATTAACTGTTAATGGCGGTTTCTTCTCCAACTTAGCTGATAAGATTGTTAACAGTGATGACGTAACTAATGGTGTTAACGTCGAAGTGGGTAAAAAACAAGTCGCTGTCGATATTGAAATCGTTGCAGAATATGGCACTAACATTCCTAAACTTTATGATGAAATTAGACAAAAGATTTATGACAAGGTTAAAGAAATGACAGGCTTGGATACTGTTGAAGTTAACGTTACTGTAGTTGATATCAAGACTAAGGAAGAGCATGAAAAGGACTCTGTCAGCCTGCAAGATCGTCTAACCGGTGCCACTCAAGACGCCAAAGAAAAGATTGACGAACAAAAAGATAAGGCTGAAGATAAAAAAGAAGAAAAGAAAGAAGATCGCGTTAAGTAGCGCATCTTAACCAATCTATTCAAAAAGTGAAGTGCTTCAAACAGTGCACTTCACTTTTTTGTTTTTTAGTTTCACGTGTAACAGTTCCAAAATCTTTTTTCTAAAAATATATATTTACATATCTTTATTAAACTATAAGCAGATTTTTTGGTCTGCATTATGCAAAATCACTTGACATTTTTGCCCCAATGCAAATTAAATTTCTTCTTGTTTACCACTATATCTCGTATTAAACTAGATATTAATCTATATATTGTATTTAAGAAAGAGTGTGATTCAAGTTATTGTTTTAAGCGGGCCTATTGGAGCCGGTAAATCCAGTTTAACCAGTATTTTAGCTGAACATTTAGGAACTCAAGCCTTTTATGAAGGCGTTGATAGTAATCCGGTTCTTCCTTTATATTACCAGGATATGAAACGGTACACTTTTTTGCTTAACATCTATCTGCTTAACCACCGGTTAGCGCAAATCAATCAAGCAGTTAAAGAGAAAAACAGTGTTTCTGACCGTTCTATTTACGAAGATGCTCTCTTTTTCCAAATGAATGCGGAAAGCAATGTCGCTGATCCTACCGAATTTAAGATTTACGACAGTTTACTTGAAAACATGATGGAAGACACCCCAGGAAATCCTAGTAAAAAGCCGGATCTCTTGATCTATATCCGTGTATCATTAGATACCATGCTAAAACGTATCGAGAAGCGTGGTCGGTCTTATGAGCAAATCTCGACTGATCCCAGTCTGAAAGATTACTATGCACGCTTAATTCGCTATTATGAGCCTTGGTACGAAAAGTATGATGCTTCACCTAAGATTGTAATTGACGGTGATAAGTATGACTTTATCGGTGATGAAGATGCTAAAAAGGAAGTTTTAAGCCAGATAGATAGCAAGCTGCGTGAAATTGGCAGTCTAGAATAAGAAGGAACGTGATGACAGTTATTGTTTTAAGTGGCCCTATTGGAGCCGGTAAATCCAGTTTAACCAGTATTTTAGCCAAATATTTAGGAACTAAGCCATTTTACGAAAGTGTTGACGATAATCCAGTCTTACCACTTTTTTACGCTGATCCTAAAAAATATGCATTTCTGCTTCAGGTGTTTTTCCTTAATACACGTTTTCGCAGCATTAAGGACGCATTAACCGACGATAATAACGTGCTTGATCGTTCTATTTATGAAGATGCACTCTTCTTCCAAATGAATGCCGATATTGGACGTGCAACTAAAGAAGAAGTTGACACTTACTATGAGCTTTTAAACAATATGATGAATGAGCTCAAAAATATGCCAAAAAAGAACCCTGATTTGCTCGTCCATATCAATGTTTCATACGAGACGATGCTTAAACGTATTCAAAAGCGTGGTCGCCCGTACGAACAGCTTAGTTATGATTCAACGCTTGAAGATTATTACAAACGACTATTACGTTATTATAAGCCTTGGTATGAAAAATATGATTATTCACCTAAAATGGAAATTAATGGTGATGAGCTTGATTTTATGACCAATGAACATGATCGTGAGATTGTTTTAAATCAAATTGTCGATAAATTAAAAGAGATTGGTAAATTACCTGAATCATGGGATAAGCCAACCAAGGTCGAACTCGATGCATAATCAGTAAAGCAATCAACTTGCATATTGTAGTGAAAAGCCGTTTTTAGATATTTAGTCTAAAAAACGGCTTTTTGTTTTGTTAAATTTCTTGCTGAGCAGTCTAAAATAACTTTTTACACTATTACCATTTTATTATTAAAAAAACATGTGCTATTCTGTCATAAATGTAATTTTTTGCTCATTATTTCAATTTACGCTTTAAAGGAGAATAAGATGAATTATATAATCTCAATCATGCCTTCTCTACTTTCTGGAGCTAAAATGACCCTGATTCTATTCTTATGGACCTTGATCATTTCTATCCCACTTGGAATCATTGTTAGTTTGGGTTTAATCTCACATTTTAAAATTATACGTGCTATTTTAAAATTTTATATCTGGATTATGCGTGGTACGCCATTGTTACTACAACTAATCTTTATTTTTTATGGACTGCCAATCATTGGCATCATTTTTCAACGATACAATGCTGCCTTATTCGCTTTTATCTTAAACTATACTGCTTACTTTGCAGAAATTTTCCGTGGTGGTTTTCAGTCTGTGCCAGGCGGCCAATATGAAAGTGCGCACGTTCTGCAGCTCACAAAATGGCAAACTTTGCGACATATTATTATTCCCCAAGTAAGCAAAATTGTTATACCGTCAATTGGCAATGAAGTAATCAATTTAGTCAAGGACACTTCCCTTGTTTATGTTATTGGCTTGGGTGAACTCCTACGTGCAGGAAACGTTGCAACTGCACGAGACGTTACCCTTGTGCCCTTAGTTCTAGTTGGTATTATCTATCTACTAATGACCGGTATTGCATCATTTATTTTAAAGAAAATCGAACACAGTTACTCTAAGTGGAAATAATAAGGGGAATGATTCATGCTTGAATTAAAGAATATTACTAAAAAATTTGGCTCTCGAACAATTTTAAATAAGCTAAACTTAACAATTCTCGATCAAGAGATATTAGCAATAGTCGGACCTTCGGGTGCCGGCAAAACAACTCTTCTACGTTGCCTTAGTGGCTTAGAAAAAGTCGATTCTGGTCAGTTTCTCTGGAACAATCAAGAATTTGATCCAACTGAACCAAGTAAAGATAATCAAATTACTGGTGTTGTTTTTCAAAGTTACGAATTGTTTCCCAATTTGACCATCATTGACAATATCACACTCGCACCAAGATTGGTTTTAAAAGAAGATAATAGCCAGGCTCTACAGACAGCTAAGCAATTGCTTCACGATCTAGACTTAACTGGCAAAGAAGAACTGTATCCATATCAGCTGTCTGGTGGTCAAAAACAGAGAGTTGCGATTGCGCGAGCATTAGCAATGAAGCCACAAATTCTATGCTATGATGAGCCGACCTCAGCACTGGATCCTGCATTACGTGCCAAAGTCGGCGAAATTATTTTACAACTGAAAAACAATAATAAGATGACACAAATTATTGTTACACACGATATGGATTTTGCTCATCAAGTAGCTGATCAAATTTTCACGGTTAAAGCGTTAGATTTTAAGAAGGTGGATTAAGTGAAATGCAAACGTCTAATGGCATTATTTGCCACCATCTTTTTTACTCTTACTCTGTCCGCTTGTAGCGGTATTTCCGTTAGCAGACAAGCTAACAAAGTTGACAATTGGACTCATATTAAGGATCGAGGCTATGTAGTTGTTGGTGTTGACGACACATTTGTTCCAATGGACTTTCAACAAAAAAACGGAAAACTAATCGGTTATGACGTTGACTTAGCTAATGCAGTTTTTAAATTATATGGTATCAAGGTCAGCTTCCAAACAATTGATTGGTCAATGAATACAACTGAATTAAGAAATGGAACAATTGATGTAATTTGGAATGGTTTCAGTAAAACTCCCGCTAGAGAGGCAAAAGTCAACTTTAGTAAAACCTATTTGGATACAACACAGGTCATAGTTGCACTGAAGAAAAATCACATTAACAGCATTAAAGACATGCAAAATAAAGCACTAGGCGCCCAATCTGGTTCATCAGGTTACAATGACATCACGAATTATCCAAAGGTACTTGCTAACCGAATTAAAGACCACTATCCAATTCTCTATGATTCCTTTACTAACGCCTTTATCGATCTAAACGCAGGTCGAATTGATGGCTTGTTGATTGATAGTTCCTATGCTAATTACTATATTTCGCGTCAAAAGCATCCTGAACGATTCACTGAAATTGATAGTTCTTTTCCAAAGGAACAATTTGGCGTTGGTAT
>NZ_PDKP01000002.1 GCF_002837055.1 Lactobacillus apis | reverse complement strand
TTTTTTATAAAAAAAGAATGTTATTTCTAACATTCTAATTTATGTGGCTACTTAGAGACACTTTTTTGGTTTTATTTATATTTTTAAGCAGGAGACAGATACATTGATAAACGTCTCGAATATCATGTTTGCATTCACTTAGAATCCAGTAGTACGTAATTGCATAAATTCCATTTGCAACTAGCTCTACCTGTCTAACCGAAAAAGCCCCTCGTGGCCGCATATAATTTTCTATTGCAAGAGCAATTTCTTTTCGCAGAACATCATAAAAGACTCGTGAGTCTTTCGAGATTAGGATTATGTTTAAGAAATAAAATTTATTAGCTCTAACCTTTTCAAGCATTCTGAAAATCATTGCTTCGATTGACTCTTTTTCCAAGCCGCGAAGAGTTCTTCGTACTTGTAAAACCATTACAGATGCAAACAAATCACAAATATTTCCATAACGCTGGTAAAAAGAGCCTCGTTCAATTCCAGCCTTTTTGCAAAAATCAATTACGGTATATTTTCTGACAATACTTTTTGAAAGATCTCCCTTTAAAACCTCTTCAAACTTTATTGTAGCCATTCTTATTTCCTCCAAACTATCTTTTAATCAACTATCACTTTTAGTTCTACTTAATTGTTTCACCACACTTTTTTCTTATAATACAATAAACAAATATAGCAGTTAAACCGCTATCATACAAAACATTTATAAGGAATTGTTAATAATTATTCTTTATTTAGATAATATTCTTCTTATGCTTAATTAGTGAAAAAGAAAAAAGCAAAAGCCGTAAGAACGGCTTTTGCTTGAAATCTATGAGTTATTATCACGTTTTCGCTTGCGCTGTTGTTTTGCTTTGCGAATCTTATGACGCTGCTCAATTTTATTTTTTTGCGCTTTATCTTGTTGAATCACACGCTTAATTTTCTTTTTATAACCAGGCTTACGCTTCTTTTTGGCTTTTTTAACATAGCCATTGACCTTATTATCAACAGTGTATGAGTCTGAACTGCGTTCATTTCTACTGTGATAATGCTTACGTGGTGCAAGTTCATCATTTTTAATTTCAACGAAATCAAAATGAATCCCCATTTTTTCCAATCCGGCAATTCGATTCATTTCTTCAGCACGAATAAGAGTCACTGCATGACCAGAAAGCCCATTTCTACCTGTTCGACCAACACGGTGGACCACAAATTCCAAATCACGCGGTATCTCATAATTAACCACAAGACTCACGCCGTCAATATCCAATCCACGTGCTGCTAAATCTGTCGCAACAACATATTGATATTGACCGTCATTTATTTCGCGAACAGTTCTTTTCCGCTCGCGTTCAGTAATACCGCCGTGAATTTTAGCTACACGTAAACCCTGCTCCTGCAAAAATTTAGTCAATTCATCTACAGTTTGCTTGGTATTTGCAAAAACTAATGCTAAATAAGGCTGTCCCATAGTTAGTAATTGGTACAGTATACGTTTGCGGTTTTTTCCACCAATATCAATCAAATCATTTTTGATTGTAGGTGAAATTACAGCAGGATTGTCGATGACAATTTGCTCAGGTTGTGACATATATTTCCGCAAAAAGTTAGATAACTTCACTGGAATGGTTGCTGAAAAAGCAGCAAAAGTCGCTGTCTTAGGTAACCTTTGAGCAATAAAATCAATATCAGCTAAAAAACCCATATCTAAAGTCATGTCTGCTTCATCAATGACAAAATTTTGCACGTGATCTAAAAACAAAATTTTCTTTTCAACAAAATCATGTAATCGACCTGGTGTGGCAATTATAACTTGCGGATTGCGGTTATTGATTTTTTTCATTTGCCGCTCACGGTCACTACCACCAGCGAAATGAGCGATGGAAATATCCAGACCAGCCGCATCCCTCAATTGACGGGCTACCTGATAAAGCTGTTCAGATAACTCTCGACTAGGAGCAGTCAAAATTGCTTGCGGATATTCAAGTTTTTCATCAATTTCATTTAAAATTGGTACCAAAAAGGCATGCGTTTTTCCTGAACCAGTTACGGCTTGAACAACGACATTTTTGCGCTCCAATAAAACAGGAATAACTTCTTCCTGTACTTTAGTTGGCTGACTAAAGTGTATTTTCTTTAAGCCAGCACGCAACTCTGGTCTAATTTTTTCATTAGTAAAAATATTATTCATTTTTTTCGCGATATTCCTTAGTCACCTGAACTAGTTCAGCAAAAATTTGCTTAACTTCATCCATGTCTTTAGCATTAGCTCCACTGGCTAAGGCGTGTCCGCCACCATCATGTTGGGCAGCAAGTTCGTTAATAATTGGACCTTTTGAACGATAATGCACTCTAAAAGTTCCATCTGGTTTTTCAACAAAAACATTCCAAGCAATAATATCTTTAATTCTTCCAGGAGTTGATACAGTGCATGATGCTTGATCAGAATCTACTCCTAGTTGTTCTAGTGCATCCCTTGTCAAAATCGCATATGCCGCGCCACTAGGATCAACTTTCATATATTCAAGCACTTCTGCTTGTAATTTGGCCTGCGCAAAAGTTACATCACTAATATTACGAGCAATTTCGTTAATGTTAATGCCTGTTGCTGTCAATTTTGCAACAACATTGAAGGTATGTTCTGATGTTTCCGGATACATAAAGCGACCAGTATCACCAACAATACCTGCATAAAGTGGGTATGCAACTTCTGCAGTGACAGGCAGATTTTCTTCAAATAAAAAGTCCGCAACAATTTGGGAAGCAGCTGGTGCTTCGTCATCAACAAAGCTCAAATCCGCATATGGTTCAACATCTGGGTGATGATCGATTTTAATTAAAAAGTCACCCTTACTGTATAGCTTATTAGATATTCTCGCAGTATTACCGGTATCAGTTGTAATAACTAATGCACCTTTGTAATCTGTCTCAGTAACTTCGTCCATGGTGTTAATCCATGCCAAATCACCTTCATCATTTTCACCTGCACATAAAATTCTTTTGTCTGGGAATTTAAGTCTTAATGACCGTGCAAGTCCTGCCTGAGAACCTAGAGCGTCAGGGTCTGGGCTAGTGTGACGGTGCAAAATAATTGTCGAATATTGTTCGATTTTTTCATATATTTTTGGGAAAGTGTTCATTTCTTCTCCTTCTTGATCTCTTAAGTACTTAACTAGTTTAACAGAAATAACACCCTAACTTGAAAATAAATTCAAGTCAACGTTTTCAAATTCTGCTTCAGTAAAATCAGTCGCCGTAATGCCTAATAGTCGTATTCCATCACTTAAGAAACTGTCTGCAAGTGGTTCAAAAAGTTCTTTGGCTGCTTCGTAAAATTCAATTGCCTGATTGGTGGCATGTTCTAATTTGCTTCTTCTAGTAATTGTTTCAAATTCAGTATTACGAATTTTTAAAACAACTGTCCTAGCAAAAAAATTTCCATAGCTAAGTTTTTCTGCCAACTCACTAGCGTAATTTCTGAGATTAGTCAGGGCTACTTGCTTATCGTAAACGCATGGTTCATAACTACGCTCAATTCCAATTGACTTGCGATTGTATTCATCGTCTGGGATAACTCGCGATAAATCAATTCCATTTGCATGTTCTGCCATCAAATAACCCATTCGATTAAATTCTTTAATCAAATCTCGAACGTGCATCTGCTGCAAACCTTTACCCGTGGTTATACCCATTTCAGCTAATTTTTCCTCTGTTTTTGGTCCAATACCATGAAAATGTCCAATTTTTTGTGCAGCTAAAAATTCTTTTGCTTCACTGGGCAAAATTACTGTTCGTCCAAATGGCTTTGAATATTCTGAGCCCATTTTAGCTAGAAAACGATTGTAGGAAACTCCAAAAGAACAATTTAATTTTAATTCTCTCCGTACACGAGTCTGTAAATCAATGGCGAGTTGTACAGCTGATTTGATGCCTAACTTATTTTGAGTTACATCTAAATACGCTTCATCTAAAGCAATTGACTGAACACGGTCGGTCATTTCGTGCATCATTTTATGAACTTCAGCAGAAACAGAATAATATTTTTTATAATCCGGTTCCAAAAAAAACAATTTTTCGGCCGGAACTAGGCGAAATGCCTTAATCGAAGGCATAGCAGAATGAACGCCATAACTTCTTGCAACATAGTTAGCAGTTGAAACTACACCATGACCATTACTTTTACGTGGATCATGTCCGATTACGACTGCCTTATTTTTCAATTCAGGCTTATCGCGCATCTCAACTGATGCATAAAAAGCATCCATGTCAATATGAATAATTTTACGAGAAGTATCGTTTTTAGGCAGCAGGCCGTCGCTATAATCAGTCATAAATCCAGCGTTCAGTTGGCGAATCAAAGATATCGTTTGCAGCTTTTGGCCCCATTCGATAAGGCAAGTATTGTTCTGGCTCTTGACCATTTTCGTTATCTTTTTGCCAAGCTTCTTCAATTACATCAATGAATTTCCAGTAATTTTTCAATTCACTCCAATGCGTGAAATTGGTTGAATCATTAACAAAAACATCATGGAGCAAACGTTCATAACCATCTGGCACCTTGTCTTGCTCTTCTTTGGTAAACTGATAAGCCAAATTTTCACGTCTAATCCCAGGTGTATTGATTTTCTTACCGTTAATCGTAATATAAATTTGCATGTCAGGATCAATGATAATCGTTATATTATTTGAGTGCGCCTGACCATATTGGTTAGACATGTGCTTCAGCACGATATCAATACGATTCTTTTTCTCGCGCATCTCTTTACCAGTTCTGAAGTAAATTGGCATTCCTGCTAACGGACCTTTACCAAACTTTATTTCACCTGCGACAAAAGTTTCCGTGTTGGAGTCTTCGGCAACATTAGGTTCTTGGCGATAACCAAAAGTCACATCACTTCCTAAATATTGTCCTCGTACAAAGTGTTTAGCAATTTCTGCCTCATTAGGAATAATTAAACTATCTAGCAATTCCTGCTTAGCTGCATGGATGCTTTTTGAGGATAAATCTTTTGGTTCTGGCATTGCTAGGAGTGTAATAATTTGGAAAATATGATTTTGTACCATATCACGCAATGCACCAGAGGTTTCATAGTAGCCGCCACGCGCTTCGACACCTAAATGTTCTGCTAATGTTACTTGAATATTCTTAATCGTGGAATTGTTCCAAACATTTTTAATCAAAGGATTGGTTAATCGTAGTGGCAAGATGTTCTGAATCATTTCCTTACCAAGGTAATGATCAATGCGGAAAATATCGTCTTCATCAAATGAAGCGGTGATTTGCTTATTTAATTCCTCTGCACTAGTCAAGTCGCGTCCAAAAGGTTTTTCAACCACAATTCGATTAAAACCTGTACTGGTCAAATGTTGATCATTGATATGTTGAGCAATTTGACCAAAAAAGCGTGGAGCCATTGCCATATAAAAAATACGATTTCCTTGTGCACTATAGCGATCATCAAGTTCTTGAGCTAGATTTTTCAAAGTTTCATAATGCTCAACGTTAGTAACATCATGTGATTGATAGTAAAAATGACTTGCAAAAGTGGCTAGGTCATTTTCGTTTACTTCACTGTGGGTTTCATGAACAGCATCACTGACTTGTTCACGCAAATATTCATGAGACCATGGCCGACGAGCGGTACCAATTACAGCAAAGTTATCGTGAATTAAGCCTTGCTCATATAAATTAAACAAAGCGGGGTAGAGCTTTCGGTGGGCTAAGTCGCCACTACCACCAAAAATAATCATTACAACTGGAATATTTTTCATGAGAGGGTCCTTTCAAAGTATTATTGATCTTTACTTTTATTTTATATTACTTTTCAGTTAAACACAGTTTTTGATAATCATAAATAAAAAAAGTGCCTTACCGGGCACTTTTTATTATATCTATTCTTTAGGTGAAGATTCTTCACTTGACTTAGAAGGTTTGTCTTCTTCTGGCTTAGATGCTGGTTCTTCAACTTGTTTTTCAGAATCTGGCTTTTCAGCTTTTTCTTCAGTTGCTGGAGCTTCAGCAGATGCAGTTTTATCAGGCAAAATTTGTTGAACAGCCATGCGACTGAAAGTTAAATAAATACCATCTGCATCAATCACAACAGTTTTATCTTTAGTATCAACAGAATCAACTTTACCGTGCAAGCCATCAATCATGATAACGTTGTCGCCCTTTTTAAGTTCATTCATCATTTCCATTTTCTTTTGTTGTTGCTTCTTCTGTGGCTTAATCATTGTAAAGTACATTAAGGCTATCAAAACAATAAAGATAACAATTGTCCACATGCTACTCATGCCGTTATTAGCATTAGCTAAAAATAAAGTATTCACGTTTACACTCCTCAAATTAAAATTTCTAATTATCTAAAAATATATTATACAAAACATAAGCAACATTTGCACTATTCGTTCGGAACTGGCAATCCAAGCTGCAAATATGCTTTTTCAGTTACCATGCGCCCGCGCGGTGTCATTAATAAAAAACCGTGTTGTAATAAATATGGCTCATATAAAGACTCAATTGTTTCAACATCTTCACCAGTATTTGCGGCAATTGTTCGAACACCAACTGGTCCACCATGGTAACTCTCAATTATCACTCGCAAAATCTTGCGGTCGGTCTGGTCAAGTCCTTCATCATCAACTTGTAGTTGCTTAAGTGAGTCTCTAGTCGTCTCATAGGATATAACTTTTTCACCCTTTACTTGCGCAAAATCACGAACACGTCTTAATAAACGGTTGGCTACTCGAGGAGTACCACGCGATCTTCTAGCAAGCTCATGAGCAGCTTGATCTCCTATTTTAATATTAAAAACTTCACTTGAACGTTGAATAATCTTTTGAAGTTCATCAACATCATAATATTGTAAATGTTCAACAATTCCAAAACGATCTCGCAAAGGGGCGGATAACTGTCCAGCCAAAGTTGTTGCACCAACTAAGGTAAAAGGTGGCAGTGGCACATGAACAGCGTGAGTTGTCTGCCCTTCTCCAATTACAATGTCGACATAAAAGTCTTCCATGGCAGAATAAAGTACTTCCTCAATTGGCTTGGGCAAGCGGTGAATTTCATCAATAAATAGAATATCTCCTGGATCAAGATCAGTTAGCAATGCAACTAAATCACCCGCCTTTTCAATTGCAGGACCACTGGTACTTTTTAAATTTACGCCAAGTTCATTTGCTATGACAAAAGCTAAAGTAGTTTTACCAAGGCCGGGAGGACCGTATAGCAAAACGTGATCCAGTGCCTCATCCCTCTTTTTTGCTGCTTCAATGTAAACAGACATTTCCTTCTTAACCCTTGTTTGGCCTAAATATTCTTTAAGGTTTTGCGGGCGCAATGAAAACTCTGTCTGCTCTTCATTTTTTCCTTGAACTTCTCTTGAAACAATTGAATCATCTTCATTCATTACCATTTTCACTTCCTTTTTGTTTAACTTATCACAGAAACTACTTCTTTAACAATAAAGCGAGTCCCTTTTTAATATATTGATCAGCCGATGTTTCCTTTTCAGCTGCCAAAGTAGGCGTGATTCGGTCAACTTCTTTCTTAGTGTAACCAAGTGCTAACAATGCTAGGAGTGCATCATTTAATTCAGGAGAAACTTCTTGATCAGCAAATTTGTCAATTTTCTGAACATAATCGCCAAGTTTTCCTTTTAAATCGAGGACAATTTGCGAAGCTGTCTTTTTGCCAACACCAGGGAACCGAGTAAGATATTTCACTTCTCCCTGTTCAATTGCTTCAGCAAGTGAGTTACTATCTTCAGCGGCCATTATTGCCAAGGCCGACTTTGGTCCTATCCCACTTACACTGAGTAGCTTCAAAAATAGTCCCTTATCATCTTCAGTTTGAAAGCCAAAAAGCGTTATTCCAGTGTCCCGAACGATTTGTTCAATAAAAACTCTCGCTTTCTGCCCCTCTTGATACGCAAACGGAGTGGGACTAAAAACTTTATAACCCACGCCACCAACGTCAATTACAATGTAGTCTGGTTTCACCACAGTGATTACACCAGAAAGATATTCATACATTAACTATTCACCTTTTTTAAACATTTTCCGCAAGTCATTTTCACGTAAGCGCACAACCACAACGTTTCCTTTTGCATCATGATAAGGATCACCTATTTGGCGCAAGGTCGTCAAAATGTTATTGCAATCGGCAGCTGATAATTTTTTGCGTCCAGGAACTGCTCTTTGAGCTTGATCAGCAGCTATTCGCTTAACTAAATTTGCATAATTATTTTGGTCAACATTTAAGTAGCTATCCAAAATCAATCTAATTGACTGTTCAAGATCACCTTCAATCCAGGTTGGATACGACCTTAAAATAAATGTATCTTGCCCAAATTCTTCCAGAAAAATGCCGATTTTTTCGATTTCCGACAATTTATCTTTTATTTGAATAAAATCCAGACTACCAAACTCTAAAATCTGTGGTGTCAATAATCCTTGTTGATTGATTTGCTGTGCGGACATTTCTGCCCTAATTTTTTCAAAAGAAATCAATCGTCTAGCTGCAACTTGATCAACCAAATATAAGTCATCCCCACTAGTAGCAATTAAGTATACACTAGTTTGTCCAACCAATTTTAGTTCTGGCAGGCTATTTGCTAAAACTTCATCACCAGCTGAAATCACTTCTTCAGTCAGTTTTGACTTGGAAAAGGGTCTAAGTTGTACTTGCTTTGCAACATTTTCCTTCCAAGTTTTTGTAATGATATAGCGATCATCTTCACGCGGCTCATTCAAATCAACATATTGCTGATTGTGCTCCTGGTGAATTTCAGTAGCAGGAGCTTCATGAACTTCGTCACTCGTTATTTCAGGTCTTTTAGTTTCAACGACGTTCTTATTAAGATTAAACTTTAACTGATCAATTCTGGTTTCTTCAGTCGAAGAATTTAAATTTTCAATCGCATCAGCCTGAACATCGTCAGCCAATAAAGCACTGCTGATTGCATTGGTAATTAAGCGACTTAGTTCAGTTTCCTTTGAAAGCCGAACCTCACGTTTCGTCGGGTGCACATTAACATCAACAAGTAACGGATCAACTTTTATTTTAACCACCGCTATTGGATAGTGCTTGGCGCTCAAATTTGTTCCATAGCCATCCATAACTGCTGTAGCCAATTGAAAATTATTAATATAGCGACCGTTAAGCAGGATTGAAATAAAATTGCGTGTTGATCTAGTCAGACCTGGTTTAGAAATTAGTCCTTCAATCTCAAAATCGTTATCAGTGCTCTGAAATGGCATCATTTTTTCAGCAATTGAACGGCCATAAACACTTGAAACAGTTTGCTTCAAGTTATCATTGCCAGCTGTTCTGAGCAATAAACGTCCTTCATTCATCAAAGTAATCGAAATCTCTGGATAGCCAAGAGCAATTCGATTAACAATATCAACGATTTTCATAATTTCTGTTCGCGGACTACGAAGGTATTTTAATCTAGCAGGTGTGTTAAAAAATAAATCTTTAACGGTTATTTGGGTCCCCTTAGTAGCCGCAGCATCTTCTTGACTTTTCTTTACGCCAGCAGAAAATTCCGCTTTAGTTCCAATGATCCCGGTCGAATTAGTTAAAATTTCCACATGACTGACAGCAGCAATTGAGGCCAATGCTTCTCCCCGAAATCCAAGCGTTGCCACGTTGAATAAGTCATGTTCGTTATTAATTTTACTGGTCGCATGTCTGGTAAAGGCAAGGTCAATCTGATCACTTGGAATACCTGAGCCATTGTCTTGAACAACAATTTGCTTCAAGCCAGCATCAATAAAGGCAATTCGAATGCGAGAACTACCGGCATCAATTGCATTTTCAACTAATTCTTTAACTACACTTGCTGGTCGCTCAATTACCTCTCCAGCAGCTATTTGGTTGGATAAATTGACTGATAATTCGTGAATTTGACCCATGATTAGTCCTCATCCTTTAAGTCTTCTTGCCAGTTTTCAACTAGCTGCATTATTTGAAGTGGTGTTTGGTCAGCCAGATAGAGATTCGAAATTTCTTCTAAAACGTCTTTTTCTTTATCTGTTAACTTGCTTTCAGAATCAACCGTCTCAACTGGATTTTCGCCTTCATCACTAGTAGCACTTGAGAACAAGTCAAGTTGAGCCGAAGATGGCCCCAGATCATTACCTTGTGCTTCTAAGCGATTGAGCAATTTTGTTGCTTGACGAAGAACTTTTCGTGGCAATCCTGCTAATTGAGCAACGTGAATACCATAACTTTGATCTGCTGGACCTGGCAAAATCTTATGTAAAAAGATTAACTTACCATTTTCTTCAGTTGCGCCAACGTGAATATTCTTCAAACGAGGTAAGGTCTGTTCAAGTGCAGTTAATTCATGGAAGTGAGTTGCAAACAAAACCTTAGCACCAACTTCATCGTGTAAGTACTGCACAATTGCTCCAGCTAATGCCATACCATCATAAGTCGCAGTTCCACGGCCAATTTCATCAAATAAAACCAAACTTCTTTTGGTTGCGTTTTGCAAAGCTTCATTTGCTTCTGTCATCTCAACCATAAAAGTACTTTGACCCGAAATCAGGTCGTCTGCTGCACCAATTCTTGTGAAAATTTGGTCAAAAATCGGCAAATCTGCGCTATCTGCTGGAACAAATGAACCGACTTGGGCCATAACTGCAATTAAAGCCATTTGTCTCATGTACGTACTCTTACCAGACATATTTGGTCCGGTAATGAGATAAATATCTGTGTCATTTGCCAGCTTGATGTCATTTGGAATATAGCTTCCTGACTTCATAACCTTTTCAACAACGGGATGACGGCCAAGAACAACTTTCACATCCTGATTATCTGCATGGAAACTTGGACGACAGTAATTATTTTCTTCGGCCACTTGCGCAAACGAACAAAAGACGTCAAGCTCAGCCACCTGTGCACCTAATTTTTGTAAAGCAGAAATATCTTTTTTAACTTCTTCACGTAATTTGACGAATAATTGATATTCAAGTTCTGTCGACTTGGTTTGAGCTTCCAAAATCAAATTTTCGTGTTCTTTTAGTTCTGGTGTGATATATCTTTCAGCATTAGTTAAGGTCTGCTTGCGTGTATAACGATCTAGTGGCACCTTACTCTTATTTGAATTGGTGACTTGAATATAATAGCCAAAAACCTTATTATAACCAACTTTCAGATTATCAATTCCAGTTTTCTGACGCTCGGTCTGTTCCATCTCAGTTAGCCATTTTTTACCATTATTCATAGCATCTCGATAACGGTCTAGCTGACTATCAACACCATCACGAATCAAGCCACCCTCTGTGGTCAAAATTGGTGGTTGTTCGACAATGGTAGAACTAATTAATTCCGCAACTCCTTTTAACGGATCAATCTTTTGCGCAAAATCCTGCAACACGGGATTATCAGAATTTGCCAAAGAGGTCAAAATGTCTGGAACTGCTTGAAGTGAGTGTGCTAATTGCAGAATTTCACGGGCATTAACGTTGCCAAAGGCAATTCGTCCAGTTAATCTTTCCAAGTCATAAACGCCTTTTAGCGAATCAATAACATTTTCGCGCGTGAAATAACCATCAAGAAGAGCTTGGACCATTTCTTGTCTATCAGTCAGCTCATTAACAGATAAAAGTGGGCGTGCAAGCCACTGCTTTAAAAGACGGCCTCCCATTGCCGTATGAGTTTTATCGAGTACCCAAAAGAGTGAACCCATTTTTTTGCCCGTTTTAGCTGAAGCAGTCAATTCCAAATTGTCACGAACAGTATGTGTCATTTGCAAATATTGACTAACTTCATAACTTTGAGCAATTTGTAAGTGTGCTAAGCTGCGACGTTGTGTTTGCAACAAGTAACCCACTAATTGCTTAACTGCTTCTTTTTCAGCTTCATTAGTTAAATTCTGTTGTGCATATGAAACTTCAGCGTGATTACCAGTTAATTCAGCTGGTTCTGAAACTGTAATATTAGCTTTATGCAAAAATTCACTGTCATGGTCGCTTAAATGACCATTATAAACAACTTCTCTAGTTCGCAACGACATTAGTTCATTTAAAACGGCTGCGAAAGTTTTTAAATGTGTCGTATAAATTTCACCAGTCGACAAGTCACTATAGGCCAAGCCAAAGCTATTTTTAGTGGTAACAACGGAAGTTAAATAGTTGGATTCTTTTGCCTCACTTGGCTTGTCATTCATTAAAGTTCCTGGTGTAACTAGTTGAATAATACCTCGTTTGACCATTCCTTTAGCTTCTTTAGGATCTTCAAGCTGCTCACATAGCGCTACTTTATATCCTTTTTCTACCAAGGTATCCACGTAGGAATCAACGGCAACATGAGGAACACCCGCCATCGGAACCGGGTTCTCTGATTTATTTGATCGATTCGTTAAAGTTAATTCAAGTATCTGAGCACCCTTGACGGCGTCGTCTTCAAACAGTTCATAAAAATCCCCGACGCGATAAAAAAGAAAAGCATCGGGATATTGCTTTTTAATTTCGTGATATTGCTCCATCATCGGAGTTAAATTTGCTTTAGCCATTTATTCCTCTTCTTCTTTTGCGTTACTGTTATCATTATACGCTAAACTGTCTGTCAAAAGAAAAAAAGACCGCAACAAACGATCTCTTTTTTTCAAATATTTGATTGTGTAAAACAATTTACTAATTTAGTTAATATATCTTAAGCAATGTGACCTTCAACACTTTGAAGATCTTTTTTACCGTCCATCTCAACGATAGCAGTAATTGCTGCAGTAATACCTCTTACATCATCAGCCAAACTTAGGCTTGGTGTATCTGGTCTTGCAACGACTTGTTCAGGTAAAAATGGAATATGCATGAAACCAGCTTTAAGGTCATGAAATTCCTTATCAATCATATACTGAACTTGATACATAATGTGGTTGCAGACAAAAGTACCCGCTGTTGTTGAAACCAATGCAGGAATTCCAGCTTCACGGATTGCTTTAACCATTGCTTTAACAGGCAATTGGGTAAAATACGCATTCTGACCATCTTCATGAATTGGTGTCGCAATCGGTTGATAACCCTTGTTATCAGCAATTCGGCCATCATCAAAGTTAATCGCAACGCGTTCTGGAGTTAGCGCATAACGGCCACCAGCTTGACCAATGTTTAAAACATAATCCGGTTGATGTTGTTCAATCGCACCATGCACAACATCGGCACAATCACCAAAAACCGTTGGTATTTCAACTTTAATAATTTGTGCACCAGCAATTTCATCGTCTAACCGTTTAACGGCTTCAATTGCAGGATTTACTTTGTCATCACCAAATGGATCAAAACCTGTTACTAAAATTTTCATTTTCATTCTCTTTTCTAACTACTAAAAAGCTAAGAAGTACATCAAGATAATGTGAACAAGCAACATAATTAACGCAATTGGATATTGCTGTTTGATTACACCTAGTGGATCTTTCATTTCCATTAATGCAACAGGCAAAGTGTTAAAGTTTGCTGCCATTGGTGTTAGCAAAGTTCCACAATAGCCTGCAGTCATACCTAAAGCAGCCACAACAACAGGGGAACCACCCTGTGCAATCACGAATGGAATACCGATACCAGCTGTAATTACGGCAAAAGCTGCAAAAGCATTACCCATAATTGCAGTAAACAATGCCATTGCTACACAGTATAGAATAACACCTAATAGATGGTTACCAACCGGAAATAGTCCAGAAATCGCTTTTGAAGTTGCTTGACCAACACCGGAGGCAGTGAAAACAACTCCCAATGTTGCTAACAATTGTGGCAGAATTCCGGCAGATCCAACCGAACGCACCATTCTCTGAGTATCTTCATACGCAACTTTAATATTTGATTTAGTTAAAATCATTGCAACAATTAAAGAAATAACTGCTGCAATTCCAATACCAACTTGACCGCCAAGTTTAGTAAATTGTGCAATTACTAATGCAATAATTGCTAGCAAAATACTTGGTAAAAAGATCCAGTTGCCAATTCGACTAACCGTTTCGGAAGCAACTTTTTCACTTAACTCTTTAATATGACCAACACGCACTTGCTTAAATAGTGAAAGCAGAGCAATCACAAGTAGCAAACCACCACTAACTTCACTAGGTAACCATTGACCTAGAGCAAACAGTGCGGCAAAAATCAACCAGAATAAACCTGTACCCCAACGAGCTGGATTTGTTTGGTCACGCCATGATTCAATCGCTGCAGCCAAAAAGAATAATCCAATAATAATGTAAAAAGCCAACAAGAAATTATTAATTATCGCTTCCATTTATTTTACCTTTGCTTTCTTTAGTTTTTGATCAAAGATGTGGTTATAACCTAGGCATAGAAGATAACAAATTATCGCAATTGGCAAAGTGTTTATAACAATAGAATTTGTTTCAACTGGATGTCCCAGCGATTTCATTGTACTGGCAATTAACAATACACTTGAAGAACCAATAAATAGGTTCTGCGCATAAAAGTTACCAAAGTTTTCACTTGCGGCAGCACGACCTTTAATTTGGTCAACTTCTAATTCTGTCAATTCACCATTTACCTTTCCAGCAGCTTGAGCCATTGGATTAATTAGAGGAGCAATGAATTGAACTTGTCCTTGAAGGGAAATACCAAAGAGTGCAGCAATCTCACGAATTGCAGTATAGATATCAAAAATTCTACCTGGTGTTAAGTTCTTAATCTTATTAATTAAGTTAACTGCTGCCTTTTTGAGACCGTGTCTCTCAATTATTCCGATTGTTGGCAAAGTTAAAAAAAAGATTGAAACCATTCGATTATCAATAAATCCTTTTCCTAAAATTCGTAAAAACGAAACAAAATCGATTCCTGATACTAAGGCTGATACCAAAGCAGAAATTACAACAACGGCGACTGTGTCTAGTCCTAGGGCAAAACCTACAACGATCACTAGAACGCCAAGTAAGCATAAATATTCCATCAGCTTTCCTTTCTTGTGAAAAAAATATAATACAAGCAAACATATTAATATTATTATCATTTTTTGTTAAATTTCTTATAAACGATTTTTGAGAAAGTCAAGATGAAAAGCTAAAACTTAGCAATAAAAAAAGAGTCGTTCAATTGAACGACTCTTTTGAATCAGCAAAATAATTATTACATCATACCTGGAGCGCCGGCACCAGCAGCGTTAGGATCAGCTGCAGGCTTGTCTTCTGGGATTTCTGCAACAACTGCTTCAGTAGTTAATAATAAAGCAGCAATTGAGGCAGCGTTTTGTAATGCAGTACGAGTAACCTTAGTTGGATCGATAATACCAGATTCAACCATGTTTTCCCACTTGTCAGTAGCTGCGTTGTAACCAACTTCAGGCTCTTGACTTTCAAGTTTGTTCAAGATAACTGAACCATCTTCACCAGCGTTTTCAGCAATTTGGCGAACTGGAGCACTTAAAGCACGTAAAACAATGTTGATACCTGTTTGTTCATCTGCGTTGTCACCTTTAAGGCCCTTAACAGCATCTTCAACATCAACTAAAGCAGTACCACCACCTGCTACGTAACCTTCGTCAACAGCAGCACGAGTTGAGTTCAATGCATCTTCAATACGGTATCTACGTTCTTTCAATTCGGTTTCAGTTGCAGCACCGACATGAATCACAGCTACACCACCAGTTAATTTAGCAAGACGCTCTTGTAACTTCTTCTTGTCAAAGTCTGAAGTAGTATCAGCAATTTGCTTTCTGATTGAATCTTCACGTTCTTTGATAGCATCTTCTGAACCAGCACCATCAACAATAGTAGTTGAGTCCTTAGTTACAGTGATACGACGTGCTTGACCTAATTGAGCAATTGTAGTGTCTTTTAATTCAAGACCAAGGTCTTCGGTAATTACTGTACCACCAGTAAGAGCAGCAATATCTTGTAATTGTTCCTTACGACGGTCACCAAAACCAGGAGCCTTAACGGCTACAACATTGAAAGTACCACGAATCTTGTTCAATACTAAAGTTGGAAGAGCTTCACCAGAAACGTCATCAGCAATAATCAATAATGATTTACCTTGTTGAACGATTTCTTGCAACAAAGGTAGGATATCTTGAATGTTAGAAATCTTCTTGTCAGTAATCAAAACGTAAGGGTTGTCTAAGTCAGCTTCCATCTTGTCGTTGTCAGTTACCATATATTGTGATAAGTAACCACGGTCAAATTGCATACCTTCAACAACAGATAATTCAGTTTCGATACCACGTGAATCTTCAATGGTAATAACACCGTCATTACCAACTTTTTCCATTGCATCAGCAATTAAATCACCAACTTCTTTTGAAGCTGAAGAAACTGAAGCAACTTGAGCAATTTGATCTTTTGAAGAAACTGTGTGGCTGATCTTGTGTAATTCATCAACAACTGCGTTAGTTGCTTTTTCAATACCACGACGAACACCTACAGGGTTAGCACCGGCAGTAACGTTCTTCATTCCTTCACGAATAATTGCCTGAGTTAAAACAACTGCAGTAGTAGTACCATCACCGGCAATATCGTTAGTCTTTTGAGCTGCTTCGGCTACTAACTTAGCACCCATGTTTTCGTAGTGGTCTTTTAATTCAATTGACTTAGCAATTGTTACACCATCGTTAGTAATTTCTGGGTTGCCGTATGATTGTTCCAAAACAACATTTCTACCCTTAGGACCGATAGTTGCTTTAACAGTATCAGCTAATTTATCAACACCCTTTAATAGGGAACGTCTTGCCTTTTCTGAAAATTTAATGTCTTTTGCCATAATATCCGCTCCTTAGATTACTTAACAATTGCTAAAATATCTTTTTCATGAAGGACTAAGAATTTTTTGCCTTCGTATTCAACATTAGTGCCAGAATACTTGTCGTAAAGAACAACGTCGCCCTTATTGACAGACATTGGAATCTTGTCGCCGTTGTCAGCATAACTGCCTTCACCAACTGCAACAACTTCACCTTCTGTTGGCTTTTCTTTTGCATTTGAAGCAAGGACGATTCCGCCTACAGTTTTTTCTTCTTCTTCTTTAACTTTTACGATCACGCGATCACCAATTGGTTGTAACACGTTTGTCCCTCCTATTGTTTATTTTCATTTTTAATTATTTGTCGGTTAGCACTCCTATTACCCAAGTGCTAACTTACAAATATGATAATAACCCCTTTTCCTAAAAAAAGCAAGAAAAAATTAGCACTTTTTTTACCAAAGTGCTAATTCACTTAAAACGTTGATATTATTGGGCTTATTACTGGTTATCCTTACCCTTATCTGAGTCAAGGAAGTAAATCAATGTCTGTAATTCAGTTGCTAGGTCTACATTCTGAATCCTTACACCGGTTGGAGCAGATAAACGAATAGGGGTAAAGTTCATGATGCCCTTAATGCCTGCTTCGACCATATCATCCGCAGTTCTTTGGGCAGAATCAGATGGGACCGTCAAAATGGCAATAGTAATTTGCTGGTCACTTAATTGCTTCTTCAATTCGCTCATCTCGTAAACTGGCACACCGCTCAAAATTTTACCAGTAATCTTAGGGTCAATATCAAAGGCACAGGAAATACGGATATTATTACTCCGCTTAAAATTATAGTTAAGAAGCGCATGTCCTAAATTACCAACACCGACTAAGGCAACATTAGTTAGAGTATCTTGATTAAGAATCTTTTTGAAAAAAGTAAGCAGACTCTTTACATCATATCCATAGCCACGCTTACCCAAAGCACCAAAATATGAAAAGTCACGTCTAATTGAAGCACTATCTACTTGAACAGCTTCTGATAATTCAGTCGACGAAACTTTTTCCTTACCTGCCTCATTTAAAATAATTAAATAGCGATAATATAACGGTAATCTTTTCGCAGTCGCAGTCGGTATTTTGATTTTTTCCATTCTAAAAGCCTCCAACTTATTTTGCCTAAGAGTTATTTGTGAATTAGCTCATCAATTAGTATTATTTTACCTATAAATTGATAGCATTTGCAAATGTTTTTTTCACAATCTTGAATTAATAAAAAAGGGGCTAATTTCAGTTTTTTCCCTAAGAAATCTTGACTTAGTGAAAACTCATTTGTACATCCCTTAACAATTAAAAATTGCCAAATCTTCACTAACTTTGTTTTGCCTTCCTTCAATAATCCGTCCACTATCGCACTGCAGTGTATGCTAAAATAGTTTTTAGGTGAAAAATTATGATAATTGCACAAGGACACAACTTAGAGAAACAATTTGGCGCTATTACACTATTTAAGAACGTCAATTTTTCAATTGATTCAAATGCACGAATTGGTCTAGTGGGACCAAATGGGGTCGGTAAGACTACCTTATTAAAAATTATGACTGGTGAAGAAGAAGCTACACATGGCGAATTCACGATTAATAAAGACATCGACGTTGGCTATATTGCACAGGAAAATGGCTTAAACGAAAAAAACAACATTTGGGATGAAATGTTGACCGTTTTTGCTACGCTAATTCAAATGGGCCAGAATATTCAAACTCTGCAGGAAAAAATTGCTGCTCATCCTGAGGATAAGCAGCTGCTAAAACAGTATGACCAACTTCAATTTAACTTTGAGCAACAAGGTGGTTACACTTATCAATCTGATATTAAGAGTATTCTAAATGGTTTTAATTTTCCTGAATCAACATGGACAAAAACAATTGGTAGTCTTTCTGGTGGTGAAAAAACTAGATTGGCTTTCGTTAAACTGTTGTTACGTAAGCCACCACTGCTTTTACTCGATGAGCCTACCAACTATCTTGATTTAGATACTTTGGACTGGTTAGAAACCTATTTAAAGAGCTATTCTGGTGCTATCTTGGTTGTTTCCCACGACCAGTACTTTTTAGATCATTTGGCTAACCAAATTTTTGAATTGCAGTTTGGTAAACTAACTGTTTTTAAGGGAAACTATTCTAACTATGTTGCTGAGCGTGAGTTACGCAACATGCAACAAGAAGAGGCTTACGAGCGGCAACAAGAAAAAATTAAAAAGGATGAGGAATTCATTCAAAAGAATATTGCCAGAGCTAAAACCACTAAGCGTGCCCAAAGTCGACGTAAGCAACTAGAAAAAATGGAACGGATCACTCCACCTAAACATAAAAACAAGGTTCAAATTAACTTTAGAAGTGAACGCCCTTCCGGAAAAGAAGTATTAATTTTACGTGACTTAACCATTGGCTATCCAACAAAAACCATGGTCGAAGATATTTCCTTGCAAGTTAACAAGGGCGATCGTGTTGCAGTAATTGGCCCTAACGGAATTGGTAAATCTACCTTACTTAAGACTGTCATGAAGGAATTAAAGCCAAAGGGTGGTTCGATCAAGTATGGTGCCTCCCTTGACATCGGTTATTATGATCAAGAATTACAACTGCTTGATCCGACTAAGACGGTGCTTGATACAATTTGGGATCGCCATAAAACGATGCCCGAGCGGGATGTGCGTTCAATTCTAGCAAGTTTTCTTTTTACGGCTAAAGACATTGATAAGACAGTCGGGCAACTATCAGGTGGACAGAAAGCTAGACTGACTCTGACAGTCTTGTCTCTGGAACACAACAATTTCCTGCTAATGGATGAGCCTACTAACCACCTAGACTTAGAAGCTAAGGAAGTGCTTGAACAAGCCTTACAAAAGTTTGATGGCACTTTACTGTTCGTTTCACACGACCGTTACTTTATTAATCAATTATCCAACAAAATTGTTGAAGTTAAAGGCCAGCATGCCAAAGTTTATGAGGGTGATTACACCTATTACCTTAACGAAAAAGCTAAAACGACAGATACTGCGGTTGAAGCTCCTGTTAAGCAAAATGAAACAGAAATGGAAAATCCTTCTGATGAATCAACCAATAAGCTTTCTTATCAAGAACAAAAGCAGCGCGATTCACAAAAACGGAAATTGCAACGTGAAGTAGAAGCTGCTGAAGCAAAAATCGACCAACTTGAAAAACAGCAAGAAGAAATTCAAACTGAAATGGCTGATCCTGAAATTGCTACTAATTTTGATAAGCTTGGACCACTTCAAGAAAAATTAACAGACATTCAAACCGAATTAGACAAAGCAAATGATGACTGGGAAACAGCTCTCACTGCATTAGATGATTTTGAATAAACTAAAAGACATTGCATAATCCTGCAATGTCTTTTTATTACCGTTCTGGCAGCGCAATTTGACCTTTAATACACTCAACAGCTTGTCCGCCAATTAGAATTTGACCTTGATTATCTAAGTCAACTTCAATTAACCCGGAGCGCCCACATTTTTGGCCTTGGCTAGCAAGATAGTGAGATTTTGCTAATAGGTGCTCTTCTTTAATCAAAACTGCTACTGCACCATTCCCACTACCACAAACAGGATCTTCATGCACACCCTGTGCTGGTGCAAACGACCGAACTTCAACTTCCGTTTTTCCATCTGTCAAGGCAAAAACAGTTACACCTGAAGTGCCTTTTGGCAATAATGATGCTAATTGGCTGTCGTCTGGATTTAGACTGAGAACAGTCTCAACCGTATCAAGATATAAAGTGTACCAAACGGCTCCAACGTCAACTACCTTAGCTAACTTAATTGAATGAATATTTGGGAGCCCTAGAGCCTGAGCAATTGCTTCTAATAAATCTGATGAAATTGGTTTTACGTCAGGTTTAGGTAAGGCAAAGAACAGTTTGTCTTGCTTCATATAAACCGGCACCAATCCTTTAGCACATTCTTGCACTAGGTATTCAGGATGCTGAGGCTTTAGTCCATTATTCAATGCCACTTTTGCTGAGCCAATCGTTGGGTGACCTGCAAAGGATAGTTCTTCTTTAGGAGTAAAAATACGTAAACGATAATCAGCAGCAGGATTCGTTGGCGAACATAAAAATGTGGTTTCCGAAAGGTTGGTCCAATTCGCTATTTTTTGCATTTCATCATCGCTAAACTTGTCACCATCAATAATTACCGCGACCGGATTACCCTGATAAGGTATTTGGGTAAAAACATCTGCCTGGCTAAAAGCCACATAATTGTGTTGCATAAATACTTCCTCCACTAGTTTTATAAATAACTAGTTTAACATTTCAACTTTAAATGCTGAATAGCTAATTAAGTTCTCAAGCATCTTGTCTTTTAGACCCACTTTTTATAAAATGAAGGTTACCTAATACCATTAATTAAAAAGCGAGGTTATGAAATGGAGAAATTACGCATTGCTCTTTAATTTGTAAATAAATTAAGGAGGACAAACAAAATGAATTTTTTAACCGATAAGAATATTAATCTAAAACAGCTAATTAACTTGTATCAAAGTGTAGGCTGGACTTCATATACAGAAAAACCTGAACTACTTCAGCAAGCTGTCCATAATTCGCTTTATGTGCTTGGCGCATTCGATCATGATCAACTAATCGGCTTAATTCGTGTCGTTGGTGATGGCTTGACTATTATTTATATTCAAGACTTACTGGTTTTACCTGCGTATCAAAACAAGGGAATTGGCTCAACATTGATTAATAAAGTACGTAAAGAATTTCGTCACGTGCGCCAACAAGTGCTTTTGACAATGGAAGAACCTGAGACACGTGCCTTTTATGAAAAAAATGGCTTTTCATCTTGTGATCAAGGTGAATTAGTTGCTTTTTATCACGAATATTAACCATAACAAAAAGACTCAACCTTAAAAGTTGAGTCTTTTTGTTTTTACTTTAACATTTCTGCTGCGTAAGGTAATTCGAGCGAAGGATCTGCATTTAAAGTTAAATCTGAAAATTCACCTTCGTTATACAGATTATAGGCAGCAGCACCTATCATTGCTGCATTGTCACCACATAATTTTAGACTTGGCAAAATAACTTTAGGAGTTAAATTCTCTGGTAGATTAGCAATTTCAGCTTCCATTCGATCACGTAAACCTAAATTAGCAGCAACACCCCCACCCATAATGAAGGTTTTCGGTTGATACTGCTTGATTGCCCTGATTGTTTTATGAGCTAAAACATCAACCACCGCAGCTTGAAAACTAGCCGCCAAATCATATTTATTTAATTCTTGATGAATCTGATCCGCATGGTGACAGGTGTTAATAAACGCACTCTTTAGTCCAGAAAAAGAAAAATCATAATCGTCGTCTTCCATCATTGCACGTGGAAAATTGAATGTATCTTTACCCTGATGTGCCCATTCATCAATAGTTTTACCAGCCGGATAATTAACACCAAGAACGCGTCCAATCTTGTCGTATGCTTCCCCTGCAGCGTCATCTCTTGTGTCACCAACAATTTCAAAATGAGTTGGGTCTTTCAAAAGAACAATTTCAGTATGACCGCCAGAGACTTGAAGTGCCAATGCAGGATAAATAATTTCATCTGTTAATTGGGCTGCCATAATATGACCCATGATATGGTCGACACCAATCAAAGGTAACCCTGTTGCCATTGAAGCAGCTTTAGCAGCACTAAGACCAATTAGCAATGCACCAACCAGTCCAGGACCATAAGTTACAGCAATGGCATCAATATCATTCCAAGTAGCATTAGCTTCAGCCAAAGCTTCTTTAGTAATTTGACTAATTACTTCAATATGATGGCGACTTGCCACTTCAGGCACAACACCACCAAAACGCTGGTGGCTCTTAATTTGTGTAGCAACAATTAAACTTTCAATTTCGCGACCATTTTTGACAACTGAAGTTGAAGTCTCATCACATGAGCTTTCATATGCCAAAATACGGATATCTTTTTTACTATCCAAAGTCAATCCCTTTCTTTTGTGTTGTTAAATCCAGCACCATATTCAATCCATCTTTATGCACGTCTTGATAATAATTTGGGCGAACTAACTTAACTGTAAATCCCAAAGCCTGATAGAGTTTTTTGGCATTTTCATTGTCAATTCGCACTTCTAAACTAATAAAACTGCAGTTAGCTTTTTGCGCGTAGTCAATCATTAGTTTCATCAAGTAAGTACCTAACCCTTGGTGTTGCCACTCCGGATCAACCATTATGTTGGTAACATGGGCTTCAGTATTCATCTTGCGCATCCCAATCATTGCCACTAATCTCGAACCGTGATAAACCACTAAATACAGTGAATCCTCTTTAATCAGTTCAACTTGCAAAATTGCGGCTGACCATGGTGTTGCCCCACTATAAACTTTTTCTTCGAGAAATAGCAGATTAGTAATTTCATCAGTTTTTGCCTTCATTACTTGAAGCGTTTCTTGCTGCAATTTAAAGGCAAATGGCCTGAAGTGAAAATCACTTGAATCATTTGTTAAATGCGGAAACGTAACTAGCTGTTTAAACTTCTTCCACATAATTACTATCTGGACCAAACGGATTACCCGTCTTTTTATGCCAATCTACTTCAGCTTGTGTCCGTCTCAAATAGTTTGGTAACAATAAATCAGGATCAACTGGTTCCTTGTTGAGTGCAAGCTTGCCAATTAAACCTGCATGAATTGCATTTTGCTCAGCAGAGCCAAATGAATATGGCAGTTCAAGCGTATCAAGTTGCTCGATCTGCTTATCAAAACCAGATCCAATAAAAAGAAGCTTTTTCGGCTTATGATCATTTAAATACTCGTTGATTGCAGTAAGTAAAACATCGATGTGGTAATGTCCATCGGGAATGACATTAACTGGCTGCCCATTTTCATTAAGGTATGCTCCTGCAAAGAAGTTGTCATTTCTGGCATCAATTCCAGCCACCACTAAAGTATCTTCTTCAGAGTAGCTGGCTGCTAAAGCTTGTAAAGTAGAAACGCCAACTACTTCTTTATTTAAAATGCTGGCAAACATTTTCACTGTTGTGACACCGATACGTAGACCTGTGTATGAACCTGGACCAATTGCGACTGCAAAACGGTCAATATCCTTTAACTTAAGCTTATTTTTGTTCAGAATTTCATCAATAATTGGATCGAGATGTTCACTGTGGTTCCGCTCATCCAATTCATTCTTTTCTACTATTAAGCGTTCATCTTCATTTAAAGCCACACTCAACTCATTAGTTGCCGTTGATATGCTTAAAATTTTCATTTCAGATTACTTCTACCTTTTTAAAACTATCTTCTAATTTTTACCCGCGAAATTGCTTGTAAAACAAAGTAAGTAACAACCATTTCGATCCAAGGCACAATCGTCTCTTTAGGGATGCGCTGAATTAAAGCTGCCTTGAGATCCATGCCATACATCAGATGAACCCATAGTGTATTCAATCCAATATTGACTATAACTGTAACCAAAATCGTTGCAAGAATAATGCGCCAAATTTTAACTGGTTTCTTGTAAAAAAGCAAACCATAAATAAGTGGCCCGATCATTGTACTCAATGTGAAGCCAATAAAAAAGCCCCCTTGGTTGCCAAATAACGCTGAGGACACAAAGTCACTTATTCCTCCGCCAATTGCACCCCAAACTGGGCCAAATAAATAGCCAAGCATGACGCTTCCAATAAAACCTAAACTAACATGAACAACTGTTGTTCCAAGACTAAAGCGACTAAGAACAACTTTGATGGCAACAACAAAGCCTAAAAGGACTAGATCGCGCAATTCAACCTTAAACATTTCCTTTGTAGTCATTTTGCAGCACTTCTTTCATAATAAACTTGGTTTAATAACCTCGTCTAATTATATTATAATTTACGCCAAGTTAGTTCACAAACGGCTTTATCATTCCGTTCTTCATCAGCAATTGTGTGATATGACTTAATTTCATCTTCATTTTCAACCAATTTTACACAAGCAAATGGCGTCTGCGAATAGCGTACTTCAAGGTTAAACTTGATGTCAATCCCACTAATAACATGAGTCTTAAGAAAATCACGATCCAAAGTATCAATAAACCAATTAAAGTAGTGTCCGTTTGTCATATGATGATTAGTATCTAAATCGTCATAGCGAACGCGGTACTGACGCTTATCTTGATATTCATCTTGTGGCTTCAAACGTGGAAAGCGTGGCAACTTTTTCAATAAAGGAATGCCTAAATCATCCATCATTTCTTTATCGGTTGAAACCAATTTACGTTTACTTAAATCAAATAAAACCCATTCGCTTTTACCAGTAATCAGGGGATTGCCCTTTTCATCAGTAAATTGGTAATCACGATACTCCAGGAACCGGTTATAACCAATTGGTTCAGTCGTTAGAGTAATTACTTCACCAGGCTCAGGCCATCTATTAACATCTAAATGATACTGTGTTACTACCCAGCCCAGGCCGCGACGTGTCAACTCTTCGGTGCTACCAGAGCTATCGGCTAGTTGATTCTCAGAAACACACATCATCAAGTTAATCATTGCTGGTAATCTTAAATGCCGGTTTTCATCACATTCATAATAATTTACTGTATGTTGTTCACTATATTTCATATTACTTGCCTACTTTTGATGATATCGATCATATAACTCATTCTTCGAGACATTATTTGCCTGAGCAACTTCTTTGATTGCAACTTTCTTACTATCGCCAAGCTGTACACGCTGATCAACTAATGCAATTAATTCATCCCAGGAGAGTTGCTCTTGCTTCTTGGCATTTGGTGATACCAATATTACAAATTCGCCTCGTGGAGCATTCTCCTCAAAATAATCATTTAATTCAGTAATCGTACCGCGAACAAATTCTTCATGAATTTTGGTTAATTCTCTAGCAGCAACAATTTGTCGGTTAGAATCAAAAACTGTTGCCATGTTTTTAAGCGTTTTAACCAAGCGATGAGGTGCTTCATAAAAAATTGACGTTGCTCTTGCCTCATTCATTTGTTCAAAAAACGGCTTCTGCTCGCTAGCTTTTCGTGGTAAAAAGCCGTAGTAAGTGAAAGGTTGCGCATCAAAACCTGAAGCAATCAGGGCTGTCGTAAAGGCAGAAGCTCCTGGAAGTGGTACAACTGGAATATCGTTTTTGATACATTCTTGCACCAATTCATAACCAGGATCAGAAATAACTGGCATACCAGCATCACTGATTTCAGCAATTACAGCTCCTTCTTGCATTAGTTTAATTAGTTCCGGAGCACGTTGTTTAGAATTATATTTATGAAAAGACAGCATATGATTATGAACGCCAATCTTTTCCAATAAAATTCCACTTGTTCGTGTGTCTTCGGCTGCAATATAATCCGCGCTCTGTAAAACTTTTTTGGCCCGAATGGTTATATCTTCTAAATTACCAATCGGAGTTGGTACTAAATAAAGTTTACCCTTGTCTGTCGCATAGCTACTTTGCCGCTGCATCTATCTCAAGTCCTTAATGTTTTTTCTTCTTCTCACCAAAATTGTCTAAAATATCTAAGCAAAACATGCAATCCGAACTAGGGTCACGATGAGAACCATAGTACATATTGCAGATGTGATAACCTGAATTGTATATTTTGCGTAAAGATTCAAGACCACTTTGCGTCTTAATCGTGTTGTTATGGGCATTGCTCATCTTATCCATTTTTTCACGCAACAACTGATTTTCGACTTTAAGTTCTGTATTTTCTCTAAGTGTATCCAAGATACTATTTTCCAAGCTTTCAATGGTTTTAGTCATACTAACCATCGATTCATGGAGCTGCTCTAATTTTGAATAAGAATCAACCATAAAAACACCTACCTTTTCCACTGCAAAGCAAGATAATCAAGAAGATTACGAAAACTAACATTGCTATATTGCATTTTGTCAATTTCCACTAAGTACTTCAGCATTCTTGCACCAGCCTGTTGATTACCACTATTTAAATCTTTTTGCGCCATTTGTTTTAGCATAACCAGCAAGTAATTTTGCTCGGACTTGCCTTTAGCCAATTCAGCCAATTTATGCGCACTTACCAATGCCAATGAATTGTGCTCTAGCATTTCTTGATAAAAATACTTGATTGCCTGATCAAGACTACTAGTATTACCTAATTCATCAATCTCATCTTGGCTAAAACCATTTTCCAACAAAAGTGTCGTTTTATTATCAGGTTTCTTGCCATCAGTAAAATTAACAATCTGGGTACGCGATCGAATTGTTGGTAAAATTTGATCCGTATTATTAGTAATCAAAATTGTAACCACTGGAGCGACTGGTTCCTCTAACAAGTTAAGAAGAGCATTAGCTGCAGCTAGAGTCAGCTTTTGTGCCTCATCAATGATGAAAAAGCGCGTGCTACTTTGAACTGGGCTCTTTGCTAATTCTTCTTTTAGTATTCGAACCTGATCGATTCCTAAACTCTGTTTATTTTCAGGTGTAACTAACAACACATCTGGATTATTTTCAGAGATAATTTGGCGACAATTTTGACAAGTACCGTCCGGTTTTTGCTCACCTGTACAATTGAATAAACACGCTAGCCAATATGCCGTATTTAAGGCTTGCTTTTCATTTGCATCAACAAATAAATAGCTATGAGCCAACTTGTTTTCTTCATAAGCATGTTGTAAAAACTGAGCTTGTTTCTTGTCCCTTTTTGCTAGTTCGATTTTCATTAAAATTGCTTAAATTCTTCTACAGGTAGTACAAAGCATGTTGCACCGCCAACTGTAATTTTTACTGGTTGACTGCTAACATCAAATCCAGTCATTGATAAATTAGGATTCATGTACTCTTCACGTCCTTGTGATTCGCCTTGAATTAAGCGCATCACTTTCTTGACGTGTTTTTCATCAATTCCGATTAAGAAAGTTGTATTACCTTCACTTAAAAAGCCACCAGTTGTCGCCAACTTAGTTGCACGAATGTTTTCTTTAGCAAAAGCATGTTGCAGCCGGCTAGCATCTTCTCTTTGAACAATTGCAATTATTAATTTCATTCAAATCAGTCCTTTAGCAAATCTTTTGGTATCCGTTTTTTAATAATATTAACACAGTCTTCTACTACTCGATTAACCGGTCGATCTCCATCGACAATGGCAATTCGCTCTGGATGTTTACGGTTAATTTCAAGATAACCTTCATAAACCTTTTGATGAAAGGCTAATTTTTCCTGTTCCAAACGGTCTTCCTGACCCGCGCGAGCACGTTCAATTCGTGCAAGACCAACTTCAGGCTTAACATCTAAGAAAAGAGTTAGATTCGGTTCGATGCCACTAGTTGCAAAATTATTAATTTGCTTAACTGCATCGATTCCAAGATCACGTCCTGCACCCTGGTATGCCAATGAACTATCAACAAAGCGATCAGAAAAAATCACCTTACCTGCTTTAAGTGCTGGAATTACTGTTTCACTCATATGCTGGCTACGAGCAGCTGCATATAATAGTGCTTCAGTTTTTGCACCCATTTTTTCATTAGTCGGATCCAAAATAAGCTGCCGAATTTTTTCAGCAATTATTGAACCGCCTGGTTCGCGCGTTACTAGATATTGTGTTTTGAGCAGCGGCGCAATTTGGGCAACCACTTGTTCTAAAACCGTGCTTTTACCGGACCCATCAGGCCCTTCGAAATTGATAAAATAGCTATTCATAAAACTCTCCATGAGTCTATTTTACAAGAGATTGTCTTATATTAACACCCCAAGGTCCTTTAATTTTAGTAAAAATAAAAAAGCCCTTAAATTAGAGCTTTTTTATTCTGAAATTGCATTTGTAAAACCACTAAATCTTGTATGTCGGTGACGTGCTTCATCATATAAAAAAGAATACTTGGCCTGCAGTATTTTACCTACAATGATATTGTCCTCTGACATGTCAAGGGTAGTTGGATCTAAACTCTTTTGAATTGCAATTTCTTCTTGTAGTTCTTCAATTGTAGCGATCAGACGTTGATCGCCTAGTTTTTTAATCTTATCGTGTGCCATTAGATTGAGGTTCTCCCTTGCACCGCTCTTTTTAGAGTAATTGCATTTGCATATTCAATATCACTACCAACTGCCAAACCGGCTGCTAAGCGCGTAACTTTGATACCAGATGGCTTAATTAATTTACTAATATACATTGCGGTAGACTCGCCTTCCGGCGTTGAGTTTAGTGCCAAAATCACTTCTTTAACCTGCTCCTGTTTTTGCAATCGAACAATCAAGGATTTGATGTTGATTTCTTCAGGTCCAATGCCATCCATTGGCGACAAAATCCCATGCAGAACATGGTACAAACCGTTATATTCACCCATTTCTTCAAATGCCATTACATCTTTGGGTTGTTCAACCACCATAATTGTTGATTGCTCACGGTTTGGATCACTACAAATTGTACATGGATCTTGCTCGGTAATATTGCCACAAATTGAACAGCGATGAAGTTTTTCTTTTACTTCATTTAAAGCAGTACTAAAGTCATGAACATCTTCATCAGGCATATCTAAGGTATAAAAAGCTAACCTGGTTGCTGTTTTTTCACCAATTCCAGGTAATTTCATATAAGAATCTATCAAATGTGCAATTGGTGCTGGATATTGCAATTAAATCATACCCTTCGTATATTTACCTAAACTTTGTTGTGTCGCTTCATCAATTTCTGATAAGCCTTTATTAACAGCATCAATAATCAAATCCTGCAACATATCCGGATCATCAGGATCAATTGCATCCTTATTAATGCTAATATCCTTCAATTTACGGTCACCACTAAAGGTTGCAACTACCATATCATCTGCAGATTTTCCAACGAATTCTTGGGCAGTGATAGTTTGTTGCTCTTGGGCCATCTGCTCTTGCAACTTTTTAGCTTGTTTCATCATTTGTTGCATGTTCATGCCGCCCATACCACCAAAATTAGGTCTTTTACTCATTATTTTTCTCCTTTAAATTTTAATCCTTAATATTAACAGCGTCACCAAATAAGTCTTTCGCTTTTTGAACAACTTCATCGTTATTCTCTTGCACTGGTTCCTCTGCTTCCGGCTCTTCAATACCAGATTTTTTCTGCCGTTTAAGTAGTTCATCCCTGTGCGATTGTAAAAATTCCTTCCGAACTGTGAACCAGTCCTTATCCGGAACAAGCACAATTTGGTACTCGTGCTTAGTAAATTTCGCAATCTGATCAGTCAAAATATCGAGCAGATCATCATCAGAGCTAGCTTTTTCAAACCAAAGCGCATATTTGCATTTCATCACTACCTGATCCTGACTAGCCGCCACAGGCTCAAGCACATCAAGAAGTGCTCGCTGAGAAACAGCTAAAACAGATTGCAAATCTGGCCATACATCTTTGATTGCTTGTAGATCTTTTTTAGTAGCATTTTCCAAAACATGATAGACCTGTTTGCGATTCTGCTCGTCTGCGTGTTGATCGTTGCGAACCTTCTTTTTATGATTTTTAGGTTTAGCAGCTTCTTCAGAAGGTTGGGACATTTTACCTACATTTGATATTTCAGTATCAAGGTGGAAAATGCGGTCGCTGTTTACGTTTTGCGTTTTACCAAGCTTAGCAATTTTTTCAGTTAATTCAACCACTTGCTTTTTAAGCGCAGTTACTTCAGCTTGCAGTTCTTGACCATCAGCTGCCTGCTTTTCTACTACTGGAGAAGTAGCTGGCGCGGCTGCAGTGGTTGGCGCTACTTCCTGATTGGTACTTTCAACCAAGAAGACCTCTAAGGGAATTTGCTGCTGATTAGTATACCGCAAATCATTTAGCGCAGTGTTGGCAGATGCAATTAAATTAAAGTAGCGTTGTTCAGGAATATCCTTAATCTGCTCAACGAAATCCTGACTTAAAAAGTTACTTTTATTTTCACCACCAGCTTTTAGCAAAATCAAAGCGTTCGTGGCCATATCAATTAACTCATCTAATATATTTTTTGAGCTCGCACCATTCTGCAATTCTGTCTGGGCTAAAGCAAGAGCTTGGCTTGCATCTTTATTTAAAATTGCTAATAAAATCTGTTCAATTTTTTCTTTAGCAGCAAAGCCTGTGATTTCAAGTGCCGCATCGTACTCAACCGAATCATTTTCATAACTGAGCAATTGATCAAGGATACTAAGAGCATCCCTCATCCCACCGTCAGCTACTTCGGCGATTACAGCAAGTGCTTTATCATCATATTTGATATTTTCTTGATCAAGGATATACTTCATTCTCTTTTCAAGGTCAGCTTGCGAAATTCGCTTAAAGTTATAGCGCTGCGTTCTAGAAATAATTGTAGCTGGGACTTTTTGTAATTCAGTAGTCGCTAAAATAAAGACAACATGCTCAGGTGGCTCTTCCAAAGTCTTCAATAGAGCATTAAATGCTCCCATTGAAAGCATATGAACCTCATCGATAATGTAGACTTTGTATTTCCCCTGAGTCGGAGCGTATTTAACCTTATCACGTATCTCACGGATTTCATCGACCCCATTATTCGAGGCCGCATCAATTTCCATGATATCAGCCATTGCGCCCTTATCAGCAGCAAGACAATTTTCACACTCATTGCATGGTTCACCATCTTGAAGGTTAGTACAGTTAAGTGCCTTGGCAAAAATCTTGGCACACGAAGTCTTACCTGTACCGCGCGGTCCTGCAAATAAAAAAGCATGTGAAATCGTGCCGCGCTTAATCGCATTTTTTAAAGTATTTGTAATATCTTCTTGACCGATAACACTGTCAAAAGTGCGTGGTCGCCATTTGCGGTATAACGCTTGATAAGCCATTGATTTATCTTTCTCTAGTAAAAAACTCTTAACTCTTTGAAAGAGTTAAGAGTTTGTTAATGTCTAATAAAAGGCACATGCCTGAACGACCTTAGTGCTGCTACCTTCCGGTCCTGACACGCTTTGGAAGCCAAACATTGCCCAATAGATATACTAACGTACTTTGAGATTTTTTTCCACTAATTTACAGAATTTTTGCTATTTTCCATTCCCTTTTTAGCTTCTTTTTGCTTGTTTCTGATCTCCCTGAAAAAGGACTTGAGCATCTGACTTGCTTCATCTCGGTATAAGCCTCGAATTACATTGGGATGATGATTAAACTTGTTCACTTCAAACAAGTTAACCACGCTCCCAGCAGCACCTGCCTTAGGATCAAGCGCACCATAGAAGACGTTTTTTATTCTAGAATTAATGATTGCCCCTGCACACATTGGGCATGGTTCCAAAGTTATAAAAAGACTGCAATCAAGCAGACGCCAAGTTTTTAGTTTTTCACATCCCTGCCGGATTGCCATCATTTCAGCATGCTGGGTTGCATCTTGATCAAGCTCTCTACGATTATAACCCTCACCAATTACCTGTCCTTCAGGGTCAACCAAAATTGCACCAATCGGAACTTCTCCTTTTGCCTCAGCTTTTCGAGCCTGTTCAAAAGCTAACTGCATGTATTTTTTCTTTTCTTCACTTGAAAAAGACATTAGGGATTCACCGCCTGCAAAACGTAGTAACCCTTATCACGAATTAGAATTGTGCAGTTGCCAAAAGTTTCTTTCAGCAATTTACGTACGCTTGGTTCTCCCTGCTTTTTCTGGATAACGACCAGTAAAACACCATCTTCAACTAAATGGTCCTTTGCACCAGCTAAAATACTTGAAACAACCTTTTTCCCTGCCCGAATTGGAGGGTTGGTAACAATCAAACCAAATTTCCGTTCACTGGGAACTTCATCATACACATCCGATTTGTAGATATTAACATTAGTAATGCCATTCAGTTCAGCATTTTGGGCTGCCAAGTTAAGACCACGTTCATTTACATCAACTAAATCAACAGTTTGCTCAGGCCAAAACTTGGCTGCAAAGAGGCCAATCGGACCATAGCCAGCACCAACGTCTAAGATGTTACTACTTGGGAAATCAACTTCGGCCATTTGTTTGATTAAAACACCTGAGCCATAATCTACACGCATTTTTGAAAAAACGCCTGCATCTGTTGTAAATTTTAGATCAATATTGTTTATCTGATAATCAATTATATGCTCGTCATGTTTAGCTGTAGGATTAGCAGCATAATACATTTGATTTTCTTGGTCACTCATTATTTACTCGTTTCTTTTTTAAACAGTTTTACTGTAAATAATTTTAACGAACCATTTTACTTTTGCAAATTAGAAAGAACAAAAAGCCTATTTCACTATTGACTTATTTAATAAGTAACTCCTACAGATGAATAAATTTTATCACTTTGTCCGATAACTGCACCCAAACCAATCGTCTTGTCTTTTGGATTTAGCAAGATATCACGGTGACCCCAATTTGAAGCTGCATCGTTATAAATATATTCGTAAAGCATCCCCTGAGCAACTAAAGCACTTGAAGCATTCTTTTCTTGGACTAGCTCATTAGTAGAATGGTCAACACTTGCGCCCCATGGGAACATTGCGATACATTCTGCAACACTTGCACTTTTAATATTTGCATCTTCAAAGCACTTTTCAAGAATGAACTTATTGTTTGAGTCAAAGTGAGAAAAATTATTTGGCAACAGCTTTGTTCGTTCCTGAACTACTTCATCGTAGTGAGAATCCTCTGTTACCGGTGAAAGGCCGCGATCTGCCCTTTCAGCATTTAAACCATCCAAAAATGCTTTTCTAAAATCAGAAATTGAAAAATTGCTTACCGCATCATCCCTAGACTTACTTGGTGTCTTCGGTGTAGTTGGTGTTATAGGTGTGCTTGTACTTGGGTTGGTAGTATCTTGTTGTGGTGTTGGCTTGATAATAGTTACATACTTAGCTAAAACATATTTATTGTAGCCAACCCTATAGTACTTCTTCTTATTAATCTTTACTTTACCAACTAATGCTAATTTTCCACCCTTTTTTAAGGTTGATTTTTTTATTTTGCGGCCTTTTCCATTATACAAACTTGTCTTTTTGGTAATACGGCCTATCTTTGCGGCCGGAACAGTTAGCTCAGTTATACCAGTTACCGTTTTAGCTTCTGAAAGCTCTGCATTTAATGCTAGGCAGCTTCCCAAACTTGTAATTGCCACAAGTGCTGTTAAAGCTTGGCGACATTTGCTTTTTCTCATTAGTTTTCTCCATTCTTGATTATTTTTAATAAAAAAACTCCTAGTAAATACAAATACACTAACTGTTTTGTATACTTTTACTATAAATCCAATTATATTACAAACTAATGATTATGATTAATTATTTTAAAAATTAAGCTGACTAGATTATCCTAATTATAAAAGTTTATATTTTTACAAACAAAAAAGCGCAACCCCAAACATATTGGGATTACGCTTTTTCTATTTAGCTTGTCCAGTTGGACTGTAACTATTTCAAAGTTACTGAAGCACCAACTTCTTCAAGCTTAGCCTTGATGTCGTTAGCTTCATCTTCAGAAACGCCTTCTTTAACGTTCTTAGGAGCACCATCAACAAGGTCCTTTGAGTCCTTAAGGCCAAGTCCAGTAAGGTCACGAACAACCTTAATAACTTTAACCTTTTCTTGACCAGCTTCTGTTAATTCAACATCGTAGCTTGACTTAGCAGCAGCTTCACCACCGGCAGCACCTGCAGCAGCAACTGGTGCAGCAGCAGAAACGCCAAATTCATCTTCAATAGCCTTTACAAGGTCGTTTAATTCAAGAATTGAAGCATTTTTTAAATCTTCAATAATCTTTTCAGTATCTAAAGCCATATTTATATATCCTCCGAAATATTTTTATTAGATATAAATTACATTATATTATTCAGCAGATTCATCTTTTGAATCTGCAACAGCGTTAATAGCATATGCGACGTTACGTACAGGTGCTTGTAATACAGAAACAAGCATTGATAGTAATCCTTCGCGTCCTGGAATAGCAGCAAGAGCTTTGATATCTTCTTTAGAAGTTACCTTACCTTCAAGCACACCACCCTTAATGTCAATAACTTCAAAGTCATCTTCGTATTTTGAAACAATACGAGCTGGTTCAGTGATGTCATCAGCATTATCAGTATAAACAACAGCTGTAGGTCCAACAAAAGTATCTTCAAGGCCTTCAATGCCAGCCTTAACAGCAGCACGTCTTAGATAAGTGTTCTTGACAACCTTCATCTTAACACCGTTATCACGAAGTTCCTTACGCATGTTAGTAACTTCTTCAACAGTTAAACCAAGATAGTTAATTACCAAGACAGCTTTTGCAGCTTTAAGCTCTTCAGCAAACGCATCAACGAACTTTTCTTTTTCAGCAATAGCAGCTTTACTCAATCGAATTCACCTCCGTTAATTTTTTTGATAAATTCTATAAGGCCTAAAAAACTCCATGCCAACAAAGACATGGAGCATTTGAAATCTTCATAATCTTCTGGCCTCGGCGGGATATTAAGGCGTTAACCACCCGAGTCTTAGGTAGAATTCACTTTAATAACTATAGCAGGGTTACTTTTTAAATGCAAGCAATAATTCTGCTAATAAAAAGGAACTACTGTAAATAGTTCCTTTTAAGCTTTATTTCTTTTTAGTCTTTTTGCTCTTCTTTGGGACCTCTTCCTTGATTTCCTTTTCAGAAGAAGTTTCCTTCTCTGAATTGATTAATTCAAATAAATCACCGGAAGACTTGTAAATAACCCAACTTGCTAAGTTAACAATGTGATCACTGATTCGTTCTAACAAACGAATGATGACAAAGTAACTTGCTGAAGCAACAGCAACATTAGGATCTTTTTTGACACCATCAATAATCATTTTTCTGGCCTTACGATAGTCATAGTGAACATCTGCATGCCCATCAAGCATTTCACGAGCAGTCTTCTCATCGTCTTGAACATATGCTGTCAATACTTTGATTAACATGGTCCGCACTTGGTGTGTCATTCGTGAAATGATTTCCTCAACATCAGGAATACGAGGATTACCCTTCACTCTAACTGTTTCAACGGCAATACTATTGGCATTCTCACCAATTCGTTCTAAGTCGGTAGTTGCTTTTAAAATACTGATTACCACACGGAAGTCAGTCGCAACTGGCTGTTGCAATGCCATCAGGTCAAGTGCCTTTTTTTCGATTGTAATTGCTTCTTTAGCAACAATCTTATCTTGTTCAATCATTTCTTGAGCCATCTTTTTATTATGATCGACAAAAGAACGCGTACCCTTGTCAATTAATTCATTGACTTGGACTCCCATTTCCATAAATTGTGTATTTAACTTTTTCAGCTCATCCAAAAATATTTCGTGCATAATCCACCTCCAAATTTAGCCAAAACGACCATTAAGATAATTACTAGTTATTTCCTTCTTAGGGGCCAAAAACATTTGCTCGGTTGGCCCAGACTCAATCAACTCACCATCCATTAGAAAAGCAACCTGATCAGAAACACGACTCGCTTGTTGCAAGTTGTGTGTAACCATAATGAATGTATATTTCTTTTTTAAGCCCATCAAAGTTTCTTCAATTTCAGCACTTGAGATTGGATCAAGCGCTGAGGTCGGCTCATCGAGTAAAACCACTTCTGGTCTAACAGCTAACGCACGTGCGATACAGATTCGTTGCTGTTGTCCTCCAGAAAATTCCTGAGCATTCCGCTGCAAGTTATCCTTGGTTTCATCCCAAATCGCCGCCTGCTTCAAGCTCTCTTCAACTCGTTGATCAATTAATTGCTTATCCTTAACTCCTGCAACTCTCAAGCCATAGGCAACATTGTCGTAGACAGGAAAAGGAAAGGGGGTAGGTTGTTGAAAAACCATTCCCACTTTTTTACGTAATGCAACTAAATCGAGTTTGGCACGATAAATATCTTTACCTTCAAGCAAAATCTTACCTGTAATGTTGATATTATCAATGTCATCATTCATGCGGTTCAAGCATCTTAAAAAGGTTGATTTTCCGCATCCTGACGGACCAATCAAAGCTGTTAACTGCTTTTCTGGAAAGTTAAGACTGATGCCATGCAACGCCTCAAATTTGCCATAACTTAATTTGACGTTTTGGGCCTCCATAATATTTGTCATATGATCGCTCCTTTAGCCAAAACTACCTTGAATGTACTTTTCAGTAATCTCACCTTGTGGATTAGTGAAAATATTTGTAGTCGTATCATATTCAAGTGCATGCCCCAAATGAAAGAAAGCAGTGTACTCACTGATTCTGGATGCTTGCTGCATATTGTGCGTAACCATTACCATCGTGTACTTCTTGCGCAATTGCTTTAAAGTATCCTCCAACTTAGCAGTTGAAACTGGATCTAGCGCACTTGCTGGCTCATCTAAGAGCAGAATTTCGGGTTTGAGTGCAATTGCCCGTGCAATACACAAACGCTGCTGCTGCCCGCCAGAAAGAGCTAAGGCACTTTTATCAAGTTTATCTTTAACTTCATCCCACAATGCAGCAGCTCGCAAACTCTCTTCAACAATTTGATCAAGCTTTTGTTTGTCCTGTTGACCATTAGCCTTTAGCGCATATGTTATATTTTCCCTGATTGACTTAGGAAACGGGTTAGGCTTTTGAAAGACCATCCCAATCGCCTTGCGCAATTCATAAACATTGATTTTCTGCTGATTTACATCAAGATCATGAAACATAATCTTGCCATCTACACGCGCTACACGGTCATTCATGCGATTTAACGATCGTAAAAAAGTTGATTTCCCTGAACCTGAAGCACCAATTAGTGCTGTAATCGTGTTTTTCTTAAATCCTAGACTTACATCAAATAATTTTTGAATTGTACCGCCATAAAAAACACTTAAGTCCTCAGTGTAAATAGCACAATCTTCGTCTTTAAAAGTCTTAATGTAAGTCTTTTGAGTTTGCCAATTTTCCATAGAATTTTCCTTATTTAATTTTAGCGGCGGTCAAGCGATTGTATAACCAATTACCCAACGCACGAGCGCCAAAATTAAAGATAATGACTACAATAACCAATAAGGCAGAAGTAGCAGCTGAAACGACTGTAACATCGGGAATGATTCCTTCAGTATTAACTTTCCAGATATGGACAGCCAAAGTCTCAGCCGGACGCATCACGTTTAAAAAGCTGGTTGGACTGAACATATTCCAATTAGAATAATCAACAGTTGAACCACTTTGTCCTGCAGTATAAATTAAAGCAGCTGCCTCACCGAAAACGCGTCCAGCACTTAGGATGATACCCGTGATAATGCCTGGAAGTGCCGCAGGCAAAACAATGCCGCGGATTGTTTTCCAGTTAGATAAGCCAAGTGCCCAACCAGCTTCACGCTGGGTTTGTGGCACACCTTTAATTGCTTCTTCAATGTTACTGGTCAAAATTGGCAAATTAAAAAAGGTTAGCGCTAACGCACCGGCAATAATTGAAAAGCCGAGACCAAATTGAACAACAAACAGTAAATAGCCAAAAAGCCCAACAACGATTGAAGGAAGTGAACTAAGAATTTCTATCGTAGTTCTAATTAATTGGGTTACCCAATTGTCCTTTGCATATTCAGCTAAGTAGATTGCTGCACCCAAAGCAATTGGTAGTGAGATCAATAAAGTTAAAATCAACAAATAGAGTGAATTAAACAGTTGATCTCTTATTCCCCCGCCAGCTTCAAATGAAGAAGAAGCAGAGGTCAAAAAGTGCCATGATAAGTGTGGTACACCGGAAATCAAGATGTTTCCAATAATACCAACCAAAAGTAGGATTACGATGCCAACTAGCAAATAGATTACGCCAGTAGCGATACGATCATTTCTCTTTGAATTCATTTTGCTACTAACTCTTCTTTCCAATTAAGTGTACTAAGAAGTTGAACACTAACGACATTATTAATAGTAGTAATGCCAAACTCCATAATGCATTGTTAGGCAATGTGCCCATAACTGTATTACCCATTTGACTAGTTAATTGACTAGTTAAGGTTGCTGCTGGACTAACCAAGTTGTAAGGCATTAAGACTGCATTACCAATCGCCATCTGAACAGCTAAGGCTTCACCAAAGGCACGCGCCATTCCGAAAATAATCGCTGTCATAATACGTGCTCGAGCAGCTCTTAGAACGACATGGTAAATAGTTTGCCATTGCGTTGCTCCTAGCGCAGCAGAAGATTTACGTAGCTCCTTTGGAACTGCCTTAAAGGCGTCAACTGTTAAAGAAGTGATTGTTGGTAACACCATAACAAAAAGAATTAAGGTGGCCGTCAAAATACCAAAACCTGTTCCACCAAAGACAGTTCTAACAGCGGGAACAACAACAGTTAAACCCAAGAACCCATATACAACTGATGGAATACCAACAAGTAGTTCCATAACTGATTGCAGAAGGTTTGCTTTCTTGCCTGATTCGTATTCAGTCATAAAGAGTGCTACTGCGATTGCAAATGGAGTAGCAATAAGGGCTGCAAGCAACGTAACTGCAAAAGAAGTAACAATCATTGCCGCAGCACCAACGTGATTAGGACCAGCACTTGGATTCCAATCAGTTGAGAACAGAAAATGAAAGATGTTAACTTTATCAGTAAAAAAGGTTGCTAAACCATGACTACCAACAAAACCAATAATGGAGACAATCAAAATACCGATTAGTAAAATTGCTAAAGCAGTTAAACCTTTGCCCCAGCGTTCTTGTCTGGTTTCCTTAGAAGGTTTAGTTAACCGCGCAATATCAATACTATGCGGATCAATCCCCTTAATTTTGACGTGAGGAACTTTTTGTTGAGCAATTGCTTGTTCAACAACTTCCTGCAAGTCTTGTTCTTTTTTTGACATACTAATTACCTATTTTCGTAACTTTATTTTCACTATCGCGCGAAACTTTCATTTCATGAATACTTAGATAGCCAATTTTAGGTACTAAATCTCTTTGTACCTTTTTACTTAAGACATAGTTAATAAACTTAGCAGTTGCCTTGTTAGGCTTACCTTTAGTGTACATGTGTTCATATGACCAAAGTGACCACTTATTAGTTGGTATGTTCTTATTGATTGGTTGAACATGATCTATACTGATTTTCTGAATGTTCTCATCATTTGCATACGGAAATGAAATATATGAAATTGTTCCTGGTGTAGAATTAACAATCTTTTTAACCGTTCCGTTAGAATCCTGTTCCTGCGAATTGACAGCATCCTTACCATTTAAAATCAGATCTTCAAAGGTTGTTCTTGTACCACTACCACGAGAACGGTTAATCACAATGATTGGCAAGTTTTTACCACCAACTTGTCGCCAATTAGTTATTTTTCCCGTAAAAATGGCAGCTAGTTGCTTCTTGGATAAGTTCTTAACACCGACACCTTTATTGGCAATTGGAACAATTCCAACAATCGCAACAGGATAGTCCTGCAGCTTCTTTTCATCAATTCCTTTTTGGGTTTCAGCAAAAACATCGGATGTTCCTACTTGAACTGCACCCGCTTGAACTTGGCTAAGTCCTGTTCCTGAACCACCGCCTTGAACAACGATATTACTATCAAGATGAGCCAGATGATAGTCATTACCAGCTTGCTCAATCAATGGTTGCAAAGCACTGGATCCAACAATGGTAATCTTTTCCTTACTTTGACCGCAACCCACTAAAAACAGCGGCACAACCAAAAGGACTACCAGCAATTTGCTCACATTCTCTTTACGCATTGTATTTTCCTCAATTTGACAATAGGATTATGCTTAGTTTAACAAATATCTTGCAATTGATAAATATTTAAGGTCAAAAAGTCGATAAAAAAAGCAACTCGCGCGTGTAGCAGAGTTGCTTTCCTATTTTCTTCGAATTAATCCTTAATCCAAGTTTAATGGGTCAAGCTTGATCCCAGGACCAAAGGTTGCAGCAACTGCAACGCTCTTGATGTATTGGCCCTTAGCAGCTGATGGACGTGCACGTAAAATCACGTCACGTAGAGCATCAAAGTTCTCAATTAATTGTTCATCAGTAAATGATACCTTGCCGATAGCAGTATGAATAGCTGCTTGACGGTCAACACGGTATTCAACTTGACCAGCCTTAACGTTCTTAACGGCTTTTTCGATGTCCATTGTTACAGTACCGGTCTTAGGGTTTGGCATTAAACCTTTAGGTCCAAGCACACGACCCAAACGACCAACTTTAGCCATCATTGTTGGTGTTGCAACAACAACGTCAAAGTCTAAGTAACCGTTTTGAACTTTTTCTACTAAGTCGTCAGAACCAACTTCGTCAGCACCAGCAGCCTTAGCTTGTTCAGCTTGAGCACCTTCGGCAAAGACAATAACCTTTTGGGTCTTACCAGTACCGTTTGGTAAAACAAGTGAGCCACGAATTTGTTGGTCTGCTTGCTTAGGGTCAACGCCTAAGTTGTATGAAACTTCAACTGATGCATCAAAACCAGCATATGAAGTTTCTTTAACTAACTTAATTGCTTCAGCAACTGAATATAATTTCTTTGAATCTACTTTTTTAGCAGCTTCTAAATATTTTTTACCATGCTTTGGCATGTGATTTCCTCCTTAATATGTGGTCAAACGAGCCTCAAACTCTCCCACCTAAATTGTTATAAATAACAGGATTAGTCTTCGACTTCGATACCCATGCTTCTAGCAGTACCTTCGATCATTCGCATAGCAGCTTCAACATCTGCAGCGTTAAGGTCCTTCATCTTTGTTTCAGCGATTTCCTTAACTTGATCCTTAGTTACNTTGGGTCTTACCAGTACCGTTTGGTAAAACAAGTGAGCCACGAATTTGTTGGTCTGCTTGCTTAGGGTCAACGCCTAAGTTGTATGAAACTTCAACTGATGCATCAAAACCAGCATATGAAGTTTCTTTAACTAACTTAATTGCTTCAGCAACTGAATATAATTTCTTTGAATCTACTTTTTTAGCAGCTTCTAAATATTTTTTACCATGCTTTGGCATGTGATTTCCTCCTTAATATGTGGTCAAACGAGCCTCAAACTCTCCCACCTAAATTGTTATAAATAACAGGATTAGTCTTCGACTTCGATACCCATGCTTCTAGCAGTACCTTCGATCATTCGCATAGCAGCTTCAACATCTGCAGCGTTAAGGTCCTTCATCTTTGTTTCAGCGATTTCCTTAACTTGATCCTTAGTTACCTTACCAACTTTCTTGGTGTTAGGTTCACCGGATGCCTTGTCGATCTTAGCAGCTTGCTTCAAAAGAACTGGAGCTGGTGGAGTCTTAGTTATGAATTCGAATGAACGGTCTTCATAAACTGTGATGACTACAGGAATAATCATGCCTTTTTGGTCAGCAGTTCTAGCATTGAAGTCCTTAGTAAAACCTACAATGTTAATTCCTGCTTGACCTAAAGCAGGACCAACTGGAGGAGCGGGTGTTGCAGCACCAGCTGGTATTTGTAATTTGACAACGTTAATAACTTTTTTTGCCACGGTCAAAACCTCCTTGATTCCGTGCGTGGTTAAAATGGAAAAGTTACCTACTTTTCCTCCCACAATAATAAAAGTACTTTAATATGGTACCATCGTTTTTTTAAATTTGCAATCTCTCGTAAAAGTTTAGCTAATTTTTTCTACTTGATCGTAGTCAAGCTCGGTTGTAGTTGCACGGCCAAACATATCAACTGAAACAAATAACTTGTATTTATCAGGTTGAATTTCAGTAATCTTACCTTCAACGCCGTTAAATGCACCATCAATAATAGTGACAGTTTCTCCAACTTCGTAATCAACTTGAGGACGTTTTGCAGGTTCCCCTTGTTGACGCAACAGACGATTAACTTCTTCTTCAAGAAGTGGCGATGGCTTAGAACCACCACCGTGTGAACCAACAAATCCAGTTACGTTAGGTGTATTTCGAACAACGAACCAACTTTCGTCAGTCATGACCATTTCAACTAATACGTAACCAGGGAAGATTTTTTCTTCAACTTCTTTTTTCTTGTCGTTGACCTTCTCGATTTTTTCTTGTTCAGGAACCATTACCCGAAAGATATAATCTTGCATCCCCATGCTTTGTGCACGCGATAACAAGTCAGATCTAACCTTATCTTCGTATCCTGAATAAGTATGAAGCACGTACCATTGCTTCTTTGTTGTTTCAACCATTACAAATTTCTCCTTTTATTTTGGCAAACAAAAAAACCTCCACTCAGAGGTTTTTTCTTTAACTTTATTTATTATATCACGAATAGAATTTCATTTCTATTTACATGAACATTTGTGTTAAAACGCTGAATAAGTAGTCTAACACTCCTAGAAACAAGGCGAATAAAACTGAAGTAGTAATGACTGTTCCAGTATCATGACGGTTTTGTTTAGCTGTTGGCCATGTTACCAAGTGCATTTCGTGTGCTACGCTCTTAAAAAACTTAATCATTCAATTTACCTCGTTTCCTTGTGTAATGTCATTTTGCCACAATGTTTACAAAATTTATTCAATTCAAGCCGCTTCGTGCGATTCTTGCCTGCGGTGATTGAGTAGTTACGCGAGCCGCATACGCTGCAAGCTAATGATGCTTTTTTCACTGCCATAATCTCACTTCCAAACTATTGTATTTTAGCAAAAAATACAGGTATAAGCAATTCATTTAATAATTGCCCTAAAATTCAAGTCAATTTTTCTCTTTAAATAAAAAGCAGCTACTTATAAGCAGCTGTTTTTGGTGGTCAAACAAAAGCGTAACCACCGGGCGTAGAACATTGTAATAGTCGGATTTACTTCTTAAGATTTTCATTTACGAAGGATTCGATTTTATCGTCAGAATAATCAAGGAACGGAAGCATATCTTCTTCCGTCTTCATGGTATCTCTACCATTCTTTTCCATGAAATAGTCCCAAAGAGCATCCCTAACTGGCATGTCTGAATCACTCCAGTCAAAAACCTCTTTCATGTGACGATCTAACAATGCAGTCTTGATAACATCTTCTGCCATCTTAATCTACCTCCTATAAAATAATTCTACAGTTATTAATTATACGCTAAATTCTCATCATTTTCTATTAAACAGAGTCTAATAAAATTAACCGTGCTTTTTGCAGCAGACGCGAGCGTGCCCTTACTAAGGTCATTGGCAAAATTTGCCAATCTTTAATTATCTGTTCTTGTTGACAAAGTCCGAGAATAATTAATAAAGCCGTAACTTCTAAAATCGATAGCTTGTTGACTAATTCAGCTAGTTTTATGCTTAGCGGCACTTCTGGTAAAAAAGTTTCTGGCCGCCGAATAGGATTCATTCCTTTAGTAGCTGCTGCTTCAAAAGAAATTGCTTTGGCCCAAGCCTTTCTGCGGTATGCCATTTCACGTCTAAGAAGCGTATTGGCATGATTTACCAGCCGAACTTTGTAATAGCTAGCGAAATTTCCCTTTTTTGGGTCAAAATCTTTCACAGCTAAATAACAAATGATCATCGCATCCTGATCCCAATCCTGATTATCGTAAGAGCGAAGATGATATTTTTTCTTAATATTCGTAATTAGTGGACGATACAAAAAGCAAAGCTTACGTAGTGCATCAGTCTGTCCACTTTTGATTTGCATAATTAACTCTGTTTCTTCCCTTGCTACTTCTATTTTAGCCATATTGCTATTCTCCTTTAGTTGATATCTGAGCTAAAGAATACTGAGAAGCAAAATTCAATTTAAACGAACCAATGTTTAAATTTTTCACTAACAGGTAAATGTAACGGTTAATAACAGCAAAATTCACTTTAGGTTGTCAGAACAAAATTTGCAAAAAAAAATGAGCGCACATTTTGTATGGGCACCCATTTAACTTTTTATTTATGATGATTTCTAGTATCCAGCATTTGATATAGCAAAACACCAGTTGCAACACTTGCATTGAGAGATTGCACATGGCCAACCATTGGCAAAGTAATCATTTGATCCATTTGCTCTTTCAGTAAGCGAGAAATGCCTTTACCCTCATTTCCGATTACAAGAACAGTTTTACCATTGCTATCCCACTGACGATAGTCTGTTCCGTCCATATCTGTGCCAAAAAGCCAGTAACCGCGTTTTTTCAACATTTGACTAGTTTGTACAAGGTTATTAACGCGGGCAACCGGAACGTAATCAATCGCACCAGTTGAGGTTTTAGCCACAACAGACGTCAAACCCGTTGCGTGTCTTTTCGGGATAATGATTGCATCGACCCCAGTTGCATCAGCTGTTCTCAAAATCGAGCCCAGGTTGTGCGGATCTTCAATTGAATCAAGCATTAACAAAAATGGTTGTTTCTCCTCTTGATCAAATTGATCAAGCAAATCATCCAAATCCGCATATTCAAAACTAGCAACAGTCAGAACAAGTCCCTGATGATTGCCGCCTTGAACTAGGCGATCAAGCTTATTTTTAGGAACAGTTTGAACAACAATTCCTTTTTCCCTTGCCAAACCGAACACTTCATCTGCAAAGCTTTCCTGCACACCTTGTTGCAAAAAAACCTTATTGATTCTGCCAGCATCCTGCGTTTTTAAAAAATCAATTCCAGCATGTCTACCGAAAACAAAATCACTATCATTTGAAGTCATATTCATCAATGCCACCATTCTCCACTGTTTCAATGCACCAAGAAGTTAATTCTTGAAGCCGCTTTCTTTTACCAAGTAATTCCAAATAGCCCCAAACTGCTTCAAATCCTGTCGACAATTGGTATGTGGCTAAACTAGTATTCTTGGCCTTGCTATAAGTTTTGGAATTACGACCGCGACGAAAAGTTGCTAGTTCATCCTCACTCAATAAGCCATCTTCCTGCATCTTAGTAATCAAAGCCGCTTGAGCCTTGGCTGACACATAATGTGTTGCTCTTAGCTGCAAGGCTTGTGGCTTAACAATGCCACATTTAACTAAATGCCGCCGAATATCAACTTCATAAACAGCATCCCCTAAATAGGCTAACGTCTGCCCGTTTAATGTATCTGGATTAATTTCGTTTTCGACCAACTTTTTACTATTACTCACGAATCCACCTTGTTCCTTGTGGAGTATCTTCAATGATTACTCCCATTTGTTTTAATTGATCACGCAACTGATCACTTTTAGCCCAGTCTTTGTTCTTTCTTGCTTCATCACGCTGCTCAACCAAGGCAACAATTTCATCATCACCTTGCGTCTCATTTTGCTTAATCAACTTGGCGGTATCAATACCAAAGATACCCAACCATTCTGTTAATAAAACTTGCGCTTTTGTTAATGCTTCTTTATCGACACTTTCAGCCGCAATATTGGCATTTAACACTGGTAATAAATCATAAATTGCTGTTAAAGCGTTTTGAACGTTAAAGTCATCATCCATTGCGGTAACAAAATCTGCTTCCGTTTTAGCCAAAATTTCACGTAAATTAGCGTCTTCAACATTAGAAGTGTCGTCTTTTAAACGATAATTTAAGTTGATCAACGTGTTCTTAAAACGCTGCAAAATAATCTGTGCTTGCTTAAGGTTTTCTTCTGAATAGTTAATCTGACGCCGATACTGAACACTGGCCATGAAGAAACGAAGAACCTGCGGATCAACTTCCTTCAAAATTTCATGAACCGTTACAAAATTATGTAACGACTTCGACATTTTTTCCTGATCAGCACCTACAGTAACAAAACCGTTATGCATCCAATAATGAACAAATTTTTTACCTGTAGCGGCTTCACTCTGAGCAATTTCATTTTCATGATGTGGAAATTCAAGATCTTGTCCACCACCATGAATGTCAATTGTATCGCCCAAGTATTTGGTTGACATGACGGAACATTCGATATGCCAGCCTGGCCGTCCCTTGCCCCAAGGAGACTCCCAGGCAATTTCATCAGGCTGTTTTTGCTTTTTCCAAAGGGCAAAATCAATTGGATCTTCTTTACGATTCTGTTCTTCCTCGTTAACGTGTTCCGAAGCGCCCTCTTCTAATTCAGCAATGTTCTTACTACTTAATTCACCATAGTGCGCAAATTTCTTTGCTCGATAATAAACATCACCAGCAGATTCATAAGCATAACCTTTTTTAATTAGCTTTTCAATAAAACTGATAATTGAGGCAATTTCACTAGTTGCACGGGGATTCTTAGTTGCGGGCTCGATATTTAAAGCGGCCGTATCCTCTTCATAAGCTTCAATGTAGCGATCAGCTAATTCGGGCACAGTAATGCCTTCGGCACGTGCTTCATTAATCATTTTATCGTCAACGTCAGTAAAGTTAGACACATAATTAACTTTATACCCGCGGTATTCAAAATAGCGTCTAATGGTGTCAAAAGCGATTGCACTTCGTGCATTACCGATGTGAATGTAATTGTAAACCGTTGGGCCACAGACATACATCGTAATCTGCCCAGGGTTAATTGGTTGAAATTCTTCTTTAGTTTTCGTCAGAGTATTATATATTTTCACGACGGCTAACTTGCCTTTCTAAAACTTTATCTCCATTCTAACAGAAACAATAGTAGTTTCTAGCTTTTAAAAAATAATTTATCGGAAAACGGCAAAACAAAAGAGCGCCTATCAATCAAAAATAGGTGCTCTTTTATTGCATTAAATTATAAGCCGTTTTCGCTCATTTGTTTCAAGGTTAAGTCAAGGTGCTCATGAACTTTTTCTTTACCCAAAAGCTCCATTGCTTCGCCAATTCCAGGGCCAACCATTGATCTAGTAGTTGCGATTCTGATTGGCATGAATAGGCGTCTACCCTTAATGCCAGTTTCCTGACGAGTTGCCTGAACCGCCTTCATAATTTGTGGTGAAGTAAACCGAGGAATTAAATCAATTTGCTTCTTGAATTCTTCAATAACAGGTCTTGCTTCATCCTTGCGGATTTCGTCAATTTCTTCATCGCTCAAATCTTTTGGTGCGTCAAAGAAAATCTTAGCTAAATCAACAATTTGCTTAGTATATGACATTTGCACAGAGTAAATGTTAACTAATTGACGTACCCATTCCATCTTTTCAGGGTTTGGATCTTTTTCAACTAAACCAGCTTCTTGTAAATTGTTAAGTGCTAAGTCTAGTAAAGTATCACGATCTGCCTTCTTGATGTATTGGTTGTTAATCCACTCTAACTTTCTTCTGTCAAAAGCCGCAGGTGAATTTGATAAACGAGCAGGATCAAATTGCTTAATCAATTCGCGTTGAGTAAAGATTTCGTTTTCACCAACAGGTGACCAACCAAGAAGTGTAATGAAGTTAAACATTGCATCTGGTAGGTAGCCTAAATCACGGTATTGCTCAATAAACTGCAATACTGACTTGTCTTCTTCACGCTTAGATAACTTCTTACCAGTTTCCGCATTGATAATTAAAGTCATGTGACCAAACTTAGGTGGCTCCCAGCCTAATGCCTCATAAACAGCAAGCTGTTTAGGTGTGTTAGAAACGTGATCATCCCCACGTAAAACGTGAGTTATTTCCATTAAATGATCATCGACAACAACTGCAAAGTTGTAAGTTGGCATGCCATCACGTTTTTGGATAACAAAATCGCCACCAATTGTGTCAGACTCAAAGCTTAAGTGACCCTTAACGATATCTTCCCAAGAATATGTTTCCATTTCAGGAATGTGAATTCGCACAACTGGCTTTAAGCCCTTTGCCTTTGCCTCTTCTTGCTTTTGCGCAATTTCATCGGCAGTCAGGCCTTCATACTCGTAAGTATAGTGTGGAGCAATTCCCATTGCCCGTTGCTCTTCACGTTGTTCTTCAAGCTCTTCTTCTGTTTTGTATGAATAGTAAGCTTTACCTTCATCTAACAGTTGTTGAATGTACTTATTATAGATATCTTTACGTTCAGATTGACGATATGGGCCAAAATCGCCGCCCTTGTCAGGACCTTCATCCCAGTCAATACCTAACCAACGTAAGTTTTCCATTTGTGATTTAGAACCACCTTCGACATTACGTTTTTGGTCAGTATCTTCAATTCTTAAAACAAAAGTACCTTTATTATGACGCGCAAACAAGTAGTTGAATAGTGCAGTTCGCGCATTACCTATATGTAAGTGCCCTGTTGGACTTGGGGCATATCTTACCCGAATTTTTTGTTTTGCCAAAATTCATGCCTCTTTCAAAAAGTAAATATAAACATTTTTAGTTTACCCGTAATAACGGAAAAGTTCAATCTTTCCTTAAGCCAAAACCAATTTTAACGCTTGGGGGATGCTTGAAACAGGAATTACTTCTATTCCCATATTTTGCAAGCTTGAGCGCATATTATGCTTAGGAATAAAAATTCGCTTAAAACCTGTTTTAGCTGCTTCTTTAATCCGCGCATCAATTTGGTTAACTCGTCTAACTTCACCAGTTAAACCAACCTCACCCACGAAGCAATCAGTTGGTAAAATTTCTTGGTTTTTATAGCTTGAAGCAATCGCCATCACTACCGCCAAATCAACTGCAGGTTCATTCAAGCGAATACCACCGGTAGCAGTTAGATAAACATCTTGATTTTGTAGCATCAAGTTGCCACGCTTTTCCAAAACGGCTAACAAAAGTCCTGCTCGGTTGAAATCAATACCAGCAGTAGTTCTTTTGGCGTAGCCAAATGCGGTCGGTGTAACTAATGCTTGGATTTCCGCTAGAATCGGCCTTGTTCCCTCAAGCGAGACGACAATCGCAGATCCCGTTGAGTTAGGTAATCGCTCATCAAGAAAAATTGCAGATGGATTGGTGACTTCCTGCAACCCTTTGTTGACCATTTCAAACATACCGATTTCGTTAGCAGCTCCAAACCGATTTTTTACGGAATGCAAGATTCGGTATGCATGGTGTTCATCACCTTCAAAATAAAGAACTGTATCCACCATGTGTTCCAAAATCTTAGGCCCAGCAATTGCACCTTCCTTAGTAACATGACCGATCACGAAAACCGTAATTGCATCCATCTTAGCAATTTTCATTAACTCGCTGGTTACTTCACGAACCTGTGATGCGGAACCCGTCATTGAATCAAGACTAGGTTCATTCATTGTTTGAATTGAGTCAATTACGACAAAATCAGGCTTGATTGTGTCAATCTGCTGGCGAATGTCTTCCATGTCTGTTTCTGGATAAAGCAACATATCATTCGCAGCAAGTCCTAGACGATCTGCGCGCAACTTGATTTGATTAGCCGATTCTTCTCCCGAAACGTATAGGACTTTGAACTTTTGGGATAGCTCACTCATGATTTGTAACATTAAAGTAGACTTACCAATTCCAGGGTCTCCACCAATTAACACAAGCGAGCCAGGAACTATTCCACCACCAAGAACACGGTTAAGTTCACCCATACTTGTTTGGATTCGTTCCTCTTTTTCAGCCTTTACGGCTTCAATTTTAACTGGTTCATTAATTCCAGTTTTCTTAATTAGTCTACTTGGACTACCTTTTGCAGAATGTGCTTGGACAGTTTCGGTTTCTTTTTCAAACTGATTCCAGGCACCGCAATTAGGACACCTTCCTAAGTAGCTAGCCGAAATATAGCCACAGGAATGACACTTATATTTCGTTTTAATTTTGGCCATTTACTCCTCCTTGTTAGTTGAGCCAAAGCCATTAGCGCGTTGGCGGCTGACTGGCTCATCATCATCTGTTCTCAAATAATGAATAAAAATTCCTTGAGCAATTCGCTCACCCTTTTTAATCTTTATTGGTCGAACACCATAATTAAGTACCTGAACAAAAATCTCACCCTCATTAGCATCATTATTATAGTAGTCTGCATCAATAACACCGATCCCGTTGGGTAAGCTCAAGTTTCTTTTAAAAGTATTTGACGACCGGTTAGCCAAAATCAGCACTTCATCTTCTGGCATATAGACCTTGACTCCAGTAGGAATTAAAAATGGCTTAATTATTTTATCTGCCATTTCGTAATCAGGTTCATAGAGCTGATGCCCATTTCTAATCAGGCGGAAAATACGGACAAAGTTTAACCGCCAAATGCTCGGAATCACCATGTCTTGAGCCGCTTCAATGTCATATCCTGCGCTAGCAGTTGTCTGTCGTCTCGGTAGCGTAATATCTTTATCCTGGTATTTAGATACGATTTCAAAGCCGCGTGTTCTGTTCATTTTTTCTCCTTTGGCTGGTAAAGACTTTTTGTTTCAGTTAAAGTATCATAAACATTATAACTTGTAAGTAGGAAAAATTTGTAGCGCTAATTTATATTATTGGCTAAAAGAAATATGTTCCTCTAGTTTCACATTGCAAAACTAGTTATATAATTAAATTTGGAAAAAGCAGTCCATTTTTTAGCAGGAGAAAAAGTAATGTTTACCTTCTATGATCCACACCAATTTTTTAAAGAATACGATGATAACGAGCAATTAATCTATCACTGGTCAATGGACAAGATTGAGCGAAATGACGGAAAAGTTTGGGTAATTAACCACATGTTTATTGCCCCAAACCAAAACAAAGAAGCAGTTCTGGACAAAAATATGGCCTTAGTAATGGAATTTGCCAAGAATACCAAATTACCAATTTGGCCTCTTGATCCGCTAGTAATTGACTATTTCCAGCAACACCCTGAGTTTCATAAAATTTGGTATCATCGTCCCGCTCAAGCAACTAATTAGTATAATTGCTTCTTTTTGTTTTTCAAAATTTAACACTCAGCAGCAATTAATTAACAATTTATTCATAAAATCATTTAGCCTATAATAGACTAGTTAATCTAGATGGGATAAAATGGTAGTTATTAACTTAAGGAGGATAACATTAATGACAAAAGAAATTACAAATGATGCTATTGCCAATTATACTGATGATCTAGCAAAGCACCCTGGTATTAACATTGCTAGCCATGCTGCTCAACAAAACGGCATTTTCAAGGCTAGTCAAAATTTACAATCTCAAATTGACCTTACCCCAACATTTTCAGTTGAAATTGATACTGGTAAGCCAGCTGATCAAAAGCAATCAGGTCGCTGCTGGATGTTCTCAGCATTGAACACCATGCGTCACCCATTGCAAAAGGAATACAAGGTTAAGGATTTTGAATTATCGCAAAATTACACTAACTTCTGGGACAAGTTTGAAAAATCAAACTGGTTCTTCGAAAATGTAATTGCTTCAGCAGATAAGCCACTTGGTGACCGTAAGGTAAGCTTCTTATTCGCAACACCACAACAAGATGGTGGTCAATGGGATATGCTTTGCGGCTTAATTGAAAAGTATGGTATCGTACCAAAATCTGTTTACCCAGAAACTGCTAATGCAACTAATTCAAGTGCTTTAAACGACACTTTAAACACTTTACTACGTAAGGACGGTTTGGAATTACGTGAATTAGTCAACAGTGGTAAATCAGAAGATGAAGTACAACAACGTAAGAACGAATTCTTAAATGATGTTTTCCGCGTTTTGGCTGTTTCTCTTGGCGTTCCACCAAAGAAATTTGATTTCGAATATAAAGATGATGACGGTAATTACCACCGTGATGCAGATCTTACTCCTAAGGCATTCTTTGACAAGTACGTTGGCATGAACTTAGAAGATCACGTTTCAATTATCAACTCACCTACTGATGACAAACCTTACCACAAAGTATTTTCAGTTGAATACCTTGGTAACGTTGTTGGCGGTCGTCAAGTTCGTCACCTTAACTTAGAAATTGACGAAATGAAAGACTTAATCATTAAGCAACTTGAATCAGGAGAAGTTGTTTGGTTTGGTTCTAACGTCAGCAAAGATTCTGAAAGACAACTTGGTCTTCTTGATACCAACATTTACAAACGCGATGAATTATTTGACGTTGATTTATCAATGTCAAAAGCTGAAAAGCTTGATTCAGGTGAAAGCATGATGGACCACGCTATGGTTATCACTGGTGTTGATCTAGTAAACGGCAAACCAACTAAGTGGAAGATTGAAAACTCATGGGGTGATAAGCCTGGCTTTAAGGGTTACTTCATTATGAGTGACGCTTGGTTTGATTCATTTGTTTACCAAGCAGTTATTAACAAGAAATTCTTGTCAGATGACGTGAAAAAAGAATTTGACGAAGGCGCTAAGGACCCAATCGAATTACTTCCATGGGATCCAATGGGAGCTCTTGCTTTTAAATAAAAACAAAGTTTGAAAACGAAAAACGCTACTTTTAAAAAGTAGCGTTTTTTTGTATTTTCAATTAATTCAAAAGATGTGGCAATTTCTTAAGCCAATCCAACTTCAGCAATAAATCTCATAAAGGCTGCTTTACCGGCAGCAGTTTGCTTAAACACTCCTGTATCTTCAAGAACGCGCTCAAAAACTAACCCTAATTCCTCTTGCAAAACCTGATTAACATTTTCAGCGGTTATGTTGTGTTTTTCTTTTATCGCAGACGCCCACTCTAAGTGGATTTTGGAAATTTGATTTGGCCGCTTAAGCAAAAACTTTTTAACTTCTGTCATTTCACCTACCAATCGTGGTGGCAGAATTGCCAAGCCCATAACTTCAATCAAGCCAATATTCTCCCTTTTAATGTGCTGAACATCGGGATGAGGGTGAAAAATACCATCTGGATATTCTTCTGAAGTCTGGTTATCTCGTAAAACTAGGTCAAGTTCATATTCATTATCATGCATGCGCGCAATCGGTGTAATGGTATGATGCTGCGTATTGTTTGAAAAAGCACGAATACTTACTTGCTCATCACTATAATTTTGCCATTTAGCTAGAATTTTCCCCGCAAGCTCAACCAAAAGCATACTATTCGAACTACGTAAACGAATAACCGACATCGGCCATTTAACAATNTTTGAAAAAGCACGAATACTTACTTGCTCATCACTATAATTTTGCCATTTAGCTAGAATTTTCCCCGCAAGCTCAACCAAAAGCATACTATTCGAACTACGTAAACGAATAACCGACATCGGCCATTTAACAATTCCTGCTTCCACATCAGGAAAACCTGCAAAGCGAAACTTATGAATCAGTGGTGCCTTCTCCATCGGAAACTGATGGCGCCCACCTTGATAATGCTCATGGGTTAAAATCGAACCACCAACAATTGGTAAATCCGCATTACTTCCAACAAAATAGCCAGGAAATTTATCAACAATTGTCAGTAAATTAGAAAACGTCTGAACATCTATTTTCATTTTCTCATGCTTGGAAGATAAAAAAATACAATGCTCATTAAAATAAGCATAAGGTGAATATTGAAAGCCCCATTCTTCTTGACCCAAACTAAAGCGGATGATGCGATGATTGCTACGAGCAGGATAATTTAGACGTCCTTGATAGCCCTCGTTTTCCATGCATAATTGGCACTTCGGATAATCACTTGCGACTGCATCTTTAGCGGCAGCTATTTCTTTGGGGTCTTTTTCAGGTTTCGACAAATTAATCGTTATTTCTAAATCGCCATAATTACTTTTGGCAATGAAATAAATATTTTTTGCAATTGCCCTAGTTTTTATATAGTCACTGGTTTTACTCATATGATAAAAACTACTAATCGCAGCTGTTGGAGAGGTTTCATAGGATTGCCAGAAGCGTTGATTAACGATACTAGGTGCAGGCAAAATTAAGCTCATAAGTTCTGCTCCCAAAATATCTTGGGCAGAATTATTCCTAGCACATTTACCATTTTGTTGAGCAAGTGCAACTAATTCATTTTTTAAATCTAATAAGTTGGTACTTTCAGATTCTGCCGTCATTGCGGCATCGCCAACCAATGCTAAGACCCGATTGTATAAATAGATACGATCAAGTTCAGTGAAATCACTTTCAGCAATCACTTGAGTAACAAACTTATCGACTAAATTGGTTTTATTCATCTCAATAATCCCGTCATTCTATAATCTTTGTACCATCAGCGGTTGCTGCCAAGTAAAATGACGGTTGATACCCAATCATTTGTTCATATGCGGCTGCGACCTTTTCTTGAAAGTCTTCTACATGCTTCTTAGCGACCAAAGCTATTGCACAACCACCAAAACCAGCGCCAGTCATCCTGGCACCTAGAACACCTGGCTGTTGCCAAGCAGTATGTACTAAAGTATCAAGTTCTTTGCCAGTAACTTCATAATCATTTTCAAGCGAAACATGAGAAGCATTCATTAGATGGCCAAATTCATTCAAATCGCCTTTTCCAAGAGCTGTTTTTGCATTCAAGGTGCGTTCATTTTCCCAAACAGCGTGTCGGCAGCGCTTCAGCAATTTTTCATCAGTAAAAAGATAACTATATTCATCAAAGGTTAAACTATTTAATTCACCTAATGAGTTAATTGCAAGTTTTTCTTGTAATATTTTTAGACCCTTCTCGCACTCACTCCTACGCTCATTATATTTGGAATCAGCTAAGGTGCGTTTCTTATTTGTATTCATAATTACGATTACATTGTCTTTTAAATCAAGCGGCACATATTCATATTTTATCTTTTCCGTATCCAGTAAAATCGCATAGTTTTGCTTGCTCATTGCAACCGCAAACTGATCCATTATTCCTGAATTTACGCCAATAAAATCATTTTCCGTTTTTACGCCCATTTTTACTAATTCGAGTTGATCTATAGTTAATTTAAATTGATCTTGCACAATCACTCCAATCAGCATTTCCAAAGCTGCCGAAGAAGATAAGCCTGCTCCATCAGGAATATTGCCATTTATATAGATATTTAAGCCATGCGTGATTTTTGCCCCACTTTTTAGTAAAAAGAGGAGCATTCCCTTAGCGTAATTTGCCCAGGAATCTTCCGCAACAAAACTAAGCTCCTTTAAATCTGCTTCAATTATGCCTTGTTTTTCAAAATTAGCCGAATAAAAACAGAATTTTTGATCCGTACGCGGACTCGCAGCACCATAGATGCCCAAAGAAATGGCACATGGAAAAACGTGACCACCATTATAATCAGTGTGCTCGCCAATTAAATTAATCCGACCAGGTGAAAAATAACATCCAGTTGGCTTCTCATGATAAACTTTTGAAAATGCTTGTTTTAATGCTTCAACTTTCATTTTTCTTCCTTTAAATAAAGCGCTATCAATAATTCTAACAAGTTAATTATACTGCTTTTAAGTTGGACGGCAATCTTTCCATCAGGGTTCTTTACTAGCAAAAAAATACGATTTCGCTGTAACGCAAAATCGTATTTTTAATTCATTTACCAAATATGTAATAACTTATCATGACGCAATTTACTCAAATTAAATTGGTGCACATGCTCAGGTTCACTTTCCGGGTATTCTTCAACAAAGTCAGCCAAGTTAACGAGGCCAGTTGAATAAGTCCAGGTTCCCTTATTCTTTTTAATCGGATCAAGCATTTCATTTCTAATGGGAACAGCAGAAATTAAAAAGTGCTTGTGATGAAACTTAAACACAAAATATGGCAAGCGGAAATCATTAATAATTTCATCTCTTGTTTTACCAATGGTAATCACATTTCGATATGTGCCATATTTCTTTGTAAATTGATCATTAAATGAAAAATAAAAATTAGAGATGTGAACATGAGGAAAGTCTTCCTCAGCGACCTGATCAGGAACTGCAACCACATGAGAGAAGTGATCTAAATTACTCTCCTTTTGTGATAAGGCCTTAGGCATCTGCGTCGGACTAATAACGTGTGCCCACTCAGGGACATGTAAATTATCCTGATAGGTCAAATACATCTCTTTAACTACTTCTGGCTTAACCCAGTCATATTGCCTGCGAACCTCGTTGCGATTAAGCAACCCCCGCAAGTTCTTATGATGCATTAAGTCAACGACAAACAACTCATAGCGATAGCACTCAACCCACTTTTTATAGTGCTCGATGCTTTCTTGAACAATGTGGGTACTATCGACAATTACGGTTTCGCCACGCTTCATCTTCTCTTCTACGAGGTAATCCACCATTTTTTCCGTTTGCTCATTTGCATATCGCGGAATTACTTGATGTAAGCAATCGGAATCTTCTTCATAATAGTAAGTCAAATTCGCCAATAATAGCCTTATTTGATCACGGCTAATCGCATAAGGCTGTAAGTGATGACGAGCAATAAATGAAGATTTACCGGAGCCGGGTGCGCCTCGTAATAAAAATATTTTACGCATACCAATTCTCCAAACTAAGAATGTAAAAAAATCTATTTAGTATCGTATTAGATTTTAACATATATCAAGGAGAATACTTACACTTAACTGAAAAGCGCTGAAAATTTAATGTAATATTTCTTTCTTAATGATATTTAATTGATCATCCAAAGTATAAATAATTGGCTCCGCATTGGGAACTTCAAGCTTAACAATGTCATAATCGTCAATTTCTTCAAGTTTTTTAATTAAAGCACGCAAACTTGAGCCGTGGGCTACAACCAATTGGTCCTCGCCTAGCCGCAGTCTACTCGCAATTTGATCATAATAATAAGGCATTAAACGTTTTTGAGTCTGATAAAGACTTTCAGCCCTCGGCAAGCGTTGCCGATCACACGATGCGTAACAAGCGGCAGTGACTTCACCACCTTCTGGTGGAACTGCATAAAAACCACGCCGCCATTCATTGATTTGTTCATCCCCAAAAATCTCGCGTGATTGATCCTTATTTATGCCACGCAATTTCCCGTAGTGCCGTTCGTTCAAACGCCAGGTCTTGGTAATTGGTAAGTAGAGCCAACCGCAAACTTCTGCGACGATATTAGCAGTAACAATTGCCCGCAATAAAACTGACGTATGCAAGTGGGTTGGATTAAAATTAGGAATTTGCTTAATTAACTGACCAGCATTTTCAGCCTGTTTGCGTCCTTTTTCAGTTAGTTCAACATCATTCCAACCGGTATAAACATTAGCATAGTTGGCTGTGCTTTCCCCATGCCTCAACAACACTAATTTGACCATTTTTATCCCATCCAGTGTCTAATTAGTAAATAAATTCCAAAAATAGTGAATATGATGCCCAAAACCATAAAGGGCCCAAAACCACCCTTTTTCGATTTATATCTTCTGTTAAAGGCATAAGCCATGTCATATAAGCCAACAATTAAAACAATAACCGCTGTAAAAAGATTAACTTCTAATGACATATTATTCAGCCCCCCTCTTGTCCTGATCTGATGCAATCATCTGATCATTTTTACCACGTTCGCACTCAACCTGAAAATTGGTATGATTGATGCCCAACACAGCTAGTCTTTGACTTATTTCATCTGTCAATTCTTCAAACCGTCCCGCTGTTAGATCTCGATCTACGTTAACATGTGCATCGAGCATAATGTAACGATCACTGTAACGCCAAACATGCACATGATGGATATTCTTTATTTCTGGAAATGATAAAACGATGCGATTAACTTCGTCAAGATCAATATCTGGATTAGATTCCATCAAAACGTTAGCTGCCTTTTTCGTTAAACTACATGCTTCATGAAATACAAACACGGAGACAAGAAGTGTCATCAAAGGATCAAGCCAAGTAATCTTCCAAAAGTAAATAAAAATTGCCCCAATAACGACAGCTACACTCGAAAGTGCATCACTCATCATATGGATAAAGGTTGAACGGACATTAAGGTTCTTTTCGCCATCCTCGTGCATTGCAAGCATTGAAACAATATTAGCAACTAAGCCAATGATTGAGACAATTAACATAACGCCACCGCTAATCTGTGTTGGCTGCCAGAAGCGTTCAATTGCTTCTACGAATAGAACAATACTAATTAAAATTAATACCACACCATTTGTAAAAGCCGCTAAGGTCTCAGCGCGCTCATAGCCAAAAGTCTTTTGCTTATTACTACGCCGATTACTGATTAGATGGGCGACAAAAGAAATAACTATTGCGCCAACATCGCTCAAATTATGCACAGCGTCTGAAAGCAGTGATAAAGATCCAGAAACGAATCCACCAATAAATTCCGCAACTGTAATAATTACGTTCAGTGCCGTTACGTAGGCATAGCGCTTAGTTGTTTGATCCTTCATTAATTTACCTCATTGTCTTAACTTAATAAAAAGTCCTACCTTTACAGTAGGACTCTACATATCTTCTGCATTAACATTATAATCCACAATTTCAAAGCGACCGTTATCGTGGAGTATCCCCCGTGTAACGCTACCGTTATTAGGAAAAACAATGTCATGTAAGCCATCACTCTGATTCCAGTATTTGATGGCCAGCGTTTTGATAAAATCACCATGCGAAACAATTAGCACACGTTGTTCATTTTTGGTCAATTCACCCAGAACGGATACAGCTCGCTCCATCCGCTCATCAAGTTCACGTTTATTTTCCGCCAAATGACGTGGATCAGCCTTTTTTGTTGCTTCACGGAATTCATAAATGCCAACCTGATTGATGATTTTAGTAACATCATCTTCAGGTCCAATTCCGGCTGCTTCACTGACTTGCTCCCAAGTCGTAGCGATATCATCGCCTTCAAATGAACCAAAAAAGACTTCACGAAATTCCGGAAGTTTTTTGATTTTGCCAATTTCAGAAACTTGATTGGCATCTTTCATTAAGTGTACTGTGTCAATTGCTCTTTTTAAATCAGAAGAATACATGTTATCAAAGTGAACCTGACTAAGCGCCTGCGCGGTTGACTTAAGATCATCAATTCCCTTGATTGTCAGAGGGGAGTCACACCATCCCTGTACTTTATCCAACTGGTTAAACATTGTTTCGCCATGACGTACTAGATAAACTTCTGTTGCCATTTTGTATTCTCCCTTCATTCAAATAGTGTTGGTAAACTATAACATATATGCTTTATAAAAGAAATAGCCCGCCTGTAAAAATGCTAATACAGCAATAAAAATGCGCACATATTTAGCAGGAACAACACGCAAAATATCCATACCAAAGTAGCCACCAATAAACATGCCAATTGCAAGTGGGATTGCCTGTATCCAATAGATATGCGAAGTGAAAGCAAAAACTATTAAGGCAACTAAGTTTGCCAACCCGCAAATTACGTTTTTGATTGCATTGACTACAATGAATTTTTCATCTGTTACATAGGTTAACAAAACTATCACAATCACGCCAGCCGCAGCACCAAAATAGCCCGTATAAACACCCATAAATAAAAGAGCTGCAATAGAAAGCAGTTCTTGCCATAGTGGTCTTTTGTGTGGTTCCAAGCTATGATGCTTAGCCGATACAATTACCATGATTCCTGATCCGGCAATGAAAAACGGCACAACTTTTTCAAAAACAGCTGAGGGAAAAGCTAGTAATAGGTGGCACCCCACTAGTGACCCGATAACTGTAAAGGTGCCGTAAAAAGCAACCTGCTTCCAATGTCCTTTTAGTTCCTTGAGTGACGAAATAGTCGATCCTATTCCAGTCCAAATCAAAGCAGCATCATTTGTCACATTAGCATATACCGGTGGAATTCCCACTGCAAGTAGTACCGGATATGACGCTAAGGATGCCATTGATGCAACTGAGGACAGTAATCCACCTGCTATTCCCCCGATTAGTAGGAAAACAAGTGTTAAAATTGATGGCATAAAACTTCACTTCCTTTTTAGCATTAATATCTATTATAATGCAGTTAAGAGTAAATTAAGAGGGTAATTTCAAGTGACTAAATATCAAACGTTAATTTTTGTTCCTGAAGGTAGTTTATTAAATGAAAAAACGGCTGAACAAGTCGCACTCAGGCAAACTTTAAAAGAACTCGGACATGATTTTGGACCAGCTGAACGCCTAAAATATTCTAGCTTACAAGGACAAGTTAAAATGATGGGTTTCAGCGAGCGCATTGCACTAACCCTGCAAAATTTTTGTACCGACGATTTGGCTGAGGCCGAAAAAATTTTCAAAACAAAATTAGGAGGTCAGCGACAACTAGTCAAAGATGCTATTCCATTTCTTGACCAAATAACAAACCAAGTTAAGCTAATTCTCCTTGCCAAAGAAGAACGTGAACTAATCTCAGCTCGCCTATCTGATAGCGAACTACTTAACTATTTTTCTGCTTCCTATTTTAAAGAAGATTTTGCTGATCCTTTGCCAAATAAAAATGTCCTGTTTCAAATTATAAAAGAGCAAGAATTAGATCCAGATAATTGCCTAGTTATCGGCACAGATTTAGTTGAAGAAATTCAAGGAGCAGAAAACGCTGGCTTGCAATCATTATGGATTGCACCAAAAAAGGTTAAAATGCCAATTAGTCCTCGACCTACTCTGCATTTAACTAAACTCAATGACTTGCTTTTTTATCTTGAATTAAACTAGTTTATAATAAAAGAAATAGATTGGAGGTCTTTTAAAATGTGTAAAGTTGCAGTAGTTTTTGCTGACGGATGTGAAGAAGTTGAAGGTCTTAGCACAGTTGATGTTTTGCGCCGCTTGGGTGTTCAAACGGACATGGTTGGTCTGAACAAGAAGGATATCAATGGTGACCATCAAATCAAATTGACCTGTGACAAAGTAGTTGATGACAGTTTGCTAGATTATGATCTCGTCGCTTTTCCTGGTGGAAAAACCGGTGCGGAGAACCTTCGTGATAGTTCCAAATTGGCTGAATTAATGAATAAACGCCATAATGAAGGAAAATGGGACGCTGCAATGTGTGCTGCTCCAATCGCATTAGCGCGTTATGGCGTTTTAAATGATACAGATTATACCTGCTATCCTGGCTTTGATGAGCAAACAAAAACAGATGCACCTAGTGGTCATTTTAAGGAAACAATCACAGTAACCGATAATGAACACAAAATCATCACTAGTCGTGGTCCAGCCACTGCCTGGGCATTTGCCTACGCAATTGCGGATGCTTTAGGCATTGATACTAAACCACTAAAAGAAGGTATGCTATATAACTTCTTGGCTGACAATATTAAGGACAGCTTATAAAAAACACCAAACTAAAAAAGAAACATCACTATGATGTTTCTTTTTTAGTTGCTTATATTTGCTTGTCTTATTCTAGACTCGCTTCGATAATCAAAGATAAGGGTTAAAACCAACATCAGCAAGGAACTAATTACTAAGGTCAACACACCGTGCTCAAAATTAATCGAAAGATTGTTCATATAATAAGAAATTGAGCCTGTATTTATCCTTAATGAACTAAGATAAGTAGTTGGCAGCCACTGCGCAATTTGATGGAAAGGTGTTAGAAACATTGTTGCCAAAATAAGAGAAGCAATAGTTACACTTGAAACTAAAATCGTTGTTAATAATTTATGACATACTTTTGCCATCAAGTTAATAAAAATTACTAATGTTAAAATGTTTAAAAGTTGAAGAGCAACTGTTGTTGGTACTAATTTAACTGCCGGAGCAGTAGTTACTGTTGCTTTATATCCCCATGCTTGGTGAACTATCAGCGGATACCTTAGGCTAGCCTGGCCAAAAAATAGAATAGAACTAGCAAAAAATGAAAAAGCAATTATCAAATACGTAGAGCAGATGACCAGCAGCCCTACACCCAAGTTAGATATTATTTTTCCCATTCGACCAACTGGTAAAATCTGTGTAAGATCTTCGCCATTCTGATATGAACTGGTATAAAACTTAGCCAAAATAAAAATAATTAGTAAGAGGAAAAGTGTGAGCCAATACTTATTATTCAGAGCTAGAAATAGTTGAATGCCAGCCAGAGCATTATCCTTTCGCCTTGGGATTTTCGATTCATGCAGTGCTTTTAAAAATTTATTTGCCCGATTTAACCAACTTCTTTTTGCTGGGGTTTGATAACTAATTTCTAACTTATTGCTATGATGTTTCTTAGACTTAGGTACTTTGCTCCATTGCCTAGCACTATTTTCATTTGCGATTAAGTCTTTACGCTTACTAAATTGCTTATCTTTATGCGGTTTCTTCTTATCAATTAGAAGCTCTCCTTCTTTGCCTTCAGGATGTTCGCTATCCAAAACGACGACACTTCTAGCAGTTACTACACTATTATTTTGATTTTCAATGAAACTACCATTTTTTAAGATATTTAAGTCCAAATCAAGAAAAATAAATAGCGCAACTAATAGAATACAAAAAATAATAGGCTTTAGATTCTGTTTAACAATTTTTTTCAATTGAAATAAAAAATAAGCATGCACGCTATCACCTCACTTATCTTTAGACCCGTTAAACTAATTTTAGGAACATAGCATTAAATTAACAAAAAAATTTCACTAAATCATACAATATGCAGTTTTAGCAATATACCTAAATATCAATCTATTTTCTGTAACATTGTATCATTTAATTAACTAGTCAAGTTAATTTATTCAAGAAAATGAAAAACAAAAGAACTATCTTTTTAAATAGTGGAAAGATAGTCCTTTTTAACTTGGCAAGTGCTAGTCTAATTTATTTAAAGCTCTTATTCATTGCTGACAAGTCTATTAATCCAACTCTTGGCAGCTGAAACAGTTTGATCAAAAGTAATGTTTTCTGCAAAAGGATGCTTTTTCTCATACCTCTGCCATAATCCTTGCATTCTTTGGCTTTTTTCGATTTCACTTAAGGTAATCTCTAACGGATCATTGTCAGGTTTAATATTACAGATTGAGGTAAATACTTTTTCTATTTCATTTTCAGTTAGATCCAAGCCTTTAATTTCACCATCAATATCTTCTGTTGAACGGTTGTTAATTCCAACTACTGCTGATAATAGTAGCCCACCTTTTAAAATAAAGTTGTTTTTATATTCTGATAAAGAGATTCTCTTTAATAAATCATCCAGCATAACTTCTTGCCATAGGCGACCAATCTCATTACCACTTATATGGTGATTTTCTGCATATTTACGTATATCTGCTTTAAATTGCTTTTCGTCTGTATAGTTTTTCACAGTAATATCTCTAGGTAATTATTTACTTTATCTATAACTTTGAATTTCTCTGCAAATTCCATTAATGCATTAATATCCTTTTTATTACTTTTAGCCCATGCCTTGTATGCGTTAGTTATTATTTCAATATCTACTGCATGACAGATGCGCAAAATTTCAGCTAAGGTTCGTTCCGGAGAATATACTTTAATAGTATTGCCATTAAAAGATTTAGTCTCCATAATCCCTAAATGTTGAAATTTTTCCACTTGATAATGTGCTTTAACATCAAAATCTAAATTGGCATGATTGTATCCTCTAGGAAAAGTCATATCTAGACTGAACGGATATTGATCACTTAAATTCCATAGATATAAAGCTGTTTCCAAGGAATAGATTCCTTGTTTGTACTTTTGTTGTAAGCTATAAAAAATATCTTCAGGAGTATCAATTTCTTGGTAAATGCCTGATCGTGTGCGCTCTAAAAGTCCTGATTTTAAAGCTTGGTTAATGCTATAACTTGAAACATTATTAGCAATCAGTTGTTTATGAGTAATAGTTCCGTGATATTTTTTAGCTATTTGTTTAATTAACATTTGCTGATTCATAAAATAACCTCTTTTTACTTATTTTACTACATTTAAGTAAAATCAGTAGTAAAATAAGTAAAACAAAAAATAGTTCTTTTTAAAATTACAACAAAGCCTAACTTATATATTTGCACTTACAATAAATGAAACACAATTTTTATAATAAGAAGTTGCTAAACCAATTCCAATAGCGCGCAGCTTGGGCTTCTTCAAATGTTCCCAGTGAGCGTAATTTGCAGATGCATCATTATATACTAATGCGTCAAACTTTTTTTATTTTCTTGAAAACTACTAATGATTGCCGTTAAAGTTATCATAAGTACTGTGCCAATAAGCAAAACTACCAAACCTGTTTGAAAATTAATCTGTCAGTTTTGATACTGCAAGCCCAATTTACCATTAATAACATCTACTGCATTAAGATAGGTCATTGGTAGCCATGCACTAATTCGTTTTAAAGGATCCGCCACCACTGTCGCAAGGTTAACACCAAGAACCACTAGTAGTGCAACAAGCAAAGTCGGCATTTTATCACGGAAAATACAAGCCAATAATCTGGTCAAAGCAACTATAAAAAATATGTACATAATTTGCAAAATAATGATTGGTAAGATCAAATCACCTGTTGGAACACATTTTATGACAGTTTTTCCCTTAACAAACTGCTGAATAATTGTCGGAAAAGCCAAATTACCCGTACCAGAAAAAACTGATGCAAAAATAAATAGCAATAAGTTAGCAACGGAGAAACTACCAGCAATCAACAAAAAGCCGGCAAAATTTTCACTTGTAGCCCGTTGCCAATTACTGAGTGGTAACAACTTAGCTGTCGCCACTTTTTGACGATAAGAATCTGTTAAAAGTAGGCTGAGCAAAAAGAGTGCTACTATGGCAAAGAGATATGGCAAGTACATTTCATTGACTTGCATCCAAATTTGCCAACCAGTAACTGGCATTTCCTGCGTTTCATACTTTAGTGGGTTATTCTTTAAATAGGCGTAAAGAGCCATTTCCTTCTCTGCACCCACCATATTTTGTTCGTCTGCGGCTATAAATCTCTTACTTTTTTGCCATAATATCTCGTACGCTTTTTTCCAATTCTCAGCTTTGACTGCTTTTATTATGTTCCTATCTTGTTTCTCGCTTCTCTTGTTTTCAGCTAAAGAAAATTTAGCCTGCTCAACTTTTTTACTATCTTTTGGGAAAGTTAACAGTGTCTTTTTTGCTTTAACAATCTCTTTTTCAGAGTATTCAATACTAGTTTTTGCCATTTGCTCGAGTCTAAAATCAGATTCAGTTCGCTTGTTCATTACCAAAACGACTGCTAAAGCACCAATAACTAATAGAAGTGAAATGGGAGTTAGGATATTTTTAAAGACCTTTTTTAATTGAAAAGCTAAATACGTACTCATTCATTTACCTCTTTGACTCATTCTTAGTTTGAATATAATCGACCAAAATCAGTAATACGATTAGAAAACAGGAACTAATAATCAATGTAAGCATCCCGTTTCCAAAATTAACCTGTACATTCTCTAACTCATATGCCAAAGTACCAGAAACTGTCTTAAGTGGATTTAGATAAGTGCTTGGAAGCCATTGAGCAATCGCGTTTAACGGCTGTATCACTATTGTTATTAAGGAGCCACCAATTAACAATAAAATTGTTAGCAGCAATGACGGCAATTGATTACGGAAAATTTTAGCAATAAGTTGCGTAAAAAGTGCAATAAATAGAATTGCAAAAATTTGTAAAATCAATGCGTTGGGTACAATTTGACTTACTGGAACAATTCCCAAGGCAAATTTTCCGTTTACTACCTGATGGATAATGTATGGATAAGCAATATTACCTGTACCAAAAAACAAGGATGCACAGGCAAAAACTAATAAACTCATTCCTAACAAAATTACAATTCCACATATCCAGCCAATGCTTGCGTTAGTTAAAATACTCTGGATTCTACCTATTGGCAAAACCATCGTAATGTCTTTTCCATTGCGATATGAACCAGAATATAGATAGGTCAAAATAAAAATCATGACTAAAGTTAATAAAATCGGCCAATATGTTTCATTTAGATATAGCAAAATTTGAATACCTGAAACTGGCGTATCACTTTCATAAGGCATCGGATGCGCTTTTAAATATTTAAAGCGCAGCTCAATGCCATTCACAAAGTTCTTCGAATTACTTTCGGAATTATTTTTTTTCAACTCTTTTGTTGCCCTTATTTGTTCTTCATATACGGGCACCCAATGATTATTGTTGATATCCTCTAGCAATTTTTGTTTTTTGGCTAACGAAGTCTCGACTTCCTTCAAATCTTTCTTAGTTGATTGGTATCTGTGATCCGTAGGTTTAAGCTCGCTGAGTTTTCGCTTGCTTTCTGCAACCAAATTTTTCTGCAACATAATATTACCTTGTAGCTGGCCTTTAATGGAAGAATTGTTACTATTCAGATCTTTAGAATTTAAGTAAAGTACAGTAAGCGAAATGATGAGCAGTATGACTACAGAGATTACTGTTAACTTAGATTTAGTGATTTTTTTGCGTTGTAAAGAAAAATAAGTACCCATGTCTATACCTCATGCATCATTTGTTTTTCTAGAACAAGCCGATGAAGATTATTAACTTTAACTTCACTGCTATAATGCGAAGTTAAAATAATACACTTATTCCTATTTGTAATCTCATCATTTAGTCGCTGATATAATTTATTACGACTTTCTTCATCCAAGCCATTAGTTATTTCATCCATCAGATAGTAATCAGCATCACTTGTAAAGTACATTGCTACAATTAACTTTTGTTTCATCCCTAAGGAGTATTTCTTAATTGGAACCTTAGCAAACTCATTAACACCCAAAAAGGCCATCTCTCGATCAAGGTCTGCATTCGAGTGCCATAGCTTTTTAACAAAATTAAGATAATCCAAGCTGTTGAGGTTATCATTAAACCAATCATTACTTTCAAAGAAAAAGAAGTTTTGCTTTTTCTTCGCATATGGCTCTCCATCTAGCAAAATGGTTCCTGCCGAAATTGGAATTAAATTTGTGATTGCACGAAGAAAGCTTGTTTTTCCTGAACCATTTTCCGCAGCAATTTGATAAAATTCTCCTGGCTTAAACTGATAAGTAAAGTCATATAAAATTGGTTGGCGTGTTTTAATTGATAGATTGTTAATTGTTAGCATATGTGGTCTCCTTAAATACAAACAAAATTTCAAACTAATAATTTAAGTTTAACAAAACTACTCATAAAACCTGTTTGATTTAAATATTTTTTAATGAATTAACTTTATAGTTAAAATTTTGCCAAAAAAATAGGATGTAAAATATCTTATCTTTTAAGCACTAGCTTAATAGCGGAGTGCAGCTCTCTTTTAATTGCTAACCGCTATTACTATTTTGCACTATGACACTTGAAAAGGAGCCATACCCTACTTTAAACTGCATAATCTCTTCTAAATAAAGCAAATATTTTAAAGCTAATATTAAAAACAGGCATTAAACTAATAATAATGCCATTTTTAGCTATTAGAAATACTATTTTAGTTCCTATTTATAAATAAGTTCTAGGAGATATAACGCTATTCAAATATTTTAAACAAAGTGGCAATTTAGTTTGGTAATTGCATTAACAGTCGTTAATGCTGGTTCTACAACCCTGGCGGAAATTGCTAGTGCCAATGCTTTAACTCAAATAACTTAAGCTACATGCACAGCAATTTTTAATCTGGATTATAACTATGGCCTTAGCCTATGTAATGCGTGCCATTTTTGGTTACTTGCTTAATGTTAATCAACTCAAAAAGTAGATTAAAGCAAGTAATAAGTGCGTGTGGTCTTGATGAAACAATCGAACATTTGCCTGATGGGTTAAACACTTTATTAACCAACTATGGAGCGAACTTGTCTGGTGGCCAAAAGCAAAAAATTACAGATGCCTGGGCACTTTTGCGGGACACACTAGTTTACTTATTTAATTAAGCATTTTCTACTCAAAAAGAAAAAAGCAACTTTAAATCATAAAACCTATAAATTTTATGATTTAAAGTTCTTTATCGTCTAAAATAATAAGTATCGTAAAGTTCTAATATATTTAAAAAGGTAAATATCCATGTCAAATAAAAAAATATTAGCTACGGCTTCAATGTCGTTTCTATTAGGCCTAAGTACTATTTCCTTGCCTCAAGCCACACAACCTGTTGAAGCAAGTACATCACCAAGAATTCAATTAAGACATAATGCTTATGTGTATTCTGCAAAAGGGAAAAGAAAAAGCAAGTCTTCACTAAAAAGAGGAACTTATTTCCAAACTCTTGGTCAAAAATCCATCAGAGGTAAGAAATATTATAAAATTGGTAAAGGGAAATATATTAAGTTTAACAATGCAGTAGTACCACCCGATGAAACTATAGATAAAGGCCCAGTTTTATTTTCAGTTTATTTGAAACCAGGAATAACTCTTTATTCTAGACCAAACGGAGAATCATCACGGGAAACACTTATTGGTAAACAAAAGGTATATGAAATATATAAGGATGCTAATGGACTAGAATGGTATCGCCTACCATATAAAAACTGGGCCAAAGCCACTGATACTCAAAAGTCAAAGCCAAAAGAAGATGAAGAGATTCCAACTTCTGACAATTGGGACGACCCAGAAGACAATACAAGCACTGTGGTTCAAAAAGAAAAGCAAAACTCTATTCTAACGGGAACTGCACTAGACAGAAATACTATAGAAGAAACAGGCAGAATTTTTGAACGCCTTGTTAATGAATGGCGTATGCAACAAGGCGTTCAAACACGTGTAGTCTACACTACTCAGAATTCCGACTTTAATTTTGATTATGAAGCATCTAGAGCCGCTGAAGTTGCTCAGCACTATGATAAGTATCATCAGTCCGACAAGCACGCTGGTTCAAAGACTCCTGGAGAGTTACTTTGCTTAGTTTCCTATGGCAGCCCTCAGAAGATGGCACAACAAGCATTTGACCAGTTTATAAATAATGATGCTAGTGCAAACTATGCTCACCGGAATCATTTAAAAGATCCTATGCTAAAGTATTTTGGAATCGGCTTAGCAATGACCCACTCCAATGGTTACTATGTAAATGGAGTGACATTTGTTGTAAGTGCTGATTGCTAATTTTTAACTTAAAACAAAATCCAAAAAGAGCCGATATGACGGTTCTTTTTTGTTCATAATGCAAATCATGAACTTCAATCTGCACAACGTCTTTAACCATAAGAAATGGAAAGGTGTTTACCAACAGCTGCACCAGTTTTAGCCAACATTTTAAGTTTGGTACCCACAACTGCTGTTTCTAATTGACAATCATACTAATCAGCAAATCCTTTTAATTCAGAATCATTTTTAGTCAATTCTTCAGTTTTTATCTTTATCGCTTCCTAAAAATTCTGTCCTATTATTTTGTTTGCTTTTTTTCTCAAATCACATTGACCAAATTAACTTTTCAGTCAAAAAATTGGTAAATAAAAAGATAGGACATAAAGTATCCTATCTTTTTACAGCGTACTCTCTCAATACCGGTTTAAATTGCAAGGTGGAATTATACAGCGAAAAATTAAAAATTATTTTGAGGCGAAGGAGGAGAGATTTTCCATAAATCAGCTCAAAACTAGTTCTCCATTCGAGGTAGCAATTTGAGTACATAAATTTTTGAAACATCATGATTATCATGGCGGTATTGAAAGTTATAAGAAAAATGTATGTGTAGCAATCTACTAACAAAGCCGTTTGCGTTCAATTGCTACGTATAGTATATCAGCAAAATAAAAAGTATGCACGGATATATCTAGAAAAGAATACACGTTTCTTTTTCTGTCGACTTATATTAGTACGCTCTTAAAATCTGTTAACTAAAAATCAATTCTCACTTTACCTATTAGGTCCCGTATTAACATAACTAATATCTAGGATATAGTCCGATTAGTAGTGCTGGAATATCCTTGTATTCAAGTTGACCCATCCATTTTTTCAATTCTTTAACGGAGGTTTTAGCAATTGCTCGCTCTTCCGGATCTTTTACTTGGTCTGCTAGTTTAGCTACCTTTTTGAATTGCTTCTTAGCTGATTTCATTTGCATAATATCGCAATAATCCATCACCTTTAGCTCGGCCTTAATTAACTTTTTAAGGCTCTTTTTTTGAGCATTAACATTATATAAGTCACTAACAATGTTAACCCAGCCTTTTGCTTGACCAGTCTGATCAACAACATGAACCTGTACGCCATTTCGTAATGAACTAACCTGATTCACCTTAAAGGGGACCTGATCATTAACCAACTTCTCTACTTCTGCTTTGGGTAGGTGCGCTGCTTGATGTGCTTTTAGGGAAATAGTGGCATCCTGATTTAATCTAAAAACATAAGCTGCTTTAGCTAATCGGATTGACGCCTTTTCATCAGTCTTTGCCTCTTGTTTACTCTCCTCGCTGGTCGATGCGTCAACAACTGATGTTGCGATTGTACCAGTTGCAACTGAAAACAGTGCGATGGCTGCAGAAATTGTAAGTAGCTTTATGCCCTTCTTCATTGGTTAATTATCCTCACTAGTTCTAAAAATATCATTTACTATTGTAACATTGAGAATTCTAATATTTAACCTTTTTCTGTTATGTAACAAGGAAGAAATTAGTTTCTTTCGGTAAGTGCTAGAGACAATTTACTGATTATTTAGCTCAGCCTGCTTCAAAGCAACACGTTCTGAAATCTTGATAAATGGAATATAGAACAAGGTACAGACCACTAAAATAACGATTTGAACTAGCACTACTTTCCAGTCTCCACCACTGGCCAGCAAACCACTTAAAATTGGTGGTGTAGTCCAAGGAACTAAGTATGCCAAAGGTTTTACAAAACCAATTGCAGTTGCAAAGTAGCCGATTAACGAGCCAATAACAGGACTCAAAACAAATGGAATAATCATTGGAATGTTAAAGACAATTGGGAAACCAAAGATAATTGGTTCATTGATTTCAAAAATTCCTGGGATAACTGCTAATTTAACTACATCCTTATATGGTTTATAGTGTGAAACTAGCAAAACGGCAATAATTAGGGCGATTGTTAAACCTGTTCCACCCATTTGTGAATAAACCGTTACAAAGTCTGTGTTAATAATGTGTGTAGCTTGTTTGCCCGCTTGAACAGCAGCCATATTTTCATTCATATTAACCAAGTTCAACGGATCAAGTAAGGAGCCATTAATTACAGTTTGGTGAATTCCTAATGTATATAAGAAATTACCGGTTGAGTAGATTAGCAGGAAGCCTGGCAGTGACGTATTAACTGAACGCAATGGCTCTTGAATTAACCGTGAAATAAGTGATACCAAGTCAGCATTGAAGTATGCCAATACTGCTGCAAATACACCAAATAATCCCAGCGTTAATAAGGATGGTAGTAAAACAGAAAAACTCTGACCTACGGCAGGTGGAACTTGATCCCCCAAGTTAATCTTTAAAGCTTTAACTTTTGAAAGTCGTAAGTATATTTCAGTTGCCAATAAGCCGATAATAATGCCTGCAAACATCCCCGTTGTACCAACTTGAGAATATAGCACTGCTCCTGTAACTTCTACTGCCTTTTTTGCTCCATCTGGAGTCACACTAACGTGGATAGCCAACATGATAAAAACTGCGGAAAGAGCAATTGCCGCTGCTGAAATTGGACTATCGTAAGACTTATTTTTTGCCAAATAGTATGCAATCATTGGCGCAATTAGGATACTTGCAACGTTTAGCGTTCCGTTGGTTAAAGATGTTCCAAATACTTGAAACTTTGCTAACATGTCGCCCTTGAGCACCCAAGTAAATAATACGTTGTTAAAAAATACTGCTACTCCAGCTAAGATAAACATCGGCATCAGTGTGGCAAAGGCATCCCGCAAAGAACGCAAATGAACTTGATTTCCAATTTTTACAGATATGTCCGTAAACTTATCCAAAAACCGTTGCAGTTTTGGATGAGCTTGTGTATTACTAACGTCATTCATATTTAACACCTCACATGTTTAAGATAAGTCTTGTCCGTTAGACTTAATTACTTTTTGGAGCCAATAATAGCTTTTCTTAGGTACGCGCTTCATATCACGCAAGTCATGATTCGTTCGGTTAACATACACCACGCCATAGCGTTTCTCCATATCACCTTGCGAACTCAAAATATCAATTAGTCCCCAGCCAAGGTAGCCGATAACTTCCACGCCATCTTCTTCAATCGCTGCTTTCATTGCTTTAATATGATTGCGGTGATATTCAATTCTGTAGTCATCGTTAATAGGATGTTCTCCATCCCACTTCTCACGCACACCAATCCCATTTTCAATTGGAAATACAGGTAAGTGGTAGCGTAGATAGATCTTGTTTAAAACATCACGGAAACCTAAGGGATCAATTTGCCAACCCCACTCAGTCGTTTTGAGATAAGGATTGTCCTTTTTGCCATAATCCTGGTAGAGATTTGGTGCTGTGCCAGCAGGTATCTTACTTGCATCAATCGTACTGGAAGCATAGTAACTAAAACTCAGGAAATCACTCTTAAGGTGCGAAATTTCTGCTATTTCTTTGTCATTAACATCAAGTTCTAACTTATTCTGTTTAACAAAATTAATTACTGCATCTGAGTACTTACCATAGCTAAACGCATCTAGTAAATCAAAGTTCAGGAATTCGTCTATTTGATGCGCCGCAAAGACATCATCAGGATTTGCAGTTGCACCATAAACTTGGTTGTAAGCTAACATCCCACCAATTTTTGCATCTGTTTGATCATGTAAATAATTAGCAACCGCCGCATGACAGTACATAACATTATGAGCAATTTGGTAGATATCGGTTAAAGTCTTATCACCTTTTAAATAACCAGCAATTTGAAATACACCAGAAGTGTGATACAAGTTTTGTTCATTAAAAGTAATCCAGTACTTAACTCGATCTGCAAAGTGATCGATCACAATCTTGCTATAGCGAATAAAGTCTTCACACACTTTTTTACTAATAAAACCGTTGTAATCTTCTGCTAAGTGTAAAGGCATATCAAAATGATAAAGACATATCATTGGTTCAATATTACGTGCTAGTAGACCGTCTACCAGCTTGTCATAATATTTAAGTCCTTCCTCATTAACTTCACCGTCGCCATCCTTGATGACACGTGACCAAGAAATCTGGAACCGATACATATTCATTCCAAGATCTTTCATGTAATCAAAGTCTTCATCAAAGTGATGGTAGTTATCATTTGCAAAGTGCCAGTCACTAATATGCGGGCCGGACTTACGAACATCATAAACAGATAAACTCTTACCGCCTTCGTTCCACCCGCCTTCTGTTTGCATACTTGAACTGGAATTGCCCCAGAAAAATTTTGTCATTATCATAACTTCTTTCTATTTATTAAAAGCGCTTTCAAAAATAATAATATTTCATCTTGCTTTTTAAGTAAATGATTGGCAAGCTGTAAGTAAAGTAAATAGTTTACTTATAGTTGGAGGTGCATGATGATCACAAGACCTAAATACATAAAAATTGCTAACAAAATTGAAGAAGATATTCTAATGCATAAATATCAAAAAGAGCTACCTCATATCGACCAGCTAGCAACAGATTATGCAACTAGTAAAGTTACAATTGTAAAAGCCATTCGCTTTCTGAGCTATCAAAACGTTGTCAAACCGATTCGTGGCCACGGAACCCTGATTTTGACAGAAAAAGAAGTTGAAATTGCCAAAAAGGATAATGCTAATGAACACGTCGGCTTTACCGAACGAATCAAGAACACGGCTCTATTAACCAATCACATTGTGTCATTTGACCTCCGCGAACCAACTGATAAAGAAGTTGCCCTTTTAAAAATTAGTCGCAGCGATTTAGTATATGACATTATTAGGCAACGCTTGTTAAGCGATTTTCCGGTACGTCTTGAATATACAGTGATGCCTGTAAAGGTTATTCCAGGTATTACTGAAGAAGTTCTTAGGAAGTCAGTTTATGGATATATTGAAAATACGCTTCACTTAAAAGTTGGTAAGGCCAATAGAATTCTTCGTGCTGATAAGCCTGATGCTTATGATCAGCTATATTTAAAGTGCAGCAAAACTGATCCGGTTTTTGAAGTTGAACAAGTTTGTTATTTGACTAATGGTATCCCCTTTGAGTACTCCCAAACGCGAAATCGTTATGACCACGGTGAACTAACTCTAAACCAAGTATAAAGCCTTGATCCCTTTAATTAGTGATACAAAAAAGGAGCTCAAAGGAGCTCCTTTTTACTTTATTATTTTAATTGTCTTTTATCTTACGATTTTGATTAGTTATTCAAAAGCAGTTTCGCTTATGAACTGGCCATTTCCAATTGAAAAGTAAGCTAATCCGTTAATTGCAACAACATCTCCGAAAGTTCTAACCGTTTCACCACTCTTAAATACTTGCTTGCCCGCTTTGTTACCATATTTGTCATAAACACTAGTTTTTGAAGACACAGTTCGCATAGTACCATCAATATTATCACTAACTACATATTGATTTTTACCAATTCTGGTAAATTGATAGCCATTAACTGTTCTAGTTTCTCCCTTAGTTACACGTGAACCTGCTTCCAAAATAACCTTACTAATCTGCTGACCCTCATTATTATAAATAAGTGCATCATGATTCAAAACGGCATTTGAAGTTAGACCGTCCACAAGACTAACATAACCACTTTCTTCGTTTGAACCAAAGTTAATCGTCTTGATATAGTAACCATCATCTACTAGATAGTACTTCTTATCATAAATCAAAACAGGACTTCCATATGTGGAAATCTCAGTCCCTTTTTTCAAAGTTCTATTCCCACTACGCTTACCATCTTCATCATATAAAAAAGATCTCTTTTTCAGAGTCCGCTTTAGCGGATTAAAGTTCTCAGCTGCAATATAGAGATTATTATCAGTTAAATAAAACTCACGGTTTTTAATCATCTCTGAACCAAAAGTATTAATGATAGAGCCTCTCTTTGCAACCAGTAAGTTAGCACGCTTACCTTCTTTGTTATAGAAATATGCACTATGCTTTAGTTTCTTTTCAATGAGTTTTGAATTTCTCATACTATTTGATTCAGGTAAAGTGAAATTATCTGGCGATGAACCATTCAAACTAAAGGCTCTACTTTCTGATCCATTTTTACTGATACGGCTCTTCCTTGAAATCTTGGATTTAGAGTTTTCTTTTCCAGTAAATTTCGAGCTGGCTGCAGTTGTGCTAAGTTCGTCTATGCTATTTTGTGAAGTGCTTATAATTTTCAAAATATCAGATTGGGATTTAACTGTTTCAATATTAGCACTTCCAGTTTGTACTATTCTATCTACTTTTTCCTTGAATGCTTGTTTATCACTATCACTCAAATCAGATATGTACTTAAGATGATTAAAGACCTTTTCACCATGGTCTTTAATCATTCGCTTGGCTTGAACTTTACTTTCTTGAAATTCAATTTCAGCTACAGCTCTATCAATTTGTGAAGTACCTTTTTCTAATGATCTGTTAGCTTCATAAGTACTTATTGCTTGATTAACCTTTTCGATAGATTCATCAACTTCATGATCATCTAGAGTCACATCTATTCTCTCGACAGCTGCTATACCAGCTAAACCATCATTCTTTGCTCTATTTATGTCCTCAGCAAAATAAGATCGATTAATATTCTCTTTTATCGCTATCACAACTGCGCTAACTGCCTGTTTTATCTTTACTTCGTCAACTTCACCCTCATTATTCGTTAAATTATTAGCACTTATATAATCAGTCGAAGAAGCGGCCTCTTCAATTTCTTTAATTGCCTCAGACTTTTGCACACTAATAGACTTGCCTGGAATGTGTTGGTTATCAATCATACTAATACTAGTTGCGACTTGAGTGCTCAACAAATTTGTATTCTCAGCCTGGTCAATTGCCTCCTCAGACATTTTTAGTCTTTGCTCGACATTAGCAACCTGCGAAATTCGATCTCTATCGTATAAAGTAACATCATTTGTGATAATGTCTTTAACTGTTTCGGCTTCTTTTACCAACAAAGTTTTAGCTGAAGTTTTTTGCGAAGCTAAGTCGTTTCCAGTTAAGTGCTGAGCATGAAGAATGTTTACACTTTGTATATACAAATCTTCAATTATTTGTGCACTTTCTACTAAAGCTATTTTATTTATTGCCTCTTGTTTTTGCTGCTGAACGGCCTTAATTTGAGATTCTTTTATTTCAAAATCGATATTTGAATCATTTTTAACCTCATTTTCAATGATTTCGGCTTCTGCAGTAATTAAGGCTATTGCATATTGCTTTTGCTCACTTAAAGAAAAAGGATTAGGTTGGTACTTAGATTCGACAAGTACAGCACCTTTTTCAAATGAGGTTTTTATGCTCTGAGCATTTGTAGCTTTGCTAATGTTTCTTACAACTTCGTTTTCAGCCAGAGTTATAGCTGCAAATTGTAAAGACTTCGCTCTATCATTTAAGGTGAGATCTTTATCAATAAGGTCTGAAATGTTGCCTACCTTATCACTGATTTTTTCCTCAGCTAGATTACGCTGTTTATCCAAATTATCGCTACTTGGCTGATACTCATTGCTGATAGTTAATATAGCAGCTGACACTGCATCAATTATACCTTGGGCAGTATTCGTACCATCAATTTCGTCTTTTGCATCAACTACACTTGAATCTACTCTGGCTCTTTGAGCAGTTTTTTCAAGATCAACTAGTGTCACATCAGCAGTAATTCTAGTTTTTATATCCTTAGCTACTTGAACAATTTTGGCTTTAGCCAATTTCTTTTGTTCGACTATAGCACTACCAGACTGGTAGTCACTACGCACATGGTTAATTCCAGTTGTTTGCGCATCAATAACTCTTTGGGCATCTTTTGCTTCTTCAATACTATCTTTTGCTAGTTTAACACTTTGGTCAACCTTATTCTTCTGATCAAATTTCTCGTCGTTACTTAGAGTTTGATCACTAGTTATTTCGCCTTTAACCTCAACACCAGCTTGATGTACTTTTTCTTTAGCGTTTTGTTTTTGATCCAATAGAGAGAGAGTACTTGTCGAATACTCACTTTTAATTGTTTCTACCCCGTCATTTTGAGCATCAAGAACGCCTTGAGCATTGGTTGCTAAATTAATATCATTTTTTGCGTTTAGCGCATCTGCATCAACCCTGTTCTTTTGATCAGATTTTTCAAAATTCTTAAGGGTCTCATCTTCGTCAATCACACTTTTGACTTCAACTTTAACTTGATCAATAAAATCCATTGCATTTTGTTTTTGATCAGTTAAAGCAATGATGTTAGTCTGATGAGCATCTATAATACGCTTAATGCCCTTTTCTCGTTCATTAACAACTTTTTGTGCATCTTCGGCAGCGTCAATATTATTCCGAGATTCGACAACATCTTTATCTACATCTTGCCTTTGAGCAAATTTTTGCTCATCTGTTAGGGTCACATCTTTATCAATGTCGTCTTTGATTTTAATAGCAATTCGATTAATTAAATCTTTTGCATTTGGTTTTTGATCTGTCAAAGAAAATGCATTAGACTGATGAGTTTCTTTAAGTTGCTTAAGTCCTTTCTCGTTTTCTTCAAATATGCTCTGAGCGCTCGTTCCACTTTCAATGCAGGACTTTGTTTCAACAGCAACTTTATCTACTTTGCGTTTCTGTGCAGTTTTTTCTGTACTTGTTAAGGAATCATCTATATTAATATTGTTTTTAACAGAAACAGCAACTTCATCAATTTTATCTTTCGCATTCTGTTTTTGAATATCCAAATCAACATTCATTTGATGCTGTTTTTTCAGATTAGCTCGATTTTTGTCAACTGAGTACCTAAGCTCGTCCGCATTCTTAGCCAGCTCAATAGCTGATATTGCACTGTCTTCTGCCTTCTTGGTATTGTCCTTCTGTCTATTTTTTTCAGCGTCAACAAGCGTATTATCATTTGAAATACTCCACTCAACATCTGAGGCAGTCTTGTTAATTTGTCGTTTTGCTGTCTGTTTCTGCGTATATAAGTCGATTCCCGTATGATATTGACTGTTTATACTTGTTTCTCCAGTTGTAACAGCTACTTCAATTTCATCTGCACTAGTTGCTATTTCAATTTCGTTCCTAGCTTCAACTACAGAACTGTCAATATCTTCTTTCTGAATATCTCGTTCATCTGTACTTAAACTATTGTCATTTTCAACAGCTTTATAAACTTTTGCGACAATACCATCAATCAAACGAAGTGCATTAGCTTTTTGCGAATATAAATCTATACCAGTTTTATGTTGTTTTTTTATATCACTCTGACCATCAGTCAATGCAATGTCAATTTCATCTGCATTCGCTGCGGTCTCTATGGTGCTCTTAGCATTTGCTATAGCACTATTTAACCCTTGTACTTGAACCCCCTTTTCAGCTTCAGTTATTGAGCGATCCATTTCAATAGAATAAAAAACGCTTTTAGCCGTTTTAGACAACTGCTCATTTGCCACCTGTTTTTGAGTAACTATGTTAACACCGTATTCATGTTGCTTTCTTATGTCACTATTACCATCTTCAAGGGTCTTGATGATTTCATCAACATCTTGTTTACTGTCAATCGACGCTTTTATTTTTGCAGCAACTACATTAACATCTCTATTTTGTTTATTTTTATCAGCTATAGTTAAAGTTACGTCATTTGCAATTTCATTACTAACTTCATAAACAAATTGATTTATGCGTTTATGTGCTATTCTCTTTTTTCCTTTAAGGTCAACCACTACTTGATTGCGATTATTAGTATAATTTGAATTAGTCTTCATGCCCTCGCCAATTTCATTAGTATTCACTCTTACTTTAGTTACATTCTCTTCATTCCCGGCACTAGCCGTACTACCGATCGGATTTAGTTTATTATTGTCCGTCATCGTTCTTATCCCCAACATTTTCAACTTTACTTATATAAACTAAATCGTATCATTTTTGGGTTAAATTATAAAGACGTTTTTGCATTATTTTTATATTGATGTAGCTTTATGTTTGGTATCTATTTTTAAAAACACTTTTTACTAAAAGCATCAAACTCTACTTATTGTGGTCTTAGTGCTTTACTAGGTGCTGTACTGCATAGTTTTTAATTTGCTCCCTTGCTTTTAAATC
>NZ_PDKP01000019.1 GCF_002837055.1 Lactobacillus apis | reverse complement strand
TTTACCTCACTTATTACTGTATGTTAAATAATGATTACTAAAAACTAAATGGTAGTCACACCAGTCGGCAAGATTAGCTAATTCATGACTGATAATAAGCAACGTTTGGTGCCGTTGTTTCTGACCCTCATGCAACAAATGCATGACTTTTTGGGCTGATTCATGATCTAAGCCACTCAATGGCTCATCAATCAGTAACACTTTTTGGCTGGAAATTAACATTAATAAAATCTGCAACTTCTTTTGTTGACCGCCTGAAAGGGAATAGACAACTTGATCTTTGGTTTGACTTAAGTCGAGATAATCCAACATCTCGGCTATTTTTTCTTCTGTAAAGTAGCTGTCTTTTGCTTGCTTCAGACTGAGCTTGATTTCGTCTTCAACCGAAACGGCAATAAATTGGTCAGTTGCGGTTTGAAAAATTTGCCCAACTTCCAGTAAGTATTTTCTTGTCGTCTGGTTACGGATTTCCCGCTTGTCGTAGGTAATACTTCCTCTGTACGGGAGCATTTTAGTCAGAACATTAAATAATGAAGTCTTGCCAACACCGTTGGCACCGGTAATTAGTGTTGTTTTGCCAGCAATGATGTTTAGATGGTCTTGCTTTAACAGAATACGATTTTGTTCAACTTGAGCATTAGTTAAAACAAAACATGGTGTTTCATTTTCAGGAAGGGCAAAAGTATAAGTGTGTTCCTGTTGACTATCATGCAATAGTTCATTTTTACTTGCTTCATCTAGCAGCGTGACATTATCACGTTTAAATTGAAACAAGTAGTCACAAATGTTTTCATAGCCAGTCAAAACATGGTCAGTTAAAATAATCGTTTTTCCTTTATCCCTTAAATGCGCCAATTTAGTAATTAAAAATTGACGTGCTTCAGGATCGCAGCTAGCAAACGGCTCATCAAGTAAAAACAAATCAACATCCATTGCGACTAAGACAGCTAGTGCAACTCGTTGTTGCTCACCACCCGATAGTGTCGTTATTTTCTGATCCAGTAACTGTTCAATTTGCGTAAACTTGGTTGCATCGTTAAGTCGCTCTAGATATTGATCACTACTTAGTTGTAAATTTTCGAGAGCGAAAATTATTTCTTCTCGTGGAGTTGCCATAGTAAACTGCTCACCGGCATTTTGAAACATCATCGCGGAACGTAATCCATCTAGTTCAACTGTTCCGCTAACTTTACCAGCATATTTAGGATAAAGGCCGGCTAAAATTTTTAACAAAGTGGACTTACCACAGCCAGTAGGCCCAATGAGTAGCGAAAATTTGCTAGTTGGAATTTCGAGTGTAATGTTATTAAGTATTTTCTGTTGCTCGTCGTATGAAAATGAGAGCTGGTTTGTTCTGATCAATTTTTCTTACCAAGATAAATAAAAAGCCATTGAACAATGATGTTCAACGGCGCAAAATAATTAGTTTCCCTTCGCTGGCATTGTCCAAAGCAGGTTCAATGGGTATATTCTCAGCCTAACGGCACCCCTTTAGTATATTCATGATTATTATACAAAAAGAACCTAGTACTTGTCTAGATTGCATCAAGAAGTGAAAAAAGCATACGGGTTTTTGTTAAAAATGATAGCTCAAGTCCAACTTAGGGTTAAAAATTACGATATAATAAAATTATGAAAAAAAGATACTAATAGGCGGGTGATAACTATGGCAACGGTGAAACAGGAACAGTATTTAACAAGTGTAATTGATGCAACTACTTCTGATTCCAATGAAATAAGATTGAGGCCAGGCAGTAATGACTTTGACTTGTTTACAATTAACCTCGAAAATCATAACGGCGGGGTCCATCGTTATCAAACAACAGGACTAACAATTCTTTATGAAGCTGTTGGGACTACAAAAACCAAAATTAACGGTCAGGCGTTCACGATTTCTGCTGGTAATATTATTCTTTTGCAAAAAAAGAGTGAATATGAAGTGGAAAAGCAGGGCAAAAAAGATTTGCTAGTTAAAATAGAACTTAGTCAAAGGTTGTCCGAACAATTTACTTTAAAAAAGAAACAGTACTTTAGTGAGCAAGAAAAAGCTGTAATTGATCACATCAGTAAGCTAATGACAACAAACAGACTATTAAATCTAAACTGTTCAGCAATGTCGCGCTCTGCACAAATAATGAAAAAGATTATCGATGAATATCTTAATCAGAATCTTTTTGTTGAAAACATGGTGCTTGCCGAGCTTAGTATCTTATTTGTAGCAGCACTTAGAAACAAGGACTTTGAAAAGGCGCCGACTGCTGCACCTAAATTTGCACAAACAGCCTTGGAACAATACATTGATGAGAACTTTGCCGATGTTACTTTGAATGAAGCGGCCAAGCATTTTGGCTTGAATCCGAATTATTTTTCGACCTTGGTTAAGCAGAAGACTGGTAAAAGTTTTGTCGAACACGTTGACGAGAGACGAATGCAAGAAGCGCGCAATTTACTTGCCCGTCCCGACATTTCAGTCGAGGAAGTTATTACTAGGGTAGGCTACAATGGAAAATCATTCTTTTATAAAAAGTTTGGTGAGTACTATCATGAAACGCCTGTTCAAATGCGGGCTGAACTGTTTAGACAGGCCAATATTAATCTGAAATAAAATGAGCAAAAAATGCACCCCTATTAAGGGATGCATTTTTTAATAACTAAAATTACATTTTTTCTAACCGCTCAATTCGGTCCTTTGTAGGTGGATGACTATCAAATAAATGTGTAGTACCCCTTTTATGAAGTGGGTTTTCGATGTACATTCCTGCGCTACTTGGATCTGCTTGTTTCATTGGATCGGAACCATCAATTTTTTCCAAAGCAGATATTAATCCTTGCGGATTACGTGTTAATTCGACTGAGGAAGCATCTGCTAAGTATTCGCGATTACGCGATAATGTCATTTGCGCAAGACTAGCACAAAGTGGTCCCAAAATAAGAACAAAGACAATCGCAACAATTTTAAAAACCATTACAATAGCGTTGTTACTATCATTGTCACTATCACGATCATCATCAATCCACCAGATATAGCGGCTGGCAATACCAGATAAATATGAAATAACACCTACTAAAACAGCGGCAATGGTTGAAACTAAAATATCATAGTTTCTANCCACCAGATATAGCGGCTGGCAATACCAGATAAATATGAAATAACACCTACTAAAACAGCGGCAATGGTTGAAACTAAAATATCATAGTTTCTAATGTGAGAGATTTCGTGTCCTAAAACGCCTTCGAGTTCTTCACGATTCATCATGTCGAGGAGTCCTTGTGTAACTGCCACCGCTGAATGCTCAGGGTCCCGCCCTGTTGCAAAGGCATTTGGACTAGCATCATTAATGATGAAAACACGCGGCATCGGAACTTTACCAACAAGAGCCATGTCTTGAACAACATGCCATAACTCGGGATTGTCGGCTTCATGAACTTCTTGGGCATGATTCAAGCTCATTACTAAGTTAGCTGGATTGGGCAAAACTATTAGTAAATAGATTGCACAAGCAACAAGGGCAATAATCAGCCCCAAGATTGGATTGTCCGCAAAAAGATAGCCGAATCCAACGCCAGCAAGAGCTAAAATGAGCGTAAACACCACCATGATGCCAGCTGTTTTTCGTTTATTACGAGCAATTTGTTGAAATAACATGAGATTAGTGTCTAAAATTTAACCTTAGGAACTTCTTTTTCAGCTTCGGCTGTCTGCAAGTAATCAACCTTTTTGAAGCCGTGGATTCCAGCAACAATATTTGAAGGGAAGGTTAATAGCTTTTGGTCATATAGAGCAGCAGATGAGTTGTAAAGCTGTCTTGAATAAGCAATTTTGTTTTCAGTGTTAGTTAATTCTTCTTGCAATTTAGCAAAGTTTTGGTTTGCTTTTAAGTCAGGATAGTTTTCTGATAAAGCAAAAATAGTTTTTAAGCTATCTGAAAGCTGATTCGATACCTTTAAAGTTTCAGCGTGATCATCACTAGGAATGTTAGTTAATTGATTACGCAGTTGAACTACCTTTTCTAGTGTCTCACTTTCATGCTTAGCATAACCTTTGGTGGTTTCAACTAAGTTAGGAATTAAGTCGTTACGACGCTTTAGCTGAACATCAATTTGACTCCAAGCTTCGTCAGTATATACTTTGGCTTTTTGCAAGCCATTGTAGATAGTGATATAAATTGCCAATATTAATACGACAATAATTACTGCTATCCAAATTGTTAAGGTAAGATTAGACATTGTTTTTCCTCCTAGAATAATATTAGTTAATTATAACTGATAACTGTGCACTTGAATATAAAAAAAGGCTTTACACAGCGTTTACTGGTAAAACCTAATAAATAATTAACTTTTAAACTAGGAGCAGTACCCAGCCAATTAAAGTCAAAATAAGCAAACCGGCGAACTGCATCACAATCCATTTTTTGAAAAATTCACCGCGTGAAACTGAGGCATTTTGTGTAAAGGTCTTGAGTACTAGCATGTTAGCCATTGAGCCAAAGCCACCGATATTAGAGCCTAGAAACAGTGCCTTGGCGTGAGTGGTGAACTTACCGACTAAGATAGTTGCAGGTACGTTACTGATGACTTGGCTTGAGAGGATGGAAGTAAAGTAGGTAGAAGTTTCAGAATTCACCGTTGCGTGAATTAAACTAACGACGATTGGAATTTGTTGGATATCACTAATGAAAATAAAAAAGCAGGTAAAAGTTAGTAATAGTGCGTAATCCACTTTTAGTAAAATTTTGGGATTAATTAGTAGAGCCAAGATAATCGCAACAATCATTGGAATTACTACATTGATAACTTTAAAGACACCCAAAAAGAACAGAGCGAAAACTGCGGTAGTGATAACAGTTGGTCGTACACTAATATCAATTTGTTTAATATCTTGAACTGGAATCTTGGTGCGCGGAATAAAGTGAAAGATAATGAATGCGATCACCAAAGCAGAAAGTAGTAATGGCAATGACCACGAGAAAAACTCAAGAGCATTAACAGAGTACTTGCTGACAAGAAAAATGTTGTGTGGATTACCCCATGGCGTAAACGCGGCACCGATATTTGCGCCCATGCCAATTAACGTAACCGGCAAAATTTGTGGTAAATCGCATCTTTTGGCAATATTTAAATATAGTGGAATCAAGGTAAGAGCAGTTATGTCATTACCTAAGAACATTCCAGAGATGATTGCTAATAAGGTGAACAAGATATTCAGTTTCTGCATGTTATCAGCAATACTAGTCAATTTATAGGCTAAAACATCAAGAACATGCAAGTAAGCATAGATTTGAATGATAGTTAGCATTGCAGCTACAGAAAAAATCGTATGTAAATTAATGTCTTCGAGACGTGGTCTAGCGAAAAAAAGGCTTATCAGTGTCACCACTGCAGTAATTTGCAAAATGCGGTCACTAAAAACTTTTTTTAAGACGGTCATAAAATGTCCCCTTTCACACATTACAATCATCCAAAGTCAATAAGTCTATTTTGAGCTTTTTTTTCTGTGTTCGCAATATATATTTTTGGCTAGCAAAAAGACTGCAAGATTAATAAACATAATTTTTGACTTCACAACTTACTATACCCTATACTTAGGGAAACAGACAAAGATTAGGGGGTAATTTTATTATGAGTAATTCAGAAACTGTTAAAGTAAATATCAAACCTGAAGCTGCAGATAAGATTAAGGGCCAAGTTAAAGATGGCCAGGTAGTTTTGTTATCATTGAATGATGGTTCTAATAAGTATTCTGACGTTGGTGGTACATGCACCGTTGGTTCAAGTTTCCAATTTGTGATTTTGGATCAAAAAGACCCTGACTTTACAATTGAAGTTGAGAACAATGCAGGCCTTGACTTATATACTAGTCCTGCTGAAATGCAATATCTTGGTAACGACTTAGTTGTTGATGAAAAGAATGCAGCAATGAGTCTTGCAGACGATGGCGGCGTGATTGACGGTGCTGTCACAGTTAATGAATATAATAAGTGAAAATAATGGCAACTAATACGCTAAAACTTTTTAATTAAATGCGAAAAGACAGTCTAATTTAGATTGTCTTTTTGTTTTTGTGAAAAAATAAATGGTAATAAGTTACTTTTAAAGAAGCATCCTTGCCTGCTTGAGCCTTACGTGGTAAACTAAATGAGATTTTCGAAAATCTGAAAGGAAGTATAGTACTATGCGTAAAGGTGAAAATTACAACACTGGTTGTGAACCAAACCAAAGACCTAAGAACAAGAAAAACGGTAAGAAGCGTGTTGCTCACGTAGCAGCAGTTGTTGCTTTCTTGAACAAGGCCAAAGCAGACGAAAACAAATAGTCTGAAATAAAAACGATAAAGGCGGATCAATTGTGATCCGCTTTTTTTCTTACCATAATTTGGGGTAAAATTGACTTAAGAAGCATTTAGCCAAAAGGAGCAGTGGTAAAGTGAAATTTCAATGCAGTGCATGCGGATTGCGCATCAATTCAAGACACTTTAAACAAGCGGGGTTAATGAATCCACAATTGACCAGCATTTGTGATATCTGTATTCAAAGTGGAAAAGAACCAGCGGACTTTGCCAATATGGCGGTTGCAATCTTTGCCCAAGGACTGCTCTATACTTTTATTGGCAAAAATGAAACAACGAAAGATGATGAAGAGGCCGCTTTTTTGGTGACCAAAAAAGATCAGCGAAAACGTTATGAGGCCTTTATCCAAGATTACGATGGAAATGAGTTGGCCCAACAGCAGCTTAAACGAACCGAGTTTAATCAAGCAATAATTGACAGTGAAACAGGAAAAAGCGACTTTCTTCCCAGCCTTGAATTAACCTTTGCCGAAAACCTTGAAAAAATGGGCTTGAGTGTTGATTTTAAACTTAATGAAGTCGACTATATTGATCGTGAGCGTATTCGGGCCAAGTACCATTATCGCTGCCAATACTGTGGCCGAAGGGGACGCAGTGTTGATCATAAGGATCCCGTTTCCCTTTCGCACAATAATGACCTCGATAATTTGATTCTTTCTTGTCAGGAATGTAATCGAATTAAGTCTAATATGCCTTATGAATTGTTTGTTAAGCTGAACAGCCAGATTCCCCAAGTCAACCAGAAGCTGGTAAAGTATGAAAATGCATTGGCAACACTTAAAGGAGAGTTTGAACAAAAAAGACGTGAATTAGCGGCAAAAATGCATCTTAAGGGTGTGGTCAATGATCCAGAACTAAATCAGATGCGTAAGCAAAATAAAAAGTTACAGGATGCAATTGATAGCCTGGATAGTGACTATAACGAGTTGTGTTCTTTACGTGAACAGCACTTTATGACAGGCTGGAAATTAGCCCAGGAAAAGGAAAAAGACGATATCATTTGATTTTAAAGGACTAAAATAAGTTGTAAGAGGAGGAATAAAATATGAAATTTCAAAAAGTAAGACGAACTAATCTACCAAAAATAGGCATTGGTGTAGCTTTGGCACTCTTAGGAATAACGAGTGGAAGCGGCCTTACCTCGCATGTTTTTGCGGCCGCTACTGCACCTGCTGCAAATGATAAAACCGATAGCACACAACTGGCTAACACAAATACTGCTAATACTCAGCTGGGTTTTTGGACAGGTACAGATGGAGATTGCACGTGGAAATATGATGTTCTTACTAATACATTGACTATTAGTGGTGCTAAAGGTGCACAGCTTTCCAGCACGCCTTTTACTAAAGAGCTCAGTTTGGCGGGAAATATTAAACACATCTCTTTTGAAAATCCGGTACAGCTGGCACCTGATTCAAAAGAAAAATTTGCTCAATTAAGTTCACTACAAGATATCAAAGGCCTAGACAAAGTTGATACTAGTAAAGTAACTAATATGTCAAAGCTCTTTTTAAGTGATTCGAACTTAACTGATCTTGATGTCAGCCACTTTGACACTAGCCAGGTAACTGATATGAGCCAAATGTTTTTTGGTCTAGGAGCGCCCGAACTAGATGTCAGTCACTTTGATACCAAAAATGTAGTGAACATGAACAGCATGTTTGAATCCGCAAAGGCCAACCAGTTGGATTTGAAGAATTTCAATACATCCAAAGTAACCGATATGGGAAATATGTTTAACAATACTGTTGTTAATCAATTGGACTTAGACCACTTTGATACCAGTAACGTAACTAACATGGCCAAAATGTTTGCGGATGCTAAAGTTACACAACTTAATCTTAAAAACTTTAACACGCAGAAAGTGACAGATATGAGTGGGATGTTTGCAAATGACAGCCTAACTGATTTAGACTTGAGTAATTTTGATACTCACAATGTTACTAAAATGAACGGCATGTTTGAGAAGCTTAAAAAAGTAACCAGTCTTGATTTAAGCCATTTCGACACCCAAAATGTAACAACAATGGCGTATATGTTTGCTGACTCATCTGATTTAGTAAAGGTAAATACCACTGGCTGGGATACACGTAACTTAACAGACACTCAGTATATGTTTAAAAATATGAATAGCCTAACAGATTTCGACTTGGGCAATTTGAATACCAGTAAGGTTGAGGATATGACAGGCATGTTTTTCGGCTTTAACCATCTTGATCAACTGGACTTAAGTAAATTGGACACCCGCAATGTCATTTATATGGTTGGTATGTTTGAAAAAGTCACAAATGTTAAGAAAATTGATGTTAGTCACTTTGATGTTCGCAAAGTTACGCGCACTTTCAATATGTTCAGAAACTGTACAGCTTTAGCTGAAATAAACTTGAAGGGATGGAACCCCAAGAGTTTGACGGATATGGGCAACATGTTTAGAAATGATAAAAATTTAGTTAATGTCGATTTGGGCAAAATGAACACCAAAAATCTTTACAGCACGATTGACCTATTCAGAAATGATACCAAATTGGAAACTGTAGACTTACACGGTTGGAAAACGAGTAAAGTTGTTGAAACTGCTAGAATGTTTATGGATTGTCCTAATCTAACATACGTTAACTTACGTGGATGGAAAATGTCCAAGCTGGATGATTCAACGCAAATGTTCTATCATGATAAAAAGCTGACTGGCGTGGATCTTAGTCATTTTAATATTCATAACAGTCAAATATTACTACAAGCTGGCAATACGGAAGGTTTTGCAGTCAAGTTAGGACACTACAAGTTGCGCAAGAGTTCGGGAGTGGGTAAAGGCTTTAAGCATATTCAAGCTGTTGGCAAAGGAACAATTAGAAACCCTAAGGGCAAAAAGTATACTGCAAAGCAGCTACAAAAACTTTATAGTCATTCTGCCAAGAAGAGTCCTAAAGAAACCTACGTCATGTATAATGGCAAAAAACCGCAACTGCCAAAATCATTTCATTTTTAATTTTTAGCAAAATAAAAGGATTAGCTCATTTCTGAACTAATCCTTTTTAGTTTGTCTTTCTAGCAAACTTTAACTGAAATCTTCGAAGTATAAAGTTTTTATCTGCGTTTTAGTGGTTTCTAATAGCCAGAGTGCTTCATCTACCTGTGCCAATGTTGCTTTAGTTGACCTTAAAACAACAGCTGCGTTGACTAAAGCATAGTCATAACCAAGTGCAAGCCCAGCATGGCGGCTACTGCCAGTACCATTTTGCTGCTCAGAATCAAAGGCTTTCTGTAGCTGTGCTTTATCGTTGTCAGTTGCTATTTTTTGTTTCTGTTCAGCTTCTAATGGAGTATTTAAAGGCGAAAGTTTTACACCGTCATAAAAGTTCACATCGCTAGCTTTGACGAAACTGTTAACGGAAATTATTTTTTCAGTCGTAGATAAACTATTCTCATTGGTCTTTTCATCATCTGTAGGACTGCTTAATCGCGTTCCGTCATTATTGTTGAGGTCTTTTCTGTTAAAGCTGCGGCTTAGAAGATGGTAATACAGTTCGGCTTTGTTTTCAGCCTTATTCCAAATATAGAATAAGCCATCAACATTGAAAGCAGACAGCTCTGCAGTATTAAAACTAACCCCAATAGGATTGCCTGTGACATCATACAGCTTAACATTTGTAGAAGTTTTTGATTTGACGAAACTACAGACTTGAGCAAGGTAATCGGAAGTAGGTAAGTAGTTTCTCAAACTGATATAATTTTCATATATGTATTCGTTAGGATGATCATGCAGGCGGAAAATATAGCCTTCAAAATCTTCGGCCCAAGGCCTAACAGCTAAATCAACTTTTATTTTCTGTCCCTTTTTTAAAATACGTTTTGTTTTCTGATTTTTGATAGTTTGAGTTGCTGTCGTTTCTAAGACGGTGGCTGTTGTGACACCATTATAAATTAGGGGGTAACCATCAAGACTTGTCACATTATTGGCTTTGATATAATGGTTTTGTTCGATTGCATAATAATTTTTGCCCTTAATTTTAGTGAGTGGAAGATAGAAATAATGCTCATTGCCATCTGATTTATAATACTTACTATAATAGTATTTTGGCTTGGATTTGGCCTCTTTAACTGCGCCTTGATACGTAACAATGGCTCGTTTAGGTAAAGTATAACCGCTCTTATTACCGGCTTTAGTGTATACGGCTGATTTTTGATTTAAAACCAATTTGCCTTTTTTGCTGTTTTTACCGTTGACTTCCTTGATATCAGCCATACTAATGTAGCAATCACTACCAATATTATAGAATTTTTGACCATTAATTATTTTGGTGCCGTAGTATTGCATAACATCTGCATTAAATCCTGGAATGTACTTATAGCCATTGACATCATCGTCAGCATAAGGCAGATATTTGTTCTTATTTTTAATTTTATGACCATATTTATTATAGAGATGGGCATCGTAGATTAACGTGATTTTCCCCTTTGCGGCCACTTTACTGCTTTTAGCAGCGGCAACTATTTGCGTTTGGCTAAAATTAGTTAGAAATGGAGTGGTAACTAAAATCAAAGCAGTCATAGCCAATTCAATCTTTTTTGTTAGTTTCATGATTTATCTCCTTACTAATCCTTTCTATTAAATTTATTATAACTTAATATAGAGGTAGAATAATACCTGTCTTACAGTAAAAGAATAACAGTCTGGCAAAGTTTAACTTAAGTTTTAAATTATTAATTAGTTTTAAATAAAATACCCTTATAATTAGAGTAAGAGAA
>NZ_PDKP01000018.1 GCF_002837055.1 Lactobacillus apis | reverse complement strand
GTTGCCAGCTACTAAAGAGGCAGAAAAATTGTATGAAACCTTGGTTGATGAGCGTGGTCTAGGTGACTTGGGCACACAGGGTTTGATTAAATTATGGTGGAACTAATATTTAGTTCAAAAACAAAAAGAGCAGCTTCAGATTTTGGAACTGCTCTTTTTTATGAGTAAGTATAAGTGAATTTTAAGTTAATTGATTTTACTTTTGACTTCTTCTACGCCGTCTAAAACGTTAGCATAGCGTGCCAAAATGAAAAGGTAGTCTGATAAACGATTAATGTATTTTAAGCAAGCAGGGGCTAATTCTTGCTGTTCATCGTTTAATTTAGCCATTGCACGTTCTGCTCTCCTAGCAACCGTACGAGCATAATGCAAATGGGTCGCGGTAATCGAACCGCCCGGCAAAATAAAGTGGGTAGTTTTTGGAATTTTTTGATTAAGTTCGTCTATTTGTTGTTCAAGGAATTCGACTGTAGCCGCCGTTATTTCTTCGTGTCTTTTAACAACAATATCGCTTTCTAATTCATATAAATCACGTTGTCGATCTTGCAGTGGGTTAAGCAATTCTTGACACTGATCGGATAAGTTAGCAATTACAACGCCTATATAAGAATCTAGTTCATCGATGTCACCAAGTGCTTCAATTTGTAGGTCATACTTAGGTACCATTTTACCGGTGACTTGCTTGGTGTAACCTTGATCGCCGACTTTGGTATAAATTTTGATGGTCATAAAAGCCTCCGTTTGTAGTGATCTAGTGCAACATTAAGTGGTTTATATAGAATGGGGTAGAAGACTAAGTTGCCAACTGCATGGTAAGTATCAAAAACCAAACTTCCAGCCCAGTAGGCTAGAAATGCATTAAAGCCACCAAAAATCGACATTCCGAAGTCTACGAAACAGCCGTATTCCCAACCTAAAAAGACAGCAACGACTAATTGATAAGTAAAGTGCTTTTTTAACGGCGTAAATTTTGCCAGCAATGCAACAGTTAAAACGCAGCCGCCATAGGCTAAGACCTGTGAGATGGTCCAAATGCCGAAGCCTAAGTAAATGTTAGAGACTACCATGGTCAAAATGGCTAGGGCAAAGCCGAAGGTAAAGCCCATATTTAACGTTACGATTACCAAAATATCAGTAACTGGCTGAACGTTTGGAACTGGAATAATTTTAAAAATGCGTAAGGCTACGCACATGGCAGTTAAAATAGCAAGCAGTGCTAATTTCTTGGTTGAATCATGCATGATGGCTGATTAGTCGATCTTTGCTAAAGTAAATTTAACCTTATCTTTGTTAGCTACTTTTTGCTCTGCAGCACCTTTAGAAGCAAATTTGCCGTTGATAGTGTAAGTCCAGTAAACCTTTTTGGCCTTATTTTGGCTCTTACCATCGATTGAAGTGATGAAGCCATCAGTACTCTTTACTTTCCAAAGCTTCTTAAGGCCACGCATAACAGTTGAGTGCTTAGGCAACTTTACGCTTTTTGTCTTGTAGTTTTTATTATTCACTTTAAGGGTATAAGTAACGCGAACTTTGCTTGCAGCATCAACTTGTTGAACATTTTGGGTACTGCCATATCCAGCAACAGTGAAAGTAAAGATAGTAGCGATTCCGGCAAGAACTGATAATTTATTTTTTTTCATGATAAAACTCCTATTTTTTAATACATAAATTTAGATTATTTAACTGGACAAGCACCTGATTCACAATCGGTTTGATCAACTAGCTCGATGTCTTTTTGATCATCATGTCGTTTAGCAAAGACAGTAGCAACATCGCCAGATATTTTGGCTTTGCGCTCTTCGTATGTTTTCTTATCAATTGGTTCTTTTGGCGCTTGCTCCAAAGATCCACCATAGTAAGGAAGAAGAGACGTTGACTTGATGACGTTACGATATTGTTTAAATAAAGAGGTGATCTTGTCACCTTCATTGCTTTGGAAAGTGACAGTACAACTAACCGCATTATCGGACCAGTAGGTTTGTAAAAATGCTTGAGTTGCAAACTGTTCTTCAATTGAAACAGTACCTGCAGAAGCAAAGTTTTTGCTGTCTGCATGAGCTGCTCTTAATGGAAATTCTACACAAATAGTATTTGGTGAATAGATATCTGGTTCTGAGTAGTAACCACAAGCATCAAGGGCCTTGAGTAAAGGATCTGAGGCTTGGAATCTGATTCTTTGAATTAGGTAGCCAGCGTAGTGGAAGTGCATACCTTCAGAAGCACCTGCAAGTTTAGCAACAGTACCAGATGGTTTAACAGTGGTGTGTTTGATAGAAGGATTGCAATTTAAAGCCTTACTGTAGTCTTGATCGGCATCAATTACTGCTTGATATGCTTCTTCGACCATTTTGATTCCCTTAGGATCATAAATTGGCTTTTTAATTTTTGCGCCTGTCTCTTCGTCGATACTGTCTTCAAAGCCGGTAACAACCCGATGACCTAAATCATTTAAGAGCCAATCTTGGATACCTGACATTGAAACACCGATTCGTCTGTTCTTGTAGATGATGTTGCGGGAAACTTCCCAGTCGTATTCACTAAAAGTTACACGCTTGGTATAACGGGTAGCCAGTTTGAAGACCTCTTTTAAGTCCCAACCTTGTTCTTCAGCAATGTAAGGAAAAACTTCAAATAAGTTACATGGCTCACCGTTGGCTAGTGAAATCTCACCACATGGGTTTGTTCCTTCAACTTCACCATCAATGCCTTCTTGATAACCATCAATAATACGGCCGTAATTACGTGACAAGTTTAAGTTAACAACACCAGGTTCACCGTTTTCTCTAATACCAGCGGCAATTGGTTCGTATCCATCGAATTTAGCGTCAATCGCAACACTATTGTTTGAAGCCCAACGGTGATGATATAGCTTATCTTTATCTTGCTTCATTGTGATGAAATCTTGATCATCGTTAGAGCCTAATGCTAATTCAGCAGACCGTCTAACATTTCCTGCAACAACAGTTTTCCCGATTAAGTTGCAAATGTCTGTACCATCAACTGAGGTGATTTTTGTACCAACACGATTATTGATAATGTCGTTAATCTCAAACAGCATTTCGACCAATGGCATTGGGCCAGAAGCAGTACCACCAAAACCGTGAATTTTTGCACCGTAAGGACGAATACCACTAATGTCTAAAACCAACTTCTGTTTATTTTCAGGATTGGTCTCCTTAAAGTGCATATCAATTAAACGAGCATTAGCTAAAACCCAACCTTCACGGGTGTCAGGTAAATCGTAATAGATATAGTCATCCGAATTCTGATTTTGCTTTACCCACTCACTTTTATCAGTTGCTCCAAGCTTAACGGAGTCGTCATAAGAAGCACTAGCCTTGTCGATTACAATTGTTAAATCGATTTTATTGTCAACTGAGAGAATTTTTTGGATATTGTCTTGAACGACGGAAAAGCCAACGCCGCCACCTTTCATCAATTGGTCAAAGACGAAAGAAAATGGCATTGAAAGAGCTTCTTGATTTTTGTCCAAATAGTCAGGCACGATATGACTATCACCATATTTCTGTGGTTTGATAGCAATAAACCAGCAATTGTTTAAGGAATCACCATTACGTCTTTGGTAATCAGTCCCAGAAACCCATAAATTCCGCCCTGACGGAGTAGAAGCAAGGCCATAAATAAGCTTGAATAAACGCTTAGCTTCGTCTGTCAGTTCCTCAACCACATCTTCAGAAGGCGAATCAGTTAAGCGTGGATCAAGGTTAATGTTGCCTTCCACAACACGCTTAACTGTTTCGTCCCATTCTTCAGAGCGATTATATTCAGGAAGCCAGCGTGCATAAGTCCGCTTGTACGTGACCCAGCCAAGTTCTCCCCAGTGAGGCGAAACATTTTGTTTCACTTGATCAATATAAGCCTGATCCAAGCTTATTCTTGCATTTTTCATATACAAAATATCTCCTCATAAAATAACATTTTGTTTCACATACACATCATGTATGGTGTCTAAAAAGACTATAACACAATATCTTGTATTTACCAGCGGATATGCAGCAGTCAAATCCGAACAAAAAAAGATGATTTAAGGCGGCAGTAGGAGAAAAAGATTTTCAAAAAAATCATATAGCAATCAGCGTATAGAAAAAGCACAATAAACTAAAAAAAGCTTATTGTGCTTCAAAAAGACTAATAAAAAAGAGTTAACGACCAATTGCTGTGAAGAGCAGGAGAAGTATTCCTCCTAAAATAGCAAAAGGAATTAGTAAATGAATAAAGAAAATGAAGATTAAACCGCATGCCAGTATAAATAATAAAATTTTAATTATCCCAACACCTAGTTTAGCCAGTGCCCAGATCAATGCAAAAATTAGTAATAAAGTAAGCATACTAGTATTTCCTCCTGATTTATTTGGTAAGCAATTATACCTCAAGCGCAGTTACTTAAAATGAGTTTTACCTAAATTTAACAAAAAGATAATTATGTTTTTTATGAGTAATTTACTGGTATAATATTTTTCCGTAGCAGTATTTATTTCCCGGGAAATAATTGGAAAGGATGAAAAATACTTGCGTTTTAGACAAATTATTTTTGATGTAGATGACACACTAATCGATTTCGCGGATACGGAGAATTTCGCGCTCCATCGCCTTTTTAACGCGCATCACTGGCCACTAACAGAGGACTTGCAGCGCCGTTATCACTCATATAATCAAAGCTTATGGCGCCAACTTGAAACTGGTGCATTAACATATGATCAATTGAGCGAAATGGTTTTTCATAATTTTATCAAAGAAAACTATCATATTAATGTTGATGGACTTGCCATTATGGATGAATATCGTTCATACTTCAGTCAAGCTTATAAGTTGCTACCTGGTGTAGAAGATACGCTTCGCTTTGCCAAAAAGAGTGGGTACGAGTTGACCATTTTAAGTAATGGTGAAGCCTATATGCAACGCCACCGCTTAGAGCTAGCTGGAATTAAGAACTATTTTAATTTAATTATTACTTCTGAAGAAGCAGGTTATTCAAAACCTGATGCTCGAATTTTTGATTACTTTTTTGACCGGGCGGAATATGGTCCTGAAGAAACAGTCTTTTTTGGAGATGGTTTACAATCAGATATTTTAGGTGCAGAAAACTATGGTTTTAGCAGTGTCTGGTATAACCATCGCGGGCGAAAAAATAACATGAATTTACATCCTTTGTGTGAAGTGAAAACATATCCCGAATTCGTGAAACTGTTAAAAAATGACTTTGAAAGAATTAATTAGCAATTTGTTAAATTTGATGTGGCAGCATATATATTATTCGATATAATATAACAGAGGTGAAAATAATGACTGTCAAAATTAGTTCTTTAAATGATAGATATTTTTTAATTAACGGAGCTAAGATGCCTACTATAGGTTTCGGAACTTGGCAAACACCAGACGGTGATGTTGCCAAAAACTCCGTTATTGATGCAATTAATGCGGGGTACCGTTTGATTGATACTGCTGCTGCTTATGGCAACGAAGAGAGTGTCGGTAAGGGCATTAAGGAAAGTGGTATTAACCGTTATGATTTATTTGTTACAACTAAATTGTGGAATGATAAGCATGGCTATCAGGAAACAATTCAAGCAATTGACGAAAGTTTAGAAAAACTAGGGTTAGATTATCTTGATCTGTACTTAATTCACTGGCCAAATCCAAAAGCAGTGCGTGATCACTGGGCAGAATTAAACGCAGAGAGTTGGCGCGCAATGGAAGATCAGTACAAGGCAGGAAAGCTTCGTGCGATTGGGGTTTCAAACTTTAGACGTGAGCACATGGATGAATTACTAAAAACCGCTTCTGTTCGTCCAGCAGTCAATCAAATCTACTTAAATCCGAGTGATATGCAAGAAGAAGTTGTATCATATAATAATGAACTTGACATTTTAAGTGAAGCATATAGTCCATTAGGAACAGGTGGCTTAATAGGAAATAAAACTGTTGGTGAAGTGGCTGAGTATTATGGTAAAACGCCTGCTCAAGTACTCTTACGTTGGTCACTTCAACATCAGTTTGCACCACTTCCAAAATCTGTTCATACTGATAGAATAAAAGAAAATGTAGATATTTTTGATTTTGTAATCGATGAAGAAGATATGAAGAATTTGGACGGTTTGCATGGTGCTGCTGACCTTGCAACTGATCCTGATAAAACAAACTTCTAAAGTTAACAATTAAGGTGAAGAGCAATGAAAATAGGATTCATAGGTACCGGTAAAATAGGTAAAGCAATTATTTTGGGCTTATTGCAAGGAGATATCGCTAACCAAGATATTTATGTTTTTGGTGGTGGACATCTATCAGCCGAAAAAGTTGCAGCTGAATTGCACTTGAATTTAATTAACGACTATGCAGACTTTAAAGAATGCCAAGCTGTCATTGTTGCAGTGGGCGGTTCAGTAGTGGAAACTATTTTTGAAGAACTTGGTCAAAAATACCATGGCATTATCTTATCCACTGGTGGTGGTGATTTAGAAAAGGTAAACCATGAATTACCTAATGGCTCTTCTTTTGTCAAAATTGTTCCAAATACACCAGTTCAAATTGGTGAGGGAATTACAGCAATTAGTTTTGCTGCAGGTGAAAAGCCTGAAGTAATCAAGACTGTAAAAGCTCTTTTTGAACAAATGGGTGATGTTTACGTTGTACCGGCCAACTTACTAGGTATTTATGGTACTGTTGCAGGTTGTACTCCAGCATATGTTGATTTAATGATTGAGGCATTGAGCGACGCCGCTGTTCAAAATGGGGTAAAACGAGCAGAATCCTACCAAATCATTGAAAAAATGCTTTTAGGGACTGCTAAATTAGCATTAACTAGTGGTAAGTTGCCTGAAGAATTAAAAGATGAGGTTACTACTCCTGGTGGCTCTACCATCAGAGGCGTTAATAAGTTAGAAGAAAAGGGTTTTCGTGGAACATTAATTCAGGCACTTAATGCTTCGGCTAAGTAAAAATTAGCAAGATCACTTAATTATAGGAAGACAAAATAAAAGGCACCGAGTAAGTAAAATCGGTGCCTTTTTATTTTGTCTATTGTTTACTTATCTTGGTAATCTGCTAAATTGATTACCTGGTCATACTTGTCTAAATCAGCAACTTGATAGTGATGAATTACTTCTACAAAGGTTAAATTCGAATCCAATAATATTTGATGAATTGCGGCTGAAGTGGCTTGATCAAGCGAAGCGTTGATTTCATCAAGTAACAAAATTGGACGTTTTGATAAAATTGCTCTTGCTAATTCAATTCGCGCTAATTGCCCACCAGATAGCTTGTCGGCATTATCCCCTAATTGATAATCAAAGCCTTTCTCTTCTACCATGGTATCTAACTCTAATTGCTTGCAAACTTGCTCAACTTCATCCACAGGTAGTTTTTCACCTAACGTTAAATTGAACCAAAGTGTATCAGCAAAAATAACCGGTGATTGACTGGAATATGCAAATAGATTAGATATTTGATCAGCTTTTACTTTTTGATTATCAATTAAAATATTTGCTGCTGTTCCGAATTTATTAGACATCATAAAATACAGCAAAGTAGACTTACCACTACCAGAAGGTCCAATAACTGCTATCTTTTCTCCAGGTTTAATAGTTAAATTAAGTCCACCGAAAAGTTGTTTTTTGTCCCTTTCTAAACAGATATTTTGCCAACTTGCTTGTTTAGTGAAAGTGCAGTTAACTGATAACTCTTTGGTATCTGCCAGGTCTAAATAATAATTAACCTTTTTCACAATATCTTTAGTCGTTGACAAGTGATTGCGTTCTTCTAAAATTTGCATAATTGGTTTAATAAACGAATTTGCTAATTGAACAATTGCAAATAGGACACCCATCGTTGTTTGGCCGTGTAATACCATTAACCCACCTAAATAGGCTGGAATAACAAACGTACCATAAATTCCTACAAAGCCGACAATTGTTTGAATATTATTACTCAGCAAATTCATCTTACACAGAGCTTCTTCTAATTTTGAAACTTTGGGTAAATTTGAAGCAACAGCATTAGCTTGCTTGTGATATAGCTTTAATGAATCGGTTCCTGCTAAGATGTTTTTTATTTGACTAACATACCTACTATTAGCTTCGGTCCACTGATTTGAAGCTTTACGTATCGGCTTTTGTAATAAACCTGAAGCTAGTATTGGAAGAGCAGAACCGATTAGGAAAAATATCGTCAAAATCGTATTAATATATAATGCGTAAATTAATGAAATCACAACTGTCACAAAATAAAAGGCAATATTAATTTCGGCATTAAATCGGTTAGTTTCTAACAATTTAAAATCATTGGTTAAAAACCCTAAAGCTGAAGCATTATCTTCTTTAGACGTTTCTAACATTCCTGCGAGAATTTTGGTTCTCAAACGGGTATTGACTTCCTGAACAGCATTATTTTTTAAATAATTGTAGCCTAACTCAGCTACTAAAACGATTAAGAATAAAATTAGGGCAACTAAAAACATGTGAGGAAGTGCATGCAAGTTTTTATCCGCTAATGCATTTGTCATAGTTTCTAACACGTAAGCCATAACGATATTTTGTGTGCTAGCAATTATGCCAAGTATTACAAGCGCTGCAAGTTTCCATTTATTATAATATCTAACAATCATAATTTCTCCTTGCCTAGTATTAGTAGTAATTGCTTATTTTAAATCATTAACTAATAATTAAATTTCGGTATTCACTAGCTCCTATCCAGTGATTAGGAGAAGAAGAATAAGTTGTTCTAAATTATTGTAGAAATCTTTCCGATAATTAAAAGTACCTTCTTTAAAACTGATAATAAATTCATCATTTTAATATAATACCATTCTTTATATTAAAAATTAAATATTTTTTAATTTTATATAATGTACTTACTGTTTTTAACTGCTCTTAGCAAGATTACTTAATAATGAAAGACAAAATAAAAGGCACCGAGTAAGTAAAATCGGTGCCTTTTTATTAAAGTCAAATCATTAAATGTGTTTAAGAAGGGAAATAAGTTTTTATGAAATTAAAATTCTTTATCCAAATCAACTGGAGTGTCAGGAGTTTCACCCTTGATTAACTTCAAGTTGTTGTCAAATGAGTTGATAACCATGTTACGAACAGCGTGTGTTGTGTAGAATGCTGTGTGAGGAGTTACCAAAACGTTTGGACGAGCGATTAAGTCAGCTAAACGCTTGTCAGGTAATTCTTTATTAGAGAAGTCTTCGTTAAAAATACCAACTTCACCTTCATAAGTATCCATTACGAAGCCGAAGATCTTACCTGAATCAAGGCCACGAATAACTGCATCAGTATCAACAAGAGGACCACGTGATACGTTAACAATAACAACGTCATCTTTCATCTTCTTGATTGATTCATCGTTAATCATGTGGATGTTTTCAGGAACATCAGGTACGTGAAGTGAAATTACATCAGATTGAGCGTAAAGTTCATCTAAAGTATCTACATAGTAGCCCTTCTTCTTAAGAATAGGGTTTTGGAAAATATCGTAGGCAATAACTTTTGCGCCAAAGCCTTCCATAATTTTCATGAATACTTGACCAATATGTCCAGTACCAACAACACCAACAGTTTGGTCACGAACTTCACGACCAATTGTAGGAGCCCAACGTAAATCATGCTTAGCAAGCTTTTCGTCCATAGCTTTATCTTGACGTAAAACTCTAGCTGCTTGAATAGCTGCATGTTCAGCAATAGCATCTGGTGAGTATACAGGAACATTAGTTAACTTAAAGCCAAGTTCCTTAGCCTTCTTTAAGTCAATGTTGTCGATACCAACGTTACGGATTGACCAGTTACGAATACCAAGTCTGTCTAAAGCTTCAATTGTGTCAGCTTTGTAGTCTAATTGTTGGTAAGTAACAACACCATCAGCACCCTTAGCTAATTCAGCAGTTTCAGGTGTTAAAAGTTGATCAGTGTATTCAACATCAACATCTCTGTGAGCGTCGCTCCACTCGCGAACATAAGGCTCTTCGTCTTTACGAATCGCATAAGCATAAATTTTAGTCATAAAATCTAACCTCCAAAAATCGTTATTACTTTCTCTTGTGCTATTATACACTTGTGCTAACTGAATTAAAAATATAAAAATGTGAAAAAGATAATTTTCGAAAAAAGTTGATTTTTCAATAAGCGCTTACATTTATTGAGTACCAACTAATTAAGCTAGAATACTCATTTAAATAAGTTTTTCTAAAAGTCGTGAAATTGGTAACAATTTTTCTTTTATGTAAATAGTGCAACTATTAATAATATTAGGTAAGTTTTTCAATGAATCTTTGTGCCAGTCATAAAAAACTATATAATGTAGAAGACGGTTTTAAAAGGAGAAAAAAATGATCTTAATTTCATGGAATATTGATTCATTGAATGCCGCTTTAACGGGTACCTCTTCAAGAGCTGAGGAAACACGTAAAGTTTTGGCAAAAATACATGATCAGGATGCAGACATTATTGCAATTCAAGAAACTAAATTGCGTGCAACTGGTCCAACTAAAAAGCACTTAGAAGTTTTAGCAACGGAATTTCCTGAATATGAAATAGTGTGGCGTTCTTCAGAAGAGCCGGCACGTAAAGGTTATGCCGGAACAATGTATCTATACAAAAAGGAACTTAAGCCTGAAGTGACTTTTCCAGAAATTGGTGCTCCAGAGCCAATGGACCAAGAAGGTCGCATTATTACATTAGAGTTTCCAGAGTATTTTGTCACCCAAGTTTATACACCAAACTCTGGTAATGGTCTGAAAAGATTGCAAGAGCGTCAAATTTGGGACGAAAAATATACTGAATACCTAAAAACTTTAGATGATAAAAAACCAGTTTTGGCAAGTGGCGACTATAATTGTGCGCATGAAGAAATTGATTTGAAGCATCCAGATAATAACCATCATTCTGCTGGCTTTACCGATGAAGAGCGTGCAGGCTTTACTAAATTGCTTAATGCTGGCTTCACTGATACTTTTAGAGAAATTAATGGTAATGTTGAAGGTGTTTATTCATGGTGGGCTCAAAGAATTAGAACTGCCAAAGCAAATAATTCTGGCTGGAGAATAGACTACTGGATTACAAGTAACAGAATTGCTGACAAGGTAAAGCGTTCAGAGATGATGGATACTGGCGCACGTGCCGATCACTGTCCAATTTTGCTAGATATTGATTTGTAAAACATGATTAAAAGAAATCCATGAATTTGGATTTCTTTTTCTTTTTATTTATTACATAATAGAAGGTTTTGAGGAAATTAGATGAATAAACCGTTGCAAGATGCGATTCTTAATGGCTTATATGATCAAACG
>NZ_PDKP01000017.1 GCF_002837055.1 Lactobacillus apis | reverse complement strand
GCTCTTCTGCCTTAGCAATTACCCAGTTACCGTAACCCATTTGCCAGTACTTACCGTCAGGCGCTGTTGCTTCATTTCCTGTAGGAAAGGCACGGTTACGTTCAGTTTCGTAATGCGCATCTGGTGTTGCCTTAATGTATGCACCATGGGGTTGCAAAACTTCATCATCGAGCCAATCAACCATTTCTGAACTGTTGTCTGCCCAAACGTTTAATAGACGCTGATCAACGTTGCCTTGGTTAAAAGTAGAAATAAAGTTAACTAATTCGTTACGGTCGATTTCAACACCGGCCTTCTTTTGTGCTTTACTGTGAATTGCAGCAATCGTTTCGCGGTATAAATAGCCAGCACTGCCCATTTTATCAATGACCAAAACCTTGGCACCTTTTTCGGCAGCAGCCGCAGCGGCCATTCCACCAGCGTTACTTGCACCAACAACGATTACATCATATTCTTGGTTGTTCATAAAAATACTTCCTAACTATGTGATTGATCAAAGTGATTTTTAGCAATAACGGCTACTAAGGCCATAATTACTACAGTGATAATTGCAAAGAAAATGTACACCGCAACAAAGCCGCCCATTTTTTCCGCAATCAAGTTATTAACTGGCATTGCGAATGCACCAATTAAAAAGGCAATTGAGTTAATATAAGAAAATCCTTTAGCAAATGCTCTTCTACCTAAAGCTGCAGTTGCAATTGTCGTAATACCAGTTCCGAGATATACATAGAAAACATCATTAATCCCTGCGCTGAAAATTGCCAAGCCAGCCGAACGAGTATTGGTGGCAATGATTAGTAGTGCATAAGAGATAACTGCTAACAAAAGCCATGCTAAACTTGCTTTTTCGGCCCCATACTTGTCACAAGTTGAACCAACTAATGGATTAAGGAAAATATCAAATAGCATTGCTGAAGTAACCATGAAGCCACCTGCAGCACCATCAAAGCCTGCAGAGACAGCGTAAGTTGGAAACATCTGATTTAAGACAGCTGGGAATTGTAACAAAATTACGATTACTAGTAAAAGCCAAAAAGTGGCTGACTTGAAGAGTTCATGATTAGAAACAGGTTTAACCGTTTCAGCTTCGTCGTTTTGTGCCGCCTGTTCATTAAAGCCATATGGCTTACGTCCTTCTTTTTCAGGTGAGAAGTTAACACCAAATAAAGCACAAGGCACACTTAAGACAGCTACAATCATAGCTAAAATTGTTAAGCTGCTTTGCCAACCAACCTTTTCAATTAAAACTGATAAAATTGGGCTCATGATTCCTTGAAAAACAGAAGTAATTGCCCAGCAAAGTCCAACCGCAAAACCTGCTTTTTCCGCAAACCAGTTATCAAGCAAAATACCAACTGGTGTAAACGACATAAATGAAATCGCAATCCCGATAATGATGGCAATAATGAAAAAGAGCCAAATATTGGTAAAATGCGGCATCAGAATTAAGCTGACTGCAACTGCCAAACTGGCAACTACATATAACAAGCGATTGTTTACCTTAGCCAAAATTTTGGGAACATTTGGTGTCATCACAGCCATTGTTAAAACCAAAACTGTGTAGTAGTAAGATAAGGTTGAAACCTGAGTATGTAGAGCTTGGCTTAATGGAGCTAAAAATGAACCCATTAAAACCATACTTGAGCCCAAACATGCTGCAGAAATCAAACCTATGCAGCACATAACTACCCAGGGCCTAATATTCCTTTTTTGATTATTCATCAAAATCACCTCTAAATACTAATTCTTGAATACAGCTTGATATTACATCAATAATGAGGGTGTGATAAACTGAAAACCGAATGGCATAATGACAAAAAGGAATATTAAATCATGAATTCAACTCAGGTGAACTGTTTTTTAACTTTGGCTAAAACACTAAACTTCACGCAAACTGCACAAAAAATGTATCTCTCACAATCGACTGTTTCTAAAAACATCAAGAACTTAGAAAAGGAATTACAGGTTAAGCTCTTCAAACGTGGCTATCATCAAATCGCATTAACCGATAAAGGAAAGATTTTTTATAATCAAATGGTGCTTTCCACGGCTGAAATTAACGACACAATTATTAATCTGCGCCAAAGTAGCGCCATTATGCGTCCTAAAATCAAGATGGGCTACACAGATCTGCCCTTTGAAAAAAAGTGGTTACCTGTTGCACTAAGGCTGATCAACACACAGACTAATCTTGAGCTAAAGCCTTTTTTCGTTGATCCTGGTCAAGAACACAATATCAACAAGCTGATTTGCGATGGGACAATTGATTTGATGCTCATGCAAAAAGATATTATTAACGAAAAAGATGAAACACGTTACGTCGAAGTATTACAAAAAGGCTTTTCCGTTGTTGTTCCGCAGGGAGACAGTCTTTTTATTAAAAGCAACATCGATTTTAGTGACTTGGCTAACCGCCAAATTTATTTGTGGAATGGCCACGATAATTTTCCTGCAATTGAAAGTCTGAAATTTAGTTTACAAAGTAGTCCCTACGATATTAACTACCAAGAGGAAATTGACTCCTCGGTCTTAATCGCATATGTCCGGGCAAAAATGGGAATTGGTATTGTCCCTAGCATTTTATACAACAAAGAAGATACCGATCTGCGCTATGTTCCTTTAAAGACAGATCAAAAACTGTCTTATGGTATTTTGTCACTAGTCAATTCAGAAAAAAGAGCTAACATTAACATAGTCAATAAGTACATTGCACAAGCCATTAATATTTCCAAAACGCAGTGGTAAAGCAAAAAAGGATTCGTCATCAAGACGAATCCTTTTTATAATCTTGCTATTTAGTTTTTATTGCTTCCAAGCAGCATCAAATTTTGACTTGCCTGTGTTAATTGCATTATTAACATTTTGTTTCTTTTGTGCAGCAGCGAAAATATTTTGCATAATTGGGTTTAATTGACCATATGCAGCTCCAGCATTCTTAACAACAGGAACGCTGTAGAGGTTCTTCATTGCGTCTTCCAATTTAGCTGGTAATTTAATCTTCTTGTTGTCTTTGTATTCAGAAGATTCTGCAGCAGCATTGTTAACTGGGATGTAACCAGTTGCGTTTGCCCATTTAAGTTGGCTAGTCTTTGAAACTAAGAACTTGATGTACATGAATGCAGCAGCCTTTTGATCAGCAGATGCATGGTTAAACATGTAGATATCAGTACCTTGTGACATAGTGTATTTGCCAGGACGTGGAGCAACATCGTAAGTAAACTTGTTGCCTACACCTTGCTTAACAAAACCTTCACCAGCTGAAGTACCGATGTACATTGCAACTTTTTGGTTAGCGAATGGTCCTGATAGGTAGTGCTCTGAACCAGCTACTCTGAAGTAACCATCCTTGATACCATCAGCATAGTAGTTGATAACTTTCTTAGAAGTTGCACCAGCAAAGTCAATCTTGCTTGAGAAATCTACGCCTTCATTCTTCATACCTAAAGTATAGTAGTTTGATAATGAGTCAAAACCAGCACCAACAACTTTATGGTTACTCTTTTCATAAATTGTCTTAGCGTCCTGCTTCAATTCTTCCATTGTAGCAGGAGCTTTCTTGATACCGTATTTCTTAAACATGTCAGCATTATAAGTTAAAGTTTCAATTGACTTGTTAAATGGAATACCGTATTGAGTTCCGTTAATCTTAGCACCATCTAAAAGAGCGGTTTTAATATCAGAAGCCTTAGCACTTCCCCAACCAACTTCTTTGTTGTTAATGTATGGTGTCATATCTACCAACATCTTATTCTTAGCTGCAGTTTGTAGCCAATCTGGATAAGCCTGTGTAATTGTTGGCAAATTGTTTGGTGACTGCAAGGTTGAATTAATCTTAGCTTGCAAGTCATTGTATTGACCTTGGTTTTCTAACTTAACCTTGATCTTAGGATTATCCTTTTCGAATTCCTTTGTTAATTCCTTCAAGGTATCCTGTTGTACCCCGGTCATTCCGTGCCACAAAGTAATAGTGGTATTCTTCTTAACCTTAGTAATCTTAGATGAACTGCTAGATGATGATGACGAAGAAGAATTGCTTCCGCCATTAGAACAAGCTGCAGTACCTACTAATGTCAAACTAACTGCAAAAGCAGCAGCAAGCTTTTTACTTAACTTCATTTGGTAAACCTCCCAAAAAATAAAAACTAAACAACAATTTTTTTGATTAACTAAAGCGTAATAGTTTGATTACGCTTCGGTAAAATCCGTTCTCCAAATGGGTTCTCTTCCAGCTCCGGATGCAATGTGTGCACCGGAATTAAGTTTGCTGGTTGAACCTCCTTAATAATTTCCTTGAGTTCTTTTTCATCTGCGTGACCGGAACAACGCAAGCCTTTGAACTCAATCTTTTTATCTGACAAAGCTTGCAGGAAAGGCTGATAAGCTGGATCAAAATCACCCAGCGGCTCAGCGTTTGAGTGGATGTATAATCCACCTTCCTGTAAGTCAGTATAATTACCAACTGCTTGCCAGAGGTATGCATGATTGTCGTTTAGCAGTTCCTGATAAGAAACTTCTAGTTCCGGTTGCAAATCTGCAAATTTCTCTTCCCCTGGCAAGTAATAGTAATCAAAGTCCTTGCCCAAGCTTTCCTTGAGCAAGTGCGCTCTTTGCGCATGCAAAACAACGCGGCGCGGTGAATCTGCAATAATGCGCAAGAGTCGCTCAACATTAGTAGGGTATGTATTAAATGTAATCTGCCGCTCAGGGTTGTCTTTTTGCAAGTCAACAAATTGAGCAGTCAGTTCATTTTCATTCTTCGGACCAGTGAATTCTTCACTTGATTGATCGTGTTTTTCTTCTGGCCAAGAAACACCGGTACCTTCAATAATTAGGGCATCACAGTTCTTAGCAGCTGCCAAAAATTCGTGTACCCAGTCAGGGTGATAACCGTGCAAGCGAATATCACCAGTGTAAGCAATTCGCTTATCTGGAGTAGTAATAATTAGACCTGTTGCACCATACGCATCGTGGTCACTTGGCCAAACTTCAAGCGTAATATCACCTACTAGAATTGGCTTGCGGTACTCTGCTGCAATAATTGGCCGAACGTAACTTGCTTCATGACCAGCAGCTGGTAATAAGAAGTCACCGTGTTCGTTTAAAGCTGGCATCATCTTGGCAGTAAGCGGGCCTGCATATAACGGAATCTCTGGTGCCAAGAAGTTCATTGCCTTACTGTGATCAAGGTGCAAGTGTGACATATAGGCAGCAGCATGTTCCCAGCGTTGATGCTCAATTGGTTTTCCAGTAAGTTCAGGATCGTAAAAGTTAGGAACATCACCAATCAACTGATTTTCAATCAAAGTTTGATATTTTTCATCAGGCAAATCTAATTCAGGACGATATACTTCACCCAAATCAAACAAAACATGTGATTTGTTATAAGCCACTTCGATCATTGGTCCGCCAATAGTTGTTAGACCATTATAAAAAGTGATAGATGTCTTAGCCTTTGATGTCATTACGTACTACTCCCCTAATAATCTGTTTTCTAAAGATGAAATACAAAATTAAAATTGGTAAAACAGTCAGTGTTGCTGCTGCTAGTTGCAGTTGGGTTTCGCTACCAGCATCAGAAGCAAAAGCAGACAGACCATTGTTTAACAATCTCATCGTGTCTTCGTTGGTAACAAGTAATGGCCACAAAAATGAATTCCAACCTGAAATAAAACTCAACAAACCAACTGTAAAAAGACCACTCTTTGACATTGGTACCAAAATTTTCCAAATGTAATCCCAGTCGCTTGCCCCATCAATCATTGCCGCTTTGTAAATCGTGGTTGAAATTGAGCCAAAATAGCTTTGTAAATAGTACATGTAGAAAATCGAGGTTAGAAATGGCAAAACCAAACCAATATAGGTGTTAAGTAAGCCAAGATGAGCAATTGTATTATAGTTAGTAAAAATAATTGCTTCACCTGGAACCATCAAAAGAGAAAGCATCACCATCTGGATGACCCCCTTCCCCTTGAAACGCAGGTTAACCATTGCAAAGGCACCAAGTAGTGAATTAAATAGACTAACTACAGTCGTAACTGTTGCCGTCAAAACTGTGTTAAAGAAGTAGCGACCAAATGGGGCTCTAGCAAAAACCTTTGCATAGTTAGACCACTCAAAATGGTGCGGAATTAATGTTGGTGGAATTGATGTTGTTTCCTGAAAGTTCATCAATCCGCCTAGTATCATGTAAATGAATGGAAAAACGGTGATGAAAGCAAAGATGAATAAGATAATATAACTGAAGACAACACCTAAACGAATCTTTTTCACTTAATTTTCTCCTATCTTCTTCATCATCTTACGTTGTAAGAATGTTGCAAATAAGATAATCAGGAACAAGACAACCGTCGCTGCCATTGCAACCCCTGGAGTACCCACTGTTTGGAACTTATTGTAAATGTAGAACACAGCAGTGGTTCCAGAGTTACCAACACCAGCGGCACCATTAAATAACGCATAGACTGATGTATAAATCTTGAAGGCACCAATGATATTCATTGTCAGCAAAAAGGCAATTGTTGGAACAAGTTGTGGCATTGTAATTCGCCAAAACTTATCTTTGCCACTAGCACCATACATATCGGCAATCGTGTAGAAGTTAGGATCAATGTTCCTAAGTGCACCCATCAGAATAACAATATTGAAGGCCAAGGAAGACCAAATACCGAAAATAATAATGGTTGTTAAAGACATTGCTGGATCATCAATCCAATCTGGCGCTGGCAAGTGTACAGCCCGCAACAAAAAGTTCAACATTCCGTAATCGCCGTTGAAAATGTACCGAAAGACAATTCCGATTGCTATCGTTGACGTTACATATGGCATGAAAAAGGTGGTCTCAAACAATGCCTTATGTTTAACTTTGTCAAAAATAATCCAAGCTAGCATAATTGAAATTGCTAAACCAACTGGTACCGAAATTACGGCATAGAGTAAGGTGTTTTTAATTGCCAACCAAAACTCGGGATCATTAAAAATGTACTTATAATTATTGAATCCAGTCCAAGTTAAATCGATTAGTGATCCACTTTGGAAACTCATGCCAAAGGCACGTAAAATAGGATAAATACTGAATAAAGTTACAAAGATAATTGTTGGTGCTAAATACAGCCACGCTTTTTTCTGATTGGTCTTCATTAGTAAACCCGCTCCCCATCAGGTGTAAATAGAAATACACGGTCAAGTCTCATTTTAAGGTTAACTTGATCACCATGATTAACTGGTACTTCAAGACTAATCAAAGAGCGCGCTTGAGAGTCATCATGTGTAAATTTCAATATACGTTCTCGACCAATTAATTCGACATCATCAACTTCCACGTTAAGGATACCGTCTGAAGCAGGAACAATGTTCTCAGGGCGAACGGACAATAAGTATTCACCGTTAGGAATTGAGCGTTTAAAGCGTGACTCATCTAAATCAGCTAATTTGATGGTGAAGTCAGTTCCCTGCAATTCATCATCGGTCTTTGTTACCTTAAAGTTGTCAATTACGGGGTTCCCAACAAAGTTAGCAACAAAATAATTATTAGGCTCTAAATAGAAGTTTTCACCCAGGTCATCTTGTTGAATGACACCATCATTAAACAAAATAATTTTATCACCAATTGATAAAGCTTCTTCTTGATCGTGGGTAACAAATAAGGTTGTAATACCAACAGATTTAACCAAAGAACGAATTTCTTCACGAATCTTCAATCTCAATCTGGCATCAAGGTTACTCAAAGGCTCATCCATCAGAAGAATCTTAGGTTCTTGAACTAGTGCACGCGCAATCGCTACTCGCTGCTGCTGTCCACCGGATAAATTACCAGGCTTTTGATCAGCTAATTCAGTAATCTGCGTTAATTCCATATACTTTTCGGCAATTTTTTGCGCCTCAGGTTTAGACTTTTTGTTTTTGCCTACTATTAAAGGAAACATTACGTTTTGCAAGACTGTCATATGAGGATACAATGCGTAGTTTTGAAAAACATAACCAATATGTCGGTCCTTAGGCTCGACATTTACTACTGACTTCCCGTCAAATAGAATTTCACCTGAAGTTGGATTAAGCAAACCTGCTAAAATATTCAGAATGGTTGTCTTCCCACAACCAGAAGGTCCTAAGAGACAAACCAAATCACCTTTTTTAACAGAAAAGCTGACATTTTTGATTGCTTCATGTCCATTATCATAAACTTTTCTGAGATTTTTCACTTCAACGAATTTGTTGTTATCCATTAATCTGCACCACTATATCTTGTATTGCTTAAAGTTTTTCTTCACTAATTTTATGATAAAAACTAGCTGAATACAACTGATTTTATCTAATAAAAATTCGTACTTCGATTAAAAAACACTTGCTTTTTCTTTCAATATTCGTTTTTATAGCTAAAATCACAAATTATTGACGCATATTCATTAATAATGTTCTGCTTTTGCTAATCTATCATTTTATACCAATTGCTAACTAAACTTGCCAAGTCAACTTTGAAGCAATTTTTCCATAAAGTGCTTTTTTAATCCGAATATTAATTTTATCTTTTTTCACCTAATTCAGTTAATTAGATATTTATATATATAAAATAAATTAAGAATAATATCATCTTTGACTGCATACAAAAAGCACACTCCCATGACTGTCGTTAGGAATGTGCTTTTATATCATGCATTTAAAAAATGCACTCAAGAAACCCACTACAATATTTCATTCTATAGCTTACTAATAACTACAAAATAATCTGCTTGTCTACGATGTTATTGAAAATATAGTTTTGCATTTGCAATTTAATTAGTATGAACTATTAAATGAAGTTTAACTTACTCAATTCGGCATCATTACCTTAGAATAGTGCTGCTAAGCAGCCAAATAAGAAAATAAAGTTAGAAATCATTTTTCCCCTTCTTTCTGTGAAACCTATAAGTTTTAAAGAATACATATATTCATCATTTATTCATAAAGTGATGATAATATATCCCTTACAATTAAATAATAGTACTAACTAAAGATTAGTTTAGTGAATTGTTGGCTTATTTCACATTAACCTTATTCAGATAAGCCATTGAAAGGGGGTAACTTGCAGTGAAATCTTTCGGGGAAACAATAAAAGGAATCAGAACGGCGCGCGGTATTACCCAATCTGAGTTAGCTGGCTCTTTAATTAATCGAACCACGCTCTCTAAAATCGAAAATTCATTTGAAGAACCTTCTTATGAAAATGCAACAAAATTGATCAAACGATTGGGCATCACCCAAATTGAATTTGATTACATAAGAAACGATTATCAGTTTAATGCCAAAGAACAAATTATTTTTGATCTTTTCAATATTGCCTATAATTCTGAAGTTAATAAAATAGCTTCTTTGCTTAACCGCTGTGAGCAATTTCCTAATGATCAGGAGATTCAAAAAATCAAAGTCATTCTAAAAGCATTTAATGCAAGCAGCTTACGCGAAGCACGTAGCTTAGTCATCCCACTTTGGAAAAACCAGGTGTCCAAAACTGACAACTGGAATGTTCTTGATCTCTATTTACTTAACATGATTTTTTTCGTTTTTGACGATGACACAATGATTGGTATTTCAAATCGTGCTATTAAAACAATTGAAGAAAAATATCCATTTTTAAAATCGCTAGAAACCAATTTTGTTCTTAACAAAGCAGCCATATTGATGAACAGACAGAACTTTGATGATGCTGCAATGATATTAGTTAAAGCAATTACCTTGGCCAAAGCAACCTTTCGCTATGATAAATTACTAATGGCTAAAGGGCGACTCGCAATTTGCCAAAAAGATAAAAAAGAAGCACTTTATTGTTTAAAAGTGCTTAAAGAGATTGAAGCAGACGATGTCTATAATGGATTGAAAAATGAAATTGAGCAGTTTGATTCCCGCTTGTCTTAACGCGATTACAACAGACAAGACTAAAGACCGCTAATTTATTTAAGCAGTCTCTAGAAGGGTATATTTTTATTGTTTTTACAAAATAGAATTATATTTAGGAAAGCCGACTTTAATTTATCTGACTTTCCCCGTTGCCTATGCTAATCATCCTCCTTTACTCTAAATTCTAAGAGGGTGAATCACTACCATTTAAAAATGTTCCATTATTTCACATTTTGCGCGAAAAAAGCTTACTACATAATTAGTAGTAAGCTTTTTGATTTTCATTTTTAACTTGTATTTCGCGGTTAACCTTTGCGCGTCCGTTTTGATAATTGAACGAAAAACCAGGTTGAACATTGAATAAATAAACATTAAAGTCGAGTGTGCCATCAGTCGAAACAGCCTGCAGGTTAATTCCCCGTGCCATTAGCTCCTCGCCACGGAATATTGGCGTAGCTTGGTAGATAACTCGCTTATTTTCTCTTAGTGCTTTTCGCACCCTACTTTCAAAAATAGTTTGAACTCTTTGGTTTGAATAGGCCGACTGTGTAAATAAATTTTTAGGNGGTAGATAACTCGCTTATTTTCTCTTAGTGCTTTTCGCACCCTACTTTCAAAAATAGTTTGAACTCTTTGGTTTGAATAGGCCGACTGTGTAAATAAATTTTTAGGATTATTCTGATCACCGGAAAGATTGCGTGGATTAAAATTACCCGCTTGATCAATTCCTGCGGAAACAGAATACGCAATTAGGTGCCCACGGTTATAAATTTGTGTCCCATTACGCCGATTGTAGTGCCAAGCTGTCGGTTGAACATATTGCTGAACTCGTAAGCTATCATTAGCAACATTTCTTTTTTCCAAAAAGGCAGTGTTCGAGCGAGAAGTCCGATTTAAACTATCTAAGTTTGCATAAATAACGCGGTTAACGCGCCACGCATTTTTAATCAACGTCGACTTATCATTATTCACTGTAATGTATGCTTCATCGCCACTCTTAAAATCAAGCTTAGCTAATTTAGCATAATCTTCCTGTGATAAGCCACCGTACACTTTGGCAGCTGGCTTAGCCTGATTAATTTTGTTTTTCTTAGCTGGTTCATTACGTCCAATACGTTCGATTGTTTGGTGTCCGCTAGGATCTGAGCCACCTTTGGTTGAAACAAACCACAACAAAAAAAGAATGATAATGACAATTGCCCAAAAATCACTACCACTATTTTTTCTGCTTTGCCGTCTTCGCTTGCGAGCCATTTAGTCAGTCCCTTACTTAAATAATAACTAAGTATAGCCAATCGAACTGCTGTTTGCAACAAAGGTAAATAAAAAAGCAAAGATTGCTCTCTACTTTTTACTTTAAGACCTAGCCCAATCATCAAGCATATTTAAGAAGTAGCTTTCGGATAGTCGCTTAATCTTACTACCATTCTTATTGTATTCCTGAGCTTTCTGCCATGCCTCATTGTTTTTACTGAAAAAGTGATCATCATCAATAATCAAATAATTCGTCTCCGGAGTAACAATGGTTTGGGCTTGACCGCCCATGTTATTAACCATTAAAGCTGCTTCATCATTATCCATGCCAATTCCATCTGCAAATGTGATCAGCTTGTTACTAATCGGATTGCGAAAGCCTAGTTCCCAGGCCTCAAGTTCTGCTTCAAGTAAGTCCACGTTTTTGATTTTGCCTTGCGCCTCTGCCAAAAGTTCATCGGTAAAATGATCGCGAAAATCATCGTAAACCTTTTTGGTATCGATTGAATCAGCCAAGCCATGATGCTGCTCTTCTTCTGCAATCCCAGCACGCTGAATACAGTCTAGCAACCGGTTATGTTGGAACGGATAGTACGCACGTGCAAGTCGCAAAACATCAACATAGTCATTGTTTAATGCTGGCAAATGGAATTTTTCCGTCAAATCATATAAAAAGTTCAAGTCAAAGTTAACGTTATAGCCAATAATAATATCGTCGCCAATAAATTCGCGAAATTCAGTCATTGCTTCTTTAACAGGTACACCTTCGCTAAGTAAAAGCTCGGTGGTAATTCCGTTTAATTTAGTTATAAAGGCAGGAACTTTATTTGATCTTGGATAAACGACTAGCTTACTAAATTCTGCAACAATTTCGTTATTGCGCACCTTGACCGCACCTAGCTCAGTCACATGGTCACGATAGGGATTAAGTCCAGTCGTTTCAATATCAAGCATTGTGTAATCAGA
>NZ_PDKP01000016.1 GCF_002837055.1 Lactobacillus apis | reverse complement strand
ACACCAGTTTGAGCAAATGATGCAGCTAATGATAAACCAACAATTGGGTCATAGCCCATTGCAGCAACGTTGGTCATCATAACCGCAACGAAGCCCCAGTGAACGCCAAAGATAACAAATACTTGCCAGAAAGCACCCATTAATACACCGGCCAAAATTGGGCTAAAGTTGTAAATAGCACTTACGATTGCAGCAATACCATTACCTGCCCAAGTTGCAACTGGTCCGATAACAAGGAAAGTAACTGGAACAGTAATCAGTAAAACAACAAATGGTACTAAGAAAGTCTTAACAACGTCAGGAATAATCTTACGAGCAACTTTTTGTACCTTAGAAGCAAACCAAACAGCAATAATGATTGGAATAACTGATGAAGTATAATTCATTGAAATTACTGGGATACCCAAGAAAGTCATATGAATTGGAGCTTGTAAGAAAGTACCTTTAAAGATAGTAAACAATGCAGTCTTACTACCAGTCATTGCAACAATTGATGGATAACAGAGTGCAGCACCGATAGTTGCACCTAAATAAGTATTTATGCCAAACTTGTTAGCTGATGAAATACCTAAAATAACCGGTAAGAAGTAGAATAAACTATCACCAATTGCATTCAGGATAATATAGGTACCTGATGTTGCAGATAGCCAGCCCAATGCTAAGAACATTGCGTTAAAGCCCTTGATCATACCAGCAGCACACATTGCACCTAAAAGTGGATTGAAGATACCAGAGATTAAGTCGATAAACTTATCAGTTAAACTCATGTTACTGTTATCAACATAGTCATCAGGAACTGATCCACCATCGCCAAAGCCACCAATTTTAATTAAAGTATTGTAGACGTCAGCAACGTTATTTCCAATAACAACTTGATATTGTCCACCAGATTTAACTAGTGATAAAACACCATCAGTTGCTTTCATCTTTTCGTCATTTGCCTTTGAAGTATCCTTCAATTTAAAGCGTAGACGAGTTGTACAATGCACCACGCTGGCAACATTTTCTTTACCACCAACGTTGGCGATAATTTCACGACTTAGTTCTTCGTAAGCCATTTTTCCCTCCAAAAATCTAAAACCCGAGAATATAAAGAATCTACTCTGTAAATTACGTTGCGCAAAATACATAGCTCATCTTTAAGTTCTCGGGTTAATGCCTGTAAACAGTAACACACCGTTTAAACTAGTAATTAATTTTTAATTGAAGATTGCTCTGAACCATCAGTATGATCACTCTTCTGGCGATGAGTAACTCGCCATACATGAAGCGTTAAATATACTTCATCATCAGGTTGCAATTTCCAACCAGCTTGTTTAGATAAATAAGTGCCGATTTTTAAAACCGTCTCGTATGCTTTTTGATACTTTACTTTCATTAGTTCAAGTAAAGAAATATCAAGCTCACTCCCATCACCTTCGTCATCTATTGGGTAGAGATGGCGTACCATAAATGATCTAAGATGCGTCATAAATCTACTAAAATTAAATGATTCAGTGTCAAGTTGCATGCCGTATTGATATTCAATAATTTCAACTACACCGCGTATCAGCTTGGTAATCTTGATTGTGTCTTGAATTTTAGCTTGATTTGAACCGGCGTTGATAAAGTGGTAAGTAAGAAAAACTTCTTCTGTCTTTGGAAAAGCTAATCCTGTTTCCCCTTCAATCAACCTCAGTGCGTCTTTTGCAGCCGCATACTCTTTTGGAAATAATTTATTTAATTCCCAGCCGAGTGTATCCTGCCCAAGTTCAAAACCTTCATCGTTTCGCTTTAGCATAAAATCGATGTGATCAGCTAAAACCAGATACTGATAATCAGAAAACTTTACGTCCAATCGCTTGTTAACTAGATTAATAACATCGGTTGTTAAGGACAATGTTCGATCGTCAAGATCACTAACACTGTCAATCATTTCAATGTTCTTCTCAACTGCAACAAAGCGACGGGTAATTTTATCTTCATCAATCGGATCGCCTGGCTTTTTACCAAAGCCAATGCCGTTCCCGATTACTACCCAATCAACACCAGATTCATCCGACACCAAGGCAGCGTTGTTGTTAAAATTTTTGATAAATTTCACTCAGCAAACTCCTCTTTCAATAAAAAAACCTATGAACAACACTATGGGCTTATATCCTTGTTGTTCATAGGTTAATGCCTGATCGAATCAGTAACACACTTATTTACGTATATGATTATAGAACAGTGTTAAAGCGATTTCAACAATTATTTGAAGATTTTTTATCAGTACTTGTATTTATTTCAAATAAATGTGCAAATAGCGCTTTTTTCTCTAAAATAAAGTATAGTGATTATTAAAAATAGCGGAAGGTAAACTAAATTGGCTAAAAAAAAGCAAAAAACTTCATCATTAAAACAAAAAATATGGTCTTCTATTCAAATTATTCTGATTGGTGCCTTTTTTTACTTGGGCGTTACCCTAATCTTTTTTGGTTCAGGCTTTGGTAGCTCCTATCTTTTCCAACAGAACGCTGAAAAAGCAACTTCGGAATTAACTCCTAAACAAGCCACCAAAAACAAAAAGCGCAAGACTAACTATGATGCGAGCAAAACAGAATCGATTAGCGCAAGCAGGATACTAAAATCAAAACAAGTTAAGGCCTATGCAATTGGACGTATTTCAATTCCAGCCGTTAACATTCATAATCCTTTATTTGCCGGATACGGTGATCAAAATCAAAATTTAGAATACGGCGTAGTCACCTGCCTCCCCGACAGAACAATGGGCGGCAAAAACAACTACGTTTTAGCCGGCCATTACATGGGATCATATGGACCAGCAGTTTTAGACAATCTGCATTTAGCCAAAATAGGCGACCTGATTTACGTAACCGATCTTCATCATATTTATGCCTATGAAACAAACAGTATTTCGTTTGCAGTCAAACCTACTCAGGTTGAAGTCGAAAATAATGTTAATGACAAAAGCATGATTACACTGATAACCTGTTCCGATTTCAACACTTCAAAATATGGCTATGGTGAACATCGAACTGTGGTCCAAGGCGACTTAATCAGTAAAGTTAAGGCAACTAAAGCAAATCTTGCCGCTGCAGAACTAACTGCTAATTCTGAATCAAAAGAAAATAAGAAAGAAATTTCTTTACCTGTTAAAAATAAGAAGAAAGTGGTCAAAAAACGCGTTCAGGTTCACTCACGTATCCACCCACAATTTTTCCAAAAAATGAGTGTAATCAATGCTTGTGTGCTTGGCTTTAATATTATCTTTTTCATCATTATCTGCTGGTGCTTAGTGCGAACTTGGCGTAGATAATTTGGCTGAAACACGCGTATTAATAAAGAAATCTAAATTTTCTGCTATTCATATACGTGTATTAGTAAAATGCTAGGTAAATCAAATTAATAAGGCAAAAAGCCTGTTACTTTACTGAAATTCCCAAAGTAACAGGCTTTTTTCGTCAGTCATAAATTTTATTTAGACAAATTATTAATTCTGATATTAGAAATTTAGTCAATTATAATTTGATTTAAATTATATTATGAAATTTAATGGTTAGTTTTATCCTGTCCTAATATACTGTAAATGTACTTAACTTTATTCTATAGGAGGATATCATGGATAATCACAATAATATTCAACAAAAGAAAGAAAAGTTATTATTTTGCGGTATGGCACTAGCAGCACTGGGATTGGTAGCTGCTAGTCCAACCACTGCCAGCGCCAAAACTACTGCACCTGCTCAAACTACTGAGCAAACCACTGCAGATAAAGGTAATGCTGACACAAACAAAGATAAGCCAATCGTAAGAGACTGGAATGGATTGAAAGTCACATATGATCAAAAGACACATGAGCTGACCATCCCTGAAGGAACAATAGCAGCTCCTGATGGTGCTGATCCTACACCAATTAGTGCTATAGATATCAATTCTAAAGATACCAATTCTAATGAAATCCATAGCATTAACTTTAAAGGTAAATTAACTATCAAAGGTTCAGCTTCTGGTCTTTTTAGCAATCTTCCTAAGCTAGAAAAGATTGATCTTACTAACGTTGATACCTCAAGTGTAACAAACATGGATCTTCTATTTGCTTTCTGCTCAGGTTTAAGAGAGATTGACGGCCTTACAGACACTGCAAACGTAACTAGCATGGGGGCCACGTTCTATGGTTGTTCAAGCCTTACTAGAATTGACTTATCCCACTTCAATACTAGTAAGGTTACTTGCATGATTAGTATGTTTAATGGCTGCTCAAGTCTAACTAAATTGAATTTAAGCAACTTTGATACATCAGCAGTTGATATGATGGACTACATGTTTACTGGTGATAAGAGCTTGACTTCATTAGATATTGGTAAATTTAAGTTAGGTAGCCCTTATGGTGTAGGCAAAGCCATTACTATGAGCAACATACTTGAGGGTTTGGATGGTCTAACCAACTTTACGTTCAATGTAAATGATGATCTCAATAAAACCGGTTTTAATACAAAAGCTATCTGGCAAGAAGTAGGTACTGGTACTCCTGAAAAGCCTGCGGGCAAAGACAAGCTCTCCACTTCTCAATTACTTGCTAAATACCCTGTTGATATTAAACAAAATGATGATATTAATAAAGTTGCTGATAAAACAGTAACTTATGTCAAAGTTGCCGAAGATCACTCAAGTGTAACCCCATCCTCTCCTTCAACGCCTACTGTTACCGCACCTGTTACTAACAACAATACTGTAACCAAACCAACTACTCCATCTACTCCTAAACCAATTGAAAGACCGGTTTACCGCACAGTAATGCATAACACTTACGTTTATAATCAAAATGGTGCTCTTAAAAACGGTGAATACTTTGCTGGCCAATCTATTGCAACATATGGCACTAAAATAATTGATGGTAAGAAATACTACGCTTTAGGAGACAATAGCTTCGTTAAGGCCAATAATATTTCTGGTATTAAACGTAGATTAACCCACAACGCATATTTATATAACGCAAAGGGTAAGAGAGCTAACAGAAAAGTTCTTAAAAAGCATAAATCTGTTGTAACTTATGGTGGCTCTGTAAAAATCCACGGCAAACGTTTCTATATTGTCGGTAAAAACAGATATGTTAAGAAAGCTAACTTCTAATAAAGCAAATAAATAACAGCCCTTAAGCATCTATAGCTTAAGAGCTGTTTTTATATGGTTATATACAACTATGAAATGCAAATTGCTAACACTTTATTCTCATTGATGATATAATAATGCCCAAATTAAGCGTGTTATAAGTTAAAGTAAAGGGAATATTACAATGAGCAAAAAAATTAAGGTTCAACAAGCAGAAAAAATACTGTTTGGCGCAATTGCATCTTCTGCTTTGGTAGGTATTTCTACTAATATTAAGCATGTAAAAGCTGACAGCTTGCCAACTAGTCAATCAGCATCCGCCAATCAAGCCGACAAAGTAGACTCTGGCTCAGCTATTGCAGAACAAGCAGAAAATACGCAAAGTCCAACAACTGAGAATAACCAAGAAGTACAAACAGAAACTGATACTCCTGTCTCTTTACCAACTCAATCAGTTCAAACTGTAAATTGGAACGGGATAGATGATGTAACCTATGATGACGTCAGTAAAACACTAACGATTCCTGGAAGTTCTAAAGCGATAACAAACCCTGGACGCATTCGTGGCAATTTGAGGACTATTGATGCGACGAAAATTCAAACAATTGATATTATTGGTCCTATCAAGTTAAGTGGTTCAATTAAAGGACTTTTTAGTGAGTTAGATAATTTAACCACAATCAATGGGCTAGAAAAACTTGATACTTCTAATGTAAACGAAATGTCATTTTTGTTTGATCATGATGTTAATTTAACTAGTTTAAATCTAAGTCAGCTTAATACAGCTAACGTTACTAACATGGACCATATGTTTAGTATGTGCCAAAAACTAACGTCACTTGATGTTAGTCAACTAAACACAACTAACGTCACAATTATGAACTCAATGTTTTATGACTGTGAAGCTCTAACAAGCTTAACTTTAACAACTGCTAATGGTTCCACAAAATTTGATACCATTAATGTCACTGATATGACTTCAATGTTTGAGAAATGTAGCAATTTACCTAGCATTGACCTAAGCAACTTCAATACTTCAAGTGTTAAAAGCATGCAGCATCTTTTCTATCTATGTGCAAAGCTGCCAAGCCTAGACTTGAGTAAGTTCAACACTGCTAATGTTACTAACATGGCTGGACTTTTTAGCAAATGCTATAGCTTAACTAAACTAGATTTAAGCAGTTTTGACACTAGAAATGTCACTGATATGTCCCACTTAGTCAGTGTTTGTGATAACTTAACTGACATAACTTTTGGCAATAACTTTAAAACCACGAATGTTACCAATATGAATTCAATGTTCTATCATCTACAAAAGATGATAGAACTGGATCTAAGCAGTTTTGATACTTCAAAAGTTACTGACATGGCATACATGTTCCAAAGTACTAAACTAACCAAAATTAATCTCAGTAGCTTTGATACTTCAAAAGTCACTAATATGAAATGGATGTTTTATCAAAGCAATGCTTTAAAAGAATTAGATATTCACAACTTTGATATGTCTGCTGTAACCAATTCTGACGAAATGTTGGAAGACCTAGATTCATTAGACATTTTAGTATTGGGCAATAAGAACATCATTAAGGATGCAAAGCTTAATACGCCAGGAAAATGGGTTAACGTAGGTCACGGTACACATAATAATGACAATAATCCGGAAGCTTCAAAAAACTGGTCTTCAGACGAATTAACAACAAACTACAATCCAGCTACAGATGCTGATCGCTATATTCACTTCACTAAAAAGCCTGAAACACCAGTTGCTCCAAGCACCCCGAGTGTTCCTGAACCAAGTAAGGCAGCAAATGTTACTGTTCACTATCAGGATAAGGACGGCAAAACACTTAGTCCTGATGAAATTTTAAGTGGCAACATTGGCGATGGTTATATTTCAAATACAAAAGAAATTCCTGGTTATGTATTAATGGAACGTCCTAATAATGCAACTGGCTTGTTTGGCAGTAACCCTCAGGATGTTACTTATTTTTATCAAAAAGCGGGCCAAATCGGCACTGATAATGAGAACGAAAACGTTGTTCCGGTAAAAAGTAACAGTAAGACTGGCACCACTAATAAAGCTAGCCAAAAGAAGTCAGCAATTTCAGGCCACTATGCACAAAAAACTGATCCTCAAAAAGATCAAGCTTCTTCAGTTTCTACCGCCTCTTCGAAAGAAAGCACGTTACCTCAAACTGGTAATAATAAAACAGAGAAAACTTCTCTCTTTGGTCTCGGCTTGCTTGCAATTTTGGGTAGCTTAACTAGCGGTTGGTTTACACGCAAACGCAAAGAAAATTAATAACAATTATACTTAAATATTATATTTTAAAATGCGACCCCTTGAATGGAACCGTATTTTTGGTTTTATATTCAGTATTTATAGCTAAAAAATAAAATAACTGTATAATCAATTTTGGTAATAAAACCTATTATCCATTAGAAATAGCAGTCAACTTCCATCAACTTTAACTTATATATTAATAGATCCCTGCGATTAATAAATATATGTAAGAACGTATATAAAATAACAAATTACTTCTAATTTGTTGTTCAATAATTAAAAACGATTTCACAGCTTTTATATCAATGTTTTTCAATTGTGATTTTTGAAATTCCGGGTTTAATAAAATTAAGTTATAATGTAACCATTTCATTGAAAAAGGCTCGGTCTATACCAAACCGGTCTATCCCCCTGTTACATAGCCATTTGTTAAACTTTTAGTACTATAAGTTACTAGTATTAAACTATTAATTATAAATATCTATTAATTTATACTATGATCTTTTGCAAGGACGTGTTATACTTTAGTAGTCATAAAAATAATTTATATTATTCTAGTTTTGTTTATTTTTGAGAGAACAGAAAAGCAAGTGCATAGAAAATGAATAGACAAACAAACAGACATTTAAAATTTAAAAAATTATTATTGAACTCTTTAGCAATCGTAGCTTTTGGTGCAACTTCAATTGGTACCAATCCTGTTGCTGCTGCAACTACTGGTTCAAAGACTTTTTCTTTAAGAGCTTCTGACGGAAAATCAGCTACTTCTGGTGCAGGAAGCATTGCCGCTCCTAAGAAGGAGAAACTACGAAAAACACCAAAAAAGGGTGAAAAAATTGGTTCACGCACTTTTGTACTAGGTGCCTCTGACGGTACAATGGCAGATGCTACAACAATTTCTGNNNCTGACGGAAAATCAGCTACTTCTGGTGCAGGAAGCATTGCCGCTCCTAAGAAGGAGAAACTACGAAAAACACCAAAAAAGGGTGAAAAAATTGGTTCACGCACTTTTGTACTAGGTGCCTCTGACGGTACAATGGCAGATGCTACAACAATTTCTGGTGATAGGGGGTATGTTATCGTACATTATCTTGATCGATTAGGCAATCAAATCGCGCCTTATAAGACCTTGCAAGGCAAAATCGGGCAAAGTTATGTATGCTCTGCTCAAAATATTCCAGGATATACGCTATCTAATCATCCAGAAAATGCAACTGGCATTTTCTCAGCCAATCAACAGTCAGTTAATTACATCTATAACTATACTGACAATAAAGCTAGCCTTGGAACAAAGAAAGCAGGGGCTGGTGTTAGGATTGCTAGTTCTAACACAACTAATCACAATTCACGGAACTCCAAAAGCAGTATGCAAAGCTCTGTGAATTATAGCTCTCTACCACACACAGGTATAAACAAACCTGTGCAAGTAGCTATTTTAGGATCAGGATTCTTATCAATATTTGGAGGTTTGATAGGGATGCATAGTAGTCGTAAGGGAACGAACTAAGTAAGCTATCAAACATGAAAAGCATCGAGTAGTTATTAAACTCGATGCTTTTTGCGTGCTATCTTTATGACTAAACGATTTTCGGCAATCAAAACGTTTATAATGAGACACTTAATTAATGCGTATAAAAAGTTATTATCGCTTAAAAAGGCTTTAATCAGCAGTTCAGCTCTAATATTTTTAGGACTAGTTCTCAGCCTCAACTAGTTAAAGCCAACAAAAGCCGTTACTAATCAAATAATTAATAAACAAAAGCCAGGTAATAAGGCTTCAGCAAATCTAGAGAGCCATTCCATTCAAACGAGAACTGAGGTCGAAGAAAGTCAGCCTGAATCAGCTAGTGACAATAACCCAAATAACATTCGTCCCTGCTTTCTAATGATAGTAGTAACGAGGCTCCTACTAATCAGCCTAATACTGACCTTAACAAGATAAGATATATGCTAGCAATATTAAGGATGGGATCCCACTTTTAACAGAAACAAGGAATTGCTAATCATCATAACATGGGGGAACAATGGTAGCTGTCTGGTACACACCACTTTATACCCTAAAAATAGAAATTGTCAGGAAAACCAAAATAATTGGTAGTGCATTTCCTTATTTTCCGAGTTGCCATATTTAGTTGAAATAAGCGACTTGGATAATCTAAACTTTTCCGAAGTCACTAGTATGTCACACATGTTCGAGTCTTGTTCCGCACCAAAAAAATAAATTTGGAATGCCTGGATACTTCAAATGTTACTAATATGTCATACCTATTCAGCGACGATTACTCATTACACGACATTAATATTGCTAATTTTGTTATGCATAATGTTATAAATTTTTCTGGAATGTTTTACCAATTGTGCGAGCTTAAAAAGCCAGACATCAGTAGTATTAATATTGTTGGTAGCTCAATAGATTCTATTAGGAAAATACTATCCGTGATGACTACCATAATTAACGCTGATCATGTTCCTGGATACGCATTAAAAGAAAATCCAAGTCCATTCACTGGTGCCTATAACGATACCGAGCGCTCTATTGACTTAGTCTATGTCAAAAACCCAGAAGTTCCAGCATCTATTCAAAGTTCTACAGTTATCATTGATTAAAGTGGAAATATGATTATCTTAAGTGGCATTACTGGTAACGGTTACGTCACATCTGCTAGAGAAATCAATGGTTATATTTTTAAAAAATGTCCAGAAAATGCCATCGGTTTCTTTTATAGTAATCCACAAGGAATTATTTATTGAGTAGGTAGCTCTACTATCATCAGCTCATCAATAGCAAATGACACAAAAAGCCTCCGCACAATCTTGTAAGTAGTACCAGCTGTAGTCATATTCAACATGTAGATAGCAACACTAATAGCCAAAATCCAAATCATGTTTCTGTAAATTCACAGTTGCCTGAAACGGGTTCTAATCGAAATCAACAGCTTTTAACACTTGCTATTGGCTCTATTATTTCAATAAGTACAATGACCATTACTTTATTAAGCAACAAAAATCAAAGTTTCTTACCACAGATTAATATATACAAAAACACATATATTAATCTGTGTTAGTCGTGTCTATAATTATGCTTCCCTTCACTTTTATTATGCATTATAGCTTAATATTATCGGAAAAATATATTAAATTACTATTGATTAATTGATAGTTAATTTCTAAAATATAATCATGGACATTTTACTTTTTAATTGTACTACCCAAAAGTAAGATAGTAGTCCAGCATCCATGAACATAAATAAAGAAGCACTTTTAAGCAGTAACATGAATACTATTTCGTCTTCAAGCCACAATAACTTTTTGGACATTCACTATTAAGTAACTAAAAATAGTCTACATGCTACATTCCTTAAATTTAAAGTTATTTACATGTTCTGTTTGCATCTCCGTTTTTACTCGCGTATCTATTAAAATACAACTGGACAGAAAGGTACTATCCACAATGAGGAAAATAAATAACTCAAAGAGCAAACTGCTACTTAGCAGCTCTGCAACCCTACTTTTAGGCTTAACTTTGACTAATCCGCAATTAGTCAAGGCTGATAAAGCAACTAATAAAAATTCCCAAACTTCAACAGAGAAAGCTATAAATGATGCAAATAACACTGCATCTGTAGCTAAAGATGCTCAAACACCACCAGAGGAAGTTACAGGTGACGATAGCAACGCATCAACAGCTGAATCAGCTACTAATAGTACTACAGCTTCGCCACAAGAAGACTCCACTAATGCAACAGATGATGACGTCATCGATGGTAGTTTCCAAGGTATCAACTTATACTACAATACTACTAATAATGTGTTAACACTTACCGGTGGGACCAGAATACCTCAAATTGGAAATTTTTCTAGTGTAGTTCTACGTAAAAATAACAAAGACTACCCACTTAAGCTAGCAAAAAAAATCAACATAGTTGGCAAAGTAACTCTTGGAACAGATGGAGCTANCCACCAGAGGAAGTTACAGGTGACGATAGCAACGCATCAACAGCTGAATCAGCTACTAATAGTACTACAGCTTCGCCACAAGAAGACTCCACTAATGCAACAGATGATGACGTCATCGATGGTAGTTTCCAAGGTATCAACTTATACTACAATACTACTAATAATGTGTTAACACTTACCGGTGGGACCAGAATACCTCAAATTGGAAATTTTTCTAGTGTAGTTCTACGTAAAAATAACAAAGACTACCCACTTAAGCTAGCAAAAAAAATCAACATAGTTGGCAAAGTAACTCTTGGAACAGATGGAGCTAAACAACTTTTTTATTATTTTGAAAATGTTGAAGAAATTACCGGTTTAGACAAGTTAGATACTTCTAGATGTACTAGTTTTGATTCGATGTTTTCATATTGTAAAAATCTAGTTGATATCGACGTTTCAGGTATGAACACGTCTTCACTAATATATGCGAGCCAAATGTTCTTTTATTGTATCAAGTTGCGTAGTATAGATCTGTCAGCTTGGACAGCTCCAAAGCTAATTGATGTGCGTAATATGCTCTGCTGGGATAAAGAACTGGTTTCAGTCAAGTTTATCAATAATACTTCTGGGGGGGCCTTAACCTATCTTTCCGATCTCTTTTTTGGTTGCGTAAACCTAACTACTGTAGATTTAAGTAAAGTTGTTCTAAATAATAGTGATCCTACTAAGTCTACACTACTTAGAGCATTTCAACGTTGCACTAGTCTAAAAGAACTAGATTTATCTAATTTAGATATGCGTAATGTTCAAAGCTCAAGTATGTTGGCCGAACTTCCCAAACTTAATGTACTAAAACTCGGTAAAAAAACCAGATTAGCTAATGACTGTGGTCTAGTAAACCTTGGTACGTGGCTAAATGTTGGCCCAGGTCACTCTATTAATAACCCAGAAGGTAAAAAAAGCTGGAGTTCAAAGGAACTAGTTGCTAACTATACTAGCAGTGCAGACTCATCAATGGATTTTGCTGAAGATACATATGTCCTTTT
>NZ_PDKP01000015.1 GCF_002837055.1 Lactobacillus apis | reverse complement strand
TAAACTCGACTTAAAAGTATCTTCTGGTTTTTGACCAACAACATTGTTAACAGAAGAAATTAATGCAGTACGTCCACCATTAACTTGATCTAGCATCCCCTTTAAAAAATATGAGGTTGTTGTCTTGCCCTTAGTTCCAGTAATTGCAATTACATACAAATCGTCTTGTGGAAAACGGAAAAATGCTGCAGATAGCAATGCCATTGCCTTTGAAACGTCGCGAACAATCAGTGCGTGCATCCCTTTGCCTTCTGGATATGGCTGTTCAGCTACATAACAGTTAGCACCATTATCTTTTGCCATTGATAAATAAGTTGGTCTAAAACCGGCACCTTTACAGAAAAACAATGTGTTGGTTTTAATATCACGTGAATCGTATGACACATATTCCATTTTGGTCATAACAGTATCTTGAACTGCGCTCGATTTAAGTAAGTGATGTTCTTTTAATATTAAAATACAGGTATTTAAAGAAATACTCATGCTATACCCCTCTATTTGTTATCTAGTCAAAATTATAACACAGCTAGGCTAGAGATTTTGTATTCTTTGGGTCTAATGGCAAACAAATGATAAAACGTGTCCACTTATCGTCGGATTCACAGCGAATCTTGCCATGGTGCAAGTCGACTATGCTCTTGGTAATAGCTAAGCCAAGTCCAGTTCCACCAGTTTGAGTATTCCGCGAGCCTTCCATACGATAAAAGCGCTCAAAAATTTTCTTTAAAGAGTCCTTTGGAATGCGCTCACCGTTATTTTCTACCCGTAATTCAACCTCATTGTTATTAACTAAATTGGCAATCAAGTTTATTTGGGTAGCACCGGTACCATATTTCAAGGCGTTAGTAATCAAATTGTTGTACACACGCACTAGCTTTTCTGGGTCGGCTTGTATCGTCAAGTCTTTGGGTCTTGTTTCAATATTAAAAACAACTCCCTTTTCATCTGCTTCAAATTCAAAACCGGCTGCTACTTGTTCAAGCATTGAAAAAATATGCAAGGAAGTCAGGTTTAAACTAGTATTAGTAGATTTTAGCGTGGTATATTCAAGCAAATCATGTGCAAGTGACTTCATTTGTTCTGCTTTAGAATACGCAATGTTAAGGTAGCGTTGCTGTTCTTCTGGATCGTCTACACCAGATTTAAGCAAGCCGAGATAACCGATAATTGATGTTAATGGCGTCCTAATATCATGTGAGACGTTGCTAATTAATTCATCTTTTGATTGCTCAATTGCCCTTTCTTCATTAATTGCATTTACAGTACTGTCAACTAAAGAATTGATTGAATCAATTACCTTTTGTAAATCGGTTTTCACTTTAAACGAAATAGTGTGGTCAAAATGACCTTGAGCAATATAGTGCAGCTCTGAAATAACATGGCGCAACTGCATTTGATGATATCGTCTAATTAAACGCCAATATAAGACAATCAAATCGCCGATGCCCATCATGACCAAAAACGTATTTTGCCAGGACCATAGGTGCCGGCCCCCAGCAAACGTGATTGTTTTTTTTAAGAAATAAATACCGTTTACTAAGTTCTTATTTTGCAAAATCGTTAAATTGATCAAAATAACAATGGACAAATTGAGCAATAGGAGAAGCACAATTGTAATCACGCCTTCAGCAAACAGTTCACTTTTTTCCGTAGCTGTTAACTTGACATGTTCTTTATTCATTTTTAGTTAGGCCTCAACCTTATAACCTACACCCCAGACAGTCTGGATAACGTCTTCACCGCCAGTAGCTTTCTGGATTTTATCACGCAAGTGCGAAACGTGGACCATTACTGTCTTGGCCGAGACAATAGATTCCTGTTGCCATACTCGTTCGAAAATTTCGTCGGCAGAAAAAACACGATTTGGGTGACTAGCAAGTAAATACAAAATGCCAAATTCCAAGGCTGTTAACTGAATATCCTTGCCATCAATTGTTTTTACTTCGTGTGAATCACGGTTAATAACTAGAGGGCCGATTTCCAAAACATCCGGTTCATCATCCTTAACTTGTTTTTGACTCCGACGTAAAAGTGAACGTACCCGAGCCATTACTTCAAGCGGATTAAATGGCTTTGAAACGTAGTCATCAGCACCAGTAATTAGGCCTTGAATTTTATCCATGTCGCCGGTTTTAGCTGACACAATAATAATTGGAATATCAGAGTCCTTTCGAACTTCTTTAATTACATCAATTCCGCTCATACTTGGCATCATTACGTCCAAAATCATTAACGAAATATCAGGTGTAGTAGTTAATTTAGTGATAGCTTCTTTACCACTATATGCTATAACCGGAGTATAACCTTCATTCTTTAGATAAATACTCAATAATTCAACAATTTCTTTATCGTCATCGACTACTAAAATTTTCATAGGGCTTTGTCCCTTCTTTTTATTTATTAATTATTGTGAATAATCTCTACCACTTATAGTGTAGCAGACTCTATAATTCATATTTTAGCTAATTTTGTTACAATCACCTAACATTCACACATAACTTATCTTTTTGTTAAAAAAGCCGGGCACTTGGTCCAACTTTTAGCTAAAATCATTTATTCCATTTAAGTATTCAATTACCCATTGCCGGTCAAGAAAGCCAATAAATTTACCATCATGATCCTGAACCGCAACTTTTTCGGCATTACATAAAAGGCTGAGTACTTTAGCCAACTTTTCGTCAGCGCTAATTGTTGGAAGCTGGTCGCTTTCTTGTCCATAATCTTCAGCCAGTCTATTGAACAGGATTGCTTGTCTTACAGGCGTTTCGTAGATATCCTTACCCAAGCTGCCACGGAAAAAGTCTTGGACGAATTGATTAGCCGGATGACGCAAGATTTCATTGGGCTCGCCCACTTGAAGCAGCTCACCATCTTTCATGATTCCAATTCGATCTGCTATTTTAAGTGCCTCGCTCATATCATGGGTGACAAAAACAATTGTGTTATGTAGATTTTCATGCAGGTCGACAACTAAGTCTTGTAAATTAGTTCGAGATAATGGATCAAGCGCACTAAACGGTTCGTCCATTAAAACAATTGGCGGCTGAGAAGCAATCGCACGTAAAATACCTATTCGTTGCTGCTCTCCGCCAGATAGTTCACTAGGATAGCGAGAAGAATAGCTTTTAGGATCAAGTCCAACTTCGGTTAACAATTGCTCAGTTTTCTTTTGCTGCTTCTTATCCTTGCGCCGACATTCGCCCTTAATTTCTGGAATTAGTGAGATGTTTTGAGCAACGGTCATATTCGGAAATAATGCAATTTGTTGTAAAACATAACCAATATTCCAGCGCAATTTCTGTAAATCATATGAAGTAGTTGGTTGCTCATTTACCAGTACTTGTCCGGTCGTAGGGTCTTCCAATCGGTTAATCATCTTAATTGATGTTGTTTTACCACTACCTGAATTTCCAACTAAGACGAACAATTCACCCTGCTTAATTTCGAGATTAAGGTCATTAATTACTAACTTATCGGCAAAAGATTTTTTTACATGATCAAATTTTATTGCTGTCGTCATCTTAATTCTCCTTAATCAAATGATGCTTAACCAAGTATTGGTGTGCAACTTTGCCAGGATCAACGTTTTTTACGTTAACTTCATAGTTCATTTCCTGCATTTCTTTTTCAGTAATCTTACCGGCAAGCTTATTTAGACTTTGAACAATCTTTGGATGTTTATTGGCAAAATCTATGCTCATTAAAGGCGCACCCTGATAAATAGGAAAATTATGTTTATCATCCCGCAGAATGCTCAAGTGGTATTGCCGGAGCTCACTATCAGTAGAATAGGCATCAACAATATTTACCTTGTTTTGTTGAATTGCTTGGTAACGTAGTGCTGGTTCCATTGACTTAACAGGAAAGTCAATATCATAACGCTTTTTAATTCCTTTGAAACCATCACCACGATCAATGAATTCCATGGTCATTCCACCCTTTAATTGAGACTGAATTGGTGCTAAATCGCTTATTTTATGCAGATGATGCTTGTTCATAAATGAAGTTTTTACTGCTAACGCATACGTATTGTCGTACACCATTGGCTTTAGCAAAGCTAACTTGTCTTGCTGTTTCATTAATTGCCGAGCTTTTTGATAAGTTTGCTGTTCGTCAAGCCCGGAAGTTGAAATTGGCTTTTTAGCAAAAGTCTCTAAGATTGTTCCGGTAAATTCTGGATAAATATCAATTTTATTATTTTTAAGTGCACTATATAAAAAAGTAGTCTTACCAAAATTCGGCTTCAAAGCAACTTTAACGTGTGCATCACCATCTTCAATTAATTCCTTATACATATTAATCAAGATTTCTGGCTCTGAGCCAAGTTTACCTGCAATAGTAATTGTTTCCGTGCGATTTTCAACAGCCTGATAAATACCTGAGCCTGCTAGGAAAAACAGACAAACTGCCAAAACGCCTAGAGCCTTTTTCACAGACGCATGCTCAAGCCATTTAATTAGAGCGCTCAAGCAGATTGCCAGTGCACCTGAACAAACCGCACCAATAATAATCAAAGCAGTATTATTGCGATCAATTCCCAGTAAAATAAAACTACCTAGACCACCTGCACCAATTAATGCAGCCATTGTCGCAGTTCCAACAATTAACACCAGTGCAGTTCGAATACCAGAAATAATTGTTGGTAAAGCTAGCGGTATCTCAACCTTGCATAACTTCTGCATCCTTGACATGCCGAAGGCATTTGCAGCTTCTTCTAATGCCGGATCAATTCCAGTTAGGCCGATATAAGTGTTTTGAAAAATTGGCAGTAACGCGTAGACAACAAGTGCAATTACTGCTGGAACAGTGCCAATTCCAACAAGTGGAATTAATAATCCCAAAAGAGCTAGCGAAGGAATCGTTTGTAAAATACTAGTCACCTGTAAGAGAAATTCCGCCGCCTTTTTGTGCTTCGTTGCCCAAAAAGCAAGCGGCATGGCAATTATCATCGCCAACAATAGCGAAACAAGCGAAATTTGTAAGTGCTGTATGAGTGCTACCCACAAATCGCCCCTGCGTTCGCTCAGAATTTGAAGTATTTGGTTCATCACTAATTTCCTTTTATTAATACCACATGCATGCTAATGCTGAATATAGTATTTTTAACCTATCATTATAATTTTATCTTTGTATAATGATAACACAAACAAGTGTTCTAAGCCAAACATCTGCTTTACGGTATTTCCTTTATTTGAGCGCTTTTTATGAGCATACAAAAAATCCCAACCTCTTCTAATAAGAGATTAGGATTTCTTAATTTAAGACTATTCGATTTCCTTTTTACCAGTATATAACTCGTAGTAATAGCCTCTTTCTTTCAATAGTTCTTGGTGATTACCAGCTTCAATAATGTGACCATGGTGGAGAACCAGAATCAAGTCAGAGTTAACAATTGTCGATAACCGGTGGGCAATTACAAAACTAGTTCGTCCAGCCAACAGGTTATCCATTCCTGCTTGAACAAGTTTCTCAGTTTGAGTATCAATACTTGAAGTTGCTTCATCCAGAATCATTACTGGCTCATCAGCAATCATTGCTCGTGCAATACTTAGTAACTGCATTTGGCCTTGAGAAAGGTCTCCACCATTACCATCAATTACAGTCTTATAACCTTCATCTAGATTATGGATGAATTCATCAGCATGCGATAAATGCGCTGCTTGGTATACATCATCATCACTTGCTTCCATATTACCAAATCTGATGTTATCCATTACAGTTCCGGTAAACAGGTGAGTTTCCTGCAAAACAATTGATAATGAATGACGCAAATCATCCTTCTTAATTCTGCTAATTGGAATGCCATCGTAGGTAATTGTTCCTGAATTAATTTCATAGAACCGATTAATCATGTTGGAAATAGTTGTTTTACCCGCACCAGTTTCACCAACAAGTGCAACTTTCATTCCTGGCTTTGCATCAAGAGAAATGTTATACAAAATTTGTTTATTTGGTGAGTAGCCAAAGTTAACACTGTCAAATACAATGTGACCTTTGACAGTTACTTGCTTAACAGATCCATCTTTCTGAGGAACATTCCAGTGCCATGCACCCTTAACGTCGCGGTCCTTAGTGATAGTTACATCACCATCATCAGTTTCAACCGGTTCATCTTCCAAATCAAAAATTCGTTTAGCACCAGCCAAAGCCATTACGATTGAGTTTAACTGTTGCGAAATTTGTGCAATTGGCATTGAGAACTGTTTTGCTAGCTGCAAGAAGGCACCAATCACACCCAATGAAATTGGTGCGAGGTGGTTAAGTGAAACGGCACCACCAATAACTGCAATTAAAACATAAAGTAAGTTACCCATGTTACCCATAATGGGGAACAAGACAGTAGCGTATGTATTTGCCTTACCAGCTGCATTTTCTAGGGCATGGTTGTAAGTTTCAAACTCCTCTTCAACTTCTGGCTCATGACTGAAGACCTTGATAACTTTCAGTCCATTAAGCATTTCTTCGTTATAGCCGTTAACTTGCCCAAGTTCTTTTTGTTGCAATTGGAAGTAGTGCGATGAACGAGAAGTTAGGAAACGCACAATTCCTAGTGAAAGCACAAACATCACTAAAGTGAAAATTGTTAACTGCCAACTTAAAGTAAACATTGCCACTAAAGCGAAGACAATGTTTAAAGTTGAGTTCATAAATTGCGGAATTGACTGGGAGATCATTTGCATTAATGTATCAATATCGTTTGTATAACGACTCATGATATCGCCATAGTCATTTTCATCAAAATATGAAATTGGCAATTTTTCCATGTGCTCAAACATTTCATTACGTACCCGATACTGAACCTTTTGAGCTAAAACAGCCATTAAGACGGCAAACAAGTAACTAGAAATAAAACCAATTGCATAAAAACCAAACATCACCACAATTGCTTGCCAAAGTGGACCAAAATTTGGATGTGCTTGTTTTGTTAGAGGAATAATATAAACATTAATTAACCGTTCAATAAATAGTGATCCGATTATGTTAGCCCCTGCCGACAAAATAATGGCGATGATAGATGTAATAAGCATCCAAGGACTAGTATTTGCGATTAACTTCAATAATCTAAATAAGGTAGTAGTTCGCTGCCCCTTCATTTCTGCATTTTTATTTGTCACTGCTTTATCCAAATTCATCACCTACTTCTTTTGTTCTTCTTGGAATTTAGCAATTGAGCTATACAGATCGTTACGCTTCATCAATTCATCATGGTTACCAATGTCTTGAATGTTACCATCATCCATTACGATAATTCGATCTGCATCCTTAATTGAAACAATTCGTTGGGAAATGATAATTTTAGTCGTATCAGGCATTTCTTGTGCTAGCGATTCACGAATTTCACGTTCCGTTTGTGTGTCAACTGCCGAAGTCGAGTCGTCCAAAATTAAAATCTTTGGTTTCTTCAAAAGTGCTCTGGCAATAGTAATTCTTTGCTTTTGACCACCAGAAACGTTGTTCCCGCCTTGTTCAACCATTGTGTCGTATTTATCAGGCATTTCTTGAATAAAGTCATCTGCATGGGCAATCTTTGAAGCAGCTAAAATTTGCTCGTCAGTTGCATTCTCATTTCCCCATTTCAGATTGTCCTTAATTGTGCCAGAGAATAACACGTTATTTTGCAAAACAACCGCAACATTATCACGTAAAGTCTTTAAGTCGTAAGATTTAACGTTATGTCCAGAAACACGAACTGCGCCCGAATCAGTATCATATAGACGCGGAATCATTGAAACTAAAGTTGACTTTGATGAACCGGTCTTACCAATGATACCCAATGTTTCTCCAGGTTTGATTTTTAAATTTATATCGCGTAAAGCGAAATTTCTGTCATCTGGATTGTACTTAAAGTTAACGTGATCAAAGATGACTTCACCATTAGTTACTTCTTTTAATGGTTTAAGTGGATTTTCAATGGATGGCTTTTCATTAATTACTTCGGCAATTCTTCGACCACTAGCTGCTGAAACTACCAGTTGGGTAAAGATCATTGCTAAAATATTCAGACTGTTTAAAACAGAGTTTGAATATGAGAACATTGAAATCAATTGACCAGCTTGCAAAGTACCACCAACGATTTCCTTTGCACCAAACCAACAAATTGCTAAGTTTGAAATATTTAAAACAGCTATCACAACCATTGAGTTAAGTGACATGATTTTTTGTGCAGTTGAAAATAGCTTATAAATAAAGCCAGACGACTTCTTAAACTTAGTCGTTTGCTCGTCTTCTTGAACATACGTCTTAACTTCACGAATACCACGGATGTTTTCACGAACCACCTGGTTCATTTGATCGTAACCTCTAAAAATTTTAGGGAAATATGGATTAGCACTTTTAATAATGAGCGCCATGATAATCACGAAAACGGGAGCAATAATGACAAAGATTAATGACAATCTAGGACTGATAATTACAGACATAATGATTGAAACAATCAACATCATTGGTGCTCTAACAGCAATTCTAATCAGCATTTGATATGCCATTTGAATGTTATTAACATCTGTCGTCATTCTAGTGACAAGACTAGAACTAGAAAACTTATCAATGTTTTCAAACGAAAAGTCCTGGACGTGGTAAAACATATCTTTTCGCAGATTAGCAGCAAAACCTGCTGCAGCGTGAGCGGAGAAATAGCTCGCACCTGCACCTAAAACAAGTGACACAATTGTAATCACGAACAACAGTAAGCCTGTTTTCATTATATATGGCATGTTACCCTTCATGATTCCATTATCAATTAAAATACCAACTAGATATGGTATTAGCATTTCAATGATAACCTCACAAATAACAAAAAGTGGGGACAGCAAAGATTGCTTCTTATACTGCCTAATTGATTTACGCAGTGTATTAATCATTAAGTACCTCTTTCTATCCACGGGAAAATAGCTATTTCTCGGAGTGTAAATTTAATTTAAAAGGATAAATAGACTTAAAAATCTATTTATCCTTGTAAATATATAGTTATTTAATTATAGACCTTTTTTTTACAAAAAGCACCTACTTGTTTGTTGTCGCCGGATTAAAAACTGAACCAATTATCTGGAAATGACGCCGGAATACCCAACGAATTCCGTATGCTGCAACTGCAATAATAATGTTAGCTATTCCAGGCAAAACAGGGTTAATAACTCTTAATGCTGGAATTGCTAATACCCAGAAGCAGGCGAAGAGGACTGCCAACATCAGGACAAAGCCCCAAATCAGTTTTGACCAAGGAATTTTTCTGTTTTTCCCAGCTGAAGGCAAGACCCACTCATTATACTTGGTCATGAAGACACCCATTACACCACCTACAAGAACTAGTGACAAAATCCCCATTTGTGAATTATTCTTCGAGTTTGGTGTAAAGAGTGCAATAACACCGAAAATACCAACAAACAAAGCGATATATAAGAGAGCACTATCTATTGCATATTGCCAAAACGGGATATCAGCTGCTGTCTTTTTCTTTGGCTTCAACATATCAGTTGCTTTGAGCTTGGGTGCCATGCCATAGAAAGTAGATGCTGGTTGACCATGACGTTGAGCAACAACCAAGTCAGCCAATAAATCATCAACGCGTTTATTTGCATCTTCAGTGCTCATTTTGCCTTGAGTTTCTAATTCTTTTTGCAAGCGATAAATGTAATCAGAGTTTTTATTACTCAACTGCTGACGCAGTTGCTCTGGATTCATTTCCTTCACTTCGTCGTCTTTATTTTGAATCTCAACTTTTTCTTTCAGCTTTTCTTGCTTACTCGTGTCTATTTTTACTTCTTCAGTTTTCTTTTCAGCCATTATCTTTTCCTAAACATTAAATCTAAATTCAATAATGTCGCCGTCTTCGACTTCGTAATCTTTTCCTTCAAGGCGCAACTTGCCTGCTTCTTTAACCTTTTGCATTGTTTCATATTTGTCCAAGTCAGCAAATGAAACAACTTCAGCACGGATAAAGCCACGTTCAAAGTCTGAGTGAATTACACCAGCAACTTGTGGGGCTTTCATACCTTCATGGAAAGTCCACGCACGTGTTTCTGGTCCACCAGCTGTGAAGAATGTTCTAAGTCCTAAGATATGATATGCTGCTCTGATTAAACGGTCTAGTCCTGACTCACTGACACCTTCAGCCTCTAAAAATTCAGCTTTTTCATCATCATCAAGTCCAGCTATTTCTTCTTCAGTAGCAGCCGAAATTCCTAAGCACTCAGCATTTTCACTTTCTGCATGCTTTTTAACGATTTGGAAGTATTGATCACTTTCTGGATCGGCCATAGAGTCTTCAGCAATATTGGCAACATAGATAACTGGCTTAGCTGTCAATAGGAACAAGCCTTTAACAATTTTTTGCTCTTCTTCATTAAAACTGATTGAGCGTACGGCCTTGCCTTCTTCTAAAACCGGCTTAATTTTTTCCAAAACATCAAGTTCAGCTTTAGCTTCCTTATCTTTTTGTTGTGCAAGCTTCTTTACCTTGTCAATTCTACGGTTAACTGCATCCAAATCGGAAATTGCCAATTCCAAGTTAATGGTATTGATATCCTCTTCTGGATCCACCTTACCAGTTACAGAGGTAATGTTGTCATCTTCAAAGGCACGTACTACATGAACAATCGCATCTGTTTGACGAATGTTTTCTAAGAACTTGTTACCAAGCCCTTCACCTTTTGACGCACCCTTAACCAAACCTGCAATATCAGTAAATTCAAAAGTTGTGTGAACAATTTTTTTCGCAGGTACTAATTCCTGAATTCGTGCCAAACGCTTATCAGGTACTTCGACCATCCCTACGTTTGGTTCAATCGTGGCGAATGGGTAGTTAGCCATTTCGGCCCCCGCCTTAGTAATTGCGTTAAATAAGGTTGACTTCCCAACATTTGGCAATCCAACAATACCAGCAGTTAATGACATCTTTATCCTCTTCTTTTTACTTCTAAATTAATTATTATCTTGATTAAAATTTGGTTGGGCAATATTTTCCTTTGGTACAAAGAATTCGTTTTTCTTATTTACAGGATCATTTGCCTTAGTCATAACTTTTTTAAGATTGTGTTCAAACTTTGATCTCGGCATCATCACAATATGACCACAGCCCATGCACTTCAGACGAATGTCTGCGCCCAAACGCAAAATTTCCCACTCATTTACTTTGCAGGCGTGCGGTTTTTTCATTAAAACTGTATCTGCTAAGTTATAACTGATTGTCTTACTCATCAAGATCAACACCCAAGATATCGAGAATTCTGTTCAGCTCATCAACTGAGGAGAATTCAATTGATAAACGACCGTTACCTTTTTTGCTTTCGGAAATATTAACTTTGGAACCCAATTTATCAGATAATTGGTGCTCACTTTCTCGAATAAAGGCTGATTTTTTGGTCATCTTCTTATGAGGCTTCTTTGCGTTAAGACTAGCTACAAGGGCTTCTACCTTACGAACAGGCATCCCCTCTTTAACTACTTGCTTGGCAACCTCATCAATTTTATCTTTGTTCTTTAGCCCTAGTAGTGTTCTAGCCTGACCCATTGAAAGGTCACCATGCTGCAGAAGGTGCTTAGTTTTGCTAGGCAAAGTAAGTAAACGCAGGTAGTTGGCAATATATGGACGTGATTTGCCCATTCGTTTTGAAACTTCTTCCTGTGTTAAGCCCAAGTTCTTTTGTAGCATTTCATAGGCTTGAGCTTCTTCTAGCGGTGTCAAATCTTCACGTTGTAAGTTTTCAAGAACAGCCACTTCCATCATTTGGCTTTCGGTGAATTCACGTACAATCGCTGGGACTGTTGTTTTCTTGGCTAACTTGGAAGCACGGAAACGGCGCTCACCAGCAATAATCTCATAACCATTAACAGACTTACGAACAATAATTGGTTGAAAAACGCCATTTTCCTTAATTGAATCCGATAGTTCTTTCAGAGTTTTATCGTCAAAGCTCTTACGTGGTTGATAAGGATTGGGTCTAATATCACCAAGATCAAGGTCCTTGATTTCTTCTTCAGTTTCTTCAATCTGTGGCTCATCTTCAAATAGCGCTTCAATCCCGCGGCCAAGACCGCCTTTTCGCTTCATTTCTTTATTTTTTGATTCTCTTTCCATGATTCTTCAACACCTCCTTAGCTAAATCATCGTATACCTTGGCACCTCTTGAATTAGGTGCGTATTCTGTAATTGCTTCGCCGTAGCTTGGAGCTTCTGCTAGTTTAGTTATTCGGGGAATAATAGTTTTATAAACCTTATCTGTGAAATAGGACTTAACTTCTTTAACAACTTCTGCGCCCAAATTAGTACGTGCATCCAGCATGGTCAGCAACACACCCTCAACACCTAAGTCCTTATTGAAGTGCTTTTGAACTAGGCGAATAGTATTAAGCAATTGGCTTAATCCTTCCATTGCATAGTACTCACTTTGAACTGGAATTAAAATTGAGTTTGAAGCTGTAAAGGCATTAATTGATAATTGTCCTAAAGAAGGTGGACAATCAATAAAAATGAAATCATAATCGCCACTAACTGTATCAAGCGCTGACTTAAGCCTTGTTTCTCGTGCCATCATGCTGATTAGTTCAGTTTCTGCTCCTGAAAGATTAATGGTGGCTGGTACTAAATCCAGCTTATCAGTTGAAGTATGGAAAATTGTGTCTTTGAGTGGAACATCGTTAATCAACACACTGTAAATATCTTGATCAATTTCCGATTTTTCAATTCCTAAGCCAGAAGTTGCATTCCCCTGTGGATCAATATCGACAATTAAAACGCGGTAGCCACGTTCTGCAATCGAAGCCGCCAAATTAATCGTGGTAGTGGTTTTACCAACGCCACCCTTTTGGTTAGCAACCGAAATTACACTTACCATATTTTCCATGTGCAACCTACTTTCTCTTTAATTCAATCGTAATCATATAATCATCAGGATCATTGTTTTCCTTGACTTTAACTTTGATGCCAGATTCTTTAGCTAACTTAACTGCACGCTTAATTGTGTTAATTTGAACCTGCATGTCCTTAGGTATTCGATTAACAGCGCGCTTTGTTTTTTCCGCCTTGTCCTGTTCTTTTTTATTTTCAAAGTAGCCATCAACGTCTTTGACAATTTTTTCTGTATCACTAACATTAAGATTATTGTCCAAGATTTCATCTAAAACACGCCCTTGATCTTTTTGGCTTAAGCCTA
>NZ_PDKP01000014.1 GCF_002837055.1 Lactobacillus apis | reverse complement strand
CTTGAATGTGTCCATTGCCGGTAAATCCCAACGGAGTTGGCTTCTTTGGCCGAAAACAACTCCGATTTTTTGTGCATTTTTTTGTCTATTAGTTAGTGGATCCATGTCAAAAGTTCTGACACTTCCACTACTTGGCTGTAAAATGCCTAAAATCAGCTTAATTAGGGTCGATTTACCAGACCCATTTAAACCAACTAAGCCAAGGTGTTCGCCCTGCTTGAGTTGAAAATTAATATTTTGAAGTGCAACAAAATCACGATACTCTTTATGAAATAATTTTGTTGCTTTCACTTTTTTATATCGTTTTACCAAGTTTTTGGTTTCTATTATCATTATGTCTCCGCTCTTAATATCAGCGATAGCATTTCCCCAAATAAACTATCAGTATCTATCTTTGAGCCAGTCATAAAAAGTCATAGTTAATTATATACTTTTTTAATAATTAAAGCATTTTTTAATCTGTTGTATAAAAAATAGTTTCGTTGTCAGCCAATAGGTGCCCCTTTTACTTTGAAAATAATGCCAAAACAAAGATAAGGACTATCACCAAGATATCTGCAAACTTCATCTTCTCTTTTAGGAAAATGTCGCTAAAAATCACGCTGTAAAGAGAAGTCATGTTTAAAAAGATCCAGGCAATGCTTGAGTTAGGCGAAGAGGTTGCCAAAGTGTAGGTTACTTGCGCAAGAAGGGTTAAGACGGCGCGACTACCATAAATAAGGAAAACTCTACCTGTTAAGTTTTCACCATTAATTTTGAGGGAATGATTTTTATAGATAAAAGTAATTAAGGAAATTAAGCACCGAACATAGATTGTCATAATCGTAAAAAAGACCAAATCAATTGGCTTAATTAATCCTTTAGTCAAAAAAGGCGAAAATGCCGCTTGCGCAATTAGCAGTGGTGCAATAACTGTAAATGTCTTCGCCAAGTTTTTCAAATCCAAATTATCTTTGCGTTGTTCAAAGGCAATATAAATGACAACTATGATAGTTGAGATAATCGAAACTAAGTAAGAAGATTTACTGAAATAACCCATTGTCAGCAAAATTGCCAACGGAATAAACAAATCAGTAATTTTACTTAGGATAACCGATTGCATGATAGTTACTTTTTTAAAGACATAACTATAACCATATGCCACTATTTGCGCTAAAAAAGCATACAAAAATACCCTAATTAAGTAATTGTTTGTAATGCGTGGACTGGGGTAATTATGCAATATAACCAGCAACATAAAAGTTACTAAAACTGAACTACAAATATTATTTAAAAAGTTAACATCAATTGAGCTTTGTTTGCGATAACCCATTTGGTAACGGTCAATCACCGAAATTATCCCGCGTGAAAAAGATGAAATAGTAGCAAAAATAATCAACCACAGATTGCTGACAAGCATACGTACCTCCAAAAAATTAACTTAAATAATACCCAGCTATACAGCTTATATATTACTACTCTTGTTCAAATAAATTTATGCTTTTGAAAAAGCACCCTAACTCATAAGTTAGGATGCTCTATCAAATTTTGGCTTTATTCAAATTGATCTATTGCTTGATCAATCGCAACTGCACCATTGGCCAAGTCAAAGTCTTTTCGATGCAGCTTATCTTTCTCGATAATTTCTGCAATTACTTCTGCTACATCTGCTCGGGTAATTGTTATGGCAGAAGCGGGCTCTGTTATGTGTTGTGCTATTTTGACTTTTCCAGTTGCTGCAGTGTTGAGTAACCTAGCTGGCCGCAAAACTGTATAATCTAATGAGCTATGGTAAAGCCATTGGTCGGCATAGTATTTAGCAGCATAGTAGTAGCTTTGTGGCTCTACTGCTGGAGCATGATCTGACCAAAAACTGCGGTCATCTGACTTAATCGAACTAACCATAATAAAGCGCTGAATGTTTGTTTTTTCAGCTGCATTAATTGCCTTAACTGCTCCATCAAGGTCAATCATCATAGTTGCGTCAGCACCAGTTTTTCCACCTGATCCGGCAGAAAAAACCACAATGTCAACCGTTTGCATCACTTGTTCTAGTTGCTTTTGCGGTTTTGTTAAATCAACAAAAGTAGTTGCAATTCCTTGTTCTTGGTAAGCTTTCTCCTGTTCAACCGACCGCAAGCCTGCAATAACTTCACAGCTTGGGCTCTTTTGTAAAATCTGAACTAATTGTTGCCCAATTTGTCCATGTGCACCTATTACTAGTACTTTCATCTTCAATCACTCCAATTTTGCTAGTTTTACAATTAATTATCGCAATTTTTAGTCTAAACAACTAGCTGAAATTTAAAAAGCTTCTAACTAATATAGTTAGAAACTTTTTTGTCCTTAAAATCGCAAAATTCAGCAATTATAAATCTGCCAAAGTCTTCTTTTTTGGAGCGTTCTTAGGGCTATTAGCATCGTTTTCCTTATAACCAAAGAAGTAAGTTAAAGCAAAGGCGGCAATAATAGTCACAATTGATGCAATCCAGAAGTTTAACAAGTTATTTGGATTGCCCTGTCCAGCCTTAGGAACAAATGATGGGAAGCCAATTAAACTACCGGTAAAACCATACATATCAACTTTGAGCAAACCATTAACTAAACCACCAATAGCTGCACCGATACTTGAGGTCATAAATACACGACCGTATTTCAAGTTAACACCATACATCGCAGGTTCAGTGATACCAACTGCTGCTGAGATAGCTGCACTCATCGATAATCCCTTTAGTTCAGGATTATGCTTAGTCTTAAACCAAACTGCAAGTGCACCAGCACCTTGAGCAACCATTGTAATTGAGATGATTCCGTTTAAGACACTGTGTCCTGTTGCGGCAATGTCGTTAGCAATTAACGGAATTACTGCCCAGTGCAGACCGAAAATAACCAGTATTTGATATAATCCACCAATAATCAAACCAGATAATGCAGTGTTAACTGTGAGTAACCATTGCAATACTCCGGCAATACCTTCTGAAATAAAGGAAATAACTGGACCAACGATAATTAAGACTGTCATTCCGACTAAAAAGATTTCTACTAATGGTGTAAAAATTTGTCTCAATGTAACTGGCATCCATTTTTTAATCCAAGGTTCAATTTTTGCTGCCATCCAAGCTGCAAAAATCATTGGGAAAATAGAATAAGTATATTGTGGAATGTGAATTGGAATACCAAAGAAATTAGCGTTAATACCAACACCTGCTAGGAAATAGCTAAACTTCCCGCTGGCATATATTTTTACCAAGTCAGGATAAATCAAAAAGCCACCGATTAATGAAACAATGACAGGATTTGATCCCAGCTTTTGAGCTGCAGTAAAACCAACAATTATTGGTAGGAAATAAAAGGCTGCATCCCCCATTGAATTAATAATCGTGTAAGTTGGTGATGCTGTCGACATATGACAAAAGTTAGTCAAGATATTGAGAATACCTTTTAACATTCCACTTGCTGCCAAGAGTCCAATTACGGGCATCATTGAGCCAGTAATAACACCAATCAATTGGAAAAAGGCATTTTTGATTTTGCCACCAAAACTTAAATCTTGGTTATCCTGTTCATTATTGTTGCTATCAGCTGCTTCTTGGCCTTGCCCTGCATATTGCGGTCCCAAAATCTTAATGACCTCATCATAAACATCATTAACAGTTTGTCCGATTACTACCTGATATTGATTATTGGCACGAGCAACGTCCAGAACTCCGCTAATTTGGTTAACCTGATCATCATCAGGAATGCTGTCATCTTTCAAAGAAAAACGTAATCGCGTAAAGCAGTGAATTACGCTTTTTATATTATCGCTTCCACCAATAGCTTCAACTACCTCTCGCGCAGTTACCTGATACTTATTTTCTTTAGCGTTAGCAGCTGGTTTGGTCTTAGTGTCCTCTTTTAAAGTGACTTCTGCTGCCACTTGACCAGCATCAATTTTGCCTAGTTGGACGTCAATACTACTCAGAATTTCTGCAGTATTAGTTACTGCAACAACTACTTCATCATCTTTTCCAGCGGCTTTGATTGCAGCAAGATCCATTGTTCCAATTTTTTGACCTGCTTCAACCTCATCTCCAGCTGCTACCTCGACTGAAAATGGTTTACCTTCTAATTCAACTGTATCAATTCCCAAGTGAATTAGTACTTCCATGCCAGTAGCTGTTTTAAAGCCAATCGCATGTTTTGTGTCAGCAACCATCATAATTTTGCCCGTTACCGGTGAAACAAGCTGTGTTTTCTCTGGCTTAACTGCAAATCCTTCACCCAATGTTTTTTGAGCAAAAACTGGATCATCAACTCCGCTGAGATTAATGACTTCACCACTTATGGGAGCCAATAAGTTCTCTTTTTTCATAATTTAAACTCCTTCAATAACTTTGTATCCTTTTGAAAACGCTTTCCAAGAAATTATATTACTTGTATAGACAAGTGTCAAATTTTTGTTTATTATTTGGTTAATTATTAGTCTTACTTTGAACTAATAATTTGTCTAGATAGGTTAAAATAGTAAAGAAGGTGCTATGATTAAGTATAAAAAAACGAGGATTACTGATAATGACAGCCAAATATTTGCAAATTGCTGCGGACTTAACTAATAAAATTAAACATGGCCAATATAAGGCTGGCAAACTCTTACCAAGTGAACCAGTTCTCTCAGAATTATATAGAGTTTCACGTGAAACTACTAGAAAGGCACTTGCCGAGTTAATGTCTGCGGGCCTAATTCAAAAGCTTAAAGGTAAAGGATCGATTGTACTTGACCGTACAAGATTTGCGTTCCCAGTTTCTAATATTGAAACTTTTGACGAACTCAATAAGCAAGAACAAATGCATGCAACTACAGAAATTTTGCATTTTAGTGACACTAAAATGCCATCATCTATTACCGATCAGCTAGATATAACTGATCCTACTGCAATTTTTGTTGAGCGGTTGCGTTCAATCAATCATGAACCAATTGTTATTGATCAGGACTATATTTTAAAAAAGTATGTTCCGCACCTTACAATTGAGCAAGCGCAAAAATCTCTCTACTCCTATTTCGAGCGCGACTTAGGACTAGAAATTGATTACGCAACTAAGACAATTACAGTTGAACCAGCTGATAAAAAAGTAATCCAAAGTTTGCAGTTAGAAGACACCAATCTGGTTGTAGTTGTACGCAGTTTAACCTATCTAAAAGACACATCATTTTTTCAATACACAGTTTCTCTGCATCGTCCCGATAAATTTAAGTTTGTCGACTTTGCACGTAGAAAGGCACAACACGGGAGAATTATTTTATGAGTTTTGAGGACAAAGTTATTTATCAGATTTATCCAAAATCTTTTTATGATAGTAACGGCGACGGTTTAGGGGATTTAAGAGGTATCATCCAAAAGATTCCATACCTGAAAAGACTAAATATTGACATGATATGGTTTAGTCCTTTTTTTGTTTCCCCACAAAATGATAATGGCTATGATATCGCCGACTATTATGCAATTGATCCTAGATTTGGAACAATGGACGACTTTGATGAATTGGTTAAAAAGTTAGCAGAAAACCATATCGATGTGATGCTTGATATGGTTCTAAATCACTGCTCAACAGAGCATCCTTGGTTTCAAAAAGCATTAGCTGGCGACGAATACTATCAAAAGTTTTTCTATCTTCGTGATCCAAAGCCTGATGGTAGTTTACCTAATAACTGGACTTCCAAGTTCGGTGGTCCAGCTTGGGCACCATTTGGAGACACAGGCAAATACTACCTTCACTTATATGATCAAACACAAGCAGATCTAGACTGGCATAACCCTGAAGTAAGAAAGGAACTATTTAAAATGGTTAACTTCTGGCGTGATAAGGGTGTCAAAGGTTTTCGCTTTGATGTAATTAACGTTATTGGTAAGGACGAAGACCTAAAAGACGCACCAGAAAATGTTGCAAGCAAGTTAATGTATACTGACAAGCCAATTGTTCACCAGTACCTGAAAGAATTAAATCAAAGTACCTTTGGACAAATGCCTGATTCAATTACTGTTGGCGAAATGTCTTCAACTTCCATTCCTAATTCTGTAGCTTACACAAATAAGGATAACCACGAACTATCAATGGTCTTTACCTTCCATCACTTGAAGGTAGATTATGAGAATGGGCAAAAGTGGACTAAGGTTCCTTTTGATTTTGCTGCTCTCAAGAAATTACTCAATGACTGGCAATTAGGAATGAGTCAAGGCGGCGGGTGGAATGCCCTCTTTTGGAATAATCATGATCAACCTTGGGCTTTGAGCCGCTTCGGTGATCCAATTCACTACCGCGAAAAATCTGCAGAAATGCTAGCAACCGTGATGCACTTATTACGCGGAACGCCATACATTTATCAAGGCGAAGAAATTGGAATGATTGATCCTAATTATGAGCAAATATCCGATTATGTTGATGTTGAAACACATAATGCGTATCACGAGCTGAAAAAGCATGGAGTAAGTGAACAAGATGCGCTGGCAATTATTCAAGCCAAGTCACGCGATAACAGTAGAACACCAATGCACTGGGATAGCGGTCCTAATGCCGGGTTTACTACTGGTACACCTTGGCTGAAGCCTAAAGACCAGGAGCGAATAAATGTCGCAGCAGAACTAGACCACGGAGAAATTTTTTCCTATTATCAAAAATTGATTTACTTGCGTAAGCAGCTTCCAATTATTGCTAAAGGCAGCTATCAACCAGTTGATTTGGATCATCCGCAAGTTTTCGTTTATCGCCGCGATTATAATGGCCAAACATTATTAGTTATTAGCAATTTTTACGGTCACCCTGTTACCTATCAATTGCCTGAAGCTTTCCAAGGACAAAAGGCAGAAACACTGATTACTAATTATGAGCAAAATATTACCGAAGTACCTAATGCGCTCAATTTACAACCATATGAAGTAATAGCATTGCTAGTTTAAGCAAAAAAGAAAGACTGATCTAACAGCTTACCCTGAAAGTAAATAACTTTCGGGTTTTTTTGTTACTATGCTTAAAAGACTATTATTTTGCTTCAAATAAGCGCTTTTTACTACATTCAGAGAAAAGATAAATGCAAACTAAAAGACTTGATTCTGATTTATTATCATTATCAAGTCCTATAACAGAAATTAAAATTTGTTCATTAAAAATAATATTTTAAGCTAAATTTCGTCCTTAGAATATTGTCTCATTGGTCTTAGTTGATTGATTTGATATTCCAAAGTGGTTTTATTATTTAGACTATTCACAAAAATATAGTTTTGGTCTTTGCTTGGAAATACACGCATTGAAAAAACATTTCTCCCATCTTCTAAAAAAATTTCTGCCGAAGAAATATCTTGAACAATTCGTAACTGAATAGGCTGGCTTGAATCAATTTCACACGATCTTTCTGTACCAAATTCATCTTCAAAACTAGTGCCAGCTTTTTCACGATTAACAATAAAACTGTTTTTTAATGCATTTATTATTAGCCTTAGGTGTCGTTCATTTTTTGAATCACTAAATATATCAAAAATAAAAACTGAATCTTGTTTACAACTAATTTTTAGTTTAATATCCCTTGCATTACTACCTTTTTCGACAAGCACAGTTTCTTGCAAGACTTCTTGCTTACCTTGAATCTTTGAAGTATATAGCTCCTGTATTTCTTGAATAGGTTGCTGATAAAGCCTATTTTCTTTTATTGTTAGTTCTCTGGGAAAAATTAGACACCCTGTATAACCATATTTTTTTGTTGGATCATTACCATTGCTTATACTCATCCACGCCGTCAAAAGACGTCTGCCATCTGGAGACAACATTGTTTGTGGAGCATAAAAATTAAATCCGTTATCAAGTTCTCTCATTGCTAAACAATTAAAGGCACCAGTAGCCAAATCCATTTTGTTGCCAATGAAGTAACACACCTGAAACATATTTTGAAAATGATTTCCTTTAGTTTTAAGACCTTGCGGACAAAATATTAAAACGCCCCTACTGTCTAAAAGAAAATAATCCGGACATTCCACCATATATCCTTGGTTTTGCTCCATATTAGTTTTCACTTCACCCACTTTTTGCCATTCATTTAAGTCTTTGCTTCTAAATAGTAAAGTTGTTCCAGTCAGGTCTTCTCTTTGAGCTCCTATAACTACATAATAAAAGTCGTTTATTCTAAACACTTTTGGATCACGAAAATGGCCAGTATATCCTTGTAAAGGTCCATTTATTAATGGCTTTGATATTTTTACCGTCTTATTATCTTTGTCCATCCATGCGCCCATTTGAGTTGGTTTTCGCTGCCATTGATCTTTTTCAATTTCTACCCAAGAGTTGCCAGTATAAATAATGAACAATTTGCTGTCTACCTGCAAAGCACTTCCAGAATAAACTCCATAGTCATCAAATTTCGTATCATTTGACATAGATTGCCCTAAATCAAGCCAATCTATTAGATTTTTAGACCTATAATGATGCCATCCTTGTTCAAAATAATTAGGATTAGTCGTAAATTTTAATGGAAAAGATTGATGAAACAAGTGGTACCATCCGTTATAGAATGAAAAACCATTTGGATCATTAAGTTGTCCCATTTTACTTTCTATGTGAAATATTTGACGAAAAGGTGAGTGAAGAACTTTTTCTCTTTCAGCTTTCAATAAACTTTTTGGTACTTCATTTAAATTTTTAACTAGGTTTTTAAATCCTTTTTTTCTATTTTCCATCATTAGAGCCTTTTCAAGTAAAAAACTGCTTAATCGAATAAAAATTAAGCAGTTCTTCTTTTAATTGATTTTAACTTTCTTTTAGCATGTCATCACTATATCCAAAGAAGTAAGTTAGTGCAAATGAAACGCCGAATCCAACAGCACATACCAAAATATAAAGTGGTAATTGCTTATTTAAGAACAATAATATCCCAGGTATTACTGTAATTGACATACCTGTAGCTGCTAAATTAAATACGCTTGAAAGAAAACCACCTATGGCACCACCTACACATCCAAACAAAAATGGCTTCAAAAATCTAATATTAATACCATAAATTGCAGGCTCAGTAATACCAAGCAAAGCTGATAGTGTTGAAGGATATGCAATTTGTTTAATCTTAGATGAGTGAGTTTTAATTGCCACGGCACAAGCTGCTCCTGCCTGTGCTGCAATTGAAGCAGAACTGATAGGGTTTACTGGATCCCAATGAGTATTAGCTAATAACTGTATTTCAACTATGTTTAATGCATGGTGCATTCCTGTAACAACTATCATTTGATTGATAGCACCCCAAATTAGACCACCTAGTCCATAAGGAAGATTAACAATCCATTCAGCTGCATATAAGATTCCTTTTTCTACAGTTCTGAATACTGGTCCAACTAGAAATAGTCCAAGCATACTCATTAATAAAAGAGTAGCAAAAGGAGTAACAATTAAATCCATCGAATTTGGAACATGCTTATGTATAAGTTTCTCTACTTTTGCTCCTAAAAATCCAAGGATAAACGCTGGTAGAACTGATGCTTGATACCCAGCTACTGGAATAAATCCAAAGAACATCAAGGCAGGTTTTGTACCCTGCGCAACATCCCAAGCTGACGGTAAAGCAGGGTTAACCAGCATTAATCCAAGTAGAACTCCCAAAATAGGATTACCGCCAAAAACCCTAAAAGCCGACCAACAAACTAGTACTGGAAGAAAATCAAATGCAGTACCTGTTAAAATACTAAAATATGTATTAAATTGAGCAGGTATTTGTTGAGGAGTCAAACCAAATATTTGCAAAATTTGAGGCTGAGTAATCAGACCCTTTAATCCCATAAATAGACCCGTGGCAACAAGAGCAGGAATAATTGGGACAAAAACATCTGCAAACATTCTAATTGCGCGACGGAACCAGCCTGACTTTTCGGCAGCCACATCATTTAAATCTGAGCTGCTTGTAGTAGCTGCTCCTTCTTCCTTGACAGCGTCATAAACATCATTAACAAGCCCTGTACCAAAAATAATTTGATACTGACCTGAAGTAAAGAAATGACCTTTTGCTTTATCAATTTTGTCCAGCTTTTTTTCATCAACTTTTTTTCTATCATGAACAACTATTCTTAGCCTAGTAGCACAATGAGCCGTTGAAACAATATTGTCTTTACCACCAACTGCTTCAAAGACTTGTTTTGCTATTTTTTTATTTTCATTCGAAGACATCTTTTCCTCCTAGATATAATCAAAAATGCAAATTTTTATTTACACAAATAATTGTAAGCGCTTGATATTACTTATACTATACATTTTTTAATCTAAAAAGATGTAAAAATTTGTCAATTGAATTAGCTATTCAATATATTCTATTTTCTTAGTTATAACATCGCGAGAATTAGGTCCAACCATTATATCGAAATAACCTGGCTCTATTTTCTCGTTGCCTTCATTATCATAAAAAAGCAATTTATTTGGTTTTAAACAAAAAGTTATCTTTTTCCTTTGATTTGGCTTTAATTCGACCTTTTGGAAATCAACTAATCGTTTAACTGGCTGAGCAATTGACGCTACTTCATCATGAATATATAACTGTACTGTTTCTGTAGTAGTCCAATGACTCTCATTAATCAGGTTAACTGTAATTTCAAGTCTACTCTTAGGTGTAATTTGGCTTGAGCTTAATTCAATACTTTCATATTTAATATCACTATAAGAAAGACCATACCCAAACGGGTATAATGCCCCCCCTGAACAATCAATGTACTTCGAGACAAAGCGCCCAATATGTTGAGAGTTTGTAGCTGGTCTACCTGTTGATAAATGATTGTAGTACAATGGTTCTTCTCCACTTGCATATGGAAAATCCATTGTTAGTCTTCCAGAAGGATTATAGTTACCAAAGAGAACATTAGCAATCGCATTACCACCTTCCGTTCCAGGAAACCATGCTTCGACTATTGCATCAACTTTATCTTCAATGTCGCTTAACACTAGTGGGCGTCCATTTATTAATATTAGGATTATTTTTTTCCCTACTTTTGCTATTTGCTCTATCAACTGACGTTGATTTTTCGGCAAATGCAAGTTTGTCTTAGATCCTGCTTCACCATCTTCATATGTATCTTCTCCTAACGCCAGAAGAACTACATCAGCTTTTTTAGCAGCTTCAACAGCCTCGTAATTATTTTTTAGTTCCACCTCTTCAGAAGAAACAACCTTGTTAATACCTTCTTCGTTTAGATAACCTAAGCCTTTTAAAAATTCTCTGTTTCTTTGAAGATCTGTTCCTTTGCATACATGCAAATCAGGAACATATTTTTTAATACCTTCAGAAATAGTAACAGTGTCTTGTGGATCCCCATGAATAGCCCACATTCCAATCAATGTGTTTTTATTTGAATATGGCCCGATTAGTGCTATTTTTTGTTCTTTACTTAAAGGCAAAACGTTGTCTTTGTTTTTCAACAAAACAATTGACTCTTCTGCAAGTTGACACGCTAGCTTCCTTTTAGAATCAGTTAAAATGCTGCTCTTTTCTCTTATCTCACTTGCACCATAAAAAGGATCTTCAAACAAACCCATTTTATTTTTCAAATTTAGTATTCTTAATACTGCTTTATCAATTTTTGCTTCATCGAGTTGGCCATTCGAGACTAAATCTTTTAATCCGTTAGAGTAACACGGAGATTTCATATCAATGTCTACACCTGCATTTAAAGCTGCTTTACCAGCTTGAGTTTCATCGGTAGCAAAGCCATGCTTTATTAGTTCATAAATAGAAGCATAATCTGAAATAACTACACCATTAAATCCCCATTTTTCTCTTAATAAGTCATTTATCAGTTCTTTGCTTGCAGTAACTGGCACTCCATTTAAAGTTGTTAAAGAAGTCATCACCATGTTGGAACCAGCTTCAATTGCGGCCTTATAAGGCGGTAAATAGTTTTGATATAGATTACTTATTGATAAATCTACAGAATTATATTCTTTGCCACCTTCAACTGCTCCGTATGCCGCAAAATGCTTTACACAAGCTATTTGTCCTTGCTTTTCTTTTAAATTTTTTTGAAGTCCCTTAACCATAGCTTCTGCAAATTTCGAGTTTAAATAGGGATCTTCTCCTGGTGATTCAAGTACACGCCCCCATCTTGCATCTCGAGCAACGTCTACCATTGGAGCAAACGCAACATGGTTACCTGCGGCAGAAGCTTCATCAGCTGCATTGGTAAATGCCTCTCCTACTTTTTCTAAATCCCAAGAAGCACCTAATCCAAGAGGTATAGGTAATATAGTTTTATAGCCATATATAACATCCGACATAAAAAGCATAGGAATATGATGCGGTTGCTTTTGCATTTGTCTTACTTGCACGTCGTGAGTCTCTTTAGCACCCACAACATTTAAAGCTGAACCTGCTAGTTCAACCATTTTTTTGTCAATGCCCAACTTTTGAATGGGGCCGATAGAAATATCATTAGCGCTGAAAAATTCTCCAGACAATTGCACTAATTGACCTATTTTTTCTTCCAAACTCATGTCATCTAAAAGCGCGGTAATCTCTTCTTGTTTCATTGTTTATATCCTTTTATATACTAAGAAATCTGTTATTATCATTATAATTTCAAAACATCTTATGCAACATACAGAAAAGTGAAAACTAATATGTAATTTTTTGTCTCAATGCGTTAGAATATTGACAAAGTAAGAGGTTTCTATATGGTCAAATATGAAGAAATTATCCATGAATCTGCTATCCCTTTCAAAATTTTTAGTTTTAGAGCTAAAAGTATTAATCGTATTATTGCTCCACACTGGCATCAAAGTACCGAAGTTCTTTTTGTTAAAGACGGCAGCCTAAAAATAACTCTACAAAATAAAAACTATATTTTGCATAAAAATGAATTTGTAGTTATTAACCCCAATGTAATTCATTCAACTAGGAGCTTAAATAAAAATTGGGTACTTTGTATCCAGTTCCCCTTATCATTTTTAAAAATCGTAACTAATGATAAATTTGAAACTGACTTTATTTTTAAGGACATTAATAACAACGCTTTAGAAAATAAAGAGATAGCAACTTTATTCAGTAAAGCAATTACTCAAACAGAAAACAGGCCAAAAAATATTCAGTACTATTTAGACTTATATTCATCTGGTCTATTAATTTTAAAAGAATTGATTTCTTCTTATTCAATTAAAAACAGTGTCAAAAGTACTGAAGATAAAAATATTAGTATTTTAAATAAATCAATTGCATACATTAACTCAAACTATACAAAAGACATCACTCTAGATGATATTGCCCAACATTTAGGATATTCATCTAGTTATTGTTCAAAAATCATTAAAAAGAGTTTAGGAATCAGTTTCAAAGAAATAGTGGATATTGTGAGACTAGAGAAAGTAGTCATTGAAACTAGAAAAAAGCAAAAGTCTTTTGAGCAGATTGCTCAAGAAACTGGTTTTAAAACTTATCGCAATCTATATAATGCTTTTTATTCCATCTACCAAATGTCTCCAAAACAATTTTTACAGCAATCTAAGTAGCTACTGATGTTTCCATAACAGGCCTGCCATTAGTGCTTTATTCAATTTTATCTTTAAAATCAAAATTGAATTCTTGAATAAATTTAATAAATTGATGAACAATTCGCTTGTTATTACTCTCTTGAGTAACAGCAACCAAATCTACTGTTGGCTCCCACTTTAATGGAACATAAATAGAATTCTCTTCAAGTTTGGGATAAAGACAATACAAACCAAAAGCAATGCCTTGCTCTGCTCTAATTAAAATATCGAGTGCTGACAAATCATTAGCATATGTAATATGCATCTGATTATTTGTGTGCATTACTTTATTTTGTAGATTTATTAGATCTGCAGCTGCCCAATTATTATCAAGAAAAAGCATTTTTTCGCCTTGAAAGTCTGCTAGTTTCAATTTGGGCTTTTTACTCAAGGGATTACTTTTGGGCACGATTGCTTTAAATGGTTCATTTTCAATATGATAACTTTTAATATTACTTAAGTCTTCTGCATCTCTACTCGTAGTTATTAAAAGATCAATTTCATTCGATAAAATATGCTGTTTCAGCTCATTATGATTAAGACTAATAAGTGAAAATTTGGCATTAACATACTTTTGCTGAAATCTCTTTATCCAAAGTGGCAAATAGTAGTCATTGAATGGTGTATATGAATAACCAATTGAAATTTTCGAATTGGCTTCTAGCTCTTTCTTTTGAATATCTTGAACGGCAGAATAGTAATTATTTATTAGCGGCTTTATTTTCCGATAAAAGGCCGCACCATCTTCAGTAACGTTGACGTAGCGTTTGTTACGATTAAATAGTTTAACCCCAATTTCACTTTCAATTGCTTTAATATCATGAGAAACAGTTGGCTGTGTTACATGTAATGCCTTAGCAGTTCTCGTATAATTCCTTGTTTCAACTAAGTTGATAAATGTTTCTAATTTTTTTATATCCATTTTTCTGATAAATAATTTCTATTATTAATAACTGATATTAATTTCACTTATAAGTATAACTAAAATATACTGATTTAAGAAAGCGATATCAGTAACTTCAAACATTTTTAGAGGTAATATTTTATGAAACAATTTAGTGCAGAAGAAAAAGGGTTCCATGGTACTATTAAGGCTGTTGTGGAGATCGATGAAGCTAAAGGTCAGATTAACAAAGTTTGGGCTGAAAATGTCACACCAAACACAATTGGTGCTGCAGGAATTGCGACTTGGTTAGAAAAAGCAAACCAAACAAAATCTGTCGAAATAGATGCAGTTTCAGGTGCATCTATTTCAACTGGGGCTTTAAGAAAAGCTGCAATCACCGCTGCAAATCAATCAAAAGTGCTTAGTATCAAAGAAAATGTTGATATAGTCTCGGGAGCCTCCCAATCGGGCTCAAATACTGTAAAAGCAGGGATACCAGAACCTGCTAATTATCCTTTACTAAAAGACGAAATCACCGAATACGATGTAGACACATACGAAAATGAATTCGACGTAATTGTCGTTGGTGCTGGTGGTGCCGGCTTAGCTGCTGCAGCCACTGCTGCTGAAAACCATGCTTCTGTAATGGTCATTGAAAAGCAAGGAATAGCTGGAGGTACAACTAATTACTCCGGTGGTGTCATCCAAGCTGCTGGTACTAATTTACAAAAAGAAACTACTCAATTTCAAAACGATACTCCTGAAAATCATGAACGTGAATATATGAAGGCAGGAGAAGGACGTGTTTACCAAGATTTAGTACATGATTTTACACAGAATTCTCCTAAAAACATTGCTTGGTTAGCTAAAATGGGCATTAAGTGGACTAACGTTTATGGTCATACAGAAATTCCATATGCTAAAGACTATTTTGCAGATCGTATTCACGTTTATGAAAATGGTGGTGCCAGTGGTAATGGGATTATTTTGACTCAGCACCTACTCAATTACTCTTTAGATTTAGGAGCTAAGATTACATATAATACCGCTGTAGTCGGTCTTATCACTAACAACACTAATAATCAACGC
>NZ_PDKP01000013.1 GCF_002837055.1 Lactobacillus apis | reverse complement strand
AAACCTGCTGTCTTTTGTCAACTAGTTTTGCTCGACTTTTTCTTTGTCCAGCAGTGCTTTCGAGCACTTCGTCAAGAACAAATAATACTTTACTCCAATTGGTAGAACTCGTCAAATAATTTTTTATGTTCGGTATTCGAGAAGTACTAAATCAAAATTAGTTTAAGCTAATTACTAATATCATCATTATCTCTAATTATAATATTTATTTTAAAATAAAATATTCGTAATTTGTTCATTTTTGGGTTGGATTTTGCAATTTTATGGCAAAAAAATTTCAATAAAAAAAGGTCGAAATCGACCTTTTAAGTTATTTAGATTAAGCTTTCTTCCTTAGTAATCTTTGTTTTACCATTCATATAAGGAACTAATACTTCAGGAACTGTTACTGTTCCGTCTTCATTTTGGTAGTTTTCCAGGATAGCTGCAACTGTTCTACCTACTGCTAATCCTGAACCGTTTAATGTGTGAGCTAAGTGTAATTTGCCATCTTCATCACGATAACGAATTTGGGCACGACGTGCTTGGAAGTCAGTACAGTTTGAACAACTGGAGATTTCACGGTACTTATCTTGAGCTGGCATCCATACTTCTAGATCATAAGTTTTTGCACTAGTAAAACTTGCATCCCCAGTTGACAATGCAACGACATGGTATGGCAAGTTCAGTTTTTGTAATAGATGTTCAGCATTCTTGGTTAATTTATCAAGTTCATTCCATGATTCTTCAGGCTTACAGATTTTAACCATTTCAACCTTTCTGAATTCATGCATTCTGATTAATCCACGAGTATCACGACCAGCTGAACCTGCTTCACTTCTGAATGCTGGAGAAAGTGCAGTTACACTAATTGGTAAGCGATCTTCATGAATAATTTCATCACGGAAGTAATTAACTAATGGAACTTCAGCAGTTGGAATTAAAGTTAAATCAAGTGGCTTGTCCGGATCATCATTATCTACAATTGTGTAAACATCTTCACGGAATTTAGGGAATTGGCCCGTACCTTGCATTGATTCATCATTAACTAAGTAAGGTGGAATTACTTCTGTATATCCTTCCTTAGTATTTTCATCTAAGAAAAAGTTAAATACAGCACGTTCAAGTAATGCACCTGCACCTTTATAGTAGACAAAACGTGCACCAGAAACTTTTGCACCACGATCCCAGTCTAAAATGTCTAAATCAGTTCCTAATTCCCAATGTGCTTTTGGTTTAAAAGATAATTTAGTAGGTTCATGCCACTTACGTACTTCTTCATTGAAGCTTTCATCAGGGCCAATTGGGTCTGAATCATCTGGGAAGTTAGGCAATCTTAACAAAATATAATTTTGCTTTTCAGTCAAGTCAGCAACTTTTTCATCGAGTTCTTTGATTTCTTGACCAACTTCACGCATTTTTTCAATCGCAGGAGTTGCATCTTCTTTGTTTCTCTTCTTTTCAGCAATTTCCTTTGAAACTTTGTTACGCTCTGCCTTTAATTGTTCACTACGGTTCAAGCCCTCACGACGATCAGCATCATTTTTTACCAATTCATCGAGTTCTTCAGGCTTAATGCCACGTCTACTAAGTTTGTCCTTAGCCCAATCAAGATTCTCGCGAATCACTTTAATATCTAACATAGTTTACCTCCACAAAAAAAGCCAATTCATCCCTCAAATTGGGACGAATTGGCTCTACATGGCTTCGCGGTACCACCCAGTTTCAACCACGAATTTCGCAGTTGCACTTCATTAAGTTGGCGATAACGGTGCCGCAATGCCGTGTAACTATTAATTACCCACATTAATGGAATCTGGAAACGACTTCTATTCGCTTACACCAAAATGCGAACTCGCTGAATCAGTCTTAGGACTCCGTGTTTTGAAATTATTTTAAGTCATTCCTACCCGTTTGGCAAATACTATTTTTAATTATATGAACATTTATATTTTAACCAAAATAAAACCACTATACTTATTGCAGCATCAAGTTAGCTCCTAACTGCAAAAAAAGAAATCCAAGCATTACTTGGGTTTCCTTTTATTTAACATTATTTACTACAAAAGCATTTGGGTTATTTCTAAAACGAGCGGAACAACAATCACAAACAATACAGTCGAAGTAGTTACAACATTAGTTGCATATTGTACATCCCCGCGCGCTTCACCTACAAGAATCGGTAAAACTGCTAAAGCAGGTGTAGCAGACTGTACTATCAAGGTTTGCTTTGCTAGCCCCGTTAATGCTGGTCCCCAGCTTCCACCAACAACAATTAAGATAATCATCAATGCTGGAACTAATACAAATCTACCAAGTAAAGCCCAAATTGTATCACGGTCGAGGTGAATAGACTTTAAACCAGCATCAGCCAAAATAATACCAATATAAATTAACGACATTGGTGTTACAATTCCACCAACCATGCCTAAAACAGCAGTAATCCAACTAGGGATTGGTACTTCAACTAGCAAGCAGAGCAAAGCAATTAAGAAACCTACTAGTGGTGCTGGTAGTAATTTCTTCCAGTTAAATTTTTGCTGTTTCTGTTTTTGTACAGTTGGATCATCACTGGAAATAAAGAAGACACCGATTGCCCAAGTTGAAACTGTATTTAATACGTAGTAAATCAAAAAATACGGCATACTTTTTTGACCAAACAGCGCAACATTTAATGGTAATCCAATAAAAATCGTATTGGCATTAGTAATCGCATTAATAAATGTCCCACGTCTACCTTTACGGATTCGTAAGACTTTGCACAGCAACCAAGCAAAGAAATAGCTTAAGGCAAAACAGATGATTGCATAAATCAGGCCACCCGTTAAACCAAATAGTTTTTCCCTCGTTAGATACTTTAAAACCGAAACAAAAATTGAGGCCGGTAAAGCAATATTCATAATCAAATACGAAATGTTACTTTTAAATTGGTCACCGAGCTTACCACTACTACGCAGCCAATACCCTAATGCAATCACTAACAGAAGTTCGACAACACTAGTCAAAGACGTAAGAAAGGCTTGCATTTATTCTCACTTCCGATCGTCTGAATAAACTGGAGACCAGCGCAAAGCTTGCACTGCTTCTTCACCATCTTGATAATCGTTTTGATTAAGGTGGTCTTTAATTGCTTGGTTAGCTACAGCCTTTGCCACAGTTTGTGAAAAGACGTTTAGTTTTTCAACCGGTGGTAAAACTGCGGCTCCTGGCTTACTTGAATCAACAATTCCACCTAGAGAATGGGCAGCAACACTAATCATCTCATCACTCAAAATCTTAGCATTGACTGCTAATGCTCCTAGGCCAAGTCCAGGATATACTAATGCATTATTAGCCTGACCAATTTCATATTTTGTTCCTTGATATTCAACAGGATCAGCTGGGATACCGGTTGCCACCAAAGCCTTTCCTTTAGTCCATTGAATCAAGTCCTGGGCTTTTGCTTCAGCTAACTGTGTCGGATTAGACAGTGGGAAAATAATTGGACGCTCAGTATGAGCTGCCATTTCTGTCACAATTTCTTGCGTAAAAGCACCAGATCTAGTCGAAGTTCCGACTAAAATGTCTGGATGTACTGCTTGCACAACACTCTTTAAATCTGTTAGTTGCTCCGGATGGGCAAACTCAGCCTTTTTTCTAACAAAAGGCTTCTGGGCGGGAGTTAAATCAGGGGTATCCTCAAATAGCAATCCCTGTTTATCAACCAGGTAAAAATGTTTTCGTGCTTCATCTGGTTTCATCCCCATTTGCAACATTTCAGCATATACTTGTTCAACAATCCCAGTTCCAGCAGTTCCGGCACCAAAGCAAACATATTTTTGCTCGGTTAGCTTTTGCCCACTTATTTTTAGCGCGCCTAAAATTCCCGCTAAAACAATTACACCAGTTCCTTGGATATCATCGTTAAAAGTTAGGATTTGTCCGCGATAGTGTTTCAACAAATTGTCAGCATTGTCACGACCAAAATCTTCAAAATGAAGGTATAGTCCAGGAAAGAGCTTTTCAGCCGTCTGAACAAAACGATCAACAAATTGATAATATGGCTCGCCATTTATGCGCCGATGATGATTCCCCAGATAGAGCGAATCACTCAGCAACTTCTCATTGTTTGTTCCAACATCAAGTACTACTGGTAAAACACATGCAGGATCGACACCTGCCGCAGCAGTATAAACCATCAACTTACCAACAGAAATGTCGACACCCTGCGTGCCCCAATCACCTATTCCTAAAATCTCTTCACCATCGGTTACTACAATTAGTTTGATGTCTCGTCCGTCAGCTGCATTTTTCAGGCTAGCCTCAATTTGATCAGGCTCATCAATGGAAAGAAAAGCGGCATTCTGTGGATTAACAAACAAATGACTATAATTTTCAATTGATTCCGCAATTGTCGGATCATAAACAATGGGCATAAACTCAGTTACGTGTTCACTAAAGATCTTAAAAAACAAAACACGATTTGTATTAAAAACAGTCATGAGAAAAATGCGCTTTTCCAAATTAGTCTTTTTCTCTTGGTATTGCAGATAAACTTCACGCGCTTGTTCCTCAAGCGTTTGCTGTTTTGGCGGCAGCATTCCTTCTAAATGATATTGCTCACGCTGCTCTTTGGTATAAGCAGTGCCACGATTCAAAAACGGATCATTTAATCTTGTTTGACCTATCTTATCCATTTTGGACACTCTCCCATCTGTGTAATAATATATTCATTTATTAACACTTTCAGGGTATTCCCTTTATGTAGCAAGTTCAAATAATTAGCTTACTTAAGGTAATTAGCACTTTTTACAGACTCAATTTAATGCTTTTTAGTTAGCGTAACTATTTTTAGCAAAAAAGTCTGGGAAACTGTATTTCCCAGACTCAAGTTCAATGGTCTTTCAGCCACCGTGCTTTTTTTAGCACGTAATATTTTTCTTCGTATTTAAACAGATTGCTAATCTGACTTAGGTCAACCGCATAAGCATAGTCAAAACCTAGCGTCTCGAGCAATTTTTGTGAACGCAGGTTCTGCTTAAAAGTGCCGGCCCAAATTTCTCTTTGTTGCAACTTTTTAAATGCAAAATCAAATAGTAAGGTTAACGCCTCTGTCATATAACCATGGCCTTCAAACGCACGATCAAGTAGAAAGCCAACTTCCTTGGTATCTAGCAGTTCTTTTTCGCTCGTTCCTCGTTCATATAGTTCGACCAAGCCGATTATTTCTTCTGTTTGCATTAGACAAACCGCATAACTATACTTGCGTGCAGCGTATTGACCAGCGGCAACTTCTGCTTGGGCAAAATTGTCATAGTGCTGGAAGGCAGCCAGCTGCTTGTAATAATCGTCCTGACCCCATTTTAACAATACTTCTGCATCAGTATTTTGAAAGGGTCTTAAAAACACCCGACTACTCATTACTTACCAACAATCTTGAGAAGCCAGTCCATCCCAAACATTAAAGCAAAACTATAAGCTGCGATTGTCCATGGTTTACCTAAAATAATGATCCAGAAATATGTCCAGAATTTCATGTCTGTCAATCCTGCTAATAAACATAAGACATCATCCGGAGCCATTGGCGCAACTATACAGATTGCAAAGAACCAGTTGAACTTATTCTGATTTTTAGTCCATTTCATATACTTATCAAGGGTCTTTTCGGACACAATGTGCAGAATAAAGGGCCTACCATAAAAGCGGGCTAAAAAGAAGTTGATAATCGAACCGATACAGACCCCAACGTAGTTATAAATAAAGCCTGCTAAAGGGCCAAAGAACACAACTCCACCTAGCAAAGACACTCCACCCGGAATAATTGGAATAACCACTTGAATAATCTGGATTAGCACGAAAATAACTGGGCCGATAATTCTTTTATCAGCCAGATATGCTTTCATTTTTGCTTGACTAGTAAAAATCCCTAAGTTGTACCAGTAAATACATAATAAAATGATGATAATCCCGCTAACAACGGTCAAGATATTAATTAATTTTCGACTGGTTTTAGCTGACAGATGCATAGCTTACCTCCAATATTAGGGCTCATTTTACCAAAAAACTTAGTCTAATGATTAGTTTTTACGTCATTTAACTTAATAATTAAAATATTTTAACTTTTTTAAAGATTGCACTTAAATTTGCATCATGTAACTTAATGATAAACTAAAAAGAAGAAATTAAACGTACTAATAACTTTTATTTAAGTATAGTCCATCTAAACAATTAAAAAATAGTAGCCTAAATAATTGGGAGGAAATAGACAATGACAGAGATTTTAACTGATATCATCTTCGACGAGCAAAAGCAATTAGCGACAGATATTTATTTGCCCCAAGGCAACGCAAAAACCAAAATTTTGCTATTTTGGCACGGTGGCGGTTGGTTCCGTGGCGATAAAAGCAATCTTAAAGAGTTATGCCTGATGGCAGCTAATCGTGGTTTTCTTGTTTTTGCCCCTAATTATTCACTTGCTCCTCAAGCAACTTTTCCTGCTGCACATGAAGACAGCACTAATTTTGTTAAATGGCTATTAAACAGTAAATATGTCGCAGAAGGAACACAAATCAGTCAAATTGGCGTTAGTAGTGGGGGGACGCTAGCCTTACTAGTTGCAGGAAAATATGGCTTTCCAGCCGTTACGTGGTCTGCGCCCGTATCATTCTCTAATTGGATGCAAGATCATCCCACAGTTAAGCCATCACCTCAGGCTCATAAAGATTTTGGAACAGAAGACTTGAATGAAATCAATGACTCATTTTACAAGTATTTCGCTTTAACCTATGCCGGTTCACCAAAAATGAGCACGCTCAAACTAATCGATGCAGCGTCATATGATTACCACAATCTCCATCAGCTTTTAATGATTAATTCAACTGATGAATTAGCACCAACTAAATATCTGCTTGCTTTTATTAACTATTTAGCCAGTCAAAATCTTGGGATTGAACTCAAATTAATTCCTGGTAAACGTCATGCAATGGCGTATGCCAGCGAGTACATTGATTTTTCTTTGACATATCTCGAAAACAGTTTAATGAATAATCAGCAGTAATACCGGTTAATTAAAAGTTAAAATTAGTAGCTAGTGCAACTTTTTATTGAAAACGGTTTATAATAGAGTTTATCTATTTGTAACGTAGAAAAGTATCTTTTAAGGAGAATTAATATGGCTAAATATCAATCAGTCAATCCATATACCAATGAAACTTTTGCCAGTTACGATAATCCAACAGCTAGTCAAATTGAAGATGCAATCAACTTGGCAGATGCACTTTATCATAAATGGCGTCACGAGACTCCAGAAAGTCGCGCTGAAATTTTACACCAAGTTGCCGATGGCTTCCGCCAAAATGAGGAAGAAATGGCTAAAATAATGACTCTAGAAATGGGCAAAATGATCAACGAGTCCAAAGGAGAAGTTGAACTATGCGCATCAATTTGCGATTACTACGCTGATCATGGTCCACAGATGCTTAAACCACAACCGATTGAATCAAACTTGGGTAATGCTTATTATCTTAAGCAAGCTACAGGTGTAATTATGGCTTGTGAACCTTGGAACTTCCCACTTTATCAAGTCATTCGTGTTTTTGCGCCAAACTTTATTGTCGGTAATCCAATTTTATTAAAGCACGCACATAATGTTCCTGGTTCTGCCGCATTAACTGCCAAAATAATTAAACAGGCCGGTGCACCTGAAGGTAGCCTCATCAACCTTTACCCTAGCTACGATCAACTTGACCAAATTATTACTGATCCTCGTATACAGGGTGTTGCACTAACTGGTTCTGAACGCGGCGGGGCTTCTGTTGCAGAAAATGCCGGAAAGAACCTAAAGAAGTCAACTATGGAACTTGGCGGTAATGATGCCTTCATCGTTTTAGATGATGCGGATCCATTAGTATTGAAGAAAGCCTTAAGTTCTGCTAGAACGTATAACGACGGTCAAGTATGTACTTCATCTAAACGTATTATTGTGGTTAAATCACGCTATGATGAAGTTTTGCATGAACTAAAAAATGCTTTTTCAGTCTTAAAAGCGGGTGACCCACTCGACGCTAGCACGACATTGCCACCAATGAATTCAGCTAGATCAAGGGATAAATTAAGTAAGCAAGTTGACGAAGCCATTGACGCTGGCGCAAAGGTTTTCTACGAATATCCTGAGATTAATTCTGATGGAGCATTTTTCAGACCAATTATTTTAACGGATGTTGATAAAAATAACCCAGCTTATGACCAAGAATTCTTCGGCCCAGTTGCAATTGTTTACGAAGTAGAAGACGAAGACGAGGCCATTGCACTTGCCAATGATTCAAGCTATGGTCTAGGTTCATCCGTCATCAGTGCAGATGTTAAACATGCACAGGAAGTTGCAGCTCAAATTGAGACTGGAATGACCGTTATTAACGGAACCTGGATTAGCTCCGGAGAATTACCTTTTGGTGGAATTAAAAAATCGGGTTATGGCCGTGAATTGAGTGATTTAGGTATGATGGCATTTGTCAACGAACACTTGGTAATTGATATGCCAACGGAATAATCTTTTATAAATAAAAAAAGCTGGACTTCATAGCTGTCCAGCTTTTTTGTTACTTTTGTTTATATTTTTTGTACAGGTTGTAGCCTAATAAAATTGTCGTCATAATGCTGGATAAAATCAAGAAATAGGTCGAAGCACCTATCGAAACAGCATATAAAAGTAATTGACTAGTAATGTTCTTCAAGAAGCCTGTATTTGAAAGTGTGGTATTTGATAAGCGGAAAATTAAGTAAATGAGGAAAAGTGACTCAATTATCGACAAAGAAAATGCAATACTGCAATTCTTTTTTGTGTCCTTCAGCGTATTATAAGTAATTACAATTGGGAATAGGAAAATCAATAGCCAGATTACACAGACTTCGATTCCTGGCACTAAAGTGCTACTTGATGAAAATAAGCGTCCAGCCAGTCCAAATAAAACACGTGTAATTGACATTTTACCTGTATATGAAATGTCAGAAACGGAAGCACCAGAACCAGTAAATAAAACAATTAGATTAATAATTGCCATTAAAATGACTAGCAGTTGGGTATAGTTAAAGTGCTTTTTGACTGTTGCAACTTCTTCTTCCACTCGCTTTTCGCCCTTGGAAGGCTCTTTACCTTTTCTTTTAGACTTAACTTTTTCCTTAGACTCATCAACATTATTGAACATATTAGAGCCGAGTTGATTGACCTTTTCAGTTAACCGCTTATCCACTGTATAGCGTTCTATTTTGTTTGTTCGCACGCATACCACATAGAGCCAGATAAATAATGCAAAAAAGCAAATCCAGCCGATGCTACGAGAAAAACTCATAATCAGTAGCAATAAAATACCCAATAACAAAACAATCATACTATTGGCACGAATCCAATCGAGCATCCTTGCAACAATTATATTTTGCTTTTTAGGGTAAAACTCTTGGCGGTAGTCTTCTCTTCTTGTAACAGTTCGTTCTGCTTCTTGTTTTTCTTTATTTTGAGGTTCGCGGGAGGCATCAGCAAAAAAGAGATCACGATATTTTTGTACATCAAAGTGACAATTAGGACAAGTCGTATCCTCTGCTGAAATTTTTCGCCCACAATTTGGACAAGTAGTCATAAAAAACATCCTTTGCTTGTAGTTAAATTGATACACTAATCATAAAACAAAAAAGGTGATAAAGAAAATTTCTTTATCACTCTTTTTAATGAAAAATCATTGTAAACCTTCAATTTTTGCTTTAAGTTCTTTGATTTCCGCAATTGTTGCATTAGGTGACAGCATTAAGCTATCCAATTTAAACTTAAGCAATTCAAGTTCATTTGCATTGCTTTTCTCATTTTCATTAACTGGTGGTTCAGAAACCAGCAATTTTTTACTCTTAATCTGCCACTCTTTCAGCTTAATTTGATTAACAAATGCTTGGTCATGAGATACCAAAATAATTGCAAATGGATAATTTGTGATGAATTCGGCTAATGCGTTAATTGACCCAATATCCAAAAAGTTAGTTGGCTCGTCTAATAGCAGCAAATTATATTGCCCGGTAATGATCTTAGCTAAATTAAAGCAGACCAGCTGTCCACCGCTTAAACTACTAATCTTTTGTTGTGCAAACTGCTTCAAGTGCAAATCACCTAGAATCTGCATTGTTGAACTGTCATCAAACATACTGGTTTCATTAAGCGATGCAATCAATGTTTGATCAGTTTGTTTTACACAAATATTCTGATCAAAATAGCCAATTTTTAATTTGGGGCTATAATAACCCACTAATTCCCGATGCTTAATTTGTTTTAAAAAGACGGTTTTGCCTACTCCATTTTGGCCAGCCAATAACACTTTTGTTTGGAAATCTATGTTAATTTCATTGTCAATGGTAAAGAGATTACGCTTAAAAGCCTGAACTTTCTGCTTATTTAGCCTAATTGCTTTATCATTACTGATATCTGCAATAGCTTGCTTTTCTGTTCCATTTTTAAATGTAATGGAACGACGAACCTGTGGCTTTTCGAGCTTAGCTTTCTCTCGGTTAAGTTTATTAGTCAGGTTTTTACTAGCCTTAATGACGCTGTTCTTGGCTCTTTGCTTACCCAATGATTTCGACCGCCAACCAGACGACGACAGACCTTTTTTATTCTTATTAAAGGTTCTTGCCTTATTGAGTTTCTGATTGGAACTAACTTGCAACTGATTAACACGCTTTTTTTGTTGCTCATACTCTTTTTCAAGAAAGTGCCGCTTATCAGCTTGAAACCGTTGAAATTCAGAATATGTTCCTGTAAAACCGCTGGCCTTTTGCTTTTGAATGTACCAAATATTATTACAAATTTGACTTAGAAAATTTTGATCATGACTAACTATTAAACACGCAATCTTGCTTTTTTGTAGTAATTGAACCAACCATTTTTGCTGTTTAACGTCCAAATTAGAAGTTGGTTCGTCCAACAATAATAAACCATTGGACATATTTTTTAATTTAGCAATTGCTAGTTCAATCGCCAATTTTTCTCGTTGTCCACCGCTCTTGTCCTTTGCATCGAGCAATTGGGGAACATAAGCAAAATTACAATTTCTGGTAATTTTGCCTTTAGTTGTAAATGAATCGGTCATATCTTGTTGAGCAAGTATGTTAACTAGAGTAGTTTTGCCAACTCCGTTGTCTCCAATTAAACCGATTTTTTGACCTGAAGTAACATTTAAACTGTCAATTTCAAGTAATTTGGTAGCTGCAACGTCAATTTGTAAATGATCTATTTTAATTAATTCCACTTTAAACACCTCAATGTGTAAGTACGCTATTAATTTGCTTTTTACCAAATTAATATCTTGCCTCGCCCCACGTTGAGCTGATAATTAATTTTCCTGTTTAAAAAGTGATTTAATTATTTAGCTATCTGTAGAGCTTTATTGATTATTTACATCTCTTGACATTTCAGTTCTCCTCATAATTCTGTTAATAAGTTAATTAGCGTCATTTTAGCTTATCTTAAAAATTTTGTAAAGCTAGTCTAGATATACAAAAAAGATTGAACACTCAAAATAAGCAATTCAATCTTTTAAAATTCTATTGTTTAACTCGTTTACTCTTATTCCAGTGCACGCCTTCATAAGTCAGTTTAACTGCTGCAGATAGCGTGATTGGCATAATGAAAACTAAAATAATTAGTCCGATAATTACAGTTAAAGCAACTTCAATTAAAGTTGGAATACCTGATGGAATCAATGCAGCGAAGGTACCACCTAAAATAATTGCAGCTGAAACAACAACCGTTCCGATAATACCACAAGCTTTAAGCATTCGTTCACTCGGCTTGCCTCCCTCAATTGCACGATAGCGCGTCATCAAGAAGATACTATAGTCTACACCTAAGGCAATTAACAAAATAAAGCCAAAGAATGGTGTATTCCAAGTTAACATGTCTTTGCCCATTGTTGCCTTAACTACCCATTCAGTAATTGATAATGAGCAGAAGTACGCAATAAGTAATGTACCCAAAATATATAGAGGTTGCAATAATGAACGAGTAACGAAAATCAATGCGATTCCGATACCAATCAACATAATTGCGGCTGTTCTGATAAAGTCCTTGTTGGCAATATCCTTAATATCAGCAATGTTTGAGCTTTCTCCTCCCATTGCGATAGTTGCTTTATCAAGTCTTGTACCTGCTAAAGACTTTTTAGCCATTAAGCTTAAGTCTTGCGCCTTCTTGGTTGCCTTGGTGCTACTTGGGTTTGAACTAAAGACAATCATGATCATTGCTGATTTTTTATCAGGGCTCAGATAGTTCTTAACCGAGGTTTGGAACATATCATTCTTGATAAATTCCTTAGGAATATAGAAACTATCTGCTGCTGATGAACTAGCAAGTCCAGTAAGATAAGCTCCACCTTGACCCAAGCCACTGTTAACTTCATCTAAACCTGAAGTTAACTTAGGAGTATTATCTGCTAACTGACCTGCACCGGAATTCAATTTTCCTACACTTGAGTTCAGTTGACCTACGCTTGAGTTCAATTGACCAAGACTAGAATTAAGTTGGCCTATTCCGCCGTTTAAAGTGGAGGCACCGCTGCTTAATTGACCTGAAGCTGAAGCTAGTCTACCAACACCTGATTGTAATTCACCCATCTGGCCAGAAACATTTGGCATTGAAGCTGAAGCTTGTGCCCATGATTTTTCAAGTGCAGCACCTGCTGCTTGCATTGCAGCCATCTTTTGTTGTGGTGTCAAGCCTGGAATGCTATTCATGCTTTGGGCCAAGTTAGCCTTGTAGCTCTTTTCCAAGGCTGCTTTAGTATTGGCTTGAGCTGAAGCAATACCTTGAGAACCAGCTGCTAATTGAGAATTAAGTTGGTTCAAGCCGCTAGTCATTTGTTGCGTACCGCTTTGGAGTCTTCCAGCACCACCTTGCAATTGACCAGCACCACTTTGAAGTTGGCCGGTTCCGCTTTGGAGCTGTCCGGTACCATTTTGTAATTGGCTTGTTCCACTAGCCAACTGACTCGCACCAGTTGATAACTGCTTACTTGCTTTACTTAGTTTACTTAAACCAGCTCGAGCTTGGTCGACACCCTTATTAACTGTGTTTAATTGGTTGTTAACATAAAGTTGATCAATTCGTTCTCCATATGGTTGAGTAACAGAAGTTACTAGAGAAACATCCCCAGAAGATTGAATTTGTCTAGTAAGTTGATCAAGCAGTCTCAAATCTGCTTCATTGTCTAATTTATGATCACTCTTGATATAAAGGGTTGATGGTTCTGCCATCCCCTTGGAGAAGTGCTTTTCAACTACAAGCATTCCTGCCTTGGCAGGGGTAGCATTATCAATTTCATCAGTATCATCATAATTAAGATGACCTGAGTACATTAAAGCAAATGGTGTTACCACAACTGCTAAAACGACTAAATAGATAATTGGATGAGCCATAGTACTCTTAGAGATACCATGCCAGAGCTTATCTTCATGTTCACCAGTAAATTTCTTAACTGGCCAGAACATTTTTTCGCCTAAAACAGCCATGAAGAATGGGTTCAGTGTTAACAAAACAACCAGTAGGATAGCGACACCAACTGCAACACCGACTGCAGATTGGTAAATTGAGAATTTAGCTAAGCTAAGAGCTGAAAAACCAATTAAGATCGATGATCCTGAATACAAGATTGTCTTACCTGCTACCTTAAGTGCATCCTTCATCGCACCATAGCGATCAAGGCCATTACCTAGATTTTCTTTGAATTTATCATACAGTAAAATGTTGTAATCCGTTCCGATTCCGAACAACACAATGATCATAAAAACTTGTGTAAAGTTTGAAAATGGGAAGTTTTGATACTTAACTAGATTGGTAACAATCGAGAAAGCAGTGATAAATGAAACACCAACTGTTAACAAAGAAATTAATGGCACGATTGGTGACTTAAAGACAATTACAAGAACAATGAAAATGAAGACAATGGTAATGACTTCAGTCTTTTTAATTCCCTCTTGAATTGAGTTAGAGAAGGCGTTCTGTAAAACGTCTGCACCGGTGACATAAGTTCTGATACCTGCAGTTTTAACAGCCTTGGTTAATTCCTGCTCTACTTCATTAATTGGAGCGTGTTTTTTTGCAACGTTAACTTGTAAAATCCAAGTAGTCTTGTCCTTGGACTGTAGTTGCTTTTTGGTAGCGATATTATCATCTGGTGCTAAGACCATCTTAATACCGTATTTATCCTGATTTTCTTTAATGCGATCAATTGTGTCATTAATTGCATTCTTATCGTCTGCAGTTAATTTGCCGTTTTTCTTATTAAAAACAACTGCAATTTGATAAGTGTTCTTTTGCTTAGGTCCCCAATCATTTTGAATTGATTGTGCGACCTCACTTTGAACATCCTGTGGTAAGGAAATGTTTGAGTGCTCACGCGTTAATCCAGTAACGTCTGGCAGTGCCACAACAGAAATAATCAGGATTAAAACCCATGCAATAAATGAAAAAATATGATTTTTAAATAATTTTTGCACTTTGTTTTTCCTCTCTATTCTTCCAAAATATTTTTCGGCTGGACCAGTTTGATAATCATATCATGGTAGCCTTGATCAGCCTCGGTACTGGTTTCACCCTCAATCGACGCGGACACATCTAAAAAGATATAGCCCAAAACGGCGCCAATTAAGGAATGAAGCGAAACAGTGCTGTCGCTTCTTAAATTCAGTTTGTCAGCAAATGCAATTATGTTCATGATTTCCTTAGTAATTGCATCTTCCGGCTTATACTCATTGAGGTGATAAAGAATGCTAAACAATGCAGGATCGTTCAAAATAAAATTGCGAACGATATCTGCAAATTTAAATAATGCCTCTTTACCTGAAAGTCCAATCAGATTGTCAACTAACTGTTTACTTAGAATTTTAATCCTACTTGCACCAACAAGTGATAATAATTGCTTACGACCAGAAACATAGTGGTAAAGAGATTGCGAACGAACACCAAGCTCCTTAGCCAAGCTAGGCAGCGTTGTTGCCGATAATCCTTTTTGACCAATCATTTCTGTTGCCTTAGCAATCACTTTATCGAGATCAAGGCTTCTTTTTTTAACCAACTTCATCCCTCCCTCTGACAGCATAGGAAACAATATAACACTACAAACCGCAGAATACAATCTACAGACTGTAGATTAATTAAAAAAATTTCCAAATTGACTAAAATCTTGGTTTAACAGGGTTTTTGCATTAAAAATACCTCAAAAGCAAGTTAGCTCTTAAGGCATTTTTAAATTTATTTTATCTATTTAAAGAAATTGCTGACGACTTCTCCAAGTTTAGCAAACTTTTTATTTGAATTACTCCAAACGGCTACACAGTATGCTTGACCATTATTTTCAATAATAGCAACACTAGAACGATCATCACCAATCGCATATACAGTCGCGTCGTGAATCTTTTGTACTAATTTTGGCTTTTGTCCTGTTGCGTTTTGATTCAATGATCCAAGTGTCAAATTAGAATACTGACGACTTAGTGTTTTATTTTTGTACAAGTCATCCATTACAGCGACCATATCGTTTGCTGTTGTTTGAGCTAAAGGATTGGCTGTATATTTTTTACTAAATTTAGTGGAACTAGCCCCCATCTTTTTAGCCATAGCATTAACTTTTTGCGGTTTGACCTTGCGGAGTAAAACATTTCCTGCGGTTTTATTCCCCTGCATCAGTGTCTGCCTTAAAAAAGATGTTCCATAAGCTATTCCAGGTTGTAAAGCCTTTTCACCTTTAGCACGATCCGACTTTTTGACCTTAATTGCTGAATGACTGGTAAGCTTGCCGTGTTCTTCTTGGTAAAAAACTGCTGCTAGTAAAAATAACCGCCCAGTCCCAGTAACACCATGTGCTTTAGTGGTATTTGCCACGCGTGCAAACTTGCCAGAATTAAGGTCCTGAACTGCAACTTGGTAGCTCTGATCCTTTCCCATTAGCTTCTCAATCTGCTTGGCCCAAGTTTGATCACTACCTGAAGCAATTTGAACATGAGTCGGATATTCTACTTCAGCAACTTTTGGCTCATGCGATAGTTTACCTTTGCCACGCTCTTTTTTAACACTTTGGCTTTGACCCACAATTTCAACACTTGTATTTTGTACTCGCTTTAGGTTTAACGAATAGAGCATAAAAGCAAGTAATGTCGTAATCAGTGAGCCAATAATAACCTTGTTTTTCATATATCTACCTCAATTAAAAGAAGTGGTGTCGTTTCATCAAGATGATCAGCCAAAGCATTAACACAATTCCAATCAGCGAAATAAAAATCCAATCGGTTGAGCTATGACCTACCGGTAAACTTACGTTCATGCCATAAAAACCCGTTAGGATAGTTGGAATAGTCAGAACCAAAGACCAAACTGTCAAAAACTTCATCGTATCGTTCAGATTATTGTTCATCATATTATTGGATGTCGCAGACAAAGTTTGCGTAACCTGTTGCGAAATTTTGACCATTTCTGCGGACTGATTAGACTCAATTAAAACATCATCTAAGCGCTCACGAGCAGGTTTGGTAAAATCAAGTTCTGAAAGCTTCAAACTGTGAAGCATCATCAAATTGGTTTGGATTGAACTAGATAAGTAAACCAAACTTTTTTCAATATTAGATAATTCAACTAAGTCCCTATTGTCGATATCACCAGACAATTTTTGATCCAAAGTATTGCGCTGAACATCTAGCTGCGTAACTGCACGTTGGAAATACTGCGATAAAAACAGCAAAAATTTCATCAACAATTCGGTTACATCTTGTGCTAATGATAATTCGCGTCTCATTGCACGGTCATTAAACTCGTCAAACACATAACTAGTTGATTCTGTATGGAAGGTAAAAATGTTTTCTCCGGATACTAAAAAGGTTACCGGGTGAGCTGTAAAATGCTTGATGGTTTGTGTCGGCCAAATGGGCACATCATAAACAAGCAAGTGAATATGGGTATGGGTGTCATAATCATAGTGCGGACGTTCATGACGGTCGGAAATATAAGAGATCATGTCGGGCGTGAAATTAAAATCATCTTGCAGTTTGTTACTGTCTTCTTCACTCAAATTGCTGATATCATACCACTTATATTTAGTTTCTACCGGAAATCTTTGCTCTTTGATCATTTTCCCCATCCTTAGATTGGTTAGCTTTCTAGTTATAATGAAAGCTATTGATTTGCTTATCTTATCTTACCATTCCTTTGCAAAACGACAACTAAAAAAGCAGGCTAAAAAGCCCACTTTTTAATTATTTATATTTTTATTGTTTCCATGCAGCATCAAATTTTGTCTTACCGGTTTTAATTGCACTATTAACATTACGGTCCTTTTGTGCAGCAGATAAAATTGACTGCATAATTGGTTTCAATTCACTAAATACTGCATTAGAATTTTTAATTACAGGCACACTGTATAGTGAGTTAGTTGACAGAATATCCTCTAACTTAGCAGGTAACATAAATTCTTTATTTTCCTTATATTCAGCTGACTTCGTAGCATCTTCATTAACTGGAATATAGCCGGTTTCTTTTGCCCACTTAATTTGGTTTTCCTTAGATGATAGGAATTTCATAAATTTGAATGCAGCGGCCTTTTCCATTGCACTGGCGTGGCTAAACATATAGATGTCAGTACCTTGTTGCATTGTGTATTTACCAGGAAGAGGAGCTATTTCATATTTAAAGTCCTTCTTAGCAGCTTGCTTAATCCAAGTTTCGGTTGATGATGAAGTAACAAACATTGCTAGCTTTTGGTTAGTGAATGGTACATATAGGTACTTATCAGAACCAGGCATTCTGAAGTAACCTGCTTTTTCACCTTTTACGAAGTAGTCTAAAACGCGTGAAGATTCCTTGCCAGTAAAGTCAACTTTGTTGGAGAAGTTTTGGCCTTCATTTTTCATCCCTAATACGTAGTAGTTGTTAAGGTTATCAAAACCTGCACCTACAACCTTGTGATTACTCTTTTGGTAAATTGTTTGTGCAGCCTGCTTTAATTCAGCATTAGTTGAAGGTACCTTAGTGATACCGTACTTCTTCAACATGTCAGGATTGTAAATCAAAACTTCGATTGACTTGTTAAATGGAATACCGTATTGTGTACCGTTAATTTGGGCACCATCAAGCATACCTTGTTTAATTTCTGATGCAGCAACACTTCCCCAACCAACTTCTTTGTTATTAATGTAAGGAGTCAGGTTTACTAACATCTTGTTCTTAGCAGCACTTTGAAGCCAACCAGGATATGCCTGGGTAATTGTTGGCAAGTTCTTTGGTGACTGCATTGTAGAAGTCAACTTAGCCTGTAAATTGTCGTAATCGCCTTGTTGTTCAAGCTTAATTTTAATATTAGAATTTTTAGCTTCAAATTCTTTGGCAAGTTTCTTTAGCGTAGTCTCTTGCTGACCTTGCATCCCATGCCAGAAAACAACAGTCGTTTTCTTCGTTACCTTCGGTATCTTATTTGTGTCAGAAGTTGAAGATGACGACGAGCCACCATTCGAACAAGCAGCAGTACCTACTAAAGCTAATCCGGCTACAGCTAATGCTGCCAGTTTTTTACCAAAATTCATTTTTGATTTTTCCTCCAAAATCGGTGTTTAATCAACACGTTTTTTTGTCAATTATTTTATTCTTGTCTATTGTATAGCAGTAAAAGAAAGATTACAACAAAAACATTCGCTTTTATCTCGATATTAATCTGTTTTTGCAATTAAAGTTCGTTTTTGAAGCAATAAACTTGCTAATGACATTTTTTTGTTCTTCTTGATCAATTTTGGCAACAAAAAAAGACTCGTCCTAAAAGGACAAGTCTTGTAAATTTCTATTCTGCTGCGTATTTACCAGCTAAGCGGCCAAAAGTTAAAGCATGGCTAGCAGTTAAACCAGGAACATGATCTGGATAGATACCCCAGAAGAACCCGCCAGAGCAATTACCAGCTGCATACAAGCCTTCAATTACCTTGTCTTGCTTGTTGATTACTTGCATCTTAGTGTTAACTCGCAGTCCATCGAGTGTAGCTAATAATCTGCCCCCAACAATCGCCCCATAATATGG
>NZ_PDKP01000012.1 GCF_002837055.1 Lactobacillus apis | reverse complement strand
GCCCGATATTTTTGCGTAATCAATTGCGAAGGGTAGTAATAGTTTACCGTACGGAAGGTTTGCCCCTTGTATTTGCCCGATAAAATTTTTAAATGTAAAATTTGCTTTCTTGTTTCGTCCTTGTTGTCATAAACATCTGTACTTTTTTCGACCAGCGTATCTTTAATTTGCCTATCGCTGATGACGGCAACATCATGCTTAGTATAGATGTCTGTGGCAAAGTATGTACAAGCCGTCAAAATCAAACCAATGACTGCAACAATCATAGCAACAAGATAACGTCGCTTAATTCTCTTCAATTTGACCATCCTTAAATCCATAATGGTTCTACTCTACCGCAAAAATAGCAATTTGGAATCTTAATTTAGCTTAATAAGTTAAAACTTAATATTAATAAAAAAACGGCTTTAAAAAGTCGTTTTTAATTATTTAGATATCCAAAAATCTTTGCCACCAGTGTGCCTTTTTGGATTCAATCTGCATATCAGTCAAAGTCCGCAAGCCACTATTGTTGGCACTTTTTTCGGCATTTTCCTTAGCTTTAGCTAATATTTCTTCATGAACTTCTTCACTTGATTTTTGGCCATCATCGACAACTTGGGCACGCTTCTCCGCAGCTGTTAACGGTTTATCGATGTCAGGATTGGCTTGATCAAGTAAGTCCGTTTCATCATCAGTAATAATGCCTGAAATATCAGGTAGCCCGGCAAATGCACTTTCACTAGCCTCTTTTTGGCCTAATTCTTTTTGCTTAGCTAGTAAGTCTTTGTTTTGCTTTTCAATTCGATTCAACTGCTTCTGCAATTTATCAAGTGCCGAATTTTGTTGCACAATCGTCTGCTGTAAAGCCGTTAGCAATTTTGCCATTTGCGAAGGTGACATCACTTCTTGTTTTTCCTGCTCAGCTTTTGTTTGAGCAGCCTTCTTAGCTTTATCTTTTTTATCACTAACAGCAAAAATCTGTTGGGCTGCCTCTTGCAGCGTCAGTCCATTATCTTGAGCTAATTTATGAAAGTCCTTGAGGTCTTGTAAGTCCTTTTTACTATATAAACGGGCTTTTTGCTTTGTCCGTGCATAATAGTCCGGCTTACCCGTCACTTTTTCAACAATCAGTGAATACTTCCGCAAAGTTGGGACACTGATTTTTAATTCCTTAGCAGTAGCAGCAGGTGCAGTTAACTCTTCAAAATCATGCTTATCTTTTGTCATTGATTAATACTCCCAGCACAATCTAATTTAATCATGTTTATGTAGCAGTGTCTTTTTGTGCTCGTAGCGTTCTTGAGCGTACTCAATTAGACGTGTGATTAATTCAGAGTATGGGATACCTGCTTCTTCAAATAATTTAGGGTACATGCTAATGTTAGTGAAACCAGGTAGCGCATTGATTTCAGTTAAAATTAGTTGATGATCACTTTCACGCAATGTTGAGTCAACACGTGATAAACCACTACATTCTGTGGCTTGATATACCTTTAAGGCATTTGAGCGAACCTTTTCAGTAATATCTGCTGGTAAATCTGCCGGAATCTGCAACATAGTTGTTGAGTCATCATCATACTTATTTTCATAACTATAAAAAGTACCTTCAGCGTTGATAATTTGACCAACACCAGAAACGATTGGCTTATCATTACCTAGCACAGCAGTTTCAACTTCAGTTCCATGAATTGTTTCTTCGATTAAAACTTTGTCATCATATCTAAAGGCATCTTCCAGTGCGTCATTGAATTCTTGTTCATTAGTTACATGATGAACCCCAACAGAAGAGCCTTGATTAGATGGCTTCACAAACAAGTCGCTACCTAATTTTTCGCTAACTTTTGCATAATTGCGCTTATCATTATTCACATCTTCGTATTCAAACCGCTTAATTGAAATCCAGTCAGCAACAGGTACACCAACGCGTTGCGCCAGGATTTTTGTAAACTCTTTATCCATTGTGACTGCAGATGCCAAAACATCGTCACCAACAAATGGCTTGTCGAGAATACGGAAAAGTCCCTGCAAACAACCATCTTCACCTAAATTGCCGTGAACAATTGGAAAGAAAACATCGATTTCAGGTAAATCAGCCAGCTCAATCAGATTGGAAATGTTCGCGACTTTATGTGGATTTTCTACAGTATACTTGGGATTCTCAAGAACTTTAAATGAATCTTCCTTACTTGCCAAATAACCGTCATTGGTAATCCAAATTGGACAAACATCAAATTTGTCCTTATCAATTGCATTATAAATATTGTGGCCCGACATAATTGATACTTCATATTCGGAGGAATTGCCACCAAAGATCAGACCAACCTGTGTTTTTCTAGTCATTTATTCTACCTCTTAACTAATGTTTCTAACTTTTTAATTATACGGCAATAAACTTGTAAAAAAGTGTAAATTAAACGATTTTTTGAAAAAATTTCCTTATTTGTTCTCTTTAATGTAAAAAAGCCCCCATTTACTGCGGCTTAGGGAACTTTTATTATGAAACAAGAAAGGTGAATTTACTTATTTTGCTAGTTACTAACTCTCTTTTTAAGTCCAGCCGTAATCTTACTTAATTAGCATTATTCCCATGCAATGCGATAAAGTTTGTTAATTTTAGTGGGATTTTTCGTCAAAAATTGCTGGTGGTACGCAACTGTTAAATAAACTTCATTATTGCCAATTAGCTGTAAACCCTCAAGTTCGGTGTAATAGCCAGGAATTTCTAATGCGGGCTGCTCAGTCAAGTCAGCCATTTCCCAATTAAGTGGATTAGATTCACGCCACGGAATTTTCACAATTTTTCGATCATGTCCCACCTTGTCACTAGCGGGCTGGCTAGATNGGCTGCTCAGTCAAGTCAGCCATTTCCCAATTAAGTGGATTAGATTCACGCCACGGAATTTTCACAATTTTTCGATCATGTCCCACCTTGTCACTAGCGGGCTGGCTAGATATATACAAGTCATTTTGTTCTTTGCCACTTTGATCAAAATAATGGTTAAGGGCAAAGCCCTGCAACGAACCAACTTGGCCAGTGCCACCAGACAAATTAGGAATCATAAATGCATCCAGACAGTTAAGCTGGGTAATATCAACGGCTTTATTAGGTGCTTTTGCCTGATCAAGAGCAGCATTAAGCTCATTTAACTGATAGAGCGCAAAATAGCCATTATGATCATTGTCACCATAAGCAATTAGTGCAGCTTCTCGATCGGACGAAACAGCCAGTTCCACCCTAGCAAACTGGTCACTGGGACAGCCAATTCCGAATTTCTCACCGGCATGATTTAAGTTGGTTAGACATGGCACACCCTTAAGGTTAGTTATCGGTCTAAGCCTTGGTAACTTTAGGCGAGCAATTTGAGAAGACCAACTAGACCAGCCTTGCTGCTGATTCATGTCATTGGGCTTTACCCCAACAAACCATTGCTTCTTTCGCCCAGCATTTTCAAAGGTCTGCGTATGACCTGCTACTTTTTGGGCTATTCGTAAAGTTGGCCAGCTTTTTTTAAAAGAAACATTGCGCCCTTTGCGACCGCGGTAAACAAAAGATGCACCACCGACTTGCTGCAAGGCATACGCATGGTTTTGCCCTACATAAGTCTTTTGGACCACTACTTGACGCAAGTCACGATCGACTGGACCAGTTACTCCGTCCCAATCATCTAAATCACTAATTAATTCAATCTCAATATTATGGACTTTAGGAATTCTCTGATTAAGCGGCATTATCTTTCTCCTACACGTAAAAAACTGATAATTAGCACCTTTATTTTAGTATTTTGCAATTTTAACACTGATTTGCAAATTTTTGACTTATAATAAATTGAGAATTAGGAGGGATAAAGTAAAGTGTCACGTAAAATCATTTTAATATTAACTAACTTACTTTGTGTTCTTCCTTTTAACATTAGTGTGGTTAGTGCTGCCGAGTTCACACCAGCTGAGACAGCTAAAATTCAGCAGCTTCGGCAAGACTATAACGCTCTAGACCAGACCACCTTTAATACTACAAATCTTTATGCAGTTAAACCGCAATTTAGTCGCAAATTTAAAGAAGGCATACTAGCACCTGCTTATCTTGAGCAGCAACTGGCTTATATTAACTATTATCGTCAGCTCTTCAACTTAGAACCAGTTAGTGACAATCATCAAGACAACATTAGTGCTCAAAAAACAGCAGCAGTGTTAGCACTACTTAATGCCAACCCTTTAATTAATCAGCATAATTTACCTTACGAAAAAAGACCGAAAATCGTCAATCGCGGAACTTGGCAAATTGCACGTTCGACCTCTAATGCAGCAAACCTGAACTTTAATACATGCAACCAGTCTGCTGGAGACGTCGTAACGGATTTACTCACTGATTCATACAATCTCTCAGGAACAGATACGGGACATCGCGCCTGGCTACTGTCAACCAGGCTAACTACCATTGGACTTGGTGCAGCTTATGGCAAAAATGGTTATCGTTATTCAGTTCAAAAAGTCATCAATTCGACTGATGCTTTTCGCCTGGCCAGCCAGGCGCAAGTCGCCTATCCAGAAGCAGGTGTTTTTCCAATCGAACTTTTGAAAGGAAAAAACATTGCTTGGTCACTTTATTTTTCTGATCAAGTAATTGAAGGATCCCCGCAAATTACAATAACTGATGAAGACACTGGCATCAGTTATCAAGCTGAAAAAGTTGAAAACTTTAGTGATGCCGGCTATGGTAACTTTCAATCAGTTATTACCTACTTACCGGGTGATACACCTTTAATTTCCGGACACGAATACCGCATCGATATCAGCGGTATCACCAGCTACCGTTTTAAATTATTTCAGTTAAAACAATAAAAGCACGATTTCCCTTAAAATCATGGAATCGTGCTTCTTTATTAGAGATATTTTTTAACTGCTGCAAGTAAATCAGCTTCGCTATTAACAATTGTACCATTAAGTTTAATTAACCCGGTTGTATACAAGTTAACATAATGGAACTGATTCTCGGCAATTTGTCCTAATGCCTGTAGCTTTTGTTGGTTACTACTACCCTGTTGACGTGTGTCCGTATAAAGACCGATAATTGGAATTTCTTTTGCATAAGCAACACCAATTTCGCTGGCTACGCCATTATCAATGCTTAACCCGTCAAGAACTGCCACCATCAAATCGCTGGCAAGCAATTTTTCTGTGTCGGCTTGGGCAATCATCTTGGAATCAGCGTAAGCCTGCTTGTCATTGATTGAGTCGTTTTCTTGAGGTAAGTATAAATCAATCGTTTGATCTAATTGTCTAATTTTAGCTGCGAGTTGTGCATTGTAATTAAGTTCTGCCTGAGAAAACAGTGCGTTTGCAAAATAGATTTTCATGTTTGACTCCTTTGGTCATTTTTCAATCACGTATAAATAGCTGAAGCCTTAATTATTAGGAGAAGTAATCTTCCAAGGAATTGCACTGAAAACGTACAAAAGCACGCCAACAATCACAAAATCAAGGAAAATACTGCTGCCAATTTCAAGTAAATAGCCTAAAACTGCAACACCTTCAACATTAATTATAACTGGAATAAGGGCAAATATTCCTGCAACCAGTATTAGCCAAAAGCCTGCCCACATAATTGATGCGGTCGTAACATGTACCAGCATCTTTTTAGTAAAAACTGCTCTTATTTCATTGAATAATGAGCGCAGACTAATTATGGCCATTATCATTAAAACAATATTTAACAATAAAAGACCAAAGGCAACATTTCCACCAACAGTGATGGTGTTCAAACTGAATGCATCCATTACTTCATATGGGGCATTACTACCTTGCTTTTTCAATTTTTCTTGTACTAGTTGCGCATCGCTTGATGCGCCCTGGTCAATATTTAAATTGATATCATGCAAAATATCATTAGCCAAAGTTAGCTTGTTTACTTTAAACCATGGCTTTAAAGTGTAATCAATAATGTGGTCGGCAATTGGTTGTGTCTGCTTAGTTGTTAATAAATTAGCATCATCAGTTTGCCGCGCCCCAATTTCTCTTGCGAGCGTATTAAAGTGCCTATTGACTTGTCTGACAACCACAACTTGATTGCTTTCAGACCTAATTTGTCCTTTCATAAAAAAAGGATTGAGAAAAGTCACTGAGACCATTACCAAGGTTACAATTAATAAAATAATAAAAGATAAAGCCTTTTGATATTGGTGCTTTTCTTCCTGAGTGACTCTACGCAAATCTGTTTGCGCACTGCTTGTCATATATGTCCTTTCTAACAGACGATCTCCTTATCTTCATCAAACATTGTATCAATTGCATTGTGAATTGCTTTAATGTCAATTGACTTAATTATCTTATGACCTGCTTCAAGTGCTTTATCTACTTGCTCTTGATTACAATGCAAAAAGCTATACATCAATGAACTAGTAGCATAATCTGCCAACTGTTCTGCAGAAAGATTAAATCGACTGCTATCATGATAGAGGCGTCCAACGCCAGTTACAACAAAAGCAATACCATACTCTACTTCATTAAGATTGTAGTGATCTTCGTCAAAAATCTGGTTTTCTTTTACCCAGCTATTGAGCATACTACTCCAGTTATCAAGTGTTTCATTGCTACTGAAGACCTCTGAAATAATTCGCTTGAGTCCCTTATCATAAATGCCGAGCATCGCAACTGTGTAAATAAACGCTTTGGTACGAGCACAAATGTTACCTTCCTTAGTAGGATTGAACTTTCTTACCTGTTCATCCAGCGTATTAAGGATATTGCGAACCACATCATCAGTTAATTTTGCTTTATGTGGATAGTACGATTGAAGAAGAGATTTAGAAATTCCGGATTTTTCTGCAATCATCTGAAAGGATACATTGTCCATTCCGTTTTCCCTAATCAAATTGAAGGTATTACTTAAAATTATTCGTCTTCTCTTGAAGTTTTTACGTCGTGCCATTTTATGGTTTCTCCATTCTTACACATTTTGTTCTTATTATATCAGTGTTATGAAATAAATAAACAAAAATACACAAAAACAGCACAAATGTTGTTACACAAAGGTTTATGTGTACAGCATAAAGTGTATAAATTGTGAAATTACTTCAAGTCACTTTCACTTAGCAAGTGCATTGAACGGTCATTATAAACATAGTTAATTCCCCGCGCAAGTAGCAAGTCAACTGAAATACGAACCATCCGGTCAGGATAGTGATTGTGCTTGATTGTGTCAGTGACAACAATCTGCTCAATTGGTAACTCATTAAGTGTTTCTAGTGCGTTTTGTGAAAGAAGTGCATGAGTTGCAGCAACATAGACCTTATTAGCACCAGCTGCCAAAACAGACTTAGTTGATGAAGAAATTCTTGAACCTGTATCAATCAAATCGTCGACAATGATACACTTTTTCCCCTTAACATCTCCAATAATGTCATGAACATCAGCATCATAGCGTGCGCGACGTTGATCAACGATTGCAATTGGAGCATCAAAAAATTGACCAAAATTACGTGCCAATTTTGCGCCAGAGTGATCTGGTGAAACAACGACAATGTCATCATCTTCTTTAGTTGCAATACCATTGTCAAGGAAGTATTGCGCTAAAAGTGGCATAGCGTGTAAGTGATCAACTGGCACATTGTAGAAGCCTTGAATTTGCGAAGCGTGAAGATCCAAGACAATCAAGTGATCCATACCTGTTATTTGCAGTAAATTAGCAATTAACTTAGCTGTAATTGGTTCACGTGAACGTGTTTTGGTATCTGAACGTGAATATGCTAAATAAGGGATAACCACGTTAATCCGATGTGCAGAAGCACGATGGAGAGCGTCTAACACAATCTCAAGTTCCATGAAGTTTTCGTTTACTGGATCTTGAATTGACTGAATAACAAAAACATCACAACCTCTGACGCTTTCACCGATATTAACTTGAATTTCGCCATCGCTAAAATGCTGAACAGCAGTTTCGATTAACGGCTTCTTTAAAATTGTGGCAATCTTTTCATTTAAAGCCGGATTTCCACTTAACCCAATTAACTTCATTGGGTGCATCAACTGAAGAATTTCTTCTTTATTCATAGCTACCTCTTTATTAAAAATACTAACTTTGCAAGACCTATTATAACTAAAAAAAACTACTAATGCCCAGAAAAGGACAAAAATCAAACAAAAAGCCGAAAAAAATCTTCGGCCCTTATATATATTGATAACTATTTAAAAAAATCTTCCATTAAATTAAGCAGTTTAAAACTTCTAACTGCATAACTTTCATGCTTTTGGCGTGGCATAATCATTAATTGTCCCTGGGGGATAATTTGACTATACCAGCGAACATGCTCAACTTTAACCCAGTCTTTTTCGCCCACAACGCAATATGTTGGAATTGAAATTGCTTTTAAGCTATCTACTGACATAAAACTTTCGGTCAATTCAACTTCACTGTCACGATTGCGCTTTAAAAAGCGCATCACGCCTTCTGTTAAATAATGATACGGCTTGATGCCATTACCATTGACGAAAACACCAGCTACCATTAACTTCTTAAAAACAGTTTGATCCTGGCTTGCGAGCATCATTGCAACCAAACCACCAGCGTCAAAGCCAAAACAATAGCAGCCCCTAATGTCAACTTGCTTAATAAAAGCAGCGACATCATCAACTTCAGTTTGATAATGCTTGGCAATTTCACCCTCACTTAAACCGTGCCCGCGCATGTCGAGGACATAGACGGTATAGTAAAGGCCAAGCGGCGCAATAATTTGATCAAACATCCCGCCATCAAGGTGATGACCATGCAAAAGAAGAAGTGGCTCGCCTTTACCAAGCTTGCTGTAATAGAGTTCATTACCATTGACTAGTTCTTTCATCGCTGATCCCTTTCACTTGCCTCAATTAGCTCATGCTTAGTGCCTTTTTCTTTTTTATGCTCTTGCCACAAGCTATGAATCATTGTTCTAATGATGAAGTAATTTGCCTTAAAGTTATCGGGAATCATTTTCAAGTTAAACTTGTGAACCATGCTATCCTTGCGTTGCCAATAATGATATAGCGGCGTACTATCGCAATAAAAACCATCGGTTAACGCAAGATATTGAACAGTAAAAATCTGGTCCTCCATAAAGGCCAAATCGCTCATAAAATGCAAATGATTATGTTTAACTACAGATAATTTATAGCCCTTATTCCACGTATAGCCCTTAACTGGTGTAGCTAAAAAATGATTGTCCATCAGTGAACCTAAGGGATTACCTACTAACTGGTATGTACGCAATTTATTCTTCATACCATGAACATTTTTCTTAGTGGCCGGAATTGACCCCTCTTTATTTTCGTAATCTAACCAAAAACCACAAGATACCATTGCTGCATCAGGATGATCATGAAAAGCGCGAACGAAAAAGGCTGTGTAGCCAGAATCGACCCAATCATCGCCATCATGAAAAGTGAAATATGGTGTATCGACATTTTCAATCCCAACATTACGCGCATCCGAAAGACCGCCATTAGGCTTATTAATTATGTTGAAATAGCGGAATTGATCACGATATTGTTCCGCAATTTTTCTTGTGCTATCAGTTGAGCCATCATTAACAATTAACAATTTGAAGTTTGGATCGTCTTGCTTAGCTAAATGATCAAGCGCACGAGCCAAGTATTTTTCAACATTGTAAACTGGCATGATGACAGTTAATTCAGGTTGCTGAATCATCGCACCCCTCCTTTATTGAGTTATATTATACCATCTTAAATATTAAAAATATCGTAAACTAGCCGCCTTTAAACTCGATTTTAAACTTTTATAAGCAGCATTTAGTATAATTGATAGCGATAAAAGGAGTTGATTATTTTTATGAAAAAAGCAATCTCACTTGTCGCTACAATCACGACACTGTTATTTAGTACTATTGGTCTAGTCAGACCGCAACAGACAGTTAAGGCTGATGACCTACCGGTTGTCTGTCTTGGTTCATCCCTTACAAATAGCCAGCGCAGCGGTACTTTAAGTACTCTTAGCGATCCACTAAACGGGGCAAGCTACCAAACTATCAACATTACTGGGGCGGACTTAGTTAAATACCTCAATCCTTCGGGTTCCAACTTTACAACCAATTCTGGTGTTTGGTCCAGTGCGATGATTCAAAAAACAGCGCAAGGTAGTGGTATTAATGTAAGGATTCTTGATTATCAAGGAAGAAATAACATTACCACGATTACAGCCAATCAATACAAGAATGCAGCTGTTACCGCCGGAATTGCAGATGCTAATATCTACGTTACTAGTGCTGTGCCAATTGATGGTTCAGGCGCACTTGCTGGCGTTTACGCTGCTTACAGCAAAACAGGCGAAAACCTTAACCAAAGTCAGGTTAATGCCGCTCAAGATGAGATGGGCACATTAAGCAAAATTACTAAAGAAAACAAAGATAAAGACGGCTATTCTGATGCCCAATTGAACAATGCGGTTGCAGGAGCAAAGCAAGAAATGGGTAAAGTTGGTAACAACATTAGCGATAGCCAAATTCGTGATATCGTCAACAATCAAATCAACATTAACCATTTGGGTGACACAATTAACAACAACCAGAAACAACAAATTATTAATGTTCTAATTGAAATCCGTAATTCTGGTGCGTTAAAAGACAACAAGTTCAAAGAACAAGCCGGTGCAGTATCCGCGAATATTAAGAAAAACGCCAAAAATATTTTTGACAAAATCAACACACAAGAAAATCGCAACTGGCTCGAGAGAATGTGGGATAATGTGACCAACTTCTTCAGCCATCTCTTTAGTGGAGCAATTGTTATTAACTTCTAGTTACATTTGATCCATGAACTGATTAAGAGTATGATCTACAAATTCATTACCGCGATTGTTTGCATGGCCTTTTGTCCATTCAAATTGAGCGTTAGTAAACTGATCTAGTAATTGATCCAGTTCTTGCCAGCATCCCAAGTTAGCAATTTCGCCTGGCGTACTCTTCTTCCAGCCACGTTTTTTCCAGCCCTTAAGCCAGCCTTTTGTGATTGGATTTAAGACATACTGTGAATCAAGGACAAATAATAGTGGTTTCTGATTAAAGCCTAATTCAATTAGTTTTTTCAAAGCTTCAATTAGCGCCGTTAATTCCATTTTATTATTGGTAGCGCCGAACTCACCATTTGAATCATAAGTTGAGCATTTTTTGCCCGCTTCGTCCCACTCAATTAGGTAAGCCCAAGCCGCTTTGTCCGTTTTCTTAACGTGACCACCCTTAAAGTTGCCAGTATTGCGGGTCCCGCCGTCCGTGTAAATTGTCGCAAAAAACGCTGTTGTATCTTGCTGTGTATTTACCGAACTCTCGAATTGTTTAGACTTATGTTCAGCGACCGGTTGTTTTTGCTTAACATCATGGCTAGCCTGCTGAATTTTGGCAATTGCTTGTTTAAGCGAGTCTTCATCTTTTTGAAAGACCTGATCAATAGTTGATTGATCCCAATCCAAATACTCGGTAGCGTCAGTTACCTTGGTAAAAGATTTATATTCGGCATTAGGATAGCCATCAACTTGTTCTTTGGCCGCTTCCCAGGTGCGATAAACACCCGGCTGGCGGCCTTTTTTTACTGCATAAAATTTCATATGTACCTCAGTCACTAAAATGCGATTAGCAATGTTAGAATATAGATAGTTTAATTTTTTAAGGTGGCATGTATGTTCTTCAATACTAAAAAATATAAGGAAGAAGCAGAGAAAAACCGCAAACTCAATCTAGCAGAAGAGCCAAGTAAATTCAATATGATTTCTTTGGCTATTTTGGCAACAATTGCTCCTTTGCGGATTTTTTTGCGTCTACATAAAAGAAAGATTGAAGATGATGTCACAGTTGAGAATAAACGCGGATCATTTGAGCAAGTTCCAATCATCTACTTTCATGGCTTCCGCGGCGGTGATTACACCACTCAAATGATGGTTAAACAAGCCTTAGCAGATAAAGGAGACCCTCATTTTCTCAAGGTAACGGCGGATTTATGGGGTAACTTCAAACTCGAAGGAACTTGGACGGGCGACAAGAATCCAATTGTTCAGGTTGTCTTTCGGCAGCGAATCGTTGGTGTATATGCGATTGACTATTACTTACGGTTTATTTTACCCTTTTTAGCTAAAAGATATCATTTTACGCACTACTCAGCAGTTGCCCATTCATTAGCCTGCCCCTGCATTGTCAGAACGGAAATGCGTAAGTACCGGAAAAATAATTTTCCGCACTTAGCCAAATGCGCTTTTATTGCCGGGCCTTTTGATGGCGTTACTTACATGGGTGATATACCTAATGTAAATGAACTTAACAGCAACGGACGACCGACTGTCATGAATTTACATTATCTCTATCTCATGCTTCGACGAAAACATTTCAATTCTAATATTTCCGTCTTGAATATTTATGGTAATGTACTTGATGATACTAACAGCGATAAATTTATTTCTGTGATTTCCGCCAAAAGCATCCGTTACATTCTGGCTCCTAACGTTAAATCTTATCATGAAGTTGAAATTCGTGGGAAAAAGTATGCCGAACATAGCTGGATGCATGATAATCCACTTGTAATCAATATCATAGATAAATTTATTGGACTAAAAGATTAATTTTTTGGAGGATTCACGTGACCCTGCTCCGCGACATTTTTTACATTATCATTATTACTAATACTATTTTAGCCTTTTACATTGTCTTTCATCGACGACGCTCAGTTTCTACCACATGGGCTTGGCTGATTATTTTACTAGTATTTCCTGTGATTGGAATTACACTTTACGGCTTTTTTGGCCGCGGAATTTCACAGGAAAATATTTTTGCTATCAACAAACAACACCATATTGGTTTGCGTAATGTGCAGAAATCTATTACCAAGGCACCGAAAAAAATCAGTGCTTCTGACACCTCTAACAAGGCCAAAATGGTTGTGCACTTTTTCGACCGCAACAGTGAATCACCATTAAGTAAAAACAATCACGTCAAGTTATATACTGACGGCGAGCAAATGTTTCATGACATGATAAGTGACATTGAAAATGCTCAACAAACAATCAACGTTGAGTTCTATACTTTTTACAATGATGAGATCGGCAATAAAATGCTTAATTTATTGATTAAAAAAGCCAAAGAAGGCGTCAAAGTAAAGCTACTTTACGATGCATGGGGTTCTCTCGGTGCCACTAAGGCCTGGTTCGACCAATTAAATAAAGCCGGTGGGGAGGTTCTTCCCTTTGTTACTTCCAGAAACATGATTACGCGGTATCGAATTAACTATCACCTGCATCGTAAAATTGTGATTGTCGACGGAAAGACTTCATGGACCGGTGGCTTTAATGTCGGTGACCAATACCTTGGCCGCAAAAAGAAATTTGGCTACTGGCGTGACAGCCAAGTTCGTATTGTTGGTTCCGCATCATTACTTTTGCAAGAGCGTTTTGTTATGGATTGGAACGCCTCAATTCAAGATGAAGCCCAATTGATCACCTTTAACACCCTGCTCTTCCCTGATTTAGATGAAAATGAGATTCATCCTGGTGATGTAGCAACCCAAATTATTTCTGACGGTCCCGATCGTGATAACGCCAATATGCGTAACGGGATCATTAAACTAATGTTCCAGGCGAAAAAACGCCTGTGGCTCCAAACACCTTACTTAATTCCAGATGATGCGATGTTTGCTACTTTGCAAACAATTGCCATGTCAGGAGTTGATTTGCGCATCATGATTCCATGCAAGCCAGATCATCCCTTCATTTATCGGGCAACGCAGTGGTATGCAAACGAGCTTTCACGCTATGGCGTTAAAATTTATATTTATGACAAGGGCTTTATTCATGCCAAAACAATTGTTGTTGACGATGATTTTTCAACAGTTGGCTCAATGAATCAGGACTATCGCTCCTACGACCTGAACTTTGAAGATGTAGCTGTTTTTTATGATAAGAATTTCACCGAAGAAGTAGCGAAGTCATTCGAGCAAGATATGCAAGACTCTACTTTGCTTACTCCAGAAATGATTGAGCAGCAAGGACGCTGGTTGCGGACTTTGCAAAGCTTTTCAAGAATGCTATCACCTATTTTATAAACAAAGAAAAACCCAATTCCTTTACATTAGGAATTGGGTTTTAACTTGCGTTTAACACATTTATAGAATATCTTGAATTTCAATTCTAATACTGTTGTGTGCGTAGCTTTTAATTGTTTCAACTATCTGTGCTACACCAGTAGAAAACTGTAAATAATATTGCCGATTTTTCTGGGTTGTAATTATGCAAATAACAGCATTCTTCTTTGGATTGGGCACTTTGATTAAAGTTACCAAAGCTATTTCTGAATATGGCACCGTGCGACGAAAGTAACCGGAAACTACTACTCTTTTAGAAGCAAAACCAGTGAAACCATCAATGATGCTCATCAATAAAATAATGGCTAAAAAGATGGCTATTCCCGGATCGCCTTTTTCAAGCAACTGCCAAGCAAAACCAATCCAAATGAAAATTATCGCCCAGATGATTGAAGAGGAACGGTAATGTCCTCTCAAGTTAATGTTGGCCTGCCAATACCAGCTATAACAAGTATAACCAAGTAGTATGGCATCCATAATAAGATAAAAACTTGCCATAAAAATTCCTCTCAGTAAATATACTTACCCATTATAACAGAACACGGCTTTTTGGTTTGCTAAAACAATTTTTGAAATAAAATTAATTTTTACTTGCATTTTAATTAAAATAATTGTTAAATAATCTTAAATTAAATGCGATGAAAAAGACGAGTAAATAATTTATCTCTTTAAGTGAACTAGTGATAGTGCGAAACTAGTAGACCCTGAATTATCGAAAAACACTTTGAGCTGCACACTGAAATGATTCCAAAGTAGGTGGCGCCGTCTCCAGTACGTTACCACGCTGGTGAAGCATGATTGTGCTTCATGAGTTGGTCCGAATTTCGGACAATCTAGGTGGTACCGCGGAAAAAAGCCTTTCGTCCTTGTTCTATTAGAATAAGGCGAAGGGCTTTTTCTTTGCTTTAATATTTTTGGAGGTAAACACCATGTCCTTAATTTTGCCAGAAAAATACCAACCAACTCTAACTATTCGTGATACAGAAGCAGCAATTGTCTTCATCCGCGAACGATTCCAAGAAGTCTTAGGGCAAAAATTACATTTACAAAGAATGTCGGCACCGCTTTTTGTTGAAAAAGATACCGGATTGAACGATAACTTAAACGGAGTTGAACGACCAGTTGCCTTTGATGCAAAAGATCTACCTAAAGATGATACAGTTGAAATTGTCCATTCACTTGCCAAATGGAAGCGCATGGCGTTAAAGAAATACGGCTTTGGTATTCATGAAGGTCTTTTTACCAACATGAACGCTATCCGTCGCGATGAAGATTTGGACAACTTCCACTCAATTTACGTTGACCAGTGGGATTGGGAAAAGATCATCGCCAAAGAAGAACGGACCGAAGACACATTAAAAGAAACGGTTAGAAAAATCTTTTCAGCAATTAAGCAAGTAGAAACTGAATGTGCCGAACGCTATCCTGCTTCTACCTACCGACTCCCAGAAGATGTTCACTTTGTTACTACCCAAGAACTTGAAGATGACTGGCCAGACTTAAGTCCTGAGGAACGCGAAGACAAGATTGCGAAAAAAGAAAAAGCTGTTTTCATTATGAAAATCGGTGATAAGTTAAAGCGTAGTGGTCAACCACACGATGGCCGTGCTCCTGACTACGATGACTGGGCATTAAACGGTGACTTAATTTTCTGGTATGAGCCTCTAGGTCAAAAACTTGAAGTTTCTTCAATGGGCATCAGAGTCAGTCCTGAAAGTCTCCACGAGCAACTTGAAAAAGCTGACTGCCTTGACCGTGAAAAATTGCCTTTCCACCGTCAACTACTTAAAGGTGAATTACCTTACACCATTGGTGGCGGAATTGGTCAATCTCGTTTATGTATGCTCTTACTTGGTAAAGCTCATATTGGTGAGGTGCAGGCAAGTGTTTGGCCAAGCGAAATGCTCAAAGAGTGCGAAGAACATCATATTCAACTTCTATAATTAAATAGTAAAAAAGAACAGCCCCTAGCTTGGAAAGTTCCACCTAGGGGCTTTTACTATATCTTAAATTAATAACCGAACTGAAGTTGCGTGCTTTAAGAATCGCACTAATAGATCCAGCTTCTAGCCTATTTATCAATTGTTAGTGCGGGAAGATAAGTGTACGGATAATCGCCATCGTAATTAAGCCAGGCTTTTAACTCCTTAATTGATTTCAGAGCAATTTTTCTGTTATGACCATGAAGCTTCTTTGCCTCCGCTTCAGCCTGTTTCAATGAAACCTTTTTCCCGTCAGATTTTTGATCCATAGCCTTTGTTTCAGCCTTAATCAATTTCTTTAAAGCTTTTTTCTTAGCATCTACGTGATAGAAGTTTCCATTGACTAAGCTAATCCAGCCTTGCTGCTTTCCACTTTGGTCAACAAGGTGGCCCATAATTTCTACCTTTCCCATACCAAATTCTGTAATCTTGAACTTGGTCTTCTTTTCTACCATTTTTTCAACCCAATCCTTATTGTATGGTTGAACATCATACTTAGAAGAATTAGGGCATTCAGGATATACAATGGCCTTTGGTGAAAGTACGAACACATAGCCATCTTTTGCCAAACGTCCTGCAGGCACATAAGTTATATCGGGTTCTTTGACCTGATTAGTTTCTGCTGGCTGCTCCGCACTAGCTGCTTTTACTTCAATTGAATGACCCAATATTGTAAAAGAAGAGAAAACGGCTACTGAACATAGAAGGTTTTTCAAAAATTTATGTTTCATTTTTTGTCCCCCAAATGAAAATTAAATAATAAATTACATAATTTTATTTTACATTTATCACAAAAACATTTCAATATTAACCACTTATTAATTACAAATAAATTACAAAATATTAATTAATCGATAAGCGTATAGTCAATTCCGCCTAAGCTTTTGTTCATTAAGAAGTTAATCTTCCCAGCTAAAAGCAGTATAGTAGATGGGAACACATTTTTAGAAAGGACATAAACATGATTGATTCAACCCAAATAACAGAACTTAAAGATGATCTTAACCAGGCACAACACATTACTTTTTTAACAGGTGCTGGTGTTTCTACCCACTCAGGTATTCCCGACTACCGCTCAAAAAACGGGATTTATGATGGAGTTAATGAAAGTCCTGAGACCATTTTAAGTGAGGAAACACTCTACCAGCAACCTGAATTTTTCTACCAGTTTGTCATGAATAATATGTATTTTCCTGATGCCCAACCTAATAAAATTCATCAAAAAATTGCGGAATTTTGTAATGAAAAAGGCGACCTAATCACACAAAATGTCGATCACCTTGACCATAAGGCAAATAATCACCATGTAACAGAATTTCATGGTAGTTTATATGATATTTACTGTACAAAATGTCGTCAGCCAGTTTCATATCAAGAATATGCTAACTCTTTCCGCCATAAAAATTGTGGCGGCATCATTCGTCCCGATATTGTCTTATACGGTGAGCAAATCGACCAAACAAACCTTTCTAAATCAATTAATGCTATGAGCATGTCAGATCTAATAATAATTTGCGGCACCAGCTTTGTAGTCTATCCTTTCGCTCAGCTTCTTTCTTACCGTCAGCCGGACGCAAAGGTTTGGGCAATCAATAAAACGACTATTCCTGCTGCAGGCATTTCTGCCATCATCGGTGATGCACTGGATGTTTTCCAGCAAATCTAAGTCTATAATTTATTTCACTTATTAGGAGCACTTCTCTTGCCTTGTGGTAAAATACTAGCAATTGTTTAATGCGCGAACTGATTATTTATTCAGTTTGAGCACTTAGAAAAGAGTTTTTAAAATGTCAATTATTAAAATGTATGCTCCATTTTTTAGTGCTAGCAATTGGCTCCATGTTTTAACCAGTGGCAAGGACTGGCTAATCATTCTGACACTTATTTTAATGGAATGTCTGCTTTCAGTTGATAATGCAGTTGTTTTAGCCGCACAGACTAAGGTATTACCCACCAAGAAAGAGCAAGAAAAATCGCTATTCTATGGTATGTGGGGAGCCTATATTTTTCGCTTTATTGTAATCGGAATTGGCACTTACCTAATTAACTTTTGGGAAATTAAGTTAGCGGGCAGTTTATACCTGTTTTACCTAGCCTTTAAGTTTTTCTACGATCAGCGTCATCCACAAAAAGCACAAGCTGAAGAAAAAGCCGAAGGCGAAAAAATTGCACAGCATTCGCCCAAAAAGGGCAAACACTTTTTATCACTCTTCTGGCGAACAGTTATTTCAATTGAGGCAATGGATATCGTCTTTTCAATTGATTCAGTTTTGGCCGCACTAGCCGTCTCGAATAATCCAGTTGTTGTTTTAATTGGTGGCATGATTGGAATTTTATGTATGCGAGGCGTCGCCGAAATAATTATCAAATTAATGGATATTATTCCTGAATTGCAGCCAATGGCCTACGTCCTGATTGCAATTATCGCATTAAAATTGCTTGTTTCATTACCACCACTTCACTATGAATTACCAAACACTGTTTTTGCGATCATTGTTTTTGGTGTCTTAATTATCACAATTGCGTTTCACTTTTTACGGCTTAAAAAGCATGGTCGTTAACTATAATTGAGAAATAATTTTTTCTTTGAGCACAACCGCCTGGTTATGCTCTTTATTTTTAGCACCGTATAAAAACAGCACGTCTTGTTTCTGCAACTGCTGTTTCACTAGGGACACAAACTCGACCATGGCTGAATTTGCTTCAAGTTCTGCTAGATACCTTTGCTTAAATTGCATAAATTTATTATCATCATGATTAAACCACTTGCGAAGCTCTTTACTGGGTGCAAGTTCCTTAGTCCAAACATCGAGTCTGGCATCTGTCTTGCTTATACCTCGTGGCCATAATCGATCCACTAAAATGCGATACCCCGCAGGCTGCTCTTTTTCATAAATTCGAACTAATTTTATCTGATTCACTTTACTCACCTCTTTGTTAAATCTAGTGTACTACTCAAGGGAAAAATGGATTATTCAACATACTTTACTAACTACTCAACTGAAGAAATTAGTGCCGATCTACTTGGTCGACCATTAACTTATAACGATGGCAAACGCACTCTCGGCGGTTATATTGTCGAAGCAGAAGCATACTTAGGAAAAAAAGATCGTGCGGCACATTCTTATGGTGGTCATCGTAGTCCTGCAAACGAAGGTCTTTATGGCCGCGGCGGAACAATCTATATTTATGCTCAACGACAATACTTCTTTTTCGATGTTGCAACTCAAGCAAAAGATGAACCACAAGGTGTCTTAATCAGAGCAATTGAACCTGCTTGGGGAGTTGAACAAATGATTAGTAATCGCTCGGGTAAAAACGGCATTTTATTAACAAATGGACCCGCTAAGATGATGCAAGCTTTTGGCATTCATGATAAAAATTGGGATTTACATTTTTTAAGTGATTCACCCTTTGCAATCGACTTAAATGATCAACATCAAAAAAGGCCGCAAGAAATTGCTAAGAGTGCCCGCATCGGTGTCAACCAATCTGAATTAGAATGGGCAAATAAACCATTGCGTTTTTTTGTTGCCGGCAATCCATATGTTTCGCGAATGAAGAAAAATGATTATCGTGCTAATAATGGCTGGCAATAAGTGCTAATTTTAAATATAAAAACTGGTAAGAGTACACATTTGATTTATAGCTGTTGACAAGTTAACCTTTTTAGCCTATCCTGTTGATTAAGTTAAATAATTTCCAATGCAATAGAGGTTGCGGTAATTACGAAACTAATCTGAGTGAACGAACACAATGAAGATTAGTGTAAGAGTTATCGCCGAAACAAAAGTGCTATTCGCTTTAACACTTTTGTTGGGCTGCAGGAGAAGATCTTGCAGACTGTCCTAGTTAATACTGGGGAGCGCTATATGATTTGTCTAAAATATGATCAATTATAACCTCGTTGTTTTGCAAACAGCGAGGTTTTTATTTACGCTTTTTATTGTATTGGCTTTATTTGAAACAAATTTCTCGGAGGTTTTCAAAATGAAGTCAAGAAATAAGTGGATTACCGCTCTAATCACGGTGATGCTTAGTTTCATCATTACAAGCAATTTTGGTATTACACAAGTTAATGCCAAAAAAGATGATGGTGAACTAAAGGTAGCAATGGAGGCCAACTACCAACCATATAATTGGACTCAAACTACAGACAAAAATGGTGCGGTGCCAATCGAAGGCTCACGCACATATGCCAACGGCTATGATGTTAAAATCGCAAAAATAATTGGTAAACAATTGCATCGTAAGGTTGTTGTAGTCAAGACTGAGTGGGATGGTTTACTTCCAGCTTTAACCAGTGGCAAAGCTGACCTGATTATTGCCGGAATGAGTCCAACTGCTGAGCGTGCAAAAGCGATTAATTTTACTAAACCATATCGAAACAGTACTTTTGTTGTTATTACTAAAGTCAATAGTAAATACGCCAACGCTAAAACGCTAAACGATTTTAAAGGTGCTAAGTTAACTGCTCAGCAAGGTACTTCGCACTATGCACTAATTAAGCAACTTAAAGGTGCCAAAAGACAACCAGCAATGCGTGACTTTGCTGCAATGCGTCAAAGCTTAATTTCTGGTACCATTGATGGCTATATTGCCGAAGATACCGAGTCAACCTCATTTAAAATGGTTGACCCTGACATCAAGGCAATCCCAATTAGTAAAATGGCCGGTTTCCGCATTTCTAAAGAGGATTCAACTACTGCAATTGGCATCGCCAAGCCAAACAAAGATTTACTCAAGCAAGTTAACCAAGTCTTAGCTACTATTCCAAATTCTGAAAGAACCAAGCTAATGACTACCGCCATTTCACAACAACCAAAAACTGATGAAACTAGCAAGAAAGGCAAACAAGATCCTTGGCTCGTCAGTGTTTGGAAACAATTTGGGGGCATGATTTTAAGTGGTATTGGTATGACCCTTCTTCTTGCTTCAGTTGGTACGATTGCCGGTTTCTTCATCGGTCTTTTCGTTGGTATTATTAGAACTATCCCTACCCCAACTAGCAGAGGTAAAAGATGGTTTTCGAAGTTTATTAACTGGCTTCTATCCGTTTATATTGAAGTTTTCCGCGGTACCCCAATGATGGTACAAGCAGCCGTAATTTATTATGGAATTGCTCAGTTCTGGCACATCAATATCGATCGTACACTTGCTGCACTAGTAATTGTTTCGATTAACACAGGCGCATACTTGGCAGAAATTATTCGTGGTGGAATTATTTCCACTCCAGAAGGACAATTTGAAGCTGCCAGCGCATTAGGAATGACCCATAACCAAAGAATGTGGCATATTATTTTGCCTCAAGCTATTAAGAACTGTTTACCTTCAATTACTAACGAGTTCATCGTTAATATCAAGGACACTTCTGTTTTGAGTATCATTTCAGTCTCTGAACTTTTCTTTGTCGGTACAACAATTGCCAGTCAGACCTTTAAGTTCTTCCCAACTTACCTGACAATTTCAGCTATCTACCTGATTTTAACCTTTACAATTACCAGAATCTTTAATCTGATTGAAAAGCACTTGCAAGGAAACAAAAACTACAACTTAATGGCTAATCAAGTTCAAGTAGGCACAACTCAGGATATGGAGGCCAAAAAATAATGACTGAATCAAATGAAACTATTTTAAGCTTACAGCATTTG
>NZ_PDKP01000011.1 GCF_002837055.1 Lactobacillus apis | reverse complement strand
TCGACAAGTAATGTTTTAAGGCTTTTATCTGCTGCCTCTGTTGCTGCTGCAAAGCCGGATAAACCACCACCAATAACTACAACATCATAATTATCTGTCATTTTGCTTTTTTCCTTTCTACTATTACACATTAATAGTATTCCCTGGGAAATAAGCTGGTTTTTAAAAATTGGAATATGTTATTACTAAAAGGAATAATAAAATGAATTTCACACAACTTCGATGTTTTATTTACGTTGCTGATAACCTAAGTTTTACGACAGCAGCACGCAAACTTAATTTCTCACAATCAGCAATTTCCAAAAACCTTAACGATTTGGAAAAAGAACTTAAGACCCGTTTACTTGTCAGAAACCCTCATAAGATTGCTTTAACTTTAGATGGTGAGTATTTTTATCAAGTTGCAGTTAATATTCTTAAAGAAAAGGATAATGCAATTTTAAATATCACTAAATCGCATCAAAAGGAATTGTTTGGCAACGTGAATATAGGTCTGGATTATTCGCCTTTTGAGCGGTCCTTTCTACCTACTTTGATAAGGCAATGTAAACCAACCAGTTTTGACTTTACAGTTAATTACTTAGGTGATTATGTTTCTCAACTAACAGATGGCAAGGTTGATATTGCTATTCTTTCCGATGATATTATTAAGAGTGCTTCAGGACTGAATTTTGTTTCTCTAATTTCTGGTGAGTTTGTCTTAATGTATAATGCAAATGCTAACTTTGATTTTGGCAAAAAGGTGAGTATTACTGAACTGAAAAACACTTGTGTATTAGTTCCCTTTACTGATCGCTCATATCCAAGTATTTACCACCTTAATCAAGTGCTATGCCAAAAACTTAATACAGAAAATATTAAAACAGTTGATAATTATTTTTTGATGTACGATTATATTTCAGCTTCAGTAAATCAAGTTGCAATTATGCCTAATTTTGTAGTTGACCTTAATAAAAAGGGATTTAAATACTCTTACTTAAACTATAGTGATCCTTTTTCCTATGGAGTGGCATATCCGAAGCATAAAGAGAATAATATGTTATTTCAAAGAATCATAGCCATACTAAAAGAAATAGTACCCACTAATATACTGCCTAAATAAAGCTGTTTAGGTATTGGTGACTTTGATATTCTAACTTGAACAGTTTCTATAAAACCGCTAACATAGTGATAAGATTATGTAATGGGGAAATTAGCATGAATGTAAAAGAACAACTGCTAGAAATAATTAAGAACGAACATCAAGATGAAGATCATTATCTAACGACGAATCAATTAGCTGAAAAAATTGATATTAAGCGTAATACTGTCAGCCATTATTTAAATCAATTAGTTAAAGAAAATAAATTAATTAAAATAAATACTCGTCCAGCTATCTTTATTGATAAGGAGACTGCTGAGAAAAAAGCAAAAGGTGAGTTAAAAAATGAATATGATAGTATTCAAAGCTTACATAGCGAATATCAGCATCAAGATGTTTTTGCTAGTGTAATTGGGAATGATAAATCTCTTTATAGTCAAATAAAGAAATTGAAGGCAGCGGCCTCATATCCGGGAAGTTTGCCTGTACTAATAAATGGTCAAACAGGAACGGGTAAAAGCTATATTGCTAGAAAGTACTTTGATTATTGTGTAGCAGAGGGATATATTCCTGCGGATGGTAAATTTGTTAGCTTTAACTGTGCAGAATATGCTGATAATCCTGAATTACTAACTAGCACGCTTTTTGGCTATATCAAAGGAGCCTTTACTGGTGCCGATGATGACCATCGTGGTCTTTTCGATGATGCAGATGGAGGTATGCTGTTTTTAGATGAAGTGCACCGACTTGATCCTAAAGGACAAGAGAAATTGTTTTCTTATCTTGATACGGGAATGATTTCACCGTTAGGTGATGCTGGTAAAAATAAAAAGGTTAACGTTAGACTAATATGTGCTACAACGGAAAATGTTGAAAGTAATTTTTTAGCGACTTTTATCCGGCGAATACCAGTACAAATTACTATGCCACCGTTAAATGAACGGACAATAAATGAAATTAGTGCTTTAATTATTTATTTTTATATAGAACATGCAAAAAAAATAAATAAGGCAATCAAAATTAATAATCAAGTCTTTTCTACGTTAACCAATACAAGTTTCACAAATAATATTGGCCAATTGAAAAATGATGTGCTTTTGTCAGTAGCCAGTGCTCTTGAGAAGAATCCTCAAGCAGATACTGTAAGTATCAAGCTTGCCGACTTACCGCAATCTATTTTGCTTACAAGTGCTAATGAAGAAGAAGTGCTAACGCCTAGCAAAGCTGACCTGATTATCAGACCCAAAAGCAATGTTGCAGACTTTTTAGAAAATCAGCAGCGTGATAGTTACATCAAAAAAACAATTGAAAAAATCTTTCTGCTATATAAGCAGGAAGATTTTGCAAATTTTAAAACTAAGTCCTTTGAGGCAATCAATTCATTATGTGATTATTTGATTTTTAAAAAAGATGATTTGAATATAGGTGAGTTGCCGCTTGAATTAATCAAGAACATGCTTAACCGCAAGGTGGGGTATCTTCAAGATAACCTTAATAATGATTTCAATGGGAATATTATAGTTGCTATTTCTTATTATTTTTATTTCCGTCAGGAAAACCATTGGCAGGTTACTATTGAGGATAGTAAGTTAGTTGATGAAATAATCGGTAAAATGAATGAGGCGAATTATATTAAACCAGTTGTGCAGCTGATTATAGACACGATTGGTAACACCTTGAATTTATACACTGATGAAATTGATCAATTATTTTTGACCATATACCTTGAAAGCGTCCAACGCGAAAAGAATTCAGATCTAATTCATTGTATATTACTAGCACATGGATATTCAACGGCAAGTAGTATTGCGGACACAGTTAATAAAATAATTGGTGAGCCGCTACTTGATTCATTTGATATGCCTATTGATATTAAACCTGAAGACATTGCACAAAAAGTGTCAGATTACATTCATGTTCGTCATGTAAAAGATGGCATAATTTTAATGGCTGATATGGGTTCATTAGAAAAAATTCCTGAGTTGTTAAAAACAGAAATAAATTTTCCAATTGTAATATTTAATAATGTTTCAACACAGTTAGCATTATTTGCAGCTGACTATATCAAAAAGAAAAAGCCAATTGAAGCAATGATTAAAAATATGAACGATAGTATTCATAATGATTATCGAATTATTTATCCTAAAATGATTAAACAGGATGTAATTATTGTTTGTTGCACAACTGGTGTGGGTACAGCAATCAAAATCAAAGATATGATAAAAGAAAGTTTGCCAAGCAAAACAAAAGTTGTAGTTAAAGCTTATTCCTATGATTCATTAAAAATTGAAGATCAAGAAAATGCAATTAAGCGTAAATACAACATCTTGACAATTATTGGAACAGCTAATCCTGAATATCAAAACATCCCATTTATTTCGATTGACCAGTTAGTGAACGGTTCCAAACTTAATGTATTAAAAGATGTACTGAAGGGCGATTTAAACAGTCACGATTTATATGAGTTTAATGATTCTATACTCAGGAACTTTAGCATTGAACGTGTTATTAACTCATTAACAATTTTAGACACCAAAGCAGTGATTAAAAATATTGGAACATGCATTGAACGGCTAAACAAGTGCTTGGACAAGAGGTTATCTAATCAAACTGTAATGTCTCTATATGTTCATATTAGTTGCATGATTGAGCGAATTATCCGCAATCAGTCACTAGAAAATGGTCCACGTGATTTTCAGGAAGACCAAAATAACAAAAAGGGGATGGCTGATATTCGCATGGCATTAAAGCCGCTTGAAGAGATTTATAATATAAAGATACCTTTAACCGAGATTCAATATATCTATGAACTAGTATTTAATTCTGGAAATCAATAGAAACATCTTTTGACACTGTAATTTTGTTTATCGATATAGTGTCAAACTAGCAAACGAAAAAGAGAAACCAGCAGTATATAGCACTGCTGGGTTTTTTTTAGACACTAACTTGGCACGATAATTGCTAATAAAATGGTGAAAGCAATAAACATTATTCTTAAGGAGGAATAAGCATGAGTGTTGTATTAGCAAGAATAGATAATCGGTTGTTACATGGAATCATTGTAACGCAATGGGCGCCACAGTCAGGATCCAATCGTGTAATGGTAATTGATGATGATACGGCAAACAATGCGGTTAGCAAGGCAACTATGAAAATGGCTCGCCCAGCTGGTAATGCAATTTCAATCATTACAGAAGAAAAAGCACTAACTAATTTTAAGAGTGGAAAATATGATCCAGAGAAATTACTTATTTTGGCTAAGGAGCCTAAAACTTTTCTCGATTTAGTTAATAGTGGGGTCAAAATTGACAAACTAATTATTGGTGGAACAACTGCACGTGAAAACGGCATTGAAATTTCAAAAAGGGCATTTGCAGATGATGCTGAAATTGAAGATTATGAAAAATTACTAGAAAAGGGTGTTGAACTAATTTCACAGTATGTTCCTGCTGATAAAGAAGTTGTTGTGACCAAAGAGTTTTTAGAAGATAGGAAGAATAAATAATATGCACTTTACAGTTTTACAAATAATTCTTTTAACGCTTTTAGCTTTTATTAAGCATATTGATTACTACGGTATACCGATGCTATTTGTCAATTATCCTGTATTTTGGGGTTTATTTACAGGTATCATCATGGGCGATGTTCAAACAGGTTTATTAGTTGGTGGTACAGTTCAACTAATGTCATTGGGTGTAGCTGGCTTTGGTGGTTCATCAGTACCAGACTACGGAACGACTGCAATTATCGCAACTGCCTTTGGTGTTTCGATGGGTAAGAGTGCCGGTTTAGCAATCGGATTACCCGTTGGGATGTTAGGTGTCCAATTAGATGTTATCGTTAAGATTTTGAACGGTTTCGTTGCTAAAAAAGCTAAGAGCTATGCTGATGCACGTGAATTTAAAAAGATGAACGCCGTAACATGGTTAGGACCAATCTTCTTTGGTTTGTCTGCAGCTATCCCTGTTTTCATTTCAGTTACTTTAGGCCAATCAGCTGTTAACTTTATACTACAAGTTATGCCGAAATGGTTCATGAGTGGTTTAACAATTGCTGGTGAAATGTTACCTGCTGTCGGAATTGCAATGTTACTTAACTATATGCCTACCGGTAAATTAGTTAATTACTTATTAATTGGGTTCTTCTTGGCAGCCTTCTTAAAAGTTCCAATTATCGGTGCTGCAATTATTGGTTTTGCCGCTGCATTTTCAACTTACAAACAAGCTGAAAAAGAAGGTCAGGCTAGAGCAGCAGCTGATGCTGCAAATGTAACTTCTGGTATTGGAGAGGATGAATAGAATGAATAAGAAAAATCAAAAAGATGTTTATGGTCCAATTGTAACTAAGAAAGACTTACACAAGGCTAATTACCGCTGGCTGATGAGTGTTGAGACATACAATTATGAAACTCAACAAGGTGCTTCTGTAGCCTATGCATTGTCTCCAATTTTGCGTAAAATATATAAGAATGATGATGATTATGTAGAAGCTTTGGACAATCATTTCCAATACTACAATACTCAACCTTGGCTTGCTGCTATTGTTTTGGGTGCTTGTGTGGCAATGGAAGAAAAGCAAGGTTTAGCTGCTAAGACCGCAATTAACGATTTTAAAGTTGGTACAATGGGACCATTAGCTGGAATCGGAGACTCATTATTAATGACAATGATTCCAACGATTATGGGTTCAATTGCTGCCTATATGGCTTTACAAAATAATCCATTTGGAATTTTGCTTTGGGGAGTTCTAATTGCAATTATCTTTTTCCTTCGTATGCATTGTTTCGAGTTTGGTTATCGTCAAGGGTCAAAAATTATTACCGAATACGGTGATAAAATTAATTATTTAACAGAAGCTGCTTCTGTTTTGGGAATTACAGTTGTTGGTTCATTAATTGGCTCGGTTATCTCAGTTACTTCACCATTAAAATTTCAGTTTGGTAAAGTTTCAATGCAGATTCAACCAATGTTAGACAAAATATTGCCACAAATGATTCCGGCATTACTTGTTTTGTTAGCTTATAAGCTATTGAAGTCAAAGAAACTAAGTATGACTTGGGTTATTTTGTTATTTATTGTAATCGCAATGTTTGGAGCAGCCTTTGGATTTTTAAAGTAAGGAATACCTATGAAGAAAATAATTGTTATTACTCATTACACGCTGGCAAAAGGCTATCAAGAAACGTTAACTGGTTTAACAAGCGATCAAAAAATTGTCTCTTCGATTTGTGCGTACATGGATAATGAAGGAACAGATGAATTGAAGGATAGAATTAGCAAATTGCTTAATCCAGATGATGAGTTTTATTTGCTGACAGATTTAGGTTTTGGTAGCGTTAATCAAGTTGTTAGTCAATTCATGTCTGACAATGTTCACGTGATTACGGGCGTTAATTTGCCCTTCACGCTTGAGCTCGCTTTAGCAGTAAAAAATAACCAACCAATCAATATTGCTAATATGGTTGATGAAGCAAGACAACAATTATTTCAGGTATCAATGATTGATTCAACTGGCGATGACGATGATGAATAGGTGAGATGATGAGCACTTTAGATGACGTATTACACTTTAAAAATGAAAAAAGCAGAACGATTTCTGCTGAGAATAAAACGGGTGCACCTGGTCAAGCTGCAATGGCAACTGGTAAGTTAGGGCCACAAAGAAAGGGTAGTGCTGATATTTCGCTAGAAGAAGGCGAAACGGTCACTTTAGCTGATATTGATGGTCCAGGTGAGATTCGTCATATGTGGTTTACCGTTACAGATAAAACAACTATGGGTAGCTTTGTACTGAGGGATTTAGTCTTAAGAATGTACTGGGATGATGAGGAAACTCCTTCCGTTGAAGTTCNATATTGATGGTCCAGGTGAGATTCGTCATATGTGGTTTACCGTTACAGATAAAACAACTATGGGTAGCTTTGTACTGAGGGATTTAGTCTTAAGAATGTACTGGGATGATGAGGAAACTCCTTCCGTTGAAGTTCCACTAGGCGATTTCTTTTGTAATGGTTTTGGAACACGCTGTATTGTGAATTCTGTGCCAATTGTTGTTAATCCAATTGGCGGAATGAACTGCTACTTTAAAATGCCTTTCAACAAGCACGCTAAAATTACTATTACTAATGAGCATCCAGCATTTATAAAGCATTTTTTCTACACTATTAATTATGTAGAGAAACCTGAACCAGAGGATGATTTATTGTATTTCCATGCTTATTGGAATCGTGAGGATCCAGTTAAAAAAGGCCAAGATTACACTTTGATTGATGGTGTTAAAGGTAAAGGCTACTATGTTGGAACCTACATGGCACTTTGTGCACTGCAAAGGTATTGGTGGGGTGAAGGCGAATTTAAATTCTATATTGATAACGATGAACAATATCCAACGGTAACTTCAACTGGTGCTGAAGACTACTTTGGAGGTGCATGGGCCTTTCAAAAGCAAGAGTATGGTCATCTACCGGAGACTTATACTTATTCAACACCATATCAAGGTTATCCATTCCATGAAACTCAAGACCATACTAGAGATATGTTCAGTGCGGGTAAGCCTGATCCTAACTCAGTTCACGCTTGCGGAAATGATGGACTACCACAGCACGGTTTGTATAGATGGCATTTGCCTGATCCAATTGCTTTTTCTGAAAGCTTAAAAGTTACTTTCCAGGATATCGGTAATAACGACATTACTTTGTATGAACGTTCTGATGACGTTTCAACTGTTGCATATTGGTATCAGAGCGAGCCGCATAATCCTTTCCGAAAATTTTTATCAAGAGAAGAACGGTTACCTAGATAAGATGTATTTATTAAGGCACTGGTATTATCGCAAGATAATGTCAGTGCTTTTTTATTGGAAAAATGTGCACAAAAAAATCCCAGTACTGACTACCTAACAATACTGAGATAAATACCATTTTAACGGAAATACTTATTTAATGCCACTGCAAATTAATAATAACAATAAAAAATTATTATAATTATTTGTCACCACTCATAATAGTGTTTTTAACAATAACGTAATCAACTAATTTAATAGAACTGAGGTCTTTTCCACCTGCGTAGGAGATAGAAGACTGTAAATCTTCTTCCATTTCTGTCAAAGTATCAGCAATTGAACCACGGTATGGCACTAACATTTGCTTTCCTTCAACGTTACGATAAGCGCCCTTTTGGACCTCTGAAGCAGATCCCCAGTATTGCTTATATGTCTTGCCATTGATTTTGATGACATTACCAGGAGATTCTTCATGACCAGCAAGCATTGAGCCAATCATTACCATTGTCGCACCAAAGCGAACAGATTTAGCAATATCGCCGTTATAACGAATACCACCGTCAGCAATCACAGGTTTACTTGCAACTTTACTACACATTCTTAAAGCGGCTAATTGCCAGCCACCTGTACCAAAGCCAGTTTTTAGCTTGGTAATGCAGGCACGGCCAGGACCAACACCGACTTTAGTGGCATCTGCTCCTGCGTTTTCTAACTCGCGAACTGCTTCTGGTGTTGCTATGTTTCCAGCAGTTAAAAAAGTGTCAGGCAATTTTTCCTTGATGTACTTAATCATGTCGATGACATAAACAGAATGACCATGTGCAACGTCAATCGTGATGTATTCTGGAACAATGTTTTCTTCGCTTAATTGATCGATAAAGTCGTATTCGCCTTGTTTAATTCCTACTGAAATTGATGCAAATAGTCCTTTTTCGTGCATCATTTTAATGAAGTCAAGGCGCTTTTCAGGCTGAAAGCGATGCATTACATAGTAATAACCATTTTTGGCCAACCAAACAGCAAGTTCATCATTAATGACACTTTCCATGTTAGCTGGCACAACTGGAATTTTAAATGTTCGGTTTCCAAACTTAACACTTGTGTCTGCATCGTGTCTACTTTTTATGATCCCCTTATTGGGAACAAGCTGAATGTCATCATAGTCAAAAGCTTCCACACTAAAATAATTACTCATGAGTAAATTAGCTCCTATATAAATCTTGGTTTTGAACCAAATTACTATAATCAAAAAGCCTTTTTTTGTCAATATAAAAATCGAACTATTTAAAATAACTTTGTGCTTATAATTCGCATTTAAATTTGACTACATAGCTATAAATTGCTAGACTATTTACGTGATATTTGTAGATTTTGATGAGGTGAATGAAAATGACAGCAGTTGCAGTTGTTGGAAGCCAATGGGGCGATGAAGGAAAGGGTAAAATTACCGATTTCCTTAGTAAGGAAGCTGCTTATGCAGTTCGCTCGAATGGTGGTAATAACGCTGGACACACAATTGAAATTGATGACCAAACTTTCAAAATGCGCTTGATTCCATCCGGAATTTTTGCATCAGCTAAGGGTGCGGTTATTGGTAATGGTGTAGTAATTAATCCAGAAGTATTACTAGGTGAAGTAGAGAGCCTAGAAGAAAGTGGAATTGACACCAGTAAACTAAAGATTTCTAACCGTGCGCATATTATTATGCCGTACCATATTTTGCAAGATGAGTACCAAGAAGAAGCCAAAGGTGCAAACAAGATTGGTACTACCAAAAACGGTATTGGCCCGGCATATATGGATAAGGCATCTAGAATTGGTATCAGAGTTTGTGACTTGCTTGAAAAAGACACCTTTGAAGAAAAACTACGAGCTAATTTAAAAGAGAAAAATGAACTCTTTACCAAAGTCTATGGTAAAGATGCACTTAAATTTGATGACATTTTTGACCAATACTATGAATATGGTCAAAAAATGAAGAAATACGTTACTGATACCTCAGTTTTGGTTAACGATGCGCTTGATAACAATGAAAAAGTTTTGTTTGAAGGTGCTCAAGGAATTATGCTTGATATTGATGAAGGAACATATCCATTTGTTACTTCATCAAACTCAATTTCAGGTGGAATTGCCAGTGGAATGGGTGTAGGTGCTAATCGCTTAAACACAGTAATCGGTGTCTGCAAGGCTTACACAACTCGTGTAGGTGCTGGACCATTCCCAACTGAACTTAATGATGAAACTGGGGATTTAATTCGTGAAACTGCACATGAGTATGGAACAGTTACAGGACGGCCACGTCGTGTGGGTTGGTTCGATTCAGTTGCTTTGCGTCACGCTAAACGCGTTTCTGGAATTAATGGACTTAGCCTTAACTTGCTAGATATTTTTAGTGGTTTTGATACAGTAAAAATTGCTACAGCATATGAACTTGATGGCAAAGAAATCGATTACTACCCAGCAAGCTTAAAGGAACTAGACCGTTGCAAGCCAGTTTATGAAGAACTTCCTGCTTGGCAAGAAGATATAACTGGTGCAAAATCTTGGGATGATTTACCAGAAAATGCTCAAAAGTTTTTAAACCGCATTTCTGAATTAGTTGATATTCCACTAGTAACAGTTTCGGTTGGTCCTGAACGTGAACAAACGATTGTTTTACGAAATCCATGGGAAATATAATCTATGCTAGAACGTTACACACGCCCAGAGATGGGCAAAATTTGGTCAGATGAAAACAAGTATGCTGCTTGGTTAAAAGTCGAAATTGCGGCTACTAATGCTTGGTGTGAAGCAGGAGAAGTTCCAAAAGAAGATGCAGAAAAGATAGCTAAGAATGCTAGCTTTACTGCTGAAAGAGTAGCAGAGTTGGAGCAGGTGACGCATCATGACGTTGTTGCTTTTACGAGAACGGTATCTGAAAGCCTTGGACCTGAGAAAAAGTGGGTTCATTTCGGTTTAACCTCAACTGATGTTGTTGACACTGCACAAGGATATATATTAAAACAAGCAGATGAGATCATTCGTCAAGATCTGCATGAATTAAAAAAGACGATTGCTGAAAAGGCGCGTAAATATAAGAATACTGTAGAAATGGGCCGGACACATGGTGTCCAAGCCGAGCCAACAGCTTTTGGCTTGAAACTTGCCCGGTGGTATGCGGAAATTAATCGTGATATCGAACGTTTCGAGCATGCAGCTAAAGGTGTTGAATCAGGTAAAATTTCGGGTGCAGTTGGTACTTTTGCTAATGTTCCGCCAGAGATTGAAACGAGTGTTTTAAATCAGTTAGGATTAACGCAACAACCAATCACCAGTCAAGTTTTACCACGTGATTTGCACGCTGAGTATATTGCTACTTTAGCATTGATTGCTACTAGTATTGAAAATTGGGCAACTGAAATTCGTGGACTGCAACGTTCAGAGATCCATGAAGTTGAAGAGCATTTCCGTGCTGGGCAAAAAGGTTCATCTGCGATGCCGCATAAGCGTAATCCAATTGGTTCAGAGAATCTTTGTGGAATGGCACGAGTACTGCGTGGACATATCGTAACGGCATATGAAGATGTAACGCTATGGCATGAGCGGGATATTTCTCATTCAAGTGCTGAGCGTATCATTTTACCTGACAGCACTATTGCAATTGATTATATGTTAGATCGATTTAACCGAATTTTGACTAACCTTGATGTCTTCCCAGAAACAATGCTCAAAAACATGGACAAGACATATGGCCTAATCTATTCGCAACGCTTACTGCTGAAACTAATTGATGAAGCAGGTCTTTCTCGTGAAGATGCTTATGATATGGTTCAAAAGCTTACAACTAAGTCATGGAATGAAGGAATTTCATTTAGAAAACTAGTTGAAGAAAGTAAAATAATGGATTATTTGTCAGAAGCTGATGTAGCGGATGCATTTGATTATCATTATCATTTACGTCATGTTGATGAGATCTTCAAAAAAGTTGGACTAGAATAATTAAAAAGCAGTTCATTATGATATGAACTGCTTTTTGTTTGCCTATAATTGTCCACTTAGTTCGAGATAATTGCCACTTGGACAAAAAGGCTAGATTTAAAATAAAAATAATAGTTTAATTAAATCATTAAGTAATGAAGGGCAGGTGAGAATTGTGAAAATAAAAATAGAACTAAATCCTGATTTAGATGATGAAGATACATGTGTAACTATTAATGCTAAAGCTGTTACTCCAGAAGTTGAACAGATATATCAGCAATTACAGGGGATTAATAGTCATCCTGATCAAATTGAAGGCAAAAAAGAGAATGTTTCTTATTATCTGAGCTTGAACGAGATTTTATTTTTTGAAACTGAAGATAAGCAGGTAATTGCACACACGTGCAGGGATGCATTTATTGTTGATTATAAACTGTATGAACTGGAGAAGTTATTAAGTAATCAGTTTATGCGTGTTTCAAAGTCAACCATCTTAAATTTAAATCAAATTTATTCATTAACACGTTCAATTTCGAACTGCAAAATTAATTTTCGCGATTCTTATAAAACTGTCTATGTTTCGCGGCACTACTATCGTAATCTAAATGATCGACTCAATGAAAGAAGGTCTTAATAATGAGAAAGCATAAAATTAGAGAACTATTTTGGGGGTTGGCATTCGTTGCTGCAGCTGTTTTCTTAGTTCTTAACCAATTACATTTATTAACATTTCATTTGGGAATAGGCACAATTATCTGGACAATAGTCTTTGGTGTTTGCTTAATTGAAAGTGCCATAAATAAGAGCTTGTTTGGGGCAATTTTCTCAATTGCTTTTCTATTAATTGTTTATGCAAAGCCACTACATATCGTGAAGCTCGTTCCATGGACAATTTTAATCGCAGCACTATTACTTTACATCGGTTTTACAATGATCTTCAAAAAAAGCTTCTGGCCTAAATTTTATTTTGGCTATAAAAAAGATGATTCTGATCAAGGCGATTTTACTGAATCTAGCACCAGTACGATTGAGGGCGAGGATATAGTAATTAATCAGCATTTATCATCCGTTTCGCGTTATGTTCATTCACAAAATTTACGTAGAGTTACGGTTAACTCATCTTTAGGCGAAGCCGAGATATACCTTGATCAAGCTAAACCTGCAGGCGCATTTATCACTATGGATATTAATGCTTCGTTAGGAGAAGTAGAGATTTACATTCCTAAATCATGGAAAATTGATAGCAGGAGACTAGATGTGACTTTGGGCGAACTAGAGATTAACGGGGAGTCAACTGGTGGAGGACCTACTTTAGTTCTAACTGGTCAGAGCAGATTAGGAGAGTTAGAAATTTACTATGTATGATGAATTATTAGCTGACGTTATTGAGGATAGGGAAATCAAAACTGCAACAAAGCAATATCCTCAAAACGTGAGAACTTATTGCCTGGGAAATAAAATAGTGGGTATAAGTACTTACTGGAAAAATGGATTTCATCCTTATTCTTTAAGTTTTGCAGCTTATCTCAGCCCTAACTTTTCCGCATCAGAGTTAGAACGAGTTTATCTTCAAATTGTTGCAGACTTAACTAAGAAGGCGCAGCAGGAGAACTGCCAGGCTTTGATTACTTATGACTACGCGCCACAGTTACTTTTCAATTTTTTAGCGCAAGATGCTGGCTTCAACTTGATTCGGAAAACGGTTGAACCCAAAATGTCATTGCAAAGTGCTATGGAGGGCTTAACACCAATAAAGAAGAGCAACTTAAAAGCTATTACTTTACGCCAAGTACAACTTGATTCTGAGATGCGTGAAAAAATAGCGCAAATTTCTTTTAGGGATTATCAGAGAAATCACTTAGCCAATCCAGTAGCTGAAATACCTCTAGCTGAATGGGATAACATGGTTTTTGCAGATCAGTTAGAAGATGCACCATTAGCATTGGTTTCTATGAATCAAATTGAGGCGTATTGCTTTTCTTTTGAAGATAATCCAAAAGAACTAACATTAGGTTGGATGGGAGCAGGTGACTTGAGTAGATTAATGGAGTTACAACAAATATTGTTACTGTGGGCAAACAAGAACTTTCAAGTTTTATCTGGAGAGTTTGATTCGACTGATCAGCTTTCAATGAAAACATATCAGCAATATGCATTTGAACTTTGTCCAGTTTATGAGACATATTTAAAATGGCTATAGAAAAAGACGCTATTACTTTAGTAATGAGCTCCGTTTTCTATTAAAACTGATAGCGGTATGAATAATAAGGAATTTCCCAAGTTTGCTTATTTGCTGGGACCAAATCATCACTGATTAAGTATTTTGGCAGAAGTGCTGTTGCTTTGCCTTGCTTCACTAGTTGCAAGATCATCTCGAGTGAATCAATTTCGATGATTTCGCTTTTATTTGATGCTAGCTGTAAAGTTAAATCTCGAAACGGACAATTGAAATCAGCATTGATTGCGACAGGTATTTTTTTGTTTTCAGTGCCTTTTCCAGTTAAAAAGCAGGACTGCAAACTACTTTTCTCTGTTAATAGGTAGTTGGAGGAGCTAATTGGAACGAAAGTCATTACAATATCATAGGTCTTTTTAGTCAGCATTTCCTGAATCGCATCAGTATTTTTAATAATCACTTCGTAGCGATCAATTAAGAACTTGGTCTTCTTAGTAATCAGATAGCCAAAAAGAAGTTCAGCAATCAAGATTTGTGGTTTGCTGGTTGTTAAGCTCGCTTTTAAGTCCTGATAATTTTGTAAGGTTGTAGTTGCAAATTTGTACATTTTTTCTCCGCTGCTAGTTGGTCTAACACCTAAATTAGAACGAACAAAAAGTGGAGCATTAACTTCTTTTTCAAGGGCTTTAAGTCGTGCGGTAATATTTGATTGGGTATAGCCAAGCTTTAATGCAGCTTTGTTGATTGATTTTAGCTCATAAATTGTTTTAAAAATAGATAAATCGTTAAAGTTCATGTTACACCCTATTATTAAAAGTGATAACCCTATTACAATCTAGGATTATGCAGAGCGATTTTTGTCTAATATACTAATCATGTAATCAAAGGGGGAACATAATATGACTACAAAAATTGGTATTAATGGTTTTGGCCGTATTGGCCGATTAGCTTTACGTCGGATATATGACATTGATAGTAAAGATTTGGAAATCGTTGCAATTAACGATTTAACCTCACCAGCTATGTTAGCACACTTGCTAAAATATGATACAGCACATGGCAATTTTAAGCACGATGTTTCTGCAACAGATGATAGTATTGTGATTGATGGAAAGAGTATTCCAGTATACGCTGAAAAAGATGCGGCTAAAATACCTTGGGTTAAAAATAACGGAATAGAAATTGTACTTGAATGTACAGGTTTTTATACTTCTACTGAAAAGGCTCAAGCTCATCTAGATGCAGGAGTGAAAAAAGTTTTGATTTCTGCTCCAGCAGGCAACATGAAGACAATTGTCTATAATGTTAATGATGACCAGATAAAGCCAGATGATCGAATTCTTTCAGCGGGTTCATGTACAACTAACTGTTTAGCACCACTTGCTAAAGCTATGAATGATGAATTTGGCATCAAAGAAGGAATCATGACCACGCTTCATGCTTATACCGCCACACAAATGCTACAAGATGGTCCAGATCGCGGAGGCAATGTACGTAATGCTCGTGCTGCGGCTGCTAATATTATTCCACATTCAACTGGAGCTGCTAAGGCAATTGGCTTGGTTATTCCTGAACTAGAGGGCAGACTAACAGGTATTGCTGAACGTGTTCCGGTAATTACTGGTTCATTAACTGAGTTAGTAGCAGTTGTGGAAGAAAAAGTAACAGTTGAAGAATTCAATAGAAGAGTTAAAAAGCATACTGAGAACAGTGTAACTTTTGGCTGTAATGAAGACCAGATTGTTTCTTCTGATATTATTGGGACAGAATATGGTTCTGTCTTTGACCCAACTTTGACTCAGGTTGTTTCAGGTAAAGACGGTGGTCAAATAGTTAAAGGTTATGCTTGGTATGATAACGAATCAGGCTTTGTAGCACAAATGATTCGTACCTTGGAGAAAGTCGCAAAAACAAACTAAACTAATTTTAAAATCATATTCTAAATAAAAGTAAACTCCTAAACTGAGACCAACAGTTTAGGAGTTTTTATTGATTTTCCTAATAAGCAAAAATAGCTCCGAATTATTTTCGGAGCTATTTGTTTATGAATGCTTTAGTTAATAAGTTTGAAATTAAAATCAATAATAAATTTTAGCTACACGCTCAACCAAGTTGGTTCCGTACTCAAATCCATTTGCTTCAATTTCTAATGTGTTAGTTTTAGAATTTTGCTTAAATTGGACTTCTTGCTGGTTATCGAGCCAACTTATACGGGTTATTGGGCGCGAAGGGTAATCATTAAAAATAAGTTTGCGATTTTCCTCACCGCCAAGTACAACATTACTGTTACCGATATTGCCTAAATTATCAACAAACAAGTAATCACCTTTGATAAAGTCATCATCATTTGAACATGTTTTATATGTTGGATGTTCAAAATTATTGGTATGATAGATTGCTTCGTGGTTGATGGCCATCCAGGCTCCGACTAGTTCAATCATTGACTGACAGTGAATATTTAGAGAACCATCGAATTCAGGTCCAACATTAATCAATAAATTTGCCCCAACTTTTCTAGTACGGCAAATTTGTTCGATTAAATCGTGAGCGGAAAGGTAGTTAAGGTCATTTTGAGCGTTACCCCAGTGTTTGTTGAGAGTTAGCGATGTTTCAGCGGCTAAATAGCGGTCGTTTTGAATATGTGTAATGGACTTAGGATCACCACGTTCAAAGGTTAAAACATCAACATCTCTTCCTTCACTTGTTCCTTGCTTCTCTAAGCCCGTATTGTTAGTAATTATTGCATTAGGCTGTAGTTGCCTTATTTTATCATAAAGTTGCTGTTCTTGCCAATCAGCATTGGGTTTGTCCCAATTTCCGTCAAACCAAAAACCACCAATTTCACCATAGTTGGTACATAAAAGTTTAATTAACTCGCGTAGCTCTGATAAATAACCAGTAAAATCATTATTATATTTATCGTTATTCCAGTCATAGGTAGCGTAATAAATAAAAGGAGAAATGTTTTGTCGATGACATTCATCAGTAAAGATTTTAATTACATCTTTACTAAAGGGAGTATGAATGCTATCAAAAGAGTTGATTCCTTTAGTATCAAAGAGATAAAAGCCATCATGATGTTTAGCTGTTAGGACAATGTACTTAAAGCCACTCTTTTTTGCTAGTCTAACTAAATTACGAATATTTTCTTCTGCAGGATTAAATTCATTAAAAGCTGCTTGATATTCTGGGATATTTAAAATGTTTTGTGACCATTCACCCTTAGAGAACTTGGAATAAAGTCCCCAATGAACAAATAAGCCAATACCCATTTTTTCAAAGTTTGCGATTTTATTTTCTATTTTCATTATTTCTACTTTCAACTATTTGTGAATTGTTGAATCAACTAATAGTTTTGTGGGATAAAATATTAGTTGCTCTGATTCTGTAGTTCTTGCTTTAACTTTGCTAATTCTAAGTTAGTTTTGATCAATTCTGTTGCAAAGTCTAAAAAACTTTCAGCGGTAATCATCTGATCCTCAGCATGCATATACAGGGGATCAATTTTGCTATCACCTGTTTTGGCAAAATCTGATAGTGCTTTTAAGTGGCTGTTTTGAGCCTGCTTAAGCTCTTCTTTTGCTGAATCAAGTAATGGTTGTGGGTCTTCATTACCTGAGCGAGAGCGCGACACTGCTTCCATAATTTCAGCTTTTGCTTGACCAGAATGACTGATAATTTCAAAACTAATTTCTTCTAAACCTTCCATAGTTACTCCTTTAGTAATTGCTGAGATCAATAAATTTAAATTTATCCCATGGTTTAATAAAATCAATGAATTGCAAATCGCTAGGAACAATTTGTGCAACAACGTTTTTTAGATGGTCGCTGTTATCCATTTCTTGCTTAACGATATTTAGTTCGCCTTTATACTGATCGAAATCATTGTTACCAATTGTGATCATTCCGGGCTTTAACTGATCTACTGGATTATTAACAGGTAAATCCTGCTTATTATATTTAAGTTTTACAAATGTAGAACGAACGGCATAGCTGTTAATATCTCCACGGTTAAAGTGTAAGTTTTCTAAAACAATTTCTTTTTCAAGAGCAGTTGCAGTTGGAGTAAATTCGACGAAAAATTGTGGCACTTGTGAATCAAGTTTAGCAATTTTTGCTAGTTCATCATCACTAGCGAAGGCGTTACCAATAATCACATCATCAATTAGCTGTGTATTGATTAAGTACTGTGCTTGCTTTTCAATAGGTAAATTGCGGTGAATTTCTAGCGTAGGCAAACCTGCATTATATGCATGTGGTCCGATTTCTCCAGCGTTAGAAGATACAAAGGCAGCAGTTCTTATACCCATATCATGGTATTTGCGAGTGGTTTCCAAAAAGTAGTTAGTGTCTAGGCCAGTGTATCGTTGAGGATAAAAATTGTGGCAGCCGATAATTTTTTCTTTGTTTGGACTATAGCTAAAGATATTAGCCAAATTTCCTGTGTCATTACTAATGTTAACTTCAATTGATAAATCTTCAGGGTTATAAGTCATGATTGACTCAGGCATACCATCAAAATTTGAATCTAGACGTACAATATCGGCTCCAAGCTCTTTAAAAAAGGATAAGTCGTTGTAACTAACATTTAAGCTGTCAAATAAGCCTGGGTTAACGTCTAAGCTAACCCACATACCTTTTTCGTGAGCATGAAGCAGGACTTCTTTAAACTTATTTAGAATAGCTTCTTGATCGTCATTAAGCTCTAGTAAACTGGTGAAAAGTCGACTATATCCTAGTTCCGCAGCACGATCGATATAGTTGATACATTCTTTCACGCTACTTTTATTTGGATAAACCGAAATTCCGTACATTATTCTTTTGCTCCTTGCTCTAGTTTCAGTTGATTATTATCGAACATCTTGAAGAATGGGTAGTAAATAACTAGGGAAATCAAAATGTTAACAATACATAAAACGATGGCGCGCCAATCAAATCCTGTTGCCATCCAAGCGCCAATTGGTCCGGGCAAAGTCCAAGGTGCAACTGCGGTTGTATAAGCTACAAGATGTAATTTCATTGCCACATAAGTCATAGCTGCCATTGCAGTAGGTGCTAAAACAAATGGAATAGCAAAGTATGGGTTCATAATGATTGGAATACCGAAAATCAGAGGTTCGTTAATGTTGAAAATTGCTGGTACCAAAGTTACAGCACCCATTGTTTTACTAAACTTAGATTTTCCAGCAAAAGCTAAAAGAATTGCGAGTGAAAGGGTAGCACCAGCACCACCAATCCAAACAAACCATTGGAAAAACTGCTCCGTCATGAAGTGAACTGGAGCTTGACCATGAGCAACTGCAGCAACGTTAGCGTTAAGGTTAGCATACCAGTATGGGTAAAGAATTGGTGTAGCAATAACCATTCCGTGTACACCAAACAACCAAATGATAGTGATTAAGAACACAGGAATGATTGCTGATAAGAAGTTATCACGGCCAAAGTAACCAATTGGTGAGAATACCCAGGTTAAAATGGCATTAATATCAAGCTTGAAGATTTCTTTCAAAACGAATGAAACGACAATAATTAAAATACCAGGAAGTAGGGCACTGAACGATTTACCAACAGCAGCTGGTACACCATCAGGCATCTTGATTACCCAATTGTGTTGAGTGAAGAGACGAACAACTTCAGTCGAAAAGATTGCACAAAGAATGGCAGTAAAGAGTCCTTGAGCCCCCATATTACCAATTGACATGTAAGTTCCAGGTGCAATACCGGCCTTGGCTTTATCAAGGACAATTGGATTAATTGCTAAGATAAAAAATGACATTTCGGCCAAAACACTAGTTGAGATTGGGTCAATTTTATAGTACTTCGATAAATGTGAGGTAATTGAAAAAACACAATAAATCGCCATCAAGTTGATGGAATAATACATTGGTACTGATAGCATTGATGCATATGGTTGAATAAAGTTTTTCCAAGCATCAATTGGCAAGTTTAATAAAATAGTGAAAAATGAGCCAATAATTGATACAGGGATAATTACTGACATACCGTCTCTGATAGCAGTCAAGTAGCGGTTGTTAGCAACTTGCCCCATTTTTGCAGAAATCGTATCAAAATTCATTATTCTGTCTCCTTTACGATTAGCTCATACAATTTGTCCACTTTAGCGGGAGTATACATTGTCATTGGAATCAAAACGAACTTGGCATTCTTTTCTGCTGCTACTTCTTCGAAGTCATTCTTTTTAAAAGACACTTGAGGTGCTAGTAAAATCACTTGATAGTCGTTTTCATTCAAGTCATCTTCAACTTTGTCAATACTAGTTTCGTGGACATTCCAGTCTTGCTGATGGCCAGCAGCTTCTTTTGCTAAAGCTGTTGCCAAAATTGATGAACTCATGCCACCGCCACATGCTAATAAGATATTCATTTTTTCCTCCTTAACTTGAATCGATTCAAGTTTTAACAAAATAAAAAATTTAAATCTCATCATTTCTAAAATAATACAGATACTTTAAAAATGAATCATTTCAAATTACAGGTTAATTATAAGCTCAATAGTGGGTAAAAGCAAGCGCTTTCTATTTTAAGCGAAGAATATTATTACAGTAAACGGTCTGAAAATCACTGCTATTTGGTTTGGATAGGCGATTAATTAATAGTTTTCCTGCGGTTGTGCCTATTTGATCGACAGGCTGTTCAATTGAACTTATTTCAGGGAAGAAGAGATCATTAACAAAAAAGTGATCGTATACAAGAAATTCAATTTTAGGGTGTAAGTTACTTTCACGATAGGCTTTGATTGCCCCTAGAGACATATAATAATTGATAATAAACAGAGCATCGAGATCTGGATTTTTAGTAATTAGTTCGTTAAAACCATCACAACCTGATTGAATGGAATAGTCACCGATCCAAATTGTTGTTTGATCGTTTTGAAGTTGATGTTCCTTTAGAGCATCTTCATAGCCACGTTGTCTTTCCCGCGAAATGTAGTTTTTAGCCGTTCCGGTGATGATGCCGATTTTGTGATGACCCTTATTAATTAGGTAGTTAACACCAATTTTTGATGATTCATAGTTATTAACTACAACAACATCTGATTTGAGGCCTCTGATTGGCGCATCGATTGCAACAATTGGAATATGTTCTGCAGCCACTTTTTTCAGCATTTTGGTAGCAAAATCTTGGTGGAAGACAATAATGGCATCAACTGAGTGATCCAATAAAAAGTCCAACTTTTGTTCAAAACGTTTTTTATCATCATGGTAATCGCAAACAATGATGCTGTAGCCAAATTGTTCAACGTAAGCTTCAATTGCTGAAACGATGGACATAGAAAAAAAGTCAGTTAGTTGATTAATTACAATTCCAATTGACATAGTCTTGTTTTTCTTTAAACCACTGGCAATAATATTTTGATGGTAATCCAGTTGTTCCATTGCTTTTTTGATTTTTTCTGCTGTGCTTTTTCTTTGCTGTTTACCGTTTAGGTAATTTGAAACAGAGCCGATAGAGACACCGGCAAGTGTTGCAACGTCTTGTGCTGTTGCCACAACTATCACCTTTTTGCTAAAAATTAATCTAATTATTGTTTTGATTAAAAAAGAAATCGTTAAATATTCCCGCTTGAAAACAGAAAAAATTAACGATTACTTTTTCATTATATTTATGCGCTAACTCGTTCATCGTGCCAAGATAAAATCATTTTGACAATGGCATTAGCAACATTGAGATTTTTTAAGAGCGGACCATGTGAATAGGTTCCGATAAAATTGCGGTAGCGGAGCCCTTCAACATGATCTTGGGGATTATTGCCGTAACCTTCAATCATTTCACCCAGGGGATGCAACTTATCTGAATCGTCAAAGTAAGTCTGACCGGAGTGGTTTTCAAAGGCTCTAACTTCGCCCCATTCACTCATATAGCGGGTATCGCCAATCATTCGCTTATCTGCTTTAAAAACGGTATGAAACGGTAGAATGTCTAGGCCTTTAATTGTGACACCGGAATTAGTTTTGTAATAAGTGCCAACAAGCTGATAGCCACCACAAACTCCTAGCATCGGCTTACCGTCATTGATGTATTTAGTTAAAGTTTCCTTGTGTCTTGGCAAGTCCTTAGCAATGACCGTTTGCTCAAAGTCCTGACCACCGCCAAAAAAGACGAAGTCGTAGTCAAAGGCATTAAATTCATCACCTAAAGAGACGTTATCAATTTGGGTTGAATAGCCTTGCTTTTTTAACAAGTAGCGAATGATTTTGACATCTCCGGAATCACCGTAAGTATTCATCAAATCTTCGTATAAATATGCAATTTTAATTGTTTTGTTTGCCATAAAAACCACTCCAACTATTACTATCTCGTTAAAGTATATCTTAAAGGAGCAGGAGGGGCAAAAGATAATTACTTCGTATCTTCTTGCGCTGCGAAATGATTAATTGGACCATATTTTGAGCCGACTTCAATTGGGTGGGCAATTGCTTCATAAGTAAATTCCTTGGCAATCCTGACACTATCAAGAATAGAATTGCCTTTAGCTAATTCAGCGGCAATAACGGCGGATAGGGTATCTCCTGTGCCGTTAATTCTTTCAGTATTGATGAAAGGCTTGGTGAATTCGTAGAACTTACCATCTTCAGCTAGTAACACGTCAGTTACCTTAGACTGACTGGTATCGTCATGGCGGCCCTTCATTAAGACATTTTTAGCACCCATTGCTTGCAGTTTCTTAGCACCTTGACGTACTTCATCTGGTGTAGCTAATTCAAGTCCAGTTAACTTTTTCTGTTCATAAAAATTAGGCGTAATGATGTCAGCTAGTGGCATCAGGTCGTCTAAAAAGGCCTGATAAGCATCATCATCTAAGAGGGTATCACCATGTTTGGTCATAATAACGGGATCAAGGACAATTTTACCCATGTCATATTTACGCAGATTTTCAGCAACACAGCCAATAACTTCTTTGTTGGCAAGCATACCAGTCTTTAATGCATCAATTTTGAAGTCGTCATTTAAGACTTCAAATTGCTTTTGGATAAATGGAATAGGCATAACTTCTTGCGCAAAAATACCAGTAGTGTTCCCAGCAACTGCCGCAGTTAGTAATCCCATTCCGTACACTCCACGTGCGTAAAACGAGTGGAGATCGGCAGTCATGCCTGCACTACCATCGCTATCGTTTCCCGCAATGGTTAGAGCAATAATTTCTTTTTTCATTATTATGTATCCTCTTTTTAATCAAAACTTTATGTCCCAAGTATAACGTAAAACAGGTGTAATGTTATAATTATTTCTTGTAAAAAAAGCGGCAAATAGTAGAATTGTAGTAAATCGCTTTCTTCTAGGAAGGAAACACAACACAATATGTTAAAAGAATACATTATGGCAATTGATGAAGGTACAACATCAACTAGAGCAATGATCTTTGATCATGAGGGCCACAAGGTTTCTGCTTCACAAAAGGAATTTTCACAGTATTTTCCGCAACCCGGTTGGGTTGAACATAAGGCCGAAGAAATCTGGCACGCTGTTCAAACTACCATTGCTAATACCATTATAAATTCGGGAATTCGCCCAGAACAAATTAAGGGAATTGGGATTACAAATCAGCGTGAAACGACTGTTATTTGGGATCGAAAAACTGGTAAACCGATTTATAATGCAATTGTTTGGCAGTCAAGACAGACCACAGAATTGGCGGAGAAGCTCAAGGCTGATGGTTATGGTGAGATGATTCATAAGAAAACTGGTTTAATCATTGACCCGTATTTCAGTGCAACTAAGATTCGTTGGATTTTGGATCACGTTGAGGGCGCACAAGAAAAAGCCGAAAAGGGAGATCTTCTATTTGGCACCATTGATAGCTGGTTATTATGGAAGTTAACTGATGGTGAAGCTCACATTACGGATTACACCAATGCATCAAGGACAATGCTTTTTAATATCCACGACTTAAAGTGGGATGATGACATTCTTGAGTTACTCAACATT
>NZ_PDKP01000010.1 GCF_002837055.1 Lactobacillus apis | reverse complement strand
TGGCTTTAATGGGCTTCATGCAACGCGAATTTGATAATCCAAAAATCATAGTAGTAGTCGGTGCACCTGGTGATAAGGGTATTTCACGACGTCCTGGTTTTAGTAAGAGCTTGAATGCCTATGCTGACAAGGCCTTTTTGACAACTGATGATCCAGGTTTTGAAGATCCAATGGAAATCTGCCAAGAAATTGACGCGGGAATTGATCACTCTAAAGTTGATGTCACAATCGAATTAGATCGACAAAAAGCAATTTATGATGCAATTAGTATGTCAAAAAATGGTGACGTCGTTCTAATCTGTGGTAAGGGTGAAGATGGCTTCCAAAAAGTTCGTGGTGTCAATACTCCTTATCCTTCTGACATCAATGTAGCCCAGCAAATGATTAATGAGCTGGAAGGACAGAACGAGCACTTTAAATAGTGAGAAAAGCGCAAAAATGAGAAACTTTTTTACAATTCTTGGTGGTATGGGAACAATTGCAACAGAAAGTCTTGCAAGACAACTTAACCACCGAATTAAAATCACTAAAGACCAAGACTATTTAAATTATGTTTTGGTTAATGACGCCCAAGTACCTGATCGAACAGCCTATATTAAAGACCATTCCAAACCAAACTTTTTTATCAATTTGCGTGAGGATGTTTTACAACAGGCGCAATTAGGTCCTGATTTCTTTATTATGCCGTGTAATACAGCACACTATTTTTATGATGACCTTGCTAGTCTAACTGATGTCCCTTTCTTGCATATGATGCGGATTGCAGTGCACCGGTTTGTTGAAGAATATCCTAATGAGCAGAAAATTGGCGTAATTGCGACTGAGGGATCAATTTATGACCATTTATATGTTGATGAAATTACGGCAGTTGGCCGTCAGGCAGAACTGGGTGGTCCTGAAATTCAGCCGATGGTTACTGAACTGATTTATACTAACATCAAGCAAATGGGTGTAGTGGACGCAGAACTATATCATAGTATTTTGCGTAAGATGCATGATGAGTACGGCTGTAACGTTATTTTGTTAGGCTGTACCGAACTTTCTTTAGCCCAAGAAAAAGCCCCTGATCATCCTTATAAGGTGATTGACCCACAATCAATCATTGCTGATGTAGCGATTGAATTAGAATTGAAAATTCGTGCGGGGATGAATCCTAAAGAGGCAGTAAAGAAGTATTTATACTAAAAAAAGTTTCACTTGCAATTGTGAGTGAAACTTTTTATTTTTATATAAATGATATTTTGTTATTAGAAGGCGAAAAATATTGTAGAGGGACAAAGATGATTACAATTAGCGAACTTAATGGTGTACCAAAAATTACTACAGCATGTGACTTGCCAAAAGTATTGGCAAAAACTATAAAAAAAGAGAAATTTAATGTGTCCAATGGCGATATTATTTGTGTGGCTTCTAAAATATGCTCGTTGGCAGAAGGTAATATTGTCGACTTAAACCAAGTAGTACCTTCTGCTTTAGCACAGAAAATTCATAAACAAATTTTAAGAAAGGATTCTCGTATAATTCAAGTGATAATTGATCAAACTGGGGATCCAACTGGCAAAAGGCTAGAAATGGATGATGGCTATATTGGGGCATGGTTACCTAATGGACTTTGCTTGACTAGTGGCGGAGTGGATAAGGGCGAAAATAATACTGCAATTACCTTACCGAAAAATTGTGATGCGTCTGCGCAAAAAATTAGCCAAACTTTTTTACAAGAATTAGGTGTTAAAGTTGGTGTGATTATCACTGATAGTGATGGAAGGAAAGATAAAAAGGGTGCAAACCAAATAGCTGTCGGATTGTATGGTCTAAAAGGTTTAAGAATTAATGAAGCTGCCGGAACTGCTGAAACACTGTGTGACATGTTGGCGTCTGCTGCAGGCTTAGTAATGGGTCAACGCGGAGTTAATATTCCTTTAGCTTGCATACATGGACTGAAATATGAAGAGGATTTCCAAAGCAGTATTGAGGATACGGTTAATTAAAATAAAACGTTGGTGGAAATTTTTAAAGAGGCTATGGTAGGTCTGATTAAATTTTTGCCCATTAAGTGCAAAAACGTGTATAATAAACAATAAAAATTAAGGAATTATAAAGATGATTAGCAAAAGATTAAATATGCACTTGAATTTAAATGTTAAAGATATTGATATAGAAGATGCACTATCTTTTGCTAGTCTTTGTGAGCCAATCAATCTTACTAGACTGTCTTACCGCATACGATAATTTTTTGTTTATCTGAATAAAAAACTAAGATCAATATGTTAATAACATATTGATCTTTTTTCTTTATAACGAAGTTCAGTGGTGAGTTTGAACGTGTCTTACTAAAAATATCAAAACTTTAAATATACTTGCATATCAGTCTTTATGCTAAACATGTAAGGAGATTAGTTATGGAATATATAAAAATTGTAAATCTACAAGTAAACAATAATGGCCAAGAACTATTCACTGCTGCCAACTTAAGCATCACTCAACACCAAAAAATAGGCTTAATAGGACTTAACGGCTCTGGCAAGACTACTATGTTAAGAATAATTAATAAGCAGCCAAGCACAATGGACATAAAAGAAAATATAGTAAGGCTTTGTGATACATATATGGTGCCACAGCTTTTAAATCATGACAGAAAAAGTGGGGGAGAAAAGGAAAAAGAAGCTATTGCTTCTGCAATCAAAAAGGTAAATAAAAGTAAACAAGCTGTGTTATTACTTGATGAGCCGACAGCTAATTTAGATATTGTTCAACAAAAATGGTTGGTTGAGACGCTTAATAGTTTCAGTAAGCCGGTGCTAATCGTAAGCCATGACCAAGAATTTCTTAGAGAAGTTGTAAATACCGTTTGGTATATCGAAGATAATAGCGTCAATGAATTTAAGGGAACATATGTTGAGTATCAAAAAAAGGAAGAAGATGATATACGGCGTGAAGAAACACAATATCAATTAAAGAAAAAGAAAATTAACAACTTAAGAAAAGTACAAAGGCAATTGGAGAGTAAAGGACATAGTGCGACTAAGAAGAAAAAGAATAGCTCTTGGTCTGATTGGAAAATAAAGGACTCGAATAAAATTGAAAAAAAGCTATTGCACTCAAGCAAAATTATGTCTAAAAAGATAGACCGCGAAATGAGTCAATTAAAAAAGCCTGTTACGCGGCATCCAATTACATTGAATATTTTAAAGTCTCTAACTTAGAGTTGAAGGCAAAAGACAGTTTGTTAAGAATTGATGCACAAACTATTTATCGGGAAAATAGAGCGCTTTTCAAAATTGATGAAACATTAAAAATAAAGAATAAAGAGAAAATTATTTTGACTGGGGAAAACGGCTGTGGAAAAACATTCTTTTTGACTGAATTGATAAACAATTTATTAGCTGAGTGGATAAATCCTAAAGCAAAAATAGGCTTTTTTACACAAGATGTTATAAGTGAGGTTAACAACTCTAAAAAAGTCGGTAATGAAATCAAAAAAAGCACTGTTTTTGATGAAACGACTACTAGGCAGCTATTGGGCGACTTACACTTAGGTAATTGTTTGAATATGTCAGTATCAAGCCTGAGTGGGGGACAATTAGTGTGCTATAAGTTAGCTCAAATTTTGTTAGGTGAACATAATATGTTAATACTTGATGAACCAGATAACTTCTTAGATATTTCGTCTATAACAGCATTAACTTCATTTCTAAAAAATTATCCTTTTTCCGTAATAATCGTTACGCATGATAAAAGTATCATAAACGAGTTGAATTTTTCAAAGTGGCAAATTGCTAAAGGCAAGTTACTGTTGCCAAATGCAGCAAGTAAGGATACAGATGCTGAATTAAGCTTGTTAAGATACAAGCGAGATGAAATGATGGCTGACACTTCGATTCCTATTTCCCAGATTCAAGAAATGTCTAAGCAGATAGCAGAATTAGAGAAGGAACAAAAATAGTTCCTTGCTATTAAAAAATAGATAATCAATTAAAAAGAATTTGGAATTTCCAAATTCTTTTTGCTTGATATGAAAGGATATAAGCTTAATGTGATTTGAAAAGTATTCTTAAATATGATAAATAAAAGCTGATAAATTTATTAATTAATCATGTGATACATTTTAGGAAAAGGGAGGCATGAAATTATGAGTGATCTAGAAATTGAAATATTGGACTTAGTCAAACGACAAACGCAGTTATTCATGAGAAATTATGATTTGATGGAAGCACCAACAACGAATTTTGTCGTTGAAAAAACTGATGCTGAGCGTTCGGTGATAAGTAAAAAACTCAATCAATTATATAAAAGAAAAAAGCTAATTAAAATTAACACAAGACCGGTAATTTATCTGCGTTTTGACAAAAACACATATTCTACAAGTACTTACGATAGTATTAAAGACTTCAAAAATGAATATCAAGATGATCTTTGGAAAGAAATTATCGGTTGGAATGGAAGCTTAAAAGAAGTAATTGAGCAACTAAAAGCATCATTACTATATCCGCCTGCAGGTCTGCCAGCAATCACTTTTGGTGAGTCTGGGACAGGTAAAACTTTTTTAATCAAAAAATTATTTCAATACGCAAAATCATATGGTGTTTTAAATACTGATGCACAATTGATCGTTATTAACTGTGCGCAGTATGCTAATAACCCTGAATTATTGTCTAGTGTTCTTTTTGGTTACGTAAAAGGATCGTTTACTGGAGCAGACAGTGATAAGGCAGGGGCACTTGCATCAGCTAACGACGGGATTTTATTTTTAGACGAAGTACACCGATTAAGTCCAGAAGGACAAGAAAAGTTATTCACATATTTAGACACTGGGAAATATTCTCCGGTTGGTAATGACGCTAAAAAAATCGAAAGTAGAACTAGACTATACTTTGCAACAACTGAAAAAGAAGAGAACTTCTTAAATACATTTTTACGCAGAATCCCAATAAAAATTAAGCTGCCTACACTTGATCAGAGAGGGACCTATGAGAAAAGAGCTTTAACGACTACTTTGCTAATTGAGCAAGCAAAAAGAATTAATTGTGATATCGAAATTTCAAAACAGTGTATTGGTTTGATTAATCATTGCCATTTTAAAGCTAATGTTGGGGAACTAAAGAATTTGCTTCAAAATATTGTGGCCAAAAAATATGCACAAGCTATAAACAAGCAGCGAGTTGAGATTAAGATTGGTGATTTACCAAGTAGTATTTTAAAGCAGCAACGTACAACTAACTTTGCAATGACGCAAGAAAAAAACAAATTAATTTTTCATCCAGACGATACGGAAAAAGATCATATTTGTATTGATGATAAAGAGTTTTTTTCAAAAATGTCATATTCGTGGCAAAGGCTAGATCAACTACAGCTAGGTAATGTTAAAAAAAGGAAACCTTATTATGAAATTGTTCAACAAGAAACTCACGAAATTCTGTATTCGCTTTATAGTACAGAACGGTCAATTATTGCAGATTACACTGATGCAATAACAAGTATTTTTGATGTGGCTCAGATAGATTTTTTAAATCTTAAAAACCTATCCCTATACGATTTAGCAATCTATATTTACTATTTAATGCGAAATGAAGCAAGTATTGATTTTACTAAAGACATGAATCTTAGTTTAGTTAATAAACTCTTCAGCCCAGAAATACAGATAATTGATAAATTGGCTCCATTAATCGAAATGCATTTTGAAGTTAGCTTGAGAAAATGTGATCGCATTTGGTTGGCAATTTTGATTTCTAATAATGATTTGACGGTTTTACCACAGATACCAGCAATTTTAGTTGCTCACGGTTATGCCACTGCCAGTAGTATGAGTGACACTTGTAATCACTTTTTACAAAATGCAATTTATACTCCAGTTGATTTGAAACCAGACGTTTCCAGAGCAGAAATGATTAGTTATTTGAAAGACTTAATTAAAAGGATTAATCCACAAGAAGGTCTGGTCGTTCTGATGGATATGGGTGCACTGGAATCGATTATTGAACCTATCCAAAATGAGTGTGATTGTGAACTACTCGTAATTAATAATGTCAGTATGTCCATTATGCTTGAGATCGGTAACCAATTAATGTTGAAAAAAGATCTACAAACAATTCAGGGAAATTTACCTAAAAATACAATTGAAAGTAAGCTATGTGTTCCAAAATTATCAGTTCCCGCAACAATCATAACTACATGTATGACAGGAATGGGTAGTGCACAGAGAATAAAAAACATTTTAAGCCAAAGTTTTCATGGTTTAGTGAATATGCAAGTGGAAGCATATGACTATAAGGAGCTAGTTAATTACCAAGATTCAGATTTGCTTAAGAAGAAAAATGTTGTTGCGATTGTAGGAATTGATAATCCTGATGTTGAAGGAATACCTTACTTTGGTCTTGAAGAAATAATGACCGGTGAAAAAATCAAAGACTTAGAAGCTGTTCTAAAACCATATTCTAGTCAAGATAACCTTGAGTCATGGGAAAAACAGTTAATTAAGAACTTTTCATTAGATCGAATTTTGGATTCCTTAACGATTATTTCGCCCAACAAAGTTATGAATGTTATTGGTAAGTACATTCAAGAAGTTCAGCAAGATTTAAACAAGAAAATTTCAAATCGTGTACAAATATCTTTATATGTTCATATTGCCAACATGATTGAAAGAATCATTCGGGGAAATGAGATTAAAGAATATAATGGCGATAACAAATTAATTGTTAGGGACAACTGCTTTAGTGTTCTAAAAAAATATAATAGTGTGCTAGAAAATAGTTTTGCAATTAAGATCAACGACCCTGAAACCGCTTATATTAGAGACTTGATTATGCATGACTAGTTTCATGCACACTAACTTGGCACACTTTTTGCTTTTAGATAATTGAAAGAAATTAAAAGCAAAAAGGGAGGATTTTATGTGAAAGATATTATTTTAGCTACTCATGGCAATTTGAGCTATGAATTTAAAAAAACGGCTGAGCTAATTGTTGGGCCAATTAAAAATGTTAACTGCTTTGGGATGACTAAAGATAAGTCATCAATTAAAGCTAAAGAAGAAATTGAAGCGATGATTAGCTCTGTTGATGAGTCGAATTTAATTGTATTAACAGACTTGTTTGGTGGAAGTGCAACTAATATTTTTATGGAGCTCTTGTTGCAGGGACATCATTTCACTTTGCTTTCAGGACTTAATTTGCCAATGCTTTTAACATTACTGACTACAGATTCAGCTGACATAAGTACAAGTGATCTTGTCAATCAATTAAAAAATGCAGGGATAGCAGGAATAGTTGATGTTGGTGAAAAAGTAAGAGAAGGGGTTGAGAATAATGCTTAAATTAGTAAGAGTTGACGAGCGCTTGCTACATGGACAAGTTGCAATCGGTTGGACTTCTAATTCAGGGGCTAATACAATTTTGGTAGCAAACGATGAAGCACAGAAAGATAAGGTTAAGGCAATGGCTTTAAACTTGGCCAAGCCTGCAGGAGTGACTTTATATATTCGTAGTGTTGCTGAATCTGGACCAATCGTTGAAAAATTTGCTTCTGCTAAAAAGGCACAGGTGTTGGTTTTAGTCAGAAATATTCAGGATGCCTTGCAATTAATAAAAAATTCAAATGGAACAATTAAAGAATTAAATGTGGGCGGCTTAAAATTTGAAGAAGGTAAAAAGAAACTAAATGATTATGTAGCAGTTTCTGATCAAGATATTGAGGACCTAAAAGAAATTCAGAAATTAGGCGTTGAACTAGATTTTAGAATGCTACCTCGAGATAAGAAACTAGATCTCGATGATTTACTTAAGGAGTGATGACTAATGGTACAAGCTCTACTGATTGGTTTAATTGCCGGAATAGGTATCCTAGATGAACGTGTCTTGGGTGCAACTTTATTTGGCAGACCAATTGTACTAAGTGTTTTTGTTGGACTTGCTTTAGGAGATATTAAGCAAGGTATTATTATTGGAGCCCAGCTAGAACTTATTTGGATGGGAATTGCTGGGATCGGTGTATCAACACCACCTGATTATGTTACCGGTGGTGTAATTGGAACTGCGCTAGCAATAATTTCCCATAAGGGAATTGGAATTGCTTTAACTATTGCGGTACCAGTGGCAGTTTTAGCAGCTAACTTAGGAACTTTGGTTAGAGTAGTTAACTTATGGTTTTCCCATAAAGCAGATAAATATGCCGAGACCGCTAACTTTAGAGGAATCAATCTAATGCTGCTGTCAACAACAATTCTGTTCTTCCTCAGTGCATTTATTCCAACATTTTTAGCAATGCTATTGGGAGCATCAAAGATTAATTTGATTATTAATGCTATTCCAAAGGTGATTTTAGATGGATTAACTGTAGCAGGTAACTTACTTCCATCCGTTGGATTTGCGCTACTGCTAGATATGTTATTTTCAAAGAAACTATTTGTTTTCTTTTTCTTGGGGTTCTTATTATGTGCATATCTAAAATTAGATATCACAGGAATTGCAGTGCTTGCAATTTGTATGGCAATTATTATCGTTTTGTTTGGTAATAATGGTAAAAAGCCGAATGGCAAGGATGAAACTAAATCTGAGAAAACAGAAGACAACCTAACTGAGGGGGCGATTGATTTTGACTGACAAAAAACTAACTAAAAAAGATTTACGTTCAATTTTCTGGCGAGGATTTGCATTGCAAGGTGGATTTAACTACGAGAAAATGCAGAACATTGGTTATGCATACGCAATGGAGCCAGCAATTAAAAGGCTATATTCAAACACAAAGGATAGAGCGGCTGCATTAAAGCGTCATTTGGCTTTGTTCAATTGTACGCCTGCTATGACACCAATGATTATGGGAATTTCTTCTGCAATGGAAGAGCAATATGCAAACAATCCTTCAGCAATTGACCCAGATTCAATTAACTCTGTTAAAGCAGCTTTAATGGCTCCATTTTCTGGAATCGGGGATTCAATTCTCTTCGGTACTTTCCGTGTCATTGCGGCTGGTATTGGTGCCTCATTTGCCAAGCAAGGTAGTATTTTAGGCCCAATCCTCTTCTTTGTTCTTTATAACTTACCTGCAACTCTAATAAGAATTTTTGGCTTAAAATACGGTTATAAATGGGGCGTCGAGTCTTTGGACGAAGTTCAGAAAAATGGCGTCATGGATCAAATAATGCAGATAGTTGGCATTATCGGCATGATGGTAGTAGGTGGAATGGTTGCAACTATGTTACCAGTTGTTACACCACTTAAGTTCTCAATGACTGGTGCGACTGTAAAGCTGCAAACCATTTTTGATCAAATTATGCCAAAACTATTGCCACTATTAACTACTTTGCTTGTCTTTTGCTTAATCAGAAAGAAAGTCAGTGTTTCAAAACTAACTATTGGAGTTTTGATTTTAGGTATTTTATTACACGTAATTGGAATTTTATAAGGAGATAAAATGAATTTAATTCAACAATATATTTCAAGCACACCAGATCAATTAAAGAAGATTGTCGAGGGAAGTAAAGAACTTTTTGCAAGTGTAGCAAAAAGAGACATTAAAAAGATTATCATTACAGGCTCAGGCACCAGTTATCACTCTGGATTGCAAATGCAATCATTAATGCGTAAGCGCTCTGGTATAGAAGTACTAGCTTTTTATCCATTCATGCTTACTCCAGACTTCTTTGTTGGCGATAATTCTCACACTTTGCTTATCGGTATTTCCCAAGGTGGTAGTAGCTTTAGTACATTTGATGCAATGAAAACAGCCAAAGAAGCTGGATGTGTTATTGGCACAATGGCTGGAGAAAAAGATGCTTACATTGATCAAATTGCTGATGAAGTTTTGACAGTTAACATTGGAGAAGAAAAGGCTGGGGCTAAAACTAAGGGATATTACTCAACTAAGCTCAATTTGTTGCTTTTAGCTGACTATATTGGTTTAGCAAATGGTAACTTAAGCCAAGATCAATTTGATCAGGACTTAAAAGACTTGAATACTACCTTAGATCAATTCCCTCATGCATACCAAAGAGCTTATGATTGGGTCGAAGAACATAAAGAAAAATTAGCGAAGATGGATAATCTACGCGTTGTTGGACCAGGGATGCTGTATGGAGATGTTTTGGAAGGCGCTTTGAAAGTGCTGGAAACTTGTCGGCTCCCTGTAACCGGTTATGATTTCGATGAGTTTATTCATGGTATTTATAATGCAATGAATGAGAAGGCTACAGTCATAATTTTGGATAATGGTACTGAACCACGTTGTGAAAAAATGATTGAGGTACTTGGTGATTGGACAAATAACTTGTATTTGGTTGACACTTCAGATAGCAACAACGGTAATCATTTTGGCTATGATGTAGATGTGCCTCAAGACTTTGCAACCTTTATTTTCCCAATGTTGCTTCAAGTAATGGCTTCGATTGTTCCAACTGTTTTAGGCTTTGATCCAAATTCACCAAAGGATCCCAACTTCCATATGAAATTAGGTAGTAAAAAATTCAATAATTAAGAAAAACCTTACTGACCAAATATAAAAAGCCCTACTGCTATTTAGCAGTAGGGCTTTTGCATACAATAAAAGAAATTAATCCTGATGTATATATTTGCAATTGTAGACAAATTGATCACCTCGGGCAATACAGGAAGTAAATTCAATTGGTTCATTTAACTTATTGAATGAAGTCCGTCTCACATTGAGGCAGGGAGAACCATCTTCAACTTTTAACAGTTTTGCTTCATTTGAAGAAATTAGACTAGCTCTCATGGATTCACTAACAACATGAATGCTTTGATTAAACTCAGTTTTCATAATTGAGTAAAGTGAATTTTTAGAAAGTGCATCAACTGTCAGTGTTGGAAATTTAGAATACGGAAGATAGGTTTCTTCGATCATCATTGGAACATCATCTGCTGTTCGTAGATATTTAAGTTTAATTACTTTGTCTTGAGTAGCAACATGGAGTTTAGAAGCAAGTTCCTGATTGGGTATAAAAACCTTAAACTCTAGTAATTCCATCTTTGGTTTTTTACCGAGCTGTTCCATCTGTTCGGTAAAACTGTAGATTTCATTTAAAGCGGTTGGAACAGATTTTTCAGATACAAAAGTTCCTTTCCCATGAACTTTATAAATGTATCCTTTCTTTTCAAGTTCATCAAGGGCCTTTCGTACAGTGTATCTGCTAATACTCAAACGCTGTGCAATTTCTCGCTCGCTCAATATTTTCTGATTAGTTTTCATGTTTTCCTGAATATAGGCTTTCATTTGCTTAACCAACTTTTGATATTTTGGCTCTGTAGTATTTTCGTTCATATTTCCTTCCAAATCATAGGTCCGTACCAATAAACAGATATTTATTCACCTAAAGTATAGCAAAAGTATAGTTTGTTTAAAACTTTTTGTTGACATTGATATCGCTTTCAATTATTATTTAGTTAATTGGTCCGGACCATAATCATAGGAGGAAAAGTCGATGAGTGAACCAAATATTTTATTAACAAGAATTGATAATAGACTTATACACGGACAAGTCGGTGTAATTTGGACTAGTTCTTTAGGAGCTAATTTACTATTAGTAGCAAATGACGATGTAGCAAATGATCCTTTACAACAAAAACTAATGAAAAGTACTTCTGAGTCTTCAGGTGCCCAGGTGAGATTTTTTACAATTGAAAAAACCATCAATATTATTGGAAAAGCAGCACCTAGACAGAAAATTTTTATTATTGTCAAAACACCAGGTGATGCAGTTAAGTTGGTCGAAGGGGGAGTGCCAATAAAAGAAATAGACGTTGGTAATATGCACTTTTCAACTGGAAAAGAAAAAGTTACAGACAAAGTCTATGTTGATCAAAAAGATAAGGACGATTTAATGAAGTTGGTGCATGCTAACGTTAATACCTATATACAGGATGTTCCTGGAGAAAAGAAAACACCAATTGATTTTAAATAGGAGATAAAAATGCAAATAACTTTACTTCAAGGGATTTTGCTTAGTGTGTTCGGTGCTATTGCAGGTGTCGATTCATACACTGAAGCTCTCTACATCTTTAGGCCAATCATTAGTTGTGCCATCACTGGTGTGATTCTTGGCGACCCTATGACAGGATTATTAGCAGGGGGAATTGCTGAATTAACTTTTGCTGGTTTAACTAATGCAGGTGGAACACAGCCACCAAACCCAGCAGTTTGCGGAATTATGACAGTAGTAATTGCGCATACAACCAGCGTTTCACCGGCCACAGCTGTTGGACTTTCGCTACCATTTGCAATGTTGATGCAATACATCATTTTAATGTACTATTCATTGTTTTCAGGTTTTATGCCAGGACTAGATAAGGCAGCAGAAAATGCAGATACCAAAAAGTTCAATCGTTTTATTGGGTTTTCTGTTGTAGTAATGGCACTCACATTTTTCGTAGTTATTTTCTTGTCAGCATATGCTGCTCAAGCACCTATGGCTTCACTTGTCAAAGCAATGCCAACTTGGTTAATTCATGGCTTTGAATTAGCAGGTGGGGTTTTACCAGCAGTTGGTTTTGCAATGCTATTAAAAGTTTTACTCAGAGTCAATTATGTTCCATATTTGCTATTAGGCTTTGTAGTCGCTAGCTTTATAAACTATTCTAATGTACTGCCTGCTGCAGTTATTGGTGCGGTTTTTGCAATGATTGATTTCTTTAATAATAAACAAAATCAGAAGCTGCAAGCTCAAATAGATGAAGTTAGAGAAAATGGGGGTAGCGAAGATGGAATCTAAGGCAAACCAGAAATATACCAAGGTTAGTAAAAGTGATATTACCAAGTTAGGTTTAAGAGCGTCCTTATTTCAACTAGGATTTAACTATGAGCGTATGCAAGCTCCAGGATGGACATGGACTCAAATACCAATTTGGAAAAAAATCTTTGGTGATGATAAAGAAGCAATGTCGGAAGCAATGGTTGACAATATGAACTTTATCAACACTAGTCCGCCACTTGTCTCTATTTTGTTAGGATTACTAACAAGTATGGAAGAAAAACGAGTTGATCGAAAAACGATTAGTGGATTAAAAAATGCATTATTTGCTCCCTTAGCCGGAATTGGGGATGCAATTTACTGGTTCACTATTATGCCAATTGTCGGTGGAATTTGTGCTTCGTTTGCTTCTAAGGGCAACCCATTGGGACCGATTATTTTCTTCTTAGTTTATTTAGCAATCTTCTTATGTCGAATTCCTTTTGCCCACTTAGGTTATGACATGGGAACAAAAGCAATTGATGTAATTCAAGAAAACTCGACTATCATTTCTAAATCTGCCTCAATTATGGGATTAACAGTAATTGGTGCATTGATAAGTTCGTACGTTACCTTGTCTTTAAAGGTAAAGATAGGCAGTGTTTCATTACAGAAAGATTTTCTTGATAAAGTCTTTCCAAATATTTTGCCATTAGGATTTACTTTCTTCTTATATTGGCTACTTAAGAAAAAGGAAGTTTCACCAATTGTGTTGATTGCGATAGTCTTTGTACTGTGTATTGCATGTTCATGGTTAGGAATTATGTAATTGGAGCGAAACGCACAAATGAATAAAGCAAAAGTTATTGTTGTTGGTCATGGTAAATTTGCCTCATCTCTTCAAAATTCATTGGAACTTTTTGTAGGTAAACAAAAAGAAGAAAATTTCATTGATTTTACAAAAGAAATGAGCGAGGCAGATCTTTACGAAAAGATTAGTAAACAAATAAATGATGGTGAAGTTGTTATTTTTACAGACTTAGTTGGTGGAACACCATACAAAAAGGCTGCCGAAATAGCATACAAGAATAAAAAAGTTGGTGTAGTTTCTGGGTGTAATTTGAGTTCGTTATTGGAAACTACATACAAAGAATATAAAAATAAAGAAGAATTTATGCAGGACTTAGTTGATATTACTAAGAAAACTGCACAAATTTTTGAAAAAGACGATGCAAGTGAAATAAACGAGAATGATGATTTCTCGGACGGAATATAAAAGGGATTATTTATTGTTATGAAGAGTATGGAATATTATATAAAGTCAGAAGCAGAGAACTACAGTAAGATACTGAATGATTATCAACAGTTACTGGACAAACTTGTTGAAAAATACAAGTCAAACAAAGACAAATATAGTTCAATTGTTTTGTTTGCAACAGGCTCAAGTTCTAACGCTGCCTATGGAGCAGTACCATATATGACTGAAAGATTGGGTATCCCTGTTTATGTAGAAGAACCATCGATAGCGGCTAACTATCACAGCAATTTTAGGGATGACATTCTTTATATTGCTATCTCACAGGGTGGGCACAGTGCCTCGACAATTAAAGTTGTAAAAGAACTAGTGGATAAAAACATAGACGTTTTTGTTTTTACAAGTGATTTGGAAAGTCCAATTGCTAAAACAAACGCTTCAATGATTTCTATGGGATTTGGAATTGAGGAGATGCCATATGTGACACTGGGCTATAGTATCACAATTCTGTTACTTATCCTGTTTGCAGCAGAAGCATCCTACCAGACAGGTACGATATCAAAAGAACTTTATGAAGAGGATAAGAAAGAACTAGGAATAATAGCAGATAACTTGCCTTCAGTTGTGAATCTTGCAGAAGAATGGACAAACCAATATTTAGAACAAAATACTGATATTGAAAGACTCTTCTTCATTGGCTATGGAGCAGCATATGGTGTAGCACGTGAAGGTGAAACAAAAGTGACAGAAACAGATCATATTACTGCTCAAGGAAAAGAGTTAGAAGAGTATATGCATGGACCATATATTGGATTGCATAATTCTGATCACTTTATTTTCATTGAACCACAAGGTAAGCTGGAGGAAAGGTCTCAAAAACTAGCAAAGTTCTTGAGGCTACATTCTGATCATATTACAGTCATTGCTAAAAATAAGGTTTTAAATCCAAAAGACGAGGTACTGGACCTGAAGATTAATGTTAATGAACTGTTTGCAGCTCTCTTTATGACAATTCCAGTTCATTTACTTGCCTTCAAACTGTCAAAAGTAGTAAATAACAATTTGGAAGTCATAACATATCCAGAGTTCGATGAGATTACAGCTTCTAAAATATAAATAAACACATAAAGGCGACTAGCTTTAAATAAAGTTAGTTGCCTTTTTAATACTAAAATTTGTTTTTCTCTCTTTTTCTCTATTCTGTCGTGTGGATACATAGTTTCTGAAATGATATAAAGAAACAAGTGTGATAAGAAAAACCATAGCTGCCTTTTTTAAAAACTGATATTAACTATCAAAACGTATATCAGTGAAACTACATAAATTTTATGATAATGTCATTGTTGTATCATATTAAGGTATGCCATTTGGGCTTTTGATAAGAGGGCATAATTCTATATTTCCCAACAAATCAACACAAATTGTTGGTTGTTTGCTTTTTTTATACAGATATAATTGGAAACAATTAAAAAAGGAGTATAAAAAATGACAACAAAAAAAGCTAATCTTGTTTTTACAACTTTATTAACTGGAGCAATTGTTACGTCTTTATTGCAAACATCTTTAACAACTGCTCTACCTAAAATTATGCAGGAATTATCATTAACTGCTCTAAAAGCACAGTGGCTTACTAGCGCTTTTAGTTTAGCAATGGCAATAATGGTTCCTATTTCTGCTTATTTGATTAAACGATATACTACAAGACAAATATTTATTTCTTCAATGATTTTATTTTCATTTGGTTCATTACTTAGTTGGTATGGAAGTAATTTTACTGTTTTATTATTAGGTCGTATTTTTCAAGCATTAGGTAGTGGTATTGTATTACCCTTGACACAAGTGGTGATTATGACGCTCTATCCTACAGAAAAACAAGGTACGGCTATGGGGATTTTAGGGCTAGCTTCAGGAGCTGCTCCCGTAATTGCCCCAACTCTGACTGGGATAGTAATTGATTCCTGGGGATGGCGCAGTATATTTTTAATTACAGGAATAATTTCATTAGTAATTGTTATTTTTGCTACTTTTAGCGTAAAAAATGTTTTACCAGTGAATAAGATTCAACTTGATTATGTTTCATTATTATTGTGTATCGGTGGTTTAACAGGGATTTTAGTAGGACTAAGTAGCATCAGTACAAATTTATATGAGAGCATAATTTTACTGGTTATTGGTATTATACTAATCTTTATTTTTAGTAGAAGACAAATAAGTAGTGGTTTACCTTTCTTAAACTTAAAAATTTTAAAAAATAGCAAGTTTAGAATGGCGGTAATTATTAGTATGCTTTTATATGCTGTAATGATGGGCAGTTCAACTATTTATCCAATATTAGTTCAGACAGTGATGAAGAAATCAGCAGTTGTTTCTGCCCTAATAATGCTGCCAGGATCGTTGGCAATGGCACTAATTAATCCACTTACAGGGATGTTCTACGATCGGTTTGGAATCAATAAGTTGGCAATTAGTGGCAGTTTGCTAATTATGATTAGTTGCTTTGGAATAACCTTTATTAATTCAACGAGGGATGTTTTCTTATTAGGTATACTATATTTACTTCGTCTTTTGGGTGTTGGATGTCTTATGATGCCGATAGTTACATGGGGAATGCAAAGTTTGCCTAAAGAAGAGATGGCAAATGGAACAGCAATTATAACTGCTCTGAGGACTCTAAGTGGTGCATTAGGTACTGCAGTTTTTATGGAAGTGATGACTAGTGCAAGTCATTTTTATAATGCAAATTCAACTGCAAACTATTATGGTGTTAAATTTACTTTCAAAATAATGACACTTTTGGCTTTAATTCAATTGATTATAAGTATAATTGGACTAAGAAAGAAGCAATAGGACAATTTTAAGGTTATATTAAACGTAATGGACAAAAAACGAAAGCGAACAGAATCACGTAAGAAAATTCAAACTGCAGTAGTTGAACTTTTGAAAGATCATGAATTACATGATTTAAAAGTTACTACGATATGTAAAAAAGCACAAATTAATCGATCTTCGTTTTATGATAACTACACGGATATTTATGATTTAATTGATAAACTTCGAGAATATCTAGTTAGCGAGTATGTTCGTATACAAGAAGATATGGAAGAGCCATCTTTTTCAAATTTATTACAGCATGTTAAAGAACATCAAGAGCTATATCGTTTATTTTTTAAATTAAATTTACAAAACGGAATTGCTGACAGATTTGTAAATAGTAAAAAGGAGCAAGGTACTAATTACTATGACAAAATTTTTTTCCGCAACGGTATAGTCGCTGTCATAGATGAATGGTTAAAAAATGATTGTTTAGAGCCAGTTGATGATCTTGTTAAAGTAATTCAAACACATCTTCATAGTTCATAATAAAAAGCTAACCTACTTATGTAGATTAGCTTTTTTATTTTTATACTAGTAACATAGCATCGTCTTCAACTTCAGCACCAACTTGCTTTTGGAATAATTCCATTAACTTAGGCACTGTTAAGCTTTGCTTTTCTTCACCTGCTAAGTTAACTGCAACTTTTCCTTGATGCAACATAATTAGTCGATTACCGTAGCGAATAGCGTCTTCCATGTTGTGTGTAACCATGAAAGCAGTTAGCTTTTGGTCATTAATTAGCTTTTCGGTTAATTCCATTACTGTGATTGAAGTTTTGGGATCAAGAGCAGCAGTGTGCTCATCAAGTAAAATTAAATCTGGCCGTTGCAATGTGGCCATTAATAATGTAATTGCTTGACGTTGACCACCTGATAATAAACCAATTTCTGTATCCAAACGGTTTTCAAGGTTAAGTCCTAACTGAGCGAGTTGTTTTTTGAAGAACTTGCGATCTTGCTTTTTAACTCCCGGACGAAAGCCACGTCTTTGTCCACGTTTCATTGCCAAGGCTAAGTTTTCTTCTACAGTCAATCTTACTGCTGTTCCCATTTTAGGGTCTTGAAAAACTCGACTTATATTTTTAGCACGCTTGGTAACAGGTAATTTGGTAATATCAGTTCCGTTTAAAACGATTTGTCCTTCTTGCACCGGAATGGTTCCAGCAATACTGTTTAGTAAAGTGGATTTACCAGCACCATTACTACCGATAATGGTAACAAAATCACCAGCCTCTAAATCTAAATTAACGCCGCGCAGCACTCTGTTTTCATTAACGGTGCCACTTTCAAAAGTTTGGTGTAAATTTTTAATCTTTAGTACTTCTGGCATGATTTTTTCCTCCCTTTAGATTACGCGGTAAATGGAAATTAGGTAATACAAGACAAACAACTAGAACTAAGGCTGAAGCCAATTTGGCGTCTGCGGGTTCAACGTTCATCTGGAAAACTAGCGCTAAAATCAAGCGGTAAATAATTGCACCCAAGACTAAAGTTAGTAAGCGTCCCCAGATTGGCAAGTTGCGTACAAGAACTTCTGCGATAATGATTGAAGCTAAACCGATAACTAGGGTACCTACACCAGAGTTTAAGTCGGCAAAGCCATTATTTTGGGCAAGTAGCGCACCAGAAAGAGCAATACAACCATTGGAAATCATGTAACCTAAAATCTTCATTTGCTCAGTTTTGATACCATTTGCGGCACTCATTTGTGGATTGTCACCAGTTGCGCGCATTGCTAAACCAATTTCAGTTCTGAAGAAAATTACAAGTAAAGCTATTACTAGTAGGGCAATGATTAATCCCATAACGATAACTGCATTATTTCTGGATAAGCCCCATTTTTGCGCGATTGAGAAAATTGTTTCTTTACCTAAAAGAGAAACATTAGCGGCATTTTGCATGACCCTTGAAGTAATCGAGTACAGGCCAGTCATTGTGATGATTCCAGCCAATAATGACGGGATTCGTAATTTAGTATTTAAAAATCCTGTCACTAGTCCTGCAATTAAACCGCCGCCAAAAGCTGCTAGCGTAGCTATAAAGGGGTTAACGCCTTTAACTAGACACATTGTGGCGATTGCTCCGCCCAAGGGAAAACTGCCTTCTGCGGTCATATCGGCCAAGTCAAGAATCCGAAAAGTTAAGTATACGCCAATGGCCATTAGTGACCAAAGCAATCCTTGTGAGGACGCTGAGAGAAGTAATTCCCAAAAAGTATTTAACATTGTTCTACATTCACGCTACCTTTCTGCTATTTATTTGGGGGCCTTAATGGAATTAGGATCAATTCCAATGGCCTTAGCCATCTTTTTGTTAACAACTAATTGTAATTTTTCTGCTTTTTCAACTGGCATATCAGCAGGTTTAGCTTTGCCATCTAAAATTTTAGCAGCCATTTTTCCTGTTTGTTCGCCAAGTGATTCATAGTCGATACCGATTGAAGCTAAACCACCAGTTTTAACTTGGTCAGTTGAGCCGGCAACCAACGGAATTTTCTTTTCTTTAACAACCTTACCAATGATTGAAGCTGCCGAAGCAAAAGTATTGTCAGTTGGAACATAGATACCTTGAACTTTTCCTGCCAAAGTTTCAGTTACTTGTTGAACGTCATTAGTTGTATTAGCTGTCTTAACTACTACTTTTACACCAGCTTTTTTAAGAGCCTTAATTGCTAAATCTGCCTGAATCTTTGAATTTGATTCACCGGCATTGTACATAACACCAATTGTTTTAGCTTTTGGAACAATTGATAAAAGCAATTTAATTTGCTTGTCAATTGAAACCATGTCGGTTGTACCAGTAATATTTCTGCCTGGTTTTGCATTCGAGTCAACTAACTTTGCAGCTTTTAAATCCGTTACGGCAGTAACAACTACTGGGATATCTTGAGTTGAGTTAGCCACACTTTGTGCTGCTGGAGTTGCTATTCCAAGAATTAAGTCTGACTTTTCGTTCACAAGTTTTTCACTCATACTCTTTAAGTTGTCTTGACTATTTTGAGCATTTTGGTAGTCAATCTTAAGGTTTTTACCTTCAACGTAGCCACCTTTTTTAAGACCCTTTTTAAATCCAGCATATGCTTTGTCAAGGGATGGGTGCTGTACAACTTGCAAAACCCCCACATGCTTAACTTCTGAACTGTTATCAGCTTTTTTATTATTGCTGCATCCACCCAATAAGAGTAATCCGGCTAAACTTAGCCCCGCCATTAATTTTTTGATCTGCATTTTGCAATCCTCCATAAAAAAATACCCACTTACTTCNAGCATATGCTTTGTCAAGGGATGGGTGCTGTACAACTTGCAAAACCCCCACATGCTTAACTTCTGAACTGTTATCAGCTTTTTTATTATTGCTGCATCCACCCAATAAGAGTAATCCGGCTAAACTTAGCCCCGCCATTAATTTTTTGATCTGCATTTTGCAATCCTCCATAAAAAAATACCCACTTACTTCTAAGTGGGTATCACAAAAATTATTTTGTAATTTTAATAGTTGCGCCTAGCCACTTAAAAGTTATGTGGCTAACCGTAAACAAATCGCTCTAGCCATCATAGATAAACTCAAACTTGCGTTTTGTTTGAACTCACCTTGATGAATTCAAACACTATCTAAAGTAGCTAAAGTAATAACGGTTATTCAGTTGTGAATTTTGACAAATATTCATTATCAAATACCTCCAACCTTGATGAAAAAATTATAGGAAAAAAAGAAGAAAAAGTCAAGTTTTGTAATAGTTGTATTTGGAAAAAGGGAAGGAGGATGTTTTAGCAGAATAAAAAAGGTCGCTGATATCAGCGACCAGAATCATACTTCTTACAGTTATTTAGGTGCTTTGATTGACTTGGGATCAATTCCAAGCGCCTTAGCCATTTTCTTGTTGACAACTAACTTCATGTCATGAGCTTTCTCAACCGGCATGTCAGCTGGCTTAGCTTTACCAGCTAAAATCTTAGCTGCCATTTTCCCAGTTTGTTCGCCAAGTAATTCGTAATCAATTCCGATTGAAGCAAGTCCACCAGTTTTAACTTGATCAACTGAACTTGCCACTAGCGGCACTTTCTTTTCTTTAACAACTTTACCAACAACGTCTGCAGCGGAATCGAAAGTATTGTCGGTAGGAACGAAAATACCATCAACCTTTGAAGCTAAAGTTTCAGTTACTTGTTGAACATCGTTAGTTGAGTTAGCTGTCTTAATTAAAACTTTGACTCCTGCTTTTTTAAGAACAGCTGTAGCTAAATCTGCTTGAATTTTTGAATTTGACTCACCGGCATTGTACATAATACCGATTGTTTTAGCCTTGGGAACAATTGATAGAAGTAGCTTAATCTGTCTCTCGATTGAAACCATATCAGTGGTCCCAGTAACATTTTTACCGGGTTTAGCATCGGACTTAACTAGCTTAGCTGCCTTTAAGTCGGTGACTGCGGTAACTACAATTGGGATATCTTGACTAGCATTTGCCAAACTTTGAGCAGCAGGAGTTGCAATACCAAGCATTAAATCGGATTTCTCATTAACCAATTTTTCACTCATGCTCTTCAGATTATCTTGATTATTCTGTGCATTCTGGTAATCAATCTTAAGATTTTTACCCTCGACGTAGCCTTCTTCCTTTAACCCTTTTTTAAAGCCCTTGTATGCTTTGTCTAAAGAAGGATGTTGAACGACTTGCAAAACACCAACGTGTTTTACGTCTGAATCATTATCAGCTTTTTTATTATTACTGCAGCCTCCTAATAATAGTAATCCAGTTAAACTTATTCCTGCCATTAATTTTTTGATTTGCATTTTGCAATCCTCCATAAAAAATACCCACTTATTCCTAAGTGGGTATCATTAACTGATCTATAAATTAATTATTAGTACTATTTTGCTCTAATAATTAGCCACTTAGAAACCTATGTGACTAATTACACTCAAAAAGCTATAGCCATCATAGATAAATTCAAACTTTTCAGTCTAAATTCATCTAGATGAACTTAGACCTTATCTATAGTAGCTATAGTAATAACGGTTATTCTGCTGTAATTGTTGATTAGAAATCATCAAATTACCTCCAAACCTTTAATACTTTTAGCATAAAGTATTAATAAAAAAGTGTCAACTGGATCTAAATATATGCGGCAGTACAAAAGGCTTATTAATTAGTGTTTTCGCCTAGGAAAAATCTTTTTTTAAAATATTTTTAGTTTTTTGCAATAGAAAGCGCTATTATTTATAACTAGAGTACAAGTAATATAGTTACTTACTAAATTAGAAGGAGAAAAGCCGATGACACGATTGCAAAAAATGGTCTTAAAACCGAAAGAGCAGTTAGTTACGCGGCTTTTTTTGTCGCCTAAACTTCAGCAAAACCTAACTGTTTTATCTTATAGCACCTATGATTTGGTTAGTGCAATGAAGGAGTTAAGCGAGAGTAATCCCTTTGTTTCATTGGCTGAACCTAAGAGTGAAACTCATAGCCTGGAATGGATTGGTGATACTGAAAGTGAAAGCTTGCCCGATCATCTTTTATTACAGGTAAGGATGAGTGACTGGAGTAGTAGGGAAAAGAGTGCTGTTAAGTTACTAATTTATAATTTGGATGATGATGGATACCTGCGCGTCAAATTAAATGAACTTGCTCAAGCATCAGAATTTTCACTTGCGGATTTGGAGCAAGCAAAAGTACTATTACAAAGTTTAGAGCCATGTGGGATTGGTGCAAGTAGTCTAAATGAATGCCTGTTAATTCAAGCTCGTCAAAAAGTGAACTTTGATGAAACTGCAATGCAAATTTTACTTTCTGACAGTTTGGAATTACTTGCGGATCCACAAAAATGGGAGCAGTCAGATTTTTCGACTAGTCAATTAACTCAGGCACTAGCTAACATTCAGACACTAGATCCGACACCAGCAAGTGAATATGTGACTGAGCAAAACGTTCAATATTTGCTACCTGATTTGATTTTTAAAGTTGAAGATGGACGCCTAACAATTGAAACAGCGAAGTCGCAAATTCCCGAATTACTATTTGATGAAAAAACTTACAAGGAATTAAAAACACAATCTGATCAAGGTAAATATTTTTCGCAACAACGTCAAGATTATTTAGAAATGAAAAATGCAATAGACCAGCGGCAACAAACTATCCTTCGCTTGGGAAAATATGCTGGTGAATATCAAAGAGCATTTTTAACTACAATGCAAACGCAGGAATTAAAACCTTTAGGCTTAAAGGATGCGGCTAATGCATTGAACTTAGCTCCAAGTACGATTAGTAGGGCAATAAAGGACAAGTACATTCAGTGTCAGAATAAAATTTTTAGTTTAAAAATTCTATTTCCACGCAAAGTTACGACCGATTTATCTCAGGCACGAATTGAGTATGATTTGCAAAAGTTAATTGATCAAGAAAGTCCTCAGCAGCCATTAAGTGATCAGCAATTAGTCGAACATTTTGCGGATCACGGTGTTACTTTGAGTAGGAGGGTAATCGCGAAATATCGTAAAAAACTAAATATTCCCAATAGCTATCAGCGCAAAAAAGACTGACGAAAGTAAAATTTTTTCTGACTTCTATTTATCAATTGTTTAGAATGTGGAATATAGAGCTTTTTAGATATTATGGAGGAGAGTAAGATGTCCATGAAAAAACTTTTGACAACCATTTCGGCAGGATTTGCACTGGTATTAGGTCTAATTGCATTGCCATATAGTGCAGTTACGGCATCAGCAGCCACTTCACCTAGATTACAATTACGACAGAATTCTTATGTTTATTCCATATCTGGCAAAAGAAAGGGCAAAATTGTTCTAAAAAGAGGGACGTATTTACGTGCTTTGAGCAAGAAGGCAATTAAGGGTAAAAAATACTATAGAATTGGTAAAGGCCGCTATATTAGAACAAATAACGCAGTAATTGTACCTAATGAAACAAAAGAGAAAGGTCCAGGTTTATTTTCAGTTTATTTGAAATATGACGCTGAGCTTTATACAAAGCCTAATGGTAACAAATCACTTTATACACTGATTGGAAAGCAAAACGTCTATGAAACATATACAGACAGTGATGGCCATATATGGTACCGACTTAAGTATCATAACTGGGTTAAGGCAAGTGACACACAAAAGTCAAAACCAAAAGAAGATAAAGATATTCCAACTTCTGATAATTGGGATGATCAAAATGATAATACAAGCATTGAAGAAGAAGAAGAAATGAAAAGTAACCTTCCAAGTGCAACAGCACTGGATAGAAACACAATCGAAGAAACTGCAAGATGTTTTGAAAAACTTGTTAATGAGTGGAGAGCAAGCCAAGGGATTGAGACTAAAATAGCGTATATTACCAGCAGATATGATTATGATGTTACAAGGGCTGTTCAAGATGCTCAGCACTATGACAAATATAAAGTATCCGACATGCACGCTGGTGCAAAATATGGAGAGCTAGAAACACTTGTCACGTATAATACTCCACAAAAAATGGCACAAGAAGCCTTTCAACAATTTGTTTATAAAGACGCTCAGGCAAATTTTGCCCATAGAGATGATTTAAAAAGCCGCTCTCTTAAAACCATTGGAATTGGTTTAGCTGTTACATACTATAATGGATATGATTCAAACGGTGTAACGTTCATTGTAAGTACAAATCTTTAGAATATATTCTAATCATTATATCAATAAAAAGCCTAGACAACAGTCTAGGCTTTTTATATTTAGTTAGCTTTCCTTTACAAATGCTAGAGTATTATTTCTAGATGGAAATTTAAGGCAAGTCATTGCCAGCAGCAAGGTAAATATCGTACCATTCTTGTGCTGTTAGTGAGATGTCTGCACCTTTAGCACTGTCAACAATGTGTTCTGGTGTCATGGTTCCAATGATTACCTGACCAATTGCTGGGTGACGTAGTATCCAAGCAGCTGCAATTGCGTTTTTGGAAACGCCCTTTTTATCTGCTAATTTTTGTAATGCGTCGTTAACTTCTGGGAACTTAGGGTTGCCGATAAAGTTACCTTCAATTTGACCATATTGGAATGGCGACCAAGCTTGAACTGTCATATTGTGTAAGCGTGAATAGTCTAAGACACCGCGGTCGTGGTCAATACTGCGAGCATCAGTCATATTAGTGTGGATATTAAAGTCAATTGGGCCAGTGTGCATGACACTCAGTTGCAATTGATTAATCAGCAATTTTTGACTCAATCCAGCCTGCAATAGTTCGACTTGCATTGGGTTAAAGTTGGACACACCAAAATGACGCACCTTACCATCTTTTTGCAGTTCATCAAACGCAGCCGCAATTTCGGCAGGATCCATCAATGCATCTGGACGATGCAAAAGTAGGCTGTCTAAATAGTCAATTCTCATGCGAGAAAGAATGCCATCAACACTTTTAATGATATGTTCTTTTGAAAAATCATAGCGAGTTGTCTTGTAGTTTTGCGATTCATCTTCAAAAATTCCAGTTTTTGATTGAATGTAAAAATCATCACGACTAAGTGAGGACTTTTCCAAAGCTTCGCCAAAAATTTCTTCTGATTTGCCATGACCATATATGTCTGAAGAATCAATAAAGTTAATTCCTGTGTCATGAGCAGTTTCTAATGCTTTAACAGCTTCATCAACTGACAGCTTGTTCATCCGCATTATCCCAAATGCGATTGCAGAAGCACTAAAGTTAGTGTTACCAATTTTTATTTGTCTCATAATGTACCTCCTAATGCTTAGTATAGTTCATGAAAGATAAAAAGGGTTGAAATCATTTTTTAATTTTTGTTGAAACCTTGTTAGAAAATCTAATTATTTTTTAAATTTAAGTTCATCTTTAATAGAAAACAGCTATAATGAGAGATAACAAATTTTTTAGATAAAACCTTAAATTACTTTCTAGGAGGACAAATATCATGAGTAATAAGATCGGTATCATAGGTGATGGTCATGTTGGTAGCACAGTAGCACATCAATTACTTATTTCAGGTTTGGTTGATGACTTAGTTTTAATTGATGTAAATGAGGCAAAAGTTACTGCGGATGAGCTTGATTTCCAAGATGCAATGGCTAACTTGAAGCATCACACCAACATTGTAATTAATGACTATTCTGCCTTAAAAGATGCCGATATTATTATTAGTGCTTTTGGTAACATTAGTTTAGAAGCTGGTGGAGAGCGTTTTGCGGAATTAAACTATAATAGAGAACGAATTGGGGACATTGCTGCTTCAATTAAAAAGAGTGGTTTTGATGGCATTTTGGTCGCAATTACCAATCCTGTTGATGCAATTACTAATATGTATCAAGAATTGACTGGTTTGCCTAAAAAGCATGTCATTGGAACGGGTACACTTCTTGATACCTCAAGAATGAAAAGAGCTGTTGGCTCGAGGTTGAACGTTGATCCTCGTTCAGTTGAAGGCTTTAACTTAGGTGAGCACGGCAACTCGCAATTTACTGCTTGGTCAACTGTTAAAGTTTTGGAGCAACCAATTACGGAGTTGGTTAAAGACAAGCCGTGGAAGCTTGAAGACCTAAATGATGAAATTAAGTTTGGCGGGCAAACTGTTTATAAGGGTAAGCAATACACCAACTATGGGATTGCAGCAGCAGTTACTAGATTAGTTGAAACAATTGAAAGTGACGCTCGCACAGAGCTTCCAGTTTCAAATTACCAGGAGGAATATGGTACTTACTTATCATACCCAGCAATTGTTGGTAGGGATGGCATAGTTCAACAAGTACAATTGGCTTTAACTGATGAAGAAGAAAAACTGCTGGCAAAATCGGCAGAAACAATTAAAGAAAAATCGAAATAAGTACTTTTGCTAAATGATGGCTAGTTAAGCCATCATTTTTCGTATACTAAAAAATAGAGGTTATATTCCTTTTTAAGTGTATGATTATAGTAATTAAAAAATCATTAGGAGAAGGAAAATGAGTCAAAAAAAGGATGACTATATATTAGGTTTCGATATCGGGACAAACTCATGTGGTTGGGCTGCAGCCGACAAGAAAAATAATCTTTTAAAGTTACGTGGTAAAACCGCTATCGGTTCACATTTATTTGAAGAGGGACACTCTGCTGCAGATCGTCGCGGCTTTAGAACTACACGCCGTCGGCTTAAACGAAGAAAATGGCGTTTAGGATTGTTAGAAGAAATTTTTGCGGAGCCAATGGCTGAAGTTGATCCAAGTTTCTTCGTTCGTCTTCATCAATCATGGGTTTCCCCTTTAGATAAAGATCGGAAAAAGTACGCCGCAATTGTTTTCCCAACAGCCAAAGAAGATGCAAAGTTTTATCAGAAATATCCGACAATTTAACATCTGCGTCAAGCTTTAATGACAGAAAATCGCAAATTTGATTTACGTGAGATTTTTTTGGCGATGCACCACATTGTTAAATACCGTGGCAATTTTTTGCATGATACTCCTGTCAAAAGCTTTGAAGCTTCAAAAATCGATGTAGCACTAATATTAGAATCAATTAATGCTGCTTTTAACAATAAAGCGGATGAAGACTGCGAAAAGCTAGAATTAAACTTGAAAAATGCACATGCTATTGAAGAGGTAATAAAGGGTGAGGACCAGGATAAAACGACTTATAAAAAGGACAAAGTCAAAAAAATCGCGTTATTGTTACCAACCTCTACCGATAAAAATGCAAAAAATGCAGCTAAACAGATTGCTAATGCCATTATGGGCTATAAAACGCAATTTGAAACTATCCTAGCTAAAGAAATTGATAAAAGCGATAAAGCAAGATGGGAATTGGGAAAGTTTTAGATGGTTGTTAAATCAACGATGATTAGAAACGAAAAGCCTCTTTCTCCAATTAATTGAATTAATCCATGACATAGTATAATTACATAAAGAAAAAACGCGCCAGATAGAGCGCGCTTTTCTTTTGCTAAAATAAAGTCTAAGTATGACTAGTTTTGGTCCAAGAATTATTGCCGATTAATTCTCTACCAATTGATCGGTAGGGGATAAATGATAATAACCAGCGGTAAACACCAAAACTAAAAATGATTCTTAAAATCTCAATTGGGTTGTTAACGGTACTAAAACCAGTTTCAAACCACTGTTTTTTAATCATTAAACCATTAATAGTGTATTCGGTTAATAACAGAGTCAGGATGATCGCTAAGCTTGCCCCCAAATTGAATCTGGCATAAGCAATCAACGTAATAACCGACACGATTGATGATGGAACCACGATAACTGATATATAAGGCACTAATAAAAATAATAGGATAAAGGCCTTAACTCCAGCTGACATCCGGTCAGATTTGACAATTTTTCCACCATAGATTTTTAGGCATTGCAGACCACCTTGACACCATCTTGTGCGTTGCCGGATTAGCTTGCCAAGATTAGTGATACCTTCTTGTCTAATTGCAGCGGTATTTAAGAAGGTGCCATAATAACCTCGTAACAGTCCCTTTAGTGAAAACTCACAGTCTTCAAGCAGAGAAGAAGACCAACCAACTTTTTCCGCCATGGTTAATGTAACAAACTGTCCATTACCAGATGCGAGAGCGGTGCCCCAATTGGTGCGGGCCATTTGCAACAAGCCATTGTAAACGGATAATTCAAAGTTCTGCATAATTGTCAGATTGTCGACGGTGTTATAGACATCTACGCGTGTTTGAACCAAGTCATAATTTGAATTTTCAAAGGCATTAACTACTTGGTGTAAATAGTTACTATCAAAATGACTATCTGCATCAATAATTCCAACTAACGTTTGTTTTACAGGAAAATTCATTTTAAGCAGATGATTAATTGCGTCCTGCAGGGCAGGTCCTTTACCTTGCTGTGCATTAGGCTTAACGCGATGGATGATGTAGAGATTTTCAGGGTTAGATTGTGACCACTCATCTAGCAATTCTGTAGTGCCATCGCTAGAAGCATCGTCTATAAAAACTAGTTTTAAGTCAATAAAATCTTTGCATTTATCGTGTAATGTAAGCAATCCTGGCATATCTCGCTTCAATGTCGAATATTCATTCATTGCAGGGATTAAAAGAAGCAATGTATTGAATTTACGCTGAAAGCGAGGATATTTTTCTTGCTTAATATGTTGACTAAATGTTAAGTAAAGGCTAAAACACAAGTCGAAAATAAAGGCACACCCACTGATGATAAGCATAGCCGCTATAAAATACCTCATTTTATCAGCTCCTTGTTATTTAACAGTTACTATTTTTCATGTTCATCTTACCACCATTATTAAGAAATCAGTTAGAAAATGACTTATCAGTTAAGACTAAATTGATATACAAAAATATAGAATAAATAGTGTATGTGACTTAATAGCTAAAATAAAAATCAAGTAGAGTTCTACTTGATTTTTACTAGTTATTCACCTTTAAAAGTGCCGTTTTCTACTTCACGAATGAAATCAGCCAAATGCTTGTAGTAAACATCTGGATTATCAACCATGTGGTGGTGTCCACCATCTGGAGTTGTTACTAGACGTGAGTTTGGAATCTCTTTTTGCATAGTTTTAGCAGTTGAGATTGGCATTGTTTCTTCTTCACCAAAAGTTAACAAGGTTGGGACAGTGATCTTCTTCAGTTGGTCTCTAAAGTGCCAGTCCTTTAATTTACCAGTGATAACAAACTCATTGTCACCTTGAAAGGCGTTATATACTGCGCTTCCGCCAATATCATTTAAGTGGTAGAGCTTAGAAGGCTGCTTACGATCAACAAAATTGATGTTTAAAATGTTGACATCCTCTTGATAACGAGCGTTGTCATAGTCATTTTTTTCTTCACATTCGTGCATGAAGTCAATTTCAGTTTGTGGCAAAACTTGTTGACGGCGGCGGTTAACAGAAGCAACGTATTCATCGATTTCGTCAACCATGGAAGAAATAATTGCGCCTTTTAAATGGTTACCATATTTGACAGCATATTCTTGAACAAGAAGACCGCCCCAGCTTTGGCCGATTAGGTAAAAGTTTTCTAAGCCGAGCTTTTCACGTACTTCATCAACTTCATCTAAGAAATATTCATAAGTCAGGTATTTTTTAGCGATTTCGGGATCGGAATAGTCAGGTTGATCTGAATAAAGTGATCCTAGTTGGTCATACATTGTTACTTGAACGTCTAAACCCTGCTTTTTAAGTTGATCAGCAGTATCTTCCCAATATTCATGGTTACCGCCAGGGCCGCCGTGCAAGCAAAGTAAATGAATGCCGCCTTGTCCTTGGGTGTTAGTCCAAAGATGGTAACCGTTGTCTAAAGTAATAATTTTGGATCCAGTTTTCATATTTTTCTCCTTACTTTTTATTAATCAATCTCTATTTTAGCCTATAACGAGTTAAAGCAAAACAGGACAAAAAGAAATAGAATATGCTTTTGGAGCTAAATTTACCTAGCAAGCTTGAATCAATCACTTCTGATGAGTCTTTGCTATACTTAAATTAGGTGGCTTTAGGTGCTCAGCTAGCTAGTGAAAAAGCTGATTATAAAGCCATAAACGAAGTTATAGCGCAACTACTTGCCGGCTTTTGGGTAGCTGCTATTTTTAAAAAAGGTGGGAATGTTATGACTTTTTATACACTTAAGTATATTGAGCAGAATCAAAATACTAACAAAACAATTTTGTATATTCTAATTGCGGTTGCGGCGGTTGCTATGATTGCTTTTACCGTCCTCTATTTGCGACACCGGTTTAACACCCGCTATCGTGATTTGGGCATTATCGCATTATTGTTCTTGCTGTTATTTGGTGGCACACAATATGAAAAATATGTTCAAACCAACCTGGTTAAGTCTCAATCAGAGCAAATTACACCGTTTATTAAGTCTGTCGCCAAGGACTTTGGAGTGCCTACCAGTGATGTTTTGGTAAGTTCGACGACACTTCAAGACGGTTTGATAGTACGGATCAACTCAAAAGATATTGACTATCAGTTAGAACTAAATGATGACAATAACACTTATTCTTTGAAACAAGCGCATGTGATTAATCATCAAGTTGATATAAAGAATTAGGAGGAGATTGAGATGGACTATACGCAGCTCTTTATTAAATTCGTTTTAGGTGTGTTAACTTTAATTTTTCAAATAAATGTTTTTGGTAAAACCAATATCGCTCCAACAACTGCTCTTGATCAACTCCAGAACTATGTTCTTGGTGGGATTATCGGTGGTGTAATCTATAATTCCAGTATTTCCGTTTTACAGTTTTTACTAGTACTAATTGTTTGGACATTAGTAGTCTTTATTTTGAAGTTTGCGCGTGAGCACAGTAATTTTATTCGCAGTTTAATTGATGGTAAGCCAATTCAGATCATCAAGGATGGGCAAGTTTTAGTAAAAAACTGCTTAAAAGCTGGTATTTCTGCCAATGAGTTAATGTTTAAATTGCGTAGCCAGGGAATCTATTCTGTTGATAAAGTAAAGAATTGTATTTTTGAAAAGAATGGGCAATTGACTGTAATTAAAACAGATGAGAAAAATGTTCGTTTTCCTTTAATAAATGATGGTCAAATCAATCAAGATGTGCTTGAATCTATTGATGAGGATGAAAACTGGCTGAAAGAAGAAGTGAAAAAAGCCGGCTTTAATGATCCTAGTGATATCTTTTTAGCTGATTTTGAAGATGGTCATGTTTCTTTCACGGGGTATGACCGAAAATAAGAAAGAGTAATTAATGGAAAATCTGAATAAAGCACAGCAATTGCTTGACGATGCGGATGTTGTAATTGTCACTGCAGGCAATAAAATGGCAAAAAATGAAGGACTTGATTTGCTGGGAACAGAAAATTTTGAGCAAGATTTTCCGGAAGTTGCTAGTAAATATCATGTGAATTCAATT
>NZ_PDKP01000001.1 GCF_002837055.1 Lactobacillus apis | reverse complement strand
GGAGCTTACTGGAGTGTTGTCCGAGTGGCTTAAGGAGCATGATTGGAAATCATGTATATGGGTTAATCCTGTATCGAGAGTTCAAATCTCTCACACTCCGTATTTTAAATTGAAAAAGCTGTTAAACTAACGTTTAGCGGCTTTTTTTGTATTAAAAGTTCGAAAAAAGTTCGAATTAGTTTTTTACACTCCAAAATAGAGCGCACTATAGTGCTCTAAAGCAGATGATAAATTGCTTGTTGGTTTGTACAGAACCTGTAATTAATAGACGAATGAGTTAGTAGCTGGAATAGAGCTGAAATTAAAAACCGTAACTTATAAGTTACGGTTTTTAATTTAGTTTATATGCTGTATAGGGATAATAAGTAATTACAGCACAGGATTGACTAATTTGCACATCAGTTAAAGATATTATCGTTCATAAATTTCCAGGCTTCTGTATTCAACCAGCCTTGTTTGTTATTCTTAAGTTCACAAACAAACACTAAATCTTCAGAAGCAATAACTTTTCGTATTCTATCTAAAATTTCTGCTGGTTTGTAATCACTCTTAATTATCCAAACTGAATTTTCGATTTTTTTGCAGCTAATAGATAAAGATTCAATTATCTGACTAACTTCTTTATACTTAATTTCAAAGTTTCCTGGTTCACTATTGACATTCAATTCTAACGCAACCACGTATGGTAACGACATACTATCACTTCCTTTACTTTATTTATAAAATAACAACATATATACTCAGTGTCAAGGTATTATTAAATTTTTTTCTTTGAAAATTTAGCGCCAAGATACTGGACAACTGCTTTGAATCTATGATATATTACATAGGGTTGTCGATTGACCGGAGGATTAGCTCAGCTGGGAGAGCATCTGCCTTACAAGCAGGAGGTCACAGGTTCGAGCCCTGTATCCTCCATAAAAGAAACAGACTTATAAGAGAGAACGTCGTTAAGGCGTTCTTTTTTTGTTTTCAAAATTTACATTTTAACTTTTGGAATTTATTTTCAAAAATGGTCTCAAATTTGTTCCAATTTGGTACTTTACTCCAAAAGTACTACTATCATTGAAATAGAAAGCGATTACAAGATATAATGACGGTGTCGATTGAGTAATTGATCTTAGCGGCCGAAAGGAAAATTATGATATTAGACAAAATTCTTAAAAGTAGTAAATTGACTAGACAAGAACGGGAAGTTCTAGATTTCATTAGTAATAATCCACAAAGAGTACTTGGAATGACAGTTCATGAGGTTGCAAAAGCAAGCTTTTCGAGTTCATCAACAGTAATTAGGCTTTGCCAAAAAGCAGGCGTTAGCGGTTTTACTGAGTTTAAATATAAATTAGCAACTGAATTGCCCACGATTATTGAATTAGATGATGATCTAAAGAGCAATGGCTTTAATGGCAATGAGGCTTCAAGAGAAGTTTTAGATAGAATTGAAACTGTTCATCGAAACTCTCTGAAATATACCAAAAACATTTTTAATACAGAGTTACTTAATAGAGTAGCTAGTTTACTTAAAACTGCTGATAGAATTGAAATTTATGGTGATGGACTTAATTATCCGCTAGCTCAATTATTTTGTTTAAATTTTCAAGAAGTCGGTGTTGAAGCAGGAGCATATGATTCTTTGAATTTGATGCATGCGAAAGTATACCGAAATAGAAAAGTCAGACCCTTAGCCTTTATTTTGACTCATACTGGGAATAATGAGCATATGTATGGCATTGCTAAAAAACTGAAGACTGAAGACTATAAAATTGTTGTTGTTTGCGATTCCGTTAAGCGCTCAATTTGTCGATTATGCGATGAAACAATGGTTATTAAGACTACTAAAAACACGTTGGAACTTAGTAATATTGTGTATATTTCATCGATTCAATACCTATTTGACGTGTTGATGTCATTGAAAATGCTCAATAATTACTCTGAAGTAAGTGAGACTTCAGATGAGGTTGAGAAGATTAAGGAAAGACAAAATTGATTAATAAAGACTTTTTATGGGGTGGTGCAGTAGCCGCTAACCAATATGAAGGAGCTTGGGACGCAGGAGGTAAAGGAATTAGCGTAACTGATGTTATGACTAAAGGTGATGTAAATACACCTAGGAAAATAACAGCAGGGGTTTTACCAAATGAAGAGTATCCCAATCATTTTGGCATTGATTTTTATCATCATTACAAAGAAGAAATAAAACTTTTTGCAGAAATGGGATTTAAATGTTTCAGACTAAGTATTGCTTGGTCAAGAATCTTCCCACATGGTGACGAGGAAAAGCCAAAGGAAGAATGATTAGCATTTTACGACAATGTTTTTGATGAATGCTTGAAATACGGCATTCAACCTGTTGTTACGCTATCGCATTTTGAAATGCCATATTATTTGGCTGACCATTATGGTGGATGGCGTGATCGTAGGGTAATTGATTTCTTTTTACGATACGCAAAGGTTTGCTTTGAACGCTATCACGAAAAAGTAAAATACTGGATGACTTTCAATGAAATTAATAATCTGATTGATACAGATAATCCATTCAATGCATGGACTGGTGCTGGTGTTTTATATAAGGAAGCTGAGAACTCAGAGCAGACAATGTATCAAATTAGTCATTATCAATTTGTAGCAAGTTCTCTTGCCGTTCAAGAAGCTAAGAAAATTGATTCAAAACTTCAGATAGGCTGTATGCTTCATTTAGGGCCCCTATATCCTGCAAGTTGTAAACCACTTGATCAAATTGCAAGTCTTAAAGCAATGGACAGGCGCTTCTTCTTTAGTGATGTTCAGATCAGGGGTACTTATCCTTCATATACAAAAAAACTGTGGGAACGCAAAAATATTAAATTGGACATCACACAAGAAGATTTGGCTAATTTAAAAAAAGGAACTGTCGATTTTCTAGGCTTTAGTTACTATAAGTCGACTATTGCAGAATATAATGCTCAGGCTGACTTTTTGGAAAAGCCTAATCCTTATGTTTCTAAAAGTGACTGGGGTTGGGCCATTGATCCGGTCGGACTGCGATATATTTTAAATGTTGCTTATGAGAGATATCAGAAACCATTGTTTATCGTCGAAAATGGTTTTGGTGCTTATGACAAGTTAGAAAATGGCTCTGTTAATGATGATTATCGAATAAATTATCTTCAAAGCCATGTTGTTCAAATGTTGAAAGCTATCGAACTTGATGGCGTTGATGTAATTGGCTATACCCCATGGGCAGCAATCGATATTATCAGTGCTTCAACTGGTGAGATAGAAAAGCGCTACGGCTTTATTTATGTCAATTTAGATGAAGTAAAGCAAGGTACTGCAGGTGTCTACCGTAAACAATCATTTGAATGGTACAAAAATATTATAAAAACTAATGGTGAGTGTCTAAAAGATCAAGTGAGGGTAGAGAAATGAAAAAGTTCATTAACGATAAATTAGTACCAATGGTTATGAAATTTACCAATACTAAGATTATTAGCGCACTAAAAGACGGAATGATGTTTGTATTACCATTTCTAATTGTTGGCTCGCTGTTCATGCTCTTAGCAAACATACCAATACCAGCAGTCGCAAATGCGATTACTAAGAGTGGTTGGGCTGATGTTTTTAACCAAATATACCAATCTTCATTTTCATTGATGGCAATTTTTGCCGTAGTAGGTATGGCATATACTTATATTAAAAATGAAAAAGTTGATTCACCTTTTTCAGGTAGTTTAGCTGCACTCGGTGCGTTCATTATGCTATTGCCATCTGAAATTAAGCCTAAAGGTGGAGAACTTATTACAAATATTATTTCAAAAAATTGGACTGCGGGTCAAGGGATGATCTGTGCGATCATCGTCGGTTTACTAAGTGGTTTTATTTATAGTTACTGTGTTAAAAAAGATTGGCGAATCAAACTACCTGCTGGAGTTCCACCAGCTGTAGCAAATTCTTTTATGGCACTAATTCCAACTGCAGCAGTTTTAGTTGTTGCTGAAGCAATTTGTGCAATCTTCAAATTTGTAGCTCAAACTAGTTTTGCGGAAATAATTTACTCAGCAATTCAAACGCCACTTCAAGGAATCACTGATTCTCTTGGTGGAGTGGTAATTATGACAATCGTAATGTCATTACTATGGTGGTGTGGTGTTCACGGTGGAGCAATTTGTGGCGCTATTCTGACACCAATTTTGCAGTCTAACATGTCTGATAACCAATCAATTTTGGATGCAGGGAAAAAACTAACAGTCGCTAATGGTGGACACATTTTTACCCAACAGTTTTGGGATAATTATCTGTGTATGACAGGTGCGGGAATTGTAATGGGCCTTGTCATCTACATGACATTTTTCTCAAAGTCATCTGCTCTAAAAGAACTTGGAAAACTGTCGCTAGTTCCAAACATTTTTAATATTAATGAGCCAGTTATTTTCGGCGTTCCGATTGTAATGAACTTATACTTATTAGTTCCATTTGTGGTTTTTCCAACTTGTGTTGGAATCATTAGTTACTTACTGATGCAATGGGGAATTTTGCCACTGTTTTCTGGCGTGATGGTTCCGTGGACAACGCCACCAATTATTTCAGGATTTTTAATTGGAGGATGGCGAACAGCTTTATGGCAATTTGTTATTATCATTCTCTCAATGATTGTGTACTGGCCATTCATTAAAAAATATGATCAATTTTTGGTAAAGCAGCAAAACGCAACGAAATAAATAAAGAGGATTAGTATCTTGAAGTACTAATCCTTTTTTGGTAAAAATAACAAACGTTGCTGGTCAAAGTAGCTAGTATTGCCTGTAATCAATGCGTTTATTGAGTAAAAGCTATTCTTGTTGCTCTAATAGGCTTTAGCAGGAGTTTTCAAACAAATTTACTTTTTTTGATTTTTTTACTTGCAAATCATTTTTTATCTAGTATACTATTGAATGTACTTTGATTCAGAACCTGACCCGTTGGTCAAGTGGTTAAGACATCGCCCTTTCACGGCGGTAACATGGGTTCAAATCCCGTACGGGTCACTTTGGAGGATTAGCTCAGCTGGGAGAGCATCTGCCTTACAAGCAGGAGGTCACAGGTTCGAGCCCTGTATCCTCCATCGTTCGATGACTACCGAATACACGGTAGTCTTTTTTTTACAAAAAAAGAACGAATATAATTATATTTATCGGTTCAAGTCCTGAGAGGATCCAATATTTGGAGATGCCTTGTAACCGAATAGCTGACGTCTATAGGGGGACTAATATGGAAAAACGTTTATTTACTTCAGAATCTGTTTCTGAAGGGCATCCAGATAAAGTGGCTGATCAAATATCAGACGCAATTCTGGATGCAATTATTGCCAAGGATCCACAAGCTCACGTAGCTTGTGAGACGGTGGTAAATACGGGAATTGTTTATGTCTTTGGTGAAATATCAACTAGTGCATATGTTGATATTCAGAGCATTGTTAGAAAAACAGTTCTACGAATTGGTTATGACCGTCCGGAACTTGGGTTTGATGGCAATAACTGTGCTGTTTTAGTAGGGATTGATGAGCAATCACCTGATATTGCACAGGGAGTTGATCACTCGCTTGAGAAGCGTGAAAACAAGTCTGATGATGACGACCTTGATCAAATTGGGGCTGGAGACCAAGGCTTGATGTTTGGCTTTGCAGTTAATGAAACACCAGAACTCATGCCGTTGCCAATTTCTTTAGCTCATCGCTTAATGCGCCAAGTTGCAAAATTGCGTAAAGACGGCGAATTAACGTGGCTCAGACCTGATGCTAAAGCACAAGTAACAGTTGAATATGATGAAAATCAAAAGCCTAAACGTGTTGATACAGTAGTAATTTCAACTCAAACAGATGATCAAGTATCCAATGAAGAAATTCGCCAGGCGATGATTGAGCTAGTAATTAAAAAAGTAATTCCAGCGGAATTTCTTGATGAAGACACTAAATTTTTAATTAATCCATCTGGCCGTTTTGTAATAGGTGGACCAAAAGGTGATTCAGGTTTAACTGGACGCAAGATTATTGTTGATACTTATGGTGGTTATGCTCGTCATGGAGGCGGTGCCTTTTCAGGAAAGGATCCGACAAAGGTTGACCGTAGTGCCAGCTACGCTGCTCGTTATGTTGCTAAAAATATTGTTGCAGCGGGTTTAGCAGAGCGTTGTGAAGTCCAACTTGCATATGCGATTGGGGTCGCACATCCTGTTTCAGTAATGATTGATACCGCAAATACCGGTAAGGTAAGTGATGAATTGTTGACAAGTGCTGTACGACAAATCTTTGACCTTCGTCCTGCAGGTATCATTCAAATGCTTGATTTAAGACGACCAATCTATGAGCAAACGGCTGCCTATGGTCATTTTGGCCGAACTGACGTTGATTTACCGTGGGAGAGAGCCGATAAAGTTCAAGAATTACTTGACTTTGTTAATAAAAATAAATAGATTTTAGAAAATTTGAAGGAGTTGTAATTGTGAAAAAGACCAATGTACCTGTAGTTACACTTGCGATTTTTATGACAACGTTTATGACAGCGATTGAAGGCACAATCGTTTCCACAGCGATGCCAACCATTGTCTCCGATCTAAATGGGTTAGAAATCATGAATTGGGTTGTTTCAATCTTTCTGTTCATGACGGCTGTTTCAACTCCTTTGTATGGAAAATTAGCTGACAGCATTGGTCGAAAGCCAATTTTTTTATTCGGGATAGCCTTATTTGTAATCGGTTCGGCACTCTGTGGCCAAGCTCATAACATGATTGAGTTGATTCTTTTCCGTGTGATTCAGGGACTTGGCTCTGGAGCTGTTCAACCGGTAGCGATGACCATTATTGCCGATATGTATACTCTAGAAAAAAGAACTAAAATGCTGGGGCTTAACTCTGGTTTTTGGGGTGTAGCTTCTGTTATTGCACCACTTTTAGGTGGATTCATTGTTCAGAATCTTTCATGGCACTGGGTTTTCTACATCAATGTTCCAATAGGTTTGATAGCCTTTTTACTGNTTATTGCCGATATGTATACTCTAGAAAAAAGAACTAAAATGCTGGGGCTTAACTCTGGTTTTTGGGGTGTAGCTTCTGTTATTGCACCACTTTTAGGTGGATTCATTGTTCAGAATCTTTCATGGCACTGGGTTTTCTACATCAATGTTCCAATAGGTTTGATAGCCTTTTTACTGGTTGTGTTCTTCTTAAGTGAACCCAAAGCTAAGCAAAAAGCTAAACTTGATGTTAAAGGCACATTTTGGCTGGTCGTTCTGCTATTGACAGTAATGTTTACTTTGCAAGAACTGAGCTCGCTCAGCGGCTTAATATTAGCTGCTTTGGCAGTTTTAATTATTGTTAGTGCAATTATGTTCTACCGTGAAGAAAAACGCGCAGAGGACCCAATAATGCCATTGACGATGCTTAAAGGTAGAGAGTTCCTTGCAGTCAATATGATTACCTTGTTTGTATCAGGAGTTGTTATTGGCTTTGAATTCTATATTCCGACTTGGATGCAGGGAATTAAGGGCACTACAGCAACTATTGCAGGATTTGCAGTAACGCCAAGTTCAGTTATGTGGGTAATTGGTTCATTTCTAATTGGTGGAATGCTAAGTAAATGGGGTGTCCGTAAAACATTCTTTGGAATGTTAACTCTATTGTTGATAGCTGACGCTATGCTTTTGATTGTTCCAATGCAGACACCATTTTGGCTGTTTTGCATCATTGCAGCGATGAACGGCTTTGGCTTTGGTTCCATTATGACCGCTGCACAAGTTCGCTCACAAGTTTTAGTCGATCAAGACCATGTTGGTGTTGCAACATCGTTTAATACCTTAATGCGCTACTTAGGACAAACTATGATGGTTTCGATTTACGGTATTACTTTCAATACGATTGTGGCAAGTGAACTTGCCAAGCATCCAAATCTAACTCAGGCAATGATGAACAAGATTGTTTCTTCTATCAAAGCTAAAGAGTTGGCAGCTAACTTGGTTCCACAATTGCGTCAAGTACTGTTTAGCGCATTAAAGGGCGTTTATGTGGTTTCCTTGATAGCAATTATTCTTTCAATTGTGTTCAACTGTATTTATAAAAAGCAACAAGAAATAGTTGATTAAAATAAATATCGATTAAAAACCTGCTGATAACTAATCAGCAGGTTTTTTATTTATAAACTTTTCTGTATAGTAAAAAAATTGGTTTCTAAAAGCATAATAAGTGATGATATCAAAAAATTATAGATAGGAAGTATAGAATAAAAGACAAATTACTAATTAACGTTCTTTAGATGGTAGAGAGAAAAAGGCTAGAAATAACCTGCTTTTTCGGCGTGGTCAATTATATAATTTAACTCCATTTCAAAAAGAGTCTGGGAAAATAATTCTCTCAGACTCTTTTGCTTCCAAATTATTCAATTACCCTTTAGTCAACTTTGCCATTTGCTTTGAAAACCAAGGCCATGAAAAATTAAGGATTGTGAGAATGATAATTGAAACCATGAGAACTTTACAGCCGAAAGTAAAATTAAGCTGCGGGTTGTTAAATTTTGTTGCTAGATTTCCATTTGCTACCTGAGTCGAAAGTAGGTAAGTCATTGGTATATATTGCACTATAGTAGTTTGGGCCATTCCACTTCCACCAGAGGTTGATTGCAAAATGAATGGCAAAATTGCTCCACCTAAAAGTATAAATAGTGCTAAGAAAAGGCAGCTTAATTGATTACGCGTGATTTGAGCTAAAAGAAGTAACAGAATCACAATGAAAATACACGTCAAGACGGTTAAAATAAACGCAGGTTTTAGCCAAATAGAAAGAGGTTGATAAGTACTTTTGAAACTACCTGGTAAAGTTATTCCTTGAATTGGATAGAAAAGTGGGCCACTACCAAAGAGCAGACTGCTAAGTCCCCAGATTAAAAGGCTGATAAAAAGAGTTAGTGAAAAAGCAATCAGTAATCCTAAAATGATATCTAGTAATACGCTGTGCTTGCTTGGTAACAATATGGCACGATTTAGATGATCGACATACTTTGATGCGAAAATATTACTTAAAATAAAACAAAGCATGGCGACAATCATTGCAGGCAGAAAACTTTCTGAAAGTTTAAACAGGAATAACCAACCTTGTTTAGGATGTTGTTCATTTTGTTCTGGTAAATTTGCATTTTTTAGAGCATTTAAACGGGCATTTTTCTGTTTGATTTCTTGTCTAAGATCAGCTCCGCCAATTTTGACTTGTGCTGCTTGCTTGTCATTTTGGCGAATCATCAATTCATAAGCATGATCCCAATTTTTATTATCTAAGGCTTTTAATATTTGCCGCTCATTTCTATTTTGATTTTTAACTGTGGGCAAATTAGCTTGAGCCTGTTTCTGCTGACTTAAATCTTGGTTTATTTGGTAACGAATTGTAGTTTGATCGCCTTTAAGGGAATTATAGCCTAGAATAAGTCCTGCACATATTAGCACTATACTTAAAATCAGCCAGGTCAAAGTATTTTTAAATACTTTTTAAATTGTAATTCAAAATAGGCCATAAGCTTTATCCCCGAACTAATTGGTGGTGCTTTAAAGTCAGAGTATCATCAACAATTCCTGCTACTTCATCTTGATAATGAGAAGCCATAATAATAAGTTTGTTTTGTTTTGCTAAATTGGTCAATTCCTGATAAAGAATTTGACGGCTGTCAGAGTCAAGGCCATTGTTAATTTCATCCATTAGTAAGTATTTAGCATCGCTTAACTCATAAAGGGCAACTACCAGTTTTTGTTTCATACCTAATGAATATTTTCTAATTGGAGTTTTGATATAATTACTCATTTCCCAACGGTTTATTATTTCTTGCAAATCCTGGTGTGAATGCCATTCGTTTTTAACAAATTGCATATAATCAAGGCCTGAAAGATTTTTGTCAAACCAGTCAGAAGTTTCCAGGTAAAAAACTTGGCTTTTGACGTTAGCAAAAGGCTTTCCGTCAAACAGGACTTGGCCTGAACTTGGAGCAAGTAAGCTAACTATAGTTCTGAGGACGCTTGTTTTGCCAGTACCGTTAAGTGCATGAAGCATATATATTTTGCCATTTTGAAAGTTAAAATTGGCATTTTTTAGTATAGGTTCACGTAATGTAAGGGTTAAATCCTTAATTTCAATCATTTTGTTTTCCTCCCTTTTTGGGCTTTTTGTGCGATGAGGTAGTTTAAAAGTAAAAGAATAATAATTCCTACGGTTAAAACAAGGATGCCATTGACAAAATTAACCTGTGGGTAAGTGACTAATTTTGTTTCATCTGCAAAGACATATGCATTACTAATACCAAACATACCATCTATCGGTTGTAAAGAGAAAAAGTAACTCATAGGAATAAACTGAGCAAAATTCCGTGCTGCTACTACGTATTGAGGTAGTACCATCCCACCAATTAATATAAAAATTGAAACAAATAATGCCAACAAGCGGTTTTTAAATATTTGTACGAATAGTAAAACCACATTTGCAATGAACATAAAACTAAATAATTCTAAAATCAAAGTAGGGCAAAACAGCTGGTTCATAGGAATGAAAATGTTCTGTTTAGCTACTGCGTCTACACCCATCATCGGATATTTAAAGTTGCCAGTACCAAAAAATATGCTCGGAATAATAAAAATCAACAGGAATGCTGATAAAAAATAGCCAAATCCAATTAATGAACCAGTACCAACTTCAATCAATAAATGGTTTCCTTGTGGTAAGAGATTTTCTAGACGCATTCGATCATAAAAACCAGAGGAGTATAATTTTATTAGAATAAAAATCACGGCTAAAACCGCTAAAGGTGGTAAGACTTCCTGCATCATTTCTAATATAAAAAAGCCACCTTTAACAGAATAATGTTCATTTTCTTCTGGTAAGTTATTTCGAGCCAGATACTGTAATTTTTTAATATTACTTTCAAGTGGCAGCAAATCATCTTTATTGGCATTATTACGTTTTGCATCAGCAAGATTATATTTCTCTTGCTTTATTATGATTTGATAAGCTTTTTGCCACTTATTTGTTTGAATTGATTTAATTAATGTCTTAAATTCTTTGATAGATGACTTGTTTTCTGCCAAATCCAGTTCGATTTTGTGTCTATTCGTTTTTGTTAAATTAGATTTCTTTAACTGTTTTTGATAATATTTGATATTTTTCTTTTCCACCGCAATATTTTCTCGAGCTTCCGTTATGCGCGGATTAATATATCGAGAATTGTAGTTTTTCGTCCAAAAATAAAAACATCCGAGTAAAATGGCTAAAAGACTAATCCAGGTAAATTTACTTTTTAGTACCTGCTTAATTTTTAATTTCATATATGGCATTTTCGTCACCTCTTAGTTTAGGTTTAATAAAAACTGCTAGATTCAATTTATTAATCTAGCAGTTCTTATGACTTTAATATTAAAAAATATGTCACAGCTTTTATCACAATTGCTTTTATGTGTCAATATTTTGTTACTTGATAATATATTATTTTTCCTTTTTTTGCAATAAAAAGTTCATATAATATTTATTATTGGAAATAAATTTAATCAATTAAGCTTAAATTATTTAAGTTCGCAACGTCTACCTAGAAAATTATTAGCTAACTTTTAAGCAAAAATGCAACGCGATGAACATATCAAAAATATAAATTTTAAATCTTATCAAGAGTAAGATGGGAAGGCGATTGCCACAATCTTGAGCTGTTGCAAAAAATCGATTTGTTAAAGAGGTATTCAGAATATAAAGACATTATTAGTTGCTTAGCTCAGGATTGATTTTGAATACAAAAAAAGCCCAAACTACTAAAAGTTTGAACTTTTTTATTTTAAACTAAATTTTTTCCTGTGCTCGCGTTTCCAAATAATAGTGATATAAGAAGGAGTAACCAATTAATAAAAAGGCAATTCCTTCTAAGAAACCACCAACTACGTCTGATGGATAATGAACATGATTGAAAATCCTAGTATAACCAATTAGAAGTGGGAAGCACAGCCAAACGATGCATAGGACGGTTTTAGCGGCTTTATTTTTAATTAGTAAAATAGTTAAGACAATTAGAATGCCAAATAATGTTGCACTACCAACGGAGTGACCTGATGGAAAACTATATCCATGTGCATCAACAAGATGATGCACTGAAGGACGCTGTCTAGCAATTGCATGCTTAATGATCCAATTATAACCGTTAGCCGCAATCATAGTTCCAGCAGTAAAAAATGCATAAGCATATTTTTTGAAAATTCCGAGAATCACTACCAAAATGATTGTTTCAATCATGATAACACTCGTATTACCGAGATTAGTAAAAGTAGTGGCAAATTTGATAATTGCAGGATTGTTATTACAAATTATCCCAATTAAAGCAGTATCAAACTGATGGATGAATTGACTGTCAGCTGAAACTAATATTGCCCATACCGCGTACAACATTAAAAAAATCGTCGCGGGTATGATGGTATCTCTTTTTGAATGAATTGTCGTATCCAAATGACTTTCTCCCCTTGTTTTTTTTAGCATTTGTGGTAAATTATAATCATTATTGAACAAAAAATAAAGGTTAGGAAATAGTAGCGATTTTATTTTTCTATAGAGAAAAGTCGGTTGGTGCAAGACTCGAAAAATATATTGTGAACTGAGCCTAGATGGAATCTTTCGTTGGCTAGCCGCGTTAAGGAGCGTTTGAGTGTCATGCAAAAATGTATGAAACTTAGGTGGTACCGCGATTATTCGTCCTATGAAATTAATTTCATAGGACTTTTTTTATGAGGTAAAATTTATGTACAATCACAAAGTTGTAGAGAAAAAATGGCAAGAATATTGGGCAAAAAACCACACATTTAAAACGGGTAATGATCCTAAAAAGAAAAATTACTACGTTTTAGATATGTTTCCTTTCCCATCTGGTAAGGGCCTCCATGTAGGTCACCCAGAGGGCTATACTGCTACTGATATTGTGGCGCGGATGAAGCGTAGTGAGGGCTACAATGTTCTTCACCCAATGGGCTGGGATGCATTTGGACTGCCAACTGAGCAATATGCACTTCAAACTGGACAAGACCCTGCAGTAGTAACCAAAGAAAATATTGCTAATTTTAAACGGCAACTTAACACATTGGGCTTTTCTTATGATTGGGATCATGAAGTTTCTACCAGTGATCCTAAGTACTACAAGTGGACTCAATGGACTTTTGAGCAAATGTATAAAAATGGTCTTGCTTATGAAGCCGAAGTTCCAGTCAATTGGTCACCAGATTTAGGTACAGTTGTAGCCAATGAGGACATTGTTGATGGTAAAACAGAACGTGGTGGTTACCCAATTTACCGTCGCAACATGAAGCAATGGATGCTTAGAATTACCAAATACGCAGATCGTCTGCTTGCTGGACTTGATAATCTTGACTGGCCAGAAAATGTTAAAGAAATGCAACGCAACTGGATTGGTCGTTCAGTGGGTGCTCAGATTACCTTTAAGATAAAGGGGTCGGATGAAACTTTTGATGTCTTTAGTACGCGTCCTGATACTTTATTTGGTGCTACCTATGCCGTATTAGCTCCTGAAAACAAGTTAGTTCAAAAGATTACGACTGACGGGCATAAAGAAGAAGTTGACGCATACATTAAGCAAATTGAATCCAAGTCAGACTTGGAAAGAACCGATTTAAATAAAACTAAATCAGGTGTCTTTACTGGAGCTTATGCAATTAACCCAGTTAATAATCAAGAAATTCCAATTTGGATTGCTGATTATGTTCTTGGTAGTTACGGAACTGGTGCTGTTATGGCTGTGCCGGCTCACGACACGCGTGATTACGAATTTGCGCAAAAATTTGATTTGCCAATCAAGGCTGTTATCAAGGGTGGCGACATCAGTAAAGAAGCCTTTACAGAAGATGGTCCACATATTGATTCTGACTTTTTGAACGGCTTGAATGTTGAAGAAGCCAAGAAAAAAATTGTTGATTGGCTTGAAGAACATAACGCTGGTAAGAAGAAGGTTAATTACAAACTTCGTGATTGGGAATTTAGTCGTCAACGCTACTGGGGTGAACCAATTCCAGTTATTCATTGGGAAGATGGCGAAACTACTTTAGTTCCTGAAGATGAGTTGCCACTAGTTTTACCTCACGCTACTGACATTAAGCCATCAGGTACTCCAGAAAGTCCACTGGTTAATCTTAAAGATTGGGTTAATGTGGTAGACAAAAATGGTCGTAAAGGAAAGCGTGAGACCAACACAATGCCTAACTGGGCAGGTTCGTCGTGGTACTTCTTACGCTACATTGATCCACATAATGACAATAAGCTTGCAGACTACGAATTGCTTAAGCAATGGATGCCAGTAGACTTGTACATCGGTGGTGCTGAGCATGCAGTTCGTCACTTATTGTATGCAAGATTTTGGAATATGGTTCTTTACGACCTAGGTGTTATACCGAATGAAGAACCATTCCAAAGACTATATAATCAAGGTTTAATTCTCAAAGACCATGACAAGATGTCAAAATCAAAGGGTAATGTTGTTAACCCTGACGATGTTATTGAGGAATATGGTGCCGATAGTCTGAGAATGTATGAAATGTTCATGGGTCCTCTAGATGCTTCAATTGATTGGGATGACAATGGTCCTGCATCTACTAAGAAGTTCTTAGATAGAATTTGGCGTCTTTTTGTAAATGACTTAGATCTGAAGGCAATTCCTCAAGAAAACGTTGTTGAAGAAAATGACGGTACATTGGACAAGGTTTATAACGAAACTGTTAAGAAGGTAACTGAGGACTTTGATGCCTTACACTTTAACACTGCAATTTCTCAATTAATGGTCTTCATTAATGCAGCACAAAAGGCAAAAACAATTCCAAGAGAATATGCAGAAGGCTTCATGACCTTAATCGCACCAATTGCACCACACATGATGGAGGAGATTTGGCAAATTTACGGTCATGATGAGTCAATCACTTTTGCTAAATGGCCAACTTATGATTCAAGTAAACTAGTTGAATCAACAGTTGAAATTATGGTTCAAGTCAACGGTAAATTACGCGGTAACTTTGATGCGCCAAAGGATGCTGACAAGGACGACATAGAGAAACAAGCTTTAGCTTTACCACATGTACAGAAATTTTTAGACGGTAAGGAAGTTAAAAAAGTTATTATTGTTCCGAATAAAATTGTCAATATTGTTGCTAAATAAACTTAATTTTTCCTAAAGTGCAAAGTAGATTTGTTGTTAATTGCCTTTTTTCAGTCAAAATAGGATAGTTAGTAAAATAAATTTAGGGAAAATTAATGAGAGAAAATAATTTGAAAGAACAAAATACGCAAGATACCTTTGTTAAAGGCAGTGCGTGGATGACTTTTGGTTCGATTACTTCACGTTTATTGGGCGCCCTCTACATTATTCCATGGTTTATTTGGATGTCACCGTATGGCAACATTGCCAACGCTTTAACGGCTCGAAGTTACAATATTTACAGTATCTTTATTTTGATTTCGACTGCCGGCATTCCAGGTGCAGTGGCCAAACAAGTGGCAAAATATAATGCATTGAATGAATATGGGGTAGGACGAAAATTATTCCGTAGAGGATTAGTTTTGATGGTTGTTTTGGGCGTAATCTCAGCTGCAATCATGTACTGTGCCTCCCCACTACTTGCCTCAAATGGATCTCGTAGTGATCCACGGCAGGTTGCTGTAATGCGTAGCTTATCGTATGCCATTTTGATTATTCCTGTACTAAGTATTATGCGAGGGTATTTTCAAGGCTATTCTGATATGATGCCTTCAGCCATGTCACAGTTTGTTGAACAACTGGCACGAGTAATCTGGATGTTACTCACCGCATACATCATTATGCAAGTACAACATGGTAATTTTGTTGATGCGGTTGTTCAGTCAAACTTGGCTGCTGCAATTGGGGCAGCTTTTGGGATTTTAGTACTAGCTTGGTTCTTGTTTTCTAGACGTAAGGAATTGAATTATTTAGTTGATAATTCAAATAATGAAATTCAGGTTTCCACTGCTTCACTTTTTCGCGAGATAATTGAACAAGCAATCCCATTTATTATTATCGATGCAGGGATTCAGTTGTTCTACTTGGTCGATCAATACACTTTCCATCCGATGATAGCAAGTGTAGTTAATGCAAGCTATAACACAATTGAAACTTGGTATGCACTTTTTGCTCTTAATGCAAATAAGTTGATTATGATTATTGTGTCATTGGCAAGTGCGATGGCTGTAACGGCGATTCCATTATTGTCTGCGGCACATGCAAAACGTGACTTTAAAGGGATTTCTGACCAAATCAGTAATACATTAGACTTATTTTTGTTTGTGATGATTCCTGCCGCTTTTGGAATGGCAGCTATTGCAACGCCAATTTATACAGTTTTTTATGGATTTGATCAATTAGGATCGAATATCTTATATTTGTCAGCCTTTACTTCGATTACCTTGGGACTATTTACGGTATTAATGGCCATTTTACAAGGACTGTCTGAAAATGGACTAGCAATTAAATATTTAGTTTTAGGCCTAGTCATTAAGATGATAGTTCAGTATCCGATGGTTTACTTGTTTAAAGTATATGGGCCATTAATCGCTACTAATTTAGGGATGCTAGTAATTATCTTTATGTCATTTAAGCATCTTGAGGTGGAGTTTGACTTCAATAAGAGTAGGACAAGTCGCCGCTTTATTGGAATTACATTTTTCTCGATAATCATGTTCTTATTGGTATTAGCAGTTGAACATGGCTTAGAAATCTTCCTAAGTCCGGCTAAACGTGCTTCAGCATTAATAATTGTTTTTGTTGCTGTAATTGTTGGTGGTATCTTCTATGCACTGGTTGCAATCAAATCGCAATTAGCGCAGAAAATACTTGGAGATAAAATTGTTCCAATTTTAGAAAAATTACACATTAAGATATAAAAACGATATTGCTAATTGCAGCAATATCGTTTTTTTGACTTGTTCAAGCTAAAAATAATATATTAGCTTGCTGCCCCTGTCAAGGAACTTCATTTTAGCAATTGCTTGTTAAAGTTGCAATGCTGTCTCATCTAACTAGTAGTAAGTAGGTTAATTGTAAAACTTAGCAAGATTTTATTGCTTAAAGTTTAAAGTATAATCAACACAATCAATAATTTTCTGGACACCTTTATGCAAGTCATCGTTAGTTGCAGACAAAGAAATTCTAAAGTATCTATTTGAGTAATCAAATTCATCTCCAGGTGCTACTAAAACGTGGAAGTGCTCTTCCAAGAGTGTATAAAATAAAGCTGGCTTCTTGATTTCATCGGTCACTTTGACGAATAGATATAGGCCACCATTATAAGTGCAGGAATTAAAGTAGTTACTTGAACGGAATAATTGAGCAACTGATTTACCTTTTTGTTCAATATCCTTTAAATGTTGTTGATACTGGGAAGTGTTATCTAATACGATTTCACCAATATATTGGCTAATGGTTGGCGGGCTGAAGGTAATCCCTTCATTATAAAAAGCATTTTGGTCAATGATTTTCTTAGGCGCGATTACGTAACCTAATCTGATACCAGGCATCGCAAAATTTTTCGAAAAACTGCTTACTAGAACCTGATGAGAAATATCTGTAGATGTTGGTTTGTAGGGATGTGTGCTTGGATAATCACTGTAAACATGGTCATCGATGATAAAAATATTCTTTTCTAGAGCAAGTTCATTTAAAAAATTACGTTCTTGATCTGACAGTCCGACACCAGTTGGGTTATTTGGATAATTAATAATAATTGCTTTAGTTTTTTCACTTACACAGTCCTGAATTTGCTTAATTGGCAATGCAAAATCTGGAGCAATTGATTTGACTACAACTGGTGTTCCGTTAGCTCCCTTAATTAAGTTTATATAGGAAGGAAAATACGGTGCAATAATAATTACTTCATCGTCTTTCGATGTGATAATTGACTTTAAGGCTAAAAATGCGCCGTGCAAACAAGATACAGTAATTTGAATATTTTCCGTACTAATATTTTTAATACCGTAAGTATCTCGATAGTGAGAAATAATTTTTCCTCTAAGAAGGGGGAGGCCAAGACCGGGTGTATAACCGTTACCGTCTGTTTGAACTTTTTTCGTAAGTTCTTCGATAATTGTCGGTTCTACACCAGAGCGAAAATCACCTATGGTGAAATCAATGTAGTCTGGGGGCAAAATGTTAACATCCAAGCTCATGTTTTTAACCTTTCGTTGCATTAAGAATTTATTAAATAATATTCCATAATTGCAAAAGCGTCAAACTGGTTGAGTAATTAAATTCAGATAGTGCGTTCTCTATAGTAGACAATAAAAAAGCTTCAAGTAAGAGATAAGTTCACTCTATTTGAAGCAATTTTAAATTGAATTGTAATTGAAATATTATAGTTTATGGAAATCGCCCTCTGGCGTTTCAGAGTGCTTTGGTTTGTCAGGCATCACGATTGCAGCAGCAATATATGCAATCAAACCAAAGCCAGTGCAACAAATTAGAATTGTTCCACCGATTCTAGTCCAAGCTTTGTCCCAACCAAAATATTCAGCAATTCCACCAAAAACACCTGTTAAAATTTTATCTCTTGATTTAGTTAAATGTTTCTGCATGACAAACTCACCTCACCTAACTAAATTCTAGTACAAAAAGAAGCTAATCAATAATGATTAGCTTCCCAAATTGGTGCCCCGAAAAAGATTCGAACTTTCACTTAGTTACCTAAACAGCGACCTGAACGCTGCGCGTCTGCCAATTCCGCCATCGGGGCCTTATTTAATCCAGTAATAATGATACCAAAAATTTGATAGAATGTAATCATAAAACTAAAAATATCCAAAAAAGATATTGGAAGGTGATTTACATTTTGAAACGAAAAATTTCCCAGCTTTTAGTGGTCCTTGTTACCATAGTCACATTATTATTACCGACGCAGACAATTTCGGCTCAGGCAATACCGGACAATTACAGACAAGAACAATTGAACTTAGATGTAAAATCTGCTCTTGCTATTGATAGTAGTACCGGTCAGCTTTTATACGGTAAAAATATTAACGAGCCACTTCCGATTGCTTCAATGACGAAGCTTATAACAGCCTATCTGACATTGAAGGCAATTGATGATAAAAAAATCACTTGGAATACTGAAGTTCAACCAACTGAACAAATTGTCAAGGTGGCGAATAATAGACTTTTTTCCAATGTGCCATTAAAAATGAATCATTCTTATACAATTAAGCAGTTGTATCAAGCCACTTTAATTGAGTCAGCAAATGGTGCAGCGATGTTATTAGCTCAAACTATTAGTGGTTCACAAAAAGCTTTTGTAAAGCAAATGCGGTTGCAAGTAAAGCAGTGGGGGATAAAAGATGCCCAGCTATATACTGCTTGTGGTTTGCCCAACAAAAGTGTAGGGAGTGACGCTTATCCCGGAGCTGAAAAAAATGCAGAAAATTTAATGTCGGCTAAAGATATGGCAGTAGTTGGTCAGCATTTAATAAATGAATATCCAGAAATAATTAAAACAACTAAAATTGCTCATTTGAATTTCGTAGATCAAGCTACCAAAACACCGATGACAAATTTTAATTGGATGCTTAAGGGGTTATCACAATATAATTCCAACTTAAATGTTGATGGTCTGAAGACGGGTACAACTGATGCAGCGGGTGCGTGTTTTATCGGCACTGCGAAACATCAGGGAGCAAGAATTATCACTGTTGTCATGGGGGCTAAGCACTTAAACAGCGCTGATCCAGCTCGATTTGAACAAACAAGTAAATTATTATCATTTGTTTACCAAAAGTATCAACCAATTAAATTGAATAAGGACCAAGCAATCATTGGTTCAACTAATGTTAATGTGCATAATGGAAAAAGCAAGCAAGTTAATATTAGCATAAAGAATCAAGCAATTATTTGGCGACCTGTTGATGAAACATTTTCGGTTGGTCTAACTAAAAAAACAGTAGAAGCTCCGATCGTTAAAGGTCAAACAGTCAGTTCATATTATTTTAAGTCAGGTAATTCAAAACTATTTTCGCTAGAGCAGCCCAACGGCATCATGCTTCCAGCCCAAGCGCAAACGTCAACTGATAGAGTAAATATCTTTATTCGCTTCTGGCACTGGCTATTTGGAGGATAAAATGACAAAAGTAACAGAAAAGATCTTAACAAAAGTAATTTCGAAGAGAAAAAGCGCTAGTCATAAAGGCGATTATGGTAGGGTTTTGCTAATTGGTGGTAGCGAAAACTATGGTGGAGCGATTATCATGGCTACTGAAGGAGCACTAAAAAGTGGTGCAGGCCTGGTAGCTGTAGCTTGTCACTCGATTAATTTAAATGCACTTCATGCCCGCGATCCAGAAGCAATGTACATCGATTGGCGTAGCAGCGACTTGGCAGAACTAGTTCCAAAAGTAGATGTTATTATTTGTGGACCAGGGATGGGCACTAATGAGTTTGGTAAAAAAGTACTGATGATGTTATGCCAAAAAATTACAAGTAAGCAAACATTGATTTTAGATGCCAGTGCGCTTGATTTAATTGCAACTAATCATGAATTAATTCCGCAAGCTGCTGGCTTAGTGATCCTCACCCCACATCAAATGGAGTGGCAACGCATCAGCCAGCTCAGAATACCTTATCAAACTGATAGTGCCAATCTTTCTACTCTTGTTAATCTTTTTCCTAATAAAAATGGCATTTTGGTTTTGAAATCAAATCACACTCACATTTATGATTCAAACGGAAATATTTATGAAAATACTACTGGTAATCCAGGAATGGCAGTAGGAGGCATGGGAGATACCTTAGCCGGAATAATAGGTGGATTTGTAGCTCAGTTTGGTAGCAACATTGATTCAGTTTTAGCAGCAGTTTACTTGCATTCACTGTCTGGAGATATCATTGCAAAAAGAGATTATGTTGTTCAACCAACTAAAATCAGTGCGCTTTTACCTAAATTAATGAAAGAATTTGAAGATCAATAAGTTTATTTTGCAAAAGATTGTAAAATAGACCTGAGAGCTTCATAAGGAGGTCGGCTGACATGAAAGACAACTTATTAAAACCGCTCGCTACTTTTTTTATACTTTTGATTTGTGCGATTAGTTTGGCACGCGTTTCAATGCCTCAAAAACAAAGTACGGCAAAAAAGACTGCAGCTTCTTATCGTCCTTATAAAGACCCTAAAACTTTAAATGTGCCAATCAATTGGCGTAAACCAAGTCAAAGCATACCGTATCCCAAAGTTAAACGTCTTGAAAATGATTTAACGATTCGTGTCTCCTTAAAAGGGAATCGCGTTTATATTTTACGTGACAATCATGTTGTATACACAATGGTTTCAAGTGCAGGAGAGTATCACAATGGTAAGTCATATACGCCGACTGGTACGTTTAAGATTCAGAATAATCGAGGCTCATCGTTTTACAATCCCAAATTAAATGAAGGTGCGAATTATTGGACAAGCTTTGACACTGACAATGTCTATTTATTTCACTCTGTGCCAGTAAAAAACAATGGCAAGTACAATAAAAAAGAAGCTAAAAAACTGGGTGTTAAGCCTTCGTCACACGGCTGTATTAGATTAAGTGTGCCTGATGCATATTGGATAATGAAGCATGTGCCGGCAAACACCGAAGTTATAATCAAAAACAATTAAAACGGTTGGCTTTAATAGTTTTTCCTGTTATAATCTGTTTTTGTAAGGTGTTAGGAGTAGTAAGTATCTTTTCCATTTTTAGCGAGTTCACGTTGGTGTAAGGTGAACTGGAAAAATAGCCGAAGGCGTGCCTAACGATATAAAAAGATAACAAATTAAATAAGCGGATACTTAGTGTCAATTAGAGTGGTACCGCGGGTAAAAACTCGTCTCTTCCTTTTAAGTAAGGAGGAGACTTTTTGTTTGATTTTGGAGGTAACGATGGACTTTAAAAATAAAGTAGTTGATTTGGTTTCAAGCCAAGTTGATCTACCAAAAGATAAGATTAGTCAGTTAATCGAACGGCCTAAAAATGAAAAGATGGGTGATTATGCTTTTCCGGCTTTCGTCTTAGCAAAAACAATGCATAAAAATCCAGCAGAAATTGCAAAAGAAATCGCAGCTAATTTGACTAGTGTTGACTTTGCAAATATTCAGGCAGTTGGCCCTTATGTCAATTTTGCAATTGACCATGAAAAGCTAATCAGTCAAACTCTTGACGAGGTGCTGAGTGAAAAAGAACACTATGGTGACCAGAAGTTAGGTGAAGGTAATGTTCCTATCGACATGTCGAGCCCTAACATTGCAAAACCAATGTCAATGGGCCATCTGCGTTCAACTGTGATTGGTAATTCAATTGCAGAAACAATGAAAAAGGTTGGTTACACACCAATCAAAATCAATTATCTTGGTGATTATGGTACCCAATTTGGTAAATTGATTTATGCATACAAGCGCTGGGGCAATGAAGAAGACGTCAAAAAAGACCCTATCATGAACTTGTTTAAGTACTATGTTAAATTCCATGAAGAAGCCGAAAAAGATCCTAAATTGGATGATGAAGGACGTGCTTGGTTTAAGAAGCTGGAAGACGGTGATCCTGAAGCAGTCGAATTATGGCAATGGTTCCGTGAGGTTTCTTTAGCTGACTTTAAGCGGATCTATAAAGAATTAGGCGTAGATTTTGATTCTTATAAAGGTGAAGCCTTTTTCAATGACAAAATGCAGCCTGTTATTGATGAATTGAAGGAAAAGGGCTTGTTGCACGAATCTCGCGGAGCACAAGTTGTTGATATGGGTGAAGATGAAAACCCAGCTTTAATTGTTAAATCTGATGGTAGTAGTATTTATTTAACAAGAGATTTGGCAGCTGCAATTTACCGGATGAATACTTATCATTTTGTAAAAATGCTATATGTTGTTGGGAATGAGCAAGCACAGCATTTCGTAGAATTAAAAACTGTTCTTAAGAAAATGGGTTATGACTGGGCAGATCGAATTCACCATGTTCCATTTGGCTTAATTACTCAAAACGGCAAAAAGCTTTCTACTAGAAAGGGTAATGTTGTTTTCCTTGATCAAGTTTTAGGGGATGCAATTGACCTTGCGCGGAAGCAAATTGATCAAAAGAATCCTAACTTGACTAATAAGGAACAAGTTGCGCATGATGTAGGTGTTGGTGCAGTTATTTTCCACGATTTGAAAAATGATCGAATTGAAAATTTTGATTTTGACTTGGATGAAGTTGTTCGTTTTGAAGGTGACACTGGTCCATACGTTCAATACACCAATGCGCGTGCTCAAAGTGTTTTACGCAAAGCTGCGAAGATGGGTCAAGAACCTAGCCTTTCAAATAATAGTCTCAATGATGATTGGTCATTTAGCGTTGCTAAGGCTCTAGCTGATTTTCCTAGAATCATTGCACGTAGTAGTGACAAGTTTGAACCTTCTGTAATTGCTAAATATGCTTTAGATGTTGCGAAAAAGTTTAATAAATACTACGCTAATGTTAAAATTTTGACTGAAGATGAGCAGATTAATAGTCGCTTGGCCTTAGTTGAAGCCACTTCAATTGTTTTAACTGAAGCATTAAGATTATTAGGTGTAAATGCACCAAAAGAAATGTAATTTTTTTGCAAAAATAGCGTTTACATTGATTAAAAGATTGCTCATCACTTCATTATTACGGTACAATGTGACTGTAAGATTAATAGGAGGTAATTATTAATGGCATATTTAGATAATGGTAACCAAATCTTTAAAGATGCGCGTGAAAACCATTATGCAGTAGGTGCTTATAACACTAACAATTTGGAATGGACTCGTGCAATTTTGCAAGCTGCTGAGGAAACTAGAACCCCAGTTTTAATCCAAGTTTCAATGGGTGCTGCTAAGTACATGGGTGGTTACAAGGTTGCTAAGGATATTGTTGAAGACTCAATGGATTCAATGAATATCTCAGTTCCAGTTGTTTTGAACTTGGACCACGGTGATTTTGAAGCTGCTAAGGAATGTATTGCACTTGGCTACTCATCAGTTATGTTTGATGGTCATGCTTTGTCAACTGAAGAAAACTTAGCTAAGACCAAGGAAATCGTTAAGTTAGCTCACGAACGCGGCATTTCAGTTGAAGCTGAAATCGGTAAGATTGGTGAAAATCAAGGTTCCGAAGGTGGAGAACTTGCTTCTGTTGAAGACGCAAAGGCATTTGCTGCTGCCGGTGTTGACAAGCTTGCTTGTGGTATTGGTAACATTCACGGTGTATACCCAGCTGACTGGAAGGGCCTTAACTTTGACCGTCTAAAGGAAATTGCTGATGCTGTTTCAGTTCCACTTGTATTACACGGTGGTTCAGGAATTCCTGAAGAACAAGTTAAGAAGGCTATTTCACTTGGTATTTCAAAGGTTAACATTAACACTGAATTCCAATTAGCATTCCAAGAAGCTACTCGTAAGTACTTCGAAGCTCACAAGGATGAAGACAAGGACAACAAGGGTTACGATCCTCGTAAGCTTCTTCTTCCTGGTACTGAAGCAATCACTGCCTCAATGAAGGAAATGATTACTTGGTTAGGTACTCCATCAATCGACGACAAGATTAAGTCAGTTGCATTTGATAAGAGCTCATTAAACTTAGAATAATTAAGTTAGCTTAATATCTAAAAAAAGTCAGTTTAAAACTGGCTTTTTTTGTACTTCAAAAAGCTAGTTCTCTAATTTTTAAATGAGTGGAAAAATTCTTGACTTAAAGTGGGCTTTAAGAACTATACTCAAGAAAAACATATGGGAGGACAATTATGATTTTTGATGAGACATTTACACTTACTAATGGAGTAGAAATCCCTAAATTAGCTTTGGGAACTTGGGAAATTCCAGACAATGAAGTAGCTTTACCTGTAGCAGCCGCTTTAAAGATGGGATACCGTCATATCGATACCGCACAAGCTTATCATAATGAAAAAGGGGTTGGTCAAGGAATAAGAGACTCTGGCATTCAACGTGACCAAATTTTTGTTAATTCAAAAGTTGAGGCTGAAATCAAAAACTATCAAGAGGCGAAAAAGTCAATTGATGAAACTCTCACACGGATGGAACTTGATTACTTAGATATGATGATCATTCATAATCCGCAACCTTGGCGAGAAGTAAATCAATCTTCTGATCGTCATTTTGAAGGCAACTTAGAAACCTGGCGTGCTTTAGAGGATGCAATGAAAGAGGGTAAATTAAGAGCTATTGGTGTTTCAAGCTTTGAACCAGAGGATTTGCAAAATTTGATTGATAACAGTGATACTAAACCAATGGTAAATCAAATTTTGTGTCATATTGGAGCAACTCCTAAGAAGCTAATCGATTTTTGTCAAAAAAATGATATTGTAGTTGAATCATTTTCTCCGGTTGCACATGGAGAAGCTCTGAATAACTCAACAATTAAAGAAATTGCAGATAAATATGATGTTTCTGTTGCTCAGTTGTGTATTCGTTATGATTGGCAATTAAACACTGTAGTTCTGCCTAAAGCAAAAAATCCAGATCATATGAAGCAGGATGCAGAGCTGAATTTTGAGATAAGTGCTAAAGATATGTCTACTTTAGAGAATATCACTAGCTTTGATTACGGTTCTGCTGGGCATTTTCCAGTATTTGGTGGAAAAATGTAAAGTAAGAACGTAAATTTGCTAAGATGTAAAAAACTTCCTACATTTAATCATCTTAAATGTAGGAAGTTTTTTGTGTTAGGTTATAAAAAGTGCATGTAATTAGCAGCTTGGGTTAAAAAGCTCTTGTAAATAAAAAATATCGTTTTCAAATGTATATTTCAGCACTGAACAGTTTTTGATTCGATCTTTACGCGTAAAGGTGTTGTACTTTTCCCATTGTCGATAGAAGTTTGCAATAGCAGCTCCATGCGAAACGATTAAGATTTGTTCATTGCTAGACTCTGCAGCTATTTTAGTAATGGCTTCATTGATTCTTCTAGTCAGCTGTACTTGGGATTCACCACCAAATTGAACAAAGAAGTCATTATAAGGAAGAGGAGGATTTAAATGTTCACCCTCGCCCTCGTAAGTACCAAAGTTCCATTCACGTAAAGCTTTATGAGTTGAAAAAGGCAAATCAGTGATTAACTTTAGAGTATCAACTGCTCGTTCTGAAGTAGAACAATGTGCTTCCTCTAAAGTAATCTGGTTGTGTTCAAAATATTCTTTTTTGGTAGTCAAAGCTTGCTTAATACCTAATTCGGTCAATGGTGAATCACAAAAGCCCTGAATTTTATGTTGAACATTAAACAAAGTTTGCCCATGACGTACCAAGTAAATTGTTTTCATAAATAAGTTACCTTTCTATTTTTCATTAATGCGTAACACTCAGAGTTTATTATAATACTTTTGTTTTTAAAGATTATCGTAGCTTTTATACTGTACTCTAAATTAGTATAAAAACTAGTAAGTTAAGATTTTACTCGTAAAAGTTCTTTTCAGTATTTTGCTAACTTCGTTAATTTCTTCTGCCAGCTGAATATTTGATGTATCAGTAGAAACCGCAAAATTGACATTAATCTCATTAACCGGCAACACAATATAATTGATATTGCTAAATCTATCATTTTTAACCATTTCAATACTAGTTGTCATGTTTCCCAATCCCTTGCTCGCTAGCTTAAGGGCAGTGAGCGAATCTCGAACGTGAATTTGTGGGTAAAAATGAAGGCCAATTTTATTAAAATAGTTATTAATAATTTCTTGATAATGGCGTTCACCATCAACAATAATAAAGTTTTCCTGGATGAGCTCATGAAGTTTGTTAAGAGAAAAAGGGATTTCTTTTTGGCAAGGCTGGTATAACTTTGAATTTCTACCTAAAACTAAAACTTGAGTATCTTTGTGCAGGCTTTGGCTCTTAATACCGGGAAGTTGAATAACGTTACCAACAAACAAGTCTAGTTGTTCATCTTTAAACGCTTTTTCTGCATCAGCTGTACTAAGTTCTAGCGTAGAAGTTCTTAAGTTAGGAAACTTCTCTAATAAAATAGGTAATATGGTTAGATTAAAATTCTCTCCAAGTGGGGGAGTAATTCCCATTCGTAATGTGGGAAAAGAACTTTGCTCATATTTTCTCATTTTATTAGTTAATTCGTTTTGTAATTGTAAATCTTTGCGCAAATAAGTGATTAAAAGATGCCCTGCAGGGGTTAATTGTACCGGGTGAGAATTACGACTAATTAGAATAACATTGTATTGTTTTTCATATTTTTTGATTACGCGACTGACGTAAGGCTGTGATAAATAAAGCTTTTGTGCTGCTTCGGAAAAAGACGTGCTGCTTTCAAGTGCTTCCAAAAAAGTTAATAGCCGACTATCCATTTTATTCACCTATTCCTATTTTGTAATAGTGATTTCAATAATTAAGTATTTCACATACTTTAAATTATAGTGTTAAATAAAAGAGTAAACAACAGTTTATATAGGAGAATTAAAATGGTTAATAACGAAAAATTTCAATGGGATGCAGTATATGATGTAGCCGTTTTGGGCTTTGGTGGAGCTGGTGCAACTGCTGCTAGATTTGCTGCTGATAACGGTGCAAAAGTTCTTTTAGTAGATAGTGCTCCTGAGGGCCATGAAGGTGGTAATACAAGATATTCAGGTCAAATGGTTGGTGCGGGTACTGACTATGAAGCACTAAAGAACTATCATGAACATATGGCGGCACCGCTTAAGCCAGATAATGAAGCTTTTGCAAACTTGATTGAAGGTATGGCTAACATGGGAAGCTATTTTAGAAAGTACTTAGATGTTGAGCCAGTAAGTATGAAAAAAATGCTCGCAGGAACGCCTTCAACAGCATACGTAACTGAATACCCTGAATTACCTGATGCAGATTCATATGACGATTATTTAGTTCACGAAGGCGTTGATGACGCAGCTTTGTGGAAGATTTTGAGACAAAAGGTCATTGATCGCTCAGATAAAATTGATATTTGGTATTCTTCTCCAGCTAAGCATTTAATTCAAGACAGTGTCTCAAAAACAGTTATTGGTGTTCAAATTGAACGTGATCATGTTTTAAGAAATATCAAAGTCAAGAATGGTGTGATTTTGGCTGTAGGTGGTTTCGAAAATAATAAAGAAATGATTCAAACGTTTTTGCAATCGCCTTATTTGTCACCAATTGGTTCCCTATATAATAAAGGTGACGGCATTAAAATGCTGCAAGAAGTAAATGCTCAATTGTGGAATATGCGATCATTTGAATCATTGGGACAATTCCACGGTTTATCATTGCGTCAAAAAGAGGGTGTTCGCTCAACTTACGCTTTGAATGTCTTTTGGCAAGAGAGTTCAACTGGTAGTGTCGTTGTAGTTGGTGATGATGGTACACGTTACTTTAACGAAGCCGAAATGAACCGTCATGGTCATATTTATAACCACGGCGATTGGGTTGTTCCAATAAATCAAGAGCGCCCATACATGATCTTTGATCAACAAAAATATGATGAACTAAAGAATGAACCTGATGATGGTCTAAAAGTTCCTGGTTACCTTGAAAAAGCTATTAAAGCAGAAACAATCGAAGAATTAGCAGAGAAAATTAATAAGAGTGCTACTAATTTGACTGAAACAATTGAAGAATTTAACTTTATGGCTGAACAAGGCAAGGATTATGCCTTTCATCGAGATCCAAAAACTTTGCGTAAATTTAGCGTAAATGGACCTTATTATGCAATTGCTTTAAGACAAAATATGCTTAATACGCAAGGTGGAGGAAGAAGAGACGGACACTGCCAAGTTCTTGATCCTAATAACCAACCAATTCCACACCTGTATGAAGCTGGAGAATTAGGTTCACCATTTGTTAACAAATATACTACTGGTGGTAATGTAGCGGATTGCTTGATTTCTGGTAAAATTGCTGGAGAAAACGCGGCAATGCTTAAGCAGGATTTACCAGTTTCTGGTGGTATTGACCTTAACGAAGCAGCTGTAAATAGTAATTTTGATGCAACCAGTGATGAGGACAAAGGGCAATATTCTGTTGGTGAGAACCAATATTTAGGTTATAGCAACCAAGGAATGGGTGACGGTGTCGTTGTCCGGACTACAGTTGGTGATAATGGCCAGATTAAAAATGTTGAGATATTGAAACAAACTGAGAGTGACGACTATGGTCTAAAGGCAGTGAAAGAATTGCCACAAAAAATGGTCGAAGAAAACACGTATGATGTTGATGCAGTTTCTGGTGCTTCACAAACTAGCCGCGCAATTAAGGAAGCAGTTAAGGACTCATTAGATAAAGTCAAATAAACTAGATGATTATCTATAATAAAAAGGCACTGCAATTTGCAGTGCCTTTTTAGTTTTTTTATTTTACTTTTGTAAATTCAGTTGATTCTTTAAGTGCAGGATCAGATTGAAGTGCAATTTTATCTTTACCTAATGTAATTGGAATTAGGCCATGTTGATATAATCTTTCTTCGATGAACATTTTACCGTCTGCATTTTCAATTACTGGATAATTCCATTTGCCAATAGTAGCTTTTAGTTCACCGTTTTCATCGCAGAGGGTAACCAAACCGTAACCTGGATTTTGATAATCACCGAGTAATTCAACTGTTGCTTTTACTGCTTTTGGAGATGGTCCTTTAAGCTTAGCAATGTTATCTTCACGAGCACGATTTTTATCTGCCATGATTTTACTTACTTTGTCTGCCCAATCTGTATCATGAATTCCTAAAGTTTCATCAATTGTTTGATAGCCAAGAGCAAAAATTGAATCTGTTGAATCCATATTGGTAGTAAAGACAAAGGCAAGGTCAAGGTCAGGAACAAAACCAAGGAATGAGCAGTAGCCGATGTATGAACCGCTATGATAGAAGTATTTATGACCGCGATAGTCTTCCATCATCATTCCCAAACCATAAGCACCAAAGTTTGCCCCACCATATGGACGATTAGGTAGCATAATTGATTGTGGTAAATAACGTTGTGCCGTTACTTCATCCTTAGTTGATTTTTGGGTTTTTAGTTGAAATTCTGCCCAAGTTAGCAAGTCAGAAATTGTAGCTAGCATACTGCTGGCACCACCAACTTTACCAGGGGCAATAAATGGTACTTCTTCTGTTACATCATTGTCTCTAATATATGGTTTAGGAATGCGGTCACGAGGAGCCTCATTATGGTTGATGTATGTGTCATTCATGTGTAGTGGCTTTAAAAGGTGTTCACGCTCATATGAACCGTAATCTTGACCGATTGCTTGTTCCATTACGTAGGTAGCCACAGCATAAACCAAGTTGCTGTATTGCATTTTTACACGCAATTCGTGATTGGGCTGTAAATAACCGACATGCTCTGCTTTTTCTTTTAATGAAAGATCATGTTTATTCATATTAGTAAAACGCATTAAATCATGTGCTGGTAAGCCACTTTGATGACTTAATGCATCCCTGAATGTTAAGTGATCTTCAACATATTTGTCGACCATTTTAAAGTCAGGCCAATATTTCTTTAATGGATCATCTAAGCTAATTTTGCCTTCATCAGCCAATTGACAAATTGCTGTAGCTAAGAATGACTTAGAAATAGAAGCCAATGGATACAGACTATCTTCATTTGCATCACCGTAGACGTGGCTGTAGCTTTCATTTTTGTGATATACACCAAAGCCTAGACTAGGTAAATTAAATTTATCCATTACTTTTTCAGCGAAATCAGTTATTTTTTGCTTTTCCATTACTACTCCTTTAAAAATTACCGGTACATTGGTATAAAAGTATCGGTAAAAAACAGACTTTTATCATCATTTTACTCCTTTCTTTACTAAAATTAAATGTTGTTTTTATAATTATGATGTAATAATTTTATTTGTATGATATATTTATTAATATTAATAAATATAATTTATAAAGAAATGAGAAATAAGATGAAAAAAGCTAAACTATTTTCTTCAATTGGTATTTTGAGTTTGTCTGCATTTGCTTTAACCGCATGTGGTAAAGGTAATGACAACAACAATGCTAATAATGATGACACCAAATCAGTAGCCAAGTTTCCAATGGAAACACCTAAAAAGGCAGTTAAAAAGGGTGGCACAGTCAAAATTGCCGTTGAAACAGATACTCCATTTTCAGGTATCTTTTCTCAAGAATTGTCTTCTGAAGATGTAGATTCTACAGTTGCTTCACCTGGTCAGGAAACCCTGTTTGATAGTGACGATAATTATCGCGTTACGGACAAGGGTGCTGCTACACGTAAATTAGATCCAAAAAACAATACAATCACCATTAATATTAAAAAAGGTGTTAAATGGTCAGATGGTAAGCAAGTCGTTGCCAAGGACTATGAATATGCATATGAAATCCTAGCTAACAAGGATACAGCTTGCCAAAGATATAGTAGCCAATTTGAACTCTTAAAGGGCCTCAAAGAATACCATGAAGGTAAGGCTAAGACTATTTCTGGAATTGAAATGCCAGATGGAGAAAATGGCCGTAAGTTGATTCTTCACTTCACTGAATTAAGCCCAAGTATGTACAATGCGGGAAGTCGTTCACTTTGGGAAGGGGTTGAACCATACCACTACCTTAAAGACGTTCCATTTGCTAAATTAAAGTCATCTGACAAGATCAGAAAGAACCCATTATTCTTTGGTCCATATAAGATGGAGAAACTTGTTCGTGGTCAATCAGCTACTTGGGTACCTAACGAATACTACTGGCGTGGTAAGCCTAACTTAGATAAGATTGTTGTTTCAGTTATTTCACCAAACTCTGCTTCACAAGCAATCAAGAGTCATAAGTTTGATGTAATCCCTGTAATCAACACGCAATGGCCACAAGTTAAGGAAACTAAGGATGTTAACTTCATTGCTCAAATTCCAATTGCATATCATTACTTAGGTTTTAAGGTTGGTAAATGGGATAGTAAGCTCAGCAAGAACGTTGAAAATCCAAAGGCTAAAATGAACAACAAGTATTTACGTCAGGCAATTGGATACGCAATGAACGTTGATGCAGTTAATAAACGTTATACTTATTCATTAACTTTCAGAGTAAAAACACTGGTTCCACAACAATTTGGTGACTTTTACGATAAGAGCGAAAAAGGTTTTGATTATAACTTAAAGAAAGCTAATGAAATTTTAGATAAGGCTGGTTATAAGAAGAAGGGTAAATGGCGTGTACAACCTAATGGCAAGCCTTTAACTATTAATGTTGCTGCTATGAGTGGGGATGCAACTAAGGAACCAATCATCCAAAACTACATCCAACAATGGCATAAAGTAGGTTTGAATGTTCAATTAGCTACTGGCCGTTTGATCGAACACAACTCGTTCTACGATAAGTTGCAACACGATGACAAGGGCATTGACATGTACATTGGTGGTTGGTCAACCCCTACGGAACCATCGCCAAACCCATATTACAGTGAAACTGCACCGTTTAATATGACTCGTTTTGTAACTGAAAAGAACAACAAGCTCTTGGAAGAAATGAACTCGCAAAAGGCTTTGAACCATAAATATCGTGTTCAAAAATTCCATGAATGGCAAAAATACATGAATGACGAAGCTTATGTAATTCCAATCGATAATTCATACCAAATTTCAGCAATTAACGATAAGATTACTGGTTATTCATTGAAGCCATCTGATGGTAATAATGGTCACCCATTATGGTACAAAGTTGGTTACGCAAAATAAGATAGAAATAGGCTAGAAAGGGACTAGACTAACTAATGAGAACAGGTTCAAAAATTATCACTTTAGATAACGGCTATCACTTATGGACAAGTACCCAAGGTGAAGGCGATATCCATTTATTGGCATTACATGGGGGTCCAGGCGGCAATCATGAATATTGGGAAGACGCCGCAGATCAATTGGCTAAACAAGGACTTAACGTCCAAGTAACAATGTATGATCAATTAGGTTCACTTTATTCAGATCAACCCGACTATGATGATCCTGAGATTGCAGCTAAATACCTAACTTATGAATACTTCCTTGACGAAGTGGACGAGGTTCGGGACAAGCTCGGCCTTGATAATTGCTACTTGATTGGACAAAGCTGGGGCGGCTTGCTGGCGCAAGAATATGCGGTTAAATATGGTCAACACTTAAAAGGAACAATTATTTCTTCTATGGTTGATGATACTGATGACTATATTGAATCAATCAATCGTCGTAGACAAGAAATTTTCCCACAATCAGAAATTGACTTTATGCGTGAATGTGAAGAAAACAATGACTATGACAATAAACGCTACCAAGAGGACGTTCAAATATTGAACATTAACTTTCTTGATCGTCGTCAGCCATGTAAGCTATATCATATTAAGCGGATTGGCGGTTTGCCTGTATACCACGCCTTTCAGGGTGATAATGAATTTGTGGTGACTGGTAAATTGAAAGATTGGCACTTTAGAAAGTATTTAAAAGAAATCAAAATGCCAACATTATTGACCTTTGGTGAAGAGGATACGATGCCTTTGGAAACAGCAAGAATTATGCAAAAAGAAATTCCTAATTCTCGCTTAGTTACTACACCGAATGCAGGACATCACCATATGGTTGATAATCCAGATGTTTATTACAAGCATGTAGCTGATTTTATCCGTGAAGTTGAAGCCGGCACTTTTAAGGGAGAATAGCCACTTATATAAGTGCTTGAGCTAAATAAAACAAAAGAAACCGTGAGTCGATCGACTCACGGTTTCTTTTGCTTTTTGCTTAACTTGTATCTATTCTTTTGACTCGACTTTACTTACCAATTATGCCGAATCCACCTAAAATAATTCCGGCAATCAAAACGGTAATGATCAGTTTAGTTGAAGTCATTTTCTTCTTGCCTAGGAGCCAGTAGCAGACTGCAACCAATAGCACTGGAACAAGTGAAGGCATGATTTGGTCTAATATTGATTGTGCTTTTAGAACAACTTTACCTGTTTTAAAGACTAATGGTACATTTGCATTAACAACTGTTGGAATCAATGCTCCTACAACTGTTACTCCGAGTAAAATTGCTGCATCAGTTAGTCTGTTTAATTTATTTCCTGCTGCATAAATTAATTTCTCACCTTGCGAATATCCCATCGGAAGTAGGGCAAAACGTAAGAACAGAACAACAAAGTTTGCTATCAGCCAAATGATTGCACCAATTGGATTTCCTTTTAGTCCCATATATGAAGCAATTGAACCGAAAATTGTTGGTAGAATAACACCAAAAATTGTATCACCGACACCAGCAAATGAGCCCATCAGACCAGCTTTTAAACCGGCAATTGCTTCTTCAGCTTTCCGTCCTTCTTTTTCTTCAATGGCCATATCCATTCCGACAATAAACCCACCGACGTATGCGTTCGTGTTGAAGAACTGGTTGTGAAGTTTCATCATTGCAACACGATCTTCTTTTTCAGGATAGAGTTTTTGAATTGTTGGTAACATTGTGTAAAGATATCCAGTCGACATCATTCGCTCATAGTTCCAACAGATTTGGCTGCTCCACAACCAACGCCAGTTTGCGCGGAATAAATCTTTCTTAGTTATTTTTTGGGAATTAGTCTTCATATTCGCCGAGTTCATTTTCATGTCCTCCTTCAGTTTGAGTAGTTGTTGCTTCCTTAGTTTCACTTTGTTTGTAATAGATAATTGCCATTGCAGCACCAATAATTGCTACACCAAGCATTGGTACTTTGATATATGCAGCTAAAAAGAAACCAATTAATAGGTAAGCAATAAAACGTTTAGTAGGTAAAAATCTAAGTAAAATTGCAATTCCGACAACTGGTAAAATTCCACCGGCTGCGGATAAACCATTAGTTAGCCATTGAGGCATAGAGTTAACTACAACCTGAATTGTGTTTTTACCAACTAATAACATCAAAAGTACCGGTAGTGCACGTGATAATCCCCAAGGAAACATCCCGTAAATAATATTATGGGCAACGCCTTTTTCATTATCTTCTTCAATCATCTTATCTACCCGATGTAAAAAGAAGGTATTAGTAAAACGAGCCAGAACATCTAGTTGAACCATTAAAAGTCCGACAGGAACTGCTAAACCAATTGCAAAGCTAACCCCTTTGTTACTCATAACTGCATAGGCAGTGCCAACGATAGCCCCAGTCATGAAGTCTGGCATGCTGGCGCCGCCATAAGTACCAACACCTAGTACCATTAATTGAAGCGTTGCGCCCACAACTAAACCTGTTTTTATATCACCCATAATAAGTCCAGCTACAAGACCAATTAAAAGCGGATAATTACACAATATTGCAACTGTCAGTTGGTCAATAATCATCCAAAAAGCAAGTGCTGTTAATAGTAAAATTTGCCACCATGTGATTGCCATTTTAGTTCTCCTTCTTATTTAACATTGAAATAAATGGCTCTTGTTTATCGTTGGGAACCATTTGATGATAAAATTCAATTCCTTTTTCTGCCATCTGATTAAAGATAGCAGTGTCCTCGTCAGTAACGGCAACACTTTTAGCAACTTGACGCGCTCCCTGAGACATTGACATGTTACCAACATTTACTGCCGGAAGCTTAACACCAGCAGATACTAACTGTGCCAAGATTTGCGGCTTTTTAACGAGTAAAAGAACTCTTTGACCATTGTATTGCCCATTATTGATTCGTTTTGCAGCTCCCTTAGCCGTAAGAATACTTAAGTGAATCCCAGCTGGAACAGCTGTTTTTAAGGTTGCCTTTTGTACCTTACTGGTAACGATTTGATCGTCAACGACCATGATTCTCGTCGTATTAAGGCTTCTAGTCCACATGGTAGCAACTTGACCATGAATTAAGCGCGAATCAATTCTTACATTGACTAGAGGGTTACCAGTATTTATAGGAGCAGTTTCTTTATTGGGTGCTGCGGACTGCTTTTTAGGTTTCTTTTTGATGTTTCCCTCCATTAATTCAATTGTTTGACTGATTGCTTCTTCAGCAGGAGTTCCTGTTGCCAGTGATAGGGTCAACATAAGGGAAAGTCCGGAATATAGTTTGACGTCAGGATGTTCTGCAATAAAAGTATTTGCTGCGTTTGCTGGTGTACCGTTTGGAATATCAGCAATAATTGCGACCTCCTCAGCAGTATCTTGCCTGTTCTGATAAATATCTTCATAGCATTTGACGACATCATCAATGCCCATCGGATCTTTAAAAGAAACTGTGGCGAAATTAGTTAATTCGCCTGTAATCATTTCACAGCTCTTAAGCGTTTGTTTTGCATAGTCACCATGACTTGCTAAGATATACATATAAAAATCACTCTCCTTCAACTTAATGTGTTAATTTTGTTACAAGATAAATATTAATTCTAAATGAAAGCAATTGCAATAGCTTAATAACAATATTTTATCAAAGGAAGCTATGGACTTTTATATTTCTTAGTGTTTAACTTAATGTGTTAAATATTGAAATGGATTGGGAGGAATAAACATGGTAGAAGCTTTGACTAGAATTAAGCAATATGAAGACTTGGGGTTAGGCTTATTTATTCATTGGGGCTTATATTCGCAATTAGAAGTCGGAGAGTGGACAGAATATATCCATCATCGAGATAAAGCAGAGTATGAGCACTTAATTAACAATTTTTCTGCTAAAGATTTTGATGCTGAGCAAATTGTTCTGTCTGCTAAAAAAATGGGTGCTAAGTATATTGTTTTAACAACCAAGCACCACGAAGGCTTTTTCCTGTATGATACCCAAGGACTATCTGAGTTTGATGCAATGCACAGTCCTGCCCATAGAGACTTGATTCGAGAATTTATTGATGCCTGCCATAAATATAATGTTCAGCCTTTTTTATACATGGCGACATATGATTGGCATAATGAACTGTATGAAACTGACTTCAATAAGTATTTAGATTATCTATTAAAATCCGTTGAAATTTTGTGCAAGAATTATGGCTCAATTGGAGGATTTTGGTTTGATGGTGATTGGAATAAAAAAGAGGCTGATTGGAAATTAGATCGTTTATATGGAACAATCAGAAAATATCAGCCTAACGCAATAATTGTTAACAATACAGGTTTAAAAAACAGAGGAAAGATAAGTAATCCTGAAATTGATGTTGTGACATATGAGCGAAAAACGCCAGATCAAGTTAATCATGGTTTCCAAGATAAATATGTTGCTGGGGAAGCCTCAGTAACAATGAATAAACATTGGGGCTATGCAAGAGATGACTTAAACTTCAAATCTACAAAAGAGCTAATTGAAAATATTGTTCATGCTCGTGGCATTGGAGCTAACATTTTACTTAACATTGGCTTAACTGGAACTGGACAAATTCCGTTAATGAATCAAGCCGTTATGGAACAAATCGGCAAATGGACAAAGATGGCGGGGCAAAGTATCTATACCTCACGACCTTCTTCTGCAATCAAGGCGAGCGGAAACGATAAAGATATTGCTCTGATAGATAAAAATACTCTATATTTGTTTTTACATGATTTAGAAATTGTTGGCGATGATAATGTAGTTTTAGGCGGAGAAGGTATCAATTTACGTTCATTTAGTGGTATATTCAAACAGATAGAAAAAATAACTTGGCTAGATGATCAAAAAGAACTTCCTTTTATGCAAGATGTTGATAGAGGAACGCTTACGGTGGACATAGGTGGTTACACTTATGGGACAGATTGGTGTGTAAGAATAGCCAAGGTTTCCTTTAAATAAAGCCGGTGAAATTGATGTCAAAATATCAAGATATTGTTTTAAAATTGGTTGAAAAGTTAGATAATGGATGGCTGAATCCTGGTGATCGTTTCTATAGTGAAGCAGAAATCAGTCGAATTTATCATGTTAGCTCTACGACCGCAGTAAAAGTTCTAAATACCTTAGAACAACAAAATAAGGTAACTCGAGTTCAAGGAAGTGGGACTTTTGTAGCAAAAGAAGCACATAAGCAGGTTGCAATGCTCACGGATTTGAACTTGGCTGAGGGGCAAACTGAAAGTGTTAAAGTACTTTTAGTAAGAATGGGCGATGATCAAGATGTGCTGCAAAAACTTCATTCCGATGAGATTAACAATTATCTTGAAGTAAGACGTTTACGCTATATTGGTAAAAAAGTAAGTCAATATTCAATTAGTTATCTAAATCCAAATTATTTAAATACTGATGAATTGGATAACTTACCATTGTTCAGTTCGGTTTACCAAAAGGTTAGGGATGACTCTAAAATTGATCCTTTTGAATTGCCATTTAAGCAGAAAAACTGGGCAAAAACTGTTTCGGATAAAGAAATATTGCAGTACTTCACACAAGAAGCAAGGCAGCTTTTTATTTATCAGGAACGTGAAACTTATTTACCACTAGTTTCTGGTGAATTGCTTGAATATGCGATCAGCTATAAACTGCCTGAATACTGGGGCTATGAGGCAGCAGCGACAGCTTATCGCCAGTAACTTGACAACAAAATTAATAGAAAACAAAAAACTAAATCAAGAATGATTTAGTTTTTTGCATTTTTAAGTAAAGATACTTTTTCGTCAGGTAATTTAACCTTCAGTTTGTCTAATGTGAAAGGTACTTGTAAAGAAATCTGATATGCGGTTAAGTGGAGAAACTCGTCTTTTTTAGTATTTCGGTTATAGAGTGGATCACCTATAATTGGACACCCAATTGCGGCAAGATGGACGCGAATTTGGTGTGTGCGTCCAGTTTCCAGTGTTAATTTAACTAAAGCTGTATTGTTGTCATAGCGCTTCAAAACTTGATAGTGTGTGATTGATTTCAGTCCGTCACTAACGACTTTGCGCTTACGTTGATCAAATGGATCATGTCCAATGGGTAAATCAATTGTTCCATTGTCATCAATTGATTTTTCTAGATTAATAACTGCTAAATATTCACGGTGAAAGGCCTTGGTAACTAATTCACGGTTTAGAATAGGCACAACTGCTGGATTTTTGGCAACGAGGAGCAGCCCACTCGTCAACATGTCTAAACGATGTACAATAAAGGGAGAAAAGCCCAGATAGGTGGCGCAATCATTTAGGGCAGTGTTAGTTTCAAACAAGTTAGGATGAGTTTTTTGACCAGCTGGTTTGTTAATTATTATGAAATTTTGGTCTTCGTAGATTATTTCCGGTATTTTACCACTAGGTGCATATTCATTTTGCGCTGTTTCAACGTGGTCTAACCAAAGTTCGACTTTATCGTTAGGATAGACCGCTTGATTGAAATACCGATAAGCACCATTAATTATTATCTTTTGTTCGGTACGCAAAAAATGACGCCATTTGCGTGGAATTAGTAATTGACGTAACAAGTCGTTTACTGAACAGGGTTCATGATTTGTTGGAATGTTAAATGTAAAGTAATAGCTCATAAATATTTGTTAAATCTTCTTGAAAATAAAGGGAAGCCTTGTTAATATGATAAAATTTTAGTTGTTTCTAAAGGAGCAGATAAAATGGAAAATAATGAACCAAAGAAAAGTGGCTTAGCGGCCTTATGGTATCGCATTGATCACCGCTTTTATATCGGGCGCTGGATTATCTTAATCTTGCTCAGCATGACGCTTTTGGTTTGTACTTATTATACCGTCAAAGTTAAAACATCAAACATTTCAAATTTGAAGGCTTCATTGTCTACGACGACTGCTATTTATGATTATAAAGGTCAAAAAGCAGGAGCACTATATTCGCAAAAGGGAACTTTCGTAGAATATAACAAAATTTCGCCAAACGTAAAAAATGCTGTGATATCGACTGAAGACCGTACTTTCTGGAAAAATCCTGGCTTTAGTATCAAGGGAATGGGACGTGCGGCCTTAGGACTGGTCATTCACCATGGTCAAATTGCAGGTGGTGGTTCGACCTTAACGCAGCAGCTGGCCAAAAACGCTTTACTGACTCAGAGGCAGACTTTGTCGCGAAAAATCGAGGAGCTATTTTTTGCGGTTGAAATAACTCATGTATACTCCAAAAAAGATATTTTAACAATGTATCTTAATAATGCCTATTTTGGTAATGGGGTTTGGGGAGTCCAAGATGCTAGTAGAAAGTACTTTGGTAAAAACGCAAATGAGTTAACGGTCGGAGAAGGTGCAACCTTAGCAGGAATTTTACGTAATCCAAGTAATTATAACCCAATTGACCATATGAATTATTCTTTATCAAGACGGAACTTAGTCTTGGATTTAATGGTTGCAAACAACAAGTTGACATCTTCCCAAGCTAAGGTTGCAAAAAGCCAAAGCTTGGTTCTGCGTGATACTTATCACAACCAGGATGGCTATCGCTACCCGTACTTTTTTGATGCAGTTGTCGATGAGGCGATCAAACGCTATGGCTTAAAAGAAGAAGATGTTATGAATAAGGGGCTGCGTATCTACACGACGCTGAACCAAAATTATCAGGGACAACTCCAAGAAAAATTTAGCCAAGACTGGTTGTTCCCTCAAGGTTCAACTGATGGAACAAAGACGCAAGGCGCTAGTGTGGTAATGGATCCAGGTACTGGAGCAGTCAGGGCGGTCATTGGCGGACGTGGCAAGCATGTCTTTCGTGGCTATAACCGAGCTACCCAAATGAAGCGTCAGCCTGGCTCTTCAATTAAACCGATTGTGAGCTACGCACCTGCATTACAACAAGGCTATCATTATGACTCTCAGCTTTCTAATAAGTTGCAGCGTTTTGGTAAAAATGGTTATGAGCCGCATAACGTTGATAATGGCTATTCAGATAAAATTCCAATGTATGTTGCTTTAGCTCAAAGTAAAAACGTACCGGCAGTTTGGTTACTAGACCGGATTGGTGTGTCCAAAGGGGTACAATCAGCAAATAATTTTGGCATTAAAGTTCCAAAAGAAGATCAAAACCTAGCTTTAGCCCTAGGTGGTTTATCAACCGGTGTATCTCCACTACAGATGGCACGAGCATATTCTGCTTTTGCCAATAAAGGTAATTTGCCGAATAATTCATATTTCATTACTAAAATTACTGATGCAAGTGGTAACGTAATTGCCGAAAATCATGATACTGGCAGACACCGAATTATTTCTGAAAGTACAGCACGTGAAATGACAACAATGTTATTAGGTGTGTTTACCAATGGTACAGGAGCATCTGCTCAACCAGCTGGTTTTCGAGTTGCCGGGAAAACTGGTTCAACTGAGGTTCCAAATTCATACGGCTTTGGAACCAAGGATCAGTGGATTGTTGGTTATACGCCTGACGTAGTTGTTGCAACTTGGGTTGGTTACGATCGCACTAATAAGCAACATTTCATGCACGGTGTTTCAGAAACTGAAATCACTAGACTATACAAGGCAGAGATGGAAGGAATACTTCCTTATACTGCCCAGAACCAATTTACCGAACAAGCTCCTAAGCAAATTATCCAAAATAATGGTACTGGATCGGATTGGACAAACGGGTTGAATGATAAAATTCAAAAAGGTATAGGGTCAGCGGGAGAAAAGCTAAATGAATGGTATAATAACCTAAAGGGTCTTTTTGACCGATGATTAGGAGGACTAAAAAATGGTGAATATTTTCGATACGACCAATCAATTAGCATCCGAACTGCAAGAAATTGATGAATTTAGTGGTTTGAAAGAAGCAATTGAAGGTGTTAAGAATAACGCAGAAAGTAATGCACTTTTCAAGGAAATGGACAAGGTACAAAATGCGATTGTAATTGCCCAATCCAAAGGTGAAGACTTATCGCAAGAGCTTCAAGATGAATATAAAAACTTAAATGAAAAAGTACAACAAGATCCACAAATTTTGAACTTATTACAAGCAGAACAAGGTCTATATGGTACGATTGAAGAAGTACAGAAGATAATTACTCAGCCGATTAATGATCTGTATAAAGGTCTTAGAAATTAGTTAGACCAATGAAATTTATCCACTTAGCGGATGCGCATCTAGATAGTCCTTTTTTGGGGCTATCTTTTTTGCCATCTAAGAGCTCTTTACAAATACATCAGGCACCCAATAAATCGTTCACCAAGATTGTTGACTTGGCTTTAAAAGAAGACGTTGACCTAGTATTGATTGCGGGTGATACATTCGATAGTGCGCGTCCTAACCCAAGTACGCAGATTTTTTTCGCTGAGCAAATTGAACGGCTAACTAAGGCACAAATTCAAGTAGTCATGATTTTTGGTAATCATGATCACATGGCAGAAGCTGATTTGCTCGTTCCCGAAAGCCAGTATTTCAAGTTGCTTGGCGACGAAGAGAAAATCGAGTCTATTACTTGTCAGACCAAGACGGGCTTTACTTATGATGTAACGGGTTTTTCTTATTTAAATAATCACATCACGGAAGATAAGGCGAGCCAATTTCCTAGTAAAGCAGCGCATTACACCTTCGGACTAATGCATGCACAAGAAAAGACGAATCAAAGTGCCCAGGATGTTTATGCGCCTTTCAGCTTAACTGCTTTAAAAGACCTGAATTATGACTATTTTGCTTTAGGTCATATTCATCTTAGACAGGTTTTAGCTAAAGATCCGTGGATTGTATACTCTGGAAATATTCAAGGGCGCCACATTAACGAAACAGATAAAAAAGGCTGCTACTTGGGTGAAATTAATGAACAGACAAAGGAAACAACCATTCAGTTTGTTCAAACAGGTCCAATTGTGTGGCAGCAGCAAGTAATTAAGTTGAATTCTGAAGTTTCACAAACCGAATTGCAGAATCTAATTATCGATTCATTAAATCCAAATGAAACAACTTACTTTTGTCTGCAAATAAGCGGAGCGGAGTATTTAAATGATAAAGAGCGTGAGCTGATTCAGGAAAATGATTTTTGGCGCATGATTTCCAATCAATTAGATTATGATTCTCAATTAGTAGACGTTCGTCTTTCGGCGAATAGTCAGCTAAAAATCGCTGAAAGTGATCTTGCCTTTTTTAATCGAGCAGAAAAAGAGCTTTTTGCTACAGATGAATTTACTGAATTAAGTAAAGACTGGGCCAAAAAAGATGAACTCTCAAATCAACTGGAAAATGCTCCAGATTTTCTACAGGAAGTGAAGGAACTGGCCGAGGTTAAACTGAATAGCAAGCTGAAAGGAATTAGCGATGAAGTTAAAGAAAATTAAAATTGTCAATTTTGGGCAGTTTTCTAATGTTACCTTTGACCTGTCCAGTCCTAAACTCAACGTTTTCTATGGTACGAACGAAGCTGGTAAAAGTACGGTAGTTGCCTTTATTAAGCAGATTATGTTTGGCTTTCATTTAAAAAAACAGAGTTCAACTTTTTTTGAAGATTACACACCTTTAGCGCGGGTCAGTCCGATGGGGGGCTCTTTATTTTTTGAAAACAATCAAGGAGATCTCTTTGAACTTGAGCGCTTATATGCTGGCGGTAAAGGACTTAAAGGCGGCACATTAACGGTAAAACTAAACGAGCAGATTGTTCCAGAAAGCGTCTTTTTCGAAGAAATCAAAAATATTGATGGCGACTTTTATGCGGATAGTTTTATTTTTAATCAAGACATGCTTGCTAAAGTCGAGAAAATTCAACAAACTGACCTCTTGGAAAGAATCTATTATTTGGGAGCCTCAAACAGTGACCAGTTAATCGATTTAAGAGATGACTTTGCTAAAAAAGCTTCCGAAATCTTCAAAAAGATGGGGAGTAACCCGCCACTTAATGTTCTTTTTAACAAATTAAAGGATCAGCGAATTAAGGTTGATGAAGCTGAAAACGAGTTTAATGATTATCGTACTTTGAGTGAGCAAGAAAAAACACAAGCAAGTGCACTAAGAGATCAGGAGCAAGCTCTTCAAAAACTTCAGAGTGAGCAAGAGCAATTACGTCAACTGCAAAACCAGGTTCCTAACTACCGCAAGCTAATCGAACTAGAGCAGGAAGTGGAACAAGTTGAATTTGATCCAGAAAAATATCAAGCTGCGCAAAGACTCGATTTAGAAGCTAAAAATCTTCAAAAAGAGCAAAGTGAGCTAGAACAGCAACTCGCCAACTTTTCGTCTAATGATGAAAATCAGATTCCTTTGAAGTTGTTGGTACAAAAAAAGCCTGAAATATTGCAATGGCGCGCAGAAGACCGTGATTGCCAGCAGGACTTTCAGCAAGTTAGTCAGCAGCAGGAGCAATTACTCACTTTAAATCCAGACTTGCATCAAATCACCAATTTAACTCAAGTAGATATTATTCAATTACAAAATGATTTTGAAAAATTGCCAGCTTCTGAAGACAATACCTCTAGTTCTGAAAATGCTGTTGGTAAATACGCTACGATTGGTTCAGGCTTAATCTTTGTTATCGGCATAATTCTGTTAGTTGCATCATCACCTCTAATCGGTGGTTTTGTCATGTTAATTGGCCTAGTCGGAGCTTGTTGGGGCATTGGCAAACAAAAGCAAGAAAAGCGTGTGCTCATCCAACAGGCTAAACAGGCGAAGCTGATTAAGGAACAAAGAATTACATTTTCACATAAGTATGGTCTTAATCCTGATCAGCTTGATCTTCATAGTTTGGTCAATGAATGGCGTCAATACCAAATGCTTGAGCAAAAAAAGCAGAATGATTTGCAGCATGAACGCGAGCTTAACGAGCAACTTGCAAAAATTGCAATGAAAATCAGTGCCACACTCGATCGCTCAATTGAACCTAGTTTTGAGGCCGTTATAGCTTCATTAGATGAACTTGAGAATCGGTTAGCGAACTCGCGGCACATAGCAGATCAAAGAATTGATCTGCAAAAGCGGCTGGCAAAAACTCAAGCTAAGTTGCATGATCTGAATTTACGGTTAAAGACGGCATTTGCTCAGGCACAGGTTCAAGATATGGCTGAATACCAGGTTTTGCAGGCTAAGAGTACTCGACAAGCGGAACTTAAAACTAAGATTTCTCTTTTGAAAGATAATCTTGGCGAAAATCTAGCTGAGATTAAGCAGCTTCAAGAAAGTAATCAAGTTGCCAAAAAGCTAGAAACAGTCCAAATTAAAATTGACCAAAAGCAAGAAGTAATCAAGGATTTGCAAACCAAAGATGCCGAAACAAAGGTGAAAATGACCAATTTGGCGAATTCAAATGCCGTTTTCGCAGCCAAACAAGAATTAGCTAATACAGAAACTGAATTTAGAAACTTAAGTATTGAGTATCTAGCTAATTTAGCTGCTTCAAAGTGGATTTCACGTGCCTTGGACCTCGCTTCAAATGAACGGTTCCCTAAAATGTTAAAGACAGCAAAAGAATATTTGCGACTATTAACAAATAATCGGTATAATAGTCTTAATATTGATAAGAAATTAACAGTTACTAGATTCGATGGTAAAAAGATTAAAGTACAATATTTGTCACGCGGCACATCTGAGCAGCTTTATTTTGCACTCAAGCTGGCTTTTGTTGAACAAATTAAAGATCAGATTAACTTGCCAATTTTAATTGACGACTCTTTTGTAAACTTTGATGATCAAAGAGTAAATCAAATTAAGCAGTTGTTAGGCCAGGTATCCGAGAATAATCAAGTACTTATTTTTACCGCACAAGCTGGATTAGTTGAAAAGTTACAGCTTAAGCCGCTAACTTTTACGAAAGGAACCGAGTAATGTATAAACACTTACTGGACTACAATGATGGCGAAGAATTAGAGGCGATTGTCTTAATTAAGAATTCCCAGTTAAGACATACTCAGAAGGGTAAATTATATTTGGCATTGTCTTTTGGTGATGCTTCTGGTGAAATTCGTGGAAATTATTGGGATGCAACTAATCAAGATGCTGCAACCTATAGTAGTGGCACAATCGTTGAATTGGACGGTAAGCGCGAAGAATATCAGGGACAGCCACAAATTAAGATTTATGGTTTGCGTGTGGTAGGACCTGAAGAGGGCTATGATCTAAATCAATTTGTTAAATCGGCGCCAGAAGAAATTTCTTCAATGAAAGATGAAATTAATCAGTATGTGTTTGAAATCCTAAATCCAACTTGGAATAGAATTGTGCGCTATTTATTGAAAAAATGGGACAAGCGCTTTTTTGATTATCCAGCAGGCAAGAGCAATCACCATGCGGTACGTGGCGGTCTGGCATATCATACACTGTCAATGTTAAGAGATGCTAAAGCAATTGCCGATAACTATTCGCAAGTTGACCGTTCGCTCTTATACGCTGGCTGCATTTTACATGATATGGGTAAAGTTTTGGAATTGTCTGGTCCAGTGGCAACCCAATATACTACGGAAGGTAACTTGATTGGGCATTTAGTTTTAATTGATGAGCAAATAATGCTTGCTGCAAGAGAACTAAATTTTGATCTTGAATCAGAAGATGTTTTGTTGTTACGCCACATGGTATTGTCGCACCACGGTAAATTTGAATATGGTTCACCAAAATTGCCGGCTTTATTAGAAGCTGAGCTATTACACAGAATTGATGACCTAGATGCATCGCTTTATGCAATAACGAACGCGCTGCAAAATACGCGTCCTGGTAATTTTACAGATAACATTATGAGCCAGGGTGGAAGACGCTTTTATCGGCCGAAGAATGATGAGGCGCTGACGAAGTTTAAAAAATTAGAGTAAAAAAAGAAGTTCATTTTCTAATGAACTTCTTTTTTATTGCTTTTATTTCTTAGAATCTGAAGTAGAAACGTAAGATGATAAGACGTTCTTCAAGTCGTTATCCTTAATTGAAACGTCAGCCTTCTTTAGAACAGTTGAAATAACGCTACGCATTGTTTCCTGATCTTGGGACATTGAACGATAAATTTCATCATCAATTTCCTTCTTGTGAGAAGCAAATGTACCCTTAGCTGGGTGTTTAATCATTCTAATTACGTGGTAACCAGATTGAGATTTAACTGGGCTACTAGTAGTTTCACCAGTCTTAAGCTTAAATGCTGCTTTCTTGAATGCAGGATCTAAAGTTGCATCAGTTGAATCAAATGCAGGAAGCTTACCTTCATCAGCCTTAGTACCAGGGTCTAATGAGTACTTCTTAACTAAGCTCTTGAAGCTCTTACCATTCTTTAATTCTTTAATGATGGTGTCAGCCTGTGATTTCTTAGAAACCAAGATGTGTTGAACAGTAACCTTAGGTTGATATTCTTTCCAAGCCTTGTCTTCTTGACTCTTGGAAATTTTCTTAACATCTTTTAATGCAGCTTCACTGAGCAAATTAGTCTTTAAGTTTTGCTTGAAACTTGAAACTGTCATGCCATTTTGTTGTAAAACGGCATTAAATTGAGAACCATATTGCTTTTTGTAGCTGTTGAATTGTTTATCAACTTGTTTCTTAGAAACTTTACTACCATATTGTTGTTCTAAAACATGGTTAATAATCATGTTTGCAAGAGTAGTTTGACCCGCTTGTGATTTCTTCATTTCGTCGTAGTAATCATTTTGGGTAATCTTGCCACCCTTATAGGAAGCAACTGTTTTACCACCGTTAGAACAAGCAGTGGTTGATAGTGCAATACCAGCTACAGCAGCTACTGTAGCTAATTTTTTAATATATTTTTTCATAAAATATTTCTCCACATCCTTAATTAAATAAGTCACCGACAATTAATATAACATAAACTCGCAGAACAAGTTTTTAAATTTACAGAATTCATTCAAAAAACAAACTTTCTTTAACAATTTTTAGAATTATTTGTTCTTTGGTGTACTTTGAACCAGTTTATCAAGTTCTTGCTGTAAACTATCAACTATGCGAGAAACACTAAGTTGGTAATACTCAATTTCTTTTTCTACTTCAGTCAATCCCTGTTTAGCAATCGGCGTTGCATCTTTTAGTTCTTGTTGAGCGGTTTTTAAATCAGCGATAGCATTAGTCAGACTCGTAACATCATCTTTCACACCACTAAATTGCTTTTGAACTGGTTTAGCTAAGCGATTGCCATTTTTATCTTCAAAAAGAGAGAGGACCATCCCGAACCCTGCACCTACGGCAAGTCCTAGGCTAAAATGTTTCATTTTTTCTCCTTAAAATTGTGCTTTAATCTGATCAGCAATCTTTTGATAGTCGTCAGGAGTGTATTTATCTTCATTATTCCGAGTGGCAAGTTTTAAGCCATCGCCTTCAAAACGGGGAATGAAGTGAATATGTGAGTGCATTACAACTTGACTAGCACTTTCACCATTATTGGTGGTAATGTTCATTCCAGTAATCTTAGGATCAAATTTCTTAATTGCGTTGGCAATTGCCGGAATGTACTTTAAGTATTTTTCTGCATCTTCGGCAGTATAATCAAACAAGTTTGTGAGATGTTTTTTGGGCACCATTAAGGTATGTCCTGGATTAACCTGTGATAAATCTAAAAAAGCTTTAACGTCATCATTTTCGAAAACGGTATAACTAGGAACTTCACCACGAATAATTTTGCAAAATAAACAGTCTTTATCTAATTCATCCATTTTTAAACCTCTTGATTTTGAAATTTAGTTTCCATTAATATCATGCTATCATATAAAATAAGTAAATTCACTAAAAGAAAGATAGGAATTATGGTTCTAAAAATAGAGCATTTGACTGGTGGCTACACTGGTGTGCCAGTCATTAACGATATTAATATTGAAATCAAACCAGGAGAAGCATTAGGCATTATTGGACTTAATGGTGCTGGAAAATCTACTACAATTAAACATATTTTAGGATTGTTACGTCCGCAAAAAGGGAAAATTAGTTTAAATGGAATAGAATTAACTAAACAACCAACTGAATTTAAGCGACAAATTGCTTATATTCCGGAGATACCAGTTTTATATCCTGAACTGACCTTAAAAGAGCATCTAGATTTAACAATTTTAAGCTATCAACTGGATGAAGATAAGGCTTGGCAAAGAGCGAATAAGCTGTTAACGATATTCAGGTTGGAGGACAAGCTAGAGTGGTTACCAATTCATTTCTCCAAAGGGATGAAGCAAAAGGTGATGATTGTCACTGCATTTCTAGCAGACACACCACTCTTAGTGATTGACGAACCATTTACTGGTCTGGACCCACTTGCTGTAGCTAATTTAATTGAACTGATTAAAGCAGCGATAAGTGACGGTAAAATGATTTTGATGTCGACTCATATCCTAGCTGATGCGGAGCAAGCAATTTCAAATTATGCGGTATTAAACAATGGTGTAATTGATGTTGTAGGTAATCTGACTGAGATTAGGCAGCATTATGGTCTAAACGATAGCGATTCTTTCGACAAGATTTACCAAATCTTAAATCAGGAGCAACGTCATGCGTGAGTTAGCTCAAAAAAGATTACGCAAAAATTTACAGCAGTCGCTTAAGTACTTGGTGTTAGTTTTTAATGATTTCTTTATTCTGGCTCTGATTTTTCTATTCGGCGCCTTAATGTTTTGGTACGCCCAGAGTATGAAAAAGATGCCAACCGGATTATGGTTTTACCGCCCGCTAGTTGGAGTAATTATTTGGTTGCCCTTAATTTCTGGAAAACTAGTAACTTTACTTGAGCCAGCTGATTTGCATTTTCTCTTACCGCAGGATAAGCAAATGCGTGACTATTTAAAACCAATGCTAAATTATAGCTTGATTGTACCCACAATTATTTTGGTACTTATTGCGGGAATCTTGTTTCCCTTCGCGACACTTAAAGCTGAAATATCTCCAGTAGCATATGTTGTACTTGCAGTAGTAGTTTTATTGGCAAAAGTTCTTCAGTTGAAATTAGAAGAATATAATTTATATTCGAGTCATAAGCTTTCATTGCCACTACTCAGCTTGCTACTTTTACTTGGCTTAATTTGCAGTGCAACTTGGACAATCTGTAGCTATATTGCTGTCATCTTGATTTTAGGTGCTTTTTTTATGCTTGCACAAAAGCAAAAAAATGTTGCGTTATTTGATTGGCAATATGCGGTTAACCAAGAACAAGGTAGGAAAAATCGTGTTTATAGTGCCTTTAGCATGTTTACTGATGTAAAAGAAAAGAAAATCAGTATAAAGCGACGTAAATATTTAGACTTTTTGCTACCTAAATCATTGGCAAAAGAAAAACCAAATCGCTTCTTATACCGTCGTTCTTTATTGCGTAATCCGGAGTACCTTAATTTACTGGTAAGAATGACTGCATTTGCAATTTTAATCTCATGGTTAGTTCAGAACTGGCTTTGGGCGTTTGGTTTGTCATGCTTAGTTATTTTTCTGACCGTTTACCAGTTATTACCCTTGGTATCTGAATTTGATGATAACGTTATGTATCGAATTTATCCGATTGAACGCGAAAAAAGGGGCCAAGATTTAGTAGCAGTACTTAAATTGGCGCTAGGCCTGCAATGGCTTATCATTAGCTTATTTTGGTTAATTATCTTGCCAATTAATTTGCAGCTAGCTGAGGCAATCATTGGTCTATTAATTTTTAGTATAATTATTTTGTGGTTATACTTACCAATCAAAATCAAGAAAAGGAAGATTTAAAAGTGAGATTACGGAATAAGCCGTGGGCAGTTAAGTTGGTACAGGAGCATCCAGAAAGTGTATTAGATCGTCCTGATCCTGAAAAACAGATTGATTGGTCACAGCGTTTTGCAGACTGTTCTAGACCGTTGGAAATTGAAGTTGGGTCAGGCAAAGGACATTTTATTACCACTTTGGCTGAACAAAATCCTGATAAGAATTTTGTTGCACTTGAACTGCAAGTGACAGCTGCCGGAATGATTTTGCGAACCAAACTTGAAAAGAAGCTGGATAACTTGCAAATTTTATGTGCTGATGCAGCTGACATTACGGCATTTTTCGCTGCAAATAGCGCTGATACACTATACTTAAACTTCAGTGATCCATGGCCTAAAACAAAGCATGAAAAAAGGCGTTTAACTTATAAAACCTTTTTAGAAAAGTATAAAAAGATTTTGAAGCCTGTAGGTCAAATTGAGTTTAAGACTGATAACTCAGGATTATTTTCATATTCAGTCGCCAGCATGAACAATTATGGTATGCATTTTGACTTTGTCTCTGTTGATCTTCATCATGAAAATGAGGAGATTGTAGCAAAAAACATTGAAACTGAGTATGAGCACAAATTTGCTGCTAAAGGTAATCCAATTTACGCTCTTCATGCAGATTTTGGAGTAGAATAGATTAGATATTTATCTAGATGAGTGAGGCTTAATGATATGGAACAAATTAAAGAATTAAACAAAGAAAAACTATCAGAGATAACTAAAAGTGGTCGAGTAGTTTTAGAATTTTCAGCTGACTGGTGCCCTGATTGTCACTTTTTAGATCCATTTTTACCTGAAATTGAACAAGACTTTTCTGAAAGTAAGTTTTACCAAATTGACCGTGATGGTTCAATTGATGTGGCTAAAGAGTTAAATATTATGGGAATACCATCATTTGTGGTCTACCAAGATGGCGAAGAAATTGGTAGACTAGTTAATAAGGATCGTAAAACCAAAGACCAAGTTGAAGACTTTTTGAGGTCATTGGACTAAGTGAAAGAGGATTGAATTTTGATGATTACTAGTATTAATAAACGTAGCTATCCCAATACTTTGATTGTTATTTTAGGTCAAGATCAAGGTAAGAGTGAATATGAAGAAAAAGGTGATATTACTCGTATCACTGATGAAAAAGGGAACGTCACTGGCTTCAACTTTTTCAACGTTGATAAAGTTATTGACTACGATAAGTTACCAGACGGTCAAGTTAAATTATCCGATGCAGATTTAAGTGCATTGAATAAAGCATTAGCAGATGCCGGTTTTGCTGAGGAACTTGCATATGGTAAACCAACATTGGTTTACGGCTATGTTAAGACTTGTGATAAGCACCCTGATTCTGATCATTTACATGTCACTACAGTTGAAGTTGGTAACGGCGAAGAACATCAAATTGTTTGTGGTGCTCCTAATATTGCTCAAGGACAAAAGGTAGTTGTTGCCTTACCAGGAACTTTAATGCCTAACGGACAAATGATTTGGCCTGGTGAATTACGTCATGTTGATTCATACGGAATGATTTGTTCAGCACGCGAATTAGGCCTTGAACATGCTCCAGAAAAACGTGGCATCATGGTTTTACCAGATGATTTTCAAGTTGGAGACGAATTTGATGCTGCTAAATGTGATGAATTATTAGCTAGCGGTAAAATCAGCCTATAAATAAACATAAACTTCACGGTTAACGTGAAGTTTTTTATGGTTAAAAACGTACAACGGTAATTTGAAATTTATTTTTTATAATTAACTGTTTATTTGAATTCTGCTTTTTTTACTGCAACAATGGTAAAATAATAAACGATGAAAAATAGATTTTGGAGCTAAGATATGTTAGACAAGAACAAGCAAATATGGTTTATTGGAATTAAGGGAACAGGAATGGCTGCCCTAGCATTATTACTTAATGATCTAGGTTATGAAGTGAGCGGTAGTGATATTGAAAAATATACATTCACGCAGGAACCACTCGCAAAAGCTGGGATTAAAATTGCTCCTTTTAGTGCTGACAATATCAAAACTGAAGGTCAAGTAATTGTTAAAGGGAATGCGTTCAAAAACGATAATGTTGAAGTTAAGGCTTGTGAGGACAAAGGGATTAGCTGGCAAAGCTATCCTGATACGGTTGAAGAAGTTGTTGCGATGCATACAAGTATTGGTGTTGCAGGAACTCATGGCAAGACCTCAACAACCGGAATTCTTGCTCGCGTAATGAGCGAAGCAGCGCTAACTTCATATCTAATTGGAGATGGTGAAGGAAAAGGAATCAAGAATTCACGCTTTTTTGTCTACGAAGCTGACGAATATCGCCGTCACTTTTTGGCCTACCATCCTGACTATCAGATTATGACAAATATTGATTTTGATCATCCTGACTACTTTAAGGATCAAGCAGATTATACTTCCGCCTTTCAAACTGCTGCAGATCAGACAAAAAAAGGTTTATTTGTTTGGGGTGGAAATGAACGTTTACGTGAACTCAAAACAGCAGTCCCTAAATATACTTACGGGTTTGAAGCTAATGATGATTTTCAAGCAGTAGACGTCAAGCGAACAACAGAAGGATCCACCTTCAGTGTTTTGGATCACGGTCAAATGATTGGTGAATTCACAATTCATTTGTTTGGCGATCATAATATCTTGAATGCAACGGCTGTTATTGCTGTTGCTCACACAGAGAAGATACCTTTGGAAGATATCAAGCAAGGGCTCCTTACGTATCAAGGTGCTAAACGCCGCTTTTCCGAAAAGGATTTTGGCGATATTAATATTATCGATGATTATGCTCACCACCCAACTGAAATGCGGGCAACGATTCAAGCAGCTAGACAGAAGTTTCCTGATAAGAGACTTGTAGTTGTCTTCCAACCGCATACTTTTTCGCGAACCAAGAAGTATGCACATGATTTTGAAGAAATTTTAAGTGGTGTTGATAAAGCATACGTTACCCCAATTTATGCTTCTGCCAGAGAAGCAAGTGGCGACATCTCGAGTGAGGATCTAGTAGCTAAGATTCCTGGATCCGAAGTAATCAACCTCGACAACATTGCTGACCTGGCTCAAAATAAAGACAGTGTGATTGTCTTTATGGGTGCAGGTGATATTCAAAAGTATGAAGACGCTTTGGAAAAATTGATTTAATTAAAAAATGGCCGTTACTTATTAGGTAATGGTCATTTTTTATTTATTAAAGTCGTAAATAGTATTTAGGACTATAATTAATAATGAGGTGATATTATGAAGTTAAAGAAAAGAATTGCATTAGGTGCCATAGCAAGCGTTTTGGCGTTAGGATCTTTTGCAACAGTAAGTTTAAGTCAAACAAATGAAGTGTTTGCAGCAACGACAACTACGAATACAATGAAATTAGTGCATGGCGCTTACGTTTATAATAAAAATGGTAAACGACTCAAGAGATTTCAGGGCAGTAGATACAAGACTCATTTGTATAAAGGAACAACTGTAAAGTTTGCTGATAAGCTTGAATCAATCGAGCCCAATACTAAGCAGTACTTCCTTTTAGATGATGATAATTATCACCAAACATGGTTACCATATACTAAGATTGGCAAAAGCTATTATTACAATATAGGTTCTGGTGGTTATATTAATGCGGCCAATGTTGGCCAGATTAATCAAAAACCGCTTTATACTGCTGAAGCAACCGTTAAGGTAAAAACTCCTAATTCTTTTCCTGTTGGTCGCGGAAAAGACAGCATGATGATTAAGAATAAGCAAAATATCAGGGTAGATCGTACCACGTTAAAGCAGGAGGATCCATCTGCAGTTCCTTCTTACCGTATTAGTGGTACAAAGACTGGCTTTTTAGCAAAATCAGTTGTAGTAACGCCACCAAGACAGAAATTACTGACTTTTAGTGGTTACACCTATGTTTTAATTAATGACAGTATCAATACTTTTAACAATAAAGGTGAAGTTAGAGAAAATCAACAGCCACCATTTGAAGCCTATAGACCTTTTGGTAAGGGTGATAAACTACCAGTAGATGAATTACTTTATATTTGGTTACCAAAAGAAAATAAGGCTGAGTTGTTTTATCATTTGCTAGGTGATTCAGGTATGGGTGATATTGTTTACGTGGACAATTCTAAAGATAATTTGAGCTATCTTAAAGCAGATGACTGTAAATATATCGGTGGGCCATTCTTGACACCAGTTAATACGCCTGAGCAGGCTAAAGATGATACCCAGCTAGCAACAAGCACTGAAAAATCAGACTTGCAGAAACTAATTGATCAAGAAAATGTAGTTAAGAATTCAGAATCTTACAAGGAATTTAAACATGACGGTTATGATGCAGCGTTAGCAACTGCCAAAAAGCTTGTTACTTCAGATACTGCAACTGTAATGGAAGTCAAACAAGCAACCTTTGTCCTAAAAGGACAGCAAGAAAAAGAATTGAAGTCGCCTGACGAACTTAGTCTTCTAGATTATGTAACCGATACGAAGCCATATTAGGTGTTGATTTAATAGTTTTTATTAAGCATTAGAAATTCTGTAGTTAATTTATGAACCAAACTAAAAATTTTAGTTTGGTTTTTTCTTTATTAATTTTATTTTTCAGCTAAAATAGAGATTAAAATTTTAAAAAAAGTAGTTTGAGGTAATTATGAATTTACAAAAAAAGATGCTTAAAGGCGCAGTAGCTGGAATGATAACGCTTAGGCTTGTAAGCCAGTTAGCAAGTTTTAACGCTGCAACTGTTAAAGCAGCAACAAAAAATAACAGTCTTGAATTAGCGCATAATGCCTATATTTTTAATCAAAAGGGTAAAAGGATTAAAAATTATCATGGGCAAAAGAATAATGCATATTTGAAAAAGGGCACGAGTATAAACTTTTCTGGTTCTATTAAAGAAGTTAAGCCTAACACTAAAAATTTCTATTTGTTAAATGAAGATCGTGAAAAGCAATCTTGGTTACCATATAAGATGATTAAGGGCCAATGCTATTACAAACTTAGCTCCGGTGGATATGTTAAAGCAAACAATGTTTATCGAATTGCTGGCCAACCCTTATATACTGATCAAGCAACTGTTAAAATTGCCAATTTAAAAAAGAACGAATCATACAAAATCGGTGTTGGGAAAGACAGTATTAACTTAAAAAATGGTAAAATCTATCAAGTTGACCGTGTGACTGGTATGCCAGGCCAATCAGGTCTTTCGATTGAATATCGTGTTCGCGGAACTAAGACTGCCTTTATTCCAGAAACCAAAATAAAGGCTAAACCTAAGCAACAGTTGCAAACTTATACGCAAGCTAGTTACATTATATTTACCCAAAAAGCTGGAACTTATAATGTGGATGGTTCAGCTCGTCCTACAACTGATCCTAACTCAACTTTTGCTGCTTACGATGTTTATCCAGTTGAAAGTGCAACTTATTTGTGGAATGCTAATGACAATAAGGCAGAACTATTTTACTTGTTAAAGGATTCCTGGAACGAGCCTCGTTTTTATTCATTAGCTAATTATCATGCACAAGATTTTGCTGGGTTAGTTTATGTTAAGGCAGATACAACTGAATATGAATCAGGTCCAGTTTTAAAACCAATTAACACACCTGAGCAGGCTCAAAAAGATGCTAAGATAGCAGTCAAAGAAGACAAACAGGAATTACAAGATTTAGTAGATCAAGAAAACATTACGCCATACCAAAGCTCGTCTTTGAGTAATCTTGAAAATCGCTTTAAGGCTGCACTGAAGTTAGCTAAAACTACACTAAACTCTGATAAGGCAACAATTTCAGAAGTCAAAGCGGCAAAAGCAATCTTGGTTAAGACCCAAAATGATTTATCTCATTATGATAAGTCACAAGCCGAAAGTGATGCTATTTTAGGTGCTACTACACCATGTATTATATGGATTAGTACAATGAACTAAATAGAAAACAACAAAAAAGACTGAGTTTTCAGTCTTTTTTTGCTGTTCAAAATTAATAAGTAAAGTAAATTGCAAGATAGATCAGTATTGTGCCAGAAAAAAGGAAAAACTGGTAAAATGATTAATGAATACTAGACTAGTTTAACTGTGAGGAGATCTAATGGCTAACCAAAAACTACTTTTAATTGATGGTAATTCTGTTGCCTTTCGCGCTTTTTATGCATTATACCGTCAGCTTGAGAACTTCAGAAATCCTGAGGGATTACATACTAATGCCATTTATACATTTAAAAACATGCTCGATGTCTTACTTAATGATGTTAAGCCTGACCATGTGTTAGTTGCTTTTGATGCGGGCAAAACTACTTTTAGAAATAACATGTACGCTGATTATAAAGGGGGACGTCAAAAAACACCAGGTGAATTGTCCGAGCAATTACCGTATATTCAAGAATTGCTGCATGACTTAGGTATATCGACCTACGAGCTGGAAAACTATGAAGCGGATGATATCATCGGTACTTTTTCTAGAATCGGTGAAGAAAATGGTTTCGATGTAACAATTGTGACTGGTGATAAAGATTTAACCCAATTAGCTACTGAAAAGACTACGGTCATGGTGACTAAGTCAGGTGTGATGAACTTAGAAGCTTACACACCGGAACACATGAAAGAAGTTAATGGTGTTACGCCAACTGAATTTATCGATATGAAGGCCTTGATGGGCGACAATTCCGATAATTATCCTGGAGTAACCAAGGTAGGTCCCAAAAAAGCTTCGCAATTGGTCCAAGAATATGGTTCAGTTGAAAATCTTTATGATCATATCGACGAAATGAAGCAGTCAAAATTAAAAGAAAACCTGCTGAGCGATAAAGACAAGGCTCTTTTGGGTAAAAAACTTGCGACTATTGATTGTCAAACTCCAGTTACGATTGGAATTGATGATATTAAGCGTAAGGATATCGACTATCCAAAATTACGACGTTTTTATGAAAAAATGAATTTTAGAAAGTTTTTAAGTGAACTTGATCCTAACGCTGCAGATTCAGAAAATCAAAATGATGAAAATGAAAAAGTTTTGATGGAATACACAGAATTGACAAAAGATAATTTGGCAAAAGTTGATGCTAAAGAAGGCGACACCATTGTCTTTTACCTAGGGATGCTCGGACCTAATTATCATTTAGCTGATTTTGTTGGTTTTGCATTTAAAATTGCTGGTCAAATTTATGTCAGTCGCGATGTTGACCTATTAAAAGAGCAAAATCTGCAACATCTATTAGAAGATGAAAAAATCAAAAAGGATGTTTTTGATTTAAAACGTACGACAGTTGGACTTAACCGACTTGGAATTCATGCACATGGAATCGATTATGATATGCTCCTTGCTTCATACTTGATTAACAATGAAAATAATTCGGATGACATGGCTGAAGTTTGCCGGATGTATGGTAATAACTCTGTTAGAAGTGATTTGGACGTCTACGGCAAAGGAAAAAGTGAACAAATTCCTGAAGATGATAAGGTTTTGTTTAATCACCTTGCAACCAAGGCTGAAGCAATCGAAAGCTTGAAGGAAACCTTACTTGCTAAACTTAAGGAGCATGAACAGGATGATCTTTTTGCTAGCATCGAGATTCCCGTTGCGCGCGTTTTAGCAAAGATGGAAATTAATGGTATCAAGGTATTACCTGATACATTAACCCAATTGCAAGATGAGTTTGCTGGCGAATTGTCCAAAATGGAGAAGGAAATTTATGAAGAAGCTGGCGAAGAGTTCAATATTAATTCGCCAAAACAGCTTGGTCATATCCTGTTTGAAAAAATGGGCCTTAAACCAATCAAAAAGACCAAAACTGGCTATTCAACTTCAGTTGATGTTTTAAATCAACTTAAGGATGAGAATCCAATTATTGAAAAGATTCTTTCTTATCGTCAAATTGCAAAAATCCAGTCAACTTATGTTAATGGTTTGCTCGATGTCATTCAAAAAGACGGACGTGTACATACACGTTATTTGCAAACTTTGACCGCAACAGGACGTCTTTCTTCAGTGGATCCTAACTTACAAAATATTCCAACTAGGACAGAGGAAGGAAAGCAGATTAGAAAAGCGTTCGTTCCTAGTCAACCTGATGGTTATATTTTCTCTTGTGACTATTCACAAATTGAATTGCGGGTTTTAGCTCAGGTTTCAGGTGACGAGCAGATGCAAGAAGCATTTAGAACGGGTTACGATATCCACGCTCATACTGCAATGAGAATTTTTCACTTAAAGTCAACCGATGAAGTAACACCATTAATGCGTCGCCGTGCAAAGGCAGTTAACTTTGGTATTGTTTATGGTATTTCAGATTATGGTTTGTCAAAAAACTTAAATATTAGTCGTAAGCAGGCAAAAGAATTTATTGATAACTACTTTGAACAATATCCACAAATTAAAGATTATATGGATAAAGCGGTGAAAGTTGCGCGTGAAAAGGGTTATGCGGAAACCATTATGCATAGACGTCGGTATCTTCCTGACATTCATGCGAAGAATTTTAATGTCCGTTCTTTTGCAGAAAGAACTGCAATCAACTCACCAATTCAAGGATCTGCCGCAGACATTATTAAAATTGCAATGATTAATATGCAGCAAAAGTTAGATGAAATGCACTTGAAGACTAAGATGGTTGTCCAGGTTCACGACGAATTGATTTTTGATGTTCCAAAAGATGAACTTGAAACAATTAAGAAGATTGTGCCTGAAGTAATGCAATCAGCAGTTAGATTAGATATTCCTTTAGTTGCTGATTCAGGTTATGGTCACAACTGGTTTGATGCCAAATAAGGAGTATAAGTAATGCCAGAAATGCCAGAGGTTGAAACGGTACGTCGTACCTTATTACCACTGATTAAAGGAAAAACAATAAAAAAAGTTACGTTGTGGTACCCCAAAATTATTGCCAGTGATCCGCAAGAATTTGAACAGCAATTAGTTAATAAAAAAATAGAAACGATTGATCGCTATGCGAAGTACTTGTTGATTAGGTTGAGTGGGAATTTGACGGTAGTTTCTCATTTGCGCATGGAAGGCAAGTATCGCTTAGTTAAAGAAAATACGAAAAAAGATAAGCATGATCATGTTCAGTTTGTTTTTACTGATGGTTCAGCTTTGAGATATAACGATGTTCGTAAATTCGGTAGAATGCAGTTAGTTAAAACTGGAACGGAAAAAGAAGTAACTGGTATCAGTAAACTTGGCCCAGAACCTAATTCACCAGATTTTACAGTTGCTGTTTTTACTAGGGGACTGGCCCGCAAGAAAAAGAGTATTAAGAACACGCTTCTTGACCAGTCTGTGGTTGCCGGACTAGGTAATATCTATGTTGATGAAGTTTTATGGGAAACCAAAATTCATCCTTTGAGTATGGCCAATGCTCTGCCCAAAACTAAAATCAAACAGCTTCACGATAACATTAATTCTTTAATTGAATTGGCGATTGAAGAACGAGGAACTACGGTTCATACATACCTTGATGCTAATGGAAAAACCGGTGGTTTTCAGGAAATGCTCAAAGTTTATGGTCATAAGGGAGAGCCATGCGTTCGTTGTGACGCACCACTAGAAAAAATAAAAGTTTCGGGCCGAGGGACTACATTTTGTCCCCACTGTCAGGTAATTTATAAATGACTTTAGTACTTGGCTTAACAGGTGGAATTGCAAGTGGGAAAAGCACGGCAGATGCTTTTTTCCTTAAGCGCAATTTACCTGTTATTGACAGCGATGTGATCGCAAATGACATTTTAAATATCGGTCAGCTAGGTTATAAAAAAGTGATTAGTTACTTTGGCCAAGATATTTTAAATTCTGATCGGACACTTAATCGCAAAAAGTTAGGACAAATTGTTTTTAATGATCAAAGTAAGTTAAATGTGCTTAACCAGATAACACATCCATTGATTTTTAGCGAAATTGAAGATAAAATTACGCAAAATAAACTTTTAAAGAAACCAGTAGTTATTGTAGATGCACCTTTGCTATTTGAAACTAAAGTAAAAGATTATTGCGATAAAACCTTGTTAATTGCGGTTCCAGAGGAGTTGCAATTGCAGCGATTAATGGCACGTGATCGCCTAAATAAAACTGAGGCTTTAAATAGAATAAAAACACAGATGCCACTATCGCAAAAGGAAAAATTAGCAGATTATGTCATCACAAATACTGGTACAATAAAAGGGCTAGAAACTAAATTAGCAAACCTGCTATGTGAACTAAAAGAGGAGGACTAAGATGGAATGTCCTAATTGTCGGCAAAATGCCTCACGTGTAATCGATTCGCGTCCAAGTGATGAAAATCGTGCAATTAGACGCAGAAGAGAATGTGAAAACTGTGGCTTTCGCTTTACTACTTTTGAGCGAATTGAAACAACGCCATTATTAGTAATTAAGAATGATAATACCAGAGAGCCGTTTAATCGTAAAAAGATTCTGCATGGTGTAATGGCAGCTGGACAAAAGCGTCCAATTACCAGCGCACAATTTGAAGAACTAGTTGATCACGTTGAAAACAAGGTTAGACAGCAAGGTGTAAGTGAAATATCTTCGAAAAAAATTGGTCAGTTGGTAATGGATGAATTAGCTGAACTAGATGATGTTGCTTATATTCGTTTTGCATCGATTTACCGCGAATTTAAAGATATGTCGAGTTTTATGAAGACAATGGAGGATATGATTGCTAAAAGAGAGAAAGGAAATTAGAAATGTTTGAGACAGATAATCCCAAACAACCTTTTTTTATTGCTAATCATATTGACCTATATCCAGCTGATCTTCGCATTTTAGTAAAGCTTTATCAGCCTTTAATTGGCTCTCTTGCTCTTTCCATGTACCTTAGTCTGAATGAAGACTATAAATCTGGTGCAATGCTATCTGATTCAACCGGCTTATACACGTTACAAGAACAGCTTGATTGCAACCTTAAAAGTCTTTTTATTGCGCTGCATAAGCTTGAAGGTACTGGTTTGATTCAAACACGCATGATTGAAAATGAAATTATGGGTCAGGTACTAGTTTTTCAGCTAGCAAAGGTGCCAAGTAGTAATGAATTTTTTGCTACTCCTCTTTTAGCCAGTTTGCTTAAGGAAAAAATTGGTGTTAGCGCATTTCAAAAACTGGGTCATGTCTTTGCCCAAGAAGGTAGTCAGAACTTAAACCAACCTAATGGCTTAGCGACCGCAACTGATGTTTCTGCCTCATTCATGGATGTCTTTCGTTTACCCGATCAAGAAGCAATTGAACCTTCAATTGAAGTGAAACAGGCTGCTCAAGAAAACCAGATTCCTAAACCTGTTCAGGCAAGTATCAAACAAGATGACAAGATTGACTGGGATTTTATGAAGCAGCAGTTTGAGATTTATCAGATTCCGGAGACAGAAATTGATCGCAACCGCCAAGCAATTCGGGCCGTTATGCGCACCTATGGTTTGTCCGAACAAGAATTTGTTGATGAGGCTTTGTCGTGCTTACACGGAGACTATCAGCTTGATATGTCCTTAATTAAAAAGACAATCGCAAACAGTATCCATGCTCAAACAACACGTGATCAACTTAAAAGAGTTACGCGTACTGAAGAAACTAGTCCTTCAAATGCGCATTTTAGTGAACAAGAACAAAAACTTTTACAACTTGCGAAGAGTAAATCTCCAGCTCAGTTTTTATATTATCTAAAAACTGAACGTCATGATTATGTTGATGCTAGCGAATATCATGTCCTTGACAGTTTATATAATGAAAAAGGGATACCAGCTGAATTGCTGAATCTTTTGACCTACGCTTGTCTAAAAAGCGCACCGAATATTTCCTATCGTTTAGCGAATAAAATCCTGCATGATTGGTTGCAACATGGTGTCAAGACAGGTGAGCAAGCACTTGACTATATGAATAAACGTGAGCAAAATAAAGGAAAATATCCTCGTTATACTCAGGCAAAAAGGGTTGAAAAAGCAACGGACTGGAGCAAGAAAAAAGCTACAGTTAAATCAGACGTTTCTTCGGCAGATTTAAAGAACTTTTTCAAGAACTTTGAAGACCAAAATGGCATGAAGTAGGTGAATCTATGGAACCGATTAATAAATTTATTTCTGGAAAGAATCATCCAGCAGCTAAAAAAATTGATCCAGCTCAGATTAGGCAACAAGTTTTAGCTGAACCGGCTGTCAGTCAGTTCATTAGCGCTCATCAGGACAAAATAACGGATGAAATGATTGATAAGAGCATGTCTGCTCTTTTTGAATTTTATTTGTTTCAACAAAATAAAAAGGATCCAGTCACACAGGGTTTTAAACCGAAATTGATTCTAAATACTAATGCGATTGATATTACTTACGTTCCTGAAGACAGTAAGATTGAACATGATCGGGAAATTAGTGCCAGAAAGAATCTGCGTTTAATTGATCTGCCAACCAGTTTGCATGATATTAAACTCAGTCAAGTTGAGATAACGCCTGAAAGAAAGCAAGCAATGGCTGATATTAGTCAATTCTTGAGTGCGTACTCTAAGAATATTCAGCAAAAAGGTCTATTTTTATCAGGTAGTTTTGGAGTAGGTAAAACTTTCATTCTTGCTGGCTTGGCAAATTCGCTTGCAATGATGAATAAGCGTGTTGTTTTCATGCATGTGCCTAATTTCATTGCCGGTCTTTCAAGTCATTTTAATGATAATAGCCTGCCGGAAGAGGTACAGCGAATTTCAAATTGTGATGTACTAATTTTGGATGATATTGGTGCTGAAAATCTCAGTCAGTGGTCTCGTGACGAAGTTTTAGCAGTAATCCTGCAATCACGGATGGACAATCAATTGCCGACTTTCTTTTCTTCCAATTTCTCGATGAACGATTTGGAAGAACATTTTAAGGAGACTAAAAATGCAATAGATCCAGTTAAAGCTGCAAGACTAATGGAAAGAGTACGGACTTTGGCTAAAGAGGTCGTTGTTTCTGGTCCTAATAGACGACGCTAAATTAAAAATAAGTTAAAACAAAAAGCACTTAACTAAAAAGTGCTTTTTGTGATTTTTATTAAAAAAGTTCTTGCAAAAAAATGTTAGATATGTATAATTATCTTAATTGAATGAACATGATGCAGCTCAAGTCAGAGAGAATCACATTATTCTGGAAGTGGTTCAATGTAGATGTACCCCACTCATTCAAACTTAAAAAGTAATTAAAATGGGTGAGTTCCATTATCAACTTAATTTGAGAAGTTAGATTCGTATATCTGACTTGAAATTTGGGTGGAACCACGCTAATAACGTCCCAGTGCAGTGATGCACTGGGGCGTTTTTTTATATTTTCGGAGGTATAGATGAGTTTTTCAGTTATTTTGCCAGATGGATCAAAACGTGATTTTGATCAAGCAATTACAATTAGTGATTTGGCACATGGTATTTCAACATCACTAGGAAAAGCAGCACTTGCTGGTAAAGTAGACGGACAATTACAACCGGTTGATTATCAACTCGATCGTGATGCTAATGTAGCAATTATTACTGATAAAGATGAAGAAGGCTTGAACGTCTTACGTGATACAGTAGCATTTGTTTTTGAAGCAGTTGCTAAAAAAGCATATCCAGAATTACGTTTTGGTGAACATGCTGCAGGCGAAGATGGCTTTTTTGTTGACACCGATAAGGAAAATCAAATTAAAGTCAATGAATTACCTGAACTTGAAAATGCTGTTAAGAAAGCAGTTAAAGCAGGCGAAAAAATTGAAAGTGTTGTTATGCCTAAGGCTGAATTGGAAGAAATCTTTAAAGATGATCCATTTAAGCTTGAGCTATTAAATCAAGAAACTAGCGACGAAGTTAAGGCCTACAAGTTAGGTGACTTTGTTGACTTTGGGTTTGCCGCACTTTTACCAAACACTGGCAAAATTAAACAATTTAAGCTTTTATCTGTTGCTGGTGCATATTGGAAGGGCAAGTCATCCAATCCAATGCTGCAAAGAATCTCAGGTACAGCATTCTTTAAGAAAGCAGACTTGGATGCAGATATTAAACGCCGTGAAGATATTAAAGAACGTGATCACCGGACAATCGGACGTGATCTTGACTTATTCTTCGTTGATCCTAAAGTTGGTGCTGGCTTACCATACTGGATGCCAAAGGGTGCAACTATTCGCCGTGTTGTTGAACGTTACATTATTGATAAAGAAGTTGCCGATGGCTATCAACACGTATATACCCCAGTTTTGATGAATGTCGATGCATATAAGACTTCTGGACACTGGGCACACTATCGTGATGATATGTTCCCACCAATGGATATGGGTGATGGTGAAATGCTCGAATTACGGCCAATGAACTGTCCTTCACATATTCAAATTTACAAGCACCATATTCGTTCTTACCGTGAATTACCAATCAGAATTGCTGAATTAGGTATGATGCACCGGTATGAAAAATCAGGTGCCTTATCTGGACTGCAACGTGTTCGTGAAATGACTTTGAATGATGGTCATACTTTCGTTGCACTTGAGCAAGTTCAAGAAGAATTTACTAAGATTCTGAGACTAATCATGGAAGTATATAAGGACTTCGATATTACTGATTACTACTTTAGACTTTCATATCGTGATCCAAAGAACACTGAAAAGTACTTTGCAAATGATGAAATGTGGGAAAGAAGTCAATCAATGCTTAAGAAGGCAATGGATGACATGGGACTTGAATATGTTGAAGCCGAAGGTGAAGCAGCCTTTTACGGTCCTAAACTTGATATTCAAACCAAGACTGCTTTAGGTGCGGATGAAACCATGTCAACCATTCAACTTGACTTCATGTTGCCAGAACGCTTCAACTTGTCATACGTTGGCCAAGATGGTGAAGAGCACCGTCCGGTTATGATTCACCGTGGAATTGTTGGAACAATGGAACGTTTCATTGCTTACTTAATTGAAATTTACAAGGGTGCGTTCCCAACTTGGTTAGCACCAGTACAAGTAGAAGTGATTCCAGTTAACCTTGATGCACACTCTGAATATGCGAAAAAGGTACGCGATGAACTTAACAAGCGCGGCTTCAGAGCTGAAGCAGATTTAAGAAATGAAAAATTGGGTTACAAGATTCGCGAGTCTCAAACCCAAAAGATTCCATATACCTTAGTTTTAGGTGATGAAGAAATGTCTTCTAACAGCGTTAACGTTCGTCGTTACGGAACTGAAGAAGAAATTGTAAAGAGTTTTGACGAATTTATTGCAGAAATTGATCAAGATGTTAAGTCATACTCAAGAAAAAATAGGTAGTTAGAAATTGAAAAAGTATTTATCGATAAATCAAAGATTATAGGGTGACAACATAAACATTTAATTTTTAATATACTGGAACTTTGCAAGTCGGGTAACAAACGTAGTGTTGACGGGGATGCACTTTTGATTTTTTAAATCAATTGATAAGAAAAGTATGATGTGTTTTTTGTTGATCGAACACAAAGGAGCATTTATATGTCAATGATAGAATTCCACGACGTGCAAAAATATTATGGTAAATTTCACGCCTTACACGATATTAATTTAGAAATAGACAAAGGTGAAACGGTCGTTTTAATTGGTCCTTCGGGGTCAGGTAAGAGTACGCTAATTCGGACAGTAAATCGATTAGAATCGATTCAAGGTGGAAAGTTGATTGTTAATAATCAAGATTTATCCAATCCTAAAACGGATTCCAATCGTTTACGTCAAGATGTCGGGATGGTTTTCCAACACTTCAATCTTTATGCAAACAAAAATGTACTAGAAAACATTATGTTGGCACCAAGAATAGTTAGTCATATGCCTGAAGAGGAAAACAAAAAGCAGGCGATGGAGCTATTAGACATGGTTGGTCTTGCAGATAAGGCCCAAAACATGCCTGCACAAATTTCTGGTGGACAGAAGCAGCGTGTTGCAATTGCTAGATCCTTGGCAATGAAACCTAAGTTATTGCTGTTTGACGAGCCAACTTCTGCACTTGATCCTGAAATGATTGATGACGTTTTGCAGGTTATAAAAAAGGTAACCTCTGCAAGTGAAATGACATCATTGATTGTTACGCATGAAATGGGTTTTGCTAAAGAAGTAGCTAATCGCGTGATTTTTATGGATCAAGGACATCTTGTTGAAGATGACGAAAGTATAGCCTTCTTTAAGCAACCTAAGACAGTACGTGCACAACAATTTTTGAGTAAAATCATTTCGCACTAAGGAGGTTGGCATGATGAAAAAAATTATCTGGCCAATTGCTCTATTATTCAGTGCATTAATGCTCACTGGTTGCGGGAAAAGCGTAACAGATCAATCCGCTTTAAAAAATGTCCGTTCATCTAACACAATTACATGGGCCGTCGAAGGTGACAAAAAGCTTTTCAGTCTAATTGATATTCGTGATGACCAGGAAAAAGGTTTTGATATCGATATGGCTAAAGCCATTACTAGAGAGATTTTGGGACCGAAGGGCCAAGCAAGATTTACTTTAGCAACATCGCAATCAAGAATCCCACTTTTGAAAAACGGTAATGTTGATGCAGTAATTGCAACTTTGACGATTACGCCTGAGAGAGCAAAAATCATTAGTTTTTCTAAGCCATATTTTAGGGCTGGTAAATCATTGCTAGTTAATAAGGACTCTGATGTTAAAAGTGTGCGTGACCTAAATGGTAAAACTGTGATAGGAATCGTCGGTGACAACTCGGTTGAAGTAATTAAAAAAGTTGCACCTAAAGCTAAAGTTGTTGCAATGCAAGATTACGGTCAAGCTGTTTCTGCCCTTAAATCACATCAAGGTGACGCCTTAACTAGTGATAATGGTATTTTGTATGGACTTGCTGCGCAAAGTGCAGGGAGTTTAGAAGTAAGAGGTGGAACTTTTACGAAAGAACCTTATGGTATTGCGGTTAACCAAAATCAGGAACCTTTTCATCGCGCAATTAATCGCGCAGTTGATAAAATCCAACGCAGTGGTGAATATAATCGCTTAATTAAAAAGTGGTTTGGCCAAGTTCCCGGTTTCAACTATAAGGAGATGTATTACAAATGATTAACATATTAAATCACTTTAGTAACGAACTTTTTGTGGGTTTTGGCTGGACACTTTTAGCTAGTTTTTTAACCTTAGTTTTCAGTTTGATTTTCGGTATATTTATTGCTTTATTAGAAGTAATTCCTCATAAAGTTGCTAACAAAATTGGACGTGGTTATGTAGAAATTTTTCGTAATATTCCTTTGTTGATTATTGTGATGTTTTTCTATCTAATAGTTCCAAAGTATATTATTCAATTAAATGGTTTTACAGCAGGTACAATTGGACTGTTCCTTTACACTTCAGCTTTTATTGCTGAAATAATTCGTTCAGGTATTCAATCAGTATCTGGTGGTCAAATGGAAGGTGCCAGATCGACTGGCATGACTTATAAACAGGCAATGCAGTACATCATCTTGCCGCAAGCAATGAAGATTGTCATTCCACCATTAGGTAATCAGTTCGTTAACCTTATTAAGGATTCCTCAATTTTAGCCTTTGTAGCTGGCTTTGATTTAATGTATCAAGCCAATGCAATTGCATCCGTAACTTTTGACACAATGAATAGTTACTTCATTATTGGAATCCTATATTTAATCATCACGATGCCGTTAAGTTACTACATGCGGTATCTTGAAAAGAAATTAGCGTAGGGAGGCGACTGATATGCAAACATGGATAGACGCATTATCTTGGCTAAACTTTGGCTTCTTGCTTAAAGGTTTGGCTGTTACATTATATATTTCATTAGTATCGATTGTTTTAAGTTTTATTTTGGGTTCGGTATTAGGGATAATACGGTATTCAAAAATCAAATTTATTTCAGCCGCTGTTGGTTTTGTAATTGATCTGGTTCGTAACCTTCCTTTATTGTTAATTATTTTCTTTACTTATTTTGGAATGCCTAAAATTGGCTATCGCCCTAGTGCAATTACTTCGGCAATCATTGCAATGACAATTTTTGAATCAAGCATGCTAGCTGAAATTGTTAGATCTGGTATACAGTCAGTTTCTGAGGGGCAAATGGAAGGAGCAAGATCGACGGGGATGAGTTTTGTCCAAGCATTGTGGTACATCATACTGCCACAAGCATACCGCCATATGATCCCAACGATTATTGGTCAATTTGTATCTTTAATCAAGGACACTTCTCTTGCTACAATTATCGTTGTTCCAGAATTGATGCAACATGCTCAAGTCATCTATGGTCAAAATGCTAATTACATTGTTCCAATGTTTGCAGCATTAACCTTGCTGTATTTTATTATTTGTTTTACACTTTCAATGGCAGGAAGCTATTTGCATAAGCACATGGCTAGTTAACAATTTTGATTTTTTGATAAAAGGTCTTTCCTCAAGACTAAGAACATTTTTAGACAGATTATATTGACTAATTGAATACTAACGCGTATAATCACATTAGTTGAGAACAAGAAGAAGCTCCCGCTTCTCGCCTATGTTAAGTTGACCTCTGGGCTAATCGATATTTTCTGTTGATTAAAGGCGGGTACGTTTTACCCGCCTTTTTCTTGTCCTCAAATTAACACGGAGGTGAAGAATTATACCAAAGAATTTGATATTAAACGATCAAATACGTGCTCGTGAAGTTCGTTTAATTAATGAAGATGGTGAACAAGTTGGTGTTGTAACAAAGACTGAGGCTTTACGCCAAGCCAGTGCTGCAAGTTTAGATTTAGTTCTAATTTCGCCTAATGCCAAGCCACCAGTTGCCCGCATTATGGATTACGGTAAATACCGCTTTGAACAACAAAAGAAGGTTAAGGAATCTCGTAAGAAATCTAAGACCGTCAGTGTCAAAGAAATCCGTTTGAGCCCAACAATTGAAGGCAATGATTTTAACACTAAATTAAAGCACGCTCAAAAATTCCTCACTAAAGAGGGAGCAAAAGTTCGTGTTTCAATTAGGTTCAGGGGTCGAGCTATTACTCATAAGGAATTAGGTCGCGAAGTATTGGAAAAGATGGCTGAAGCCACTTCGGATATTGCTACTGTAGTAAGCAAACCGAAAATGGAAGGTCGTTCAATGTTCTTAATGCTTGCTCCCAAGAGTGATAAAAAGTAAATTAGTTAATTTGGAGGAATTAGAAAATGCCTAAAATGAAAACCCACCGCGCTTCTGCAAAGCGTTTCAAGAGAACAGGTTCTGGTCAATTAAAACGTCATCACGCTTTTACTGGACACCGTTTCCACGGTAAGACAAAGAAGCAACGTCGTCATTTGAGAAAGGCTGCATTAGTTTCACGCAGCGACTTGAAGCGCATCAAACAGATGCTCTCTCAAATGCGTTAATTAATTGTAAGAGACGATATTTAGGAGGAATTTTAGATGCCAAGAGTTAAGGGTGGAACTGTTACACGTAAACGTCGTAAGAAGGTTATGAAGCTTGCCAAGGGTTACCGTGGCGCAAAGCATATGCAATTTAAGGCTGCAAGTACACAATTATTTGTATCTTACAGATATGCATTCCGTGACCGTAGAAGACGCAAGAGCGACTTTAGAAAATTATGGATTGCCAGAATCAATGCAGCTGCAAGACAGAATGATATTTCATATTCTAAGTTAATGCACGGCTTGAAAGTAGCTGGTGTTGACATTAACCGTAAGATGTTAGCTGATATTGCTTATAACGATTCAAAGACCTTTGCACAATTAGCTGAAACAGCTAAGAAGGCTTTAAATTAATTTAAAAATGGCGCATTGGCGCCATTTTTTTATGTCAAAAATTATCACTTTACTGAGTTTTTTTGATATATTAGATGAGTGAAAACTTAAATAAAGGGGAAGTTGAATGTTATTCAGGCCACGTTATACAATTGATACGATTTATCATTTAGATACTGATGTGCTTCAACAAATGAATGTCAAAGCAGTTTTTTCAGATTTGGATAATACATTACTTGCATGGAATGAATTTGAGACTGCCAAAAAAATGGATGAACTCAATCAACGTTTGGCCAAAGCTGGCATCAAATTGGTTGTAATATCCAATAATAATGCAGAAAGAATCGGTAAGGTTCTGAACCCATATCAAATTGACTTCGTTGCGAAGTCAAGAAAGCCGCTTCCTTTTGCAATAACTAAAAAAAGAGAACAACTTGGTTTGGCAAAAGATCAGGTAATGATGGTTGGCGACCAGTTGATTACTGATATTCAGGCTGGAAATTTGGCTGGTGTAGAGTCAGTTTTGGTGAAACCATTGGTTGAAACGGATAAATGGAATACTCGCATTAATCGCTTCTTAGAAAAAATAATTTTTTTCTTTTTAGCAATTTCGCATAGAGTTACCTTTAAGGAGACATTAGAAAATGGATGATGAGTTAATTTGTATCGGTTGTGGAGCAAAGCTGCAATCAACTGATCCGGAAGAAGCAGGCTTTTTACCAGCTCAACGTTTGAAGAAAGCTATCGAAAATCAAGACGAAGATAATGATACATATTGCCAACGCTGTTTCCGCTTGCGTCATTATAATGAAATTATGCCTGTTAATGCGGATAACGATGACTTTTTAGCACTGCTAAATTCATTGGCAGAAAAAAAGGCGTTAATTGTTAACGTGGTGGATTTATTTGATTTTACTAATTCATTATTATCTTCTCTCAAACGTTTTATCGGCGATAATGACTTCATTTTAGTAGGAAATAAATTTGATTTATTCCCGCTAAATTCTCGCCAAAGCAAAATTAAAGATTGGATGCGTCAAGAGGCTAATCGAGTTGGCCTATTTCCAAAGAAAATCTTTTTGGTTAGTGCCAAAAAACAAAAGAACTTAGAAACTTTAATTTCGTATTTAGATAAAGCTTCTAGAACAGAAGATGTATACTTTGTTGGTATGACTAATGTTGGAAAATCAACTTTGTTAAATGCAATTATTGACCAAATGGGTGACATTAAGAATCTGATTACAACTTCTCGTTTCCCTGGAACTACATTAGATAAAATTGAAATTCCGTTGGAAAATGGACACTTTTTAGTTGACACTCCAGGTATTATGACTGAAAATCAGTTGGCAACGCGATTAAATGCTAGTGAATTAGCAGTTATTTCGCCACAAAAGCCATTAAAACCTATGACATACCAATTAAAGCCAGGTAATACATTATTCTTGGGAGGACTTGGGAGAATAGACTTTATCAAGGGTGATCCGGCTAGCTTTACAGTATATGCGGCGCGTGGATTATACATTCATCGCACCAAGACTGAGAATGCTGATACTTTTTACGAAAAGCATGTTGGTGAATTGTTGAATCCACCAGAAAAAGAAACAGATCTTCCCGAACTAAAAGGGCAAGAATTCCATACTTCAAGTAAAAGTGACTTGCTATTTGGTGGTATAGGCTTTGTAACAGTGCCAGCAGATTGTTTGGTTAAGATTTATACTCCTGATAAAATTGGTTTAGGTATTAGACGCGCACTAATTTAGAGGCAAAAATGATCGCTATTGCTAAGGATTTAGGAAAAATTCCGTCAGTTGAAATTAAAGAAGAAAAAATAGAGCCTAAGAAGGGTAAACAAATTGGAATTTTAGGCGGAACGTTTAATCCCGTTCACTCGGCTCATTTAATAGTAGGTGAACAGGTATATAATAAGCTTCATCTCGATGAAGTTTGGTTTATTCCAACTAATATTCCGCCTTTGAAGGATTCCCCAACTGTTTCACCGCAAGATCGTGCTAATATGTTAGAATTAGCAACTCAGGACAATCCTCATTTTCAGGTGAAGTTATTTGAACTCTATCGAGGTGGAGTTTCATATACAGTCGATACATTGCGATACCTACATGAAACTCAACCTGAAAATCATTATTACTTGATTATGGGCAGTGATCAGGTAAATAATTTCAACGAATGGAAAGAACCGACTAAAATTGCGCAATTGGCAACCTTGGTTGGAATTAAACGCGCGGGCTATCCCACTAAAGCAGAATTGCCAATGATCTGGGTTGATGTGCCAAGCTTAGATGTCAGTTCGACCTCAATACGCCAAACTATTGCAATGGGTGGCTCAATCAGGTATCTTGTACCTGACACAGTGAGAAACTATATACAAAAAAAGGAACTATATCATGAGTGATTTATTTTTTAATGAAACGTACTCACCGCTATCTAGCGCTGAAATAGTTGCTAAAGAAAGAAGCAATATGGATCAAAAGCGTTTTACCCACTGTGTAGGAGTGAGTGAGACGGCTCGTAAGCTTGCTAAACTAAATTGTTATGATGAGGATAAAGCCGCACTTGCTGGCTTTATTCACGATTATGCCAAGCAAGTGCCAGTAGAAGAATTTCGTCAAGTAATTAAAACCCAGGGATTTGATCAGGATTTACTTAATTGGGGTCCTGCAATCTGGCATGGAATAGTTGGTACTTACTTTATTGAACGTGATTTAAAAATTACTGATGCGGAAATATTAACCGCTGTACGACGTCATACAACTGCTGATACAGAAATGACCACCTTAGATAAGATTGTTTATATGGCTGATTATATTGAGCCTGGACGAGATTTTGCGGGTGTTGAACAAGCACGTGATGTCACCTATGCCAACTTAAATGAAGGTGTAGGCTATCAACTTGCACATACACTTGAATATTTAGTCCATAACAGAAGTAAAATTTATCCACGCACTTTAGAAGCATACAATGTGTGGAGTGTCAAAAAGCAATAAGGAGAAAAATTGACTAGTAAAGAAATCTTAGCTTTTACATTAAAAGCAATCAGTGACCGCCATGGTGAGGATACTGCTGCATATGACATGCAAGGATACAGTATTTTAGCTGATTATTACGTTGTTACCAGTGCAGGTTCTAATAGACAGTTGCACGCAATTGCTAATGCAATTATTGATGAGGCACATAAGGCTGACTTCTATGATTATCGAGTTGAAGGAAGTAGCGAATCAAATTGGCTGCTTTTAGATTTAGGTGATGTAGTCGTCAATGTCTTTACTGAAGAAGCCCGAGACTTTTATAATGTCGAAAAACTATGGGCAGACGGTAAAAAATTAGAGTTAGAGGAAGATTAGCTGCTAATGAGTGTTGTTGGGATCATTGCTGAATACAATCCCTTTCATAGTGGACACGAGTTTTTGATGAATCAGGCTCGCTATCTGGCAGGAGACAAAGATCCAATCGTGATTGTTATGTCAGGTAACTATGTTCAAAGGGGCGAAATGGCAATTATGGATAAGTGGTCGCGTGCTAGGGCTGCACTTGAAAGTGGTGCGGATTTAGTATTTGAACTACCATTTTCAACTGCGGTTCAACCAGCAGACCTCTTTTCGCTTGGAAGCATCGACCAATTAGTTAAAGTTGGTGTTACTGACTTAGTTTTTGGCGTTGAAGATGCAACCCAAAATTTTGCTTACTTAGGAAGCAAAATTGCAGAAATTCCACAAAGTCATATGGACTTTAATGATTATAGTCAGACATATTCAACACAGTATAATCAAATGGTTGCACGTGAAGTTGGGCATGAAGTTAATGAGCCTAATGCAATTTTGGCGTTGGCCTATGCTGTTGCAAATCACAATTTAGGTACACCTTTAGCACTACATCCAGTTAATCGAATTGGTGCTGGGCATGATGATTTGTTACAAAATAATGGTGTAGTTCAAAGTGCGAGTGCAATTCGCAATATTATTTTGCATAACAAAATAGATTCGGAATTAGAGCAATGGCTGCCCAAAAAAGAAGTTCAAATGCTTGATGCCCAAAGCGAGTATCCAAACTGGAATATATTGTTCCCATTTTTAAAGTATCGACTTGAATCTACTAGTGTAGAAGAACTACGTCAAATATATCAAATGAGTGAAGGCCTTGAATATAAAATGAAACAAGAGATTCACTTGGCCCATGACTTTACTGAGTTTTTACGTAGAATCAAGTCGAAACGGTATACCTATGCGCGTTTGAGAAGATTATGCTTGTATACTCTACTGAATGTAAGTCAAGACGATATGATTGAAAGCTTTAACCATGAGTCGTTGTTACTATTGGGTTATAGTAAGCTTGGGCGCAATTATTTGAAGCAAATTAGAAAAGATACTTCTGCCAATATTATTTCAAAGGTTGATCAGAACAATGCTAAGCATGGTTCATTGGGCTTACAGGTTCGCGTTGATCGTTTATTTGAACAAATAATGCAGAAGGATCAAAATTTTGGCCGTCGTCCGTTGGAGGTTTAGAATGCTATCAATTAACTTTTCACAAATCAAAAATAGTAATGAAGTTTTGACGAAGATTGATCAGGAAGTTCAAATGAGGCCAGAATTTTTTGACCGGAGCAAAAACTTAGTTGATCAAGTAAAAAAGGTGCAGTTAACTGGTTCACTTTTTTACAATGAACCATATGTAACTGGCGATTTTCATGTTAAGGCTTCCTTGGTTGTTCCGTCGAGTCGAAGTTTAGAACCTGTCGATTACCAACAGGACTTTCGGTTTACGGAAAACTATACTGATGAAGAAGTACCGAAGGAAAAGATTGATGAAAGTGAAATTCCAATCGTTAAGGTTGAAGATGATTTAATCGATTTGCAGACTGCAGTCGAAGATAATATTATTCTTAATATTCCAATCACAATTTTGACACCTGAAGAAGAAAAAGAAGATATCTATCCTCAAGGCAATGGCTGGTCTGTTATTTCAAAAAGTGATTATGACCAAGGAAAGAAAAATCAAGTTAATCCCGCACTTGCCAAGCTTAAATCCTTGCTTGAACAGGATGAACATGATAAAAATAATAAGCAAAAATAAAAATAAGTAATGCAAAAACTTTGAGTTATTCTTAACTCAGTTTTTTAATCTTGTTTTAAAACCTCTTTTAAAGTATGCTTATCTTAATTAAAAGGTTTTAACTTGATTTAGCATTTGATAGTTAATATAAAGGATGATAAAAATGGCAAAAATTTTAATTGTTGAAGATGAAAAGAACTTAGCTCGCTTTGTGGAGCTAGAATTAAAACATGAAAAATATGATACTGTTGTTGAGAGCAACGGTCGTAAAGCATTGGATTTGGCTTTGAAAGAAGACTTTGATGCTATTTTACTCGACCTAATGTTGCCTGACTTAAATGGTCTTGAAATTGCTCGTCGTGTTCGTCAAGTTAAGAGTACACCGATAATTATGATGACTGCACGTGATTCTGTAATTGATCGTGTTTCTGGTTTAGATCATGGTGCAGATGATTACATTGTTAAACCTTTTGCCATTGAAGAATTGTTAGCTCGTCTACGTGCCGTTTTACGTCGTGTCAAGATTGAAAAAGATGCGTCAGATGATACAGTTGAAAAGAAGGTAGTTAAGTTTAAGGACTTAACAATTGAAACTGCAAATAGAATTGTTCGTCGCGGGGATGGTAAAGCAGTTGACTTAACCAAACGTGAATACAATCTCTTAATGACTTTAATTAAGAACAAGAACAATGTTGTTAGCCGTGACCAACTACTTTCTAAGATTTGGGGACCAGGTTCAAACATTGAAACTAATGTTGTTGAAGTTTATGTTCGTTACTTGCGTAATAAGATTGACATCCCAGGTCAACAATCATATATCAAGACTGTTCGTGGTACCGGATATATGGTAAGAGATGAAGATGATGAAAAGAAGTAAAGTCAAAGGTAAAAAAGAGACCAAGCACTCATCGTTAATTGTACGCTGGGTCAGTATCGTTGCTTTAACGATCATGGTCTCTTTTATTGTATTTTCAGTTGTTATTTACTCTGTTGTTGGACAGCAATCATTCGTGCAGCAGAAAAAGACCTCAACTGAGATGGTTGTTAAGCTAAATGAAAGCTTAAATAGAATTCCACATGAATTACAGATTTCTAATGTAGTTCCTGCTCTAACGCCATCAACCAGAAATGTTTTAGAAGGCAATCCGCCTATTACTAATGATGACCATCCTGGAAGTGCATTTAATGATGACCTCCTTTCATCACTAACAAACCCTGATTTGAGTGTTGTTGTTTATAACTTGGAAAAAGAAGACGTTTTTGATAACGGTGGACCAATCCCTAAGTTTAAGCATATTAAGGGTGATTATTCGATGGAGAGCGTCTATGTTAAGGGCCATCGGCGCCAAATTATTACCTATCAGAAAGTTAGAGCAGCACATAGTGGCAAACTCACAGGCTACATTGTTGTTGCCAACAAGATGTCCTACTACAATGAGTTGATGCACGATCTACTTAAATGGATGGTACGGATTTCTGCTATTGCGATTGTGGTCTTTATTTTGATTTCGTATATGATTGTGCGCGGCGTTGTTCGGCCAATCAAAGAAATGTCTAAGGTTGCCCGTGAAGTTAATGCAGATCCAAACAGTACTGCTCGAATAAGAAGATTTCACCGAAATGATGAGCTGCAAGAGCTTGCAGTTTCTCTGAATCAAATGCTTGATCGAATGCAGCGATACATTGACCAGCAAAAAGAATTTGTTGGCGACGTTTCACATGAGTTGCGCACACCAGTTGCGGTAATCGAGGGACATTTGAACTTGTTAGAACGATGGGGCAAAGATGATCCAGAAATTCTGGAGGAATCGATCAATGCTTCATTACAAGAAGCCAACAGAATGCAGCATCTAATTCAAGAAATGCTTGACTTAACCCGTGCGGAACAAATCAATGTGCAGTATCCAAATGCTGTAACAAACGTTGCGGATGTTTTGAAGCGTGTCGCTGGAGATATGGCAATGGTCCATCAGGACTTTTCAATCGGTTTGGAAATGGATGATTTACCTCAGGATACTGAAATTCAAATCTACCAGGGGCACTTGGAGCAGCTACTTGTAATTTTGGTTGATAACGGAATAAAGTATTCAACTACGCGAAAAGAAATTAACATTTCTGCTGGGTTGGCTCAAACTGACGTACACATCATCGTACAAGATTTTGGTGAAGGAATATCTAAAGAAGATCAAAGCAAGATTTTTAACCGTTTCTACCGTGTTGATAAAGCGAGAACACGTGAAAAGGGTGGTAATGGTTTAGGTCTGTCGATTGCACAAAAACTGGTTAACAGCTATCATGGTAAAATTAGTGTTGAATCAGTCGAAGGTCAGGGTAGTCAGTTCATTATTGAGTTCCCAGCCCTCACAAAGAAGCAGGCACAAACTTTGCGTGAACGTGCTCAAAGTCAAAAAGAAGCAGAGTAATAGAGGAATATATGAAACAGCAAAAGAAAAGCTTTTGCTGTTTTTGTTTTAGCTTAATTTAGGTAAGTAAAAAGGCTAATTCTATGTACTGGAATTAGCCTTTTAGGAGTTCTATATTATTCAGTAAAAATCTTGAGTGATCATTATTTATGATGCTTTTGTTGTTTACCTTTATTACGGTTGCGCAAGTTTTCGTGCAATTCCTTTTCTTTTTCAGAGACAGCTGAACCTGAAGTTTTTTGATTTAGTAATTCATCAATTTTCTCTTTCGTTACAATCGCCTTAATTGGTTCGTTCTTAAGGTGTTCATCAACGTCCCTCTTAACTTTTGGCATGATGATAAAAGTAACGATCAACTGTTGAATGACCGAGAAGAAGTTTCCGGCAGCCCAGTATAAAGCTACTGAACCAGAAACGGATAGAGAAATAAACAAAGTCATGATTGGGTTCATCAACATCATTGATTGCATTTGTTTCTTTTGCTCTTTAGGGACACCGATAATTGACAGGTACCCTTGGATGAAAGCAAACAGTGTTGCAATGATGGTAACCGAAATGGATCGTTCACTAAGTGAGATACCAAAGAAAAACGAGTTTGCCAGTGGTTTGGAATACATTACGGCTTGATAAATTCCAATCATGATTGGAAACTGAATAATCAAAGGCAAGCAGCCCATACCGCCTGTTAAAGAAATGTTGTTTTGCGAATAAAGTTCTCTTTGCCAGCCTGCCAAAGTCATTTGTTGGTCTTGAGTTAAATCTTTACGCTTCATTGCGTCCTGGATTAACAGCATTTGAGGCTGAACTCGCGTCATTTTTTCCTGTTGTGTAGTTGATTTCTTTTGTTGGCTTAGCATTAAAGGCAGAAGAACTACTCTAACAACTAACGTCATTAAAATGATTGCCCAACCTGCGCCATTTGCTCCACCAATCATGTGCGAGAACGACAACATGATATTTTGAAGTGGTTTCCCAATAAAGCGATAGATATTGCCATAGAAAAAGCCTGTAGGGGGCTTAGTAGCAGCATTACCATTTTGGGCACATGCTGTAACAGTTAGCATGACCACAAAACAAAGAGCAATTAATCCAATATATTTACGAAATTTTTTCATTAAATTCACCAAGTTATTTTTTTAAAAAGTCAATACTTAATATAATACATGAAAACCATGGAGTTTGGCTACATCTGTCAGTTTTTCTTTTTTTATTGTAGAAATACGTGCAGAAGGTGAAACATTACGAGGCAGTTCCTTGATAAATTGATTGACGCAATCAAGGTTAGTCTGTAAAGTAATGGTGACTGTGCTGTCGCTATTATTACATACGTTACCAGCAATATTCATCTGCTTGGCAAGGTTCATAACACTCCAGCGAAAGCCAACACCTTGGACAATACCAGAGGCAGTTAACTGCCACGTTTCAACTGGTGAGTCAGTCGTTTTTTCACTATTGTGGTTGTGATGATTAAATAAGCCCATAATGATTTTCCTTTCTAAAAGCATATCATCTTGATTTTACCATTTTCTTCATCGAATATTACAATTGGCGGGTACTAAATCTAAATAAAAAGAGGACAAATAAATGGAACAAATTACTTCGGTAAATAATCAACTTATTAAAAGTTTAGCTAAACTAAAGCAAAAAAAGTATCGTGAGCAAACCGGTACTTACATGATAGAAGGTTTTCACTTAATAGAAGAAGCACTTAAAGCAAAGCTAAGTTATGTTTATTTACTAGGAACAGAAGATGCTTTGGAACGCGCAGAAGAGGAATTAAATGTAGATTTAAGCGCCAAAAACGTTTTTTTGATAAATACAGCAATTACACGAAATTTAACTAGCACTAAAAATTCACAAAGTATTTTTATGGTTCTTAAGATGACTCAGCCGAAGAACTATTCATTTAACTTTGGTAAGTGGGTATTGCTTGATAATCTTTCTGATCCTGGAAATGTGGGGACAATTATCAGAACTGCCGACGCTGCCGGCTTTGATGGTGTTATTTTGTCACCTGAAAGTGTTGACCTATATAATCCTAAAACGCAGCGTGCAATGCAGGGTAGCCAGTTTCACCTTAATTTAATAGTTAAACCACTATCCGAAGTAATTAATGAATTGAAGTTAAATTCTATCCCTGTCTACGCCAGCTTATTAGACAAAAATGCGAAGCAATTACCAGAATTTGAGCATGTTGCTCAATTGGGCTTGGTAATTGGGAATGAAGCACACGGTGTAAGTGAAGAAGTTGCTAATATTTGTGATGAAAAGCTCTATATTCCGATTAAAGGGCAAGCAGAATCACTTAATGCTGCAGTTGCGGCTGGAATTATGATTTATTATTTTGCCTAGGTCTGGTACTTGTTTCTAGTAAGTGTTTTTTTTATAATAAATTCATGACATTGCTTTGCTGTAGGAGGAAAGTAGGATGGCTTCAAGTAGTAAAACCAAGGAAGGTACTGACTATATTGGCACAGACAACGAGATGTGCCAGCACTATATAAATGCATTTCAAATAATTGGTAAAAAGTGGAATGGCTTAATAATTAGTTCCCTCTGTGCCGGAAATTACATGCGCTTTAAAGACTTAACACGTTGTGTCAGAGCCTGTTCCGATCGTGTTTTGGTTGAACGTTTAAAAGAACTAGAAAAAGAAGGAATTGTTAAGCGATCAGTTGATAGTGATACTAAAATTATTTCTTATGGTTTAACGAGAAAGGGTGCAGATTTAAAGCCAGCTTTAGACAAAATACATGATTGGGCCGACAAGTGGGTCTAATTTTTAATAATTGCTTGCATGTTTTAGCAAAAAGAATTATTCTAATAGTTAATTACATGGAGTAAGACTAGTAGCAGTAATCGTTTATTGCAGAGAGACTTTTTTATTAGCTGAAAGAAAAGTCTAAATAGAGCTGTGAATTTCATCTTACTAGTAGGATTTAATCAATTCCGGTATTCACCGTTATCGAAGACTTGAGTGTAGACTCTCTTTGTGAGTCTAAACCAGGGTGGTACCGCGAAGCTTCGTCCCTTGATATTGGGGGATGAAGCTTTTTTGTTTGAAAGGAAAAATTATGGATTTGTTTGAGAAGCTGCAAGAACTTCGCGACCAAGGATTATCAGAAATTGATAAGGCAAAAACCGAAGAAAAGCTAAACGATGTACGCGTTAAGTTAGTAGGTCGTAAAAGTGAATTAACCGAAATTTTGCATTCAATGAAAGACGTTGAACCTGAAAAAAGACGTGAGATTGGTCAAAAGGTCAACAAAGTGCGCGATCTGTTTAATCAAAAATTAGATGATGCCAAAAATGAAATTGTTGAAAAATTGGTTAAGGAACAACTGGAAAAGGAAGCAATTGACGTGACGCTTCCTGGACGTGAGGAGCATCTTGGCACTAAGCACCCAATCAATATTATTTTGGATGACTTAGAAAAATACTTTATTGGCATGGGTTTCAAGGTAGCACAGGGTCCTGAAATTGAAACTGATCACTACTGTTTTGAAATGATGAACTTACCAAAGGATCATCCAGCACGTGACATGCAGGAAACCTTTTATATTGATTCAGAGGATTTGCTTCGCTCGCAAACTTCAGGTGATCAAGCCCGTGAATTAGAGAAGCACGACTTTTCAAAAGGTCCACTAAAGATGGTCGGGCCTGGTAAGGTATATCGTCGTGATGATGATGATGCAACGCACTCACACCAATTTATGCAAATGGAAGGCTTAGTAGTCGATAAAAATATTACAATGGGCGACTTAAAAGGCACATTGGAGTTAATGGCTAAGCATGTTTTTGGTCAAGACCGCGAGACACGCCTTCGTCCTAGTTACTTCCCATTTACTGAACCATCAGTTGAAATGGATGTTTCTTGTTTCAACTGCAATGGTAAAGGCTGCTCAATTTGTAAATATACTGGCTGGATTGAAGTTTTAGGTGCCGGAATGGTTCACCCTAATGTTTTGGAAAATGCTGGGGTTGATTCTAATGTCTATGGTGGTTTCGCCTTCGGTGTAGGATTAGACCGCTTTGCTATTCTTAAATATGGCATTGATGATATCCGTGACTTCTATACTAATGATGTTCGTTTCTTAGAACAATTCAGCAAGGAGGAAAGATAATGTTAGTTTCATATCAATGGTTACAGGATTTTCTTAAATTAGATCAAGAGCCACATCAATTAGGCGAAAAAATCACCCGTACTGGGGTTGAAATTGCTGAAGTAAAGCATCCTGAAGAAGGACTTAAGAAAATCGTTATCGGTCACATTATCGACTGTGAGCCAATTGAAGGCACACACTTGAACCTAACTCATGTTGATGTTGGTGACGAAGAACCCCATCAAATCGTCTGTGGTGCTCCAAATGTTGCTGCAGGTGAGGACGTTGTAGTTGCATTGCCAGGTGCGCGTATTGCGGATAACGTTAAAATTAAAAAGGGTAAATTGCGTGGATACGAATCCAATGGCATGATTTGTGGCTTGCAAGAGATTGGTTTTGCCGACAATCTCGTTCCAGAAAAATACGTTGATGGTATTTTTGTCTTCCCTCAAGATGCTGATGTAAAACCTGGTCAGGATGCTTACGAACCTTTAGGAATGGATGACTATATTTTTGATTTTGATATCACACCTAACAGGGCAGATACATTATCAATGGAAGGTGCTGCTTATGAAGTAGGTGCAATCGTTGATGAACCAGTTAAAATTGAAAATGTCGCTTTAAAAGCAGACGGCGAATCTTGGACTGACAATTTCACTGCCGAAGTTGACCCTAAGCTCGCACCAAAATTTAATTTGCGTAAAATCAGTGGTGTAAAGGTAGCAGATAGTCCTCTTTGGATGCAAAAGAGACTTTGGAATGCTGGTATTAGACCGATTAATAATGTCGTTGATGTGACAAACTACATCATGCTTTTAACTGGTCAACCTATGCACACTTATGACGCTCGTGCATTTGAAAACAACAAGTTAGTAGTAAGAAAAGCAAATCAAGGTGAAAAGTTAACTCTTCTAAATGACAAAGAGATTGACCTTGATGAAAATGATATCGTTATTACTAATGGTGAACGTGTTGTCATGATGGCCGGTGTTATGGGTGGCCTTAATTCAGAAATTGAGGATGACACAACCGATGTTATTTTGGAATCAGCAATTTTTGATCCAACTCTAATTCGCAAAGCAGCTTTACGTCATGCTAATAGAACTGAAGCTTCAAGTCGTTATGAAAAAGGTGTTAACTGGGATGCTACTGAGCGTGCGCTCGACATGGCAGCTTTACTTCTTCGTAACAATGCTTCTGGTACAATTGACGAAGGTGTGATTACTGCGGCTGATGAAAAACGTCAACCTGATGTTATTCACACTACTGTTTCTTATTTAAATAAAGTGCTGGGAACAGAAATTTCGAATGATGAAGTAGGTCATATCTTCGATCGACTTAACTTTGAATACGAACTTGATGGTGATAATCTAACAGTCAATGTACCTGCAAGAAGATGGGACGTTTCTATTCCAGCAGATTTGGTTGAGGAAGTTGGTCGGCTTTATGGTTATGACAAGATTAAATCAACTCAACCAGTTTTAGCGGAAACACATGGGGGTTATTCTGAAACAGAGGAAGCAATTAGGAGAATTAAAGCAATTGTTCAAGGTCAAGGACTAATTGAGGCAATTTCATATTCACTGACTTCCCCTGAAAAGGCTGTTTCATACACTCACAATCCCAAAAAATTAGTTCAAGTACAAATGCCATTAAATTCAAGTCGTTCAACTTTACGTCAAAACTTAATGACTGGACTAGTTGATGCAGCAAGTTATAATATGGCACGTAAACAAAATCAGCTTGCACTTTTTGAACAGGGACGAGTATATGATTTTGAAAACGACACATATAATGAGCACGAGCATTTAGCAACGCTATATTCTGGGAATGTCTATTTTGATAACTGGCAACATGAAGAAGAACAAATCGACTTCTTCTATGTCAAAGGACAATTAACCAACTTGTTTAAAGCCATTGGTGTTAATTTAAGTAAAGTTGAGTATAAAGCAGAAGAAATCGAAGGAATGCATCCAACAAGAACAGCTGGTATTTATATCGATGGTCAATACGTTGGAATGATTGGAATGATTAGTCATGCTATAACCAGAGCAAGCAAGGCATTAAACGGCAGTGAGATTTACGGCTATGAAATCGATCTTGATACTTTAGTTCCAATGATTATTAGTCCTAAGACTGTTTCTAAAAATGCACCTAAGTTCCCTGCAATTGAGCGTGACCTATCAATCTTGGTTGAAGAAAGTGTCTCTAATCAAGCCATTGAAAATGTCATCAACGATAATGGTGGCAAGTTCTTAGTTAATTTACGTGTTATTGATGTATATCAAGGTGCTCATATTGATGAAAATAAGAAGAGTCTGGCTTACCGTCTTACTTTCCTTAATGAACAAGACACCTTGACTGATGAAGTAGTTAACAAAGCGATGGCTGCGATTGATGCAGAACTGAAGGAGCAACTTGGTGCTGAAATTCGGTAAAGGTTGACTTTAGAAGTAGAAATCAATATCATAAACCAGTGCAAATAGAATTTTAACTTTAAGGAGTAGAAAATTTCATGCCTGAGAAATCATATCCAATGACTGCTGAAGGAAAAGAAAAACTTGAAGCAGAACTTAAGAATTTAAAATTAGTAAAACGTCCTGAAGTAATTGAACGAATCAAAGTTGCTCGTTCATACGGTGATTTATCTGAAAACTCAGAATATGATGCCGCTAAGGATGAACAAAGTCACTTAGAAGACCGAATCAATGTCGTTGAAGAAATGTTGAAATATGCACACGTTGTTGATGCGAATTCAAGTGACCCAGATGAAGTTGCTGTCGGAAAGACTGTTACTTATACTGAAGTTGGTGAAGATGATCCAGAAACATATACTATTGTTGGTAGTGATGAATCTGATCCAATGAATGGTAAAATTTCTAACGATTCACCGATTGCTCAAGCCATTCTTGGTAAGAAAAAGGGTCAAACAGTGACCATTACAACACCAGGTGGTAAATTTGACGTTGTTATTAACAAAGTTGAAGAATAATTATAATAAAAAACCAGTTACATAGAAGTAACTGGTTTTTTGTATGGTAAATTACTAGTGACTAGTAAAGTAACGATAATCTTTACTCTTATCAAAAACAACACCGCGGGCATTTTCTCCATTAGAGATTGAAAATACAGCTTTTGGATAGCGCTCATGAACTTTAGCTTCCAAGTAATTTCGCATCATTTCATTGTTTGCAAGAACTGAACCTGTCAGAGCAATGCGCATTGGCTTTGGTTCCTCGTAGCGATCCATACCAATGATAATATCGCGGGCGAGTAACTCAGCCTGTTCTTTAATTACTGCAGTTGCATTTTCATCGCCACTGTCAGCTAATTTTGCAACGCTAACAGCCATTGAAGCAACTTCTGGATTAGTCATTTGGTAGAACTTGGCAGTCCCATCAACGATGTTATCAGTCTTAAATAAGTCATTAAACATTGGAATAAGTTTGTTATCTTCGCGCTTATCCCAGCTTAATAAGGCAGACTTAAGTGCAGTCAAGGCAATTGCATAACCGGAGCCTTCATCTCCCAAAGTGGCACCGTATCCGCCAGTAGTGATGATTCGCCCATTTTGTAAACCGTTAAATACTGAACCGGTTCCTGCAATAACCAAACCGCCGTCTTCGCCTTCAAGACCACTATAAAGTGCTAATAATGAGTCTGTAACTGCACGCGTTGGTAAGTTATTAACTTTAGCAGAAATTTCTGCAGCCACTTCGGAGGCATGTCCAATAACTGATAGGCCTGCCATACCGCACAAAATGCGTTGGCAATCACCATCAATTTCATCAATTAGGTGGTTAATGGCACTAGTGATGTTCTTGATTGCAGTGTCGTAATCTGTATTGACTTGACCCGGGCCAGCTTCACTACGTTTAATTTCGTTACCGGTTAGATCATAAGCAATTGCGGTAGTATGTGTACCACCAGCATCGACACCAATTTGGTATTCAAGTGTCATAGTTTTATCTTCCTTCCATTAATTACTCTTTTCACTATCTATTCTATTACAAAAAGCTTAAATGCAGAAGATGTTTCAGTAAATAAAGAAGTAGATAATTGCTTTTTAAAAAGAGTGATTCAGCAAATTTACTATTTTGCTGTTCTCTTTTTAAATTTTGTCAAAGCAACAAGCAAGTGATGGAATTACAACACTGCATTTGATAAAATAGCCTTAGTTTAGTGAGGTTGGATTACGTGAAATTTTTTAAAAAGGATCAAAAATCAAATAGAAATAAGACAGAATCGTCAACACCACTCAGAATGAAGTTAATTCTGGGCATTATTTTTGTGCTTTTTGCTACATTAATTGGTCAATTAGCTTATTTACAAATCGGTTATGGGTCCCGGTTTAAAGCAGAAGTACAAAAATCAAATTCTGCTGTTGTCTCTAGCCAGGTTCCGCGTGGTGTGATGTATGATAATAAGGGACGAGTTTTAGTTGGTAACACCGCCAAAAATGCGATTACTTATACTAAGAGCGTTTCAACGACTATTGATGATGTCTACTCAATTTCTAATAAGCTCAGCAATTATATTTTGATTAAGAACGAGAAACCAACTGAACAACAAATCATTGATTACTATTTGGGTAATAAGGAGAATAGTAAGCGAGAAGCTGCTAGAGTTCCTAAATCTATCCGTGCTACCGAAGATGATGAAAAAATTAATAAAAGTATTCAACAACAGGTTCAAGCAAAGCATTTAAAACTATCTAAACGGCAGGAAACAGCAGCGTTAATTTATAACAAAATTTCCGGTGCGTATACACTGTCAACCATTTACGTCAAAAATGATGGTTTAACCGATAAGGAAATTGCTGAAGTAGGTGAGCACTTATCTGAATTGCCAGGAGTTGGAATTGGAACTGACTGGCAAAGATCATATCCTAATGGTTCTTCTATTCAAAGTATTATTGGCTCGGTTTCCACCCAGAAGGCTGGTTTGCCGAGTGATAACTTGCAATACTATTTGACCAACGGTTATTCAAGAAATGATCGGGTTGGTACTTCATATTTAGAAGAAGAATATGAGCCACTGTTAAAAGGAACAAAATCAACCAGTAAAGTTTCAACGACAAGTTCCGGTAATATTGAGCAGACTAAATCAGTTTATTCTGGTCAAGCTGGAGCAAGTTTGGTTTTAACGATTGATGCACGCTATCAAAAAGAAGTACAGAAATCACTTGAACAGATTTATTCTTCCGCGATTGCATCTGGAGCTGCTCATTATTCAAACGGTGCCTATGCCGTTGCAATGAATCCTAAAACGGGTGCACTTCTAGCAGTTGCTGGAATTAGTCGAGATCCAAAGAAAAATAAAACAACTAATAATGCCTTAGGCGTCATCAATCAAGCCTTCGTTATGGGATCTGCCGTTAAGGGAGCAATGGTTAGTGGTGGCCTAATTAACAAGATTATTACGCCAACAGACAACGTGATGCCCGATGTTCCAGTTTATCTACCCGGAACACCGATTAAGAAATCAGTATATCCAGTGGGAACGTTTGGCTCATTGGATGCCTCAACAGCACTGGAAGTTTCTAGTAACATTTACATGATGCGTTTGGCAATGAAATGGGTTAACGCTAAGTATGTTCCTAAAGAATTTATTAGTATGCCTAATACTGCCTTTGATACAATCAGACATAATTTTAATATGTTTGGCTTAGGGCAGAAAACTGGTGTTGATTTACCAGGCGAAATTTCAGGTATTCAAGGTAAGTCCTTTAATGAACACGGGCAGATTTTATCAGGGTCAGTTCTAGACTTGTCTTATGGTAACTATGATGCATATACACCAATTCAAATGGTGCAATACGTTTCAACAATAGCTAATGGCGGCTATCGAATGCAACCATATATCGTCCAGTCAATTGGTCGAACTTCCAGAAATGGTAAAAAGGTTTATATTGATTATGACAAAAAACCTAATGTTCAACTAAAAATTCCATGGACACCAAGTGAACTGGATGTAGTTCGGCAAGGATTTTGGCGTGTTGTACACGGTACTAACTCATGGGGTACTGCGCATAAGATAAAGAATGTTAAACCGTCAATTTCCGGTAAATCTGGAACAGCGCAAACCTTTTATTATGATCCAGATAACCCTAATCAAAAGAATCCACCAGAGTTAGTCAATGCAACGTTTGTAGGATATGCACCATCGGACAATGCAAAGATTGCGACTGCCGTTGTTTTCCCAGGTTTAGACCCTGATTTGGAAGGCTCTTACACACTGCAAATGACTAAAGCAATGGTTCAAGATTACTTTAAACTCTATAAAAAATAGAAAAAAGATAATAATTACTGGTAAAAGTGAAAGAGAAATGCTAAACTTATACAGTCAGAATAAAGAATTTAGGTGGTGAAAGAAATGGCAGATAACATCATTTTGGAATGCACCGAATGTGGCGATAGAAGTTACTTATCTAAGAAAAACAAGCGTAAGCATCCGGATCGTTTAAGTTTGAAGAAGTATTGTCCAGTTGAAAGACACACTACTCTTCATCGTGAAACTAAGTAATAAACCAATATGGCAGGAGCCTATGCTCCTGCTATTTTTTGTATAGGGAAGACATGGACAAAAAAGAATTTAGGCAACAACAAATAAAGATTTTAGGTGAATATGCGGACAGTGAGCAAAAGATAAATGAAGATCAAGCTTTGCTTGAGAGCTTTATTAATACTGAGCTATTAAAAAATAGTCGTAGTATTGGAGTCACTTCTTCTCTATCCTATGAAGTAGATACTGCTAAGCTGATTGCTTATCTGTGGGATTTGGGCAAAGAAGTTTATCTTGCACGTGCGAATAACGATAAAGAACACACGCAAGATTTTGTTCTATATAACTATATGACAAGAGTTTCGCGCTCAAAATTTGGTGTAGAAGAAGTAAGTGATCCGCACGCTAAAATTAATAATGAACTCGATTTGTTGATTGTTCCTGGATTAGCTTTTGCCGAAGATTCCCATCAACGTTTAGGCTTTGGTGGAGGCTATTATGACCGTTTTTTGGCTAAACATACTGCCACTGAGACTGTTGCCTTAGCGAATACAAAAATGATTTTTAGTTCTGCTCAGTGGGAAATTGAGGCAACAGATATTCCGATTGAAATGATTATTACGCCTACTTCAATTTTACAAAATTAACGAGGTTAAGATGGATCAACGACAATATTTAAAAAATTGCTACGTAACTGTTGGCATTTTGGTAGTACTACTACTTACCTTTATTGTAGAAACAGCTCTTGGTGGCTCTGAAAATACGGCTGTTCTGGTTAAAATGGGCGCCATGAACAATTATGCTGTAGTTGGTGGAAACCAATGGTGGCGGCTCTTTACAGCCCAATTCTTACACATTGGCATTATGCACTTGGTTTCAAATGCGGTAATGATTTATTATATCGGTTACTACATGGAACCACTTCTTGGTCACTGGCGCTTTTTATTGCTTTACCTGCTTTCAGGTATCGGTGGTAATTTGTTAAGCTTGGCTATGGGAAGCGACAGTTCTCTTAGTGCCGGTGCTTCAACAGCATTGTTTGGCTTGTTTGGTGCAATGACTGCGGTGGCTTTAAAAAATCGTGCTAATCCAGTTATTTCATATTTGGGCCGCCAGGCTTTCTGGCTAGCAGCCATTAATATTGGATTGGATTTATTTGCTCCTAATATCGATATTCAAGGTCATATTGGCGGTTTTGTTGCAGGAGTACTTGTGGCAATTATCTTAGGAGACCACACGACACATCATTACTCGGTTAAAGAAAGAACTGTTGCTGCAGCTGTCTTAATTGTTTATTGTGTTGCCACAGTCAGAATGGGTATGGTCATAAAGCTATAATGAAAACACTATATGATGTACAACAGCTTCTTGAAAAATACGGCATATTTGTTCATGTTGGTAAGCGGATCTGGGATATTGAACTCATGGCGCTAGAACTCGATAATATTAATCATGCCCATCTAATTAGTCAGCACGATTACTTAGTGGCAAAACTAATTTTAAATCGAGAGCATGAATACGAAGAAAAGCATCAAAAAGATAACCATAGCTCTTAAAGAAATTTAGGAGTATATTATTTTTATGAACATTTTTACTAGAGGAGAAATCGATTTTTATGTCAACTTTTATAATTATTGTAGATATAGTATTAATAGTTATCATCTTGGCTTTTGTCGCTGTTTGGCTGTGGAATAAAATTCAAACAAAACGATTAGGCAATGGTGACTTAACCAATGAAGAATTTAATCAAGGAATGAGAAAGGCACAAATTGTTGATTTACGTGAAAAGGAACCTTTCAAAAGAAAGCACATTGATGGTGCCCGTAATCTTCCATACACTATGATGAAATACCAATACTCAGAGTTAAGACCAGACTTACCTGTTTATTTGTATTCCGATTCTTTGTCGGTTACTCTTCGTGCCGCTAGATTTTTGCAAAAGAAGAACTTCTCTTCAATTAAATGGCTAAAAAACGGCTTTGATGAATGGGATGGCCGTACCAAATCATCTAAATATTAATCTAAAAACATGTTTGTACTCTTTTTCAAACGTGTTTTTTTAATATATAATTAAAATCGATATGCAAAAAAGGGAAGCGAAAGATGCAAAAAGTATTAGCAATTGTTGGGCCAACGGCTATCGGTAAGACAAGCACAGCGATTAATCTAGCCACTGAGCTCAATGCGGAAATTATCTCCGGCGATTCAATGCAAATTTATCGTGAAGTTAAGGTGGGTACTGCCAAGCCGACGAGCGAAGAACAAGAATTAATTAAGCACTATTTGGTCGATGTGCAGTCGGTTTATGAGCCCTATTCAGTTAAGGATTTTGTTGACCAAGCACAGCAGGCAGTTTCAGAGATTGCACACAAAAGCAAGTTGCCAATTTTGGTAGGGGGAACAGGTTTTTATGTTAATGCCCTTTTAAACCGGATGCAACTTGGAGAAGTAAATGAACATACGCAAGCAGTAGACGATTATTGGCAAAGCTATTTAGATAAAAACGGTGAGGCTGCTTTGTGGCAAGAATTGGCTAAGCAAGATCAAGTGACTGCGTCTAGGATTCCAGTTACAAACTCAAGAAGAGTTTTGCGTGCTCTGACAGTTATTAAGCGCACGGGGAAGAAGTTTTCTGAACAACAAACACAAATTAAGCCGCGTTATGATTATCTGATTTTTGGCCTAAATTCTGATAGACAAGAAATTTATCACAGAATTGATTTACGAGTTGATCAGATGATGGATGCGGGTCTACTTGATGAAGCTAGGTTTATTTATGACAATCGGCAAAAAGAGTACCAAGTATTGCAGGCAATCGGGTATAAGGAATTTTTTCCATATTTTGAAGGTAATAAAGAACTTGATGATTGTGTTAAAGATTTAAAGACAGCTTCACGTAGGTACGCTAAACGTCAGCTGACCTATTTTAGGCATCAACTGCCAATTATATGGGTCGATCCCCTTAATGATCAAGATTATTTAGTAAAAATGAAACAGAAAGCAGAGGAATGGTTAAATGAATAATTGGCCAAAAGAATTACAACAGATTGTTAGTGAGATTGATAAGCAAATTGCTCCGCAGTTGGCAAAAATTGACGATAATATTTTGTATAATCAAAACAAAGTATTACAAGCATTTAAGGATAAGGCCGTAGCAGAAGCCGACTTGATTGGTAGTACCGGTTATGGTTCAGATGATAGTGGCCGTGATAAACTTGATCGTATTTATGCGCAAATTTTTCATACCGAGGATGCGCTGGTTCGTTCGCAGTTTGTTTCCGGAACGCATACTTTAGCTACTGCAATGGCAGGTAATTTACTTCCAGGGGATGAGTTAACTTATCTAACTGGAATGCCTTATGATACCTTGCAACAAGTTATTGGAATTGCAGGAGATGGTCGAGGGAGTCTGAAATCATACGGAGTAAAATTTTCTCATGTTGATTTGCTTGAGGATGGTAGCGTTGATTTTGACAGTGCACGTAGTTTGCTAGCTGAGCATCAGCCAAAAATGGTGGTTATTCAACGTTCACGTGGTTATGATACGCGTAAAAGTTTTACGATCGAAAAAATCAAGCCAATGATTGAAATGATCAGAGAAGTGAGTCCCGCCAGCATCATTTTCGTCGATAACTGCTATGGCGAATTTTCTGAAAAACATGAACCAACAGAATATGGCGCAGACCTAATGGCTGGCTCTTTAATTAAAAATGCTGGTGGTGGTTTAGCTAAAGTCGGTGGTTATGTTGTTGGAAAGCATGAGTTAATTGAAAATACGGCTGCACGTTTAACAGCTGGTGGTATTGGACGTGAAGAGGGTGCAAGTCTAAATAATAATTTGGATTACTTTGAAGGTCTGTTTATTTCTCCAAGTGTAACGGGAAATGCGATTAAAGGTGCAATTTATTCTTCTGCTATTTTAGAACGAATGGGAGCAGAAGTTTCTCCAAAATGGAATGACGATCGAACTGATTTGATTCAGGCAGTAATTTTCCATGACAAAGATAAAATGATTCGCTTTGCTAAAGCACTACAGGAAAATTCACCAATTAACTCGTTTGTTGATCCTGTGCCAAGCAATGATACTGGCTATGAAGATAAGGTTATTATGGCTGATGGATCTTTTGTTGAAGGTGCAAGTATCGAATTTTCTGGGGATGGACCAATTCGGCCTCCTTACGCAATTTACATGCAAGGTGGGTTAACTTATGCTCATGTTAAAATTGCGATTACCAATGCAGTTAATGAACTATTCTTCAAAAATTAATTTTTGTGCTCTAACGGCTTTATATAAGTAAAGCTTTTGTAAAGATTAGCAAAAAAATGGTTAGACCACTTTGACAATCATTTAATGTTTTGCTAATCTATTAATCAAGTTTTGAGCAAGGTTTGGAAAACTGTGTTCGGGCTATACCAATTGTTAGTTATTTATAGTTGTTTATATTTTTAGGTGGAAAAGCATGACAAAGAAAATTACAGCAGATGATATTAGAAAGAGCGTTATTGATGATGACGTTCGCTTTATTCGATTGGCTTTTACAGATATTAATGGAACTCTTAAAGCAGTAGAAGTTCCAACTAGCCAATTAGACAAGGTTTTGACTAATGATGTTAGATTTGATGGTTCTTCAATTGATGGCTTTGTTCGTCTAGAAGAAAGTGACATGATTTTGTTCCCAGACTTTTCAACTTGGTCAGTACTACCTTGGACAGATAGTCGTGGTGGTAAAATCGGTTGCTTGATTTGCTCCGTTCATACAACAGATGGTGAACCATTTGAAGGTGATCCACGTAATAATTTGAAGCGAATTGAAAAGCAAATGAAGGACATGGGCTTTTCTGCATTTGATATTGGTTTCGAAGCAGAATTTCATTTATTCAAATTAGATGAAAAAGGTGATTGGACTACTGAAGTTCCAGATCACGCTTCATACTTTGACTTAACTTCAAATGATGAAAGTGCAAGTTGCCGTCGTGACATCGTCGAAACTTTGGAAAGTATCGGTTTTGAAGTTGAAGCAGCTCACCATGAAGTTGGTGACGGCCAACAGGAAATTGACTTTAAGTTTGACGATGCTTTGGCAACTGCTGATCGTGTACAAACTTTCAAGATGATTGTTCGCGAAATTGCTAAAAAGCATGGTTTGTTCGCAACATTCATGGCTAAGCCATTACAAGGCCAAGCAGGTAATGGTATGCATACTAACATGTCATTGTTCAAAGATGGTAAAAATGCTTTCTACGATAAGAATAATGAGTACCACTTATCAAATACTGCACTTTACTTCTTAGACGGAATTCTTGAGCATGCTCGCGCAATTACAGCGGTTGCCAACCCGACAGTTAACTCTTATAAACGACTTATTCCTGGTTATGAAGCACCAGTTTATATTTCATGGGCATCTAAGAATCGTTCTCCAATGGTCAGAGTACCTTCGGCTGAAGAAGTTAATACTCGTTTGGAAATGCGTTCTGCTGACCCAACTGCTAACCCATATCTATTGTTAGCAGCATGTTTGGAAGCTGGTCTAGATGGTATCAAACGTGAAAAGATGCCAATGGATCCTGTAACTTGCAACTTGTTTGAAGTTAGTGAAGAAAAACGTAACGAAATGGGTATTAAACCTTTGCCTTCAACCTTGCACAATGCACTTAAGGCCTTCAAGAAAGACAAATTAATTCAAGAAGCACTTGGTGAACATCTTACCCAAAGCTTTATCGATTCTAAAGAACTTGAATGGGCACAATATGCCGAAACAGTTTCAGATTGGGAAAGAAATCGCTACATGGGCTATTAATTAACAAAAAATATAGTAAAAGCGAAACAAGCGATTGTTTCGCTTTTTATTTGCTGTACTATCTTCGAGCTGAAAAGCTGGTTAAAATAACAACTATTTTTTAATAATAAATGTATGATAAGATATATTCATCCTTAGTATTTATTGAGTTATAGGAGATAAAAAATGTGTACAAATATTTCAATTACTGCAGATAACGGAGATGTATTTTGGGGTCGGACAATGGACTTCACTTTTGATCCATTTAAGCCTAGTGCTGACAGTAAAATGACCTCTTATCCTGCAAATTATGAATTAGAAGGTTTGCATCAAAGTTGGTCAACTAAATATACTTTTATGGGAATTAATGTTAATGATTCTCTATTTTTTAATGATGGTATTAACAGTGCTGGTATTGTAGGGGACGCACAATACCTAGAAGAAGCTTCTTGGGATACAGTTGATAATCTCAAAAAGCGTGGCTTAAAACCAATCATCGGTGAAGAAGTAGTTGCCTACGTTTTAAGTAATTTTGGTAGTATTGCCGAAATTAAAGAAGCTTTTCAAAAGATGGGCCAGGAAAAAACAACTTATCCTGACTGGGAAGCTGCTGATACTGGCATCCCAACGCCAATTCCAATGCACTATACTTTCAGCGATTCAACTGGTAAAAGTGTCATTTTAGAGCCGGTAAATAATGGTGCTTTCAAAATTTATGATGGCATTGGGGTAATGACTAACAGTCCAGAGTATCCATGGCACTTGGATAACTTACGTAACTATCTTCAGCTTACAAACCACAATCTAGGTCATAACCAAATTACTGATCAACTTGATATCAAGCAAATTGAAAGTGGTTCTGGATTGATTGGCTTACCTGGGGATTATACAGCACCATCTCGTTTTGTTCGTAGTACTTACCTATCAAAATTCCTTGCACCTTTTCATTCTGATCAAGGAATTACACAGCTTTATAATGTCTTTAAAGCATTAATGATTCCAAGAGGGATTGAGCATCTTAGTGCAGAAACTGATAACTGTGATTACACTGGCTATTGGGCTGGTTATGACGTGACACAAAGAAGTCTATACATTCAACCTGAGGACTGTCCAACAATGACTAAATTTGTACTTGATCCGAATATAACTACTAAGGTTACACAGCCTATTCAGCACGAATTTAAAGTTTTAGAGACCAAAAACTAATTATTACTAATAAAGAAGGCATTTCAATAAATGGAGTGTCTTTTTTGATTGTTAAACTTTGCTGCAGTTGGTCCTAGCATAGAACGAGGGACATGCTTGAATAAAACTATCTTTTTAAAAAGCTTGAGTACCTAGCTAATGTTAGTTATGCAAAAACAATAGCTTTTTGTAATAGTAAAAATTTGCATGCAATTCGTAGTTAACTCAAAATGTTATAAGTGATAGAATAAAAACATTAATCTATTTTTAAAACTAAGTGAGAGATTAAATGGCTAAAGAAAAATCAATTTATACCAAAGACGTAATTCTAGTGATGGCAGCTTCGTTCTTTTTTATGTTCAGTACAATGTTTGTTAATCCACTAATTAACGGTTATGCCAAAAGTCTTGGAGCAAGTAGTGCATTTGCAGGCGTTATAGTCGGCATTATGAGTATTGCATCAATGTTTCTAAGGCCAATAGCAGGGAATTTAACAGATAAACTTTCTAAATATTGCTTATCATTGATTGGCGGTATTTTAATCATGATAGGTGTGATTGGCTATGTCATAGCTCCTGCTAGCAACTGGTTATTAATTTTTCGCTTGATTAATGGCGCCGGGTTCGTTCTATGTACTGTTTGCATGTCTACGTGGCTAGCATTTTTAGTTCCTCGGGCTCATGTCGGTCAAGCTATGGGCTTTTATGGCTTAATGAATGCTTTGGCAATGGCGGTTGCTCCGGCCTTGGCAATTAATGTTTATCAAAAAACTGGTTACCGGCTGGCACTAATTGCTTCTGCAATTGCAGCTTTTATGATGGTCATTATCATTCAATTTGTTGGTAATCGTGCAAATCCTAAAAAAGGTACGGCTAAGAAAAAGTCCGGTTCTTCGCATCAGTTTAAAATTATTCAAAAAAACGTTCTGCCAATCGCACTGCTGACGACATTATTTGCTTTTCCTTATTTTGCCACGCAAGCTGATTTGGTTACTTATGCTCAAGAACGTCATCTGAATGTTAATGTGGGATCATTCTTTTTGATTTATGCTGTGGTTCTACTAGTAATTAGAATCTTTCTAAAAAACTTTTTCGATACAGTCAAATTTGGTATCTGGTTTTGGGTTAGTATTGGAGCCACTTTGATTTATCTGCTTTTATTATCAACTATGAAGAATAATTTGATGATGGCCTTAGCTGCTGCTTTTATGGCAGTTGGCTATGGGGTAATCTATTCAATTTTGCAGTCAACAGCACTTCTTTTGGCGCCAATTAGTGAGCAGGGACTAGCAAGTAGCACTTTTTACTTGGGATTAGATATTGGGATGGCATTTGGTCCAATTATTATGGGATTAATTAGCGATCTTTTGCCAATTAAATTTTTCTACCCAATTCAATTGCTGTTATTACCACTGATGTTGATTGTGTACTGGCGTTACCATACCCGATTGAATGGGGCAATTAATCATCATTAAAAGTATGATAAGACCTAGGGAGAAAAATAGACTAGAGGTATGTAACATGGACAATTTTTCGCAAAAACTTGGTAAGTATTTAATTTGGATTATAGAGGGCATTGGTATTTTCTTTATTGCTACTGTAGTTTTTTTACTTATACAATCACCAACTTTAACTATGAGATTTTTCAACCATGAATCACCCCGTAATATCAATTACATACAACACTTATTAGTACTGGTAATTGGAACTATTGTTGGTTACGCATCAATTAATTTGCTATGTAAATTAATAAAAAGCAATATAAAAGGCAAAATGCGAACCAAAATAACTTTGAAAGGTACTATACTTGCGTTGGTGTTTTCAGTTATAGATATAGTACTTGATGTTATTTTATCTACAATACTAAAAACTAGTTCAAGCGATGGTGATCTCGTTCCATTATTAAAAACAGGTTTAGCACCTTTTTTAATAGTAACCATAATTATAGTTTCACCTATTTTGGAAAACCTTTTCTTTCAAGGATTTTTACAAGACGGTGTTTTTAAGAAATTGCCACCACTTTTTTCAATTGCTTTAACTGCTGGGCTTTTTGCACTTGCCCACGGAATCATACCTTCTTGGTCGACACTTGAATTTTTTATCGGCGGAATTAGCTTTGCACTTGCATATTATCTGACGGATGACTTTAAAATGTCTGCCTTGAGCCATATCTTTTATAATTTTCTTGTTTTAATAGTACACTTGCTTTTTGGATAAGGAGTCAGATTAAAAATTTGCGTGTAAATTACGATTGTAACTAAAAAAGTGCAACTAAACGATTGTTTAGCTGCACTTTTTGTTAGCAAGATTAATTATTGGAACTTTTTACCCCATTCCCATGGATCTTCGTGCCATGTCTTTAATGCTTCATATTCATCAGAACTAATGTAGTTCATTTCTTTTTCTTTTTGAAGTAGTTGGGGATAGGTGAGTAGAGGACTGAAGTCTACACCTGCATCAGCAAAGTTCTTTTTAGTATCACTGAGGTAGTATGTGAAAATTGAACCTACACCGATGACGTTGCCACCTTCATTTTCAGTCGCCTTAACGGCGTTGATGACAGAACCACCTGTTGTAATTAAGTCGTCGATTAAAACAATTTGATCATTTTCAGTAAAGCGTCCTTCGATTTGGCGACCTTTTCCGTGATCTTTAGGTTTTGGTCTAACGTAAATCATTGGCAAGCCTAATTTGGTAGCAACCCAGGCTGCATGAGGGATTCCAGCAGTAGCAACACCACCGATTACAGATACATTAGGATATTTTTCTTTAATCAATGCGGCTAAGTCGGTAGCAATCCAATCGCGTAAATCCGGATAAGAAACCGTCAATCTTAAGTCAGTGTAGATTGGTGATAACATACCACTGGCATAGGTATAGGGTTTGTCAGGTGAAATAGTAATAATTTTTTCTTCAACAAGTTTGTTAATGATTTGATCTTGATACATTTAATTGAACTCCTTTTTAATTTTTTGATATGTTAATTCTGGATTATCTGCTTGTGTGATTGATCGTCCAACAACAATCGCGCTAGAACCAAATTCTTTAGCTTTGTGTGGTGTTGCAACACGCTTTTGATCTCCATTGGTGTCACTTGCTAAACGAATGCCGGGTGTGACGTATAAAAAGTCATCTCCAACTTCTTTTTTCAGTTTTTCAACTTCAAGTGGTGAACAAATTACACCATCAGCGCCAGCTTTCTTAGCTGTTTGGGCAAGGCTAACAACTTGCTCAGCCATTGGTAATGAACAATTTTGTTCATTTGCCAAGATTGAATCCGAAATGGATGTGAGCTCGGTTACTGCTAGCAGTTTAGGAATTTCCTTTCCCTCAGGAGTTCCATCTGCCAATCCTTTTTGTGCTGCTGCAATCATTTCACTTCCACCAAGAGCATGGATAGTTGTACAAAAAATTCCAAGTTGAGCCAGCTGCTTAGCTGCTTGATAAACTGTGTTTGGAATATCGTGTAGCTTTAAATCCAAAAAAATGGGGTAACCTTGTTGAACTAGTTCTTTAACTAAGTCCGACCCGGCGTGATAGAAAAGTTCCATTCCAATTTTTAAATAAGTATTTTCGGGCTTGCCTAGTTTTGCCAGTAGCATTTGAACATCATTTTCATTGTCATAGTCCAAAGCTACAAATACCGCTTTTTCCATTAAAAACCTCCACAAGCAAAAAAGCCTATTCTGGTACAAGAGTGCAACAAAATAGACTTTTTATTTAATTTAAGTCATGTTCAACTTGCGGTCTCTCTGTACCGTTTAAAGTTTGTCAACATTGAGATTACCACCTTCATCAATAAAATACAACCAATTTTTAGTTTTTAAAAAATGAAAAAACGTGTAAAATAGAGCCAAAAATAATTGTAATGACTGAGAGCATTCATTTTTGGAGGAACTTATGACAAATATCAGCGTAAAATTACCAGGACTTAATTTAAAAAATCCAATCATGCCTGCTAGTGGTACTTTTGGTTTTGGCGACGTACCAGCAGCTAAGAAATTTGATTTGAATGAATTAGGTGCACTAGTAATTAAAACAACTACGCCAAAAGCGCGAGTTGGTAATCCGCAACCACAAATTGCCGTTTTAGACAATGGGGTACTTAACTCGGTTGGCCTAACAAATCCAGGAGTTGATCAAGTCGTAAGCGACAAATTACCTGAATTGAAAAAGAGTTATCCGATGCTGCCACTAATTGCAAGCGTAGGTGGTGAAAGTGAAGAGGGTTACGTTGAAGTAGCAACTAAATTAGCTAATTCAAACTTAGTTGATGCACTAGAAATCAACTTTTCCTGTCCTAATGTTGCTGAAGGTGGCATGACCTTTGGTGTTCATCCTGAACTCGTTGAAAGTTTAACTGCTAAAATTAAGGCTGCGGTTAATGTGCCAATTTATATTAAGTTAACGCCAAATGTAACAAGCACAACTGAAATTGCGCGTGCAGCAGAAGCTGGTGGCGCTGATGGATTGGCAATGATTAACACGGTAACTGGGATGCGGATTGATCTTAAAACACGTAAACCACTTTTAGGTAACAATATCGGCGGTTATTCTGGTAGCGCTGTAAAGCCAATTGCACTGTATCAGATTAATCAAGTGCGTCAGGCTACTAACTTGCCAATTATCGGAATGGGTGGAATTGAATCTGCAAAAGATGTTGTCGAATTTATGCTAGCAGGTGCTAATGCAGTCGAAGTTGGCAGTGCTCATTTTAAGGATGCATTAGCATGTCCACATATTGTACGTGATTTGCCAGCGGTACTTGAAGAACTAGGTGTCGGAGACATTAATGACTTAGTTAATCAGGTCGAGTTTAACTAAGTTTAACAAGTAAGAGCAAATTTATGTTTGATACTCTTTCTTGAATTCAGCTAAAACCTAAGATTTTTAGTTGACAAGTAGGAGTGGAACACGTATATTTAAATAGAAATATGTCCTTTAAATTAGTCCAGTGAGGCTAGCAAGGCAGGCTTAATTAAGTATCAAACTTTTTAGGAAGCACCTAGTCTCATTTAGACTAGGTGTTTTTTCATAGCAACGGTAATAGGAGAAAAATGATGGCAAAAGAAATCTGGGATGCGCTTGCAATGAAGCGTGCTTTGACACGAATTACTTATGAAATTATTGAACATAATAAAGGCACAGAAGATTTAGTTTTAGTTGGCATCAAAACTCGTGGTGTTTATTTAGCACAACGTATTCACGACCGGATTCAAAAACTTGAAGGCGTAGATGTACCTTTTGGTCAACTTGATATCACACTTTATCGTGATGACCGTCATGATGCTTCTTTAAAACAGGATCCTGTTGTTAACTCAGATGAATTGGGCGTTAATATTACTGATAAACATGTAATCCTTGTTGATGATGTTATTTACACTGGCCGAACAATTCGTGCGGCTATGGATGCATTGATGGACATGGGACGTCCGAGCTCAATTTCTGTTGCCGTGTTAGTTGATCGCGGTCACCGTGAGTTACCAATTAGAGCTGATTTTGTCGGTAAAAATATTCCAACTTCTTCAAACGAGCAAGTTGCCGTTAAAGTTGAAGAAATTGATCAAAAAGATAGTGTTGAACTGAAGCCACTATCGTGATAAAAGTTATGATTTAATTCAACCATTTAATTGACTCCAGAGAGGGTCAGAAGGGCTTGAGTTTCTTTTGTGCGGCACTGCATAAAATAAAATTCCCTTTTGATAAACCTGGAGTAAAAGCTTCCGGTTTATTTTTTTGCAAAAGAAAAGAGTTTTAAAATGAAAACGACCAATTTAGTCACTTTATCATCATTCGTCAGTGTTGAAGACCTGAGTGTGCAAGAAGTTGAAGCATTGATTGCGCGTGCACAATACTTTAAAAATGGTGGTGCTAGACCTTATTTAACTGAGCCTGTATATGTTACAAACATGTTTTTCGAAAATTCTAGTAGGACGCATACTAGCTTTGAAATGGCTGAAAGAAAGTTAGGATTAACGGTTATTCCGTTTGATCCATCTCATAGTTCAACTAAGAAAGGCGAAACGCTTTATGATACTTCACTAGTTATGCAAGCCGTCGGAATTGATCTCGAAGTGATTAGACATCCTGAGAATGAATATTATGAAGAGTTAATCCATCCTAAGGAAAATGAGCATTTAAACATTGGCGTAATTAATGCTGGTGACGGTAGTGGACAACATCCTTCGCAATGCCTACTAGACATGATGACAATTTACGAACAATTTGGTCATTTTAAAGATCTCAAAATTGCAATTGTCGGTGACATCACTAACTCAAGAGTAGCTAAGAGCAACATGGAGCTCTTAAATAAGTTAGGTGCGCAGGTTTACTTCTCTGGCCCAAGCTACTGGTACGACAGCAAATATGATCAGTATGGTCAGTTTAAAGAGCTTGATGAATTAGTCGACCAAATGGATGTCATGATGCTCTTACGGGTTCAACATGAACGTCACGCTGGTGATCCAAATGAAGCACAGTTTGATGCAAAGCAATATCACGAAGAATTTGGAATTAATCAGAAACGCTATGATCAAATGAAAGATGATGCCATTATTATGCATCCAGGTCCAATTAACCGTGGAGTTGAATTGGCAAGTGAACTGGTAGAAGCACCTAAATGCCGCTTTGTTCGCCAAATGGAAAATGGGGTATTTATGAGAATGGCAATGATTGAAGCTGTAGTGCGTGGGCGCAAGCTAGGAGGCCTTTCCTAATGTCAACTGTAATTAAAAACGGTCAACTTTTTATCGGGGACCGAATTGAGCCAGGTGATCTCTTAATTGAAAAAGGCAAAATAGTTGCTATTGGACAATCACTTACAGGAGACAATGAAATTGATGCAGGTGGAAAATTGGTTAGTCCTGGCTTAGTTGATGTTCACGTTCATTATCGTGATCCTGGCCAAACTAATAAAGAAAACGTGCAGACTGGTTCTAAAGCAGCAGCGCATGGTGGCTTCACTACTGTTGGTGCTATGCCAAATGTTATTCCAGTACCTAACACACCGGAATTAATGTCTGAGATGGTTAAAAATAATCAGGACCATGGTGTGATTCATATCATGCAGTATGGTCCGATAACGACAGATGAAATAGGCGATGAGATTCCGGATTATCGCGGCTTAAAAGAAGCAGGCTGTTTTGCATTAAGTAACGATGGTAAGGGTGTTCAGAGTGCACAAACAATGTACTTGGCCATGCAGCAAGCAAAGAAGAATAATCTAGTCATCGCTGAGCACGCGCAAGATGATTCGCTTTTTAATCTGGGTGTGATAAATGAAGGAAAAAAAGCAGAGGAGTTTGGGGTGCGGCCAGTTACTGAGTTGGCCGAGACAACACAAATTGCACGTGATCTATTGCTTGCACAAAAGACGGGTGTGAGATATCACATTTGTCATGTTTCAACTGAAAAGAGTGTGGCTTTGGTAAGACTTGCCAAGAAGGCAGGTATTAACGTTACTTGTGAAGTTGCACCACATCACTTGTTAATTGCGGATTACGACATCCCTGCAAATGACGGTAACTATAAAATGAATCCGCCACTTAGAAGTAAGGCTGATCAACAAGCGCTAATTGAAGGTTTACTTGACGGTACAATTGATATGATTGCAACAGATCATGCTCCGCATACCCAAGAAGATAAGGCAGGTGGTTTTGCAAAAGCCGCCTTTGGCATCACTGGGAGCGAAACTGTCTTTAGCGAACTATATACCCATTTTGTTAAAACCGGTGTTTTTTCACTAACGCAGTTATTGAAATGGTTAACTGCTAAACCTGCCGAAGCGTTTGGACTTAGTCAAGCGGGCAGGATAGCTTTAGGACAACCCGCAGATATTGCAATTTTTGACTTGAATAGTAGTCATAAAATTGCCGAAACTGATTATTTATCAAAAGGAACTAATACTCCTTTTACGGGGGATGAAGTTTATGGTCAAACATCCATGACCATAGTCGATGGTAAAGTTGTTTACCAAAAGGAAGGAAATTAAATGAGATACTTAATCTTAGAAGATGGCAGCATATATGAAGGCGAAGGCTTTGGCAGCAAAAGAGAAACCAAAGGTGAAGTCGTATTCACAACAGGTATGACAGGTTATCAAGAAGCTATTACGGATCAATCATATGCAGATCAAATTTTAGTTTTTACCAATCCGTTAATTGGTAATTATGGGATTACGCTGGCAGATTATGAATCACTTGAGCCTGGCATTAAGGGCGTGATTTGCCATCAAGTTGCACGCTACCCAGATAATTGGCGGATGCAAACAACTTTACCAGACTTTTTGGAAAGCTTGGATATCCCAGGAATCCAGGGAATCGATACCAGGGAACTGGTTAAAAAGTTGAGAATGCATGGAACTATGAGAGGACAAATCTGCGATTCAAAAGAAGAAGCAGAGACAGTTGCTTCTGAGCTTAAAAAGACCAATGTTACTCAAGGTGTAATTAGTCGAGTTTCAACTTCTACTTCTTACCCTGTACCTGGTTCAAAACGTAATATCGTTGTAGTTGATTTTGGCTTAAAGAACAGTATTTTACGTGAGCTTGCCAAACGTGACTGTAACTGTGTTGTTTTACCTTACACAGTTTCGGCCGAAAAAATCTTATCATTGAAACCAGACGGTGTGCTCTTGTCCAATGGACCTGGTGATCCGCTTGAAATGGCAGATGCCGTAGAAATGGTTAAAGAGGTGGAAAAGCATATTCCTTTGATGGGTATATGTATGGGTCACCAAGTATTTGCCTTAGCTAATGGTGCCAAAACTTATAAAATGAAATTCGGTCACCGTGGTTTTAACCACCCAGTGCGTGAAATTGCAACTGGTAATATCGGCTTTACTTCACAAAACCATGGATACGCAGTTGATCGCGATTCGGTTGATCCAGAAAACCTCATGATTACTCACGTTGAAGTTAATGACGGCACTGTAGAAGGATTACGCCATAAAAAGTATCCAGCTTTTTCAGTTCAATTCCACCCAGACAGTACCCCTGGACCTCACGATGAAGAAAGTATTTTTGACTATTTCATGCAAATGATTGATCAAAGAAAGGAAGCACAGAAGCATGCCTAAAAGAACAGATATCAAAAAAATAATGGTGATCGGTTCTGGTCCGATTATTATTGGTCAAGCTGCCGAATTTGACTATTCGGGAACGCAAGCCTGTCTTGCTTTACGTGAAGAAGGTTATGAAGTAGTACTGGTTAACTCTAATCCAGCAACAATTATGACTGATACAACAATTGCCGATAAAGTATATATCGAGCCATTAACAGTTGATTCAGTCTCACGTATCATTCGTCAAGAATATCCTGATGCAATTTTACCTACTTTGGGTGGTCAAGTTGGCTTAAACATGGCCTTATCCCTAGCTGAAACTGGTATTTTGGATGAGTTAAATATTGAACTTCTGGGAACTAAACTTGAGTCAATCGAACAAGCAGAAGACCGAGAGAAGTTCAAAAAACTGTGTCAAAAATTAGGCGAACCAGTTCCACCTTCAAAAAGTGTTAAAACCGTTCAAGAAGCTTTAGACTTTGGTGATGAAATTGGCTATCCAATAATTGTTCGTCCTGCTTTCACAATGGGTGGAACAGGTGGCGGTATTTGTAATGACCGCGAAGAACTTGCTAGTGTTGCCAAAAATGGTTTGGAATTGTCACCAGTAACTGAATGTTTAATTGAAAAATCAATTGCTGGCTACAAAGAAATCGAATTTGAAGTAATGCGAGATCATGATGATAATGCCATGATTGTATGTTGTATGGAAAACTTCGATCCAGTTGGTATTCACACAGGAGATTCAATTGTTTTCTCGCCTTCTCAAACTCTATCTGATAAAGAGTATCAAATGCTTAGAGACTGTTCCTTGCGTTTGATTAGAGCTTTGAAGATTGAAGGGGGATGTAATGTTCAGTTAGCCCTTGATCCTAATAGTTTTGACTACGATGTTATCGAAGTTAACCCTCGTGTTTCAAGATCATCAGCCTTAGCTTCTAAAGCAACTGGTTATCCGATTGCCAAGATGGCAGCCAAAATTGCTGTTGGTTTAACTTTAGATGAAATCAAGAATCCTGTTACTGGTACAACTTTTGCTGAATTTGAGCCTGCGCTTGATTACGTTGTCTGCAAGATTCCACGTTTTCCATTTGACAAGTTTACCAAGGCTGATCGTCAACTTGGTACACAAATGAAAGCCACTGGAGAAGTAATGGCAATTGGTCGTACAGCTGAAGAAGCATTCCAAAAAGCTGTGCGTTCACTTGAAATTGATCAAAAAGACTTTTTCTCTAAAGAAGCACATGAAGCAAGCGACGAAGATCTTGAAACTAAATTAGTTAAGGTACAAGATGACCGTCTCTTCTATATTGCTGAGGCCTTTAGAAGAGATTACTCAATTTCAGACGTGCATGAGTTGACAAAAATTAATTTCTACTTCTTGGATATCGTTAAGCACATTGTAGAATTAGAAAAAGAAATTCAAGCAAATCCTGATGATATTGCCATATTAAAGAATGCCAAAAAATACGGTTTTAGCGATGATACTATTGCCAACTTGTGGAATGAAAATGTAGATCAGGTACGTAGTTTACGTAAGAGTAACGGAATTATTCCAGTCTATAAAATGGTTGACACTTGTGCTGCAGAATTTGTTTCTAAGACACCATACTTTTATTCAACTTATGATCTTGAAAATGAAAGTTTGAAAACTAACAAAAAATCAGTTTTGGTTGTTGGTTCGGGTCCAATTAGAATTGGTCAAGGGGTAGAATTCGATTACGCTACTGTTCACTGTGTGAAGGCATTGCAGAAAATGGGATATGAAGCAATTGTCATTAACTCTAATCCAGAAACTGTTTCAACTGATTTCTCTATTTCAGATAAATTATACTTTGAACCATTAACTTTAGAAGATGTCTTAAACGTTTGTGACTTAGAAAAGCCTGAGGGTGTCATTATTCAGTTTGGTGGACAAACCTCAATCAACTTGGCTGCGGGCTTAGAAGAACATGGAGTTAAGATCTTAGGTACTAGTGTGGCTGATTTGAACCGTGCTGAAGACCGTGAATTGTTTGACCAAGTAGTTAAAGAATTAGGATTAAAGCAACCTCAAGGTATAACTACTACCACGCACGACGGTGTAATTGAAGCAGCAAAGCAACTTGGTTATCCTGTTTTAGTAAGACCTAGTTATGTGCTTGGTGGTAAGGCAATGGAAATTGTTTATACTGAAGCAGAACTCGAAGATTACTTAAATAATCACGTTGATATCGCCAGCAGCCATCCAATCCTGGTTGACGACTATCTTGACGGTCGCGAGTGTGACGTTGATGCAATTTGTGATGGCGAAACAGTTCTAATTCCAGGAATTATGGAACATATTGAACACGCCGGAGTTCACTCTGGTGACTCAATGGCTGTTTACCCAGCTCAAACCTTTACCCCTGATATTAAGCAAAAAATTGCTGATGTTACCAAGAAACTAGCCTTGAAGCTAAATTGTCATGGTATCATGAACTTGCAGCTAATTGAGCGTGATGGGGAAATTTATATTATTGAAGTTAACCCACGTGCTAGTCGAACAGTTCCATTTTTGAGTAAAATTACTGATATTGAAATGGCACAAGTAGCAACACGAGTAATTATGGGTGAGAGCTTGAAAGAGCAAGGTTATGCTGATGGCTTGGCTCCTGAACCAAAAATGATTAGTGTTAAGGCACCTGTCTTTTCATTCAGTAAGCTTGCTGATGTCGATAGTTACCTTGGACCAGAAATGAAATCAACTGGTGAGGTTATGGGTAGCGACTTGAGCTTCCCTAAAGCATTGTACAAGGCCTTTTCAGGCGCCAATATGCAAATTCCTGACAGCGGCAATGTTTTGTTAACAATTGAGGACCGTGACAAACAAGCAATCTTACCGATTGCCAAAAGATTTGCTCAAATCGGTTACAGAATTTTTGCCACTAGTGGAACAGCTAACTTCTTGCGGGATAATGGCCTTCATGTAACTGAAGTAAGTAAAATCCATGAAGAAAAGGAAGACAACCTTTTAAGTGAGTTTAAAAATGGTAAGATTGATCTAGTAATTAATACAATGGGGCACGATGTGGCCAAAAACTCTGATGGCTTCATTATTAGACAAAATGCAATCCAGCAAAATATTCCATTGATTACTAGTCTAGATACAGCGCGAGCACTATTAATCGCTTTGGAAAATCGTTCATTTATAACAACGAGCTTAAAATAGAAAAAAGCTAACAAAAAGAGAACTACGGGTTATCCGTAGTTCTCTTTTTGCTTCAATTTATTTTTCGTTAAATTTGATTTCTGTTTTTGCGAGATCAATCGTATAAGTTGTTTCTTCAAGTGGTCGTTTGGTCATGCCTTGGTCAGTTGAATAGATAATTAAGCATAGTTTGCTGCCTACTGGAACTTTATAGTAAGTAGGTTGTAATTCAAAGCTCAAATCATAGAATTCTCCGGGCTCAATTGCTGCAGGTTTTTGCATGTCCGCATAATTCTGTAGATTCATGTGAGCCTTAGTTATTAATTTAGCATGAGATAGCTTATCAGGAACAAATTCTTGCAATGTATCTGTTCCAAAACGAAAACCAAGTTCTTGGCCATCACGCATCAGGAATTTTGGTACTGCAGTTAGACGCTTACGGTCACCAAGCTCCACTAGAGCAACAGAAATTTGGCCTTTGTTAAGACTAGATGAAACATGTAATTTTACTTCAGGACGTCCAACAATAGTTACTGGGTGAATAAACTCATCTGTTGTAAAGCGAAGACTAGGCTTAGCCCATTTTTCATCACCAGCAATAAATTTATCTTGCCAAGCACTTTCAGAAATTTTAGCTGCTTTAAAATCTTTACCACCTAAATCAAGAAAAGCAAGCTTCTTTTTGCCGTTACCATCTTTTTGCAATTCGGCATCGTCAGTTGGGTAGTAAACTACTTTTTGACCAACGTCATTGCTCCAGTCCTCTTCATCGTGCCAGATATCGGCCTCGAGATTGTCTTGAATCATGACAGTTGGCCATTGATTGTAGGCATTATTTTCGATACCCAATAATTCGTGAACAAACCATAAATTCATTAAATCAGTGAAATCAATTGATACCAAGTTATTCATATTATAATGAGGTCCTTGGTGTAAAAATAAGTGGTGCTCAACCGGTAAGTCTTTTACTTTTTGCCAAATTTTATAGACATTTTTCGGCTTGACGTTCCAGTCATTTAGGCCATGAACGCTAATCCAAGAGCAATTGATTTTATCTGTATGATGACGGTAATTTCTATTTTCCCAGTAATCAGAATATTGGCCCGTTTTACGGTCTTCTTTTTCTAGTAGACTAGCCTGCATTTCATCATATTTAGGCTTAATCTTAATGTAGTCACCTGAATCCAGTAAGTTAGATTGACAAGTTTCTGCTAATAAATCTAAGTCTTCACCTTGACAATCTTCAGGAGCGATTACAAGGCCGTGTTCACGGTAGTAGTCATACCAAGAAGATATAGCAGCTTCAGAGACAACTGTCTTTAATCCGGCAACACCAGTCGTTGCGATTGCAATTTGTAAAGTCCCTAAATATGAGCGACCGGTCATTCCAATATTATGGTTGCACCAATCTGCTTTAATCTCATGTTTTCGCGAGCGGTCGGTATAGGCAATTCTGTCTCCATGAAGCCATTCAATAATTCCTTTGGCACTCTCAGTTTCTTCTGGGGCACCTGTGATTCGCAGACCGTCACTTCCTCGTGTACCGATTGCACCAGCAAAAACACTGGCAAAGCCGCGAGCTAACAAATATTCATTTAGGGTATAAGAAGATTTGCCGACAGCCATTTCAGTTGCAGAAGAAGTATTTTCATCACTTGGTTTTCTCGCTTTGACTATGGCAGATGGCTCGTACTGTGGATTTGTCCATTCAGTAGCATCCGTCAGATTTTCGTCAACATTATGGTTACGTTTTTCGTTGTCAATAATTCCACCAAAGTAGGGACTAGCTGTATACAAGGCTGGAACAGGCATTTTTTCACTTTCGAAAGGACGAAAAATAGTTGCTTGAAGTAAGTCGGATTGGCCGTCGCCATCAGTATCTAGATCACTTTCAACATAAACAACTTCTCGAATTACTTTGCTAGTGTCAAATACTGGTAAGCTTTTACCGTTCAAGAAGACAAACTGGTTAGTAGGCAATTCATTTTTACGGTTATAAAAATAGCCTTTGCCAGCCATTACATCGATTAGCAGCTGACCGTTTTTGGTGCGCGTATTTAATAATCGGTAAAAGGCACTAATTAGTTCTTCTTTATTACTAATACTGTCGACCATTGGCAAAGCTTGCTTTTTCATCGTCTTGCAGGGATCATTTAGGTCGTAGTCATAATGAACACGGTAGTCCAATAACTGTAAAGCGATATTATAAAATTCAATCAATGAAATTTCTTCTGGTTTTGTCTCCAAGAAAGCTGCCAAGGTTTGTGTAGGTGAAACAGCAAATTCATTTAGTTTTGTAGCACGAGCGTTTTCATCATTTGGCTGAACTTCAGCCCGACAATTTTCTACCATTTCGGCTAATAGTTGCGCAAAAGATAGATCCTGATAGTTAGCAGGCAAAAATTTAATTTGTAGTAGTTCTTTAACCTGCGTTTCTAATTTTGTTTCAACATATGCATACTGGTTATATTTCATCTTGTCCTCCTTATTATTTTCTTATTTTACCTGTTCTTGAGATGTTACGAAAGTTTAAAAAGAGGATAAATAAAAAACGGATTTTTACATCCGTTTTTACAGCCAAGTTTTTTCATATAAATCTTCTTTAAAGCCACAGGTTAGTTTTTTACCGTCAACAACTAGTGGGCGTTTAATTAGTTTACCGTTCTTCGACATCATATCGGCAGCCTCTTCAATTGACATTTCTGGAACGCGCTCTTTTAAGTTCAACTTGCGGTAGTCTTGACCATGAGTATTAAAGAAATATTTTAGCCCTCGATCTTGGTGCATTGTCATCCACTTAACAAGATCTTCTTTTCGAGGAGGTTGCTCAACTAAATCTTGAAAAGTGAAGTCAACATTATGATCTTGAAGCCATTTTTGTGCACTTCTAGAAGTTGAACAACGTTTATAACCATAAAAATTAATCATTATTATTTCCTTTTCTTAATCATCTTGGAACTTATTATAGCAGTGATTAATTAAATAGAAAATATATAGGCTAAGTCATTTTTATTCAAAATCTAATTCGAAATCTTTGCCAGTAAAAAAGTGGGTTTTAACCGATAACAAGTAGTTGGCAATAATTCCAAGTGCGATAGGTAAAATGAAAAAGAGGATTGTAATTAAAGCAATGTTAGCAAAATTAGCTTGTCGGCCGGTCATAGCAGCAACTGGTCCGATCAAACCGGAGAAACCGAATCCAGCGCTCATTGGATTACCAACAATTCCAAAGATTGCGCCTAAAGCACCCATAATTCCAGCGTTAACTGCAAGTGGAATCAACAGCTTGGGTTGAGTAAGTAGGTTTGCCATCTGCATTTTTGGTGAACCCAAAAAATGCGCAATTGAGGTACCGAATGAATTTACTTTCCAACCAAAAATTGCTAGGGCAAAAGCTGCAGCAGTAATTCCCAAATTGGCAGAACCAGCCGCGATACCGTGAATACTAATTGCAGTTGCGATGCCGACAGATGAAATAGGTGAAACGACAAGGATTGCAAAAACAATTCCCATCAGTGTTCCCATTAGAATCGGTTGCAGTGATGTTAGATGTTCAATTCCTAGACCAATTATTCTCGTAAATGCACTTATTGGAATTCTGGTGAGACTTCCAATTCCACCTGCAACTACCAAAACAATTAGGGGGACAAGTAAAATTGTGTATGCCTTTAACTTTTTACCTAAAAACAGGACTAATGCGTAGGCAACCATGATCGTGACTGCGACATTAATTACGTCGCCGCTGCCGATTACCACAACTTTACCGTTTTGAATCGTAAAGTTACCAGCTGCAGCAGTAGCTGCAAGTGCAATGGATGAAGTTTGGATAGGGGTCAACTTACCAGTCATACCAACACAAACGGCACTAATTGCAGGTAGAAGTGAAGAAGCAAAAGTAGTAAAGGTAAGGATGAATCCTAGTTGAGGAAACATGGGTAGGAGTACTTTAATTAATTGACTAACTAAAGCGCCTGGAATTAACGCGACTACTATTCCTGTGGATAGGCCATTAAGCGTATCTAAGGTAATTCTTTTTAAAATTTTCATTCTTTTCTCCCGAAATAAAAAACTCACACAGTCAATCGCTGTGTGAGCATTACTCGAGAAGAAGTACTTAAGCTACGACACACAGCATTTTATTTGAACTGTGTGTCTAAGACAATACAAATTAGGCACTCAGATCATTCACTAAAGTACCAAAAATAATATTTAACTGGTGTTAGATTAGTTTTTATGTTTGTCATAATAATCCGTACCTCTCATAAATATTTAATCAATATCATACTAAACTAAATTTTAAAAAGCAAGCAAAATTAAAAATAAAATATTTAGTGTAAATATTAAGTACTAATCATAAATAGAAAATAATTCCTAAAAAATAAACTATTTAATACTTGTTAAGGACACCTTTGTTGAACTAAAATATTCAGTAATTGCATTATGGATTTTCCATAATCAGGTTTGAGAAAAAGGAGAAGTGATTAAAATATCTACGTTTATTAATTTTATTAGCTTTTTGGGTGACTGGTTGCTCTTTTCTTTTCCTTTATATCAGGGATTGATGGAGCTTTATGATTATAAGTGGTTTTTGACCGAATTTAATCAGTCTAGTAAATCACAACCGAAAATCTCACCACTTTATTGGATTGCACCAATAGTTAAGATTTATCTTGAGAAAAAACGTGCAGTGAAAATTTTAGGTGACATTATCAAGAATGAATCAGATTTGAGAACTGCAATGAGTTTTATTGATAAAGCTACGGCTTGGTACTTTGTGTCACTTGGTGGTTGGCTTAAGATGGTCTCATCTTTATATGAGTTCTTAGGCGAGCTTCACATTGAAAGTGTCCTCTGGCTAATTGTCGGTACAGTCATTTTAACTTTCTTAGGTATTTCTTCGGCATACTACCGTATTAATCCTAAGCGTCAAGAAAATCTGATTTCAAAACTCAAAGACAATTAAGTTATTAAGTGATTTACAAATCAAAAGGGCCTCAACTTTAAGTTGAGGCCCTTTTTGCTAGTAGTCATTCTGGTTTACGAAAAAGCCACCCTTACAAATTGTAAAGGTGGCTTCTAAAATGATCCGGGTGAGATTCGAACTCACGACCCACGGTTTAGAAGACCGTTGCTCTATCCAGCTGAGCTACCAGACCATCGAATTTACGCTTGCCGCGCAAGAACAGTAACTATTATAGAAAAAAAGATGTCCAATTGCAACCACTAATTTCCAAATCTTTCATAATAACTGTGGTACTTTAAATAAATTTATATAGGGTAGTGTTTTATATAGTAATAATCTGTATAATTAAACCAATAAACTAAGGAAAAGGTAGAAAAAAGTATGAGAAGAAAGCTGTTAAAAATACTTCCTCTTATAAGTGTTTTGCTATTTTGTTTTGCTATGCCGCAAAAAGCGAAGGCAGAAGTTGAAGTTAAATATGATATTCAAAACAACCAGGTTACTTCTAAAGTAAATCCGGATGGCTCATTAACGATAAAACGCAGAATTGATTATGAATTTCAATCAACTGCTAACGGCGTTTTTTATCGTCAAAATCTTGAGCCTAATCAAAAGATTAAGCATGTCAAGATAACGACCAAGGCCAATAATGCACCAACGCTTAATTCGACCGATTTTACTCTTCGTAAAAGTGAACACGGCTATGAAATGATAGTGCCTCATGTTGTTAGAGAAAAGCATGAACATTTCACTGTAACTTACGCCTACCAAATTACCAATGCAATTACTAATTATCGCGATATTGCTGAATTAAACTTTATGATTATTGGTAATGGCTGGGATACAAGGTTAAAAAAAGTTAAAGCGAGTGTGATTTTTCCAGGCCCAGTTAAGGACTTGAAGGCTTGGGCCCATGGCCCACTTGATGGTAAGCTTGAAGTGGATCCTCAAGATGGCAAAATTATCATGACTGCTGATAATTTGGGTGGTCATACGGGAATTGAAGTTCATACCATTTTTCCATTAAGCGTAACGCCTAAAAATAAAAATGTAAAAAATGTCAATCATAAGCAGGCTGTTCTTAAACAAGAAAAGAAATTAGCAGCGCAAAGTAACGCCAAACAAAAGAAAAATTTGATGATTAGTCTAGTTCTTGTTTTAGTCAGTGTTGTGACGGGAATCCTTTCTATTTTTAAAGGCTTTACCACACAGAAGATAGGCTATAAGCCTAAAAAGATTAGTGAGTTAAGTCACGATTATGAAATACCTGATGCCAATCCAGTGATTGCTCAAGTTCTTGACACTGCTAAAGTTCCTGATAGTAAGGCTTTTACGGCTTACTTAATGGAGCTTGCTATTCATAAGAAAATTAAAATTGAAGATTACAAGAGCAAGCTTAAGACAACCTATTATCGTATTTCATTAATCGATGAGAATGTTGCACACGAAAGTACTCTTATGTGGATGCTTTTTAATGAAATTGGTGATGGAACAAGTTTTACTACAAAAGAATTGAAAAAAGCACGTGGTAAAAAGTTGGGACGCAGTTTTGATGACTGGGCTGACGATCAATTCTATTCAGCAGATAAAGATCAATATATGCCTGAGGAATTATTGTTAAAGAAGAAGCGTAGTAACAGGATAATTCTTGGTTTGAGGTTTGCGAGTTTGGTTGCAGCAGGTCTCGCCGTGTTATTTACCCGCAAGTATATCTGGCCAATTATTATTGTTGCAGGACTACTTTTTGTCATTGGTACTATAGGTATGTACAGGGATAAAAACCAGATCAATCTGTATTCCAAGAAGGGTGCACTTGAAGTTGACAAGGTACGTAGCTTTAAGAAGATGTTGAAAGACATTGGTCGTTTCAATATGGAAGAAGTTGGCGATTTAATCTTGTGGGAAGATATTTTACCTTATGCAGTTTCTTTTGGCCTAGCTAAGAAGGTCATGAAAGAACTTAAAATTGAATTTAACCAGGATGAGTTAAATAATAGTGATTTATTCTTCTATGGTTTTCTGGCTAATAGTGGTAAAAATAGTTTTGCTGAAAACTTCAATACCTGCTTTAAAAACGGAATTGCCGCTGGTTCAAGTAGCGTTTCAAGTGGTTCATTTGGTTCCGGTTCATCGGGCGGCTTTGGCGGCGGTTCCGGTGGTGGAGCATTTTAGAAATTTCATTAAAGGTCTAGTTGTTATGCTAGGCTTTTTTTGTTTGCTATACTATTAAAGATAGAGATTAGAAAAAAGTTGGAGATTAAAATGTTTGATTACCGGAATAATATAAAAAGAATTTTAAATCAGACTACTGGCGATGAGAAAAGCTTACGAAATGGTCTAGCAGCAATTAAGTTGATTTTAGGCATGACAGATGGTGATCAAGCAATACCAAAAGAAAAAAAGAAAAGTTCGATTGAACTTGATTTAAATCAAGTAAATATGCTTTTGACCAGTCTCACTAAATTGCTCCGGACACCAGGAGACGTTCAGGCAAAAAACACAGCTTTATCGGCGATTCAAAAACTGACAATGACACCACAAGTTGACCAAAAATTCAGGGATAATCTGATTGATCTTAAAAAGAATGTTAATTTGTCTAAGACTTCGAATGAACAAGTTAATCAAAAGATCTTTGAGCAGGCGCTTGAGAAAAAAGAAAAGCCAAAAAAGGATTATCGAAAAGGTAAGCGTTATACAGTTGTTAGGCTTTTATCTGGTTGTGATTTAGTCGATGATGGTAATAGAATCGTTTATACGATGAAGGAATCGCAAATTCACTCTTTGAATTTAAAAAGTGGTGATATTGTCGAAGCTTTACCAGAAGAAAATAATCCACATTATGAAGCAGAAATTTTACGTATTGTTGGCTTCCGCAAGATATCGAAAATGGAAGTTGATACTATTTCTACCTTTAAGTACGCTGTTGTACAAGGGAGACCAGGTCACTTGTCAATCAGCCGTAATGCTCAGGGGCAAAAACTACGTATTCGAGGTAAGGCAGTTTTACTCCCAATAGATTCAAGCAAATACTGGGATGATAATATTCAATTGGTTGATGGTTCAATTGTTGATTTAGCGTGGTATGACGGTGATGTTAGACTGAAGAAAAGTCCTGCTGACGCTATTCAAATTCGCTGGGTTTACCAGCTCGAACAGCCGCAGCCGGCGACTCATGTTAAGAAAAAGAAAGATAAAGTTGAAACTCAGGCAACTGAGTTACCAAAATTAGCTTTAGATCTTCATTACCAAAGAGTAGGTATTGCGGTAGGAGATAATCAAAACGAAGCATTATTAGAGGGAATTGTAACTCGTTATAATGGAATCCCGATTCCAATAGATGCCTTTCAGGGAAAGAAAAAAGTCATTGAGAACCAAATAAAAGATTTGGACTTGGTTATTTTGGTGACAGCATTTGCTGCTCATGATAGTGCTTGGAACATCAGTGAATTTGCAAGTAAATATAATGTCAAGTTCGCCGTTAGTTCAAGTAAGGGTTACCAATCATTTGAGCGTGCGCTATATCGTGCTGCCAAAGGGTTACCAGCATATGAGGGTAATCAAAGTATTCAATATGAAAAAGCAGATAACTAGATCAATTAAATCTATAAGTTTTTGATAATTTAGGAGGCAAAAAGACTTATTTCTTGCGTATATTAGTTATTTTCTTGTATTATATTAAATAACACTTTTTATGGAAGGAAGATGAGATGAAAAACATAAAGCACAAACACACATGGCAATATTGGTTATTTTTCTTGGCTGGACTTGAGATTATAACAATTGCAATTAACTTCTTCTATGCACCAATTAATGTAGCCGCAGGAGGATCAACGGGAATTTCAATTCTTGTAGACGCTGTATGGGGCATTAATCGCTCAATAACAGTTTTTATTGTCAATTTAATCATGCTCATTCTAGCAGTCATTTTTCTTGGCAAAGAAACTTTGAAAAAAGTGGCTCTCGGTAGTATGCTGCTGCCAATTTTAATGGCAATCACGCCAAGCATGAAACTAACTACTAACAATATGATGGCAGTAATTTATGGTGGTGTTCTAATGGGAATCGGAGTATCAATGCTTTACCGCATCAATGCCTCATCTGGAGGAACAACTATTCCACCACTTATTATCAAAAAGTACTTTTATATCGATCCTGCTATGTCACTGATGGCAATTGATATGACTATAATTGTCTTAAATCTCTTTGTTGATGGAACGGAAGCATTCTTACTTGCCGCTTTTTCGCAGGTAATTACAACAATTACAATGCGGTATACAGAAACTGGTTTTGATAAGAAATACCAGGTTAGAATCATGAGCAATACAAAGTTGGATCAGGTTCGTGATATGCTACAAAATGACTATGAAGGTCTAACAGTTTTCAACGTTGTTGGTGGTTACACCGATAAAGACAAACAGCAGCTGGTAATTGTAGTTGATACCAACGAATACGGTCAATTAGTAGCAAAAATACGTGAAATTGATAATGAAGCCTTCATCGTGACAGAAAATGTAGCAAAAGTTCACGGTGGAAAGTGGCAAATTTAAGGCTCAATTAGTTGGATTTTTATTGCCAATTTTTGTTTGAAGTAGTACTATATAGGAGTTGTATTTGTGGAGACCTTCACATCTGCAACCGCACATTTTGTGGTTAGAAGTTTTCTATCAAGAAACACCTCAATTGGCGAGTCTAAGTAAATTTTTGGAGGGCAGTAAATGTACGCAATTATTAAAACCGGCGGAAAGCAATACAAAGTTGCTGAAGGCGATAGTGTTTTTGTTGAAAAGCTTGACGTTGAAGAAGGTAAGGAAGTTACTTTTGACGAAGTAATCTTAACTTCTGACGGCAATAACGTTAAGGTTGGTGCACCTTTAGTTGATGGCGCCAAGGTTGTTGCTAAGGTTGAGAAGCAAGGTAAGGAAAAGAAAGTTGTTACTTTCAAGTACAAGCCTAAGAAGCACTCACATTCAAAATATGGTCACCGTCAACCTTATACTAAGGTTACAATTGAAAAAATTGAATTAAACTAGAGGTGAAACAATTATGAATATTTTAAATCTTAAATTATTTGCCCACCACAAGGGTGGAGGTTCTACTGCTAACGGTCGTGATTCAGCTGGTCGTCGTTTAGGCGCTAAGGCTGCAGACGGTCAAACAATTCACGCAGGTACGATTATCTATCGTCAACGTGGTACTAAGATTCACCCTGGCAAGAACGTTGGTCAAGGTGGAGATGACACATTATTTGCATTAGTAAATGGTGTAGTTAAGTTTGAACGTAAGGATAAGTACAGAAAGCAAGTTTCTGTTATCCCAGTTGAAGAAGAAGCTAAGTAATTTAGTTCTTAATTAAGAAGACGAAAAGCATGTGCTTCTCGTCTTTTTCTGTGTTAAAAAATACGTTATGATCTATAAATAGTTTTTAGCAGTAAAATATAGTCAAACTTTACATAGGAGAAAAAAGATGGCTGAAAAAAATGAATTATTAAGTCTACTGAATAGGCGTATTACAGAAGTAGCTAATTTAATAAAAGAAAAAAATGCAGATGCTATACTCATTTTTAATCAAGCTAACTATCGTTATTTGACTAATTTTACTGGTGAAGAAGCACAGTTGATTTTGACAGCTGCAGGTGATCGGATTTTACTATCAGATTCGCGTTTTGCGGGCCAAATAAAGGCTCAGGCTCCTGGTGAAATGACTGTTATTATGAAGCATGGCAACCAGGATCAAGAAATATCTGATCAGTTAAAAAAGGCTAATCTGAAAAAAGTCTTGGTTGAAGGGGAATTTGTTTCAGCAACTGAATTATTTACTTTGCAAGAGCTTAATCCAGAAATTGATTTTGAACTTTGTGAAGAATTAGTTGAACGAGTTAGAAACGTTAAAGATCCGCTGGAAATTGAGATGCTCCGTCGTGCGATTAATATTTCAATGGATAGCTTCAATGAAATTCTACCTTTAGTAAAGCCAGGGGCAATTGAGCGTAATATTGGTGCCAAACTTGATTACCTCTTTAAAGTTAATGGAGGCGATGGCCCGAGCTTTGATACAATTATTGCTTCTGGCGTGCGTTCAGCTTGGGCACACGGAGTTGCAAGCGATAAAGTAATTGAAGATGGCGACATGGTTGTAATTGACTTTGGTGCCTTTTATAATGGTTACGCAGCTGACATTACGCGGACTGTAGCAGTTGGTAAAGTTGATCAAGAAATGCAAAAAATTTATGAGATTGTTCATGAAGCTCAAAGACGTGGTATCGAAGCAGCAGTGGTAGGCAATCAAGGTAGTGATGTTGACCATGCTGCCCGCGACTATATCACTGAACAAGGCTATGGTCAGTACTTCGGTCATGGCATTGGGCACGGAATCGGCTTAGAAATTCACGAACTCTGTCAACCGGCGTTACCATTTGGTAAGCAAGAATTGGTAAATAATATGGTTCATACTGTCGAGCCCGGAATTTACCTTCCTAATAAAGGTGGGGTTAGAATTGAAGATGATATTCTTGTTCACGACAATTCGCCAGAGACTTTATCTACTTTACCTAAGGATGAGTTAATTTCTTTATAAAGTTAGAGATTATTTATAGTAAAATCACGTGTTAATTGGTAAGATATTATTATGGAGATGAGGTTCTTAATATGACAATGATTTCAGTTAACGAGTTTAAAAATGGTTTGACCATCAAGTACAATAATGACTTATGGCGCATCGTTGAGTTCCAACATGTTAAACCTGGTAAAGGTAGTGCCTTTGTTCGTTCCAAGTTAAAGAGCTTAAACACTGGTGCAGTTCAAGAATATACATTCCGTTCCACTGCTAAAGTTGAAACTGCGGAAATCCAAACAAAGGGTATGCAATACCTTTATAACGATGGTTCAAACTATGTTTTCATGGATACAACTACTTATGATCAGTTAGCAATTCCAAATGAACAAATTACTGATGAAGCTAAGTATTTAAAGGAAAACATGGATGTTAGTGTAATTATGCATGATGGTAAGACATTAGGAATTCAATTACCTAACACGGTTGAATTAGCGGTTTCAAAAACTGAACCAAATATTAAGGGTGATACTTCTTCAGGTGGTGGTAAACCTGCTACAATGGAGACAGGTTTAGTAGTCAACGTGCCATTCTTTATTAATGAAGGCGATGTATTAATTATCAATACTGTTGATGGCACATACGTATCTCGCGCAAATAAATAGTTTTTTGAGGTAAACAAAATGGCAGATAGTTCAAAAATTGTCTTAGATGATAAAAATAACGGTGAAGAAATTGAAATAGATCCTAGTGTTCTTGAAGTTATTATGGGCATTGCTGCCGAAAAAGTTGACGGTGTGGCTGAAATGCATGGCAATGTCAGATCTGGAATTAACTGGGTTTTAGGTCGCGAAGATTTACGTCGCGGCGTCGAAATCAGAGTAAACGAAGATGGTGACTTAATTGCTGACGTCTACGTTGGTCTTGAAGCTGGCTGTAATGTGCCAAAAATCGCAAAGGATCTTCAAAAGTCATTAAGACAGCAAGTGCTTCAAATGACTGATCTGACTCTCAAGGAAATTAATGTCCATGTAATCGGTCTAGTATTCCCAGAGGAAGAAGAGCAGGATGATAGTGGTACCTCTCAACTTTTCTCTGACATTGATGAAAAGGATAAAAATGAATCAACACGAGAGTCGTAGAGTTGCAATGCAGGCTGTATATTTAGCTAATCAAGATTTAAAGTATACACCTGCTGAAGTTGAGGCAAAAACCGTTGCAATGCTTGATTTAAAAGAACTTTCTGCTTATTCAAAGACTTTAATTGAAGGTGTGATTGAAAAGCGGGACGAGCTAAAAGGTCAGCTTGCTTCTTATCTGAAGAAAAACTGGCGTATTGATCGAATTGACCAAATTTCGCTGGCTATTTTAGAAATAGCTCTATTTGAAATTAAATATAGCGATGAAATTGAGCCTAAAGCAGCGGTCAATGAAGCTTTGAACTTATGTGATGAGTTTGCAGATCCAAAAACTAAACCGTTTATTAACGGTATTTTGGCAAATTTCATCCAAAAATAATTAATAGTCGGCTTGATAGCCGGCTATTTTTTTAAAAAAGGAATAAACTAATGGGTCAATTTCTAGATGGAAAGAACTTAGCTGATGAGCGCGCGGCTATACTAAAGACACAGGTTAGTGAATTAAAAAGTCAGGGAATAGTTCCATTATTTTGCGTAATTAATATTGGTGATGATCCAAGTAGTAAGCTCTATATTAAAACTAAAAAAAGGCGAGCAGATGAAATTGGAATTGTTCAAAAAGTCTATCAACTGCCTAAAACACAGAGTCAGCAGTCTTTGTTAACTCTGATTGATCGGTTAAATCAGGATAAAAAAGTTTACGGTATTATGATCCAGTTACCGGTCCCACCGCAAATTAACTTAAATGAAGCATTGGAACATATCGATCCAGAAAAAGATGTCGATTGTTTGACGCCGAGTAATGTAGGCCGTTTATGGCGCGGTGACCATTATGTCGAACCTGCAACAGCTCATGGTGTATTGGCATTACTTGATCACTATCAAATTAAGTTACATGGCAAAAAAGTGGTAATCATCGGTCGTAGTAGTATTGTTGGCAAGCCATTAGCTGCTTTAATGCTAGAACGAGATGCGACAGTTTCTATTTTGCATTCAAAAACAAAACAGCTTGCTGAATATACCAAAAATGCCGATATACTTGTTTCAGCTGTTGGACACGCTAACTTGGTTACGCCAGAGATGGTCAAAGAAAATGCAGTGGTGATTGATGTTGGCATTAATAGAGTTAACAATCAAACTGTTGGGGATGTTAATACTGTATTGGTTAAACCTAAAGTGAGCTTTATTACGCCAGTCCCTGGAGGAATTGGTCCTTTAACTGTAGAATCATTGATGGAGCAAGTTGTTAAACTAACAAGGAGAAAAAATGGCAGATAATAAGTATCTTACAGTTACGGATCTGAATTACTATATTACACAGAAGTTCAAAAATGATCCGTATTTGCATAAAGTTTTTCTTCAAGGTGAACTGTCTAATTTTCGCTATCGCAGAAATTCTCATCAATATTTTTCGTTGAAAGATGAAAAATCCAAAATAAATGTGGTAATGTTCCGTTCATATTTTGATAAGGTTAAATTCAAGCCTGAAGAGGGTATGAGGGTCTATATTTCGGGTTATGTAAGTGTATATGGTCCTCAGGGAACCTACCAGTTTTATGCCGAATCAATGGAACCTGCTGGTCTTGGGGCACTATATGAGCAGTTAAAACAATTGCAAAGAAAATTATCTGACGAAGGTTTGTTTGATGAAGCCCATAAGAGGCCATTGCCAAAATTTCCAGATCATATTGCAGTAGTCACAAGTGCTTCCGGAGCAGTAATTCATGATATTTTGGTTACTGTCAATCGCAGATTTCCTCATGCCGAAGTTGATTTATTTCCTGCTCAAGTTCAAGGAGATCGTGCTGCAGATTCTTTGGTGGAAGCAATGAAACAAATTACCAGTTATGGTGACAAATATGATGTCATGATTATTGGTAGAGGTGGTGGCTCGCTTGAAGATTTGTGGCCTTTTAATGAAGAAAAAGTGGTTCGGCAAGTTTATGATATGAGTATGCCGGTTATTTCATCAGTTGGTCATGAAACTGATACTACCTTGTGTGATTTGGTGGCTGATGCCCGTGCTGCAACACCCACTGCTGCAGCTGAATATGCAACACCTAACTTGCCTGATGAATTAGCTAATATTCATCAATTACAAAGCAGCCTATTGGCAAGTATGCAGAATATTATTCGAGTTAGACGTGAATATTTGAATCGTATTAACAATTCGGTCATTATGAGAGAACCGGCCAGACTATATGACGAGCAGGCCCAAACCGTCGATTTATTACGTGAGCGGCTTCACAGTAGCATGATTCATCTACTTGAGCGGCAAAGACAACAATATCAACTTACAAAGCAAAAGCTAGTTGGTGTGAATCCAGAAAAGAAAATTGAGCAAGTGCTTCAACAAGAGAACTTTTTCTACCAAAAACTAGTTTCCAATATGCAGACGCTTTTACGCGAAAAAAGGCATCATTTGGCTCAAGCCGGTCAGCAATTGAACGACTACAGTCCCTTAATGACGCTTGATCGTGGTTATGCTTATGTAACTGATGATACGCAGAAGACAATTACTTCTGTGGATCAATTGAAGAAGAATAATGAAATAAACATTAATTTTAAAGATGGTAAAGCACAGGCTGTTGTAAAAGCAGTTAGGAGAAACGAAAATGGCAACTAAGAAAAATAACTTCGAAGAAGAATTAAATGAATTACAAAAAATTGTTAGCAACCTTGAAAATGGTAATGTAGCCTTAGAAGATGCATTGACTGAATTTCAAACTGGAGTAAAACTGAGTAAGGACTTAAACAAACGTTTAACGGAGGCAGAGGAGACTGTTGCCAAATTAATTGATAGTGATGGTACAGAACATCAATTAGATCCAAATGACGCTGCAGCACCGGAAGAATAATATGAATTTTGTAGAATTTAGAAAAAAATGGACACCCAAAATTGATCAATATTTAGAGGAACATTTAAAAGAAGACGTTGATGACAAAAAAATAAGTCAAATTATGACCTATTCAGTAATGGCTGGTGGTAAAAGACTGCGGCCCTTATTGTTTCTGGCTACCCTAGATTCTTTAAATAAGGACATTACGAATTCTGAAGTTCAAATTGCTTGTGGTATCGAACTAATCCACACGTATTCTTTGATTCATGATGATTTACCTGCGATGGATAATGATGATTATCGCCGTGGCAAATTAACCAGTCATAAAAAATGGGGTGAAGCTGAAGCAATATTGGCTGGAGATGCATTGCTTCCATTAGGAATTCAATGGATTGCAGAAGGCAGCAAGTCCTATGAATTGGTTAAAATTATTACCTCAGCAGTTGGACCCAACGGCATGGTTGGAGGACAATATCTTGACATTGATTCAACCAATAATGCAAGTGTAGCTGATGACGAAGTTTTAATTGATCGAATGGAATGGTTAAAAACAGGTTGCTTGATTGAAGCTTGTGTCAAAATGGGTGCTGTATATGCGGGAGCAGATGAAAATAGTAAAACAAATCTAATTAAATTTGCCGATAATTTTGGTCGAGCATACCAAATTTATGATGATTTAGTTGATGTCGTTCAAACTAGTAAAGAGGCTGGAAAAGCAACTCACAAGGACCAAGAAAATGGTAAGAACAATACTTTAACAATTCTTGGTATTGAACAAAGTAGAAGAGAACTAACCAAATTAATTACTGAGGCAAAAGCGAATTTAGCGAGTCTTAACAATGAAGTTTTAACTGGTTTTCTAGATTTATATCAAAAGGTGCTCTAAAAAATGAAAGAAAGAGCTGACGTACTATTAGCTAAACAAGGACTTTTTAACTCTCGAACTCAGGCACAGCGAGCAATTATGGCTGGTTTGGTTTCGGATCACAATCATCAGCGGATTGATAAGAGTGGAACAAGTTTTCCTGAAGATGAACATTTTTATATTAAAAAGTCGGATAAAAAATATGTCTCACGTGGGGGATTTAAGCTCCAAAAAGCCCTTGAATCGTTCGAAATTGATTTAACGGATAAAATATGTCTTGATATTGGAGCTTCTACCGGTGGTTTTACAGATGTTGCACTACAGAACCATGCCAAAATGGTGTATGCACTTGACGTAGGATACAATCAGCTGGCTTGGCAGTTGCGAGACGACAAACGCGTTGTGGTCATGGAAAAACAAAATTTCCGTTTTAGTAAACCTGAAGATTTTACTCAGGGATTACCTGATTTTGCGATGACTGACGTTTCTTTTATTTCACTTGATCTAATTATGCCGCCAATGTACGACATTCTTAAAAATGATTGTGATGCTGTTTGCCTAATTAAGCCTCAATTTGAAGCGGGGCCAGAAAATGTTGGTAAACATGGAATTGTTCATGACCACCAGGTTCATTGCAATGTAATTGAGCATACTATCGAAAAAGCGCGTGAAATAGGCTTTAACGTGCTAGGCCTTGATTATTCACCAATTAAAGGTGGCAAAGGCAATATTGAATTTTTAATTCATTTGCAAAAAAGTGAAGAAAATGGTGGGCAAATGCTATGGTCAGGAACCCCTGAAGAAGTTGTTGAACGAGCAGTTGCTGAGCTTTAGGAGATAATTATGTTAGTTGAACTGGATATTAAAAACTTCGCCATTATTAAGGCTTTGAAGGTTCGCTTTCAAGAACATATGACAGTGCTAATTGGTGAAACTGGTGCTGGTAAATCTATTATTATTGATGCAGTTTCACTATTGATGGGTGGAAGAAGCCAAAAAGAAATGGTTCGTAGTGGTGAAAAGAAGGCTGTTATTACAGGTCTTTTTGAAATTGATAATCAAGCCGCTAAAATTACAGAACTATGTGAGCAGTATGGCTTGCCTATTTCAGACGGGCAACTTGTGATTAGTAGGGAGCTTGCCGTTAAAGGTCGTAATGTAGTCAGAATTAATGGACAGTTAACGACGATTAACGTTTTACGAGAATTGGGTTATTATCTGGTTGATATTCACGGTCAAAATGATCAACAAATTTTAATGGATCAGGACCGGCAAATTGATTTAGTTGATAATTACGCTCCAGAACAATTTAAAAAAGAGCTAGCGGAGTACCAAGCCAATTTCGCTACTTGGGAAAAGTTAAGCGACCGGTTGAACCATTTGCGAAGTGACGCTCAAGAGTTAGCCCAAAAGCAGGATATTTTAACCTTTCAAAGTGAAGAATTATCTTCTGCCAACTTAACTGATCCAACAGAAGACGAGCAACTAGAAGAAGAATACAACGAATTAAGTAACTATCAAAAAATCGTGGATACTGCCAATTACTTAATGCAGTTGTACGATGATGACGAACACGGTTTGGAAACACTACTAGGTAATGCTCAAAGTGCTGCAAATGAACTCGGCGAATATGGTGCTAAGTTTAAGGACATTGCCAAAACAATCGATGACGGTGTCTTTGCATTAAGTGATGCCCGAAGTGAACTATCAAATGTCTTAGATGAAATGGACTTTGATGAGGAACGCTATCAATATGTTACAAGTAGATTAGATTTACTTAATTCGCTGAAGAAAAAGTATGGCCCTACTTTGCAGGATGTGTTTGCTTTTTATGAAAAAGTACAAAAAGAGTTGAGTCAATATGAAACTGGCGGTCTGGATGAAGAAAAACTGCAAAAAGAAGTAGCTCAAGTTGAAAGTAAGCTAACTGAAGAAGCAAAGAAACTTCATCAGATGCGTGAAAAAGTTGCAAATACATTAGAAGAGAATATTAAGCGAGAGCTCAAAGACTTATACATGGCAAAGGCCCGTTTTGCAATAGATATTTCGACGACTAAGGGTTTCACCAAAAAGGGAACAGATGAAGTTGTGTTCCTAATCGCTCCTAATCCGGGAGAAGATTTAATGCCATTGGTAAAAATTGTTTCAGGTGGTGAGCAATCAAGACTAATTTTAGCGCTTAAAGCAATTTTTAGCCGGGTTGAACCTGTAGGAACAATGATTTTTGATGAAATTGATACTGGTGTCTCTGGAAGAGTTTCAGCGGCAATTGGAAAGAAATTGCATTCAATTGGACAAAATAAACAAGTTATTGCCATAACTCATTCACCTCAGGTAGCTGCAGCTAGCGATCAAAAGTACCTAGTTGCCAAAGAAGTTAAAGACGGTGCAACCTACACTCAAATAGGTCCATTAACCCAGGAAGAAACAGTAACTGCAATTGCTGAAATGATGGCAGGAAGCGATGTTACTCAAGCTGCAAAACAAAACGCGAAAGATTTGATGAAGAGTTTTAAAAACAAAGAATGAGATATCTCGAAAAAATAAAATTAGATTCTAAAGAAGTGAAGCAGGCTTGTCAGCTAGCTAAAGTAATTCATGACCACGATAAAACTTTTTGTGATATCTATTTAAGTAATCAATATAATTATTTTAAGGATATGTCTACTTTTATTCTGGCTTATGATAATGAAGAGCTAATAGGTCTAACAATGCTTTATGCTGATGAGAAGCCTAATGAAGAAGTCGACATTCATGTTGAAGTAGCACCCAAAAAACGTCAACAAGGCATAGCTACTGAAATGATTAAGCGTGCAAAAAAGATCTTGCATAAATATGGTTATCAGAACTATGATTTTGTTAGCGAAAAAGCTTTTATAGAACAAAATCCGACATTTTTGGCCAATAATAATTTAAAAGTAGATGCTACTGACTATCATATGAGAACACAAAAGTCAGAGAAAATTTCTCAAGATGATAAACTAAATGGCGTACTTGGCGTGCGTCAGATGGCCAAAACGGATTTTAATAATGTTGCAAGTATTTATAGTGTAGCTTTTGATCTAGATATTGCGAACGCTAAAACTTATATTGCCGAAAGTTTAGCTGATAATCAAATGTTGAGTTTTGTTTTAACATACAAAGAAGACGTGATTGGCTATTGTGCTGTTGATGACGGATATTTCTTTGGTTTATTTGTTGCTCGCGATTATCAAGGACATGGGTATGCTAGCTTCTTTATTAAAAAAATGATGGAAATTTTGCTTAGAAAAGGAATAGATGAGTTTTCACTTGATGTCGATCCTGATAACATAGCGGCAGTTCGAACTTATCAAAATGCTGGCTTAAAAATAGTTAGTGAAACTTATTATTTAGTGAAAGAAAAATAGTAAAAAAAGAGTTGAGAAATATTTCTCAACTCTTTTTTATTAAGCTAAATCGACCCTAAAAATATTATCTAAGTCAATAACTTTTATTAGCTTTTGGTTAGTTGTGCGCAAGGCAAAGCGTCCTGCAGAAATGTGCTTAATGACCTGCCCAATTTCACTAGTACCATCTTGATATCTTAATAGGACATAAGCCCGGTGAAGTAAAGCAAATTCTAAAGAAGATAGAATTTCACTGTGATATTGGTCATAAATACTCAGTTTATCAATGTCATAATCAAATAAATAGTGATAGATTTTTTTAAGTGAGTTTTTCATCAATCATACCTCAGTTTTTTCTCGAACACTTGTTTGACTCTTTATATTATAAGAACATTTGTTCAGAAAAACAATACTTTTTCCAAAAATAATTTCCATCATGCACTACTTTAAAATTCCTTGTTGTACATAATAAATAGGTAGAACTTGAAAATATTCTGCATTTAGTGCAAACTAGACATAATAGCTTTTATTAGGGGAGTATGGCATGACAGAAAAAGGCTTGTTGCTTGTTCTTTCTGGTCCTTCAGGAGTAGGAAAGGGCACTGTGAAAAGTGCAATCGTAGATGGTAAAGTTTTTCCGTTTGAATATTCGGTTTCGATGACAACAAGAAAACCTAGACCGGGCGAGATAGATGGTAAAGATTATTACTTTGTTAGCGAAGAAAGATTTCAAGAAGCCATTAACCAAGGTGAACTTTTAGAATATAATAAGTACGTTGATCATTTTTATGGGACACCTTTAGTACCGGTTAAGCGAATGCTTGAAGAAGGCAAAGATGTACTGCTGGAAATCGATGTTAATGGAGCCAAAAAGGTACGAGAAAAAATGCCTGACGGAGTTTTTATCTTTTTAACGCCACCAGATTTGCATACATTACATCAACGCCTAGAAAATCGTGGGACTGAGTCTGAAGATGTTATTATGGGAAGAATCAAGCAGGCGCGTAATGAAATTTTAGTCATGCAAGATTATGATTATGCGGTGGTCAATGATACTGTTGCAAATGCAGTTGATCATATTAAGGCAATCGTAGATGCTGAACATGTCAGCGTAAAACGCGTGATTGATACTTACCGTAAAATGGTTAGGGAGGATTAAAGATGAGAGTTACATATCCATCAATTGATAAATTGTTAGCCCAAGTGGATTCAAGATATTCACTATCAGTTCTTGCTGCTAAGCGTGCACATGAACTTGAAGCTGGTGATCCAGAGGCACTGAAAGAATATAAATCATTAAAGCCCGTCGGAAAGGCCCTTGAGGAGATTGAAGCCGGTAAAGTTACCGTCGATTCAAGCCATCGCGAGGTTAATCAGTAGTTGGTTGAATTATTTAACCTCCATCTCTTTTGGGATGGAGGTTATTTTTTTAAGGATGATTAAATGATTGCGCAAGTAGTAATTGATATTGCAGCAAAACAGACTGACCGCATTTTTGAATATCATGTACCAGATGACTTAGATGGTGTAGAAATTGGCTCACGAGTATTTGTACCATTTGGTTCACGTAAATTGCAGGGCTTTGTCGTTGACCTCAGTGAAAAAAGCAAATATCAGGGCGAATTAAAAGATTTACTTTTAGTAGTAGATGAAATGCCACCGTTAACACCTGAATTAGTTGAATTATCTAACGCGCTGGCTAATCGGATTTTTGCCTATCGAATTTCGATTCTTAAGACAATGCTCCCAAGAGTGATGCGGGCAAATTACCGCAAGATCTTGGTACCGATAACCGACGAAGCAAAAAAAATGCCATACTTTCACGGTGATCCAATTGATTTAGCTAATGTGACTGATAATCAAGAGATTGGTCGCATTAATAGCTTGCTACGCAGTCAAGATGCCAAGATAGAATATTTGGTTGAAAATCGTGCCAAAGTAAAAACAGCCAATTGTTATGAACTTACTTTAGCTAAAAAAGATTATATTAGTTTGTATGAAGAGCTTCGTACAAATGCCGTTAAGCAGCGACAACTATTAATGTTTGTCATTGAAAATTATGAACAATTTCCAATGATGCAAAATGAACTTGAGCAAGGGGCTCAGCTCAAAACAGAAACTTTAACAAGCGCGATTAAAAAAGGTTGGCTTGAAAGAAGTCAAACTGAAATTTATCGTGATCCAATAGCTAGCTATGGACGGTCTAAAGCAAGTCAACCAAAGGTTGAGTTAAATGAGGACCAGAAAGAAGCACTTGCGCAAATTACCCCTGCGATTCAAACAAAAACGGCTAAGACTTTCTTACTAGAGGGAATTACGGGGAGTGGCAAAACTGAAGTCTACTTGAATGCAATTAGTAAGACACTTGAACTTGGCAAAAATGCGTTAATGCTAGTACCTGAAATTTCACTAACACCGCAGATGGTCGAGCAAGTAAAAAATCGTTTTGGTGATCAAATTGCTGTATTGCATAGTGGTTTGTCTGAAGGAGAATTATATGATGAATGGCGCCGTATAAGACGCGGAGAAGTTCATGTTGTAGTAGGTGCACGAAGCGCCGTTTTTGCTCCTTTAACTAACATCGGTTTAATTGTAATTGATGAAGAACATGAATCGTCTTATAAGCAAGAAGACAATCCGCGTTATCATGCACGGGATGTTGCAATTTGGCGTAGTAAATACAATTCTTGTCCTTTAGTTCTGGGTAGTGCCACTCCATCTCTTGATAGCCGTGCTAGAGCCCAGAAAGGTGTTTATCAGTTATTAAAACTTCCAAAACGTGCCAATGCCAAGAAACTACCTGAAGTAAATTTAATAGACTTAAAAAAGGCTGATTTTGCAGGTAATCAACTTGATTTATCAATTCAATTAGTTGATGCAATCAAGCAAAGACTGCAAAAAAAGGAACAAGTCATTTTAATGCTCAATCGACGCGGCTTTGCCAGTTTTATGCTTTGTCGTGAATGTGGTTACGTAATGAAATGTCCTAATTGTGACCTTTCGTTGACAATGCATAAGGATACCCAACAAATGCAGTGTCATTATTGTGGCTATACAACTGCAATTCCACAAATTTGTCCTAATTGTCACAGTAAACGAATCAGATTTTTAGGTACCGGAACGCAGAAGGTGTTAGAAGAGTTGAATGAGCTAATACCCAAAGCAAGAGTGTTACGGATGGACGTTGATACAACGAGAAGAAAAGGTGCTTTTAAAAAAATTCTTGATACTTTTGGAAATCATGAGGCAGATATTCTATTGGGCACACAGATGATAGCCAAGGGACTGGATTTTCCCAATGTAACTTTAGTTGGTGTAATCAATGCCGATACGGGTTTGTGGGTGCCAGATTACAATGCATCTGAACATACCTTTGAGCTTTTGACACAAGTAGCTGGTCGGGCAGGACGTGCTGAAAAGACTGGCGAAGTCATAATACAAACTTTCAATCCAGATCATTACGCTATTAAATTTGCTAAAAAACAGGATTACGAGAATTTTTATGCTTATGAAATGAAAGTGCGTCATGCTGGTAATTATCCGCCATACTTTTATACTGTTTTGGTTTCTGTTGCATCTAAAAATGAGCAAAATGCTGCTAAGGAAGCATTCAAAATTAAAAAGCAACTTCAGCAACATTTGAGTAGTTCGGCAATTATCTTAGGACCATCACCAAGTGCAATTTCTCGCCTAAAAAACCAATATTATTATCAAATACTGGTAAAATATAAAAAAGAAGACAATTTAAATAGCTTATTACATCAAATCCAGGATTCTGCACAAAAAGTGAAGAGATATGGATTAAATATTTATATCGACAATGAACCAGAACGAATCATGTAAAGGGGATATGTTTAATGACATCAATAATTTTTATGGGAACACCAGATTTTTCTGTACCAATTTTAAAAGGACTAGTCGAAAATAATTATGAAATTAAGGCTGTAGTGACGCAACCAGATAAAAAGGTTGGTCGAAAGCAGCAAGTTACTAAAACGCCTGTTAAGGTGGCGGCTGAAGAACTCAATTTACCGATTTATCAGCCTACTAAGTTGGCTCGTTCTGAAGAAGTCGAAGAGCTGATTGAAATGCACGCTGACCTTATTGTTACAGCAGCATATGGTCAATTTTTACCAACTAAATTTTTAAACTCAGTTAAAATTGCTGCGGTTAATGTTCACGGCTCACTTTTACCTAAATATCGTGGTGGAGCGCCAATTCAATATTCTGTGATTAATGGCGATCAAGAAACTGGTATCACTATTATGGAAATGGTCAAGGAAATGGATGCGGGTGACATTTATGCGCAAAAGGCAATTAAGATAGAGCCTGATGATACTACTGGTAGCGTTTTTGATAAATTATCACTTGTTGGTCGAGACTTGCTTTTAGAGACACTTCCACATATAATTGCTCATCCAGATGAAAAAACGGCGCAGGATTCTGACCAGGTCGTTTTCTCTCCGAATATCAGCAAGCAACAAGAAAAGATTAGTTTGACGTTAACTGCGTCACAAGCAAATAACTTAATTAGAGGACTCAATCCTGATCCAGGTGCTTACCTAATGCTTGGAAATAGTCGACTTAAAGTATGGCAAGCTCAAGTTTCTGAAGAAAAAACAACTTTGCCCGCTGGAAGTTTAGTTGCTAATGATAATCGTTTCGCAATTAGTTTTGCGGAAGGCACCGTTTTGAATCTGCTAGAAGTTCAACCAGCTGGAAAGAAGAAAATGTCAATTCAGAGCTTTTTGAATGGTCAAGGTAGTAAGTTTAAAGTAGGAGAACAGGTAGTTGACGGATAAAAGTGCTCGCTTTATTGCTTTAGAAACTTTAATACACATATTTAATGATGGCTCATATTCAAATATTAGCTTGAATAATAGCTTGCGCAATTCTAGTTTATCGGAAACTGACCGCAACTTTGCTACCAGGCTTGTTTATGGTACGGTTCAATATAAGATTTATTTGGAATTTCAATTGCATGATTTAATCAAAACCAAGCTAAAAGAAGACTATCTAAAGCCATTGTTATTAATGTCAGCTTATCAACTCTTTTTTATGGATAAAGTTCCTAACCGAGCAGTTTTAAACGAAGCTAATATTTTGGCTAAACAGTTTGGAAAGCGTAATTCGACTGGCTATAAAATAGTTAATGGAATCTTGCGCTCTTTAATTAGACGTGGACCAGTTTTACCTGAAAAAGAGCAGCAGATAAATTATTTAAGCGTCAAAGAAAGCGTCCCAGAATGGTTAGTTAAGTACTTAGTTGATCATTGGGGAATTGAACGAACAGAAAGTATTTTGGCAAGTATTAATGAACCAGCTAAAAATACTGTTCGTCTTTCTCGATTGGCGAATCCAAATGAAGTTGTCAGTGAATTGAATGAATTAGGCTTCTCGCCACAACCTTCCCAATTGACGAGTGAAGAATTGGTTTTGGATCATGGCGGTGTTAGTTCAACTAACTTATTTAAATCTGGTAAACTAACCATTCAAGATGAAGCTGCTAGCTTAGCAGTGAGCGCTTTTGATTTTACAGGAAATGAAAAAGTTCTCGATGCCTGTAGTGCCCCAGGCGGTAAAACAGTGCAGATTGCTGAAAACCTAGACAGTGGCACAGTTACGGCGTTGGATATTCATGCCAATAAACTACGTTTGGTTAAGCAAAACGCTGAACGAATGAATGTAGCTGAGCGGGTAATCACCAAGGAAATGGATGCTCGCAAGGTGGATAGTGAATTTAGCAAAAATTCTTTTGATAAGATTTTAGTGGATGCTCCTTGTTCAGGATTAGGATTACTTAGAAGAAAACCAGAAATTCGCTACAATAAAACTCTAGCTGACCTAACCAAGTTGCAAAAAATTCAGTTGGCGATTCTTGATCATGTTAGTCAATTACTAAAGCAGAATGGAGAGCTAGTATATTCTACCTGTACGATTGCAAGTGAAGAAGACGAGGACGTTGTAGAAATTTTCCTAAAAGAGCATCCGGAGTTTGAATTACAGTCATTCACCGCAGGTAATATGGATGCGCCAAATGGTTTAATTAAGCTTTTACCGGACAGTTATGGCAGTGATGGCTTCTTTATTGCCAAGTTTATAGCACGAGGTTAACATTTTGATTAAAACAGCATTTGCTTCAAGTATTGGACGAATACGTAAAAGCAACCAAGATTTTGTACAAGTTTTTAAAAACAAAAGTGGAGCGACGATGGCAATCGTTTGTGATGGCATGGGTGGTCACCAAGGTGGTGACGTTGCCTCAACCATGGCTGTTAGCCATTTAGGTCACAGCTTTAGCGAGACCGATTTCAGTGATTGCGCAAATGCTCATAAATGGCTTGATGTCCAATTAAGCTCTGAAAATGAAACGATTTTGCGCACAGCAGATCGTTTTCCTGATTTAAATGGAATGGGCACTACAATTGTTTTGGCAGTTGTGTTTGACCATCAAGCTTTGATTGCTCATTTGGGTGATTCACGTGCTTACGGTTATGCAGAAGGAAAATTTGTTCAACTAGTTGAAGACCATTCTCTTGTTAATGAACTAGTTAAAATGGGGCAAATTACTAAGCAGCAGGCTTTAACCCATCCGCAAAAAAATATCATTACGCAGTCACTTGGCGTTTCAAGCACAATTGATCCTGAGTTTCGTGAAATCCCCTTCAATGATGACGACCTTATTTTGCTGTGTACAGATGGCCTAACCAATTCTTTGACTGATCCGCAAATTCAACAAATTTTAGCCACTAAGGATCTATCACTCAAAGACCGCTGCCATAAGCTAATTAATGAAGCAAATCGTCTTGGTGGCGGCGATAACATCACCGTTTGTCTAGTCCTAAATGAAGGTGGTGGCTCACGTTGATTAATAAAGGCTATTTATTAGGCGACCGCTATCGCATAATCGATACATTAGGTGAAGGCGGAATGGCAAATGTCTATTTAGCTGAAGACATCATTTTACAGCGGAAAGTTGCCGTTAAAATTTTAAGGCTAGATCTACAAAAAGAGCCGCAAACTGTGGCACGCTTTCAACGTGAAGCGCTAGCTACCAGTGAATTAAGTCATCCTAATATTGTGATGGTTTTAGATGTGGGCACTGATCAGGGCTTGCCATACATGGTAATGGAGTACGTAGATGGACCTGATTTAAAAGACTATATTATTCAGAATTCACCACTTAATTTGTATGATGTGATTCGAATTATGGATCAAATACTTAGTGCAATGACATTGGCGCATAAGCATAATGTGATACACCGTGATTTAAAGCCACAGAATATTTTGATGGATAAACACGGTAATATTAAAATCGCCGATTTTGGCATAGCAGTTGCATTAAACCAAAATTCAATTACGCAGACAAACTCTGCGCTCGGTTCAGTGCATTACATGTCTCCTGAACAGACACGTGGTGGGTTAATTACTAAACAATCAGATATTTACTCACTTGGAATCATTCTCTATGAGCTGATAACTGGCTCAGTTCCATTTAATGGTGACTCTGCAGTCGCGATTGCTCTTAAACATGCCCAAGAGCCAATTCCATCGATTAAAGAAAAAGATGCGAAGGTTCCGCAAGCTCTAGAAAATGTTGTGCTAAAAGCAACCGCTAAGGATCCGCGGGATCGCTATGCTTCAGCGAGCGCAATGCGTGCAGATATTGACACTAGCTTGGATCCTGCTCGAGTTAATGAACCTGTTTTTGTACCAACACATGGCACAAGTGATGATGAAACTATAATTTTACCTGATTTTAAGGCTAATCGTCAGCGAGAAGATAGTGATCAAGTAAAAGAAGAGACATTAGACGATAAAAATAATAAGTCCTCAACAAAAGGCAATTTTTTGCAGACATTAAAAACTCATAAATGGTGGTGGCTTTTTATGGGTCTGGCAGCTGTTTTAGTGGTTGGTTTATTGCTTTTAGTTGTTACCAATAACAGTCAAAGTGAAGTAAGAATCCCAGATGTTACTAATTTATCCGAAGAATCTGCGCGCCAAAAAATTGAACAAGTCGGTTTGAAGGTTGGTAGAATAAGGCATCAAAATTCAGAGCGAATTGGTCGAGGTAAAGTTATTTCAACATCGCCACCTGCAGGAAGAATGACAAAAAAAGGTAGATTTGTTGACTTAAAAGTTTCTGATGGCGTTGGAATGTCTAAAGTGCCGGATGTGTCAGGCGATTCGTATCAAGTAGCGGTTGCTAAACTAGAAAAAATGGGTTTTGACGTTATCCGCGAAAACCAATTTTCTGATAGCGTTCCAACTGATCATGTGGTTTCGCAAAGTATTGCTGCTGGAGTAGAAGTAAAGCCAGCGGAAACAACGATCACCTTGGTCGTTTCAAAGGGACAAGATGATCACGAAAAAAATGATACTGTTAAGCTTCCAGATTTTAAAGATTACACTCTGCGAGAAGTTCAAGAATATGTTCGTCGGCATGATTTGATTTTGCAAGTCAGTCCTGCTTATTCAAAGAAAGTAAAGAAGGGCATGGTTATTTCCATGAGTCCTGCCCCCGGAACACATGTCCCTCATGGAAGTACAATAATGGTTAGTGTTTCTGAGGGTCCAAAAATTGAACGAGACCATACTGCGATTAAAACATTTACAGTAACGTATCAAGATAATGATGATGATGATTCGCCTAACAGAAGAGGTAATCACATTCAAATCTATGTTTCTGATGACGATCACTCAATTAATAATATTTACCGTGATTTGTACATAAAAAGAGACATGAACTTCTCAATTCCATTTTCGTTAAAGGATGGAGCAGGTGAATTACGTGTTGTCAGGGATGGTCAAACTATACTAAACGAAAAGGTAAATAGATGATTAAACAAACTGATGGGATAGTTGTTGGACTAATTTCTGGTTTTTATGATGTTCAAACTGGAAACCAAATTGTTCGCACAAGAGCGCGAGGACTTTTCCGTAAAAATAAGGAAAAGCCCACTGTTGGCGACCATGTAAAAATTCAAGTAGACGAGCAGGGTACAAGCTATTTAACAGAAATCCTGCCTCGAGTTAACTTGATTGGCCGTCCTGCACTAGCAAATGTAGATCATGTTTTACTGGTGATTTCAGCTGTTGAGCCTGATTTTTCGCTTCAATTATTAGACAGGTATCTCACCTTCTTTTCTTGGCAAAAAGTTGCAGTTAGTATTTATCTTTCAAAAAGCGATTTGATCGATGAAGAAAAATTGGCCGAAATTAAAGCTAGTTTGTCTTACTACGTAAAAATAGGCTATCCAGTTTTTTACCAATGGGAAGAACTAGCGGAAAAATTGCCGTCAGCAATTGAGTCTCGACAAATTTGGACTTTAGCTGGACAATCTGGTGCCGGAAAATCAACATTGATTAATCATCTGAAACAAGATATAGAGCAGGAAACTGCTGCAATTTCTACCAGTTTGAACCGAGGTAAGCATACTACTAGAACAGTTCAACTGTTCCCACTTGGTGAGGGCTTTTTAGCTGATACACCAGGCTTTTCTGCGATTGACTTTACACCAATTAAGATTAATGATTTATGTAATTACTTTGTTGAATTTAAACGAGCAAGTGTTAAATGCAAGTTTCGTGGCTGCCAACATATCAAGGAACCTAAATGCGAGGTCAAAAATCTGGTTGAAAAGCAGGAAATCACACAAAGCCGTTATGATAATTATTTACAGATGCGCTCAGAAATTGAGAATGGTAGGATGCCAGAGTATTTAAAATAAGGAGACAATAATGATTGCACCATCAATTCTAAATATTAATAATTTGAATTTGAAGGATGATATTGCTACTGCTGCTGAAAATGGGATTACGCGTTTTCATATTGATATTATGGACGGCCATTTTGTACCAAATCTGTCATTTGGCCCGCAGCTAGTCAGTGATTTTAAAGCTGAATTTCCTGATTTAGAAGCAGAAGTTCACTTAATGAGTAATAATCCTGATGTTTTGGTACCAGAATTTGCTAAAGCAAAAGCGGATTTGGTTTTACTTCATTATGAAGCAATGACTGAAGATAAGCTGAATCACTGGATCGATTTTTTACATTCAAATGGGATAAAAGCTGGCATTGTTCTTAATCCAGACACACCTGTTTCAGTTTTAGAAAAATTCCAAACTAGAGTAGATCAGGTCTTAATGATGACTGTTTATCCGGGATTTGGTGGACAAAAATTTATTTTGGACTCATGTGAGCGAATTAAAGAAGCGAATGAACTTTTAGCAGGAAGGGTTCCGATTGAGGTTGATGGTGGTATTAACGACCAAACTGCTCAACTAGCTAAGGAAGCTGGAGCTAATATTTTTGTTGCGGGGTCGTATTTATTCTGTCAAGCGAGTATCCGAGTTCAAATCGAAAAATTAGAAAAAGCTGTTGAAAAGTAATGAAGGCAATTGCACTATTAGGCGGTCCAAAGATTTCTTGGCCTATAGATATGAAGGATGAACTAATAAAAGCTCGTGAAGAAGGAACTTTTATTATTGGTGTGGATCGAGGAAGTCTGCTATTGGAAGAGTTAAATTTAACTCCTGATCTTGCGGTAGGTGATTTTGATTCTCTGAGAAAAGAAGAGCTATTGCAGATTAATCAGAGTGTTTCTGATATTCGTTACTCAGTGCCTGAAAAAGACTTAACCGATACCGAACTTGCTTTGCATTATGCTTTTGACGTTTATTGCGTCGACTCACTATCCTTAATTGGTGCAACTGGTGGAAGACTAGATCATTTTTTGACTAATTTATTCATGCTGTTAAAACCTGAGTTTAGACAATATGCTGAAAAGATACAGATAATTGATCAGCAAAATTACATTTCATTTTTAAACCCAGGCAAGCATGTTGTTAAACGTATAGAGAATTACACTTATTTTGGCGTTGCTACATTGAATGAAGTACAGGAACTGAATATCTCAAACGCCAAGTATAATCTTGCTGGCTATTCAAATACTAATCCAGTTTCCCTCAGTTCAAACGAGTTTTTGCATAAGCAGGACACGTTTAATATATCATTTAAGAAGGGGTTAATTGCAATAATCCAATCGCGTGATCTTGACCGTTTTCAAAATATTCAAAAATAAAGAAAAAGCCACTTTCTCAGCTTAAAAGAGAAAGTGGCTTTTTAAGTACAAAAAAAGACCGACAAACTATTTGTCAGTCCATTCATTAGGCACGAGTAACTTTACCAGACTTTAAAGTCTTAGTTGATACCCATACGCGCTTTGGTTTACCATCAACAAGAATACGAACTTTTTGAAGGTTTGGCTTCCACGTACGACGTGATGAATTCAGTGAGTGTGAACGTGTGTTACCAAAAGTGGTCTTTTTACCAGTGATATAATCTTTTGCCATTTGCTAAACCCCCTTTATTTGTGTTTTCATACTTAGTTAAGATAGCATATTCTCTAAATCATTGCAACCTGAAAAGTATTTTTTATAAATGGATTTTTGTATTATTACTTGATTACTATGATAAAATAGATTCATAATATTGAGAACAATGATTCGGAGGATAAACATGGCTGTTAAAATCAAAACAAAAGATGGTTTGATTGATATTTCAAACGGAGTAATTGCAACTGTTGTTGGTAGTGCAGCTACATCCAATTACGGTGTTGTTGGGATGGCATCTAAGAATGCCATTCGTGATGGCTTTGACGGAATTCTTAATCGAGCAAACTATAAACGTGGTGTTGTTGTTAAGTCAGAAGATAATAGTATTACGGTTGATGTTTATATTATTGTGGGCTACGGACTAAAAATTTCTGAAGTTAGCCGCAACGTACAAACTAGCGTTAAATTCAATTTGAAGAATCAACTTGGAATTGATACTAAGGCTGTTAATGTCATCGTTCAAAGTGTTAAAGTGCTTGACGAATAACTCAAGCGGAGGTTATAAATTTTGGTTTTAAAGGAAATAGATAGTAAAAAGTTCAGAGACATGGTCCGTGTGGCAACACACCGACTTGGTCGAAATGCAGAGTTTATTAACTCCTTGAATGTTTTTCCAGTTCCTGATGGTGATACTGGAACAAACATGAATTTAACTATTGAAAGCGGAGCAAAGGCAGTTAGCGAAAACCCAAGTAATAGTGTCGGTGATCTAACCGAGAGCTTAGCTAAAGGGATGCTAATGGGAGCCCGCGGTAACAGTGGGGTTATTTCTTCCCAACTCTTTAGAGGTGTGTACAAAGCTACTCAAGGAATGCAGACTTTAAACGCTCAAGAACTTGCAAATGCCTTTTCTAATGGTGTTGCTACAGCTTATAAGGCTGTGATGAAACCAGTTGAAGGTACAATTTTAACCGTTGCCCGTGTAGCAGCTCAAGAAGGCGCTAATAAGGCCAATGAGACGGACGATGTTGAAGAAGTAATGAAGGCGATTGTCGAAGGTGCCAAAGCAGCTTTGAAGACAACACCTGATTTATTACCTGTTTTAAAACAAGTCGGTGTAGTTGATTCTGGTGGACAGGGCTTGCTCTTTATCTATGAGGGATTTTTGGAAGGTCTTCTTGGCGAAGATTTTGCAGATCGCTACCAACCAGATGAAGGTGAAATGGATGAAATGATTAATGCCATGCACCACCAATCAGTTCAATCACAATTAGCTACTCAAGATATTGACCATGGTTATTGTACAGAAATTATGGTTGATTTGACTGCTGATATACCTGATAAAAAGCCATTTAACCTTGAAGAATTTAGAGATCATTTATCTAAATTAGGTGATTCGCTTTTAGCTGTTTCTGATGATGAAGTAGCTAAAGTTCATATTCATACTGAGCACCCAGGTGCAATTTTTGAATATGGTAGCCAATTTGGGCAATTAGGTAAAATCAAAATTGATAACATGCGTATTCAACACGAGACGATTGTTAACAATAGCGAAGAACAGCAAGAAAGTGTTGACTTTGCTGTAATCGCAGTTGCTTCTGGTAACGGTATTCGTAAGCTGTTTGAAAGTGAAGGGGTAAACCGGATTATTTCTGGTGGACAAACAATGAATCCCTCTACTCAAGACATTATCGATGCGATTAAGAAATCAGGAGCCAAGAAGGCAATCGTTTTACCTAACAATGGCAACATCGTAATGGCAGCAAAACAAGCAGCAGAAGTTAGCGATATTCCAGTTGGAATTGTACCTACTAAGACAATTTCGCAAGGACTAACTGCAATGCTGTCTTTTGATGCAGATGATACATTGGAAAACAACGTTGATAATATGACTGATTCACTTGAAGATGTCGTTTCAGGAGAAGTTACTAAAGCTAACCGTGATACAACAATCAATGGTATTGAAATCCATGAAAATGATTTTTTAGGTATTATTGATGGTGATATTCAAGTTGCTGAAAAAGATCTAGTTCAATCTACCGTTGATATGGTTGAAAAAATGCTTGATGAGGATTCAGAAATTATTACTGTGATGTTTGGTCGTGATTCTAACAAAGAAGAGGCCAATCAAGTTGTTTCTGCGCTAGAAGAAAAGCACGATGATCTTGAATTTGAAGTGCACAATGGTGGGCAACCAGTTTATAATTTCTTGATTTCAGTAGAGTAAAATGGATGCAAACAAACTATTTGCTCCTGTGACCAATTTGAAAGGCGTAGGAACAAAAACTGCTGCTGCTCTTGGTAGCTTAGGAATATATAGCATATATGACTTGTTATTTTATTTTCCATTTCGCTACGATGAATTGCAGACGATACCACTTGAGCAGATCATGGATGGTCAAAAGGTAATGCTAAAAGGGATTGTTGCGACTGACGCCTTTGTTAGCAGGTTTGGTTACAAAAAAAGTAGACTTAGTTTCAAAATGAGAATTGACCATGATGTAATCTTGGTCAATTTTTTTAATCAGCCATGGCTAAAAGAGAAAATTGAAGTTGGAAAAGAAGTAGCAGTTTATGGCAAGTACAACCTTGCAAGGCAAAGTTTGGCTGGCTTTAAATTTGTTGCTGCAAAGGAAAATGACAGCGGAATGGCTCCGATATATTCGGTTAACCATCATATTAGGCAAAAGAAGCTCGTTGAGTTGATAGATTTAGCTTTGGAGGATTTTTTGCCAGACGTAATGGATATCGTTCCCGAACCAATTCGTCAAAAGTATCGCTTACTTCCCGAGCAACAAATAATTTTGCAAATGCATCATCCAAAAAATGGCCGTGAAGCAGAATTAGCGAAAAGAAGCGCAATTTTCCGCGAATTTTTTATTTTCCAAACAGAACTTGCTGAATTAACTAGACATAATTCTAAAAATACTGGAATAGCAAAAAAGTATGATTTGGAAGAAATCAATGAACTGACCAAAGCATTGCCATTTGATCTTTCAGATGATCAAAAAAGGGTTATAAATGAAATCTTTGCTGATTTGCATTCTACTAAGCAAATGAATCGCTTGCTGCAAGGGGATGTTGGTTCAGGTAAAACGATTGTTGCAATTTATGCGATGTATGCGGCTGTTACTGCTGGCTTTCAAGCAGTTTTAATGGTGCCAACAGAAATCTTGGCTACGCAGCATTTTAAGAAGATAGATGATTTTTTGCGGCCGTTTGGCGTTAGGACAGCACTTTTAACTGGAACTACTAAGACACTCGAGCGTCGAGAAATATATCGTGAATTGACTGATGGCACTATCAATGTTGTTGTTGGAACTCATGCATTAATTCAACCAAGTGTTATTTTTAAAAGCCTAGGACTCGTAATTATTGATGAGCAACACCGCTTTGGAGTTGGACAACGTCAAGCTTTGATTAATAAGGGTAATGCACCTGATACTTTGGCAATGACTGCAACTCCAATTCCAAGAACCCTAGCCTTAACAGTTTATGGCGAAACTTCTGTTTCAGAAATTCGCCATCTTCCGGCGGGCCGAAAGCAAATTAAGTCCTTTTGGAAGACTGGCAACCAGATGAGTGATGTTTATCGTCTAATGCGCGAGCAGCTGGGACAACATTTTCAGATTTATGCTGTTACTCCATTGATTACAGAATCTGAAGCGCTTGATTTAAAAAATGCAGAGGAACTTTTTGAAAAGTTAAGTCATGATTTTCCTGATCAACGTGTTGAACTTCTTCACGGCCAAATGCCGGGAGCAAAAAAAGAAGAAATTATGTCAGAGTTTGCAGCTGGTGAGATTAACATTTTAGTTACTACTAGTGTGATTGAAGTTGGAGTCGATGTCGCCAATGCAAATTTAATGATTATCTACAATGCCGATCGTTTTGGAATTAGTCAGTTGCACCAACTTCGTGGCCGAATTGGACGTGGAAAAACGCAAAGCTATTGTGTCTTTTTAGCAGATCCAAAAACGGAAGCCGGGAAGGCGCGAATGAAAATAATTGCATCAACAACCGATGGCTTTAAACTGGCCGAAGAAGACTTAAAGCTTCGTGGTGAAGGTGATCTTTTCGGGCGTGCACAATCTGGGTTGCCAGAATTTCAGGTAGGAAATGTGGTCAACAACTACGAAACAATGGTTGTGGCTCAACAAGTAGCCAACAATATAGTTGAAAAAGATCCAGAATTATCTGATAGTGAGCACAAAAATTTAAAACAAGTGATAGAATATAAAAAATTACAGCAAGAACGTACTTAGAAAAGATTGTGGAAATAAATGAGAACAATTGCAATTGATGCAATGGGTGGCGAAAATGCGCCAGAAGCCATTGTCCAAGCCGTTTTGCAGGCAAAAACAGAATTAAAAGAAACCAAATTTATTTTATTTGGTGACCAAGCAAAAATTAAAAAACTGGTCGGTTCCGATACTGACCAAATAGAGATAGTTGGTACAACAGAAGTTATTAATGATGAGGATGAACCTGTTAAAGCAATCAGGACAAAGAAAGATTCTTCTTTGGTTGTCGCAGCGCAGTATGTTAAGCAGGGAAAAGCGGACGCACTTTTATCATTAGGAAATTCTGGTTCAATTCTGGCTAGTGGTATTTTTATTATTGGTCGGATTAAGGGGATTGCTCGTCCAGGATTTATGCCAACTTTACCTGTTAAAAATTCAGACGATGGTTTTAACATGATTGATGTTGGTGCAAATGCCAAGACCAAACCTGAGTACATCCTTAATTGGGCTAAAATGGCATCATATTATGCTGAAAAAGTCCGCGGTATTGGAAATCCACGCGTTGCCCTTCTTAACAATGGGTCTGAAAGTGATAAGGGTGACGATGTTCATCAAGAAGCTTATCAATTATTACTTGATAGTGAATTAAACTTCATTGGTAATATTGAAGGAAATGAACTTTTAGAGGGTAAAGCCGATGTTGTGGCGACAGATGGTTTTACAGGTAATGCCGTCTTAAAGAATATTGAGGGAACGTCTTCCGTTCTAATTCATTTATTAAAAGACAATTTGCTAAATAGTGGTTTTTTGGTTAAAATTGGTGCTTTATTAATAAAAAATGCCTTGAAAGGTTTAGTTTCAAAATTTGACGTTGATAAATACGGTGGAGCAGTTTTGTTAGGCTTGGATGCTCCTGTGGTAAAGACTCATGGACGTTCAGATCAGCGAGCAGTCTATTTTACAATTAAACAGGTCGATAAAATATTAAAAGAAAATATTATTGACCAATTTAGGGCTGAATTTGCTACTGATAAATAAAAAGTAATAAAGGAGAATTGATAATGACTGAAGAAGAAATTTTTACTAAAATAAAGGACATTTTAGCCGATAATTTTGAAGTCTCTAAAGACAAGATTACAAAAGAAACGAATTTTACAACTGATTTAGATGCTGACTCAATTGATTTAGTAGAATTCATTTTACAATTGGAAGATGAATTTGGTGCAGAAATTTCTGATGAAGATGCTGAAAAGATAAAAACAGTTGGCGATGCAGTTAGTTACATTGCTTCACATCAAAATTAATTTCAATAAATTTCAGGTTGATATTTGCATATAGCCATTTTGATGTATATAATTAGAAATTAAATAAATTTATTAAGTATCTTTAATAAACTTGTTGAAAAATTGAGAGGGGAAATGGCCTTTGGAAAAACAAAGTGATCTCTTGCTAGATATCCAGCATCTTCATACTGCTTATCGTTTAAACGGAAAGTTTTACGATGCAGCAGACGATGTTAACATTACTCTGAAGCGAGATGAAATTTTATCAGTCGTTGGTGAATCTGGCTGTGGTAAGAGTACAATAGCCGCAAGTATTATTGGTTTATATGACCATAAAAATACAAAAGTAACTGGAGATATTCTATATAATGAATTAAACCTTGTCGGTTTAAATGAATCTCTATTTGATAAGATTCGTGGAAATAAGATTGGTATGATCTTCCAGGATCCACTAGCCAGTTTAAACCCACTTATGCGTGTAGGCGACCAGGTTGCAGAAACTCTGTACTACCACACCGATATGAATGAAAAAGAACGTCATGAACGCGTTATTGAATTGTTCAATCAAGTTGGTATGCCAAAGCCGGAAGAAACATACTCAATGTATCCCTTCGAACTTTCAGGTGGCTTGCGTCAACGTATCGTGATTGCCATGGCAATTGCCTGCAAACCAGAAGTTATTATTGCTGACGAGCCGACTACAGCCTTGGATGTAACTATTCAAGCACAAATTCTTGATTTACTTGAAGATATTCAAAAGCAATCTCATTCAGGTATTATTTTGATTACGCACGACTTGGGTGTTGTGGCTGAAACAGCTGATGAAGTTGCTGTTATGTATGCTGGTCAAGTAGTTGAAAAAGCAGACGTTAAGACAATTTTCAACAATCCATTACACCCATATACACGTTCATTATTGAACTCAATGCCACAATCTGATGATACAGATGAAGATTTACACGTTATTCATGGAACAGTTCCATCATTGGTAAACATGCCACGAGAAGGGGATCGTTTTGCGGATAGAATTCCGTGGATTCCTGCTAGTGCCCATGAAAAGGAACCTGTCATGCATGAAGTTGAGCCTGGTCACTGGGTAAGATGTACATGTTGGAAGACGTTCCACTTTGATGATTCTGAAGCAAGTGGGGAGTAATTATGGCAAAAGAAATTATTCAAGTAAAAGATTTAAAGGTACACTATCCAATTAGATCTGGTTTTTGGAATCGTATTACTGATTACGTTCGTGCGGTTGATGGTGTTAACATCACTATTAACGAAGGTGAAACATATGGCTTAATTGGTGAGTCAGGTTCCGGTAAGTCAACAACAGGAAAAGCAATTGTTGGTGTTGAACCAGTAACAAGCGGCGAAATTATTTATCATGATGTTGATATTACAAAATCTAAGAATCGTCGTAAGTTAAACTACAACAAAGATGTTCAAATGATCTTTCAGGATTCAATGTCTAGTTTGAATCCTAGAAAGCGAATTGAAGACATTATTGCGGAACCAATTCGTAATTTTGAGAATTTAACTACTGATCAGGAACGTGATCGTGTACAAGAGTTATTGGACATCGTTGGGATGCCAAGTGACTCAATTTATAAGTATCCACATGAATTTTCTGGTGGTCAGAGACAAAGAATTGGTGTTGCACGTGCGGTTGCAACAAATCCAAGGTTGATTGTTGCCGATGAGCCAACAAGTGCTTTGGATTTGTCGGTTCAGGCGCAGGTTTTGAACTTTATGAAGCATATCCAACAGCAATATAACATTGCATATTTGTTTATTTCTCATGACTTGGGTGTTGTTAAGCACATGTCGGAGAACTTGGCTATTATGCACCGTGGTCGTCTAGTAGAAATCGGTAGCCGAGAGGACATTTATAACCACCCAATGCATATCTACACTAAGCGTCTGCTTTCGGCAATTCCTGTTGTTGACGTTGAACACCGTGCAGAAAACAAAAAGCATCGTGAAGAAGTCGAACAAGAATTTCAAAATGACCAAAGTAAGTGGTACGATCAAGAAGGTCGTGTCTTCCCACTGCAACAAGTTTCAGGTAAGCACTGGGTTGCTTTGCCAAAAGATGAACTTGAACGTGAAGAGCTAAAAGAAGAAGGGAGAAATTAATAATGTGGAAAACAGTCTTAAGACGAGTATTAATCATGATTCCTCAGGTGATTATCTTGAGTATTTTGATCTTCTTCTTAGCTAAAATGATGCCTGGAGACCCATTTAGTGGCCAAATTAATCCTAATACTGATCCAAAACAACTTGAGGCTTTAAAACGTGCTGCTGGTTTGTACGATCCGATACCAGTGCAATATGGTCGCTGGGTTGGTAACTTATTTAAAGGTGACTTAGGTACTAGTTATATCCAACATGTTCCAGTAACTTCACTAATTGCTGACCGTGCTGTAAATACTTTTTGGCTCGCGCTGTTAACTACTACCATAAGTTATGGAATCTCAATTCCTTTGGGCATTACCGCTGGTCGTCACCAAGACGAATGGCAAGATCAAGCAGTTCAAATTTTTAACTATGTAACTTTTGCGGTACCACCATTTGTCTTCTACATCTTAGGAATTTGGCTATTTGGTTTTACTTTAGGTTGGTTCCCAATCTCAGGTTCTGTGTCACCTAATGCTTCTGGTTTCTGGGGTACTTTAGGTAGTCAAATCTATCACATTATTTTACCTGCTTGCTTGGTTGCCTTAATTACAACCACTTCAATTGTACAGTATTTAAGAACTGGTATTGTTGATAATAAGGTTGAAGATTACGTTCGTACAGCCCATAGTAAGGGTGTTCCAGAAAATGTTGTTTTCCGTAAGCACATTTTACGTAACTCACTTTTACCAATTGCCTCTTCATTTGGTACAACAATTACTGGATTATTAAGTGGGTCAATGATTGTTGAGTCAGTCTTCAGTTATCCAGGAATGGGTAAATTGTTCCTTGACTCAATTGGTCAACGTGATTACACAACCTTAACAGCATTAATTTTAATCTTTGGTATTCTTACTTTACTCGGTAATTTATTATCAGATATTATTATGAGTATAGTTGACCCACGAATCAGAATTAAGTAAGGAGGAAAAGAAATGTCTGAAAAGAAAGAAAACACTTCAACCGAAGAAGTTAACAAGAAAAAAGTTTCTGCTCCTGCTTCAAGCATTAAAGTGATTGCGCGAGAAATTTTTAAAGACAAAGTTGCTTTAACTGCATTTATTGTTATAATTGCAATTTTACTATTTACCTTTGGTGGTTCACTTTTCTTGAACGCCGAAAAGGTTACTGAAACTAACATTATTGATGCCTACTATGGTTGGGGAACCAATGGACACTTATTAGGTACTGACGACGGTGGTCGTGATATTGTAAAACTATTGATTATGGGTGGACGTAACTCAATTCTTATTGGTATGGGTGTTACTGCTATCTGTGAAGTTGTCGGTTTGGTTGTCGGACTAGTTTCAGGTTATTATGGTGGTTACATTGATGCAATTATCATGAGAATTGTTGATTTTATCCAAGTTTTACCTGTAATGCCAATCGAAATTGTTTTGGTAACAGTTATTCCTCACTATAGCCCGTTGAGTTTGGTTTGGATAATTTCAATGTTTGGTTGGACTGGAACGGCAAGGTATTTCAGGGCCTTCATTCTTTCTCAACGAGGTCGTGATTATGTGTTAGCTTCAAAGACTTCTGGCTCGTCTGATTTCAAGATTATGTTCCGTGAAGTGCTACCTAACATTACCTCAATGATTATCATTGATGTTGTTATTGCAATTGCAAGTAACATTGGTGTTGAAACAACTCTTTCATTCATCGATTACGGTTTACCATCTTCTGTGCCTTCACTCGGTACATTAATTGGCTTTGCAAATGACCCAGTTAATGTTGTTAGTCGGCCTTGGTTGTGGCTTCCAGCAACGGTTATGCTGTTAGCTATTTCACTTAGTATTAACTATGTAGGTCGAGCATTACAACGTGCAGGTGATGCAAGACAACGTGAAAACTAAAAATAAAAAGACTTGTGAGAGCAAGTCTTTTTTGTTACAGTGAAAAAGAGTAGGAAGTGGTCACATTTAAAACTAGCGGTAAATATGTTAAAATTATTACATTAGCTTATTCCAAGAACATACGGGAATTTATTATTCATTGATTAGATAGGAGTTTTTAAATAATTATGAATAAGTCAAAAATTCTTCGTTCCATAGGTTTAGTGTCTGCTGCGGCTTTGACACTAGTAGCCTGTGGTAAAAGTAATAATACTGCTAATGATGAAAATGCTAAGACGGCAAGTAAATTTCCTCAAGCAGTGCCAGAAAAAGAGGCTAAGCAAGGTGGTACTTTAAAGTACGCTATTAAAACAGATACACCATTTACTGGTATTTTTTCAGATGAATTATCGACTACTGCAATTGATAGTTCAGTAGCTGAACCTGGTGAGGAATCATTATTTGATACTGACGACAGCTACAAAATCACTAATAAAGGTCCAGCAACTTTTAAACTAGACCGAAAAGCTAAAACAATTACAATTACAGTGAAAAAGGGTGTGAAGTGGTCTGATGGTAAGCAAGTAAATGCTAAGGACCTCGAATACCCATATGAAATCTTAGCAAACAAGAAAACAAAGGCACAAAGATATAGCAGTCAATTTGAAGAAATTGTTGGTATGAAAGAGTACCATGATGGAAAAGCCAAAACAATTTCAGGAATTGAAATGCCAGACGGTGAGTCAGGTAGAACTATTGTTTTGCACTTCAAAGAAATGAAACCAGGGATGCTTTACAGTGGTAATGGTTACTTCTGGGAATCAGCAGCGCCATACCACTATTTGAAGGATATTCCTTTTGATAAATTACAATCATCTGATCAAATCAGAAAGAAGCCGATGTTCTTTGGTCCGTTTAAAGTTCAAAAAATTGTCCGTGGACAATCAGTTACTTGGGTTCCTAATAAGTACTATTGGCGTGGTGAACCAAAACTAGCAAAAATCGTTTCACAAGTAGTTTCCGATAACTCAATTTCGCAAAGTATTAAAAGTAATAAATTTGATGTTACAGAAGTAGTTAATTCACAATGGAATGAAGTTAAGGATACTAAAAATGTTAACTTTGTAGCGCAAATCCCTCTTAGCTACCACTACTTAGGCTTTAAAGTAGGTAAATGGGACGATAAGCAAGGCAAGAATGTTACTAATCCTAAAGCAAAGATGAATAACAAGGTATTGCGTCAAGCTATGGGCTATGCAATGAATGTTTCATCTGTTGATCAACATTATACTTCTGGTTTAAGCTTCCGCATCCCAACTCTAATCCCTGCTCAATTTGGTGATTACTACGATAAAAGTGCCAAAGGTTATGATTATAACTTGAAAAAGGCAAATCAGCTACTTGATAAGGCTGGCTATAAGAAGAAAGGTAAATGGCGTGTTCAACCTAACGGTAAGCCATTAACCATTAACTTCTTGGCAATGACCGGTAGTTCTGTTCAAGAGCCAACCGTTCAAAACTATATTCAACAATGGCAAAAAGTTGGCCTGAATGTAAAGCTTGTCGGTGGCCGTTTGAGTGAATTTAATTCATTCTATGATAAGATTCAAAACGACAACCCTCAAGTTGATGTGTTCATGGCTGGCTGGAGTTTAGCAAGTGAGCCATCGCCAGCAGCGCTTTATGGTGAAACTTCTCCAATGAACTACACTAGATTTGTTACGCCAAAGAACAATAAACTATTGAAAGAAATTGATTCGCAAAAATCATTCAATCATAGCTACCGTGTAGATAAGTTCCATGAATGGCAAGATTACATGAATGACGAGGCTTACGTAATTCCTCTAGATAACTCATACAAAGTAATAGCTGTTAATAAGAAGATAACTGGCTACTCAACAAATCCATCTGAAAATTCAAATGGACACCAATTATGGTATAAAGTTGGCTTTACTAAATAACTAAGTTTATGGCAACACCTCAAGATATTATCTTGGGGTGTTTTTATTTGCTATTTTATTTTTTTAAAATTAACTGTTATCATTATAAAAAAATTAAAATAATATTAATAAAAGTAATTGACACGTTTAATTTATTCATATAATATTAACAAAACGATTTTTATTCTGAATTTAAAGGAGTACTTTTATGAAAAGAGCAAAACTAGCTGGATCGGCAGGAATGTTGAGCCTTGCTGCGTTGACTTTGGTAGCATGTGGTAAAAACAATAATGCGGATAACACTGATAATGCAAAAACAGCAAGTCGTTTTCCTATTGCAATGCCCAAAAAGGAAGCTAAACAAGGCGGCACTGTACGGGTGGCATTGGAAACAGATACTCCGTTCACAGGGATTTTTTTAGATGAACTGTCTGTCACTAGTTTTGATGCTCAAGTTGCTTCTCCAGGTGAGGAATCATTATTTGCAACTGATGACTACTACAAGATAACTGATGACGGTCCTGCTACAATGAAATTGGACAAAAATAAAAAGACCATCACCATTACAATCAAAAAGGGTGTTAAGTGGTCAGATGGTAAGCAAGTAACCGCTAAGGACATGGAATATTCATATGAGATTTTAGGGAATGCAAAAACTAAGGCACAACGATATTCAACCAAATTAGAGGCTCTTAAAGGGCTGAAAGAATACCATGAGGGAAAAGCTAAAACAATCTCCGGAATCGAATTACCAGATGGTGAAAACGGTAGAACAATGGTTTTACACTTCGATTCCATCAAGCCCGGCATGGCGTATAGTGGAAATGATTATTATTGGGAAGGCGCTGCACCGTATCATTATTTGAAAAATGTTCCTTTTGACAAACTTGAATCTTCAGATTAGGTCAGAAAAAAGCCACTTTACTTTGGACCATTTAAATTGGCTAAATTAGTCCGCGGACAATCAGCTACTTGGGTGCCTAATGAGTATTACTGGCGTGGCAAACCAAAGTTATCTAAGATTGTTTATCAGGTAGTTTCACCTAATTCTGCTTCACAAGCTATTAAGGCGCATAAGTTTGAAGTTGCGCAAGTTGTTAACGCACAATGGAAGCAAGTAAAGGATACTAAAGGCGTTAAATTTATTGCACAAATACCGTTAGCATATAACTATTTAGGTTTTAAAGTCGGTAAGTGGGATGCCAAAAAAGGCAGAAACGTTATGAATCCTAATAGTAAAATGAATAATAAGTCTTTGCGTCAGGCTATTGCTTACTCAATGAATATTGCTCAAGTTACCAAGCATTATACAAATGGTTTGAGCTTCCAAGTGCCAACGCTGATACCGAAACAATTTGGTGATTATTATAATAAAGATGCAAAAGGCTACCACTATGACCTGAAGAAAGCCAATGAACTTTTAGATAAGGCTGGCTATAAGAAGAAAGGTAAGTGGAGAACTCAACCAAACGGTAAGCCTTTAAAGATTAACCTTTTAGCAATGTCAGGATCAGTAACACAAGAGCCAATCGTTCAAAACTACCTACAACAATGGCATAAAGTCGGCTTAAATGTACAGCTTGTTGGAGGAAGATTAACTGAATTCAATTCATTTTATGATAAAGTACAACATGATGATTCCGCTGTAGATATGTTTATGGCTGGTTGGGGTTTGTCGAGTGAGCCTTCACCAAATGGATTATACAGTGAAGGTGGACCAGCGAACTATACTAGGTTTGTTACCCCAGAAAATAATAAATTAATTGATGAGATTGATTCACAAAAAGCTTTTGACCGTAAGTATCGTGTTCAAAAATTCCGTGAATGGCAACAGTACATGAATGATGAAGCATATGTTGTTCCAATGTTTAACTCGTACAAGATTTTTGCTATTGATGATAAAATCACTGGTTACTCGCTTAAACCAACTGAAAATAGTAATGGACATCCATTATGGTACAAAGTTGGTTATGTGAAATAAAAAAATTATTAAGCTCTCTTAGGGAGAGTTTTTTTGTTATATTTAACAGCATGAACTATTTATTAAATTCATAATCTACTGAACTATTGTTTTTTACAAATTTGGCAGATTAATAAGGAAAAAGTGTAGGTAAGATAAATGAAGAAAATCAAAACTTTAAGCTCAATTGCCCTGCTCAGTGCTGCTACGCTTGTTTTGTCAGCTTGTGGTAATAAAGCTGAAAATACTGATGATTCAAAAAAGGCTAGTAAATTTCCTTCGGAAATGCCCAAAAAAGAGGCTAAACAAGGTGGCACAGTTAAGTATGCAATTGAAACTAATTCACCATTTACTGGAATTTTTGCTAGTGAATTGGCGTTTTCAAAAACTGATATAGATCTAGCTTCTCCAGGGAGCGAAAAATTGTTTGATATTGATGATGATTATCGTATTAACAATAAAGGCCCTGCAGAGTTGAAAATTGATAAAGAAAAAAAGACGGTTACGATCATCATTAAAAAGGGAGTTAAATGGTCTGATGGTAAGCAGGTAACTGCCAAAGATTTGGAATTTCCGTACGAAATTTTGGCCAATAAAGCAACTAAGTCGCAAAGATATACAAGTCAACTTGAGTATATTAAAGGGATGAAAGCATATCACGAAGGCAAGGCGAAGACTATCTCAGGTTTAGAAATGCCGGATGGTGAAAATGGACGAACTCTAACTATTCACTATACAGAGTTGAAGCCAGGCATGTATAACAGTGGTAACGGTTATTTTACTGAAGGGGCCGAACCATATCACTACTTAAAAGATGTCCCATTTAGTAAGTTTGAATCATCTGATAAAATTAGAAAAAAACCAATGTTTTTTGGCCCATATAAATTGGAAAAATTGGTTCGCGGACAGTCTGTTACTTGGGTTCCTAACAAGTATTACTGGCGTGGAAAGCCAAAACTCGATAAGGTTGTTTGCCAGGTTGTTTCGACTAATTCAGCTTCACAATCAATTAAAAGTCATAAGTTTGATGTTGCTAACGTAATTAATGACCAATGGAAACAGGTAAAAGACGCTAAAGGAACCACTTTTATTGCTAATATTCCTTTAGCATACCGTTACATCGGCTTTAGAGTTGGAAAATGGGATGCCAAAACAGGTAAAAATGTGATGGATCCTAAGAGCAAAATGAATAATAAGGCTTTACGGCAAGCAATTGCTTACGCAATGAATATTGAAGACGTTAATAAGAAATATAATAGTGGCTTAACATTTCAAATTCCGACGCTGATTTTAGCACAGTATGGCGATTATTTTGACAAAGATGTTAAAGGCTTTTCTTACAACTTAAAAAAGGCCAATCAAATTTTGGATAAAGCTGGATATAAAAAGAAAGGAAAATGGCGTGTTCAACCAAATGGCAAGCCGCTTAAAATAACTTTTTTAGTGCAGCAAGGTAATGACACTCAAGAACCAATTTACCAAAATTATTTGCAGCAATGGCATAAAATTGGTCTTAACATTAACTTGTATAACGGAAGGCTAATTGAATTTAACTCATATGCTGATAAGGTCCAGCATGATGCACCTGGAATTGATATGTTTACTGGGGGATGGAGTCTAACCAGCATTTCAAGTGAACCATCACCAGCATACCTTTATAGTGAAGGGGCACCTTTCAATTTTGCTCGTTTTGTCACTCCAGAAAACACAAAATTACTCAATGCAATTGATTCACAAAAAGCATTTGACCACAAATACAGAGTTGAAAAATTCCATGAGTGGCAAGAATATATGAATAAAGAAGCTTATGTAGTTCCAGTTAACAATTCGTATGAAATTACTGCTGTTAATAAGAAGCTGACAGGGTACACATTAAAACCTTCACATTCTAATTCAATTTGGTATGAAGTTGCATACGCTAAATAAGCAAAAAACTCGAGTAAAACTCGAGTTTTTTATTGTTTTTGAAAAAGAATAATATAAAAAGCTTAACTTTTAATTAATTAAATTATTGCAATTATCATTTTTAATGCTAAGATAAAATTATTAACTTGTTTCGAGAGCTCAGTTAAATTCTTATTTATTTAAGAAGGAGAATCTCGCTTATGAAAAAGAGTAAGTTTTTAAGTTCGTTAGGAGTTGTTACTGCTGCAGCCCTAACACTGGTTGCATGTGGTAAAAGTGAAAGTTCAAACAATGAAAGTGCCAAAACAGCAAGTAAGTTTCCAATAGAAACTAAGAGTTCAGCTGTTAAAAAGGGTGGCACTATCAAGGTTGCTGAAGAAACAAATACACCTTTTACAGGTATTTTCAATGAAGAATTGCAAATGAGTCAGCAAGATGCTGATGTTGCAAGTCCAGGTCAAGAATCACTTTTTGATACAGATGATCATTACAAGATTAATGATAAAGGTCCAGCCACTTTAAAACTTGATCGTAGAGCTAAAACAGCTACAATCACGATTAAAAAAGGTGTAAAGTGGTCAGACGGTAAACAAGTAACCGCAAAAGACGTTGAATATGCTTACGAAATTATTGCGAATAAGGCTACTAAGTCACAACGTTATGCATCACAATTCAACATTATCAACGGTATGGAAGAATACCATGAAGGTAAAGCAAAGACCATTTCTGGTATCGAGATGCCTGATGGTGAAGATGGCCGAGTAGTTGTATTGCACTGCAAGGAATTAAAGCCAGGTATGTATTACAGTGGTAACGGCTATATTTGGGAAATGGCTGCACCATATCACTACTTAAAGGACATTCCATTCTCTAAACTTGAAAGTTCAGATGAAGTTAGAAAGAAACCTTTGTACTTTGGTCCTTACAAGGTTCAGAAGATTGTTCGTGGTCAATCTGTAACATGGGTACCAAACAAGTACTACTGGCGTGGCACTCCTAAGTTAGATAAAATTATTTATCAAGTTGTTTCACCTAACTCTGCTTCTCAATCAATCAAGAGTGGCAAGTTCGATGTTACTCGTGTTATCAACAGTCAATGGAAGCAGGTTAAAGATACTAAGGATGTAAACTTTGTAGCACAAATTCCTTTAGGTTATCGTTATCTTGCCTTTAAAGTTGGTAAGTGGGATGCTAAGAAGTCTAAGAATGTCATGAATCCAAATTCTAAGATGCATGACAAGTCACTTCGTCAAGCTATGGCTTATGCAATGAACACAGATGCTGTATACAAGCACTATACAGATGGTCTTAGTTTCCAAATCCCAACTTTAATTCCAGCACCATTTGGTGACTATTTCGATAAGAGCAATAAGGGTTATACATATAACCTTAAGAAAGCTAACCAAATTTTGGATAAAGCTGGATACAAGAAGAAGGGTAAGTGGCGTACAACTCCAGAAGGTAAGCCTTTAACAATTAACTTCATGGCAATGTCTGGTCAAGCAATCAACGAACCAATTGTTCAAAACTTTATCCAACAATGGAATAAGATTGGCTTGAACGTTAAATTGCTTGGTGGTCGTTTAACTGAATTCAACTCATTCTACGATAAGGTTCAACATGATGATCCTAAGGTAGATGTCTTTATGGCTGGTTGGACATTATCAACTGAACCATCACAAGAGCAAATGTTCAGTGAAGGTACAATGTCGAACTACTCACGTTTTGTAACTCCTGAAAACACTAAGTTGATTAAGGAAATGGATTCACAAAAAGCCTTTGATCACAAGTATCGTGTTGACAAGTTCCATGAATGGCAAAAGTATATGAATGATGAAGCCTACGTCATTCCAATGTACAATGAGTATCAAATTGATGCTGTTAACAGCAAGTTAGTTAACTACTCATTGAAGCCTTCTAAGTTAAACAATGGTCACCAATTATGGTACAACGTTGGTTTTGCTAAGTAAAAAATCAAATAAGCTTTAAGCTTAATACATGAAAAGAGTGAAGAAATCTAGGTTTCTTCACTCTTTTTTTGTGATAAATTATTGCCCAAATTCCTTCTATTATAAATAATTGCTAAAATAATAAAAACAAATGAAATAAATATTAATTTTTATATTGATTTTATAATTTTTGATGATATTATTTTATTATTAACTTGTTTCTAATACTCAATTAAAATTTTACGAATTAAGGAGGAACACGCTTTATGAAAAAAGGTAAATTTATCAGTTCCCTAGGTATTGTGTCAACAGCTGCTTTAGCACTAGTTGCTTGTGGTAAGAGCGGTAATGGAGGCAATGAGGGCGCTAAGACGAATAGAAAGTTCCCAATTGAGTCTCCCAATAAGACTGCTAAGCAAGGCGGAACAGTTAAAATAGCGTTAGAATCTGACACACCATTTATTGGAATTTTTAACGAAGAGTTGCAAAATGATCAGCCTAGTGCTGATATATCAAGTCCTGGTCAAGAATCTCTTTTTGATACGGACGACCATTATAAAATTAATGATAAGGGGCCAGCAACTCTAAGACTTAACCGCAAAGCGAAAACTGCTACAATCACAATTAAAAAAGGTGTAAAATGGTCAGACGGTAAACAAGTAACCGCTAAGGATGTTGAATATGCTTATGAAATCATTGCTAATAAGGCCACTAAATCGCAGCGTTATTCCTCTCAATTTAATATCATCAATGGTATAGAAGAATACCATGAGGGCAAAGCCAAGACAATTTCTGGTATTGAAATGCCTGATGGTGAAGATGGTCGAGTAGTTGTAATACACTGCAAGGAATTAAAACCAGGTATGTATTATTCAGGTAATGGATATATCTGGGAAAAAGCTGCACCATATCATTATCTTAAAAATGTACCTTTTTCTAAGCTAACCTCATCTGATCAGCTTAGAAAAAAGCCACTATATTTTGGACCATATGAAGCGCAAAAAGTTGTTCGTGGTCAATCAGTAACTTGGGTGCCTAACAAGTACTATTGGCGTGGTAAACCGAAATTAGACAAAATCGAGTATCAAGTGGTTACTACAAATTCTGCTTCACAATCTATTAAGAGTCATAAATTTGATATTGCGCGGGTTGTGAACAGTCAATGGAAAGAAGTAAAAGACACTAAGGATGTAAATTTTGTTGCCCAAATACCATTAGCCTATTTCTACATGGCGTTTAAGGTCGGGAAGTGGGATGACGCAAAGTCTAAGAATGTAATGGATCCTAAAGCTAAGATGGGTGACAAGTCACTTCGTCAAGCAATGGCATATGCATTAAACACGGATTCTGTATATAGGCACTATACTGACGGCTTAAGTTTCCAAATTCCGACCTTGATTCCTGCTCAATATGGCGATTACTTTGATAAGAGCAACAAGGGCTACACTTTTAATCTTAAGAAGGCTAATCAAATTTTAGATAAAGCTGGTTATAAGAAGAAGGGTAAATGGCGCACAACTCCTGATGGTAAGCCGTTAACAATTAACTTGTTGGCTAAGGCTAAGACACCAATTGACGAGCCGATTATTCAGAACTATATCTTGCAGTGGAAAAAGGTTGGTTTGAATGTTAAGTTAGTAGGAGGTCGTTTAGCAGAGTTCAACTCATTCTATGACAAGGTTATACATGATGATCCAAATGTTGACGTCTTTTTAGGGGGATGGACACTTTCATCTGAACCCTCACAGGCCGAATTGTATAGTGAAGGAACCATGCAGAACTATTCCCGTTTTGTAACACCTGAAAACACTAAATTGCTAGAAGAAATGGACTCTCAGAAAGCCTTTGATCATAAATATCGTGTTCAAAAATTCCATGAATGGCAAAAATATATGACTGATGAAGCATATGTTGTTCCAACATACAACGTGTACCAGATTGATGCTGTTAACAGTAAGCTGACTGGATATTCATATAAGCCATCTAAGATGAATAACGACCATCCATTGTGGTATCGAGTAGCTTTTACTAAGTAAAAGTATCTTGCTTAAGGTAGATAGGCCAAATATTTATAGAAAACTATTACATGAATTTGATGTAATAGTTTTCTTTTTCATTTTTTAAGGTAAAAACTGGTATAATCTATAAAGAAAAAGGGGCTGAAAAGATGGTCAGTACAAAATTTATTAATCAATTAAAAACCAAATACAAGATTAGCTTTAATAACCCAAAATTATTGGAGGAAGCTTTTACACATTCATCGTATGCCAACGAGCATCCGAACGATGGCGTTCGTGATTATGAAAAGCTGGAATTCTTAGGCGATGCAGTTCTTGAATTAGCCATTTCAGATTATTTGTATCGTAATTTCCCACAACTTAATGAAGGGGAACTAACACGGATGCGGTCAAATATTGTTGATACTGAAGGCTTTGCTAGGTTTGCACAAGAATTTGGCTTTCCAACTGAAATTAATTTGGGTCATGGTGAGGAAAAAGCAGGAGCAAGAGCCAGAAAAACGCTCTTGGAAGATGTTTTTGAAGCATTTAACGGTGCACTTTTTCTTGATCAAGGCATGAATGCAGTTGAACACTTTCTAAGATTGACGGTTTTCCCAGAAATTGATGCCGGTCACTTTGACGCATCGCGGGATTACAAAACAGACTTACAAGAATTTTTACAACAGGACGGACCGGTTAAAATTGAATATCAAGTAATAAAAGAAGTTCAGACACCTTCTAGTTTTACTGTTCAGTTAGTTGTAAATGGGAAAGTGATTTCTCAAGGTAATGGGCATAATAAAAAAGCGGCTGAACAAGAAGCTGCTAAGGTTGCCTTAAACGAACTCAATTAGGAGGATAAGTGTTTGCCATTAACAGAACTTATCATTGATGGTTTTAAATCATTTGCAGAAAAAACAAAAATTGAATTTGACACGGGTATTACTGGAATAGTTGGTCCAAATGGTAGTGGTAAAAGTAATATTACTGAAGCAATACGTTGGGTAATGGGAGAATCAAGTGCTAAGTCACTACGTGGGTCAAATATGAAAGACGTTATTTTTGCCGGTAGTGAATTTCGTAAACCCGCTAATCGCGCTGAAGTTTCAATGATTTTTGATAACAAAAAACGTGAACTTAACTTTGATGATGATCATGTAATTGTTACTAGAAGAATATTGCGTTCCGGTGATAATGAGTACTTAATCAATAAGCGTAGTGTAAGGCAAAAAGATGTCCGTGCTTTATTTTTGGACTCAGGAATTTCTCAAGATAGTCTTGCAATTATTTCGCAGGGGCGAGTAGATCAGATTCTAAATTCTAGACCGGAAGAAAGACGAAGTCTATTTGAGGAAGCTGCTGGAATACTACATTTTAAAAAGCAAAAAGAAGAAGCCAGTGCTCAATTAGACCAAACTACTGAAAATCTAATCAGAATTAACGATTTGGTCAAGGAACTGGAACAACGAATTGAACCGCTACATGAGCAAAGTTCACTTGCTAAGGAATATCAGTTTCAAAAAGATAGCTTAGATGAAGATTTAAAAACCCTATTAGCATTTGAAATTGAAGACTTAGATGAACAAAAAAAGGCAGTTCAAGAAAAAGCTGATCAAAACCAAGTTCTTTTATCAAAGCTTGATAGTGAAGTGAAAGAATCTCAAGCAGCGGTTGCTGCTAAGCGTTCAGAGTACAAAGCAGCAAATGATGAACGCGAACAAATTCAGGAAAAACTACTTGCTTTGACAAAGAAACTTTCTGATTTGAATACTGAATTGCAGGTTGCTGAGCAAAGCAAACAGTATAGTGAAGCAACAAAGAAAGAGTATCAGAAGGAGCTGGCAGATCTAAAAAAGCAGATTGCTGACTTACAAGAAGAATCTGCGGCGCTACTTCAGCAAAAAAAGGAACTGGCTGAAGAACAAGCTCAACTGAAAGATAAAAGAACTAAGCTAACCGAGCAATTGGATGAAAATCCAGAGCAGTTAAATAAGAAATTAGACGATCTAAGAGCTGATTATATTCAACTTTTGCAAGATCAAACCTCTAATAATAATGAAATTGTTTATTTAAATTCAGAACTTAAGCGCACTAGCGATGATAGTGATTACCAGAATGATGATGTAGTTAATCAGCTAGAAAAAGCGGATAGTGAGCTTAAACGACTACGTGAACAAGGAAAAAAATTAAAAGAAAAACATCAAAGAGCTAGAGCCGATGTAAAGCAATTGACTGACAAGCAAGCTAGTCAACAAGCAACTTTAGCTAATTTGCGTCAAGTAGTCAGTGATAATAACCAGCGCTATAGTCAGGTTAATGCTAGGTATGAAGCACTTAAAAACATTAGAAACCGGCATGAAGGCTATTATTATGGTGTAAAAAATGTGCTTAATAACTTAAGTGATTTTCCAGGAGTTATTGGTGCGGTTGGAGAACTAATAACTTTTTCGGCTGAATTTGAAGCGGCAATGACTACTGCTTTAGGCGGAGGAGTTCAAGATCTTGTGACCACTTCTCGCACTAGTGCGCGGGATGCGATTAATCGATTAAAAATGAATCATAGTGGTCGTGCCACTTTTTTACCACTCGATGGTTTAAGAGTAAATGAAATACCTTCCTCAACAGTTAAGATTGTTGAATCTTATGACGGCTATCAAGGGATAGCAAGCCAGCTTGTCAAAAGCTCTACTGAAGAAGATATTAGTGCTGCAATCAATTATTTGTTAGGCAGCACAATTGTGGTTGACACAATCGATAACGCAATGAAAATTAGGCAACGAGTTGCTCGGTATCGTATTGTTACACTCGATGGTGATATTATTTCGCCTGGTGGTTCAATGACAGGAGGAGCGCGAAATCAAAAAAATAATTCCCCGCTTCAGACTGTTTCTGAACTTAACCAATTAAAGAAAACACTTGCTCAACTGAAAGAGCAAATGGCAAAGGATCAAGTGCAGTTTACTGAACTATCTGATTCTAGTGATTCTTTAACTGAAGAAATTACTCAGCTACAAAGCAAGGAACGAGAATATAGCAGAGACTTAGGTGAGGCTGTTCTTTCTTTTCAAAATCAGGAGAAGGAAGTTAATCGCTTAAAGGCTGCCAAACGTTTGCTGGAAGCTCATCAACAAGAACGTGACGAGCAAATTGCAAAGATTAAAGAAAAGATTTCGTCAGCTGAAAAACAAAAAGCTGATTTTGTCAAAAAAATTGACCAACAAAAAGAATTAATTAGCAAGATACAAGATAGAATCAAAAACTTTACCGAGCTTAATCAAAAAGTTCAGGCACAGCTTTCTGAATTAGATCCGCAAATTGCTGTTTATACTAATAAGTTGGAAAACTTAACTAGACAAGAAAATGACAAGGCCGTAAGCTTGAAACAGCATCAAGCTCAGCTCAAGTCTTTATCCGAAAAATTATCTTCCCTCAGTCATAGTGGCGAGCTAGACCAGGCTAAGAAAAAGCAAATGGATGAAGAAATTAAGCAAGGCTCTATTGAAAAAGAAGAATTACAAGCTAGTTTAAATAATCTTAGTTCAAAACTGGGACAATTTGATGCTAAGATTAATCAGCTCGATCAAGTGGCAAGTAGAAACTATGATTTGCGCAAAGATGCAGCAAGTGAACAAGAAGACTTCTCAGTTAAGATTGCTCGTCTAACTAGTCAAATTGATCAACGACTTGACCAATTAAGTAAAGATTATTCTTTGAGTTTTGAAGCTGCTTTGGATCAGGCGCAAAGTCAAAATAGTCAAGAAACCCGTGAACAACTTCAAAAGAGTGTAAAATTACACAAAATGTCACTTGAAGATATTGGGCCAGTTAATTTAAAGTCAATTGAAGAGTATGAGAACGTTAAGCAACGGTACGACTTCCTTAACAATCAACAAAATGACTTAATTAAGGGTCGTGACAATTTGCGCGAATCGATGGCCGAATTGGATCAAGAAGTTAGTTCAAGATTTGAAGCGACATTTACCGCAGTTGCTGAGAGCTTTAGTCAACTGTTTCCAGTAGTTTTTGGCGGCGGTAATGCTAAACTTGTTTTAACTGATCCGGATGATATGTTAACTACTGGAATCGAAATCATGGCAGAGCCACCTGGTAAAAAGTCACAACGTTTAAGTTTACTTTCCGGTGGTGAACGTGCTTTAACTGCGATTACATTATTGTTTGCGATGCTAAAATACAAACCTGTTCCATTCTGCGTTTTGGATGAGGTTGAGGCCGCTCTTGATGATGCTAATGTAACTAGGTTTGCCAACTTTTTGGAAGAATATGATATGCATACTCAGTTCATTGTTATTACGCATAGACGTGGAACGATGGAACGCGCGGATCAGTTATATGGGGTAGTAATGCAGGAATCGGGGGTTTCGCAAGTACTCTCGGTTTCATTGAAAGAACTAAAAGATGAGGTGAATTAACTTTGGGTTTATTTGATAAGATAAAAAAATCTTTATTTGGTGAAGATGAAAATACAGATAAAGAAACCAAAAAGGACGAGAAAGCCGAAGAAGAAAACGGTGAAAAAGCAGCTGACGTTGAAGAAGCAGAGCAAGATGAAAGTATAGAAGAAGCTGAAACAACAGAAAAGAATACGGAAGATGATTCTTCGAATCAATCTAATGATGTTGAGGAAGAGCAATCTGAACAAGATAAAGAAAATACGGCCCAAGAAGACGTTGATTCTGACGCAACGGATAATGAAGAAGAGAATCAAACCAGTTCTGAAGAACAACAATCTGAAAGTCAGACTGAGTTATATGAAAAGGGATTAGAGAAGACGAACGAAGGCTTTGGGGCACGTTTGAATCGCTTTTTTGCACAATTCAGAACGGTTGATGAAGACTTCTTTGATGATCTAGAAGAGCTGTTAATTGAATCAGATGTTGGTTACGAGACAGCAGAGCAGTTAACCGATGCTTTGAGGGATGAGGCTAAACTACAAAAAGCTAAATCTCGCGATGATCTTAAAAAAGTCATTGTTGAGAAAATGGTTGAGCTATATGATCAAAACGGTGACAGTGAAAACGAAAAACTAAGTCATCATGATGATGGCAAGACTAATATCTATCTTTTCGTTGGTGTTAATGGCGCTGGTAAAACTACCACAATTGGAAAATTAGCTAAACGTCTTAAAGACGAAGGTAAATCTGTTTTACTTGCTGCTGCAGATACTTTTAGAGCTGGCGCAGTTGAACAATTAGTTGAATGGGGCAAACGTGTCGATGTTCCAGTTGTTACTAGTAAGGAGCAAGCGGATCCAGCCTCGGTAGTTTATGATGCAACTAAGAGAGCAATAGACGAACAAGTTGATTACTTGCTAGTTGACACTGCTGGACGCTTGCAAAACAAAAAGAACTTGATGAATGAGCTTGAAAAAATAGAGCGAACAATTAAAAAATTAGCTCCTGACGAACCAACAGAAACGTTGCTTGTTTTAGATGGCTCAACTGGCCAGAATGCATTACTTCAAGCAAAAGACTTTGACAAAACAACTAAATTAACGGGTTTAGTTTTGACTAAATTAGATGGTTCCTCTAAAGGTGGGGTTGTCTTGGCAATTAGAAACGAAATGAAATTACCTGTGAAATTGGTTGGTCTTGGTGAAAAAGCAAGTGATTTAGCCGATTTTGATGCCGCAGACTATGCAGTTGGTCTTTTCCACGATTTGGTTTAAGATAGAAAGATAGAACAAAAAGAGGAGATACTTGATGAAAGAATATAGCGCATGTACCACAATTTTAGTAGGTAAAAATGCTTCTGTTGACGGTTCGACTATGATCTGCCGAAACGATGATACTTTTCGTCCAATTACACCACAGAAGTTCATTATCGAACCTGCCGCAAAAGGTGAAAAGGGCCGTAAAATTAAGTCTTGGCTAAACAAATTTGAAATGGATTTGCCAGAAGATGCTCAAGCAGTTCCAGCAGTTCCTAATGTTGATTATAAAAATCGTGGTTACTACGATGAAAGTGGAATTAATCAAGAAAATGTTGCAATGTCATGTACTGAATCAACTTATGGTAATGAACGTGCATTGGCCTATGATCCCCTTGTAAAAGATGGTCTTGATGAAGATTGTATGCAGACAGTTGTTTTGCCATACATTCATTCCGCTAGAAACGGTGTTGAGTACTTAGGAAAATTAATTGCTAAATATGGTTCACCAGCTGGAAACTCTGTTCTGTTTGGTGATAAAGACGAAATTTGGTACATGGAAATAGTTACCGGTCATCATTGGGTAGCTGAACGTATACCAGATGATGCATATGCTGTAGCAGCTAATCGTGTTTCAATTGAGCAAGTTGATTTTGAAGATACTGACAACTTCATGTGGAGTGACGGTATTCGCGAGTTTGTTGAGGAACATCATTTGAATGTCGATCATGAAGGCTGGAACTTCCGCCATATTTTTGGTACTTACAGTCAACAAGATCGTTTTTACAACACTAACCGTGTTTGGTATGGTCAAAAGTACTTTAATCCAGAGATTGAACAAGATCCAACAGACGGTGATTTGCCATTTATTAGACGTGCTGCTAAAAAAATCACTCGTGAAGATATCGAATTTGTTTTAGGTAGTCATTATCAAAACACTCCATATGATCCTTTTGGTAAGGGCACTGAAGAAGAAAAGCACCGCTTCCGTCCAATTGGACTTAATCGTACTCAAAATGCGCATATCTTACAAATAAGAAATGATGTGCCAGACGACAAGGCTGCTGTAATGTGGCTTTGTATTGGTGGACCAACATTCACGCCATTTGTTCCATTTTTTGCTAATATGAATGATACTGATCCTTCATATAACAATACTTCAATGGATTACAATATGGATGACGCTTGGTGGTACTACAAGTCACTTGCAGCGTTGGTAGAGAGTCATTACCCACAATTTGTTCAGTTAGATACTGATTACTTGAATGAACTGAACCAATACTATCGTCACCGTGTACATGACGTTATTGAAGGTGCCGGTGAAAAATCTGGAGCTGAATTGACTGCTTACTTAACGAAGGCAAATCAAGAGACCGTTGCATATACTAGAAAACGTTCAGAAAAATTATGGGCACAAATGATGATTGATTCTATCAATATGTCTAAGCTAACCTTTAATATGGATGCTAATCTATAAGTCACTTTTAGAGATAAGTGAAAAAACCTCCTAGTTTTTACTAGGAGGTTTTTTAATGCTATTTAATTTCGTTTATCCATCGTTGAGTGTCTGATTCCGTAAAAGCAATAAATAATAAGCCCAATAATGGTCCAGAAGAACATGTATTTTTTAGCTTGCATGTCTAATCCCCAGAAAACGGCGAAAGATCCCAAAAATGCTAAGAACGGTAAAACCGGATACCATGGCATTTTAAAGGCTGGATCAGTAATATCTTTTCCTTCACGCGGACGTAAGCGATAAATTCCGATTGAAACGAACATAAAGGCAATTAAAGTTCCTGCAGATACCAATTGCGTTAAAAAGGTAAACGGTATGAAGGCAGAAATAAAGATAGCAATAATTGCAACTGTCCATAGCGAACATGTTGGACGACGAGAAGCCGATAATTTTCCTAATTTTTTAGGTAGCATCCCATCACGACCAAACGAATATATCAAACGTGAACTAGCCAAGCAAAGGCCAATTAAAGCAGTAAACATGCCTAAAACTGCGACAGATTGGACAATTACTGCGACCATTCCATGACCCGTTTGCCTTAATGCATAGCCAACTGGTTCTGCTGAATTAAGATATTGTTGATAAGGTACCATTCCTACTAGAACTAGACTAACAGCAACAAATAATGCAACTGAAATAAGCAAGGAACCGATAATTCCACGCGGCATTGTCTTTTGCGGATTAACTGCTTCAGCTGAATTTGAAGCGATTGTGTCAAAACCTAAAAAAGAAATGTAAATCATTGAAACGCCAGCATATATTCCTTGCCAACCACCAAAAGCACCATGGCTAGTAGGCCGGTATGAAGGAACGAAGGGAATGAAATTAACTTTTTGTACTGCGGTTAGACCAACAACAACAAATAAAAGGATTGCCAGAACTTTTGTTACAACTAAAACATTTTCAATTTTTGAAGCTTTAGATACACCGCAACTAACAATCAGAGCAGCTAGTGTAATCGCAATTAAGGCAATGAGATCAAAGAAGCCGCCGTTTACTCCTAAAGGGTTAGCTAACGCATTTGGTAGTTGCCACCCAAGTGGAGCAATTAAAGCGCGGAAATTGGCTGAAAGCCCAGAGGCGATAAAGGCCATTCCAATAAGATATTCAGCAAGTAGTGCCCAGCCAGAAATCCAGCCCCAGAATTCGCCGAAGATAACATTAATCCATGAATAAACTGAGCCTGCAAATGGCATTGCTGCTGCCATTTCAGCGTAGGCAAATGCAACCAAACCAGCAACGATTGAAGCAATTACACAGGAAATCGCGACAGCAGGACCAGCGTGCAGGGCAGCAACTTCACCAGGCAGGGTGAAAATTGAGGTTGAAACAATTGTTCCAACACCTAAAGCTAAAAAATCTCGGACTTTTAATGTGCGGATTAAGTGACCATCTTTTTCTTGATAAATGGCCGGATTTTCTTTCCGATTCATTTTTTTCCAAAAGTTCAAACAAAAATCTCCTTAGTGTTATGTTAAATTTAACAAGCAAAAGCTTGTCATTAGTGTATTCTTACCTTTTAGACAAAATAGCACCGTAATGATACAAGCTATTATCTTTGAATGCAAGAAACTTTAATTGGATTTTTTAGGTAAACTCATCTTTCTAGATCGTCAAGTACGCGCATTTTTGCTATACTGGTTCAAGGTGAACGCAATGGATGAACTAACAAAAAATGAAGTCCTAGGTGATTTATACGCCTATTATGGAAAATTATTGACTAAAAACCAGCAAAGTTATTTTGAAGATTATTATTATAATGATCTTTCTTTGGGTGAAATTGCTCTGAATCATCAAGTTTCACGGCAAGCGGTTTATGATAACTTACGGCGTTGCCGCACTCTGCTAGTCAATTATGAGGAAAAACTGCATATGCAAAAAGACTATAATGAAATTGAAGAGAAGCTAGGTCAAATTTCCATTGCAATTAAAGAAAAGCAGCAAAATCAAGCTTTAAATGATATTAACGAGTTATTGCACAAGATGAGGGGAGAATAATTCATGGCGTTTGAGAATCTAAGTGAAAGAATTCAAAAAGCTCTACGCAATTTATCTGGTAAGGGTAAAATTTCTGAAGAGGACATCAATAATGCCAGTCGTGAAATCAGACTAGCTTTACTCGAAGCGGATGTTAACTTTAAAGTTGTCAAAGACTTTATTAAAAAGATTAAGCAAGAAGCCTTAGGAAAAGAGGTTCAAGAAAGCTTAAATCCGGGTCAACAAGTCATTAAAATTGTTAATGATGAATTGACTAAGATGATGGGCGAGAGTGCTACAACACTTAACAAATCTAAGCACATTCCTACTATTATTATGATGGTTGGTTTGCAAGGTACCGGTAAAACGACAACTGTTGGTAAGCTAGCTAATCGCTTGATTGAAAAAGAAAAAGCCCGTCCTTTATTGATTGCGGGCGATATCTACCGACCTGCCGCAATTGATCAGCTTGAACAAATAGGTGATCAATTAAAGGTTCCGGTTTATAGTCAGCGGGATGAAAAAGACGTTGCTCAAATTGTAAAAAACGGTCTGCAACAGGCTGATCAAAATAAAAATGACTATGTCATTATCGATACGGCTGGTCGACTAGAAATTGACGAACCATTGATGGAAGAGCTTGAGCAAGTTAAAGCAATTGCACATCCAGATAATATTTTGCTTGTAGTTGATGCAATGACTGGTCAGGCAGCAACAGATGTAGCAAAGGGGTTTGATAGTCGCTTAGACATTACCGGCGTCATTTTGACCAAATTAGATGGTGATACTCGAGGTGGTGCAGCTTTATCAATTAGAGCTGTGACTGGAAAGCCAATTATTTATACTGGGCAAGGTGAAAAATTAACTGACCTTGAACAATTCCATCCTGATCGGATGGCCTCCAGAATCTTGGGCATGGGTGACATGCTGACTCTAATTGAAAAAGCTCAGCAAGATTACGATGCCAAAAAAGCTGAAGAAGTAGCAGAAAAGATGAAGGAGAATACCTTCGACTTTAATGACTTCGTTGATCAGCTTGAACAAGTTGAAAAGATGGGACCACTTGACCAAATTGTTAAGATGATTCCTGGAATGGCTAACAACCCTCAGCTAAAAAATGTCAATTTTGATAAAAAGCAAATCGTCTATGTTAAAGCAATTATTTCTTCAATGACAGAAGAAGAGCGTGAAAATCCTGAATTGTTAAATCCAAGTCGCAGAAGGAGAATTGCTGCTGGATCTGGTAGACCGATTGTTGAAGTTAATCGAATGATTAAGCAGTTTAAGCAAGCTCGTGACATGATGAGTAAGATAACCAAAGGGAATTTAAAAGGAATGGAGAATATTCCTGGTATGGATTCACCAATGGGAAGAATTGCAATGAGAAGAATGGGCAAGAAGTTTAAGAAAAATAAGAAGAAGCGAATGAAGGTCAAACGTTATCATTCTTAGTTTTTACCTGTTAAGGGAAAAAGCTTTACACCCTCAAAAAAACATGCTATATTATTATTCGTAAGTTTTAGGAGGATATTAATTTATGTCAGTAAAAATTCGTATGCGCCGTATGGGTGCCAAAAGAAAACCTTTCTACAGAATAGTTGTTGCAGATTCAAGAATGCCACGTGATGGTCGTTTTATTGAAGAAGTAGGCTACTACAATCCAGTTTCAGAACCTAAGGAATTGAAGCTTGATGAAGACAAGATTTTTGAATGGTTGAAGAAGGGTGCACAACCTTCAGATACTGTACGTTCACTTCTTTCAAGCGCTGGCTTAATGAAGAAGTTGCACGAATCAAAATTCAACAAATAATTGAATTTGTTAGAAAAAGTTTGGAGTAGTTTGCTTCAAACTTTTTTCTTGGTTTAAATTTAGGAGAAAAGATGCAGTTTTATGACGTTGCGCGCATATTGACGACACATGGTTTAACTGGAGAAGTCAAAGTAACGCAAATTACCGATTTCCCAGATGAACGGTTTGCTCCCGGGAGCAAGTTATCACTGAAAGATGATCTGCAAACGGAATTAACAATTAAGAGTAGCAGACCGTTTAAACAATTTTGGCTTATTCAATTTGAAGAGATCAATCAAATTGAGCAAGCAGAATTACTCAAGGGAAAAATCTTGGTTGTTAGCGAGACTGAACAACATGAACTGCCACAAGGATACTATTATTATCGTGATATTTTAGGGTGTTCGGTTATTGATAATCAAGATGGTAGTGACTTGGGCAAAATCACTGGAATTGAAACTCCAGGAGCTAATGACGTTTGGGAAATTACTGAAGAATCAGGCAACGAGTATTTAATCCCCTATATTGATGAAGTTGTCAAAAAAGTCGATGTCGACGCTAAAAAAGTGTACGTAGAACTATTGGAGGGCTTGCGAGATGAAAGTTAATATTCTGACACTTTTTCCGGATATGTTTACCCCCTTAACAACTTCAATGCTTGGCCGTGGTCTTGAAGATGGTAAATGGGAACTAAATTTAGTTAACTTTCGTGACTTTACTTCTGATGTTCATCATCATGTTGATGACACTCCATACGGCGGCGGTGCAGGCATGGTCTTACAAATTATGCCAATTAAAAAGGCACTTGATTCACTTGCCAATAAAGGTAAAGTGATTATTACGGCACCACAAGGAAAGACTTTCAATCAGAAAATGGCACAGGAATGGTCAAAAGAAGATAATTTAACTTTTATTTGTGGCCATTATGAGGGTTTTGATCAGCGTGTTTATGATTTAGCGGATGAAACTGTCTCAATCGGAGATTATGTTTTAACTGGTGGAGAATTACCAACGATGAGTATGGTAGACGCAACTGTACGGCTATTACCTGGTATTTTAGGTAACGCAGCCTCTCCAGTTGAAGAAAGCTTTGCACATGGCTTATTAGAATACCCGCAGTATACTCGACCAGAAGACTTTGAAGGAATGAAAGTCCCAGCTGTTTTGACTTCAGGGAATCATCAAAAAATTGATGAATGGCGTCATAAAGAGTCGCTACGAGCAACGTATTTACATCGGCCTGATTTACTGAAAAATTATGAACTGAGTTCTCAAGAAAAAACCATGTTAGAAGAGATTAAACAAGAAGACACAAAGGCTTGATTTTACAAGCTTTCTTTGCTAATATAACAAAGGTGCAATTGTAATGTACTAATAGTTATGGGTGTTCCGCTGGCGCAGATAATCGTTGATGAATGCCGAAGAAGGAGAAAAATATGGATCCATTAATTCAAGAATTAACTAAAGAACAATTACGTGATGATATTCCTGACTTCCGTGCTGGTGACACTGTTCGTGTTCACGTACGTGTTGTTGAAGGTTCTCACGAACGTATTCAGATGTTCGAAGGTGTTGTAATCAAGCGTAAGGGTGCAGGTATTGCTGCAACTTATACTGTTCGTAAGATTGCTTCCGGTGTTGGTGTTGAACGTACCTTCCCAGTAAATGACCCTCGAGTAGCTAAGATTGAAGTATTACGTCACGGTCGTGTACGTCGTGCTAAGCTTTACTACTTACGTGAACGTCATGGTAAATCTGCAAGAATCGCAGAAAAGCGTCGTTAATTCACGTTTAAGTAAAAGAGAATCACTCCGCAATGGAGTGATTCTCTTTTTTGTTTATGTTAAAATATTTATTAAAATATTTATTAAAATATTTTTAATGAGGAAAAGAACTATGAAAGAACCATTTTTGTTAAATTTTGATCCTGAACCGCGGGCTGTTTTAGAACGAGATCACGAAAAAGAAATTAATCACTTTCATTTTCAGCCCAAGCTGCTGTTCGCATTCTTAACTCCTGATGTAATCAGTGATTTTTTGGCTCGTTATCCTCATAAAAAGCTTGGGTTCTTTGACTGCTTTGAAGGAGAAACCCCAATATATGAGGTTGATTTAGATGGACAAAAAATTACTTTTTGTCAGGCAAAAATAGGTGCTGCAGCTGCTGTAGAGCTATTAGATTGGCTAATAAGTTATGGTGTTAAACAGATTTTAGCAATAGGATCAGCAGGCTGCTTAGTTGATTTACCAGAGAACTATTTTCTAGTGCCTACAAAAGCTATTAGAGATGAGGGCACATCCTTTCATTATATGAAACCAGGAACGTATATTGACTTAAAGTCAGAGTTTTTAACTAAGACCAAAAAGTTGCTGAATGAAGAAGTAACTACCTGGACTACTGATGGTTTCTTTAGGGAAACAGTCAAGAAAGTAAAGCAGGCTAAGGAATTTGGAGCTTCTTGTGTAGAGATGGAATGTGCAGCAATGGCTGCGTGTGCACAATTTAGAGGGGTCGACTTTGCACAAATATTATTTACGGCAGATTCTCTTAAAGACATAGAAAAGCATGATGAAAGAGGCTGGGGCAGGGATGCTCATGAGGCAGCCATTAATTTGGCAGCAAATATTATAGCCAACATTTAATTTCCAACTTTGTGAAAAATCGAAGTGTGAAACTGATGTGAAACTATGCTGTATTTCACAAAGTTTAAAACAAATATTGATATAACAGCATTCAATACCAAAATAACTTCGAAAATTTGTGAATTACATTTTAATAATTGCTGTGGAAAGATAAAAGGACAAATTTTGCATTTCTGCTTTATTTAGATGCGACTCAAAAAATGTAGAAAAAAAACCATTGAATTCCGAATAAAACTAGTTCGTAAATTTCAATGGTGTAATAAATAGTTTCTAAATAATGTTGTTTCGATATAAGCCAACCACTTTACCTAAGATATGAACGCTGTTCAAGAGTATTGGTGCCATAGTATCATTTTCTGGCTGTAAACGGTAATGATCTTTTTCTTTATAGAACCGCTTGACGGTTGCTTCATTTTCATCGGTCATTGCAACAACAATCTCACCGTTAGTAGCAGAGCTTTGTTTACGGACAATCACATTGTCTCCGTTTAAAATACCAGCGTTAATCATGCTTTCACCGTGAACTCGTAGCATGAATAAGTCGCCAGCATCATTAGCTAAATCAGGGGGAAGTGGGAAATAATCTTCAATATCTTCAACGGCTAAAATAGGCTGACCTGCTGTGACATCACCAACAACTGGAATATCAGTAGGCTTGACACCAAGTGCCTTTTTGCCTTCTTCTGTTATTTCTAGTGCTCGAGGTTTAGTTGCGTCCTTAACAATTAAGCCTTTTCTTTCTAATCTAGAAAGATGACCGTGAACTGTAGAAGTTGATGAGAGTTCAACTCCTTGGCAAATTTCTCTAACAGTGGGAGGGAATCCGCGTTTTTCAACGGTATCATATATATAACGAAGAATTTGTAGTTGCTTAGAACTTTGCTTATTGGTCATTTTTTTCTCCCATTCGTTAGTTAATTCTTTGTATTAACTACATTCTAACAAATAATGTTGCCTAATACAAACAGGCGTTCTAAATAATTATTCTTTTTTTTATCCAAAAAGTAAGGTAGACTTTTACAAATGAGAGGTGCAAAAATGACTGAAAATAATGAACAAAGATTAACTGAAGAACAAGAAAAAAAACTAACTGATAGAATCAATGAGTTATACCATAAGAAAGAAGCTCAGGGATTAACTAAAGAAGAAGAAGAGGAGCGACAAAAACTTCACAAAGAATTTATCAGAAATTTCCGTGCTGGTTTTAAACAAGATGTCGAAGACTTGGTTATCGTAGATAAAAATGGTAAAGAAGTAACTTCCGAAAAAGCAAAAAAAGCACAGCGTAAGAAAGGCTTGAGAAAAGACTGATTTATAGCTTTTAATTTACTTATTTTTTAGGTAAGATATATCTATTGGACAAATTGAGGTGATTATTTTATGAATTTAGGATTAGCAATTGTATTAATTATTGTAGCGCTGCTAATAGGTCTTATTGGCGGCTTTTATGGTGCTAGAGCATACATGAAGAAATATTTTAAAGATAATCCACCAATCAGTGAAGATATGATTGTTGCCATGATGTCACAAATGGGTCAAAAACCTTCTGCTAAAAAGGTAAACCAAGTGATGAACATGATGAAACATCAAAAATAAAATCTTAACTAGATTGACATCAGACGGAGGATTATTTCTTCCGCCTTTTTATTTTGAAAGACAGGTGAAAAATGGGTATATTTTTTAAGTTAGGCTGGTTTTTTAAAAAGGAAAAGAAACGCTATTTAATCGGTGTTGCTTTTCTAGCACTGACTTCAGTAATTAACTTAGTACCACCAAGAATTTTGGGGTTAATGGCTGATCAATTAGATAAAGGTCATATTTCTTGGCAAGAATATGCGACTTTAATCTTAGCCATTGTACTAGCTGCGTTAGTTTTATATGCTTTCCGCTATTTTTGGCGTCGTCAAATTTGGGGTGGTGCAGCCGAATTAGAATTGCAAATGCGCTCTAAACTGTTTGAGCACTTTATGGAAATGGATCGTACATTCTATCAACGCCATAGAACAGGTGACCTAATGGCACACGCCACTAATGATGTTTCAGCGATTCAGGAAGTTGCGGGTGAAGGTGTATTGACATTAGTTGATTCACTTTTGATGAGTGTAACAACAATGGTCGCAATGATAGTATTTGTTGATTGGCGGTTAACAATCGTTGCACTTATTCCATTACCATTTCTGGCTTGGGGGGCATGGAAATTAGGCGATCAGCTATACGGTGCGTTTGATGAATCTCAGGCTGCTTTTTCTCGTTTAAACAATAAAACTCAGGAATCGATTTCCGGGATTAAGGTCCTAAAAACCTTTGGTCAAGGAAAAGAAGATACTGAAGCCTTCAATGACATGGTTAATGATACGATTAAAATCAATAAGCGTGTCTTTAAGTGGGATTCATTATTTGACCCATTGGGAACGCTTCTTATTGGACTGACCTATACAATAACTATTATTTATGGTGGATTGTTGGTTAGTCACAAGGCTTTATCAATTGGGCAACTTGTATCATTTATTGCCTATATCGGGAATATGGTTTGGCCTATGTTTGCAATTGGTTACCTATTTAATATCCTTGAGCGAGGTAGCGCAAGCTATGATCGAGTTGAAAAACTACTTGATGAAAAACCTGAAATTACCGATCAACATGCTGATCAAAGTCTTCAAGCTCAAGATATTGCAGGTGATTTGAAATACCAAGTAAAATCTTTTGCTTATCCTGATGAGCCTCAAATTCCAGTGCTGCACAATATTGATTTCACTTTAAAAACGGGGCAGACACTTGGACTAGTTGGGAAGGTCGGAGCAGGTAAAACTACGATTATTCAACTGTTGCTGCGTGAATTTGATAAATATGATGGGAAGATAACATTAAATGGTCATGATATTAGAGAAATACCATTAAATGTTTTATTGCGTCAGATTTCATATGTTCCGCAAGATAATTATCTTTTCTCAACAAGTATTCAAAAGAATATTGCTTTTTCAGATGCAAATTCAGATGAGAGTGCGATTGTGTCAGCTGCTAAAAAAAGTGATTTGCACAATGATATTTTGCAAATGCCTGGTGGCTACAACACTCTTGTTGGTGAAAACGGCGTTTCTCTTTCTGGGGGACAGAAGCAAAGAATGTCAATTGCACGAGCTTTGTTGAAGCAAAGTCAAATTTTAGTCCTAGATGATGCTTTATCCGCTGTTGACGCAAAAACTGAAATGGCAATTTTAGAGTCACTAAGTAAAGAGCGTGAAGGTAAAACCACTTTAATTGCTACGCACAGACTGACCTCAGTTATGAATGCCGATTTAATTTTGGTTCTAAAAGACGGTCAAATTGTTGAAAGAGGTACGCATGATCAGCTGTTAGCAGAAAACGGCTGGTATGCAGACATGTGGCAACGCCAAGAATTAGAAGCAAAGGTAGGTGAATAAGATGGACGATCAAAGTAATTATGAATCTGTCTGGTCAAAAGAAATACCTGTAAAAGAACAAATTAGCATCTTCAAACGTTTGATGCGCTTTGTAATGCGGTTCAAAAATGAAATGATTATTGCGGGTATTGGAGCATTTTTGGTTAGTGTAATCAACATGCTTCTACCATATGGATTGCAGTTCTTTTTGGACAATTACTTAGTTAAAGAGAGTGTTACAACCCAAATCATCTTATTTGCTGGTTTCTTATATGCTTTTGGTTCGGTTATCAAAGCGGTTTTGCAGTTTACTTACGAGTACTTTTTTGCTTTAGGTTCTGAAAAATCGCTTGAGAGTTTACGGTCAGCATTATATAAGCAATTGCAAAGCTTGGGAATGCGCTATTTTGATCAAACTCCAGCCGGGTCAATCGTTTCGCGTGTTACTAACGATACGATGACTTTGAGCAACTTCTTAGTTGTACTTTCAAGTGTAGTCATGTCATTCTTCTCAATTATTTCTGCTTTAGTAGCGATGTTTACGACTAACTTTTATGCGGGCTTAATTGTTTTGGCATTTTTACCCATTTTATTGCTAATTATTTGGCAATATTCTAAGAGAAGTTCAAAGTTATACCGAAATTATCGCGAGCGCTTAAGTCGCATTAATACGAATTTAAACGAGTCAATTGAAGGGGTTTCTTTAATTCAGCAATTCAAACAAGAAAAGCGAATGATTGATAATTTTGAACATGAAAACACTTCTTTAATGAAGACGCGTTTTAGTATGATAAACCTTAATTCATTACTTTTATCACCGTTAACGAGTATGCTTTACTCGATAGCACTTGCTTTAACCTTGATGTACTTTGGTTTTCCACTACGTGAGACTTTTGTTCCTGCAGGTGTGGTTTATGCATTTTCACAATATATCTCGCAATTCTTCAATCCAATTGCTAATATGATGGATCAAATGACCTTCTTTCAAGATGGAATTGTTGCAGGAAAGAGAATCTTTAGAATTCTTGACAATACAGACTTTGAACCTGAGCAGCAAGCTGAAAAAGGCTTAATAATTACTAAAGGTAAAATTGAATTTAAGCATGTAAGCTTTTCATATGATGGTAAAAATGAAATATTGCATGATATTTCTTTTACTGTTAATCCAGGTGAAACCTTGGGAATTGTTGGACACACTGGTTCCGGTAAGAGTTCAATTATCAACGTAATGATGCGTTTTTATGAATTCTATAAGGGGCAAGTACTAATTGATGGTGTAGATATAAAGAAGTATCCAAAAGAAGAGCTTCGCAAAAAACTGGGTCTAGTTTTACAGGAACCATTCATGTTTTATGGTGATGTGAATTCTAATATTAGACTCTATAATAAAAATATCACTGATGAAGAAATTAAGAATGCAGCAAAAACTGTTCAAGCAGATGGGTTTATCGAAAATCTTCCCGGTAAATATCATGCCAAGGTTGGTGAAGGTGGCAGCGAGTTCAGTCAGGGACAACGACAACTAATCTCATTTGCACGTACTTTAGTCACTGATCCGAAAATTTTAGTTCTTGATGAAGCAACGGCTAACGTTGATACTGAAACTGAAACATTAATTCAAACTGCCTTAAAGAGTTTAAGAAAAGGCCGAACTACTTTGGCCATTGCACACCGATTGTCGACAATTGTTGATGCTGATCAAATTATCGTTTTAAACGATGGTAAAATAGTTGAACATGGAAATCATGAACAATTATTAGCTCAAAAAGGTTATTACTACAACTTATATAAGTTGCAAAACAGTCAAAAATAAGTTTATGCACGGGTTATTTAATTATCCCGTGCTTTTCTTTTACATCAACTGTTGACAGCGGTTACACAAAGATGTAAATTAATTATAATAACAATTAAAAATATTTATGTTTTAGAAATAGGAAGTTTGAAATGGAATACCATCAAATTAATGATACTGATCGTGAAAATTTACGTAAATTTATTTCAGAACCTGAGCGTTTTGTTACAGAGCCAACTAAACATTGGGATCATGACCAATTTAGAACAGTAACAGCAATGCCAGAATTAGTAATTCAACCAGTTACTAATCAAGAAGTAGAAAATGTTGTTAAATATGCGAGTGATCATCATATTCCTTTGGTGCCACGTGGTAATTCAACTGGTTTAATGGGTGCCAACTTATCTGTTGATGGTGGTATCTCACTCGATATGGTTAAAATGAACCGTGTTTTAGAATATGATCCAGATGGTTTAACTATGACAGTTCAAGCAGGAATCAGATTAAAGGATATTGAAGAATATCTTGCTGATAAACCATTTACTTATATGCCAGCACCTGCTATGCACTGGGCTACAATTGGTGGTAATGTTGATACAAATGCCGGTGGTTTAAAAGCAATCAAGTATGGTGTTACAAGAGAGCACATCCGTGAATTGAAGGTTGTCTTAACTAACGGAAAATTGTATAAGTTTGGCTCGAAAGCAGTTAAATCTTCATCAGGTTATTCTCTAAAAGATTTGATTATTGGTTCAGAAGGTACGCTTGGCGTTGTTACTGAAGTTACATTGAGATTGTATCCAAAGCCACGTAAATCAATTAATGCAATTATTCCTTTCCCAACTTTGAATGATGCAATTAGATCAGTTCCAGCAATTCTTGCTTCCGGTGTTGTTCCAACTACAGTTGAATTCATGGGACGTAAAGTGATTAACTTATGGGAAAAATACGCAAACGATGAATTCCCAATTAAAAATGGTGATGGTTTTATTATCATGGGCCTCGATTCATTTACTGAAGAAGAGTGGCAAGCAGAGTTGAAACAAGCATTGGAAGCTGTAAAAGAATTTAAAGCTGAAGATGCAGTTATCTTAAGTGCCGATTCAGAAGAAGCTAAGAAAATTTGGAAATGTCGTGAAGAATTACTTCTTGCAATTCAAAAGTCAACTCCAAAGATGGATGAAATAGATGTCTGTGTTCCAATTAACCACATTCCAGAAGTTTTAGATCGTATCGAAGAGCTTGAAAACGAATTGAACATTAGAATTCCAAACTTTGGACATGCCGGAGACGGAAACTTACATATTTATCTTTGCTCTGACGATATGTCTGATGAAGAATACGCTAAGACAAGTGATAAAGTAATTTCAGAATTATACAAGACAGCTAAATCACTTGATGGTAATATGTCCGGCGAACACGGTATTGGTTATGCTCGTGCTGGTTATTATGAAGATTTCTATGGTCACGACTACACTGAGCTTTTACGTCAAGTTAAGAAGTTGTTTGATCCTAATGAAGTTGTTAACCCTGGTAAAATCTTTAAGATGTAAAAATATAAAAGGTAAATAAGTTTATAAAGCAACTTTCGATATCATTATTGAATTCGAAGGTTGTTTTTAATTTGGTCAAAAAATTCTAGTTGAAAATAAAAAAGATTAGTTACGATTAAATACGTAACTAATCTTTTAAAAATTGAGTTATAGCTCGTTTGTTTTAATTTTTAAGCATGTAATCTCGAGTCATTGGTAAGTTTTTACCAGACGGCCCTTTGGTTAGGAGATATTGAACTACGTCAATATTTCCTGATTCAAAGGAGGCAGCACATGCTTGTAAATAAAGATCCCACATTCTAGTGAAGCGCTCACCCATGTTTTTCTGAATAACATCACGATGATTGTTAAAGTTTTTATCCCAAATTTCAATTGTTCGTTGATAATGGCGTCTTAACATTTCCATGTCATCAATTTGCATACCATTTTCGACAATATGATGAACATTTTCATCTAGTCCTGGGATATAGCCACCTGGGAAGATGTACTTATCAATCCAAGCATTGCTAGCGCCACCTTGTTGGCGGGTAATTCCGTGGATTAGGGCAACGCCGTCTTTTTTAAGGTATTTTGCAACGTCATTAAAATACTGACCAAGATTTTCTTTACCAACATGCTCAAACATGCCAACTGAAGTAATGTAATCCCATTGTTGATCGCCAAGTTCGCGATAGTCTTCTAGCTTAACTTCTACCTGATCCTGTAGATTTTCATCGTAAATTTTCTTTTGAACAAGTTTATATTGTTCTTCGCTTAAAGTTACACCAGTAACCTTAAGATCATATTCTTTGGCTGCAGTCAACATAAGCGTTCCCCAGCCACAACCTATATCTAAAAGAGTTTTACCTTTTTGTGGATGTAGTTTATCAAGAATGTGATTAATTTTATCAATTTGAGCCTTTTCAAGGTCGTCTTGATTGCCTTCCTTGAAGTATGCACATGAGTAGGTCATCGTAGGGTCAAGCCACAACTTATAGAAATCATTACCGATATCATAGTGACTTTGAACGTCTTTTTCACTCTGTTGTTCAGTATGATTTTGCTTAGGCATAAATTTGCGGAATTTACTAGACCGCATAAAACTGTTTGGGCTTTCATAAGCTCCAAGGATAAGTTCCTGTATACTGCCCTTGATTTCAATCTTTTTATCCATGTATGCTTCGCCGAGTGCTAATGAAGCATTACGGGTGATTTCATTAACTGGAATTTTTTCATTAAAAATGATTTCAATGTTTGGGTTGCCATTGCCATAAACTTCACTCTTACCATCCCAATAGGTTACTTTCACTGGGAAAGGAAAAGACTTACTTAACATCATTTTATAAAATGTTTTCTCTAACAATTTTTTGACTTCCTCCATTCAATTACAGTCGTAATTATTTTAACACTACAAAAAAAGATTAAACTTATTAAAGTTTAATCTTTTCATTTTGTCTGTTTTTACTTTGGTTGATAATGAAAATTAGGATTCTGTTCTTGATCAATCTTATTCCAAGCTTCTTTAAGCCGATTATCTAACATTGCTTCATTTTCATGTGTTAGTTTGATTTTTCGATCAACTTGAATAGGGTCGCCAAAGCAAACCTCAAGTGGTTTTCTCTTTAGAAGTCCTGTAAAGGTCAGAGGACCTTGATAAACAACGGGAACAATTGGCTTACCGGATAGCTTTGCAATTGCAATAGTTCCGCCTTTTAGTTCGGCGGAATGTCTGGTTCCAGATGGAAAGATAATTAATGAATAATTCCCATTTTTTAGTCCCTTGATAGGTGTCTTTAGAGCAGATGGACCAGGATTTTTACGGTCAACTGGAAAGGCATGTGCATGCTTTAAAATGAAATTTAAAACAGGATATTTAAATAATTCAATTTTTGTCATAAACATGAATTCTTTTGGACTTGCAGCTAAAGCAAACAAAATCGGTTCCCACCACGTGCGATGCGGAGCTGCCAAAATATAATTCCCATCTGGGATACGTTCTTTATGATTAACATGTAAATGCCCATTTAGTAGCCAGACAATAAAGCGGGCAATTGGGCGAATGATATGATAAAACATTATTTCCTCCAATGATGTAAAATATTATAACAGAGCTTGAGGAGAGGAAGAAATTTTTATGGTAAATTTGTCAAAAAATGAACGAATTGATTATATGTATAGCGATAATCTTAAAATTGTTCAGGACAAAGATGCCTTTAGCTTTTCGTTAGACACATTATTACTGGCGTCAGAAGCTAAAGAATCAATTAAAGATAGTTCGAAAGTTGCTGATCTCTGTGCAGGAAACTGTGCTGCAACAATTTATATGGCATATTTTAATCGAGCTAAGTATGATGCAATTGAAATTCAAGATGAGGCTGCTTCACAAGCTAGGCGATCGGTTGAATTAAATCAAATGGAAAACCGTATTCAAGTTCATCAAAAAAATGTTAAGGATGCACCTAAATTTTTACGTAAAGATTCTTATGATGTAGTCGTGGTTAATCCACCATATTTTAAAGTGGCAAAGAATCATAAAGTAAATCCTGATCCTAAAAAAGCAATTGCACGTCATGAATTGTTAATTAACTTAGAAGAAATAATTATGGTTGCCAGTGATCTTCTTAAGATGAAGGGAAAAATGTATATGGTACATCGACCTGAACGTCTTAACGAAATTGCATATTTTTGCATAAAGCACGATTTAAGTATCAAATTTGTACAGCCGTATGTATCTCATCGTGGAGATGATGCAAATTTAGTTATTATTGAAGCTGTTAAGCACACGGCAACAGATGGCTTGGTTTTGAGGGATGCGATTGAAGTTCATGATGAAAACGGTGATTTTTTACCTGTGATTCAAAAAGTAATTCGTGAAACTGATGAAGAGCGGCAAAAACATGATGAAGGAAAAAGTTACTATTTTTATGTTTTGTTGTGCAATGACGGTAGTTTTTATGGCGGCTTTACAAATGACCTACAAAAACGGTTAACTGCACATAACACTGGTAAAGGGGCAAAATATACTAAGACTAGAAGACCTGTCAAAATGATTTATCACGAAAAATTTCAAGATAAGCAACTAGCATTGAAAAGAGAGTATTGGTTTAAGCACCATACACGACAGTGGAAGGAAAATTTTTTGCGTGAACGATCAGTTGATTTTTAGCCTTGATTCTTAAGCCTAAATTTAGTATTATCTTACTTGTGTGTTAAACACACAAGTAAGAAACATCAAGAGTGATCAACGTTTTGGTGCCACACACTGGTGAAACGTTGAAATGATCGCTTGAGAGGTATAAAACCATAGGAGGAAGTTAATTATGTCAGTAGTTTCAATGAAACAATTACTTGAAGCTGGTGTCCACTTCGGTCACCAAACTAGAAGATGGGATCCAAAAATGGCTCCTTACATCTTTACTCAAAGAAATGGTATCTACATCATTGATTTGCAAAAGACAATCAAGATGTTGGATGACGCATACTCATTCGTTAGAGCAGTTGCTCAAGACGGTGGTGTAATTCTTTTTGTAGGTACTAAGAAACAAGCTCAAGACTCAATTGCTGAAGAAGCAACTCGTGCTGGTCAATACTACATTAACCAACGTTGGCTTGGTGGTACTTTAACTAACTGGAAGACTATTCAAAGTCGTGTTCAAAGATTAAAGGACCTTAAGAAGATGTCAGAAGATGGTACTTTTGAAGTATTACCAAAGAAGGAAGCATCTTTATTAACTAAGGAAAAGGATAAGCTTGAAAGATTCTTAGGTGGTATTGAAGACATGCCTAGAATCCCAGACGTAATGTTTGTTGTTGATCCTAAGAAGGAAAAGATTGCTGTTCACGAAGCAAACATTCTTGGTATTCCAGTTGTTGCAATGGTTGACACTAACACTGATCCAGATCCAGTAGATGTTGTTATTCCTTCAAACGATGATGCTATTCGTGCTATTCGCTTAATTTCAGGCGCAATGGCAGATGCTGTTATTGAAGGTAAGCAAGGTCAAGATGACAATAACGCTGACGTAGAAGCTGAAATGACTAAGAATGCTACAGCTGATGGTGCTGAAGAAGCAACTGAAGCTGAAGAAACTTCAGACGAAGACTAGTTAAATATCTTTTATTTGAAAGGATACATCAATGGCAAATATTACTGCTAAACAAGTTAAAGAGTTACGTGATCGTACTGGTGCCGGAATGATGGACTCCAAGAAAGCTTTAGTTCAAGCTGATGGAGACGTTGAAAAGGCAATTGATATTTTAAGAGAAAACGGTGTTGCAAAAGCTGCTAAGAAGAGTGGTCGAATTGCAGCTGAAGGTTTGGCTGAATATGCATTCTCTGGTAACACAGCTGCATTAGTTGAAATTAACTCAGAAACTGACTTTGTTTCATCAAACGATAAGTTCATTAAGTTAGTTGATGATGTAACAAAGGCAATTCTTGCTGCAAAGCCTGCTAACGTAGAAGAAGCTTTAAAGGCTCCAATGGCTGGTTCAACAATCGGTGAAGAAATTACCAACTTGACTGCTGTTATCGGTGAAAAGATCACTTTAAGAAGATTTGATTTAATCAGCAAGAACGACGATGAAGTATTTGGCGCTTACAAGCATAATGGTGGATCAATTGTTGCTGTTGTTACTTTAAAGGGTGACAATGAAGAAGCAGCTAAGAACATTGCAATGCACGTTGCTGCTATTAACCCTGAATACTTAGATAAAGCTTCTGTTCCAAAGGCTGATTTTGATCGTCAAAAGGCAGTTTTCACTAAGGAAACTGAAAACGAAGGTAAACCTGCAAACATTATTCCTAAGATCGTTGAAGGTCGTGTTAACAAGTACTTAAGCGAAATTTGCTTAGTTGACCAACCTTACGTTAAAGATGGCGATATGACAGTTGCAGAATACGCAAAATCTGAAGGTTGTGAAGTTGCTGCATACACTCGCTACGAAGTTGGCGAAGGTATCGAGAAGAAGCAAGAAGACTTTGCTGCTGAAGTTCAAGAGCAAATTAAATAGTCCTTGAAGTCTAAAAAAAGATTTACTAAAAACTTATCCTAATGGATAAGTTTTTTTATTCTTAAAGAAAGCTAAAGTTAATAAAATAATTCTAAAATAAAACCAAATGAATTTACCGACTAATTTTAATATGGAAAAATATAATTAGATAAATTTCAAAGTGAGGTAAGGCATATGGGCTTTGACATAATGATGATTGCAGTGATAGTCGGAACGATATGTATATATTTAAGCGCTGAAAAGTCATTTTCTAAATTAAACAATAATTTGGTATTTGTTTTGGGTATCATTCTAGATGCACTAGCATTTTTTTTAGCTATCGGATAAAAAGCCAGTCTAGAATAGAAACATTTTCATAAGAAGGATAAAAAGCGTTTTTTATAGTAATTTTGCTTTAATATAACTAAGCAAATACTTTTTTAATGATATTCGTTTTAATAGAACTATTTTCTTTTTATATCAGGAATGGTATTCCTATCATGAAAATACATAAAATACTATATAATCGATTTTAAAATAAGAAATGATCTTTACATACAAAAAAGCCGCGCTCCTAGATTATAGCGCAGCTTTTTGTGTTAAAAATCAAGCATATATTTCTTTAAATTTAAAAGCCGTGTAGGAGATTACTTTCAATTTGAAGAGTAAAAATATTAGAAAAGGTTGATGAGTTTTTAAGTTTATAAAACGATGAGTTGGCATACTATTACATAGAAAAGGACTAATACCAACGAATGTTGGAAATTAGTCCTTATGGTAAAGAAGCATAAATTAATCTTTAGAATAAAGAGTACTATTAGAAACTATTTATTTTCTTCATCAAGTGCTTTACCGTTTGTTTCAATTATGTGCTTGATCCAATAATAAGATTTTTTTGGAATACGCTTTAATGTACCGTTTCCTAAATCGTCCATATCAACATACACAAAACCATAGCGTTTCTTCATTTCACCGGTGGATAAAGAAACTAAGTCAATTGGTGCCCACATTGTATAGCCAATACAAGGAACTTTATCAATATTTATTGCATCAGCCATGGCTGAAAGATGCTGATTTAGATAGTCAATACGATAATCATCTTCAACATATCCATCTTGATTTGGCTTATCAATTGCTCCCATACCATTTTCTACAATGAAAATCGGCTTTTGTATTCTATCAAAAATCATATTCATTGTGTATCTCAGGCCTAGAGGATCTAATCCCCAACCCCATGGAGTAGTTTTTAAGTATGGATTCGGAGATCCACCGACATTAAACCAAGCATCTCCATCCTTAGAAATGTTTGAACGATAGTAGCTAAAAGAAATAAAGTCGAGCTGACCGTTTTTCAAAATTTCTTTGTCGTCAGGTTCCATTTTTATTTCCTTCAGACTTTTTACTCCATGATGCTGTAAAACTTCATCTGCATATGCAGGGTAATAGCCGCGTCCCATAGTATCTATAAAATACCAATTTTCACGTAGTTCTAATTGATTATGGAACATGTCTTCAGGCTTACAAGTTGCTGGATAACAAGCACTCATTGCATACATTGCCCCAAACTGACTTTCAGGCATCATTTTATGGCCTAAGTTAACAGCTTTGGCAGATGCAACGAACATGTTGTGAGCGGCTTGATATCTGTCAATTCCATTTGCTTTGTGTACACCAGTGGGACCAAAACCACGAATAGCATTGATTTCATTAAAAGTTAACCAATACTTGCAGCGTTTTCCAAAATGCTCAAATAGAGTTTTAGCATATTTTAGGTAAAGATCTATAACTTTTCTTGAGTTCCAACCATCATATTTCAGTGCTAAATTGATTGGTAATTCATCATGACATATTGTAATTAATGGCTGTATGTTATATTTTTCAAGTTCTTTGATGACATTATCATAAAATTTTAGTCCTTCTTGATTAGGCTTTTCTTCTTCACCGGTTGGGTAAATTCTACTCCAAGATATCGAAAAACGATAGACATTAAATCCCATATCAGCCATAAGCTTAATGTCTTCTTTATAATGATGGTAAAAATCAACAGCATTATGGCTTGGATAGTATTGTTTGTCCTCAAATATAGGCTTTGCATCCTCAGGGACATCATCAGCATCAAAAAAAGCACTTTTAGGGCTTATCTTTTGGTTATCAGATGTAATCATTGTATGGTGTCTTGGATTTTTAAGATTGCCATTAGTTTCAAAGTCATGAGTAGAAAGCCCTCGTCCATTTTCACAGAAGCCACCTTCGTATTGTAAATCCGATGTTGCTCCGCCCCATAAAAAGTTTGGTGGTAATTCTCTTGTCATATTTTTAACTCCTTACAAATTTATTATTGTTCCTACTGAAACCTTTCCAGTATCTTTAAGTTGTGCTTTTTTACCTTTTGTATCTGTAAAAACTAACATTGTAGTCAAGTCATATCCTTGACTTTCGATGTAATTACGATCAACTTCTATAATAGGTTGGCCTGCTTTAACTTCGTCTCCTTGCTGAGCGAGCACATTAAATCCCTCGCCCTTGAGGTCTACTGTATTAATACCTATATGAACTAATAGTTCCTCACCGTCTTTTGTTGTGATTCCAAAAGCGTGACCGGTGGGAAATAAAGCTGATAGTGTGCCATTAGCAGGGGAACAAATATAGTTTCCCGATAATTTAAATGCTACGCCGCTTCCTAAAGCTCCTGAAGAAAAAGCTTTGTCATTTACTTGTGATAAAGGTTCTAAGGTTCCGTCACAAATAGCTACAAATGAATCATCTGAATAATTTTTATGAGTAGCTTCCGTAACTTCATTTTTTTGATTAATACCTAAAAGAAATGTTACTGTGGCTGATACTAAAATCGCAGTAATTATTCCAGCAATCATAGCTCCAATAGTATTTTCAAAAATAGGCAATGCTAGAATATTTGAATATCCCATTACATAGGCTTTTACATTTAAAAGCCCTGCAACAAGGCCACCTGTAAAGCCACCGGCCATTACACCATACATAGGTTTTTTGTATTTTAAGTTGATACCGTATAAAGACGGTTCAGTTACTCCGGCAACAATTGCCCCTACTGCTAAGGACCAAGCTTGACTTCTCAATTTTTTATCTTTGGTTTTTAAAGCAACACCAATATTGGCTCCGCCCTCGGCCATATTATGAAGGATAAACGCTGGTCGTAGAATTGGATCATAACCTGGATTACTTATTAATTGTGGCATAAATGGTGATAATACCGTATGCATACCAGTCATCACTAGCCATGGCAATACGGCTGCTAATAGTCCTAAAGCTAGAGGACCGACAGTTTTACTTAAAAACATAACTATTGAAGCTATGACTTGTCCAAGATAATTTCCAAGGGGTCCAAGTACTAAGAAACCAAGGGATCCAGAAATAAAAATTGTTCCCATACCAACAAATACCGATTTAAAAATACCTGGAACAATTTTGTTAAGATACTTTTCTGCAAAATAAGCTACTATCGAGATAAGTAAGGCAGGTAGCAATGATGATCCGTAGTTGAGAACTTTCACTGGTAAGCCAAAAAGTGACTGTTTTGCTAGACTTGGATTAGTTGCTAATTGGTTAACAATGTCATGAAAAGCAGGATACAGCAAGGCTCCCGAAGCCATCATTGAGTAAGCTTGAGTTCCTCCTAACTTGGTTGACGCTCCGTATGCTACCATGATTGGCATAAAGTAGAAGGGAGCATCACCAATGGCAGATAAAAACATATAACTAGAAGTCTTTGCAAAGTTAGGATTAATAAAGGTTACTATAAGTATCAAAGCAACTTTGCACATGCCACCTGCTATTAGTCCGGGTAACATAGGTGTTACGGAAGCCTGAACAAAATCCAAAATTTTTCCACCGAAATTTTTAAATGTCCATTTTGTTTTTGTTGGTTCATCTAAATTTTCTTCAATTGGGGCTTCTGTAGTTAAATCAAAATCCTTAACTACAGCGCTGTAGGTCGGCAATAAATTAGCGCCTAAAATTATCATGTATTGGTCTCCAGAGTAAACAGTACCAAGTATTTCCTTAACTTTGTTTAATTCATCCTCGTTTACTTTAGAAACGTCCTTTAAAGAAAACCTTAAGCGAGTCATACAATGTGTTACGCTCTTAACGTTGTTTTTCCCGCCAACATTATCAATTATGATTTTTGCTAGTTTGTGATAGTCCATTTTAACCTCCATTTTTTAAAAAAATAAAATGATAAAAGTATCATAATTTATGATACTTATTACAAAAGATAGTATCACTTATTGCAAGCGTTAACAATAATAAAATGATAAAAATATCGAAAATTGTGATAAAATATTTTGTTAAGTGAGGAACATTAATGAAGTTAAATGAATTTTTGAAGCCAAATAATGTTGAATTTTCTAAATCTGATAAAAAAATATATGATGTCGTTCTAAAACATCCAGCACACGTTCAATTGATGACCATACAAAAATTAGCTACTGATGCTCAAACATCAGTAGCTTCTGTGCAAAGATATTGTAAAAAAATTGGATATACAGGATTTAAAGAATTTAAATTCCAGTTGAAAAATTATTTACTGCAACGATTTGATTTTGAAAAAAATAATTCGAGTTATTTATCAAATTATCTGAAAGTTGCTAATAGTTTTAAAAATATTGAAGAAGACAAAATTAGTGATTTCGCAGAAGCATTAGTAAATTCAAAACACAATTACATAATTGGAATATATTATTCTAGTATTCCTGCAAAACAATTAGCGATGGGGATGCAGGATTTAAATAAAATCAGTTTTTGTGCCGATAATTATCTAGCTGCTTCACATTGGGTTGGATTAATAGAAGAAGAAGATACACTTGTTGTGTTCTCAGTTAGCGGTAATGATCCATACATTAAGAAATATATTTCAGAACCTTTAAGTAAACTGTCTAGAACTTATTTAATTACTTTTAATCCAGACACAAAACTAAGCAAGTATTTTAAAAATTGTATTGTTTTACCTGGAAAAGCATTTGCTAATAGTTCCGCAATTGATCCACAGTCACTGTTCTCTTTATTTGTTGAAATGATAATAAATCACATTGCTCGTTCTTAAATTTTTTATTTATAATATATTTTAGCTTTGGTATTTGTTTTGGGTATCATTCTAGCTGTACTAGCATTTTTTTAGCTGTCGGATAAAAGTTCTTCTAGAATAGAAACATTTTTAGGTTAAATAAAAAGAACCCTCTTTATAGAGGGTTCTTTTTGCATTCTTAGATTGATTTAACGTCTATTTAACTATATAGCTTTTTATTTTTGTCCACCAAATATGTAGGCAATATGCAGAAGTGAACGATAGTATCCAAGTTAAGATCCAGGTGCCTAGGAAAGTTAAAAATGGGTGGTAAGTCGCATGGTAACCCATATTTAATCCACGCCAAATCAGTTGATTCCAAAATACGTTTGAAAGGTAAGCACGGTAAGCATATGTAGCTAAAAAATGAAAAACTTTGAGTGAAGTTTCCGAATCATTCCTAACTTGATGTAAGCATAGAGCAGCAATTAAAGCAATGACTGCTAAACAATAGAATGTCATTGATGGCTTATAATACGGAGCGTTTGCAAAAAGGACTGGATGGCCAAAGCCGTGTAATTCAAAATTTGTCCAAATAAAACAAGCAAGAAAAACTAATAGAATTAGCCACCAAAATTTACTTAATATTGAATTAACATAATCTCTCAGTTGCCATGCAAGTACTCCAAATACGCCGTAAATAAAGAACGAAATAAAAATTCGATCTAGCATATACCACGTTTTTTCGTGTGAACCATGGAATACGTAAAAATCATAAAACCATAGCCAGACAAAATATAAAACAAAAGTAATTAGAGCGACAAGTAACCCTCTTTTTACATTTTTACCAACGTAACGACTAATTGCCCAAAACAATGGCATTAAAATAATAAACTGCAACATCATTGTGTTGTACCACAAATGCGGTGCGCCATTACCATTAATAAAATGCCAACAAAATGAACCAAAATTATTAAATTTATTTATCTGTTGGAGCCATGGCATTCCCAGCAAATAAATTAACGTCCACCAAATTGTCGGAACAAATAGGTTTGACCAGCTTGACCTCATATGTGCTTTATATGAAAAATTACCTGCCAAATCATTTGTTCGAATTGTGGTGTATAGGATGCCAAAAATAAAGGCTGGTGCAGTGTATTTAACCAAATTATACATAATGCCAAATATATCTTGTGTGGCAAAAGGCTGACCAACCCCCATAACCAAAGACATAATTGGCTGCGACATAACTGCAGTACAGGCAAAGACTTTTAAGTAATCTCCAATATCTGCTGTTTTATATACCGGATAAGGATATTTATCCATTTCATTTAAGACCTCTCTTAGTAGATTTGTGAGATCCCTAAGAAGTTCAGCCTTAATATATGCGATTTTTTCAAAAAAGGCAAGTTATATTTTTTCTTTTAATTCGATTGAGCTTCAACTAAAACACTAGCAATTTCATTACTAAATAAGCGTTGAGTATCATTTAACGTCTGGTGTGGGGTATTTAAATAGATTGTTCGGTGTGGTGAATTGGGAAGGATTCTTGCAATATCGATAGAGTTTGAATTAGTAAAGTAATTTCCCCATGTGATTTTAGGAATAAAACCCATGCCTAGTCCTGCTACAATCATTTCTCGAACTGTGGCCGGTTCATCTGATTGGTATTTGAAATTTAATTTGATGTCATTACTTACTAAAAACTGGTTAACAGTTTGTTGTAACTCGGTTTCATCATTTTCACCGACAAAAGTAAAATTTTTCAATTCTGAAGCTTGAAAAAACTTTTTCTTATGCATGAAACTTTTTTTCCAGCCAATTAAGATTTCTTCTCTTAATAAAGGAATTGCCGTAAATTTTTTAATCTTATGTGAAGAAATAACAAAGTCAAATTGCTTTAAGTCTTTAGCAAAGGTTGTACGCTGGTGAATATTTAGGCTGACATTTGGAAGTAATTTTTGCATTTTTAGTGCAATGATCGGAATTAAAGGTGAGCCAACAGTAAAAAGAACGTTGATTTGTCCATTTTCTTCTGCTGAATTAGTTTTCACTGCGTTGATGCCACGGCTCAGCAGGCTAAGACTATCGGAAACGTATGAATAAAAGATCTTTCCCTGCTGATTCAGCTTAATTGTTCTTCCTTGACGATCAAACAGTTTTACACCAATTTCTTCTTCAAGCTGTCTAATGGTTTTACTAATTGCGGATTCACTGACAAATGCTGCCCGGGCTGCTTCCGTTACAGAGCCCAAACTAGCTACACTGACAAAATATTTTAAACCAGTTAAATTCATTATTTTGCTCCAATTAATAACTTTTTGGTTAACTATTATTCCTATTATCTATTATAAATGGTTATCTATTGGGTTTAAACTAAATTTGTGAGATCCAAAGAGGTGATAACGTGAAAAGCTTATGGTTGTTTCCTGGGCAAGGAAGTCAGAAAGCTGGAATGTTAACTAATGTTGACCCCAATTTGAAACAGAATGTAGAAAATTGGACGGGAGTAAAACTTTTAGATACTAGTGAAGGTTATTCTGATTCGCAACAGATTCAATTAAGTATTTTACTTTTGCAAATTAATGAAGTTGATCAACTTAAAAAAATGGGTTGGCAACCAGATTTAGTGGCTGGACATTCCCTAGGAGTGTTTGGAGCAGCATATGCTGCTGGAGTAATTTCAAAAGAAGATGTTTTCAAATTAGTTAGCTTAAGGGCTAAGCTGATGCAATCCTCTTATCCCGAAGGATATGGTATGGGAGTAATAGTTGGTTTATCTCGACAAGAAGTTGCCGAGCTTGTGAAACAGGTTCATACCGAGGAAAATCCGGTATATCTGTCGAATCAAAATTCAGAGTTGCAAAATACTCTGTCAGGTGAGTTGAATGCGATTAAACAAGTGTTAGAGCTTGCCAGCAAGCAAGGTGCAGCTAAAGCTAAATTATTGCATGTACCTAATCCGTCACATTCGCCGCTAATGGCAAATGTTGCTGAACAATTAGATTATGAGATAGGGAAGTTACATTTAAGTAACCCTGCCTGTATTTACTTGGCCAATAATAACGGTCATCCGGTAAAAAAGGTTGCAGATGTTAAATACGACCTAGCTAATAATTTAACTCATCCTGTTTTTTGGGAAACGATGATTAATGTTGCACTTGAGTATAATCCGCAAGTGAGTATCGAATTCTCGCCAGGAAACGCATTTACAAAGTTATTAAAGGTTAAAACTGATCAGGTATCAAATATTACATTAAGTGAAATGACAATAGATGATGCCGACTTTTTACTTAATAAATGGAAAGGAAAATAATATGACTGAAAGAAATTGGCATACGCATCGAGATGCAAAAGCTGCACGTTTAAATGGCGCAAGTGCTCTTCTTGATGGCAAGTTTGCAAAAACAGAAGATGTTGTTAAAGTTCTTGAAGCGCTGATTAAGCCAGGTGATAAGGTTGTTTTGGAAGGAGACAACCAAAAACAGGCCTCATTCTTATCTGAAGCCTTAGCAAAAGTGGATGCAGATAAAGTTCATGATTTGCATATGATTATGTCCAGCATTTCGAGACCTGAACACTTGGATATTTTTGATTTAGGGATTGCTACTAAGATGGACTTTTCTTATGCTGGTCCACAAAGTACTAGAGTTTCCCAAATGATTGCAGACAAAACGATGCAGGTTGGAGATATCCATACTTACCTCGAATTATTTGGCCGACTGTTCATAGATTTGATTCCAAATGTTGTCTTAGTAGCAGCAGATAAAGTTGATCGTGAAGGTAACCTATATACAGGTTTTAATACTGAGGAAACACCAACAATTGTTGAAGCTGCTGCATTTCATGATGGTATCGTCATTGTTCAAGCTAACGAAATTGTAGATAAAGTTCCAAGAGTTGATATTCCAGCTGGTTGGGTTGATGTTGTGATTCCAGCTGATAAGCCATATCAATTAGAGCCATTGTTTACGCGTGACCCACAAGCAATTAGTGAATTGCAAATTTTAATGGGCATGATGGCAATTCGCGGAATATATGAAAAGCATAATGTTCAAACTCTAAACCATGGTGTTGGTTTCAACACTTCGGCGATTGAATTGCTATTACCTACCTACGGCGAACAACTTGGTCTTAAAGGAAAAATTTGCCGTAACTGGGAATTAAATCCAACGCCAACTTTGATTCCAGCAATTGAAAGTGGCTGGGTTGACTCAATTCACTCATTTGGTGGTGAAGTCGGCATGGAGAAGTATATTGCTGCTCGTCCAGACGTTTTCTTTGTCGGTAAAGATGGCACCATGCGTTCTAATCGTGCTTTAGGTCAAGTTGCTGGTCAATATGCCTGTGATATGTTTGTTGGGTCAACGTTACAAATTGATCAATGGGGCAATTCTTCTACTGTTACGCACGGTCGTTTATCAGGTTTCGGTGGCGCACCTAATATGGGTTCGAACCCAACTGGTCGACGTCACTCAACTGCAGCATGGCAAAGTTTGAAGCCAGCTGATGATCCTCTAGCTAAAGGACAAAAATTAGTTGTCCAAATGGTTGAAACATTTGGTTCTAATAAGAAACCTGTCTTTGTTGATCATTTGGATGCTGAAGAAGTAAGAAAAGAAGCAAAATTGGCCAATGTACCAATCATGATTTATAGCGAAGATACAACTCATATTGTAACTGAAGAAGGAATTGCATACCTTTATAAGACAGATAGTATGGAAGAGCGTAAGGCTGCCATTGAAGCGATTGCGGGTGTAACACCTGTAGGTCTTCGCTCTAATCCTGAAGAGGTCAAAAAGCTGCGTGATAAAGGAATTATTGCTCTACCAGAAGATCTTGGGGTTCGTAGACAGGATGCAAAGCGTTCATTGCTAGCTGCACAAACGATGGATGATTTAGTTGAGTGGTCACATGGTTTATACAATCCACCTGCTAAATTCAGATCATGGTCATAAAGGAGGTTAGTTAAGATGGAAAAACTTAATTTTACTTATCAAAATTCAGAAGCTGTTAAAAAGTTTGTTCATGTTGGTGTAGTAGCATCTGGAGATTTAGAAATCCTGCTTTACCCCGCAGATGAAACAACAATCGAGATAGTAACTGGTAGTGATGGCTTTAAAGAAGTTTGGAAAAACGTTTTAGATCGCTTTTTCACTCGTTATCCTTTAAAAGGAAAATTTGTGATTCATGACTTTGGTGCAACACCAGGCGTTGTTAACTTACGGCTCACACAAGCAATGGAGGCATTAAATGATGAAAAATAGTTTTGTTGAATTAAATGGACGTCAACGTGCTTTTAGCTTACTTGATGAGAACACTGGGCGCGAAATTGTTGGACCTGAATTTGATTTTATTTCACCTCATTTAGAGCCGCAAAACATTGTACCTGAAAGTGATGATGGCGTAATTGTTGTAAAAGGTAAGTTAGATGGAAAAACTGCCGTTATTATTTCAATTGAAGGTAGTTTCCAAGGTGGTGGAATTGGTGAAGTTTCGGGAGCTAAAATTGTAGCTGCTTTGGAAAAAACACTTGAAGACAATAAAAATGGAATTAAGGAATACCCAGTTATTGTTCTTGATACAGGTGGTGTGAGGTTGCAAGAGGCAAACTATGGCCTGCTTTCAATTTCAGAAATTCAAAACGCGGTTATTGCCATAAAAGAATATGTTCCCGTTATCGGTATTGTGCCGGGAAGAGTTGGAAGCTTTGGCGGAATGTCAATTACAAGTGCAATTCTTTCTTATCTGATTACAACACCTAAGGCTAGAATTGCTCTGAATGGTCCAGAAGTAATTGAGCAAGAAGCTGGGGTAAGAGAATTCGATTCCAGCGATAAGAACTTGATTTGGGACACTCTAGGAACACGTCAACGTGTTGAAACAGGAATTGCTGATGAAGTAGTTGACGATGACGTTTCAGCTATTAAGGACGCAATTAACAATGCAATTGAACAGAATAAGGATGCTCATAGAACAGACCAAGCTGATTTTTACCTCTCTTTACTCGATGAGATTGATTTTGCTCAACCGCTTAATACCAAGCAATACCGTGACCTTTATTCTAAGAATAAAGCAACTAAACATGTCGTTAATGAAGCTACTGCTAGTCAGCAAGCGAAAACTAAGTCACGCGGTCGACTTTGGTTTGAAAAATTAACTGGAATTGAAAATGCAGAATCAAATTATCCTACTGTTTTACATGCTGAAAAAGATGGTAAAGAATATATTGCAATTGTCCCAGATGAAAATAATCGTTTTCCACGAGTTCGAAAGGGAGAAGTTGGCTTGCAGGAAGGTTTTCTAGTAGCCGAAATTGTTAACAAGATAGTTGATGAAGACAAAGATAAGAAAGAAAAACGGCCACTTATTTTGGTTGTTGACGTACCAAGTCAAGCATATGGCTACAAAGAGGAACTAATTGGTATTCATATCAGTTTGGCATCCGCTGCTGCTGCATATGCTAAAGCACGGCAAGCAGGTCATCCAGTTATTGCGTTTATTCCTGGGGATGCCGTTTCAGGAGGCTTTTTAGCTCATGGTTTGCAATCAAACCGAATTATAGCTTTAGCAGATGACTCAATCACAATTCAAGCAATGTCTAAGGCTTCAGCTGCTCGAATTACTCAAAGAACGATTGCTGAATTAGAAGAAGCCACAAAACATGTTCCTGCAATGGCCTATGATATTCACAACTATGAAAAATTAGGTGCTCTTTACAAATTGGTTCAGGATGTTTCCTCATGGGATGCTAATGAAAACGCAGTTGAAGAAATCAAAACCGTTATTGATGAAGCAATTGAAAGTACTGAGAACCAACCCACTGATTTGCACTTTAGATATGAAACGCCAATTGCGGTTGAAAGTGGACGTAAAGCAACTAACAAGATGCGTAAAACAGTTTTTGAACAATGGAATCAATAAAACAAGTTTGGCCACATGATTTGCTCACTTTTAACAAAACTAGTGATTTGGTGCTAGGCGAGAATCCTTTACCTGAATGGGCAAAGGATTCTTTAGCTAAAGCTAAAATTGTTGTTGTCAGAAGAGGAGAAATAGATAATAATCTAATTCCAGTTGGAATAAGAGGATCTCAAAGAAATGAGCGTTTAGCCTGCTTTTTAAAAAAAGAGCAAGTAGTAAATTGTTACTCGCCATACTACTTTATAAAAAAACAGTTATGGAAAGAGTTGACTCCTGCTCGCCAAAACTTACCTCAATTTCAAGCTCTAATTAAAATGGTTCCTTTGTTAAAAGAATTTAAATGGGGAATCGGTGGATCGGTGGCTTACGAAATGGCCACTGGAATGAAGATAGTAAAAAATAATTCAGAGCATATCAGTGATTTGGATGTTATTCTGTCGGCAACAAAAGAAATCAGTGTGAGTCAAGCAAGAGAGTTATTAAGAAAGATAAATTTATACGGAGTTCATGCGGATGTTCAGGTTGTACATGGAGAAAAAGGCTTTTCGTTAGAAGAGTATGCTGCAGGGCGCAACAAAAAAGTACTAATCAAAACAGCTACCGGACCTATTTTGGTAGAGAACCCGTGGAATTTTGTAAGGAAAGAATAGATGAGTTACTATCTAACCAGTGATCGGGTTAAACTTAATTATCATGTATACGGAAACGGTAGGCCAATTGTCTTGGTGACTGGCTTTGGTGGTTATCAAGAAATCTGGACAAAACAAGTATCTTATTTGTTAAATATGGGATATCAAGTAATAACGTATGATCACCGTAACATGGGTGAAAGTGAAAAAACATTAAATGGTCATACTCTCCAAAGATTGACTGATGATCTGATTGGTTTAGCGAAATTTCTAAATATTCGTCATGCCGCATTTATTGCTCATTCAATGGGTGGTAGTGTTCTATATGATTTAATTAAGACAAAACCTAGTTTAGTTGATTTAGCTTGTATCGTTGATCAAACCCCATATATGCTAAATACTAAGGACTGGCAATTTGGCTTCATGAATTATACTTTGGAAAACTACAAAGATCAATCTAAGATTATTCCAGAGGTTCACGAAACTCTTCATGGCCTTGATACTGAAGTTTTTAATGAACTCAACCTAGTTAAAACTAAGTATCCCTTTGATCGTCAAAGTAATATGGATTTATTACAAGAACACATTAAGCAAGATTGGCGAAATATAATTACAACCACTACGCAAAAAATAGTTGTTTTTGCTGCTAAGAAAAGTCCATATTATAACTATCAATTTGCTGAATGGATGGCTAAACATAATTCGCGAATTGAATATGCCGTTTTGGATGATTGCGGACATGATATTATGGCTGAGGTTCCTCGACGATTTAATCAGCTGTTACGTCACTTTTTACTGAAAAATCGTTATTTGCCTGAATAGTGTATTAGGTTTAAGGATTTAAATTTTTTTAGAAGACCTCTTATTTAATTGGATAAGAGGTCTTTTTGATATTAGGCATAAAAATAGTTTTTAATGTGAGATATAATTTTTAAAGGCAGTTTTTGAAAATTTATGATACAGTAGAATTCTTGATTGTCTAAAAGTAATGCAATCAAAGACTGAGTTTTAGTTTATAATCTTTTATGTGGCTCTTATGGCTGTAACTTTTAATTTATCTATTGGTGAAGGATGAAGATGAAAAATTATTTAAGTATTGATATTGGCGGAACAGAAATTAAATACGCACAAATAGACCAAGCTGGTAATATTATTGAAAAGGGCAAAGTAAGTACTCCTGACAATAAAGCTGACTTTTTAGTTGCAGTAGATAAAATTGTAAAAAAATATACAGATAGAATCAAAGGCTTGGCAATTTGTGCTCCTGGAAAAATCGAAGGAACAAAAATACGTTTTGGAGGTGCAATTCCTTATCTTGATGGCATTGACTTTGGAGAAATCTATCAAGATAAGGATTACCCTGTAACTGTTCTTAACGATGGTAAAGCAAGCATTCTGGCAGAAAACTGGCTAGGAAGTTTAAAAGGAGAAACTAACTGCGCAGCACTAACATTAGGCACGGGTGTTGGCGGTGGCATCATAGTTAATGGTCATCTTTTACAAGGCTCCCATTATCAAGCTGGTGAAATGAGCTTTATGATTGTTGATTTGACCCACCCGGAAAAAATGCAAGGTAGCGTCGGTAATCTATGCTCTGCTGTCAACTTCGTTAAGCATGTAAATCAAAAAACAGGTTATTCTGAAATCAATGATGGAATTCATGCTTTTGAAGAAATTAAAAGCGGCAATGAAGACGCAATTAAGATTTTCAATGATTATTGTTTAAACATTGCAGCTTTAATTTTAAATATGAATACAGTAGTTGATATAAATAAAGTGGCAATCGGTGGCGGCATTAGTGCTCAACCAATTCTACTTTCTGGCATCAATCAGGCTTATGATAAGTTAGTTGGCAAAATGAATTCAATCATTGGCCAAACATTAGTTAAACCAGAAATAGTTGCAGCCAAGTTTAGAAATGACTCTAATTTATATGGAGCCTTATATAATTTGTTATTAACTGTAGATAACGAAACTGATTATTAATAATAAACCTCGCTTTAAGCTAAAGTGAGGTTTTTGATTAGCTTAAAAACTGCTGGATTAATTTTTTCTTTTCAGTTTTCTTTTGATAAATAGCTTGGACATGGTAATTTTGGGCACTGCTGTTGCCCTCTAATGGTAAATATTCAATTTTCTCACTCGGAGAGTTTGAAGGCTGAAGTAAGCCATCTGGATAATATGCATTGGCCTGATTAGAAGAAACAAGAATTTGCATTTGTTCAATAGTTGAAATTCTAGCGACCGGTAAATTTTGATATGCGTCAGGTAAGGTAGCAAGAAAAGCATGCTTTAAATAATTGGTTTTCTCAGGCCCATAATATAAAATGGGTTTTTCTTTAAGAGCAGTTAATGGAAAAACAGAACCGCTACTTAAAGGATCGAGTTTACTGACACCAATCACCATTTTGCTTTGAAAAATACTCTTGTTAGTTAGGTTCTTAGTCAAAAATTCTTGTTCTCCATAATCTAAGATAAAAGCTAAATCTAATATGCCGAGAGAAACGTCTGATATTAAGTGTTCAATACTCTCCTCGGTTATCTTGATTTTTAATTCAGGCTGTTTTTGATTTGCATCAAAGATTTTTTGTAGCAACAATGCCCCTTCAAAAGGAGAAAAGTAGCCAACTTTTAGTTCTTGATAGGTGGTGGCAGCTTCATGCCGCAGAGAATTGATTTCTACAGAAAAACTATGTAATATTTCCTTGGTTTTTAAGAAAAATTCCTGTCCTTGAGAGGTAATTGAAATCTTGTTTTTGCCTCGCTCGAATAATTTAAAGCCTAGTTCGTTTTCAAGCTTGCCAATTGACTGTGAAACTGCGCGTTGACTAATGTATTGTGTTGCAGCAGCTTTTTGAAAACTCCCTGTTTCGACTACCGTAATGAAAGTATTTAATTGAGTGAAATTCATCTTTATCCGAACCTTTTACTTCTAGTGTTGAAAAATAAAGTGTCTATATTTTTTATTTGTAAGCACTTACTATTAAAGCATAAATAGTTTTAAAGAGGTACACGGTTATGAAAATTTCAAAGAAAGAAAATTATGATGTTGTAGTTGTAGGTTCGGGTGCTGCTGGTCAAGCTGCTGCATTAACTGCTGTCGAGAACGGTAACAGTGTTTTGATGCTTGAAAAGGGGCGTCACACTGGTGGTTCTGCAAATTATAGCGAGGGTCTTTTTGCAGTCGGTTCATATTTACAAAAAGAAAAAGGAATTAATGTTTCAACTTTGGATGTTTTAAAAGAAGAAGTTGAGTATTCTAGCTATAAAGCTGATTCGAGGATTTGGCGTAATTACTTGGATACTAGTGCCGAGAATATTAAGTGGTTACATGATGAAGGCGTTGAATATGAAGGCGTTCAAGCAATGGGTGCTGGTGAAGCAACGTGGCATATTTATAAAGGATACGGCGATGGCGCAATGCACAATGGTTTGGAGCCTCGTTTCAAAAAATTGGGTGGAGAACTTTTAACTTCTACATCAGCAATTAACCTAGAAATTGATTATGATGGCAATAAAAAGGTAACACTCAAAAATGAAGCTAATGGTGACATTGAAACAATTACAGCCAAAGTAGTGATCCTGGCAACAGGAGGCTATTTAAACAATGACGAAATGATGGCAAAAGAAACCAATTATGATTTATCCAGATTGATTACAGTTTCATGTGGCAAAGGCACTGGTGATGGTTTGAGACTAGGATGGCATGTTGGTGGTCAAAAATATGGCATGGGTACAGCAATGCTATTTGGTGGCTATCTGAAAGATCCAGGCCAACCATCGTTCAAGATGATGCGGAGTCAGATGAATGTGGCTGCAGGACAACAACCTCTTTTATGGGTAAATGAAAATGGTGAGAGATTTGTTGATGAATCAGTCGTTTATAACTTTTCATATGCTGGCAACGCTCTGTACAGTCAAAATAAGGTTTACAGCATTTTAGATAAAAAGATCATTGATGAAATGGCTGAAAAGGGTAACTTTATGGGACTAGGTGTTTACATTGAACGTGGACACAAGATGGATAAGTTACAAGAAGAAATTGATCAAGCAATTAGTGAAAACAAACCATTCATCTTTAAGGCAGATACGCTAGAAGAATTAGCAGAAAAAATGAACTTGCCAAGAGATAAGTTTGTTCAAAATATTGAAAAATTCAATGAAGATGTAAAATCTGGTGAGGACAAGTCATTTGGCAAGGATCCAAAATATTTAAGAACTGTTGAAGACGGTCCATTTTATGGCTTTAAGTTAACAGTTGGTGCATATTGCACGATGGGTGGTCTAAGAATAACCCCTGATAATGAGATTGAAGATGAAAAAGGTCAACCAATTAAAGGTGTATATGCAACAGGTAATGATGCAAGTGGTTTAACTGGAGATACATATGGTCCAAATATGCCAGGAACTTGTGCCGGATATGCATTTTATTCTGGAAGAAATGCAGCGCAACATGCACAAAAATATTTGAAATAATAATAGATTAAAAAGCTCTGTTTAATACTACAGAGCTTTTTATTTTCAATAGAAAATACTAAATAATCAGTGTGTTTTTTTTCTATTAAAAAAGCTTTTAAAGAGAAAATAAATTTCTTAATAAAATTCTGCTCTTTTGTTTTGTAGTCCTACATTTGCCATTTTTATATGGTAGAATAACTAAAGTTAATAGAGGAGGTTGTCATGACTCAAGTTAAATATAAGCGAATTGTTTTAAAGATTTCTGGTGAAGCATTGGCTGGTAGTCAAGGTACTGGAATTGATCCTACAGTTATCAGCCATTTAGCCGAAGAAATTAAATCAGTTCACGACCTAGGCGTTGAAATTGGAATCGTTTGCGGTGGCGGTAACATGTGGCGTGGTGAAACTGGTGAAAAACTGGGAATGGAACGTTCACAAGCAGACTATATGGGTATGCTAGCAACTATCATGAATGGTTTAGCTCTTCAGGATGGTCTAGAGCATGTAGGTGTGCCAACAAGATTACAGACATCAATCGAAATGAGACAAATTGCTGAGCCTTACATTAGAAGAAAGGCAATTCGTCACCTTGAAAAAGGCAGAGTAATAATCATGGGTGGTGGAACCGGTAACCCATACTTTTCGACTGATACCACTGCAGCTTTACGTGCAGCTGAGATTAATGCAGATGTCATTTTAATGGCTAAAAATGGTGTTGACGGAGTATACTCCGCTGATCCAAAAATTGATCCAAACGCTAAAAAGTACAATGAGTTAACTCAACTTGATGTAATCTCCAAAGATTTGAAAGTTATGGACAGAACTGCTAGTTCACTTTCAATGGATACAAATATTCCGTTAATTGTATTTAACGTCAATACAGAAGGAAATATTAGAAAAGTCGTTATGGGTGAACATATAGGAACTGTAATTGAAGGTGGAAAATAATGAATAACGAAACGATTAAAAAAGCGCAAGATAATATGGAAAAGTCTATCAGCGTTTTTGAAAAGAATCTCGGCTCTATTCGTGCCGGTGTTGCCAATGCAGCCTTGCTTGATGGCGTTCAAGTTGAATACTATGGTGCGCCAACCCCATTGACTCAAATGTCGAGTGTGACTATTCCAGAACCTCGTGTTCTCTTGATTACACCATATGACCAAAACAGTGTCGATGATATTGAGCATGCTCTTCTTGCCTCAAATCTCGGCTTAACACCAGCAAATGACGGTAAAGTTATTAGACTAGTTATTCCTCAATTGACTGGTGAAAGACGTCAAGAAATTGCCAAAGAAGTAAATAAAATTGCCGAAGAAGGAAAAATTGCTGTTAGAAACGTAAGACGTGATGCAATGAACTCACTTAAGAAGCAACAAAAAGATGATGAAATAACTGAGGACGAGCAACGTAACCTTGAAAAAGAAGTTCAAAAGGTAACGGATCAAGCAACTAAGAAGATTGATGAATTAGCTGATAAAAAGCGTAAGGAAATTACTCAAGGCTAAAAATGGCAGAAAAAAGAAATCAATTAAATCATCTTGCAATTATTATGGACGGTAATGGTCGTTGGGCTACAAAGCAAGGTAAGCCACGTGTGGCTGGTCATTACGAAGGGATGAACAATGTTGAGAGAATCACTCTAGCAGCTGATCAACTTGGAATAAAAGTCTTGTCTCTATATGCTTTTTCAACTGAAAACTGGGCAAGACCAAAAGAAGAAGTTGCGTATTTAATGAACTTGCCTGTACGCTTTTTTGACCACTTCATGCCGACGTTAATGGAAAACAATGTAAAAGTTAATATTATGGGCTATTTGGATGAATTACCTCATAAAACATATGATGTAGTTCAACGTGCAATGGCAGAAACTGCGCAAAATACTGGTTTAATATTAAATTTTGCTTTTAATTATGGCTCAAGAAGGGAAATAACCACAGCGGTTAAAGAAATTGGTACGTTAATTGAGACTGGGCAGCTTACCAGTGATCAAATCACTGAAGAACTAATTTCGAATCGACTAATGACCGCAAGTTTCAAAGAATTTAGGGATCCTGATTTGTTAATTAGAACCTCTGGAGAACAACGCATCTCTAATTTTATGCTCTGGCAATTGGCCTACTCTGAACTTGCATTTAGCCCTAAAAATTGGCCTGATTTCACAAAAGAGGACTTGCAAGAATTTGTTAGTGATTTTCAAAATCGTCATCGCCGCTTTGGCAAATTAGATGAAACGGATAGTTAGGTAGTTATTATATGAAACAACGTGTAATTACAGCAGTTATTGCTTTGATTTTATTTATTCCAATCGTCATTGCGGGCGGTTTGTGGATGGATTGGCTGACAGTCGCTTTTGCTGCAGTTGGAATAAGTGAAATCTTTTTAATGAAAAAGCAGATTTTAGTTTCTGTTAACTTTTTGCTAGCTTTATTGGCAACAATCACTTGGGCAGTTCCCGATAGTTTTATCAAGAGCATGCCGTTCCACTGGACTAAATACGGTATTTACTTTGCTCTAATTATGTTAATGCTAACTTGGACAGTTTTATCAAAGAATAAGACAACTTTTGATGATGTTTCAGTGTACACACTTGGTTCACTGTATATCGGCACCGGTTTTCACTACATGGCAGGCATCAGAAATAGTTCAAACGGCTTAGCTTTACTTTGCTATGTTTTTGTTGTCGTTTGGTTGACTGACACAGGTGCTTATATGATTGGACGTAAAATAGGTAAACATAAATTATGGCCAGTGATTAGTCCTAATAAAACATGGGAAGGATCAATTGGCGGAACTATTTGTGCTGTCATTTGTGCCGCTATCTATGTATATTTCGTCAATGTCGATTATCCGCTATGGCAAATGGTTGTTTTTGCTTTGATTCTATCAATTGTTGGCCAAATGGGTGACTTAGTTGAATCCGCATATAAACGCTATTATGGTGTTAAGGACTCAGGTAAAATTTTACCGGGTCACGGTGGAATTTTAGACCGATTTGATAGTATGCTATTTGTTTTGCCGGTATTCGCGGCATTACTAGGAATTATACATTAGGAGTATTCCATGAAAGGTATACTGATTTTCTTAGTAGTTTTTGGCTTGTTAGTGTTTATTCACGAATTCGGGCACTTTATTGTTGCAAAAAAGTGCGGTATTTTAGTTCGTGAATTTTCTATTGGAATGGGTCCTAAGCTATTTCAAGTAAGACGGAATCCAACCACTTATACTATTCGCTGGCTACCTTTAGGTGGGTACGTTCGTTTAGCAAGTAAGGATGATGAAACTGAGCTTTCACCTGGAATGAATGTAGTTCTTCAACTAAATGATCAGAATAAAGTGGTCAAAATTGATGCCTCAGAATCAGATATTCCGGTGGAAGGAATTCCAGTTCAAGTAATAAAGGCTGATTTGGTAGATAAACTGGTAATCGAAGGCTATGAAAATGGTGACGAGGAAAAACCAGTTAGCTATTCGGTTGACCATGATGCAACTGTCATTGACCAATCAAAAACTGAGCTAATAATCGCACCTCGTGATACACAATTTCAAGAAGCAAATGTTTGGCAAAAACTTGCTACTAATATTGCTGGACCTTTAATGAACATCTTGCTTGGCTTTGTGGTTTTCATGATTTGGACGTTTACAATTCCAGGCCCTGCAACTACAACAATTCAATCAGTGTCACCTAATTCACCAGCTGATATAGCTAAGATTGAAAAGGGATCAAAGTTTGTTTCGATTAATGGTCACAAGACGAGTTCATTTGAGGATGTCTCTAGTATAATTGCTCAAAGTAAAGGCCAGAACTTAAAGATAGTTCTGGAAAAAAACAATCAGACTACTACAGCTACGGTAAAGCCAAAGGTTGTAAAAGTCAGTGGTCAAACTGTTTACCAAATAGGAATTAAAGCTCAAAGTGATGATCGAGCTATTTCAAAAGCTAAGCGTGGATGGAATACAGCAGTGTCAACTACAGGAATGATTTTTAATGCTTTAGGTGGTTTAATTAGAAACTTTAGTCTGAACAAATTGTCTGGTCCTGTTGGAATTTACTCTCAGACAGCACAAGTTTCGCAAATGGGCTTTTCATACCTTTTGGCATTTTTAGCAATGATTTCAATTAACTTGGGCATTGTGAACTTAGTACCGATTCCTGGACTTGATGGCGGTAAGTTCTTACTTAATATTATTGAAATTTTCCGTGGGAAGCCTATTTCTGAAAACCATGAAGCTATTGTTGAATTGGTTGGATTTGGTCTGCTCTTACTTTTAATCATAGCAGTTACTGGTAACGATATATATCGCTACTTTATTAAATAAAGAATTTGGGGAGAATTTAATGCGACAATCTAAAATATTTATACCTACTTTAAAAGAAGCACCAACAGATGCGGTTGCTGAAAGCCATAAGTTAATGCTTCGTGGTGGCTATGTAAGACAAGTTACTGCCGGAGTTTATGCTTATTTACCCTTGGGTTTTCGAGTTTTAAATAAAGTCGAAAAAATCATGGAAGAGGAAATGGAAAAAATAGGTGTTCCAGAAATGGAAATGCCTGAACTTTTACCAGCAACTCTCTGGGAAGAATCAGGTAGATGGCAGAAGTATGGTCCTGAAATGTTTCAGTTAAAAGATCGCCATGGACGTCAAAGTCTCTTAGGACCAACCCATGAAGAAACTTTTACCGAAATTGTTGCTAAAAATCTCAAGAGTTATAAGCAAATGCCAATTGCGCTTTACCAAATTCAAACTAAGTTCCGTGATGAAAATCGTCCTCGGTTTGGTTTACTTCGTAGCCGTGAATTTATTATGTTAGATGCATACAGTTTTGCTGCTACTGGCCAACAATTAGATGAGCAGTTTGATGATGAGAAAAAGGCATTTGAAGCGATTTTTAATCGTTGCGGTGTCAAAGTAACCCCAGTAATTGCTGATTCCGGTACAATGGGTGGTAAAAACTCAATGGAATTCCAAGCTCCAGCTGCAATTGGTGAAGATACCATTGCAACTAATGAAGCAGGTACTTATTCCGCAAATCTGGAAATGGCTCAAAGTATTGATACATTTAAACAAGATCCAGAACAGGTTGCCGAACTAGAAGAGGTTGCAACTCCTGGTCAAGAAACAATTGCTGATTTAGCTGAATTTTTGAAAGTACCAGAAACAAAAATTGTAAAAAGTGTTTTATACATTATTAATGAAAAAGAACACGTTTTAGTTTTAATTCGTGGTGATAAACAAATAAATGAAGTTAAGTTAACTCATTTGTTAGATGTTGACTCTGTTCGTGTTGCTACTGATGAAGAATTAAAGGAAATTACAGGTGTCGGCAAGGGTAGTGTTGGTCCAGTTGAAGCAAATTGGGCTGATAAGATTATTGCAGACGATACTGTTAAAGATTTGACTAACGTAATTGTCGGGGCAAACAAAGATGGATTCCAATTTAAGAATGCTAATCTGAATCGTGATTTTAAAGTTGAAGAATTCAGTGATTTACGTGTTGCAAATGAAGGTGAACCAGATCCTGTTGACCATTTACCATTAAAATTCACTACTTCAATTGAAGTTGGTCATATCTTTAAGTTAGGAACCTACTATACCGATAAAATGGGCGCAAGTTTCCTTGATCAAAATGGAAAGGCTCAGCCTGTTATCATGGGTTCATATGGAATCGGAGTAACCAGAGTTCTATCTGCTGTCATTGAGCAACATTTAACTGAACGGGGAATTTCTTGGCCTAAAGAAATTGCTCCGTATGATCTTCACATTGTTCAAATGAAGATGAAAGATGATGACCAAACAAAATTGGCTGAAAGTCTTGAACAAAAATATAGTGCTGACTATGATGTTTTATATGATGATCGTAACGAACGCGCAGGAGTTAAATTTGCTGATGCAGATTTAATTGGTGCGCCTCTTAGAATCACAATTGGTAAAAAAGCTAGTGATGGAATTATTGAGGTTAAGCGTCCAACTGATGAAAAATCAATAGAGCTGAATGTTTCTGAACTCGATGATTTTGTAAATAAAGAGTTAGGATAATTTCTGTGGCTAATAAAAACGAACTTTTCTTAAGACTGTTAGAACAAATTCATTTTCCAAATCAGTTTGAAGACAATGCCTTATTAAGAAAAGGTGAAATTAAGAACGTGGATGTATATGCTAAAGAACATAGATGGGATATCCATGTTCTTTTTGCTACTCCGCTTAAATTTGAAACATATGATGCTTTAAATAAAGCAATAGAAGCAAATTTTTCATCTTTTGTTAAAACCAGGCTTTTTGTATCTACTCAAGATGGACTTGATGACTATTTAACCGATTACTGGAAGTACGCCGTTCAAAATTCTGATATTTTACAGCCAGTTGCGCGCGAATTTATTTCTAGTCATAAACCAAAAAAAGAAAATGGGCGTTGGATTATTCCAGTAGATAACTTGGTAGTTGATGGCCTTATTGAACAAAAGATGCTGGACCAACTTGCAGAAGAAATGCGCGATTATGGTTTCTTCAATTTAAAGTTTGTTACTGAAGTTGATGATGCCAATTCACTAAGCAATTTAGAGAGTTTGCAGCAACTGCAAGAACAGCATGAGCAAAGTATGCAGGAAGTATACGAAGCTGCGCCGGTCAAGGAAAGACCAAAGCAAACTACTTACCAGACTAAAAAGACGCACTATGGCAATCGAAAATTAGATGAAAGATTACCAATTACTCAAATTAAGGATGTTATTGATGGTACAAGAAATGTTGTTATAGAAGGAAACATTTTTAATACAGATAGTAAAGAGTTAAAAACCGGTACAATCATCTTTACTGGAGAAATAACTGACTATAGTGATTCAATTTCCTTTAAAAAGTTTATTTCAGATAAAGATCAATTGGAATCAATTAAAGCTTTAAAACCAGGAACTTGGGCTAAAATGCAGGGTTCTGCTGCAGAAGACCAATGGAGTCATGATGTCGTATTCAACATTAACAGTTTTGAAGCAGTTGAGCATGTTGGAAGACAAGAAAAATATGAGGGTGATGAAAAGCGGGCTGAGCTTCATCTTCATACTAATATGAGTCAGCTAGATGCGACAAACACAGCCACTGATTTTGTTTTAGCTGCTAAAAAGTTTGGTCAAAAAGCAATTGCAATTACAGATCACGCTGATGTGCAAGCCTTTCCTGAAGCATATAATGCCGGCAAAAAGAACGGTGTTAAGATTGTTTATGGTGTTGAAGCAAATATGATTGATGACCACGCCATGCTTGTTCTTAATCCGGCACCAATGAAATATGAAAATAGAGAGTTTGTTATCTTCGATGTTGAAACAACTGGTTTGTCATCAGTTTACGACACAATTATCGAAATTGGTGCAGTCAAAATGAAGGATGGCGAGGTACTTGAACGCTTTGACAAGTTCATTAATCCTCATCATGCGCTAAGCGAACAAACAATCAATCTAACTTCAATTACTGATGAAATGGTGAGTGCTGCTGATGATGAAGCAGTCGTCATTAAGCAGTTCCAAGATTTTTATGGTGACCGACCATTGTGTGGACACAATGTTCAATTCGATGTGGGATTTGTAAATGCAGCACTAAAAAGAGCAGGGTTGCAAGAAATCGCACAACCAGTAGTAGATACGCTAGAAGTGTCCCGTTTACTTCATCCTGAGCAAACGAGACATACTCTAGATTCTTTAGCTAAAAAATACAACGTTGTTCTTGAGCATCACCATCGTGCTAATCAAGATGCGGAAGCAACTGGCTATTTAATGTTCAAACTACTTGAAGCCTTTACCAAAAAATATGGTGAAGATGATATGGGCAAGATGAATGATTATGCGGCTCATGGACAAGTTTTCAAAAGAGCTCGCCCGCAGCATATGACTATTTTGGCTAAGAACCAGGCTGGCTTGAAGAATATGTATCGGCTAGTTTCAATTGCTAATACAAAGTACTTTTACCGTATTCCGCGTACCCCTAAATCCGATTTAACTGATAATCATGAAGGATTATTATATGGTTCGGGCTGTTCAGAGGGGGAAGTCTTTGTTGCAATGATGCAAAAGGGCTATGACGAAGCTCGTGAAAAAGCTAAATTCTATGATTATTTAGAAGTTCAGCCACCAGCAAACTATTCCCAGCTAATTGAAGACCATTTAATTGCGGATGAGGCTGAATTAGAAGAAATATTAACTAACATATACAAGTTAGGAAAAGAATTAAATAAGCCTGTTGTTGCAACAGGGGATGCACATTATGTTGAAGAGCATGATGCAATTTATAGAACAATTTTGATTTCAGCGCAGCGTAGTAATCCAGATCGCAATAAAAAGCAACCTGATTTACATTTTTATACTACACAGGAGATGCTTGATGCATTCAGTTTCCTAGGTGAAGATGTTGCAAAAGAAATTGTTATTACTAATCCAAACAAAATTGCAGAATCGGTTGAAGAAATTGCTCCAATTAAAGACGGTTTATATCCACCTCATATTGAAAATTCAGATGAGGAAATGAAAAAATTGACTTACGATAAGGCTTACGAGCTTTATGGTAATCCTCTTCCTAAAATTGTTCAGGATCGTTTGGATATGGAGCTAAATTCGATTATTTCAAACGGTTATGCAGTCATTTATCTAATTTCGCAACGTCTTGTTGCCAAGTCAAATAAGGATGGCTACTTGGTTGGGTCCCGTGGATCTGTTGGTTCTAGTCTGGTCGCTACTATGTCTGGAATTACTGAAGTAAATCCACTTGCACCTCATTATCGATGTCCAAAATGTAAATATTCGCAATTTTTTGAAAATGGTGAGTATGGCTCAGGTTATGACCTTCCTGATAAAAAATGTCCTGAGTGTGGGGCAGACTTAGTGAAAGATGGTCAGGATATTCCGTTTGCTACTTTCTTAGGCTTCCATGGAGACAAAGTTCCTGATATCGATTTGAACTTCTCAGGTGACTATCAACCTGTTGCTCATAACTTTATTCGAGTTATGTTTGGGCCAGGTAATTCATATCGTGCTGGTACTATTGCGACTGTGGCTGATAAAACTGCTTATGGTTATGCGAAACACTATGATGAAGAAAAAGAACTGAACTTAAGAAAAGCTGAACTTGATCGTTTGGCTGCCGGAGTCAGTGGGGTAAAAAGGACTACGGGGCAGCACCCTGCTGGTATCGTTGTAGTGCCTGATGATATGGACATTTACGACTTTACACCAGTCCAATATCCTGCCGATGATGTGGATGCTGCATGGAAAACGACGCATTTTGATTTTCATTCAATCCACGATAACATTTTGAAATTCGATATCTTAGGTCATGATGATCCGACGATGATCAGAATGTTGCAAGATTTATCCGGTGTTGATCCATTGACAATTCCACCCGATGATCCTGGCGTCATGTCATTATTTTCCAGTCCGGATATCTTAGGTGTCACGCCAGATCAAATCCAATCTAAAACTGGTACTTTGGGTGTCCCAGAATTTGGAACTAGATTTGTCCGCGGAATGCTTGAGGAAACTAAGCCAACCACTTTTTCAGAACTACTTCAAATTTCTGGCCTTTCACATGGTACTGATGTTTGGCTCGGCAATGCAGAAGAGCTGATTAATAACGGTACCTGCAAGTTGAAAGACGTGATTGGTTGTCGTGACAACATTATGATGGACCTTATCCACTGGGGTGTAAAACCAGAGGTTGCCTTCTCAACGATGGAATCTGTTCGTCATGGTCGCGGAATTAGTGATGAAGACATGGAAGTTTTGAAGCAAAATGATAAAATTCCAGACTGGTATATTGAATCTTGTTTGAAAATTAAATACATGTTCCCTAAGGCACATGCAACAGCCTATATCCTAATGGCTTTACGGATTGCTTGGTTTAAGGTTTACTATCCGGAAATATACTACACTGCATACTTTTCTGTGCGTGCTGATTTGTTTGATCTGGTAGCAATGAGTCACGGCAAAAATACTGTGAAAAAAGCTATGGCAGACATTCAGGAAAAAGGAAATGACGCTTCTGCTAAAGATAAGAGTTTACTAACTGTTTTAGAAATCGCTAATGAATGTTTAGAGCGAGGTATAAAAATTAGGATGGTTGACATCAATGAGTCAGAAGCAACAAACTTCAAAATTATTGATCAACATACTATTTTGGCCCCATTTAATGCGGTTCCTGGGTTAGGGAACAATGCAGCTAAGCAAATTGTTGCAGCTAGAGCAGAGCAAGAATTCCTATCAAAAGAGGATTTGGCCAAAAGAGGTAAGGTTTCGCAAACAATTATGGATTATCTGGAAGAAAATGAGGTCTTGGAAGGGATGCCAGACCAGAACCAGTTATCACTTTTTTAATTTTTTGCAGCAAGAATATAAATATGGTATACTTCTAGAAGAAGTTCGAATAAATGATTCGGAGTGAGCAAGTTTTGCTCACTCTTTTTATTACGGAGGAAAGTACTTGGCGAAAGTTGAAGATTCTGTACTTGCAGAAATCAAACCAATCATTGAAAAGCGCAATGATGAATTTGTTGATATTGAATATGTTAAAGAAAAAGGTCAAAATTATTTAAGAATATATGTTGATCGCGAAAATGGAATTGATATGGATGAAATTGCTGGCCTTAGCGAATTGATTTCTGAAAAACTCGACGAAATCACACCAGATCCTTTTCCTGATCCATATATTTTAGAATTATCATCTCCTGGTATTGAGCGTCCTATCAAAACTGAAAAAGATTGGGAAAAGGCGCTTAATAACTATATTCATGTCGGCCTTTACCAAAAAATTGAGGGCGAAAAAGAATATGAAGGTACTCTGAAAGCCTTTAATGACGAAGAAATCGAACTTGAAGTAAAGGTAAAAACAAGGCGGAAACAGTTAACTATTCCCCGGAAGTTGATTGCAAACATTCGTTTTGCAATCGAATTTTAGAAAGGCTGATTAAAAACTTATGTCTAAAGAAATGCTAGAGGCCTTTGCGACTCTAGAAAAAACCAAAGGTATAAAACAAGATGTGATTGTTGAGGCTATCGAAGCAGCACTTGTTGCAGCCTATAAGAAAAACTATAATCAAGCAACTAATGTAGTAGTTGAATTTGATGAACGTAAAGGCGATTTTAAGTTAATGACTGAAAAGGAAGTTGTCGACGAAGTTCACGATGACCGACTTGAAATCAGCTTAAAAGATGCTTTGACAATTAATAAGGCTTATGAAGTTGGAGATAAAATCCGCTTTGAAGTTGCGCCAAAGAATTTTGGTCGAATTGCCGCACAGACTGCTAAGCAAGTTATTATGCAACATTTACGTGAAGCGGAAAGAAATCATATTATTGATGAATATTCACAATATGAAGATGAGTTGATTACTGGTACCGTGGAAAGGCGTGATAATCGCTTCGTTTATGTTAAAATTGGTAATGTCGAAGCTGTTATGCCACGTAATGATCAAATGCCAAATGAAAATTATAATCCGCAAGATCAGATACGTGTTTTGGTAACTCATGTTGGCTCAGACACCAAGGGAGCACAAATTACGGTTTCACGTACTGCTCCAGACATGGTTAAACGTCTATTTGAACAAGAAGTTCCTGAAATTTATGATGGGACTGTTGAGATAGTTTCAATAGCTCGTGAGGCTGGCGATCGAACAAAAATTGCGGTAAAATCTAACGACCCTAATATTGATCCAGTTGGTACCTGTGTTGGTCAACGTGGTGCTCGTGTGCAAAACGTTGTTAACGAACTAGGCGGCGAAAATATTGACGTTGTCAAATATGAAGATGATCCTTCAGATTTTATTGCCAATGCGTTAAATCCAGCAGAAGTTATTGCTGTTCAGTTTGGTAATGAAGAAGACGAAAAGAGTGCACTTGTGATCGTTCCTGATTACCAATTGTCACTTGCCATTGGTAAGAAAGGTCAAAACGTCAGATTAGCTGCTAGATTAACTGGTTACAAGATTGACATTAGACCAGAATCTGAAGTTGAATTTGTTGATGAAAACACAACTGAAGCTAACCAAGAAAATGCTGAAGTTGAAACAGAGGAAATTGTTGATTCAGTTGCTGACGGCATAGATGAAGATATTTCGTCTGAAGCTGTTGAGCAAGATGATGTTGAAATTGAAGACTCTGCAGATAGCGGCGAAGAGGCTGATCAAGAATAAAGCGAGGGGTGAGTTCTTTTGAAAAAAAGAAAAATTCCAATGCGCAAAGATCTATTAACAAATAGTATGCAACCGAAAAAAGAATTAGTCCGTGTCGTAATTGATAAGGAAAAAAACATTTCGGTTGATCCTACTGGGAAAAAACCAGGCAGAGGTGCATACGTATCTTTAGATCCAAGCAAAATAAAATTTGCCCAAGAAAAAGGGTTATTAGATAAAAGCTTAGGTACAAAGGTTCCTGAGTCCTTTTACGAAGAACTCTATTCTTACGTTGATCATCAAAAGGCAAGAAAAGAATTGTTTGGTGATAAATAAATTTGCAAAATAGAACAAAAGCATTAAATTTACTTGGACTATGTGAGCGAGCTGGAAAACTGGTTTCTGGTGTAGATATCGTTCTTGCTTCACTAAAGTCGAAAAAAGTAAAAGTAGTTATTTTGGCTAATGACAGTCATGCAGACACCTGCGAAAAAGTCACTAGAGCTGCTAAGCAAAATGACGTAACAGTAATAGATGATTTTAGCAGCGATGAAATATCACATGCGGTGGGCAAAAACCGAAAAGTATTGGGAATTACTGATACAGGTTTTGGTAAAGCACTAATACAAAAAATACATAAAGGAGTGTGATTTGATGACTAAGAAAAGAATTTATGAAATTGCAAAAGATTTAGGCATCGATAATAAAGACGTGGTCAAAAAGGCGAAAGACCTTGGCTTTGATGTAAAAAATCATATGTCATCACTAGAAGATTCTCAGGTGAATCAATTGAAGGGTAGTTTTAGCAACCCCGCTCCCGCTAAAAAGCAAGAGAAGCAAGCCAATAAAAAGAGCAGTAAAATCAAAATTTCTGTCACTTCAATTCGTAAAAACGAAAAGAATCACGAAGAAGCCAAAAATACTAATGGCTCTCGACGTAGCAATAATCGTAAAGCGAATAACCGTAGTCAACAAAATCAAGACCGTTCTAGGCAAGCTACTAATCAGAATCACGCGCAAAAAGTTACCAAACCAGCTGCTCAAGATTTGCTTAAACAGTTGAAACAAAAGCAAAGAGTTGAACAAAGTTCATTAAACAAGCAGACAGAAAAAGCGCGCGAGTCATATCATAAAGATATAAATAAGCCTGATAGTACAAAAGAAGAAAAGAAATCAATTGAAAAAACAGAATCTACTGTTTCAAAAGTAACTAAGGTGGAGAAAACAACGTCTACAGTAACTGGTCCAAAAATCATTAAACCATCACCAGCCAGATTGAAGCAAAATCAAGAAACTTCTTCTAACCAAGTTAGAAAAATTGACAATGCTGCAGCTCCTGAACCTGCTAAAGATGAAAAAAGACGCGGTAACGGTCATAATTCTCGCAACGCAGGAAAACCAGGACGTAAGGGTAAAAATCAGTCATTTGGCAATAACAGCAATGGTTTCTCAAAACGTCAAGAGAAGCGCAAGAATAAAAATAAAAAACATCAGGTTGAGCAAGTGCCTAAAAAGCAGCCAACTCAAAGAAAAGAGCGTCCATTACCAGAAACTCTTGTATACGAGGTAGGAATGAATGCCCAAGACTTAGGTAAAATTTTACACCGTGAACCTGCTGAAATTGTTAAGAAATTGTTCATGCTTGGTGTGATGACCAACCAAAATCAATCATTAGATAAAGATGCAATTGAATTAATTGCTGCAGAATATGGTATCGATGCTGAAGAGAAGGTACATGAAGATATAGCTGATATTGACAACCTTTATAGTAAGCGGATGGAAGCTTCTAAAGAGTCGAAACATCAACACAAACGTCCACCAGTTGTCACAATCATGGGTCACGTTGATCATGGTAAGACAACTTTACTTGACCGTTTGCGTCATACTCATGTTACTGATCATGAAGCAGGTGGTATCACGCAGAAGATTGGTGCATATCAAGTCAGAATCGATAACCAACCAATCACATTCTTGGATACCCCAGGACACGCTGCATTCTCAAACATGCGTGAACGTGGTGCTGAAGTAACTGATATTGTTATCTTAGTTGTTGCTGCAGATGATGGTGTAATGCCACAAACTATTGAGGCGATTGACCATGCCAAAAGTGCTAAGGTTCCTATTATTGTAGCCATTAATAAAATGGATGCTCCAGGTGCAAATCCACAACACGTTACTGAACAGTTAATGAAATATAATTTAATTCCTGAAGATTATGGTGGCGACACAATTTTCGTCAATATTTCTGCTAAAACTGGTGAAAATGTTGATGAATTGTTGCAGATGATTTTATTGCAAGCTGATATGATGGAATTAAAGGCTGACTCCACACAAATGGCAATTGGTACCGTGATTGAAGCGCGTCTATCTCGTGGGCGTGGTCCTGTAGCCGATGTTCTTGTTCAACAAGGTACTTTGCGTACAGGTGATCCAATTGTCGTTGGTAACCGCTTTGGTCGTGTCCGTGTAATGACAAATGATCGTGGTCGTCAAGTAGAAAAAGCAACGCCATCAATGCCAGTTGAAATAACTGGATTGAACGATGTTCCTGAATCAGCTGATAAGCTGGTTGTCTTTGAAGATGAAAAGACTGCTCGTAGTGTTGGTGAACAAAGAGCTCAACAAGCACTGCAACAATCACGTGAAAACGTTCAACATGTCACTCTTGATAACTTGTTTGATACAATGAAGAAAGAGAACATGAAGGAAGTTGATGTTGTTTTGAAGGCTGATGTTCAAGGTTCGACAGAAGCATTACAACAATCACTTGAAAAGATTGAAGTTGAAGGCGTTCGCGTTAATATTATTCACGCTGGTGTAGGTGCTGTTAATGAATCAGACGTTACACTTGCTGGAGCTTCTAACGCATTTATCATTGGGTTCAATGTTCGTCCAACGGCAACTGCCAAATCACAGGCCGAAGCTGATGGTGTTGATATTCGTTTGTACAGTATTATCTATAAAGCAATTGATGATGTTAAGGCCGCTATGCAGGGTATGCTTGAACCAACATACGAAGACAAGGTTGTTGGTAATCTAACTGTTCGTGAAACTTGGAAGGTTTCAAAGGTTGGTACAATTGCCGGTGCATTTGTTGATTCAGGTTACGTTTCTCGTGATGCTGATGTCAACTTAATACGTGATGGCGTGGTTATTTACTCAGGTAAAGTAGCTTCTCTGAAACGCTTTAAAGATGATGCCAAAATTGTTAAGCAAGGATTTGATTGTGGTTTAACCATAGAAGGCTACAATGATATTAAAGTAGGCGATGAACTTGAAGCCGTTGAGCAACAAGAGGTAAAGCCTAACAACTAGTTTAACTAGGAGGAAAACATGAAACACAGAGTAGGTCGTGTTGAAGGAGAAATCCTCCGTGAATTAACTAAAATTTTGCGGAAAAATATTCGTGATCCGCGTGTAAGTGATGTTACAATTACAGCAGTTGAATGCACTAATGATCTATCATATGCAACTATTTATTACAGTATTCTTTCTGAAAGTGTTAAAAAGGAAGAGGAAGCTGCAGCTGGTTTAGAAAAGGCAAAAGGGATGATGAGACACCTGTTAGGACAAGTGTTGACAGTCTATAAAGTTCCTGAGCTGATTTTTAAACGCGATAATTCAGTTAAATATGGTAGTAAAATTGACCGTTTGATTGCTGAAGTAAAGAAGCAAGATGAGGATCGCAATAATTAATTAAGAAGCGCTTGCGAGCGCTTTTTTTATGGAATAGGAAAATATGATAAACGGAATTTTAGTAATCGACAAAGATAAAGGCATGACAAGTGCTGATGTTGTCTATCATTTGCGAAAAGCATTACATATCAGAAAAATTGGTCATGCTGGTACACTAGATCCAGATGTGACAGGTGTACTGCCAATTGCAATTGGCCAAGCTACTAAGCTAATTGAATTAATGCACACACAGAATAAAAAGTATGAAGGCACAGGAATTATTGGTTATGCGACTGATAGTTATGATGTAAGTGGGACAGTTTTAGAAAGTGAAAAAATCACAGCCCCAATTTCAAAGGAAGCTATTCAACAAGCAATGCAAAGCTTTGTGGGAGAAATTGAACAGGTTCCGCCAATTTATTCCGCTGTTCGAGTTAATGGTAAGCATTTATATGAATATGCCCGTGCCGGTATTGAAGTAGAGCGACCAAGGCGGCAGGTGCAAGTTTATCAATATGATATTAAAAATGATCCAACCTTTGATAAGGAAAAAGGTGAGGAAAGTTTTGACTTTCAGATTGAATGTAGTAAGGGCACTTATGTCAGGTCTCTGGTCAACGATCTTAAAACTGAATTGAATGTTCCTGCAGTTATGGAATCATTGAGAAGAACTGCTAGTTCAGGTTTTGACTTAAGTCAAGCAGTTAAACTGGATGAAGTAATTAATGCACCAGAAAAGATTGCCGATTTTATTCAACCAATTGATGCCTTTTTCAAGGATTATGAAAGTATCAACTTGAATGATCAGCAATGGCTTAAGGTGAAAAATGGTAATGCAATAGTTTTGAAAACGAATGCAAAAAAAGTTGCGTTAAGGTACAATAATAGCATTAAAGCAATATACGAAAAGGATGACCACATGTATCATCCGTTTTTAATGCTATTACAAAACCAGTAAGATGAAATGAAGGCTTTATTGTGCAAATTATCCATTTAACTTATCCAATTAAGGAGAATATTTTCCCTACTAAGATTGTGCTTGCTTTGGGCTTTTTTGATGGTGTACATCGTGGTCATCAACATTTAATTAGAACTGCTAGAGAAAAAGCAACTGAGAAAAAGCTTCCTCTTGCAGTGATGACATTTGACCGTCATCCCAAGTCAGTTTATCAAGGAGCAGATGTTAGCTATATCGATAGCTTAGATGAAAAAGCATACAAAATGGAAAAATTGAATGTCGATTATCTTTTGGTAATGCACTTTAGTGATGCTTTTTGTAAGTTAAGTGCTCAACAATTTATTGATGAAATTATTGTAAAACTTGAAACAGATACAGTCGTAGCTGGATTTGATTATACGTATGGTCCAAAAGACGTAGCAAATATGGAAAATTTCCCTAAGTTTGCTAAAGGCAGATTCGATATCGTCAATGTGCCACAGCAGTCATATGGTGGACAAAAAATTGGTTCTACTGAAATAAAAAAAGCCATTGTTAATGGTGACATGGAACTAGCTAATGAACTTCTTGGCTTTCCATATATGATGTCTGGAAAAATTGGTCATGGTTTGCGCAACGGGCATAAGCTCGGTTTTCCAACTGCTAATTTGGTTTGGCAAGATAATAAGGTTATTCCAAAAATTGGTGTTTATGCCACAAAAACAAAGATTGATGGGTATTGGTATGATTCAATGACTAGTGTTGGATACAATGTAACTATCGGCGATGGAAAAAAAGTTTTAATAGAATCAAATTTATTTGGCTTTGATGAAGAGGCCTATGGCAAAAAAATGACTATTAAATGGTACAAGTATACACGTGGTGAGATTAAATTTGCTAATTTGGATGATTTAAAGAAACAAATGGAAGCAGACGAGACCGAAATAAAGGCTTATTTTGCTCAGCAAAGTTAATTTTAGTTAAACAGTAATTCAAGTTAAAATTAATCGCGGAAAAATTAGCACTCAGCTTGACATTCTGCTAAAAGCTAGTATCATAATAATTGTTAGCACCAAAAAAGTATGAGTGCTAAAAGTGAGGGCGATATTTATGTTGACCGAACGTCAAGAATTAATTTTAAAAACAATTATTAATGATTTTACTCAGACGCATGATCCTGTTGGCTCAAAAACAGTGATGAATCAGTTACCGATGAAAGTCTCAAGTGCGACAATTCGAAATGAAATGGCTGTGCTTGAAGATAAGGGTCTTCTTGAAAAAACACATCTTTCAAGTGGACGAATTCCGTCGATGGACGGTTATCGGTACTATTTAGACAACTTGCTTGAGCCACTTAAGATACCATCCTCTGTTTACAAGAGAATTGTTAATCAACTTGATCAACCATTTCATCAAGTTAATGAAATTGTTCAAGAAGCAGCAAAGATTTTATCTGATTTGACTAATTACACAGCTTTTGCAGAAGGGCCAGAAAATAATGATATCACAATAACTGGTTTTAGAATTGTCTCTTTAATTAATAGACAAGTGATGGCAATTTTAGTTACTAGTGATGGTGATGTTCACAACCAAGTTTATAACTTGCCACGTAACATCAGTGGTGATGAAATTGAAAAAGCAGTCCGAATGATTAACGATGAGTTAATTGGCAAAACGTTAAATGAAGTTACATCATCTTTGCTTAATCGAACTTTGGGTAAGAAGCTTGGTGATTCTCATGCAAGTGATTTACTTGAGTTGGTTGAAGACGTCATTAAAGATGCTACAAGTGAGCAAATGTATGTTGATGGTCAGATTAATTTACTTAATAACACTTCTTTGGATGATGTCTCAAGTTTACGCTCTGTTTATGAATTAATTGATCACAATGATTTGATTTCAGATATGGTTGATCAATGTATGAACTCAGACAGTGGTAAGTATCCAATTCGTGTTAGTTTGGGTTCAGATTTGCCAAGTGATTTACTTAAGGACTATAGTCTGCTCACTGCGGAATATAGTGTTGGTTCACATGGTAAAGGCGTAATTGCTTTACTTGGTCCTAACAATATGCCATATTCGCAAGTAATTGGTCTTTTGGAATATTTTAGAAATGAACTTGCTAAGAAACTACTTGAGTATTATGGTAGATTCAAATAAAGGAGGTTAGCCGTGAGTAAAGAAAAATATGCTAGTGAAAAAGATCTAAATAAAGATCAAACTAAAGCTGAAGAAAAAAAGTCTGATACAAAGGCTAATACTACAGATAAAAGTAAGAAGCCTGAGACTTCAAAGAAGCTTGAAACAGAATTAGCAAAAATAAAAGAAGAACAAAAAGAACTAGAAGACAAGTACCTTCGTAGTCAAGCGGAAATGCAGAATATGCAAAATCGCTACAACAATGAACGTGCTCAATTGATTAAGTATGAATCGCAATCCTTAGCTAAAGATATTTTACCAGCGATGGATAATTTAGAAAGAGCATTGGAAACTAAGGTAGATGATGAGGCTTCGCGTCAACTTAAAAAGGGTGTTCAAATGACTTTGGATGCGCTTGTTAAAGCCATGAAGGATCATGGAATTAGTGAAATTGATGCTGAAAAAGCACAGTTTGATCCGAACTTACATCAAGCAGTTCAGACTGTTGCAGCTGAATCTGATGATCAAAAAGATCACGTCGTTCAGGTTCTACAAAAGGGATATTTATATAAAGATCGCACATTAAGACCAGCAATGGTTGTTGTTGCTCAATAATTGAAAGGATGATTATTAATGTCAAAAGTTATCGGTATTGACTTAGGAACTACTAACTCAGCAGTTGCAGTTCTTGAAGGAAAAGAACCTAAGATAATTACTAACCCAGAAGGTAACCGTACTACTCCATCTGTTGTTGCTTTTAAAGATGGTGAAATTCAAGTTGGTGAAGTTGCTAAAAGACAGGCAATTACCAACCCAAACACAATTTCATCAATCAAGCGCCACATGGGTGAAGCTGACTACAAAGTTAAAATTGGTGATAAGGCTTATACTCCTCAAGAAATTTCAGCAATGATTTTGCAATACATTAAGAAGTTTTCTGAAGACTACTTAGGTGAAAAGGTTACTGAAGCTGTTATTACAGTTCCTGCATACTTCAATGATGCACAACGTCAAGCAACTAAGGATGCTGGTAAAATTGCTGGTTTAGATGTTAAGAGAATCATCAACGAGCCTACTGCTTCTTCACTTGCTTATGGTCTTGATAAAGATGCAGAAGATGAAAAAGTTTTAGTATACGACCTCGGTGGTGGTACTTTCGATGTTTCAGTTTTGCAATTAGGTGATGGCGTCTTCCAAGTATTGTCAACAAACGGTGATACTAACCTTGGTGGTGACGACTTTGATAACAAGATTATCGATTGGCTAGTTCAAAACTTTAAGGATGAAAATGGTGTTGATCTTTCTAAAGATAAGATGGCTTTGCAACGTCTAAAGGATGCTGCTGAAAAGGCTAAGAAAGACTTATCCGGAGTATCTTCAACTCACATCTCACTTCCATTCATCTCAGCAGGCGAATCAGGTCCACTTCACCTTGAAACAGATTTAACTCGTGCTAAATTTGATGAATTAACTGCTGATTTGGTTGACCGTACAAAGATTCCATTTGATAATGCCTTAAAGGATGCAGATTTAACTGTAAATGACATTGACAAAGTTATCTTAAATGGTGGTTCAACTCGTATTCCAGCTGTTCAAGAAGCGGTAAAGAGATGGGCTGGCAAAGATCCTGATCACTCAATTAACCCTGATGAAGCTGTTGCCTTAGGTGCCGCAATTCAAGGTGGTGTCATTTCAGGTGACGTTAAGGATGTTGTTTTACTTGATGTTACTCCACTTTCACTTGGTATTGAAACCATGGGTGGTGTCTTCACTAAGTTGATCGAAAAGAACACAACTATCCCAACTTCAAAGAGTCAAATCTTCTCAACAGCTGCTGATAATCAACCAGCCGTAGATGTTCATGTTTTACAAGGTGAACGTCCAATGGCTGCAGATGACAAGACTTTAGGTCGTTTTGAATTAACAGATATTCCTGCGGCTCCTCGTGGTGTTCCTCAAATTCAAGTTACTTTCGATATCGACAAGAACGGTATCGTTAACGTATCTGCTAAGGATATGGGTACTGGTAAGGAACAAAAGATTACTATCAAGAGTTCATCTGGTTTGTCTGATGAAGAAATTCAAAAGATGCAAAAAGAAGCTGAAGAGCATGCTGAAGAAGACAAGAAGAAGAAAGAAGAAGTTGATCTTCGTAACGAAGTTGACCAATTAATCTTCTCAACTGAAAAGACTTTGGATGATGTTAAGGATAAAGTATCTGAAGAAGATACCAAGAAAGTCAAAGATGCTCTTGAAGCTTTAAAGAAAGCTCAAAAAGATAACAACTTGGACGAAATGAAGACCAAGAAGGATGAATTATCTAAGGTTGCTCAAGACTTGGCTGTTAAGCTTTACCAAGCTAATGGTGGTGCTCAAGGTGCTGATGCTGAAGGCCAAGCTGGTCCTCAAAACCCTGGTTCACAAGATGGCAATTCAACAGGTGGTTCTGCTGACGAAGGTGAATTTCATAAAGTAGACCCAGACAAGTAAAGGGTTTATAATTAAATAAATTAGAAAAGAACTGCCGCAATAGTAGTTCTTTTCTTTTGTAAAGTAAGGAGCTTTTAGATGGCACAAGAAGATTATTATGACGTGCTAGGTGTTAGTCGTGATGCCAGTGATAAAGAAATTAACTCTGCTTACCGTAAATTAGCTAAAAAGTATCACCCTGATATAAACCATGAGCCAGGTGCTGAAGAAAAGTATAAGAAAATTAATGAAGCTTATGAAGTTCTTCATGACCAACAAAAGCGTGCACAGTATGACCAATTTGGTTCTGCTGGTGTAAATGGTCAAGGTGGCTTTGGCGGTGGAGCAGGTCAGGGCTATGGTGACTTCAGTGGTTTTGGTGACTTTAGCGATATTTTCGGTGATATCTTTGGTAATGGTGCGCGTCAGCAACATGTTGATCCAACTGCACCTACTAGGGGCGAAGATTTAGATTATACTTTAACCATTGATTTTATGGATGCAATTACTGGTAAGAAGACTCAGGTTTCATATACTCGTAGCGAAACCTGTTCAACTTGTCAGGGTAGTGGCGCTGAAAAAGGAACACATCCAACAACATGTGACAAGTGTCAAGGAACTGGTTATATGACCATTACGCAACAGTCTTTAGTTGGTGTTGTACGAAGACAAACAACATGTGACAAGTGTCATGGCCGTGGTGTAATTATTGAGCATCCATGTCAGACATGTCATGGTAATGGTGTTGTTGATGGCAAGAATACGATTGAAGTTAATATTCCTGCAGGTATTGATAATGGCCAACAATTGCGCTATGAAGGTCAAGGTGAAGCTGGTAAAAATGGTGGACCTTACGGGGACCTATACATCAGTTATCGAATTAAGCCTTCAAAAGAATTTGAACGTAGTGGTAACACAATTTATACAACAGTACCGATTTCATTTGCACAAGCTACTTTGGGTGATGAAATCAATGTTAAAACCGTTCATGGTGAAAAGAAGTTGAAGATTCCAGCTGGTACTCAGCCAAATAAGAAGTTCACTTTACATGGTGAAGGTGTACCATACTTACGTGGCAACGGTAATGGTGACCAAGTAACCACGGTTCAGGTTCAGATTCCTAAGTCAATTAATGAAAAGCAAAGAGAAGCGCTGGTTGAATTTGTCAAAGCCGGTGGAGGATCAATTACCCCACAGGAGAAGGGTTTCTTTGAACGCTTAAAAGATAAATTACAATAAACTGTCAAAGCAATGAGTTTAATAACTTGTTGCTTTTTTGTTTAAGCGGGATTAAAAGATTAGCTGAGATGACAATTAAAAGTTTTATCCCTTTTAGCGAATTTGCTATAATAGGAAAGATAGAGTAAAGGGTGCAATTTATGGATATTAAAAAATTACAAGATTATCAAGAACACATTCGCAATTTTTCTATTGTGGCACATATCGATCACGGAAAATCAACAATTGCTGATCGAATTTTAGAGCTGACTGATACAGTTTCAGAGCGACAATTAAAAAATCAAATGCTGGATGACATGCCACTTGAGCGTCAACGTGGTATTACCATCAAAATGAACTCTGTAGAAATTAAGTATCATGCAAAAAATGGTGAAGACTATATTTTCCACTTAATTGATACGCCAGGTCACGTCGATTTCTCTTATGAGGTTTCGCGTTCTTTGGCCGCCTGTGAAGGAGCATTGTTGGTTGTAGATGCTTCTCAGGGTGTTCAAGCACAGACTTTAGCTAATACATATTTAGCAATTGATGACGATTTAGAAATTTTGCCAGTAATCAATAAAATTGACTTACCTTCCGCAAATCCAGAGCAGGCTAAGGAAGAGATCACTGAAATGCTAGGTCTAGACGCTTCGAACGCTGCCGAGGTTTCTGGTAAGACTGGACAGGGAATTGACGAATTACTCGAACGGATCGTAAAGGATATTCCTGCTCCGTCAGGTGATTTAGAGGCTCCTCTTAAAGCGTTAATTTTTGACTCAAAGTATGATGATTATCGAGGCGTAGTTCTTTCCGTTAGAATAGAAGAGGGAACAGTAAAACCTGGCGATCAGATTAAGATTATGAATACTGACCAAGAGTATGAAGTTACTGAAGTTGGTGTCTCAAGTCCTCATCCAGTAAAAAAAGATTTATTGATTGCTGGTGATGTTGGTTACTTAACTGCTAATATTAAATCGGTTCGAGAGACACGAGTGGGTGATACGATTACTTCAGCTGAACATCCAACTGCAGAACCTCTTCCTGGCTATCGTCAAATACCACCAATGGTATATTCTGGTATGTATCCAGTTGACAATGCTAAATATGACGACTTAAAAGAAGCTCTCCAAAAGCTGCAGTTAAATGATGCTGCATTGGAATTTGAACCAGAAACTTCAACTGCTTTGGGATTTGGATTTAGATGTGGTTTTCTAGGCTTACTACACATGGATGTGGTTCAAGAACGGTTAGAACAAGAATTTGATTTGGATTTAATTATGACCGCGCCTTCGGTTGATTATCATGCAATTATGAATGATGGTTCAACCAAAGTAATTGATAATCCAGCCGATTTACCATCAGCAGGAGAATATAAGGAAGTTCAAGAACCTTATGTTAAGGCAGAAGTAATGGTTCCAAACGATTTTGTCGGACCAGTAATGGAACTTTGTCAACGTAAGCGCGGTGAATTTGTCACAATGGATTATCTTGATAAATACCGTGTCAATGTGATTTACAATATGCCACTTGCTGAAATAATCTATGACTTCTTTGATGATTTGAAGTCTTCGACTAAAGGTTATGCTTCACTTGATTATGAAATTACGGGATATCGTGCAACTGATTTAGTTAAAATAGATATTTTGCTTAATAAGCAGGTAATTGATGCATTGAGTTTTATTGCGCATAGGGATGAGGCACAAGATCGTGCACGTCAAATGACCTCTATGCTTAAGAAGTTAATTCCGCGTCAAAACTTTGAAGTTGATATTCAAGGAGCAATTGGTGCAAAAATTATTTCACGTGCTACAATTAAGCCTTATCGAAAAGACGTTACCTGGAAAATTCACACGGGTGACCCAGACCGTCGTGCTAAGTTATTAGATAAGCAAAAACGTGGTAAGAAACGAATGAAAGCCGTTGGTCGTGTAGAGGTACCACAAGATGCTTTCATGGCTGTCTTACGAATGAATGATGACGATTTAAACTCTAAATAATAAATTGTTTAACAAAATAAGCAAGGCTGCGACTCTATTATCTGATGGATATTAATCCTTATGTATTTTTAGAATATAATCAGATAATGGTGCCGCAGTTTTAATCTGGTATTTTTTATCAAGCAGATAAAGATAAGTGTAAATAGAAAAAAGGCTTAATTAATTTAATGATAGATTGGAAACAGCGCACAGGAGAAGAGCTAGCTCCTGAACTAGTTGAAAAATACCAACTTGGCAATACTGAGGCAAAATTATTTTCTTTGCGTGGTATTAACACTGATGAAAAACTGAATTTTTGGTTTAATGCAACAGAAGAAGACTTAGCAGATCCCAGCTTAATGCACGACTTGGATAAAGCAGTTGCAAGAATCAATGATGCAATTGACAACGGAGAGAAAATAACAATCTATGGTGACTACGATGCTGATGGCATTACCGCAACCAGTATTATGATGGAAACCCTGGCTATCTTAGGTGCAGATGTTCATTTTTTCATTCCTAATCGTTTCCGTGATGGTTATGGTCCCAATATGGCAGCTTATGAAAAAATCGTTGCAGACGGAACCAATTTAATTATTACTGTAGATAATGGGATAACAGGGGTTGAAGAGGTAGCTTACGCTAAGACTCACGGGGTCGATACGATTATTACTGACCACCACAAAATTCAAGAAGATGTACCGGATAGTTATGCAATTGTGCATTGTAATTTTCCTGGCCAAGATTATCCCTTTGACGACTATTGTGGTGCCGGTGTAGCTTATACAATCTGTCGGCAATTAATGCAAGATCCAATGCCGGAACTATTAGAACTTGCAATGATTGGAACAATTGGTGATATGGTAAAAGTTTCTGGTGAAGGTCATATCATCGTAAAAAGAGGACTCCAACAGCTGAATCAGACAGAGCGCCCTGGATTACGTGCTTTAATTAAAAATTCTGGCTTAAATTTTGGACAAATCAACGAAACAGATATCGGTTTCAATATCGCCCCACGACTTAATGCGGTTGGTAGACTTGCTGATGCAAGCTTAGCTGTAGAATTATTACTAAGTGAGGATGAAGAAGAAGCCCAAGAAATTGCAGACCAGGTTGAGAAGCTAAACGATGAACGTAAAGAACTAACGGTCGAGGTTTATCAAAATTGTTTGGAGCAAATCAAAGCAAAGGGCTGGCAATCCAAAGGGACACTAGTAATTTATAATCCTGAATTCCATGAGGGCGTTTTGGGCCTTGTTGCAAACAAGGTTGCTGAGCAGGTGCATAAACCAACAATCGTTTTAACTAAAAATGATGATGGAATTATTAAGGGATCTGGACGCTCTATTGCAGGTTTCAACCTATTTAATGCTCTCGATCCGCTTAAAAAGGATCTATTCTTAAAGTTTGGTGGCCATGATTTTGCCTGTGGTCTTTCTATGGAAGAGAGTAAAATTGAGGCGCTAAGAAAGGCATTTGAAGATAGCTATCATGGCGTTCATGAGCAAATTGTAAAGCCGTATGATATGGAATTGCCTTTTGAAGAACTTACGATTGATTTAATTGATAAAATCGATCAAGTCGGTCCATTTGGAACGGATAACCCGCAACCCATTTTCTGCATATCTCAACCACAAATTAGTGGCTGCTTTTATATGGGCAAAGAGAAAAATCACATTAAAGTAACGGTAACTAAAGGAAATGGAAAACTTGAGGTTGTTGGCTTCAACAAAAAATATCTGACAAAAGTTCTGTTGCCATACATTGATCAGATGTTTATTCAACTCGGTAAGAACACTTTTCGTAATCAAGTTAAGCTGCAAGGCATTATGGAAGGGATGATCTTTGCTGCGCCTAAACTGGCTGTTCCTGCTCCAGTAGTTGATTTAAGGCAAGAAAAATATGTCATGGGTTTTGCTGACCGCTACATGTTATTCGATAAGAAAAACAAATTTGCAGCAATAAATAATTTCGACCTGGATGAAACCAAAATTACTTTAGCCAGTGAATATGATGAAGATGGAGAAGTGGTCGTTTTACTTGATGCTCCTCATAATCAGAATGAGTTAGATTTTGCACTTAGCAATAACTTTGAGCAACTGTACTTGCGCTTTTTAATGGATCAGCTACCTGTAAAGAATATTCCAGATAATAATGCATTTGAGAGTGTTTTACGCTATGTTTATTCCCATCCTGGACTAAGTGCAGAAGATTACCGTCAGGTAGGGCCATTTCTCAATCTAGACTATAATAGTATTCTATTCATTCTTCGGGTACTTTTTGAACTTAATTTCGTTGAAATGAAGCAAGGAAAAATTGTAGGCGTTAAAAATCCGGCTAAGATGCCTTTGACTGCTTCTAAATATTACAATGGTATTAGCTCACAGCTAAGTTTTATCAAACAACTTCGACAAATGCCAAGCAGTCAATTGTTAATGTACGTGAATAAGCAATTAAAACAGCATTAAGACAGATGCGCAAATGTGCAAAAAATGGTAGAATGAGTAAGTAAAACAGCTTAAGTTATAAGATTGTATTTTTGGAGGTTTTTCTTCTTTTGGCAAACGATTTTAAAGAACACATTGCAAGTGTTAATAATTTCCCTAATGAGGGTATTGTATTTCGCGACATTACCCCGATTTTGCAAGATGGAAAATTATTTCGAGAGGCCACTCATGAGTTGGCTGAGTATGCTAAAAATAAGGGTGCTGATGTTATTGTTGGTCCTGAAGCGCGAGGATTTATCGTTGGCTGTCCGGTTGCAACCGAATTAGGCGTTGGTTTTGTTCCTGCCCGTAAGCCACATAAATTACCTAGGGATGTTGAACGTGCTTCTTATGATTTGGAATATGGTTCAAATAGTCTAGAGATGCATAAAGATGCCCTTAAACCAGGTCAAAAAGTGGTAATTTGTGACGACTTACTAGCGACTGCAGGAACATTAACAGCTTGTAAGCAGTTAATTGAAAACCTAGGAGCTGAACTAGTTGGCGCTGCTTTCTATATTGAATTACCTGATTTGCATGGTCGAGAAAAGTTACCTGATTTAGATGTCTTTTCATTAGTTCAATATCACGGCGCTTAAAAAATAAAAAGATTGCACTTTCATAAGTACAATCTTTTTTTGTACTCTTTTTAGAGCAAAATTTTTAACATCAGTGAAAGAGCAAACTATACTAAATATGTTTGAAGGAATAGTTATGGCAAGGAAAATGCCATGATCTTTTCATTTAATTTGGAATGTCGAAATGTTGTTAAAAAAAGAATTAGCCAGCAAAAATAATTCCTAAATGAAAATCATTTTAAGTTCCAAAAAAAGTGTTCAATTTTTTTTACAAGTGAGATTCGAGTGGATATAATGGTACGGTATTTCAAAAAAGGGGATAGAGTAATTTGCAATTAAGAAAAGCAACAATGGCCGATTTTGACCAAATTATCACTATTTTAAAAGACGGTGCTAACCAGTTAGCTGAACGTGGAGTCAATCAATGGCAAGGTGATTACCCTTCAAAAGGCCAAATTGAAGAAGATATTGAACACGGTTGGGCTTTTTTGGCTGAATCTGATGATCATGAGACAGTTGGTGCTATTGCAATTGTTGATGGTCCAGATCATGTTTATGACCATTTAGATGGTAAGTGGCTGTGTGATACTGATAACTACGTAGTAATTCATCGTGTTGCAATTAAATCGAATCATGCTGGAAAAGGCTATGCTACTCAACTTTTGCAAGCTGTAATTAACGACATTAAGGATAATCGTAAAGAAATTGATTCCGTCAGAATAGACACACACGAAGATAATAAGGCAATGCAACATTTAATAGATAAAATGGGCTTCACCAAAGTTGGTCTCCTTCATGGGGTTTACCGTCCAAATGAAACCTCATATGTCTATGAATTGAAAAAGTAATAATTAGTTTTGATGAAGACTCCCAAGTATTTGGAAGTCTTTTTTCTACTAGAAATAAAAAACGCACCAAATTAATTTGATGCGTTTAATAAATATGTATTTAACTTTGCTTACTTTTACCTGTTCTTCATTATTGGTTGGTAAAAGAGGTCAATGATAATTGCAGCTACTAGTGCCACCAAAAATGTAATTGCCAGATTAGTCCAACTAATCTTAACCATTGCAATCCCCAAGATTGCTAAGATGACTGTTAGGATGACGTCACCTAGCTGAGTTAAACCGACAGCTTTGGAAGGATAATCTTGCCAAAAGTAACGTTTTGTTCTTGTAATTAAGATCAGGAACATTGCACTCAAAACAAGATATACGTAAACCATGGTTGAAATCGTCCCGTGATTCCAGCCATGAGTATTCAGATAGGCAATGGCTAGGATACCAATTAAAGTCCAACCAGAAGCTAGTGAAAAAGCAATTTTTGCCAATCTAGCCATATTCCAATTTTCTGGTTTGTAGGTAATATGCGTTCGGTCAGTACCAATCATCATCGTTACCATATTATTCATAATAGTATAAATAACCATTGCGTTTAGAGCCATTGGAATGTAGCCAAAGAAGAGGTAGCCAAAAGTTAGTAACATGGTCAGTTCAGCTGTTCTTGCGAGCTTGGTAAGAGACCAAGTAGTCATTCGTTGGTATACGCGATGTCCCGCATCGAGAATTTTAACGATTGAAGTTAGTCCATCCGTTAAAAGAACCATTTTACCAGAGCGTTTTGCAACGTCGGCCGCATTTGAAACAGCAATTCCGACTTCGGCTTGTCTAAGGGCAGGTGAGTCGTTCACCCCATCGCCAGTCATTCCGACAATATAGCCTTTTTGCTGGAAAAACTTAACCATTTTTAGCTTATCTTCTGGTAAAACGTCTGCAATTCCGGCTAACTTGCTGGTATCAGTTTGATCAGTAAAATCATGAATTGAAATTACTTCGCCTTCTAAGCCAACTTCTTTAGCAACCGCCTCAGCAGTTTTTTGGTTGTCACCAGTTAACATAATAGGCATAACACCACGTTTTTTAAGTTCAGCCAAAGCTGCTTTTGAATCGGAGCGAACTTTGTCTTGTAAAATAAAGACACCGGCTAACTTGTCATCAATTAGTAAGGCAACGGAACGGCCTGCACCAAAATCAATGTCCTTAACTTTAGCAGTAGCAGATTTATCAATAAGTGACAGTTGCTTAAAAGAACCTAATTTGACATTATATCCAGCAATAGTAGCCATTGAGTAGCCAGTACTTGAAGTAAACGGTGTAAAGTCATCAGGTGCTTTGATCTTTAGACCAAGACTAGAAACGTAATCATCGATTGCTGAGTCAATGATTTTTTTATTACGTTGGTCAGTTGCGGCAGCAGCTAATTCTAAAACTTCGTTATCAGTCATCTGACTAAAGTTAGTCCAATTGGCAACTGCAGTCTTGTTTTCAGTAATAGTTCCAGTTTTATCAAGTAAAATTAGATTTAAGTTGGCAGCATCTTGAATACCAGTTAAATCAGCTGTCAAGACACCTTCTTTACTTAGTCGAGTTGCTTCAAATGAGTTCGAGAGGGCAAAGGTTGAGGGCATTGCGACAGGGATAGAGGCAATAAACATCATTGCCAAGAAAGGCAACATTTCGATAAAATTGCTTATCTTCCCACCCTTAAAGAAGAAAGCAATGACTATCACTAGGGTTAAGATTCCATCTAAAATACACAAGTAGTAAATAATTTTGGTTAGAAGTTGCTGTAAGTGTCCAGGAGCAGCAGAGTTGTTAATTAGATTAACGGTCTTACCTGAGCGAGAATTAGCACCAGTTGCAGTTACCGTTGCTAAGCCACTGCCTTCAACAACAGTGGTTCCAGCATAAGCAGTGTCTTTTACCTGCTTTCTAACAGTTTTTGCTTCACCTGTAATTGAGCTTTCATCTGTAGAAATTTGTCCATCGATTAGCTTCACATCAGCTGCAAGAACGTCTCCAGCTTGAATACTAACTAAGTCACCAGGTACAAGGTACTTTGAATCAATATTTTGCCATTTACCATCGCGCATTACGGAAACAGTTGGAGTTAATTTATGCGAGATATTATTTAAAACTCGCCTTGACTGTTTCTTTTTAGATGCTCCGTTCCAAGCCGCAAATAATAGCATGAGTAGGACAAAGAGCGACTGGATCCATTTGCCTAAAATGCACTCTAGTAACAATGCTGCTTCCAAAATCCATGCCGATAAATTCCATAATTTTGATAAAAATTCCTTGAAAAAGTTGAATTGAGGTTCAGGGACTTCATTTAAACCATTTTTAGTAAGGAGTTCATCTGCTTCGGCTTGAGTTAAACCTTTAATATTTTCAGACATAATTTATCCTTCCTTAGTTTTTAAATACTTATCTAAATTAGCATAAAAGGGGCTTTTTTTCTAGCTAAAGGGTTAGCTCATATTAGTTTTTTACCGACATTATACATAACTGAAAAGTAATTTTATCTGCATACAAAAAGCCTGCATTGCTGCAGGCTTTTTTCAGGGTAACAAATTAGTCTTTGTCAACGCTGTCTGGGAAAGTAGCTAAACGCTCGCCTTCACCAAGTTCTTCTTCGATTTCAAGTAAACGGTTGTACTTTTCAACACGTTCTGAACGAGCTGGGGCACCAGTCTTCAATTGTCCACCGTTGATAGCAACAGCGAAGTCAGCGATGAATGTGTCACCAGTTTCACCTGAACGGTGAGAAATCATAGTGTTGTAACCATTCTTACGTGAAAGACGAATAGTTTCCAAAGTTTCAGTAACAGTACCGATTTGGTTTAACTTGATCAATGATGCGTTACCAGCACCTTCCTTGATAGCTTTAGTTAAAAGCTTAGGGTTAGTACAAATAAAGTCATCTAAAACAATTTGAATTCTGTCTTTGTGGCTTTGAGTGAACTTGATCATACCTTCAACGTCGTTTTCGTCGTAAGGGTCTTCGATAGAAATTAATTCTGGGAATTCATCAAGTAACTTGTCGTAGTATTCAGCTAATTGATCATCATCGAATACTTTGCCTTCAAAGTGGTACTTGCCATCTTCTTTGTTGTAGAAGTATGAAGCAGCACAGTCACAAGCAATAGCAATATCTTCGCCAGGCTTGTAGCCAGCTTTAATGATAGCTTCGTGTAAAGCTTGTAAAGCTTCTTCAGAGTTCTTCATGTTAGGAGCGAAACCACCTTCATCACCAAGGCCAGTTTCGTAACCCATATCTTCAAGAACTTTCTTCAAAGTATGGTAAGTGTTAACGATCTTTTCAAAACCATCACGGAAAGAAGTCTTCTTAACTGGAGTGATCATGAATTCTTGAACGTCAATACCGTTGTCAGCGTGCTCACCACCGTTAATAACGTTGTGGAAAGTTTGTGGCATTTCAAGGTCAGTACCGCCAAGGTATCTGTACAAAGGTTGGTTGCTGTCCTTAGCAGCAGCGTCAGCTGTAGCCATTGACACACCTAAAATTGCGTTAGCACCAAGTTCTGCCTTGTTTGGTGTACCGTCTAATTCGATCATTACACGGTCAATGTTAGCTTGGTCGTGAGGGTCTAAGCCTTTCAAAGCTTCAGCAATCTTAGTATTAACATTGTTAACTGCTTTAGAAACACCTTTACCACCAACGCGATCGCCACCGTCACGTAATTCAACAGCCTCATTTTCACCAGTTGAAGCACCTGATGGAACTTCAGCTTTACCTACGACACCGTTTGAAAGGGTAACAAAAGCCTCTACAGTTGGGTTACCACGTGAATCATAGATTTCCAGTGCATGAACATTTTCAATGACTGATTTTAACATCTAAAAACCTCCTAAATAATACATGCTGTACCAAGTAGGTACATACATTAAGAGGAGCAAAGGGCTCCATCTCTACATGACAAATTTTAGCCTAAGTTTGTGATTATGTAAACATTTGTAAACGATTTCTAGCATTAAAAAAATTTAAAAAATAATTAGTCGCTTTTTTAATTCAATTGAATTATTATTTAGCTATACATTTTTTAAAAAAATCAGTTTATTTTCTATACAAGGTGTTTATTATGGAAGAAGTAAAATTAATAATCGATTCTGGTGCCAATGAAAAAGCTAGTGAGAATTTAACCGTTGTACCATTGACCGTTACTATAGCGGGTAAGGATTTTCTTGATAATGAGGACCTTAACATGGAAGAATTTCTTACTAGTATGGAAGAAAACACTGAGGAAGGTAGAACTTCTTGTCCAAGTATCGATGAATGGCTAAAAGCCCTTGAAGGAAGTAAAAGAGCTGTTATGCTAACCATTACCAGTGGCCTCAGCGGCAGTTTCTCATCCGCTTATCAGGCAAAACAAATTTATGAAAAGGACAATCCTGGTAGTAAGGTAATTGTTGTTGATTCAAGGACTGCGGGTCCAGAAATATCGGTTATTCAACGTGAAATTAAACGCTTAGTAGAAGATAAATCAGTTCGTTTTGTAGATATTGAACAAAAAATTTCAGAGTATAAAACCCATACTCACTTATTAGTTATTTTGCAATCATTACACAATTTGGCCTTAAACGGTCGGGTCAACATTGCTGTAGCTAAGATGGCAAAAATGTTGAATATTGATGTTGTTGGCACTGCAAGTGAAGAAGGTAAGCTAGAACCAATTTCAAAAGTGCGAGGAATGAAACGAGCTTTTAAAGAGCTTTTGAAGTTAATGGATGAACGGAAATACAAAGGTGGCCCTGTCATTATTGACCAGTGCAACAACGAAAAAGATGCCAATAGTCTTAAAGAAAAAATTCTCGCTCTATATCCCCAAGCAGAAATAGTCATTCGTCCAATGCGTGGTTTGTGTGCATTCTATGCTGAAGAAGGAAGTCTGATGGTTGGCTTTGATGATCTATAAAGTGCCAAACACTTTTTGCCAATTTTGTAATTGCATATAAAATAACAGCATAGTAAAAGCCCTAGTTATGATAAACTAGGGCTTTTTGTTAGGAAGATTATTTATTTCTTATGATATTTCAAAAAATTGTTCTTAAGTATCTTTATAGTTGGTAAGCTACTTAGATAGCTTTAATTTTAAAAAAGAATAATAAAAATACCGCAGTATTGTTGTAATGACTGCGGCATTTTTTACAAGCCTAAATTACTAATAATAAAAATTGTTGACAAATACTAAAACAAAAAACAGCTAGAGAGGTTGCACCTAGAATATCAGAAGGAAAGTGGGCTTTTAAACTAATACGAGAAATTACAACCATCATCCAAATTAAAATAAGAATCAATAATAATTTGCTACCTAATGTATCTGCAAAAAGTCGCCAAACGATTAAAGCCATGATTGTTGTTCCCAAAACGTGTCCGCTAGGGAAACTATAACCATCTTCTAAACTAGAATGCATTATTGGTCTTTTTCGGTGCATCCATTTTTTTAAAACAATGCCGACAAAGTCGGTAAAACCAAGCGTAAATAAAGCCCAGAATGCTAATAAAGTTTCATTTTTACTCATTAAAAAGCTAGCAAGAAATACATCCCAAACCACTAATAATTTAGGATCATTAATGAAAGCAACGATTTGCCAACTAATTCCGTCACGCTGTCTGACCAATTTGTGATGTAGCCAGTGATCTAACAGGTTAAAGCGCCGTGAATTTCTAACATTGAAAATAAGTAACAGCAGAATTAAAGCGGATAAGCTGGCAAGCCAAATATAAATATCCAAATTACAACCCTACTTTCAGATAAATACCGATTGTATTTTATCAGCTTAATAGTGTTAGTTCCAACTAGGTACATAGCCTTGAACAAAACTTAAGAAATAAATACTTTGTAACTAAATTGGCTAGTTTTTTAAAATGTTGTGTATTCTGTTTAATACTATAATTTCATAAGAAAACATTGGATAGTGGGAGATAGAATGAAGAAGTTTATCAAGAAAAATCAAGTGGCAATCATTTTTTCAATTGCTATACCACTAGTTACCTTTTTATTTGTTGGTGATAAGACCAGTATAGGTGACTGGTTAGGGTTCTTAGGGTCTTATATTGGAAGTATTATCACAGTTATCTTTTCTTACGTGAATACGCAGTATCAATTAAAATCAAGTGAACGGCAAAAGGATATGCTAGCTCTGCGCGGCTTGTTTAATTCCTCTAAAAAATTGTCATTAAGATTCACACGTTATATAGTTTATTAAATCAACTAATGCAAAAGTCGGATAAGCCGTTAGATAAAAAAGTTCTTGCTGTCTTTTTTGAACAGTCAGAAAAATTCTTTGATGAGTCAAAGGATTATCTTGATAACTACAATTCTGCAATCATGGCAACAACCGAGGAAATATCCGGAGAATTGAAGTCTTACAATAGTAATTTTAGTGAAGAAGCTGACAAGACATTTCTGACATTTACAAAATGCTTAGTGCAGGAGATAAGAAAAATACTCAAGGTAATAAAGATGTAGTTGAAGTAAAAAAAGACTACCTAGAAGAAGTAAAACGACTAGAGAAGGAACTAACAATAGTCCATAGAAAAATTAGAAAGCTATATAACCAACTTAAGTCAGGCAAATAATAGTATAAAAATGGGATTGGAGTATTAATAGTAATGAATAAAGTTTATCGATTTCAAAAGCAAAAAGGGAATACAACAATAAAAATGAAAATAGATTTGAGAGTAAAGACAATTTTAAAAACGATAATCATTAGCGTGATTGCAGTAGCTGTGATTTTCAGTTTGGTTAAACTGCAGGGCTAGTTCTAAATGATTTTGCAAATATAATGAGAGAGCTCAATTTGATTAGATCGCAAGTTTAGACAGATTAAGAAAACAATACAATAGAATTGCTTTTGACTCTTTGACAAATTTTACTGCCAAAGAGTGAATGAATATAATCAAGTAGATAATAAACTACTTGATTTTTCTTTTGCCGTAATATAATAGGAGACTTTTAAGGATAATAGTGTTTACTTGACATTAATGAAGGAAAAATTAGAATTAACTGTATAGAATAAAATACTGAACAAAAGGAGATAGAAATTGAATAATAAAACAAACAGGCATGAAACTGTTGGTGAAGCTTTACGTGATATGCACATCATGAACATGCTTTTGCGCTTGCAGACAATTCTACTAACCACATGGGAGATTTGGTTATATATGGACTTACCTATCTTTTCTTGATTCTATTACCTACTGATATCTTTGAAGTTGGCTGGCTATTTATTCTTGCAACACTCGTAGCAGCTATTAGTTTGGTTCGTTTTCAGAACTTTTTAAAGCATAAAATAGCTTCTGGTAAAATGACGACTTTTTGGGTAAATGCTAGCTTGCTTTCAACTGGAATTCGAAGTTTTGTATTTGTTAATGCTCCTTTAACTTTTTTGAGTATTTCTCTGAAATCAAGTGCTAGCATGTTTTTTTCGTTAGTCATCGGTTTAATTACCGGATTTGGCGGAATAGCACTACAGTACCACTATTTAGTAAGGAATAAAGTTATCGACAAACAGAAGGAGTCAAGAAGACAAACGGCCCAAAATTTAGGCAACTATATCAGTGAGACTGCTAAAAAGAGTTATGCCGATCGCTTTTATTTTTTGGATATTGTATGTGGCTATGTGATTTGCCTGAATTATTATTCATATTACAGTATCAACGTAACTAGTTATAAAGTCTGGCAGTTTGGCTTCACAACAGTTGTAGTCCTTTTAGGTACTTGGTTATTTCAAAAGTTCCTATGTTACCGAATTAGCAAAAACCAAATTAGTAAAAGTTTTAAGTGGTGTTCTTTATTAATGACAGGAGCACGTGGTTACTTGATAGTCACAGCTCCCTGGATTGAAATTTGTTTGCTTACAAATGCTCCGATTAATCGGTTGATAATTAATCTCTTGGGCTGTTTTGCTGCAATAATTGGAGTAGGTTTACAGTATTTATTTTTAGTAAAAACAGGGATATTTAAAAGCTTAGTTTAAAAAATCAGTAAAAGTAATTTCTGAAATCTTCCTCAAATTTATGTGGCTAAGTTATTTAAACAAGACAAAAATTTTTCATTTTTGGCATAAATATGAAATTGACTTGACTGCCATGAGGCAACACTATCCTGTTCAGTTCTGCAGTATTTTATTCTAGCTGTAATTGAGGGATTTTGGATTAATTTCGCTCTATTTGTAGCAGTAAGTTTAAAAAAGCAACCACTCAGATGGACCATAACATCAAGCAGTACTTAATCTATGCTTAAAAGGCACGTATATTTAACAATTGGGCTATGTATATTGTATAAGTACAAAAAGATGCTTCGCTAACCGACATTGTAAAATAGAGACATTCAAACAAGAATTGATACATAAGTTTATGATATAATATAAAGCCGAAAGAGGTGGTTATATATGAAAGTTTGTTGTAAGTGTTCTGAGAATTGTAATAAGAATAAAAAGGAGTCTTTAAGAGCAATATATGGTAATCTCAAAAAATCAAAACTTCTTGGAGACGTATTTCTTATATTTTTGGGAATTATTATTTTAGTGAGTGGAAACGAAATTTGCTTTTGCATATCTTCTTTAGTCATTTTAATATGCAGTGCAAGGATTACATATAAAATACTGTTTAACGCAAAAGAGAAATTCAACCAACATACTACTATTCTGATGGGAATAGGGTATTTTCTTTTGACAGCTGTGGTGCTTTTTGGTAATTTGTACTATCGAGGAAGTTTAGAACTATTCAAGAGCTATATATTTGCACTCCCTATTTTGGTTCTCTTATTTGCACTATATTTTTGGCTTGTTTATTTAGCTTGCTGCTTAAAGGTGGTAAAGAAAATAGGAAAAGATAGATATGTTTTTTTAGCAAAAAGTGCTGAATCAATGTTAGAAGCAGTGTTAGTTTGCTTCTCAAGCTCTATAGTGGTCTGGTTGCTTCCTGAAAAAGAGAGTATTATAAAACTCTATTATCATTTTATTAATATTTTTATAAATATTACATATCCACTATTAAATATGTATATAGGGACACGCTTAGAACTTGATGATTATATAGGAAAAATAGATAAAAAAGATTAATTAAATACCCCTAGTATTTGTGGGCATATCACAACAATTTGTTTTTAAGCTGTACAGTGTGGAATGCCCAAAAGAGACTGTAACAGCTATTAACTGAGGACTAACTTCCAGTATTAATTCAGAGTTAGTCCTTTTAATTTGATTCTGGTTCTTTTCTGATTGCGATACCCAAATGTAGTCTTTGATTGTATCTTCCAGTTCATTGAGATTTTTAAATCCATAAAATATTTCTCGTTTGGATACTTCGAAGAAGCCTTCCGAGCATTACCATGAAGGTAATTCCCTTGCGTGATATTGATTGACTAATGCCATAGTCTTTAAGTCATGATTGAAACTTGTAACTTCGGTATCAGCCTTGATTTAAGCCACTCAAGGTTGGATATTTGTGCCAATTTTTCTTTAAAATATCCATCGTTTGCTTAAGAATAGGATTGCGAGAAATAGTATAGGGAACAACACTTTGGTACACCTATCCATTGAGCGGAGAATAATTATATTTTAATACCATTGGGGTGTTGGAAGAGCTAATATAAAATAGCAAAATCATGACCAGACCATAGCAGGTGCTACCATTTTAGCCATTGGCATCGCTTTGCTTCGCGACAGAAACTATTTCTATTGGCTGCCAGAGTGGACTCTTTTTATAAACGACAAAAAACTAGACCTAGCAATAATTTTACTAGGTCCTTTAATTACCGTTGATTCTATGTTTAGAAAGAAGCATAGGGTCTGGCGCATGTTTATTTTAATCTTGGGTGCCTGGACTTTGTGGTTTTTAATTGGATTGCAAATGGGACATGCTATAGGTGTTGTCGAGTTCCGTATGAATGTAACAGCAATCCTTGAAACCGCAATATGCAATATTATGTCTATATTGCATATACCAGAGTTAGAGAGGTGGTAGTGTGCATGATGTGACTAGCCTTATTTATGTTTTTGGGATACTGATCGAAGTAGCAGCTACCTTTTTAGCGGTAACTCATACGTCACATAAAGAAGATACAGATGATATCATTAAAAACCTAAAAACTGAAAGAGATAATTTTAAGAAAGATTACCTTTTAGAGCAAAAAAGGCGCTTAGAAATCGAAACTAAGTACGAAGAATTAAAAAATAAGTTGGAGAACACTGCATAGTGTTCTTTTTTGTTGAAAGGAAACTAAAATGACTCAATTTATTAACTTTTTAAATTCATTATTGCCATACGTTGTCATACTGGCTGTTGGTATTATGGCTGCTTATCCATACGCTAAACAACATAATCCAGCATTTGCAGACAAGATGAAGTGGCTTTATGACATAGCACAATATATATCGTTACTCAACAGGCAATACATACCGATATTTATAGAGCAGAAAAAAGCAGGCAGCCACTGATGTATTACTAGAACAAGCCAAGGCATCTAAGTGAAGATAACTAAAGAAACAGTCGAAGGCATGGTTGAGAAAGCTTATCAAGAAGGTGTAAAAAATGAAGCTAAATAAAAAATATGCACTATCTGCAAATGAGGGTACATATGCTCTTGCCAAAAGAGATATTATTGTTGCTCACTCTACAGCAACTCCTAATGGTGAAGCTGGGGCAATTGCCCACAACATGAAGGTGGGTATTAATACTGCACAGACCTATGTTCATTTAGTTGTTGATTACAAAGAGTGCTATCTGGTAGGTGGCTTAGGCTATGTCGCCTGGGGAAGTGGTTATTACGGTAACCAACTTTCACCTATGCAGATTGAGCTGTGCGAGTTTACCAATAAATCTCAAGCAAAGAAAGCATACCGAAACTATATCGGTCTAATTCGTGAGTATGCTCAAAAATACGGCATTCCTTTAACACTTGATACTAATGCAAAACGTGGCGTTGAGACGCATAACTGGGTAACACATAATTTGGGCAATGCTGATCATTCTGATCCGTATGGTCAGCATTGGTATTAGCAAAACACAATTCGCGCATGACATTGCTCATGGTGTCAGTCGCAAGGCTAACGTAGCGAAAAAGCCAGCTAAAAGTGCAAGCAACAAATCAAACTGGGTTAAGAGACCAGGAACTTTCATTTTGAGTAAAGCTTTGAAGTTGCACACGTCGCCACACATTACCGCCCCTGCAATTGCTAAATTGCCAAATTGCCAAAAGGCATTGTAATTAAATACGATGCAGTATTTCAAGGTCCAAAACGGCTTTGGTTAAGACGACCACGCGCTAATGGCAACGGCTATATCGTGGGCAAGGATAAATACGGTAAAGCATTGGGTAAATTTAAATAATATTAGATTGTCCCACCCGATAGCGATGACTGAGTTCAATTATACCAACTCCATAACTATGCCAAAGATGGTAGATTTCAATTTTATCTTGTTTAGATAATTTAGACATAAAAACGACCCCCAAATTTGTCCTAAATTTGGGGGTCATATCATAGTTAAGAATCATGTCTTTTTATTTTATCAGCAATAATATTGAAAAGACTACGCTCATTATTATATATTTCAAATTTTTTTTTCGACGTCCAATATGATAAGACTAAAGCGGTAATTATAAGAACAAGCAAAAATAACCATATAGTATTTGATAGGTTAAAGTGTAACCAGAAGCATGATAATATAATTAAAAAAGATGGAATTATGACCCATTCAAGTATTAGAACTATTAATGTAAAAGTAGGCACCATTTTTTTATAAAAAGATTCATGAAACTCTTCATCTTCTTTGGTTCTATTACTATATAATAATCGTTTTGTATAATAAATTTGTGAGCTAAATAAAAAAGTAGATTCCAAAAAAACAGTTGCTAAAATAATTAATATGGGCCAAAAATAAGCGGTACCTAGATACTGACATATTAAATCTCGTTTAAAATATATAGCCAAAGTAATTATAATAGATATACAGGAAAAAATTTTTTCTTCTCTTTCACACCAGGCTATATATGTTTGGAATGCTCTTGCTTCATTGGCTTTTGAAATTTCGTTGTTCATTTTCAAACCTCCTAGAAGAAAATGATCAATATAAATATACAATAATTAAGGGAAAAATTAAAGTTTAGTAAATAGGTCACTCAATGATAGATAAAGTCTCATCGTTAAGCATCTATTTTTGTGTTAAGTTTTTATGTTGGCTGTAACCAAATTATATAGTTGAAAGGAATTAAAAGAGCTAGAAAATACAGCCTGACATTGTTGGTCTAATTAAGGGTTATGATGGAGATAAAGTTATTATAGGTGATATGGAAGTAGAGCTTAGTAATATTAACAACATTCATATCCAATAATATCTATTGAGACACCTGTTTAAAAATGTCATAATGTATTATATAAACAATTATGCTAATGGGAGAAAATAAAATGTTAGCTTTTATATCTGGGTAGCTAGGTCTTAGCCTAATTGGTATATCGGTTATATGCTTTATCACGACCATGAGTTGAAGAAATCAGGCAACAAGACAGAAGTACCTATAAAAAAGAGATGGCAATTCTGGGCAATAATAGTAGCAACAATCGTAGTAATAAACTTAATTCCTTCCGATCCTACTGACGAAAGTAACACTAATGCTTCTGATAGAAGCGAGTCTGAAAAAACTTCTAAGGTTGAAAAAGATGATAGCAGTAAAGATGATGACTCAAATGAGCAGGATACTGATGATACGATACTAGTGAAGTTGATAAAAAACATTAAGATGCTACTAAAAGATGACCAAAAAGATGCATCTAACGGCAATGACAAATATGCCTATGCCCTATATATCAAAAAAATAAAATACAGTGAAGATGGTATTGATATCCAAGTTACCTCGAATTTCTTTGATTTATCCAGTGCAGACAAAGATGTTGGTCATTCAAAGATGTTAAATTTTCATAAATATAAATGGTATAAATTAGCTGGTTAAAAACAAAATTTAGCATTAAAACAGCACGGCATAGAGCTACAAAATTATATAAATAAAAGAGCAGTTTTTATAACTGCTCTTTTATATTGGATTCTGAATTACTATAATTAAAAGGTTGGCGAACATTTGGCGATCACATAAATTAAAAATACTAATATATCAAGCTCCAAGACTATATATTTAAGGAGAGTACAGGATTTGAACCTGCGCGCCAAGGAAAACTTGGTTCGCCGGATTTCGAGTCCGGTGCATTACCACTCTGCCAACTCTCCATAACGAATATCATTATACCTTATTTAAATGTTTTTTCAACTTACTATTTTGAATACTAGCCAATACCAAAAGTACATTTGCTTAGCATTTTACTAGTATAAGGTACGAATTTTGCTTCGCCCTTGCTCAATTAACAGTGTATAATAAGAACGTATGTTTGTTGTGGAGGCGGACAAAGTGAAAAAAAGACACGATCAAAAAGAATTTGATCAAGTTTTAGACGATTTTTTTAGAACATATCAAGATCGTGGAATGAAGAAATGGCAAGGCTTTATGCTAAGCGACTATACATCAACCGTTAGTAAGATTGATAAAAAACGCGCTCAAGTTTATGAAAAAAAGCAACCAATGTCCCAGGAGGCAATTAGTGAGTTGCTTCTTAGTGCATACGCTAATCATCATCCCGTATCAGTTCAACTTAAAGTCATCGATAGTGAAGATGATTTTTTGCCGAATCTATTTGGTTTAGTTCAAGGCTATCAAGCAGATCATATTGTCATTTCAGATACATGGGTCGAATTAGAAAATATCAATCATGTTGAGCTATGCTAGTACTTTTATAAGCTCAAGGTGTGACAAACGTGGTGGTACAGGTAAGATATGCTCTTATTCTTTTAAATCCCCAAGGGTCTTAAGATATGTTTTGATTTTTCCTTCGATAAAGGAAATGCTATCATCAATTTCTTTTTCTTTCTTATGCAAATTGTCTAGCTGATTAAAAAGTAAAACAAGCCGGTCAGGAATAGTTTGATCACCTTCATAGCGCAGTTTTGCATATTTTTGCATCTCTTTAATACTCATATCTGTCTTTTTTAAGCGCGAAATAAACTTAATCCAAGCCACATCTTTTTCATAATAACAGCGGCGATTATTTTCATCTCGACTTGGGAAAAGTAGTTTTTGTTTTTCATAATAGCGTAGCGTATCAATTGAAAAGCCACTAAGTTCAGAGAATTGACCAATTGAATATTTCATCTTATTTCCTCCTGAAATAACTCTATTTCAGTATAGTACTTTATCATATTTTAGCATGACAAAATATTTTTAAAATAGCGGTTGACATGGACTGCACTCCAGCAATTATTCTATTAACTGTTGAAAATAAGTTTGTAAAACGAAAAGGAGAAAAGCTATGGAAAATAATGAACGCTATGAAAAAGGTTTAGAAAATTTGGAAAAAGTTGACCGTGAAGGCGGTAAGTCAGTTATTGATTCATTAGCTGGTTTATCCGAAGATGTCGGTCGTTACATCATTGAATTTGCCTTTGGTGATGTATATGATCGTGGTGTCTTAGACCTTAAGCAAAGAGAAATGATTACAATCACATCTTTGCTTTCACAAGGCGATACTGAACCCCAACTAAATGTTCATATTAATGGTGCCTTGAATGTAGGCCTAACACCAGAAGAAGTAATTGAGACTTTTATTCAAACTATTCCTTATGTAGGATTTCCAAAAGTATTGAATGCGATTAATGTTGCTAAAGAAGTATTCAAAGATCGTGGAATTGATTTTACAAAATCAAGTAAAGATTAATAAGTAAAGTCATAAATGAAACTAGTTGCTATAGATGGGCAACTAGTTTTTTAGTTCAATGCTTTTAGCATCCAACTTAAATTGGACCTTATTAAACGATGAATGTAAATTTGCTTCGATTTATTTTAAATTGATATTTATAGCTAAGGAGGCGTAAGGTGGACGATTCATTAACTAAGCGAGCTGCAGTAGTTGATACTCTTCCAACAGTTTTTGGTTACTTAGGAATTGCAACTGCTTTCGGAGTGATTGCTCGTGCCTCGGGATTTTCGACCATTACAGTAATTTTAATGTCAGTCATAATCTATGCCGGTTCAGCACAATTTACCACTGTTAGTATGCTAGCAGCGGGTAGTCCGATTGCTTCAATCGTTTTTACTACCTTTATGGTTAATTCAAGAATGATTTTAATGAGTACAACCGTTGCACCATATTTTAAGAAAGATAGCTTGGGTAAAGGGATGCTAATTGGCACACTTTTAACTGATGAAAGCTTTGCTCTAGCAATGAATAAACTTAATTATACTAACGGGAAAATGAATTTTAGCTGGTTTAATACCGAAAATATTATTTCTTATTCAACTTGAGTAATTGCCACAATGATTGGTGCCTTGCTAGGTAATTTTATCGAGGATCCCAAGAAATTAGGGCTTAATTTTGCAAATGTAGCGATGTTTATCGGCTTGTTATATTTACAGGTAAACAGTGATAAAGCTTTAAACAAGACATTACAAGTAATAGTGGTTTTATTGACATTGGTATTAACTTACATTTCAACCATAATTTTGCCAGCTAGTCTAGTTATTATTGCTGTAACACTTATTGGATGTACATTGGGGATGGTAATAAAACATGTCTTCTTCTAATTATCTATTTTTAACTATTGTCGGCTGTGGAATTGCGACGTGGTTATCACGTGTACTTCCATTTATTTTATTAAAAAATTCACTTTGCCTAAAGTAGTGGTTGAATTTTTATCCTTTGTACCAATTGTTATAATGTCTACAATGTGGTTTAGCAATTTATTCACTGCTCAACCAGGGCAGTTGCCAAAAATTAACATGGAATACCTAATTGCTTCAGTACCAACATTGGTATCAGCGGTTATTAGTAAATCACTTTTAGTAATCGTTATTGTAGGAATAGCTTCTTTAGCTTTGCTGCGATTGTTTTAATAAAATAGCTAGGCTAAAAGTTTTCCGTCTTCCAAAGTTTGTATTAAAAAAATTGTGAGTTATACTAATAAAAGTTGCCAATTTATACTGATAAAGTAAATTGGTCATTAAAATGAATCAAATAAAAATTTGGTTGGAGTCTAAGACTTTCAAGAATTGTCCTCAGGTTTGGGTTGCCTGAGCAATTTTGAAAGTCTTTTTTGTTCATTTCAGAAAGTGGAATTAATAATGCAAATTATGGGAATTTTATGTTTAATTTTGCTATTTGCCTTAATTGGCGGACAGATTGCTAATCGCTGCGGTTTACCAGCTGTAATCGGAGAATTGCTAGCCGGAATTGTTATTGGCCCAGCTATGCTTAACTGGGTACAGCCTAGTGGTTTAATTAAAAGTTTTTCCGACATTGGAGTTGTCTTGCTAATGTTTTTAGCTGGACTTGAAAGTGATCTAGCGATTTTGAAAAAATTATGGAAACCTAGCTTCCTTGTGGCCACTTTTGGAATGGTCGTGCCAATTGTAATTGCTTATTTAACGGGGATTGCTTTTAAATTCTCGCAAACAGAAAGTCTCTTTTTAGGTATTACGTTTGCCGCCACTTCAGTTTCAATTTCTGTCGCTGTTTTGCAAGAAATGAAAAAGTTAGAAACTAAAGAGGGAACGACAATACTTGGAGCTGCTGTGGTTGACGATTTGCTGTCAGTTATTCTCTTAAGTGTTGTAAGTAGCGTTACGGGAACCCACACGGACTCCGCGAACGCGAATCTTGGCCTAGGACTGACTTTACTATTACAGCTAGTTTATTTAGTCGTATTACTAGCTGCAAGTATTTGGCTATTTCCACGCATACTTAAACTGAGTGAACGCCTTCTACTACCAGCGGCGAAACCACTTGTTACGATAATTATTGTTTTACTGGCAGCGTTTGGAGCAGAAAAAGTGGGTCTGAGTAATGTCATTGGTGCTTTCTTTGTAGGATTAGCTTTCAGTAGATTACCTGATAAACAAAAACTGCAAAAAAGTTTTACGGATATTGGTTATAGCTTATTTATTCCTATCTTTTTTGCCAGCATCGGTCTAGAAATGTCAATTACTGGAATTTTTAAGGATGGCTTATTATTTGTCGTCCTATTTGTAGGAAGTGTTATCTCTAAATTAGTGGGTGCAAGTGTAGGAGCTAAAATGGCTGGTTTTTCTAGTAGTAGTGCTTACCAAGTTGGAACAGGAATGATTTCGCGTGGGGAAATGGCACTGGTTGTAGCACAAATTGGCTTGTCCAATCATTTGCTCGCTCCTGCTGCTTATTCAACTGTAGTTGGAGTAATAGTTTTAACCACACTAATCGCTCCAATAATGCTAAAAGGGGCGCTAATGAAAAAGAGATAAGGAAAAGCTGACAACAAGGGCTATTAATTGATTTGTATGATAAAAATGCTATGATAGAAAACGTGTTTTTGCACAAATTAAGAAAAATGGTGGGATAGTGGATAATGAATTTTCAACCAAATACCGACATCTTTAAGCCTAAATGGTATTTAGAACAAATGAGAGGATGGAGCTTCAAGACTTATATGCTTCTGATGCTAGGAATTGGAGTTATTATCGGAACAACAATTTCTACGCCGGTTAATCCAATTAGTTTAATTACGATGGTTGCTGCAATAATGGGTTTTACTTGTACGCTCGCAATTACTAATGCCAAACCGATTAATGGAGTTTTAGGTTTACTTTCTTCAATCATCTATATAATCGTATCGATTTACGCACAAAATTATGCAAATGTTGTCTTGCAAGCGTCCTATATCTTCTTACTCGACTTACCGGTATTGTTGCTACCAGCATGGTCTAAAAACGCTGAAAAGCACATTAGGGGGCTTAAATTTAAACAATGGTGTTTTACCCTGATCTTCTTTTTATTTGTGACAGCTATGCTTTATCTGATGGACACAAGAATATTTATTAGTCCTCGTCCGTGGATTGATGCAATTGCTGGAGCAATTGGGATTACTGGCTCTGTGTTATGTACTTTTAGATTTCGCGAGCAATATTATTTCTGGACGATTCAAGGGATTATGTCAATTATTTTGTGGGGTGTAACAGCATTTCAAGGAGACGCAAATCTAACGCTATTTTTTACATACATCCTATATTTGAGTAATGACGTTCTTGCATTTACTGACAAGCATACGCATTGGTTCCATTAATTTTGATATAACTAAAAAACAAGGTTCAATCATTTGAAACCTTGTTTTTTATTTTGCTAAATGTGCTTTAACTATTTTAATTAAGATCTTAGTTGCGCCTTTTCCTGCTTTATCATCGTAATATGACTGATAGCGCTCGTCTGTCTCATAGCCGTTAACAATACCCAAGTGTATTTCTGGAGTATAATTTGGCATAATTATTTTAAGCCATTTTTGGTGGTTTTGGAAAATCGTATCGCTTAGTTCAGTTTCCTTACTAGGATTTTTTACTACTTGTTGCAGTTCCCGAACTAAGTCAGCTTCAGTTGCTTTCATTTGGTTAAATTTCTCTTCAGAAAAATTGTCAGCTTTACTATTCATTATCTTCTCCTTTTCCTTATTGATTTTATTTAACCACTATAGCAAATTAAATTACAGTATTTTTGTATGAAATGATTAGTGAAAAGGATTATTTAAAAATATGAGAATAAAATTGGTAGAGCTGTAAGCAAAGACTAGCCTTAAATGCGTAAAGCGCGCTATAATGGAGTTGGAGATGAAGTAATGATTACATTTATTTGGGCTGAAGATGAACAACACAAAATTGGTCTAGATGGACATTTACCGTGGTATCTTCCTGAAGATCTGAAGCACTTTAAAACCTTAACGATTAACCATCCGATTATAATGGGACGAAAGACTTTTAATAGTTTGCCACGTATTTTGCCTCAAAGACGGCATATTGTACTATCACAAAATCAAGTTTTTAAAGAAGAGTATGAACATAATCCGCAAGTGGTAGTTGTTTCATCAGTTAACAGTTTAAATAAGTGGATTAATGCGCATCAAACAGAGCAATTGTATGTAATTGGTGGAGTTTCAGTCTTTGAAGCTTTAAAAGACCGCGTAGATTGTCTTGAAAAAACTGCAATTGCTGCAATTTTTCCTGCCGATACTGTAATGCCAGATCTTAATTATGATGATTTTAAATTAAGTAAAAAAGTGCATCATCAAGCTAATAACAAATGTCAATATTCATATGATTTTTTAACTTATCTAAGGAAGAAGGATTAGAATGAAGAAGATGATTATCGCTGCTATTATTCTGCTAATTTGTGTGTTGGTTTTGATTAGTAGCATTATACAAGCAGAGAGTATTAACCATAACTTTTGGTGGCAAGCTATTGGTATGGCTATTGTTACCTTTGCTGTAGGAAGAGTTAATGTCGACTTATTCCATAATTTAAAAATCGACCATCTTAAGTAATTTTTAAAATTTGTAGTTGACAGAACAAAAACTAGGTGCTAAATTAATAAACAATTAAATAATTAATACATCTTGAAAAGCAGAGTAACTATTATGATTACTGATAAAGAGAGCTGGGATTTTGGTGAGACTCAGCCAGTTAGTAGTGGTGAACATGGGCTCGAAATGATGACCGTTAGTGATATTTAGCTACCGGCGGAGTTGCATCCGTTAGCATTGCAAGCTATTGATTGATAGCTAGTGAGAGATTTATTACGTGAGTGATAAATAATTTAAAGGTGGTAACGCGAAGCACTCGTCCTTATAGATAGGACGGGTGCTTTTTTAGTTTGTTTTGGAGGTTTTTTAATGTCGAAGAAGAGAAATAGAAATATTATCATTGGGGTAATAGTCGCAATTATCGTTGTCGTGATAGGTTGGTTTAGCTTTGGTCCTAAACCAAATAATCAAAAGAGTAGTAACCATGTTGTAACGGTCGGAATTGTCAGTGAAACAAAACCCAAACAGGATATTTGGAAGCACGTTGCAGCTACAGCAAAAAAGAAATACGGCGTAACTGTTAAAATTAAGAATTTTACTGATTATACTCAACCTAATAAGGCTGTCAAAAACGGTGATATTGATTTGAACGCTTTCCAACATTACGCATTTTTAGATGCTTGGAACAAGTCAAACCATGGTGGCGTTGTAGCAATTGGTCGAACAGAAATTAATCCAATTAGATTATATTCTAAGAAGTATCATAAACTTAGTGACCTGCCAGATGGTGCAACAATTGCAGTTCCAAATGATGCAAGTAACGAATCTCGTGCACTTTTCGTTTTAAAGAATGCTGGTTTGATTACTTTACCTAAGGGTAAGAAATTACCAACAGTGGCTGATATCGTTAAGAACCCTAAGAAACTTAAGGTTAAAGAAGTAGCAGCAGACCAATGTGGTCGTGTAATTGATTCAGTTGACGCAGCGGTCGTTAACAATGACTTCGCTCGTCCTGCAGGCTTAGGTAAGAAACAGACAATTTTCGTTGAACCAGTTAATAAAGACTCATTAAAATGGGTTAACATCATTTGTGCTCGTAAAGGTGAAGAAAAGAAGAAGGACTACTTAGCAGTTGTTAAGGCTTACCAAACCGAAGAAACAAAGCGTTTGGATAAGAAATATTACGGTGACATGCAAAAAACTGCTTGGGATATCAAGTTTTAGTCATCTTTAACGAATGGAGAAGATTTGTATGGGTATTATTGAATTACAGCATGTTAATGTGGATTTTCCTGATAAGAAAAGAGAGGTTGTGCACGCTGTTCATGATGTCAATTTGACAATAGAAAAAGGCGATATATACGGAGTCGTTGGCTTCTCTGGTGCTGGTAAATCAACATTGGTTAGAACGATTAATCTGTTACAAAAACCAAGTGGCGGCAATATCAAAGTCAATGGCACTGATTTTATTAAAGATGGTAAGCAAGTTATTTCTAATAAGGACTTGCAATTAGCTCGAAGAAAAATTGGAATGATTTTTCAAAATTTTAACCTTTTAAATGAAATTACTGTTGTTGAAAATGTCGCTTTTGCCTTGAAGCATTCTGGTTTAAAAGACAATGAGGTTGAAGAAAAATCATTGAAATTGCTGGAATTGGTTGACTTAAAAGAAAAAGCTGAATTCTATCCAGCTCAACTTTCTGGTGGACAACAACAGCGTGTGGCAATTGCTCGCGCATTAGCCAATGAACCGGATATTCTGATTTCTGATGAGGCAACTAGTGCACTTGATCCACAAAATACCCAACAAATTTTGGATTTACTAAAGAAATTAAAAGATGAACTTAATTTAACAATTGTTTTAATCACTCATGAAATGAGTGCTGTCAAGAAAATATGTGACAAAGTTGCGGTAATGCAACAAGGCGAAATCATCGAAAAAGGTAACCTAAGAGACGTAGTTCTTCATCCGAAAAATACTCTAACCAAGAGTTTTGTTGGTGGATCACTAGAAGTAATTAATACTCTTAAATCACTCAATTTAAGTAATTTAAATGATGAAGAGGCAATTTACCAACTTATTTATAGTGTCGCTAATGTTACCAAAACTATCATCATTGATCTTTACCGAGAAATTGGCGTTGAAGCAAGTATGCTTTATGGTAACGTCGAATTGTTAGACGATGAGCCAATAGGAACATTGCTGGTCTTAGTTAAAGGAGACAATGAGAAGCAGCAACAAACTGTTCAATTTTTAGAGAAAGAACAGGTTGCAGTTACGCGGTTAAATGAGAAAGGTGACTTATATGAGTAGTTGGTTTAATAAAGTTTTTCCAAATGTAATTAATTTAGGTTGGACTGGTGACACAGGCTGGGCATCCAGTATATATCAAACTTTGTTCATGACATTTTGGTCAGCAATTTTTGGGGGAATTCTAGGTATCGTCTTTGGGGTAATCCTTGTTTTGACTAAAGAAAACGGTGTTAAACCAAATAAATTCTGGTTCAATCTCTGTGATAAGATCGTTTCCATCTTTCGCGCAATCCCATTTATTATCTTGCTAGCTTTTATTGCTCCAGTAACTCAAATAATTGCTGGAACCCAAATTGGAATGAATGCTGCACTTGTGCCATTATCTTTAGGAGTTTTTCCTTTTTATGCTAGACAGGTTCAAGTTGCTCTAGAAAGTGTAGATCAGGGTAAGATTGAAGCTGCACAAAGTTTAGGTGCAACAACTTGGGATATTATTTTCAATGTTTATCTGAACGAAGCGCGCTCTGAGTTAGCCAGAGTCTCAACTGTAACTATAATTAGTTTAATTGGTCTAACGGCAATGGCAGGTGCAATCGGTTCAGGTGGACTAGGAAACACAGCTATTTCTTACGGTTATCAGAGGTTTAACAATGATGTTACATTCGTTGCAACTTTACTAGTCGTAATCTTGATTTTTATTGTTCAAATTATTGGTGATTTCTTAGCTAAACATTTAAACCACCAAAATAGATAAACTAACTATAAATAAAAATAAACAACAAAAAAACAACAGGCAGTTTTGCCTGTTGTTTTTTATTTAAGAAATAAGTAATTATTTTACGGCATCCTTTAAAGCTTTACCTGGCTTGAATGCAGGAACTTTAGTAGCAGGAATAGTCAAAGTCTTACCAGTTTGTGGGTTACGACCTTTTCTTTCGGCACGATCACGAACTTCAAATGAACCAAAGCCGATGATTTGAACTTTTTCACCTTTAGCTAGGTTATCCTTGATTGATTCGATTAAAGAATCGATCACTTTTTCTGCGTCTTTTTGCTTAAGACCAGTTTTTGCTGATACTTCTTTAGTAAGTTCAGATTTGTTGATTGAAGCCATATTTTCTTCTCTTTTCTATAAATTTTTTAAACAATTCGACAATTTTGAAAAAAATCATACATAAATGACGAAATGCTCTGTGTCGCTTGATATTTCGCAACTTTTTATATTTTAGCACAGTTCCTGTGTCCTTCAATAGTAAAAAACAAAATAATGTCTCAGTTTATTTTATTTAGAACTCGATTAGTCATTTGTTGGTAGTTTAAGTACAAGGCTTTGTATCTTGAGTGCTTTTCTTTTTGCCAGGGTTTAGGTTTACCACAAAAATGCAAAATACTGGTGTTTTTCATCACCCACTCGGTATTGTATTCACCTGTACTTCGTGTGAGATACACAGAATAGGCTCTTGCGTCATAGTTCCAACGTGTTTCAGGAATCTTCAAAATATCCTCACCATAAAGATAGTTTAGAATATCCTGATCAGGTAAGATTAAAGAATCATGATGTTCTTCGATTGCCTGCGTAATATCTTCAATGTTCACTTTGTGACGCATCAGATCTAAATCCATTAGCATAATGCCAGAATTAAAATAGCCAGTTGTTGTCCCAAGTCTAATGTTATTAATTGAACTCATGATATCTGTTAGTCCTTCATGAACAGATGCAGCAAACATTTTATTCTGAAGATCTAAATCCCATAAAGGCTTAATTGAATTAATAACCAAGATATCAGGATCCAGATAAATAACTCGGTGTAGATTATCTGGTAAAACTTGTCCCGAGAGAAGACGGAAGTACATTTCTTTAGGATAATCATGCAAGTTAAGTAGTGAATCTGGAAAAGTAATATTTTGATTCATTGCGACTGTTTCGAGCTTAACATTAATTTGCTCACAAAATTTTTCGAGTCCAGTTAGGGCAGAATCATCGATGTTATCGTGAATTAGCCAAACGCGGAAATCTTGGTCTAAATTGTTAAGTCTTACTGAATACATCATTACCTCAAGAGGCTTAAGATAGTTTTGGTCAATTGTGACCAAAATTTCAATTGGACTGGATTTTCGCTGTTTCATATAAATCTTCCTTAATAAAAAATATAAATGAGTTACCTTTCTAGTATAAAACAAAATAATAAGAGATACATTCATAGTATAAAAATTTTAATTACTCTAAATACAAGAATTAATTCCGTTAATGTAGTAAAATTAATTCTAATAAGATTATTTTATCAATGAGGTGTAAATATGAACAAGAAAACGCTATTTAGCTTAGTTGGTGCAGCTTCAATTGCTGTTAGTTTAAGTGCAACTGCTCCGGTTTTGGCAGCAGAAACTACTAATCCAAACACAACATCAACTACTACAACTACTCCTTCAGCAGATCAAACAAGTACAACAGATACTTCAAAGACTTCTACTACAGGTCAAACTGGAACAACTGATACCTCAAAGACTCCTGCTACCGGAACAACTGATACAACCAAGCCAACAACTTCGAAGCCAATTAACACCGCGGACTTAAATAAGGCTATGAACCTAAATGGGAAGCTTGCTAAGTTGACTAAAAACTCCTATGTATATGATGCAAAGGGTAAGCGTATTAAAAATGCCAAACTAAAGAAGGGGACAATTATTCCCGTATCTGGTGTTACAACTCCAGATAACAAAGTTCTTATTGGGTATAACAAAAAGGGTAAGTACATTAAGGTTAATAATGTTGAACTTTTTAAGGCTGTTCAGTATAAAGTAAAAAAGAACGCCTATGTATATGACAGTAAAGGTAAGCAGAATATGAGAGTTTACTTACCTAAAGGGAAAAAGGTAACAGTTTTCAGAACCAAAAAAATTAAGGGCGTTAAATATGTTGCGGTTTCAGATTCACTGTATATAAAATGGTCAGTTTTAGATCATAAGAGTGGTAAAGTTGTTTCAGGCTAATCTTTCGCTCTTGAAAAGGGTACCTATCCAATAGGTACCCTTTTTTATTCTAAATTTGTATAGAATATGCATTTGAATTCCAAGTACATACTTTCACAATACAAAATTTTGTTTACAAAGTAACGGCAATGCAATACTATATATTTGTGAAGTATATTATTCTATAAATTTTATTTATAGAAATAACAAAAGTGGGAGAAGAAAAATGAATAATAGTTTGTCTATGCAGTTAATAGGTGAATTTCTAGGAACTGCAATGCTTGTTTTGCTTGGAGACGGTGTTTGTGCTGGAACTAATTTAAACAAGTCTAAGTCAAAAGGAGCAGGTTGGATTGTCATTGCTTTTGGTTGGGGTTTTGCTGTTGCATTCAGCGTTTATAGCGCACGTTGGTTATGTTTAGGCCACTATAATCCTGCAGTTACTTTTTCAATGGCAATTGCTCATAAGTTACCATGGTCTTCAGTCCTACCTTATTTTGTGGTACAAGTACTAGGTGCATTTGTTGGAGCTATTTTAGTATGGTTAACTTATTACCCACACTGGAAAGAAACAGATGATCAAGAAGCAATTTTAGGTTCTTTTGCTACAGTTCCAGCAATTCGAAGCTATGCATGGAACTTTTTCACTGAAGCAATTGCTACTTTCGTTTTAGTATACGGATTGCTAGCATTGACTAATGGTGACTTAGCTGCTGGTTTAAATCCTTTACTTGCTGGTTTCTTAATTACATCAGTTTGTTTATCACTTGGTGGACCTACTGGTGTTGCTTTAAACCCAGCCCGTGATTTTGGTCCTAGATTGGCTCATCAATTATTGCCAATCGCTAACAAGGGACAATCAGACTGGGCTTACAGTTGGGTTCCAGTTGTAGCACCATTAGTTGGTGGGGCACTTGCTGCTTCATTATTTAATGTGTTAGCTTAACAATCAAAAAAAGCACATGACTTAACTAGTCATGTGCTTTTTGTTTGCTTTATAAAAACTAAGGTTTAAAGTGCCGCAATATGTCAATTCCTTTTTTCTGATATTTGTTTGGTACGAAGCTCTTGCGCATTGCAATTTGCATATAGGCATATAATTTTTGTCCTGGCTTCAGTCTGATAACGTGTACACCAGTTTGGTCCTTAAGACTACTTTCCATCACAAGTGCGATACCAACATTTCTTTTAACTAAGTCTATCACCGTTTGCATTGTTTGCGCAGTGTATATGACGTTAGGAATAAAATCACCTAATTTACCGACTTCTTCAAGACACTCTCTAGTTAAGAAACCACGACTACGTGCAACAAATTTTCTATTTTTAAGATCCGCCGCACTAATTTGATGAATATCTCTCCACTGATCTGTTTCACTGGTAATAATTACTAATTCAGTTCTGTTTAGGTTATGGATAAAATACTCAGAATCGTTAATTGGAACCATCCAAGAATAAATAGCGACGTCAGCATTTCCATTTTTTAATTCAGCGAACGCATTAGTGGAACGCTCAATATTGGTATCAATTAAATCAGTTAAGCCTGCTTGATAAAACTTCATGATAATGTCAGCAATGTAAGAATTGCCAGCTTCACCTGAAAAGGCCAGACGCAGTTTTTTATCGCTGGCGTGTCTAACATCATAATTGATATTAGACATGTCCTGCAATAATATTTGAGCTTTTTCATAAAGCATTTCACCCGCGGCTGTTAGTGTAATTTTACTTTTTCTGTTTTTCTGTAAAATTAGTGGATCATCAAACTTTTCAGATAGACGTTTGATTGCCATTGAGATAGTTGGTTGGGTTACATCAAAGAGAGCAGCGGTGGCTGTGTAATTACCCGTCTCTACTAGTTTACAAAAGTATAGAAGATCTTTTTCGTTCATATTATATCTCCTAGTTATAATCAATAACTTTTATAATTCTCTATCTTTTCTGATTATATTAAACTCAAGTTAAACTTGCAAATATTCCTTACTAGACGCTTTATTTGACCTTTTTTGTCTTTAGCTTGTCACAATTTTAGGCCTAGTATAAGATTAACGATAAGAAATGGTAAAGGAAGGAAAAATTATGACCTGGGCAGCAATATCAACCTGGAGAATGTCATTTGATGGCTTAAGTGAAGCTAGTGTACTTTTAGATAAAGGAATTAATGCTGGTGATGCAGTTGAAAAATTAATTAATGTTGTAGAAAACAATGAACACTACAAATCTGTTGGTTTTGGCGGTTTGCCTAATGAAGAGGGTATAGTGCAAATGGATGCTGGCTTTATGGATGGCGATACATTTGCACAAGGATCAGTTGCTGCAATAGAAAATGTTAAAAATGCCGTTTCGGTGGCCCGGAAATTAAGTGAAAATAAAACTAATAGTTTCTTAGTCGGTGATGGCGCAACGAAGTTTGCTGCCAAAAATGGTTTTGAAATGACTAATATGCTAACAGAAAAAGCCAAAAAAGAATGGCAAGAGCGTCTAAATGTTAATCAACAGGGGCAACTCCGTGCCTACGATGGCCACGATACAGTTGGTGCGGTAACGCTTGATCAGCAAGGCTCGATGGCAGCCGCAACATCTACATCTGGTTTATTTATGAAAAAAGATGGGCGTATTGGAGACTCACCTTTATCTGGATCAGGTTTTTATGCTGATAGCCAAGTTGGTGCTGCTGCAGCAACTGGACTAGGTGAGGATATTATGAAGGGATGCTTGTCCTACGAGATTGTTCGTAAAATGGCCGAGGGACAGTCACCTCAAGATGCATGCGATCAGGCACTGTTTTCTTTTGCTAAAACTTTAAAGAATCGTTATGGAAGTTGTGATGCCATTTCGCTGATTGCCTTAAACTCTAAAGGAGAATGGGGAGTTGCAACAAATGTTGAGTTTGCTTTTTGTGTTTCTGATAATAAACACGAGGCAAAAATCATGATTGCTCAACAGGCGGCAAAAGATAGGACTAAAATTTTCCCAATGACGGAAAAGTGGTTGGCAGATTATCAAAAAAGAACAGAGTCGACAATTGATTAGGCTATAAGGAAAAAGATTGAGAATGTTAAAAGAAGCTTGCGTTGAAAATTTTACTAATGTACCTAAAGTGATTGCCGAAGGAGCCAACCGAATTGAGCTTAATAATGATTTGGCTGCTGGTGGTACGACACCCTCATTTGGAGTAACTAAAAAAGTCGTGGAATATGCGCATAACTTGAATATCCCAGTGGTGGTAATGATTAGACCTAGAGCAGGTAATTTCGTTTATACAAAAGATGAAATAGCCATTATGCTTTCAGATATTGAAATGGCTTCACTGGCAGGAGCAGACGGTGTTACTTTTGGCTGTATTGATACTAATGGTGAGCTGGATCAAGAAAATATGAGTAAATTGATTCAACTAGCTCATGTCCTTGATTTGGAAGTTGTTATGCACATGGCTTTTGACGAGATAGCTGAGAATCAGCAACAAAATGCTATTGATTGGTTAAGTTCTAAAAAAGTTAAACGCATTTTGACGCACGGGGGCAGTTTAGAGCAAACTATTTCCGATAATTATCCTCACTTAAAAGAAATTATTAAGTGGGCTAAAAATAAAATTGAAATTCTTCCTGGTGGTGGAATAACTGCTCAAAACATAGCTAAAGTAGCTAGAGAGCTCGATGTTAATCAAATGCACGGGACGAAAATCGTGAGCTAACGCAAAAAAATTATTGACAAAAAATAAGACAATAATTAAAATGAAATTAATATAAAAAGCAATGAAAAGAAGAGTAAGATCATTTAAAGCGTATTAGAGAGTTCTGTTTGCTGAAAATGAACCGTGAGAGTAGTCTGAAAGTAACTTTGAGCTATATGGTGAATTTTTAGTAGCTAATATTGGTGACACCCATTATCGTGTTAGCGTATCGCAGTTATGCCGTACGTGAAGTGACCTAACGATCATTTTGTTCGTTGGTAAAATAGGTGGTACCGTGCTAAAGCACCCTTGATGAAAATCAGGGTGTTTTTTTATTGGTTTTTACAAAGTTCAAAGTTAAAGTACATGCTAGAAAGTGAGAGAAATGAAAAGTATTTTTTAAAGTAGGCATCTATTGAAGACATACAGAAATATGAAAAGGTAGGAGAGTAAAATGGAAGAATTTAAAGACGATATTAATAAAAAGCCATTAAGTTGGAAGGATTACTTAGTAGTCGCATCTTTATTATTTGGTTTGTTTTTTGGAGCTGGAAATTTAATTTTTCCAATCCATTTGGGCCAATTATCTGGAGCAAATTGGGGGATGGCAACTTTTGGCTTTTTAGTGACAGCGGTTTTGTTGCCATTACTGGCTGTCTTAGCGATTAGTGCTAGTCATGCTAAAGGTGTTTATGATATTGGAAAGCCATTAGGGCCTAAATTTGCATTGATTTTTATGGTTTTAATCCATTTGACGCTAGGACCATTATTTGCAACACCACGTACTGCGAGCATTTCTTTTTCGGTCGGGTTAGCACCAGTGCTGCCACAAAAATATGCGAAAATTAGTTTATTAATTTTTTCGGCTATTTTCTTTATTTTAGCTTTTATCATTGCATATAAGCAATCAACTATTTTAAGCAGTATTGGAAAGGTCTTAAACCCACTGTTTCTGATTTTATTATTCTCGGTATTTTTACTTGCAGCTCATTCGCCAATGGGTGCTGCTAAAAATCAAAGTGCTACGGCTGCTTATCAAGCAATGCCATTTTTTAACGGCTTCTTGCAAGGATACAACACAATGGATGCTTTAGCTGGTCTTGCTTTCGGTTATACGATTGTGTCTGCCGTTAATCAATTAGGTAAGACATCTGCTAAGAGTAATGCTAAGGTAACCGCGAGAGCAGGTGTGATTGCTACAAGTGCGATCGGGGTTATCTATATCGGCTTAATTTGGTTAGGTGCAACTACATTAAATCACTTTAAAATTGCGCCCGAGGGTGGAACAACGTTTAATCAAATCGTTACTTATTATTTAGGGGATGTTGGCCATGCACTTCTTGCAACTCTAGTTACACTCACATGTTTGACTACTGCTGTTGGTTTAATTGCAGCATTTGCGCAAGACTTTCACCGTAGTTTCAAAAAGATTAGCTATCACGCATGGCTTGCCATCATGACATTTGTTTCCTTTATCACGGCTAACTTTGGCTTAGATACGATTATTGCTTGGTCCACACCAATGTTGATGTTTTTATATCCAATTGCGATGGTTTTAATCATTTTGTCAATTTCAGGTACTCTTTTTGATCATGATCCAGTTGTTTATTATTGGGGAGTGGGGTTAACACTAATTCCAGCTATTTTTGATATGCTTGCGTCATTTCCTCCAGCAATTAGTCAACAGGGCTGGGCATTAGCACTAAAATCGATTCAATATCGTTTCTTACCATTTTCAGACATTGGCATGGATTGGGTTATTCCAACTGTTCTTGGGCTGGCAATTGGTTTTGCTGTTCACTTTTATCACAAAGCTAAATTGCAAGATGCTTAACCATTCGTATAGTTCAACTTTTAGAGCCTCTTCTTTGACATCACTGCTTGATAAAAGTAGATTTAACTTAAAGAGTTAATTAAATTGATGTAAAAAGAAGTGGGGGCTAATTATTTTGAACGATATGAATATGGGCAATCAAGGTAAAAATAAAAGTGCTCAGTCTGGGACAAAAATGCACCACTCATCAATGCAAATGAGTGGTGGCAACATGATGATGCACGGAAATCAGATGATGGACATGGGAAATCTAAAACAAAAATTTTGGATTTCTCTAGTGCTTGCATTACCGATACTGTTTCTATCACCAGCAATGGGAATTAGTTTGCCATTTCAATTTTCTTTTAACGGTTCTGAATGGATAGTAGCTCTTTTTGCAACTATCCTATTCTTTTATGGTGGCGAACCATTTTTAAAAGGTGCTTTTTATGAGTTAAAAGCAAAAAGACCTGAAATGATGACCTTAATCTCCCTTGGTATTGTTACGGCGTATGTTTATAGTATCTATGCTTTTGTTGAAAACAATATCTTACATAATCAAAATCAGGTAATGGACTTTTTTTGGGAATTGGCAACCCTAATTTTAATTATGTTATTAGGTCATTGGATTGAAATGTCTTCCATGATGAGTGCAAATAGTTCAGTAAATGACCTAGCTAAATTATTACCAGATAAGGTCCATCTTCAAGATAATGATCAGACAAAAGATGTTTCAATTAACGATGTGCAAAAGGATGCAATTGTTTTAGTTAAACCAGGTGAGAGCATACCATTAGACGGAATTATCATTAATGGTTCCAGCGATATTAATGAATCCTTGGTTACAGGTGAATCACAAAGTGTAACACGCAAAGTTAATGATAAAGTAATCGGTGGTTCAATCAATGGTTCCGGCACAATTGTAGTTAAGGTATCCAGTTCAGCTAACTCAGGCTTTTTGGCAAACGTAAACAAGTTAGTTCAGTCATCGCAAATGAATAAATCTAATTTACAGAATTTAGCAGATCGCGTGTCCGGTTGGTTGTTTTATGCAGCACTAATTATTGGTGTCATTGCTCTAATTGTCTGGACTAGTTTAAAAGGAATAAGTAACGGACTGGAGCGGATGGTTACAGTGCTAGTCATTGCCTGCCCACATGCATTGGGTTTAGCTATTCCCCTTGTAAATGCAAAAAGCATGTCAATTGGTGCAAAAAATGGACTGTTGATTCGAAACCGCAATGTAATTGGTATTAGTCAAAAAATTAAATATGTTGTAATGGATAAGACGGGGACACTGACTGAAGGAAAATTTCAGGTTCGTCAGTTTGATACACTAAACCAAACAATCAATAAGGAAGGTGTATTAAGATTAATTGCCTCGCTTGAACAAGATTCAACGCATCCAATTGCAAAGAGTATCTTGCAATTTGCCGATGAAAAGAAAATCAGTCTTTTACCGTTATCAAATAGCAAAACTGCTTCGGGTAAAGGTGTTACTGGAACAATTAATGGCAAGGATTATCAATTAGTCAACGAAAAAACCGCTCGTTCTTTAGTTAATAATTTTCCTAGAATATCTGCTGCTGATTATACGGTAAGCTATCTTTTACAGGACGCAAATCTGCTCGGTTATGTTGCAGTTGGTGATCAAGTCAAGAAAACAGCAATTTCACTAATTAAAGAACTTAAAGCCCAAAACATTATTCCAGTAATGTTAACTGGTGATAATGAAAATGTTGCGGATAGTATTGCAGAAAAGCTGGGAATTACAGAAGTTTACTCAGGGCTTTTGCCAGTAGATAAACAAAAAATTATCGGAAAGTATCAAGCTAATGGCAATAAGGTAATGATGGTAGGGGATGGAATTAACGATGCTCCTAGCTTAGCAAAAGCTGATATCGGTGTAGCTATTGGTACAGGAACAGATGTTGCAATTGATTCTGCTGATGTCGTTTTGGTTAATAGTAATCCAATTGATATCATCAATTTTTTAAAGCTAGCTAAAAACACACAGAAAAAGACAGTTGAAAATTTATGGTGGGGAGCCGGCTATAACATTATAGCCTTACCACTTGCTGCAGGTGTTTTAGCTCCAATTGGAATTCTTCTTCCACCAGCAGTTGGCGCAATCTTAATGTCGCTTTCAACTGTGATTGTCGCTGTCAATGCGGAAACAATCCGAATATAAAACTATCAAAAGGCATCTAAAGAAAGGTGTCTTTTTGTCTTTTATTAACTTTTTAAATAATTAAAATGATAGCACTTTAATTTGAAAAATATTGAACAAAAATTAAATAACGCGTATCATAAATAGTGAGGTCGCGAAAGAAATATTTTTCAGTTAGAATAGAAATATAAGTTAAAAAGGAGAAGCAAATGAGCGAAGAAGAATACCGTGTTGAAAGTGACACTATTGGTCCTGTAAAAATTCCTAAGGACGCATTATGGGGACCCCAAACAGAAAGAAGTCGAAATAACTTTCCAAGTGGGGAACTCATGCCGCTGGCAATTATTCGTGCATTTTTAAACCTGAAAAAGGCTGCTGCTGAGTCAAATGTAGAAGTAGGCGATGAACCAGAAGAAAAAGGTGCAGCAATTGAAGATGCAGTTGACCATCTTTTACAATTAAATGATGAAGATTTGCGTAAAGATTTTCCACTTCACGTATTGCAAACGGGTTCTGGTACTCAAAGCAATATGAATGTTAATGAAGTTGTTGCCAATTTAGCTAATAAATTACACCCTGGCTTAAATATTTTGCCAAACGATGATGTTAACCGTGGTCAATCCTCTAATGATACTTATCCTACGGCAATGAATATCGTTGCTGTTGAAGCACTTGATAAGTTAGAGCCAGCTATTCAGCATTTAATTGACGAATTAAAGATTAAGCAAGATAAATACTGGAAGACTGTAAAAGTAGGACGTACGCACTTGCAAGATGCAACTCCAATTACCTTTGGTCAAGAAGTCTCTGGCTATATTTCTGCTCTGAAACATGACTTATCATACATTCAAGAGTTAAAACCTACTTTATATGAATTAGCAATTGGTGGTACGGCTGTTGGGACTGGACTGAATGCTGCTCCAGGTATGACAGAAAAAATTGTTGCTAAATTATCCGAAGTTTACGGTCATGAGTTCAAAGTTAAGACTAATAAATTCTGGGGCTTAGCTCATCATTCTGGTATTGATGTTGTTCATGGAGCATTAAAGACTCTAGCAGCAGATATGTTTAAAATTGCGCAAGATATTCGCTTCTTAGCTTCGGGTCCAAGAGCTGCTTATCATGAATTAAACATTCCTGCTAACGAACCAGGTTCTTCAATTATGCCTGGTAAAGTTAACCCAACTCAAGCTGAAGCAGTGACCATGGCTGCTGCTAAAGTTTTTGGTAATGACACAACAATCACTTTCGCTGCTTCACAAGGAAACTTCGAAATGAATGTCTTTAAAACCGTCATGATTGCCGCCTTTTTGGATTCATGCGATATTTTGACAGGTACAATTGAAGGCTTTGCCGATAAGATGATTTCTGGTTTAACAGTTAACTCAGAAAAGATGGATGAATTACTAGAAAATTCATTGATGACAGTTACTGCATTGTCACCTCATATTGGTTATCATGCTGCGGCTAAGATTGCACAAGCTGCAGATAAAGAAGGAACAACGCTTAAAGAAGCAGCTTTGAAGAGTGGCGAGCTAACAGAAGAGCAATATGATCAATGGATGGATTACATGCAAATGACTAATATTGATCGAACAGAACCAGAAGAATAAATTTACAGGAGGAATTTGATGGCTAAATTTGTTTTTACACCCAATGATAGTTCTGAAATTGACAACGATTACGATGCTATAATTATTGGTGCTGGTGGAGCAGGACTCACTGCAGCAATTCAAGCAAATGAATTAGGATTAAAAGTGGCCGTTTTTGAGAAAAACGCAGAGCTTGGCGGTAACACTAATCGGGCTTCGTCCGGAATGAATGCTTCTGAAAGTCTTGTTCAAATCAATGAAGGTATCATTGATAACAAAGAAGATTTTTACGAGGAAACGCTAAAGGGTGGTGGACGCTTGAATGATCCAGAACTACTTCGTTATTTTGTTGATCACTCTGCTTTAGCAATTGATTGGTTAAGTGATCATGGAATTGAATTAACTAATCTGACAATTACAGGTGGAATGAGTAAAAAGAGAGCTCACCGTCCTGCTTCAATGGCTCCTGTAGGTAATTATCTTGTATCAGGTGCACTTGAACAGATTCAAAAAGAAAATATTCCTGTGTTTAACAATACTAAAGTGACGAAACTGATCCGTGCTGATAAGCAAAGAGTTACTGGTGTTGAAGTTGAAACACCTGCGGGTACTAAAACAGTAAATGCTAAGGCAATTTTACTAGCAAGTGGTGGTTTTGGTTCTTCTAAAGAGCTTATCAAAAAGTATCGTCCTGATTTGGTTGATTTTAAAACTACTAATCAGCCTGGAGCAACAGGCGATGGCTTAAAACTAGCTGAAGAAGTTGATGCACAGCTTGAACAAATGGACTTTATTCAAGTTCATCCAACTGCACAGACCGATACTGATCACGTGTATTTAATTGGTGAAGGCTTACGTGGTGAAGGAGCAATTTTGGTTAATAAATCTGGTAAAAGGTTTGTTAACGAAATGAATACTAGAAAAATTGTTTCCAATGCAATAAATGATTTGCATGAAGGAGGAGCATATCTAATATTTGATCAAGGCATCAGAGAAAACTTTACTGCAGTCGAATTTTATGATCATGTTGGTCTGGTTAGCCATGGAAATACATTACAAGAAGTTGCGCAAGCAATTGATGTTGATGGTGATAATCTTCAGACAACTGTCGATACTTGGAATGATGCTATTAATCAAAAGAATGACGCTCAATTTGGTAGAACTACAGGAATGGATCGCTCAATTACCAAGGGACCTTTCTTTGCTATTCACATTAATCCTGCCATTCACTACACCATGGGCGGAATTCATATCACTCCGAAGACTGAGGTCTTAGATACTGACGGTAATGTGATTCCGGGCCTATATGCAGCTGGTGAAGTTTCCGGTGGGCTTCATGGCAATAACCGAATTGGTGGAAATTCAATTGCTGAAACAGTGATTTTTGGCCGTCAAGCAGGTATGCAAATGACTGATTACGTAAGAAATAGTAAATAGTTTATTTAAACCAAAAAGTGCTTAGCCTAGTGCTAAGCATTTTTTTATTTAAAAATAAAAAAGCTCTTTCGTTTTTTATAAATTTAAAAAATAAATTACTTTTTTAAAATATTGCAAAAGCAAGAGGCTTTATTTATAATATGTTGTGTAAAGGATTACATACCCAGAATTGAAAGGATTTTAAATTATGTCAAGAAAAGTTTTACTCGTTGGTGATGGAGCAGTTGGTTCAACTTTTGCAAATGACCTTTTACTAAGTACCCAAGTTGACGAATTAGTAATTACGGATGTTGTAAAGGAAAGGCCAATTGGCGATTCAATGGATCTTGAAGACATTACTCCATTTGTTGGTTCATGTAATATTCATGCAGGTGAGTATGCAGATGCAAAGGATGCTGATGTTGTAGTTATTACAGCTGGTATACCACGTAAACCAGGTGAGACTAGATTAGACTTAGTCAATAAGAACGTTAAAATTTTGAAAAGTATTATTCAGCCAGTCGTAGAATCTGGATTTAGTGGAATATTTGTTGTTTCTGCCAACCCAGTTGATATACTGACGACCTTGACACAAAAACTTTCTGGTTTTCCTAAGAACAAAGTTATTGGTACAGGTACATCGCTTGACTCTGCTCGATTAAAAGTAGAACTGGCAAAAAAATTAAATTTATCTGTGGAAAGCGTTAACTCCATTGTGCTAGGCGAACATGGTGACACTTCATTCGAAAACTTTGATGAAACAGTAGTTGATGGTAAACCATTAAGCGAATATAATGAACTTAATTTTTCAGATTTATCTAATATTGAAAGTGACATACGTCAGAAAGGTGGGGAAATTATTAAAAGTAAAGGGGCAACCTTTTATGGCATTGCGATGATGCTAGCAAAAATAGTTAGTGCAATTTTGGAAAATAAAGCAATCGTCTTACCGCTATCAGCACCTATAAATGGTGAATATGGCATTAAACATGACTTATATTTGGGCACTCCAACAGTGATTGATGGTACTGGAATTAGTCATGTGATTGAAACCAAGTTATCAGATAAGGAACTAGCTAAAATGGTTAATTCTGCTGATAAAATGCAGGAAGTTCTAGATGGTATTGAATTGAACTAATTAAAGAGGATTAAAATGCAAGTAGGAAAAAGAATCTTTTTAAAAAGGGAGTTGCCTGACAAAGATGTAATTACGGGTTTTCGTGATATTCCCACCTCAAATATTGCTGATTGTATGAATCGTAAAGGTGCAATGGCTACACGGATTAAGTTAATGTCTAAACCAACAAGGCAAATGTGTGGTCCAGCCTTTACAGTTCATAATCGGCCAGGCGATAATTTAACCATTTATGCAGCTTTAAAGTACTGCCATGAAGGCGATGTAATTGTAATTGATAATGAAGGTGATAACACTCGAGCTGTTATTGGAGAAGTTATGATGACTTGGCTTCGTGATCAAAGACATGTTGCTAGAGTAGTAGTAGATGGTCCTATGAGAGATATTGACAGTTTACGTAATTGGGACTTGCCAATATACGCTGTCAGCACTTCGCCAAATGGCCCATACAAGGAAGGACCTGGAGAAATTAATGTACCAGTTTCTTGTGGCGAAATTAGTGTAAATCCAGGGGATTTGATTGTTGGAGACGCAGACGGTGTTGTTAGAGTAGCTCACGAAAAGGCAGCAAAATTACTGCCTGAGGTTCAGGCCTATAACAAACAAGATAATGCTAAAGCAACAAGTTTCCATGATGGTACAGGTAATATTAATTGGGTAGATGATGAACTGAAAAATAAAAACTATCAGATTATCGACGATATTTATCGCCCGTAAATATAAAGAAGGCTAATTATGAAAACTCTTGAAAAAGTGAATTATAAAGGGTTTATTTTGCCGGTAGTAATTGGAGCAATTTTGTGGCTTCTTACTCCCGTAAGACTTGGTGGATTATCAGCACAAGCATGGGAAATGTTTGCTATTTTTGTGGCTACCATTGTGGGTTGTATCACAAAACCGTTACCAATTGGTGGTACAACGCTGATTGGTTTAATTGTGACTGTTTTAGTTGGTTTAGCTCCCGTTCAAAATGAAGTGAATCCTAAAACAGGTGCAGTGAATGCCGGAATTTTGAGTGCATTTAGCAATTCTGCTTCATGGCTGATTGCAATGGCTTTTATCATAGCCTATGGCATTAGTAAAACAGGCTTAGGAAATCGAATTGCCTATTGGATGATTAGACGCTTTGGTAAACGTTCAATTGGGATTGCTTACGCTATCACTGGATTGGAAATTGTCTTAGGAGCTTTAATTCCATCCAATAGTGCTCGAACAGGTGGTGTTGTTTGGCCAGTGACAGAATCAATTTCTAAGGATTATGATTCACTACCAAATGATCCCTCTCGTAAAAAGATTGGTGCATTTTTAAGTTTTATCGCTTTTCATGCTAATGTGATTTCAACTGCTCTATTCATTACGGGGGCTGCACCTAACATGGTCGCTTCTCAAATGGCTGTTCAAAAAGGCTACACAATGTCTTGGATAAGCTGGTTTACAGCAGCAATTGTCCCAGCTTTAATCGCAACCATTGTTATTCCTTTAATTATCTATAAGATATTTCCACCTGAAATTAAAGAAACTCCAGATGCTAAGAATTGGGCAGACGAGCATCTAGCTGAAATGGGCCCTGTGTCTAAACCTGAAAAAATCATGTCTGTCGTTTTCTTATTAGCTATTATTTTATGGGTGTTATCAGGAATTTTTAAAATTCCACAATTAGATTCTACTTTTGTTGCTTTTCTAGCAGTTGGTTTACTTTTAATAACTGGTGTTTTAACGATGCAAGATGCCTTAAAGCAAACTGGAGCTTGGAATATTTTGATTTGGCTTTCCATTTTGGTTTTTATGGCCGGTAAACTTATTTCATTTGGTTTTATTGACTGGTTTTCAAAAGCAATTCAGACGGGGCTCCATGGTATAAGTTGGGAAATTGTTTTGGCAGTTTTGGTAATTTTAATGTTCTATACGCACTACTTCTTTGCTAGTGGAACTGCCCATATGACGGCTTTATACTTACCATTCCTTTCAGTTGCGGTGGCAACTGGAGCACCGCTTGCTCTTTCAGCAATGTTACTTGCATTCACTGGAGCCATTAATGCTTCAACTACTCACTACGCCAACGGTCCGGCTTCTATTCTAGCCACGACGGGCTATATTAAGCAGGGCGAATGGTGGAAGTTCAACTTTATTTTAGGCCTCGTGTATCTACTGATCTTTGGAGTCATTGGTACCGTATGGATGAAAATCATAGGAATGTGGTAAATGATTGATCAAGCAGATTTGATTACTAATGATGGCATTAGGATCCATTATTATGATACTAAAGCTGATAAGCCTCCAATTCTTGCTATTCCAGGAATTGGAGGGTCTGCACGCTTATGGGAAAAGGCCGTTGATCTTTTTAAAAATGATTTTCGCTTTATTATAGTTGAACCAAGAAATCAAGGTAAATCTGCACGCACATATAAAGGCCAAAGAATTAGTCGCCATGCAGAAGATCTTAAAGAACTTATTCAGAAACTAGGATTAACTGACATAATTGCGATTGGCAATTCTATGGGAGCAGCTACAATCTGGGCTTACATTTCTTTATTTGGAGAAAAGCGCTTTAGAGCTTTAGTTGATCTTGATCAGCCACCTAAAATGATCAACGATTCAACATGGCAATTTGGCTTTAAAGAATTGTCTTGGGAAAATTATCCCGATTACTTAAAAATTGATTTTGGCTCAGGATTTTATACACATATTGATGATGCTTTGTTTCAAAGGGCGAAAAAAGAAGCACTGAAATATCCTTATTATCCTGAAAACAACTTTTTGTGTCGAATCGATCATGCTGAACAAGATTGGCGCGATGTAATCACTAACTTAACAACCCCAATGTTAGTTTTGGCTGGTAAAAACTCACCATTTTTTGACTATCATTTTGCTTATGAAATGGAAAAGTTAAATAGCAACATAACTGCTGCTGTTGTACCTAATTGTGGGCATATTGTTCAAGCTGAACAACCTCAACTTATGTATAACAAAATAGCAGAATTTTTAACCCAAGTAGATTAATGACGCGGTTAGGATGTGACTAATTACGGATAAAATTGTTGATTTATATTTAAATATTCCTGAAACAAGAAAAAAGTGGCAAGACTTTTTAGTTTCTAAAGGCATAAATAACTTTGGCTCACGTGAAATTAACGTGATTGATCACACAGTTGGTCTAATTGATGACAATGGCAAGCTTGTAGGTACTGGTAGTATAGCAGGTAACGTCTTAAAGTACATTGCCGTTACTAATGAAAATGCGGTCCAAGGTGCACGCTTCAGTCAAATAGTAACTGCACTGCAACAATATTTGTATAGTATAAAGTGCTATCACAGTTTTGTTTTCACTAAAGCACAGTATGCTACAAGTTTTTCTCATTTAGGATTTAACGAAGTAGCAAGAACTGACGAGGCTGCTTTTTTAGAAAGCGGTACGCCGAATATAGATGATTTTGTGTCAAACATTCCTAACCCTTATAAAGGAAAAAACAAAAAAGTTGCTGCAATAGTGATGAATGCAAATCCATTCACTAAAGGACACCAACAATTAGTGGAACTTGCTAGTAAGGAAAATGACTTGGTATATGTATTTGTTGTCCAAACGGATGCTTCGCTTTTCAAGACTGATGAGCGCCTTAACTTAGTTAAGCAGGGGACAGCCGATTTTAAAAATGTGTTAGTTATTAGTGGCGGTGACTATATGGTTTCTAAGTCGACGTTCCCAGCGTATTTTTTAAAATCATCTGATGAACTAATAACTACGCAAACTCAAATTGATGCACACGTTTTTAAAAATTTTATTGCCCCTAGTCTATCAATTACAAGAAGATATTTGGGAACAGAACCATTCTCGCGAACGACTAGTTTTTATAATCAAAGCTTAAGTTCAATACTTAATCCTGAAATAGAAGTTAAGATCATTAATCGTTTTCAAGCTAATGAACAAGTAATTACAGCCACATATGTTAGGCAACTAATAAAAGAAGATAAGCTAGCTGAAATTGCATCTTTTGTACCCAATTCCACAATGCAATTTATTAGTGCAAATAAAGAAGCGTTACAAACTAGGATTAGGAAAGGAATGAATATTAATGGAAATTAAAACTACTGGAGTTGCCGGAACTTTGGAATCATCTGATATACAAATTATGATTTCAAAAGGGGATGATGGCATTCAGATTGACCTTGACTCAGAAGTAATTAAGGCGTATGGAGATCAAATTAAAAAGGTCATTACTGATACCCTTGAGAAATATGGTATTGATAATGCCAAGGTTAAAGCAGTTGACAAAGGAGCTCTTGACTGTGTGATTGCTGCTAGAACTTTAGCAGCTGCGCAGAGAGCAACTGAAACTTCAGATAGACCAGAATTGGGGGTATTGCAATAAATGACTTACATTAAAAATCGTTTGCGGCGAACAATGATGTTTGTGCCAGGTAATAATCCGGCAATGGTAAAAGACGCTGGTATTTATGGTGCTGATTCAATTATGCTTGATTTGGAAGATGCCGTTTCTTTAACAGAAAAAGACGCTGCTAGAATGTTAGTCTTTAATGCAATTAAGACAGTTGATTTTGGCGGTGCAGAAATTGTAGTCAGAATTAATGGGCAAGACACACCTTTTTATGATGAAGATGTTAAAGCAATGGTACGAGCTGGGGTTGACGTCATTCGATTACCAAAAACAGAATCGGCTGATATGATTCAAAAGTTAGTTACAGATATTGAAAATGTAGAAAAGGAATACGGTGTAGAAAAAGGTTCAATTGGGGTAATGGCAGCAATTGAAAGTGCTAAAGGGGTACTCAATACACCAGAAATTGCTACAGCAACTCCATTAATGATGGGACTAGCTGTTTCAGGTGAAGACTACACTGCAGATATGCATACACACCGCTATCCAGATGGTCGAGAACTAGAATTTGCGCGTAACATGGTCTTACAAGCCGCCCGTGCAGCAGATGTCTATGCATTTGATACTGTCTTTTCAAATATGAATGACACGGAAGGCTTTTATAGAGAAACTAGGTACATTTATGAATTAGGCTATGATGGTAAGTCTTTAGTTAATCCTCGCCAAATTCCAATGGTTAATGAAGTCTTCAATCCTTCAAAAGAAGAGATTGAAAATGCAATGGCTGTCCAAAATGCGATTAGTGAAGCCAAGGCAAAGGGCTCTGGTGTTATCTCAATGAATGGAAAAATGGTTGATAAACCAGTAGTCGAAAAGGCTAATAGAGTAATCGAAACAGCTAAGGCTTCAAATTTAATTGATGAGGAGGGCAATTACATTGGAAAATAAGGTTAAACGTAATCTACCAGATGAATTGATGTCTGATATGAAATTAAAACCGTTTGAATCAGTTGAAGTTGGAAACCCAGAAATTAAAAGGATTGCGCCAAAAGTTCATGTTACAACCGGTGAAAACAAAGTAGTTGATTCATTAGAAGAAGTTATAAAGAAGACTCTTAAAGATGGAATGACTATTTCGTTTCACCATCACTTTAGAAATGGCGACTTTGCTTTTAATAAGGTAATGGACTTAATTATAAAACTTGGCTACCAAAATTTGACGCTGGCACCATCATCATTAACTAGTGTGATGAATGATAAAGTCATTGAAGCAATTCAAAAAGGAGTAATTACTAATATTACTTCTTCAGGGATGCGGGGCACTTTGGGCGACTTTGTCTCCCATGGTGGTCTTAAAAATCCAGTTGTTTTCAGATCTCACGGAAACCGAGCTCGTTCAATTGAAGAAGGCGAAATTAAAGTTGATGTTGCCTTTTTGGGCGTTCCAAACTCTGATCCCGCTGGTAATGCCAATGGTCAAGAAGGAGACGCTGTTTTTGGCTCATTAGGTTATGCACTTATTGATGCACAATATGCTGATAATGTCGTTCTTTTAACAGATAATATCATCGATTACCCTAATACTCCTGCTTCAATCAAACAGACTCAGGTAGATTATGTGGTTAAGGTAGATCAAATAGGGGATGCAGATAAAATTGGTTCTGGAGCAACTCGTTTTACCAAGGATCCAAAAGAATTGAAAATTGCTGAGATGGTAAATCAAGTTATTGTCAATTCACCATATTACAAGGAAGGATTTTCATTCCAAACTGGATCTGGTGGTGCTGCGCTTGCAGTTACACGCTACTTAAGACAATCCATGATTAATGATGGAATCACAGCTTCTTTTGCTTTAGGCGGTATCACAAAGCCAACCACAGACTTGCTTGATGAGGGCTTAGTAAAAAAGATTATGGACGTCCAGGATTTTGATAAGGGTGCTGCGGCTTCAATGGCAAAAAATAGGAATCAGCAAGAAATTGATGCTTCTTGGTATGCTGATCCGCATAATAAGGGAGCAGTAGTTAATAATTTAGATGTTGCAATTTTGTCTGCACTACAAATTGATACCGATTTTAACGTAAATGTTATGACTGGTTCAGACGGTGTCATACGAGGAGCGATTGGTGGTCATCAGGATGCTGCTAACGCAAAAATGACAATAATTACAGCACCTCTAGTTAGAGGCCGAAACGCAACCGTTGTTCCATCTGTTGAAACAGTTGTTACACCAGGTGATTCAATTGATGTTTTGGTCACTGAGCGTGGCATTGCCATTAACCCGAAAAGAAAAGACCTAATCGAAGCATTCAGTAAGGTTCCTGATCTTAACATCGTCGATATTACAGAATTACAACAGATGGCTGAAAAACAAGTTGGTGTTCCAAAACCATTAGAATACACTGACAGAACAGTTGCTTTGATTCAGTATCGTGACGGAACAATTATTGACACAATAAAACAAGTGAAAGATTAAAAGTAAAAAGTGGGGACAACGATACTTGTACCCACTTTTTATTTATAATTATTAAAAAGGAGGGAATATCAAGTTGGTAAAATCAATCTTTACTGAAGGTCAAAAACAGGACATTTTAGCTGTTTTAGCTGATAAAGATAAGCGTGTAGACATGCAAAAACAGTTATTTCGGCAATTTCCTAATAAGACGCTCTTAGATGTTAAACTCAATATCCCAGGGCCAATAAAAAACAACTGCTACTTAGAGCAGTTGTTCTCAGCTGGAATAACTAATTTGGAAACAATCATGCAAGCGCATCGCTTATCTTTTCAGTTAGCTGAAAGTTGGGATAAGCCGACAGGTTGCGAGAATTTTTATTTACTCAGTAACGATGCAACTGAAGTTAAGCAAACTGCTATTGAGTTTGAGAAGCAGTCAAAACTAACTAGACTGTTTGATGCCGACGTCTTAGTAAAAACGGGTCAAACAGTGGGAATTATTTCCAGGTCAACTTTGAAATTACCTAGCCGCACTTGTTTTCTGTGTAATCGACCAGCCAAGGAATGCGCGCGTGCAAGAAGTCACACCGTTGACGAGTTGCAGAATTATATAAGTAAAATCTTTGGTGAAGTGTTTAACTAAAACTCTTATTTTTACGTAAAACTTGTTCAGCGATTCCACTATTGGTTATCAGATGCGTAATCATGTCGCCTCTGAGTGCTCCAAGAAGTGCATCTTCTTTGAAATGATTTTTTACGATGATAAAACGATTAGGTACCTGCATTAAAGTATCTAAGTTAATCCCGCAAATATGTGGTTCAATTGGTTTGTAAAAGTTACCATTAATGTCATAGGGACGACCGAAAACAATTCCCGCAACTTGATGACTATCAACATTTTGCAAGACACTTTTAGCATAATTATCCATAAAAAACTCGTTAGATTCAAGAGATTGCATAGTTCCAAGGCTTGCGCAGACCATGTCAAGTTGGTCAAACATTTCTTCGGCGTGGATATAAAATGGTTCTTTCTTTAATTCTGTTACTGTACTTGTATTAACAGAATAAAGTGGAGCAGGAAAAGTTAAACATTTAGCATTAAATTTGTCTGCAGCTTCCTGCACCAATTGATTTTTCCTTTTTCCTGCATTGACAGCTTGACCTAGGAGCTGCACGAATGTTAAATCCTCACGATTAACTTCAGAAAAGTCGTTAATAACATCGCGTAAAAGTGCACCCCACGTTAAACCAACTACGTGCGCAGATTTTGTATAATTTTGAATTTGCTTTGCAGCATAGCTAACAATTACTTCATTATCTTGGTTTTTGGTTTCCAGATCTTCTAGGATGTAAACTTCCTTTAGATTGAATTGCTTGCGAAATTCACTTTCCAGTTTTTGCGATCTCTTTGGTGTTTGTGCAATACTAATTTTTACAATGCCCTTGTTTCTTGCGTCTTCAAGTGACTTTGTAATCAAATAACGCGATAAGTTATATTTCTCTGATATATCTGCAATATTCATTTGACTTAAAAAATAGTCATGTGCAATATTGGCAAGCTGTTCATCTGTTAATAATGTCATTTTTAGATTCCTCATCTTTGATCTTATTTTTAAATTATATTCGAAAAAAGCGCTTCATTCTACATTAAAAACAGGATTTAGCTTAAAATAACAATTTAAAAAACCACTTTTAATATTCTTATTTTCTATTCGAGTATATCACAGAAGGTTCCGTCAGTAATTTTTTGTAAATCATTTGGATTTAAAAAAACACTCCTGCCAATTTTTCCACTTGAAACAGCAATTTCTGTTTCTTTTTCCATACTTGAATCAAGAAAAATTGGAAAATGGTGATTAAAATGGATTCCAATTGGCGTATTGGCACCGTGAACATACCCGGTAGTTTTCACAAGATCCTTTAAAGGAAGCAATTCGCATTTTTTGTTACCTGAATTTTTAGCTAGCTTTTTCATGCTTAAATGCTCAGTAACAGGAATAACACCAACTAGAGGACCGGTGTTATTGCCTGAACAGACAAGTGTCTTATAGACCAAATGTTCATTCTCGTTTAAAATAGATGTATCCATTTGCGCTACACCACCAGAATCTTCGTGTGTAGCAAATTTTGCTGGACGATAAGATATATTGTTGCGTTCAAGTATTTTTTCTACCAACGTTTTTTCAATATTATTTTTCTTCTTAGACATAATTATCACCTTAGTTAAATATTAGCATTGATGAGGGTGGTTGAAAAAGGGAGTTTAGTCATGAAATTATTAGTTATAAAAATAGAAACAAGTCATGAAGTTGAAGATGCGCTTACTGTCTTTAGTCAAGACGAATTGAACTGCCTAGGCACTGAAACACGTAAACGCTCTGATTTTGAAAATGCAGGTGAACAGAAAGATTCAACCATTGTACAACTTGATGAAATTGAAAACTTGCCTGAAGATTTAGAGTTCTTTTCATATTTTAATGAAGATGCGGATCGCGATATTTTAATTGAAAGTTATCAAGCTAAATTAACGGAGTTAAAGTCTTATGGTTTAGACATAGGCTTAAATCAAATCAGTTCTTCTTATATTGAAGACAAAGACTGGAATACGGTTTGGCAAAAATTCTATCATGTAATCAATTTTTCGCGTCACTTGGCAATTGTTCCAGAATGGGAAAATTATCAACCAAAATTTCCTGATCAAAAATTAATCAATTTGGACCCAGGCTTGGCTTTTGGTACTGGCGGACATAAGACAACTCAGCTGGCAATGATGGGGCTAGAACGTGCGCTTATTGAACCTAAGAGTGTGATTGATGTTGGAACTGGGTCTGGAATTTTAGCAATTGCTGCTTCACTTCTTGGCGCAAACAAAGTTGAAGCAACAGACATTTCAGATGAGGCAGTTACATCAGCACAGACTAATATTGCACTTAATCACATAGGTAATATTGAGGTTAGAAAAGCAAGTTTATTAAAAGACGTCCATGGAAAATTTGATATTATCGTTGCTAATATTTTAGCGGAAATTTTGCTCGACTTAATCCCGCAATTAGATGAACACTTGAATGAAAATGGGCAAGTAATTTTTTCCGGGATAGATTATTTACAATTAGATAAAATCAAAGACGCACTTATTAAAAACGGCTTCCACATTGTTCTAACAATGCAACAGGATCGTTGGGTTGGATTAGTAATCGAGCGTATCGAAAAATAAAAGTTAAATTTAGATAAAAAGTACTATAATATTTAATTAAGTTAAGTAAGGAAAAAGAATTGATCGATAAATTAGAACAAATAGCACTAATTAAAAAATTGAATCAACATAAACCGATGCCGATTATTTGGTGGACATGCTTAGTGCTTGTTTTGCCTCTCTTATGTAGTTTATTAGGAATTCAAACAGTTTGGCGTGTAGGTTTATTATTTGGTGTTTTTAATTGCGTGGTCAGCTATCAAGTAGGAAAGTTAATTAAAACACTTACCCTGAAGCCATATTGGCTGTTTTTTTTACCAATTTGTTTTTGTTTACTAGTATTGTTAAAGTATGCAAAATACAATCTGTTATTTGGACTAATTTATCTAATTTTTGAAGTCTTTGGCTTGATGGACAGACAAATCTATAAATAGAAGGGGCGGATTCGATGTCAAAATACGTTGAAATGACGCATGAACAGGTAATTGATGCCTGTAAAAAATATCTTGATGATGAGCAGATTGCTTTTATCGAAGAAGCATATCAATTTGCAAAGAAAGCGCACGCAAATCAGAAACGTGCTTCTGGACAACCGTATATTGTCCATCCAACTCAGGTAGCTGGTACATTAGCTAATTTAGGTCTTGATCCAGATACAATCGCTGCAGGTTTTTTACATGACACTGTTGAAGATACAGATGTAACTAATGATGAATTAAAAGAAAAATTCGGAAAAGACGTTGCTTTTATTGTTGACGGTGTGACCAAGCTAAATAAATACGAGTACAAGTCTCACCAAGAGTTTTTAGCCGAAAACCACCGAAAGATGTTAATCGCAATGGCTAAAGATATTCGTGTAATTATGGTTAAACTAGCCGATCGTTTACACAATATGCATACGCTTGAGCATTTAAGACCTGATAAGCAACGGCGTATTGCTTCAGAAACGATGGACATTTATGCGCCACTTGCTGATCGTTTGGGTATTGGAACAATTAAATGGGAACTTGAAGACTTGAGTTTTCACTATTTAAATCCTAAGGAATATTACCGTATCGTTAATTTGATGAGTTTAAAGCGAAGTGAACGCGAAAACTATATCAATGATACGATAAATACCTTGAAAAGTAGTTTAGATAGCTTAGGAATCAAGTATGACATTCAAGGACGTCCAAAACACATTTATTCCATTTATAAAAAAATGGTTAATAAGCATAAGGATTTCAATGAAATCTATGACTTACTAGCTGTGCGCGTTATCGTAGATACTGTCAAAGATTGTTATGCTGTTCTGGGTGCAGTTCACACTAAATGGAAGCCAATGCCGGGACGCTTTAAAGACTACATTGCCGTACCTAAGGTTAACGGCTACCAGTCACTCCATACCACAATTATTGGGCCTGGTGGGCGTCCACTTGAAATTCAGATTAGAACTGAGCAAATGCATGAAGTTGCTGAATACGGTGTTGCCGCACACTGGGCATATAAACGTGGCAACTTTAACGGAGTTGAGCAAACCGATTCTAATGAAAAGCTTGACATGGTGCGTGAAATTCTTGAGCTTAAAGATGAAACTCAAGATGCCAGTGAATTCATGAAAAGCGTTAAGAGCGAGATTTTTTCTGATCGTGTTTATGTTTTCACACCAAAAGGTGAGGTATACGAATTACCAAAAGGTTCTGTAACTCTAGATTTTGCCTATGAAATCCACACTCAAGTTGGTAGTCATGCTGTTGGCGCTAAGGTTAACGGCAAACTTGTTCCACTTGATTACAAATTGAAAAACGGCGACGTCATTGACATCATGACTCAGTCCAATGCCAGCCCTTCACGTGACTGGATTGATCTTGTAAAAACATCTCGTGCACGTAATAAGATTAGACGCTACTTTAGAAACCTTGACCGTGAAAATAGCATAGAACAAGGCGAACAAATGGTATCCGACAATTTGCGTGAGCAAGGTTTTGCCCCTAAAGAATTTATGGATAAGGAACATATCGATAAATTATTGGAAGACATGAACTATCACACGGTCGATGAAATGTACGCTTCTATTGGATTTGGTGATCTTTCGGCAATCAGTGTCGTCAACCGGTTGACTGCTGATATACGGCATGAAAATGAGCGAAAACGACAAAAAGAGCTTGAGGAAGAAATTTTAAATTCCGGTCAAAAGGCAGTTTCAGAGTCAAATGCCAAAAATAGTTCTGCGACAATGAAAATCAAGCATAAAAATGGTGTGATGATTCAAGGAATCAGTGACCTAATGCTTCATTTAGCCAAATGCTGTAATCCTGTTCCGGGAGACGATATAGTTGGTTACGTTACTAAAGGGCGTGGAGTTACTATCCACCGAAGTGATTGCCGCAACATTGCAAATAATAAAGATAGTCAAGGGCGCCTAATTGAAGTTGAATGGGAAAACGTAGAAGAAAGTAGCGCACAATCATTTAACGCAAATATTGAAGTTTTTGGCTATAATCGCAGTAAATTACTTAGTGATGTGATTACGATGCTAAACTCATTGACTCCAAATATTAATAATCTTTCTGGTAAAGTGAATGAGGACAACATTGCCCATATTTATGCTACAGTTGCGGTTAATAACTCAGCTAAGTTAGATCGTATTTTAGTCAAATTACGCGACATTCCAGATGTTTATGAAACTAGAAGGGCAGATAATTAATGCGAGTTGTAATTCAAAGAGTTAATCATGCAGATGTTAAAATTGACGGAGAATCCGTTGGTAAAATTGAAAAAGGTCTTCTTTTACTCGTTGGCCTAAAAGAAGGAGATAACCTAGAAACAGTCAAAAAAGCAGCTGCTAAAATCTCTAAAATGCGTATTTTTGAAGATGAGAATGGCAAAACAAATTTAGGCATTAAAGACGTTGACGGTAAAATTTTGAGTGTTAGTCAATTTACTTTACTTGCGGATACCAAAAAAGGAAATCGTCCGAGCTTTATTGAAGCTATGCGACCGCCAAAATCCAAAGAACTTTGGGAAGCTTTTAACCAAGAACTTGAAGATAATGGTTTAGAAGTTGCAACCGGAGAATTTGGTGCAGATATGAAAGTAAGCCTTGAAAACGATGGTCCGTTTACTATTGTTTTAGATTTATAAGAAGTTCAACCTAAATCTAGTTGACATTTTTACAGCAAAAATATATTCTTAAAAAAGAATTATCAATGACAAAGACTGAAGATTAGCATTTTTATTGACAGAGACCGTGGATTGAGCTGAAAAAACGGATAAAAGCTAACTGTGACCCCTTTACCAGATAATAAATCGTTTCGCGAGCGTTATTCGCAGCAGGTAAAAGGTGGTACCGTGCTAACTCAGAGCGCCCTTGATTTTATTCAAGGGCGCTTTTTTTATTAGAAGGATGATTAAATGAAAGTACAAAAGCCGAAAGGAACAGTTGATATTCTGCCAGACCAATCTGGTTCTTGGGAAAAAGTAGAACAAATCCTGCGTGATTTTTTTAAACAGGCAAATTACCGTGAAATTCGTACACCTAGTTTTGAAAACTACGAAGTTTTTTCTCGTTCGAGTGGTGAAACTTCCGATGTAGTTGAAAAAGAAATGTATGACTTTAATGATAAAGGTGGGAGACATATTGCCTTAAGGCCAGAGGGAACTGCCGGTGTAGTTAGAGCTTACGTCGAAGATAAGCTTTATGCACCCGAGGTTGTTAAACCGCTTAATGTTTACTATATTGAGTCAACATTCCGCTATGAACGACCACAAGCAGGACGTCAGCGTGAGTTTCATCAAATTGGTATTGAAAGCTTTGGCTCCGACAATCCATTGGCAGATGTTGAAACAATTGTATTAGCTCATGATTTGCTAGCTAAATTAGGTGTGAAGAATTATGAATTGCACCTTAACACACTAGGCAATGAAGAAGTTCGTCAAAATTATCACGATGCTCTTGTTAACTATTTTGAACCATTAAGAGATCAATTATCCGATGATTCAAAAAGAAGATTGGAGAAAAACCCTCTTAGAATTCTAGATTCAAAAGATGAGCAAGATCAACAATTTTTGGATGACGCTCCTAAGATCATCGACTATCTCAACGATGAGGCAAAGGAAAACTTTGACAAAATTCTGGCAATGCTGAATCAGTTAGGCATCAAGTATGTAATTGATAATGATCTAGTACGTGGGCTTGATTATTATACTGGCGTGATTTTTGAATTCATGGTTGAGGACAAGAGTATTTGGCAATCTAAATCAACAATTTTGGGTGGCGGTCGCTATAATCACCTAGTTGAAGAATTTGATGGTCCTGATACACCAGCTGTTGGTTTTGGTATAGGTGAAGAGAGACTGATGCTTGTACTTCAAAAACAAAATCCAGCACTATTTACTGATGAGGGAATTGACTTTTTCATTACTAATATCGGTGAAGGTACTGAAATTAAAACAGTAGAAATTGCACGTGCACTACGCAAGCAAGGCTTTAAAGTGCAATACGATGTTGACCAAAAGAAGCTTAAAGCTCAGTTTAAAAAAGCTGATCGAGTTCACGCTAAATATGTAATTACCCTTGGCGAAAAGGAAGTTGAAAACGAAACTTTGAATATTAAACGCCTACAAGATGGTAAAACACTAGATTTAAAGTTTAGTGATATTGAGAACATGCAAGAAAATATAGCAAAATTAAAGGACTAATATAAATAATGGAAAAAAGAACAAATTACTGTGGCAATATTACCGCTGACTATTTAAACCAAGAAGTTAATCTTTATGGCTGGGTTCAACGCGTTCGGAACTTGGGTAACCTCGTTTTCATTGATTTACGTGATCGGGAAGGAATTGTTCAAGTTGTTGTTAACCATGATTCTGGTAAAGAATTAATGGAAGCAGCAGACTCACTTGGTAACGAATATGTTATTCAAGTTAAGGGTAAAGTGGTTAAGCGCTCCAGTGTCAACCCTGAAATGAAAACTGGTGAAGTTGAAGTTGATGCTAGTGAAATCATTGTTTTAAACAAGTCACAAAACCCACCATTTGAAATTAAGGATAATATTGAAGTAAGCGAACAAACTAGATTAAAGTATCGTTACTTAGATTTGCGTCGTCCTAACTTACAATCAGCAATTATTTTGCGGGCAAAAATCTTACAAGCTACCCATGAGTATTTCGATCAAAACGGATTTATTAATATTGAGACTCCTGTATTAGGTAAGTCTTCTCCTGAAGGTGCACGTGATTATTTAGTTCCTTCACGAATTTATCCTGGAAGTTTTTACGCTCTACCTCAATCACCACAATTATTCAAGCAACTGTTAATGGGTGCAGGTTTTGATAAGTATTACCAACTAGCAAGATGTTTCCGTGACGAAGATTTACGAGGAGATCGTCAACCTGAATTTACCCAAATTGATATGGAAACTTCATTTACTGATGAGCAACAAGTGCAGGATTATACTGAGGGCTTGCTCAAAAAGATCATGAAAGATGTTATGGGAATTGATTTGAAGACTCCAATTGACCGTATTTCATGGACTGACGCAATGAATAATTATGGTACTGATAAACCTGACATTCGCTTTGGTATGTTAATTCATGATTTAAGTCCTATTTTTAAAGATAGTGACTTTAAGGTCTTTTCAGGTGCAATCGCTGATGGCGGTTTTGTTAAGGGAATAGCTGTTAAAAATGGTGCGCAGGCATATTCGCGAAAGCAAATTGAAAAGAAACAAGATTACATCAAACGCTTCCATGCTAAAGGTCTAGCTTGGGTTAAATTTGAAGATGGCGAATTTTCTGGTCCAATTGCACGCTTCTTGAATGATGAAAATCAGAGTGCACTAATTAAGGAATTTGGCCTTGAAGGTGGAGAGCTTCTTGTCTTCGTAGCTGATAAGTGGAAGGTTTGTTGTGACTCACTTGACCACTTGCGTCGTGAGTTTGCTAAAGAAACAGATATTATTCCTAAGCATGAATTTGATTTTGTCTGGGTGGTTGACTGGCCATTATTTGAATATGATGAAGGAATTGGTAGATGGATTGCTGCTCACCATCCATTTACGATGCCTGACGATGAGGGTATTGAACTACTTGACACGGATCCACATAAGGCACATGCACGTAGTTACGATATCGTAATGAATGGTGATGAACTTGGCGGTGGTTCAATCCGTATCCATAAGCGTTCAATCCAAGAAAAAATGTTTAAAGCACTGGGCTTTACTAAGAAGCGTGCCTATGAACAATTTGGCTACTTACTTGAAGCCCTAGACATGGGATTTCCTCCACATGCTGGTTTAGCAATTGGATTGGATCGTTTTGCAATGCTACTTGCCGAAAAAGATAATATTCGTGATGTACTTGCTTTCCCTAAAAATGCAAATGCCTCTGAACCAATGATGCATGCACCGGCACCTGTAGCCGAACAGCAGTTAACTGACTTAGGTGTTAAGGTAGAAGATCAGTACCGTGAAGCTGCTGCCCAAATTGATGCCAAGTTGCAAGAACAGGCAATGAAAGACTATGCATCCCATTCAACTTGGGAAGAATAAAGATCAATGAAAAGCATGAAAATGTACTTCATGCTTTTTTATTGCTTAAAAAAGGGATTAAATTAATGACTGAAAAATATCATCGTGCTTTTGGCTGTTACGGCATTATTGGTAATAAAAAGGACTTAGTTGTAATAAAGAAATTAGGAGGACCCTATATTAATCGCTATGACTTACCCGGTGGTAGTCTTGAAGATGGAGAAGAGTTAAACCATGCCCTTGTTCGTGAAGTGAAGGAAGAAACGGGATTGAGTGTTTTAGATTTTCACCAAATTGGAGTAACTTCATTCAGATATCCATGGGATTACGAAAAATGGCATTTCAATCAACATATTTGTGTTTTTTATGAAGTAACTAATACTGATGGTAGTTTAGCAGCAGAAGTTGACCAGTTTGAAGGTCAAGATGCATTGGGTGCAGTCAGAGTAAGTCTAGATCAGCTTAACTTGGAAAACTCTTCACCATTAGTATTGAAGGCTAAAGAATATTTACTTAAAAGAAATTCGTTTAGTCTAGCAGATCAAACATTTAAAAAATGGCCAATACTTAAAAAAGCTGTTTTTTAAAGCAAAAAGCAACTTGCTAATGAGGTGATTCCCAAAATTTAGGACAAATTTAATTTGCATTTTTTATTCCTTAATAAGCATGCCTTTTTCACCTAATTTTACTTGTACTGAAATCAAGAAATCTTGTGTTTGCAACAATATATAATTATTAAACCAAAATAAACTATAAATTGCGGACTATTTAACAAAATGATAAAATTTTTTATATGAATTATTTAGAGAGAATACAGGACATACTGAGTTGTGAGTCAGCAGAAGAAGATATTTATTCATCCTGCTACAAAGATTCTAATTAGATGGTCTTTCTAAGAATATCATAGTTGATTATGTCGATAGTGGACCGGAAGTTTTTAATCTTTTTGGTAACTATAAATACTATATTGCAAGTGTTATAACAAAAATATCCGAATTAAAAATAGAGGTAAAATAACTATGAAAATAAATAAAGTTTTAGTCACAGGTGGAACAGGATATATAGGCTCCCATACAGTTTTAAGACTGTTGGAAAGTGGTTATGAAGTTACAGTTATAGATAATTTGAGCAACTCTAGTGTTGAAGTATTAGATAGTATTAAAAAACTAACGAAAAAAACTGCAAAGTTTTATAGAATTGATTTGTTAAATAAAGCAGAGCTAGAAAATGTATTTGCTGAAAATAAATTCGATGCAGTAATTCATCTTGCTGCATACAAAGCCGTTGGTGAGTCAGTAAAAAATCCTTTAATGTATTATGATAATAACTTGATTAGTACATTGAATGTATTGAGCGTAATGAAAGAATTTAATATCAATAATTTTGTATTTGCTTCATCAGCAACTGTATATGGAGACCCTAATAAAATTCCTATTACAGAAGATGAAGCGATAAAGCCTGAAAGCCCTTATGCTAATACCAAGGCTATAATTGAAAGTATTATGAAAGATTTGTCAAAAGAAAAACTAAATTCAATTAGTTTACGCTTTTTCAATCCTTTAGGTGCTCATCCGAGTGGAGAAATTGGGGAAGAGCCTAGTGGAATTCCAAAAAATTTAGCTCCTTTTATTGCTCAAGTTGCTATTGGAAAAATTGAAAAATTGAAAGTATTTGGAAATGATTATCCTACCAAAGATGGCACTTGTATTAGAGACTATTTGCATGTAATGGATTTAGCGGAAGCCTTTGTGTGTGCACTTCGAAAATTAGATGAATCTCCTAATGGTTATGAGGTTTTCAATATAGGCAGTGGGTCAGGATATAGCGTATTTGATATTGTTCATGCGTTTGAAAAGTGTACTGGTAAAAAAATAAACTATGAAATTATCGGAAGAAGACCAGGGGATGTTCCAGAGTTAAGAGCTGATTCTAAAAAAGCCAATCATTTATTAAAGTGGCAGCAAACAAAGAATTTAGATGAAATGTGTAGAGACACATGGAAATGGCAATCAAGCCATCCTAATGGCTATGAAAGTAAATAACTATGATTGAATCAAATGTAGATTTTGATGATTTAAAATGGTAAAGTAACAAAATAAAAACTGTGAATTGACACCTTATCCTTTATGAATAGCGGAAATGGACAGAATGTCTCTAGCAAATAGGGGGTATTTTGTAACATATCCAAAATTTAATACGTCTGTTAAATTTTGGATTGTTATTTCCTATAATGACTTAAAAAATGCCGCAAGAATTTGATATATTTCTAAATCTAAGACAAGCTTAATATTATAAATGAAGACTAACATCTGATATTCAGATTGTGTTAGTCTTTTTAGTTTTATCTTAAATCCCTAATTACTTTTAAAGATGACGAAGAAAACGCTTGCTAGCCCGTTATCTTGCTCAAAACGACCATTTTCCTAATTGATTAATCCTTCACTTTTGTACTTTTGTTATGAGGCGTTACATTTTTGAGTTTAACATCATGATATCCATTTTCACAGCTCAATTAGCCAACGCTTAGGGGATTTCTCTATGAATCGCTGTGTGGTTTGATTGATGTTATCATAATAAGTCGCTCCTCAAGGTCACCAGAATTAAAATTAATCAACAATCAAGCTAAAAGGACTAACTTCGATTGAATATCGTAGTTAGTCCTCAGTTAACAGCTAATATAAAATGTCCTAATTTAGGGTTCACATCAATAGCAAGTTGCTTTTTTCTTACTTCAAATTATCTAAGAAAGCTAAAGCGGCGCTGTAATTTGGCTCATTAGTCATTTCTTGAATCAGTTCTTGATAGATAACTTCTTGATTGCCATCAACAATCCAGATGCTTCTAGAATCAACACCAGCTGACTCAATGTATAATCCCATCTTCTTACCAAAGTCAAGCTGTTCATCTGATAGTAGCTCCATTTTAGCAACACCTTCAGCAGCACACCAGTCTTTTTGTTCTTCAGGAGTATTAGTAGAAACAGTATAGAAGTCAATGCCTTCATACTTATCTACTTCACCATTAAAGCGCTTGGTTGAAATACTGCAGACACTAGTGTTAATGTTTGGCACAACACTAATCAAAGTTGGCTTAGTAATTAAATCAGCCATCTTAACTACTGATCCATCAGCCTTTTTAACTTCAAAATCAGGTAACTTTTCACCAACAACAGGTGGTTGACCATTAGTAGTTAATGGCTCATTTTTTCTTGTGATTTTCATTAATAAATCTCCCTTATATAAATAACATAACACCACTTATTTTAACTCAAAAAAGAGGAGATACCCAAACAATAAGTTTATTCTTTATCTAGAACGTCGTCCACATAGTTGGTAATTCTGTCAACTGCTGTTCGCAGATGTTCTTCAGAAGAGGCATAGGAGAGACGAACATAGCCTTCGCCGCCTTCACCAAAATAGCTTCCCGGAACAACACCAACTTTTGCTTTATTTGCCAAATCAGTTGCAAACGCGACATCATCTGAACCAAAATGTTCAGGAATTTTGGCAAAAATGTAGAAAGCACCTTCAGGTGTTGCCATTGTAAAGCCATTTTTTTCAAGACCCGTTTGAATGATGTGAAGACGCTTTTCGTAAATTACGCGTGCTTCTTCATAGTCTTGCTCACCATCTTCTAATGCTTTGGCAGCTGCAATCTGTACGTTATCTGTTACAGAAGTAATTAAGAAGGAACTTACTTTAACAACTGTCTTCATAATTTCGGCTGGACCAGCAATATAGCCAATTCTCCAACCAGTCATTGCAAAGCTTTTTGATAAACCAGAGAGTATAAGAGTACGTTCTGGAATAATTTGCGAAAGTGAATAGTGCTTCTTGTCGTTATAGGTTAATTCCGCATATATTTCGTCACTAAGTGCAAACAAATTGTAGTCTGTAATAACCTTAGCCAACTGCTCAAGTTCTTCTTTATCATATACTCGACCAGTTGGATTTGAGGGATCAGTAATAACTATTGCCTTAGCACCTTTGCCCTCATTTTCCATTACTTGCTTTAAATGCTTAGCCGTCAAAATGAAATTATCTTCTGAAGTTTCAACTTCAACCGGAATACCACCAGCCATTTTAATAATTCCAAAATAAACGCCCCAAACGGGTGTTGGAACAATTACCTTGTCGCCAAGGTTAAGTACGGACATCAATGCAACATTCAGTGCTGCTGTAACTCCGACAGTAGCACAAATTTCATTATCTGGATTATAGTAAACACCTAGACTATCATCCAAATATCTACTTACAGCGTTTAAATACTCTTTCTTACCAGCCTCAGGTGCATAGTGTGAGTCATCACTTTTTATATCTTCAATCGCGGCTCGTTTTATGCGTTCGGGTGTTTGAAGATCTGGCTCACCGACAGTCAGTTTAATAATTCCTGGAATCTGTGAAATTTTATTGCTGAAGGCACGAATTTCTGATTTTGGAATTTCATTAATCTTTTTGTTAATTGTATTGGATAAACTTTTTGCTAAAGTTGGCATAAAAACGAACCTTTCTTAATTTTTTTATTCAGATACAATTATAACCTAGTATCGTTCGAGGAAAAGTATAAATTAACATTAATTTATTAAGCTTTATGACTGGTTATTAAAAGAAACTTTGTTATAGTTGATTTAGAAGGTGAAAAAATGGATCAAGAAAAGAAAAACGAAAGACTAAAAAACCTGTCAAAAGACCAATTTGAAGTTACTCAACACGCCGCAACTGATTATCCTTTTAAGGGCAAGTACGATGATTTCTATCAAAAGGGCATTTACGTTGATGTCGTTTCCGGAGAACCTCTGTTTTCTAGTGAAGATAAATATGATGCTGGCTGTGGTTGGCCAAGTTTTACAAAGCCAATAAAAAAATTAGTTTACAATCGCGATCAGTCGCTAGGTATGGAACGTACAGAAGTAAAGAGTCCAGACGCTGACTCCCATTTAGGACACGTATTCAATGATGGGCCAGTCGACCAAGGTGGTTTGAGGTACTGCATTAATTCATCGGCTTTAACTTTCATTCCATATGATGAACTTGAAGAAAATGGTTACGGTGAATACAAGAGGCTTTTTGACTAAAAAGGCAATAAAAAACTGCATTTCAATTATTGAAGTGCAGTTTTTAGTTTAAACAATTTCTTGTTCCTTAAAGCTACCATATACTTTTTCTACTTCAGTGACACTCATGAAAGCATAGGGATCACTTTTCTTAACGATTTGTAAAACGTCGTACATATCGTAACGATCAATGACTGTAATCAAAACTTTTTTCTCAATATGACTATAGGCTCCTTCAACATCATGAAAAATTGTGATCCCACGGTGCATCTTTTCCTGAATACCATCAATAATTGCCTGAGGCTGATCAGTGACAATTGTAACTTGCAATTTTTGATGTTGGGTATAAATTGCATCTATTACTCGTCCGTTGATAAAAATTGTCAAAGCAGAATATAAGGCGCGATTCCAGCCAAAAGCAAAGCCCGCCGCAGCAATAATAATCAAATTGATCATAATGCTAACCTTACCATAGCTTGCACCGGTTTTTTTCCGAATCACAATGCCAATAATATCTAATCCACCAGTTGAAATTCCGTTCTTTAGTGCAAATCCGGTTCCCATACCATTGATCATGCCACCAAAAAGTGCACAAACTAATGGGTCAACATGCATATCTATTGGATGAATTACACGCATCATAATCGAGCCCAAGATGACTGTGATTATTGTAAACAAGGTGAATTTATGACCTATTTTAAGCCATGCAATTAAAAGTAATGGCAAGTTTAACGCAAAGTACATTACAGACGTTGATAAAGTGAAAGGTAAAAAACGTGAACTCAGCGTATTAATCAACTGTGCAAAACCGGTAATTCCCGATGAATACATGTGGCCAGGCTGCCAAAAGAAATTTAAGGCAATCGCAACTGCTAATGAATAGAAAAAAGAAGCGGAGATTTTGGAAAGTAGGCTGTAACGCCTATTGAAAGTATCTAGTTTGTCCATTAAATTTTGAGTCCTCTATAGTTTATTTCATAATCTGGCAACATCAATTCAGTCATAATATCAGTTTCAGCAATTAATTTTAACAAAAAAGCAACCAGGTTTTAGACTGATTGCTTGATAAATGTAAAATTGCTTTTAGCTTAAGCTCACTGAACTTTATCTAAAACCGTTGCACTTTATACTAACACTATTATTACTTGAAATAATCTCAATTTCTAAGATTTTAAAATTAATCTTGCCAATGTTCTTTTATAAAGGCATCACGACCACCGGATTCTTCTAGTTGGTATCTAAGTGGATCTTTTTTATAAAAGTCTTGGTGATATTCTTCAGCTGGGTAAAAGGGACTAGCCGGTTCAATACTTGTGACAATCGGATCAGAAAATTTATTACTATTTTGTAAATCGGCCTTGGATTTTTCAGCTGCCTCTTTTTGCGCAGGAGAATTATAAAAAATTACCGGACGATAATTATCACCACGATCTTGAAATTGACCGGAAGCATCAGTAGGATCAGTTACTTGCCAATAGTATTGTAGTAATTGATCATATGGCATAATTTCAGGATCAAAGGTAATCTCTACCGCTTCAGTATGTCCAGTTGTTCCAGAGCAAACTTCCTCATATGTTGGATTAGCAACGTGGCCACCAGTATAGCCAGAAACAACTTTTTTGATTCCAGGTAAGGAGTCGAATGGCTTTACCATACACCAAAAGCAACCACCAGCAAATATTGCTGTATCAAAGCCATGATTATCAGATTGTTTGTTAGTCATATGTCCACACTTTCTTTTTGAAAAGCACTTAAATCGATAATTAGACTAATTGTATTTCAAGGAGCAATAGTCCGCAACCAATACGGTTTAGGTAAGAATTCAAAATAGCTTCAATATTAATTAGTCTTCGATACCCAAGTGGTCTAAAATTAAAGCAGCAGTTTCTTCTATTGAACGATGAGCAACATTGATGACAAAGCAGCCCAATTTGTCGTAGAGCTTTTGAGCAGAGTCAAGCTCAGCCTTAATCGCATCAGTATTTGAATAAGTGGTATCTGGGTTTAAGCCATAAGAAATCATTCGTTGACGTCTAATTTCGTTTAGAACAGATAAATCATTTGTGAGACCGATGATTTTCTTTGGATCCACCTGATATATTTCCTTAGGAATATGAGTGTCAGGAACTAAAGGAAGATTAGCAACTTTCAAATTTTTATTTGCTAAGAACAGGGAAAGTGGGGTTTTAGAGGTTCTTGAAACGCCTAATAGCACAACGTCAGCTTCCAAAAATCCTTTAGGATCTTTACCATCATCGTACATAACTGCAAATTCCATCGCAGAAATACGATCAAAGTATTTTTGGTTCATTTTATGTTGCGCACCAACTTTCATTTGTGGACGAAGTCCGGTAACCTTTTGGATTGCTTCGACAGCAGGAGAAAGAATATCGATGCTCTCAATATGATGTTCACGTACAAACCTAATAACTGGGATCTGCATTTCATCTTTTACTAAACTGTAGATGAGAATTAGATTTGGATACTGCTCAATTTCTTTAAATGTTTCTTCAAGCTTTTCCTTGCTAATAATAAATGGGTATCTACGATAGTTGATTTCTGCATCAGGGAATTGGGCTGCAGCAGCAACTGCATTATTAAACGCTGTATCTCCCGCAGAATCGGAAATAATTACTATGTTAACTTCTTTTTTTGGTGTATTTTCAGCCATTATTTGCTCCTTTTTTATTTTAATTATACATTTTAATAAAAATCTTTTACAGATTTAGTAGAAAAAAATAAGAAATCGCAAAAAATATTGCTCTTTTGTATTGACCGTGGAGGATGGTTTGATATAATTGATATAAATGTATGGCGGTAACGTCAAGAAATGGAAGGAGGGATCACATATGGCCAAGACAGTCGTTCACGAAAACGAGTCTATTGATGATGCTCTTCGTCGTTTCAAACGTTCCGTTTCAAGAAGTGGTACTTTGCAAGAATACCGTAAACGTGAGTTTTATGAAAAACCTAGTGTCCGCAGAAAGCTGAAATCTGAAGCAGCTCGGAAGCGTAAGCATTATTAATAACCAAAAACTTCTATCAAGTTGATAGAAGTTTTTTTGTGCCACAAATACTAGTTTTATTGCTAATTTGCTAATCATTACTTATAGAATTTGGTATAATTTAGCTATACTTTTTAGAAAGAGGGAGTTTACTTTGAGTTTATCTGAACAAATAATGTCTGACATGAAAGAAGCAATGAAATCTCGCGATAAGATTAAATTGAATACCGTAAGAATGATTAAGTCTGCTTTAATGAACGAAAAGATTAAGGTTGGTCATGATCTTACTCCAGATGAAGAACTAACAGTTCTCAACCGTGAGAAAAAACAACGTGAAGAATCAATCGAAGACTTTACAAAAGCTAAACGTGAAGATTTAGCTGAAGATACTAAGAAAGAACTTGCTGTTGTTGAAAGCTATATGCCAAAACAACTTTCAAAAGAAGAGCTTGAGGATCTTGTTACTGAATCAATTAAAGAAGCAGGTGCAACAAGTAAATCTGAATTTGGCAAAGTAATGAAAGTGCTCATGCCAAAAATTAAGGGTAAAGCTGATGGTAAAGTAGCTTCTGACGCAGTTCGCAATCACCTTAACTAAAGAAAAGGAGCAATTATTTGGCTCAAACTACTTTTATTCCTAAAAATGCTGAAAATATTCAAAAACTTGTAGGGGTTAATGATAGAAACTTAAGCATACTGGGCGAAGCATACGATGCAACAATTGTTGATACCGGAAATCAAATCGTGATTGAAGGCAATGACGATAGTATTAAAAAGACGCTGGCTGTTTTGAAAGCTCTTGACAACATCGTTAGTGCTAATATTAATATTAGTGCTCCAGATGTTGTTAGTGCAATGAAAATGGCTGAAAAAGGCACAATTGAGTATTTTCCTGATCTTTATAAACAAATTCTAATTCGTGATGCTAAAGGTAAACCGATTAGAATCAAAAATATGGGACAGAAACAATATGTTGAAGCAATTGAAAAGAATGACGTTGTTTTCGGTATCGGTCCAGCTGGTACTGGAAAGACTTTTTTGGCAGTTGTTTGCGCAGTAGCAGCTTTTAAAAAGGGTGAAGTATCTAAGATTGTTCTTACTAGACCTGCCGTTGAAGCAGGGGAATCACTTGGCTTTTTGCCTGGTGATTTGAAAGAAAAAGTTGACCCGTATTTGCGTCCAATCTATGATTCTCTCTACTCAATTTTGGGAACAAATACAACAGATCATTTAATGGAGCGTGGAGTAATAGAAGTTGCACCTTTGGCTTATATGCGTGGCCGTACACTCGATGATGCTTTTGTAATTTTAGATGAAGCACAAAACACGACTGACGCACAAATGAAAATGTTTCTAACTAGACTTGGCTTTAATTCAAAAATGATTGTTAACGGCGATATGACGCAAGTCGATTTACCAGGTCGTCAACGTAGTGGCTTAATTGATGCGCAACATATCTTAAAGAATATTAATCAAATTAAGTTTATTCATTTCTCAGCTAATGATGTCGTAAGACATCCAGTTGTTGCTAAAATTATCAGTGCGTATGAAAAGGAAGAAGAAAAACATTGATTACACCAATCGATATTACCTATAACGATGAGGTTGGCTTTTTAAAAGATAGTAATGAAAATTGGGAGGATTGGATTTCTAAGCTTTTGTTACTTGCTAAAAAGGAAATTGGCAAAGACACCAATTTAGAAATGAGTATTAATTTTGTTGACGAAAAGCGTAGCCAAGAAATTAATAAAAAATATCGTGGAAAAGATCGCCCAACAGATGTAATTTCATTTGCCATTGAAGATGGTGGCGATAATTTGGATTTGTCTATTTTCAGCGACGATCCTGAATTTCGCGAAGACATCGGTGATCTTTTTATGTGTCCTAGTGTAATCAAGCGCCATAGTGAAGAATATGGCACGGGCTGGAATCGTGAATTTGGCTATACACTTGTTCATGGTTTCCTACATCTTAATGGTTTTGACCACATCGATCCAGCGGAAGCAAAAGAAATGTTTGGCATTCAGGGCAAAGTTTTGGAAACTTATGGCTTGCCATTATACCCTGATCAATTGGATGAAGGCAGAGGTAAATAATGTCTCAAGAAACAAAAAATAAATCAGGTTTTGTGGCCCTAGTTGGGCGACCAAACGTTGGCAAATCGACTTTGATGAACTTTTTAGTTGGTCAAAAAGTGGCAATTACTTCTAATAAGCCGCAAACAACCAGAAACAAGATCTCTGGTATATATACTACAGATGATATGCAGGTTGTCTTTGTTGATACACCAGGAATTTTTAAGCCACATTTAGAACTTGACGACTATATGGATAAGGCAAGTCTTTCAAGCCTAAAAGATGTCGACTTAATCTTGTTTATGGTGGAACCAGAAAAAATGGGACGCGGTGATGAGTATATTATCGAACAGCTTAAAAAAGTAAATGTTCCGATCCTTTTACTTATCAACAAGGTTGATCAAGTTAATCCTAATGAACTTTTGCCAATAATTGATGAGTATCACAAGCTTGATGTATTCAAAGAGTTTTTACCAATATCTGCTACTCAAGGCATTGGAATTGCTGACTTAATCGAAGTATTGCGTGAATATTTGCCTGAAGGACCAGATTATTACGATCCAGAACAAATTACAGATCGCCCAGAATACTTCATGGTTGCTGAACTGATTCGGGAGCAGATCTTAAAATTGACCGCTGAAGAAGTTCCGCATGCTGCAGCTGTTTGGGTTGAACGAATGAATCAACATGAAAATAACAAGCTACAAATTGAAGCAACAATTTATGTTGAAAAAAGTGGACAAAAAGGAATCATCATTGGTAAGGGTGGTGCCATGTTAAAACAGATAGGCATTAAGTCTCGCAAACAAATTGAAGAACTCCTAGGTGAAAAAGTTAATCTTAAGCTATGGGTAAAAGTTCAGCGAAACTGGCGCTCTGATCCAAGATTTTTGAAGCAAATCGGTTATAATTCCAAGGATCTTTCGTAAAAATGAGTAAAGAGCTAAAAGAAGTACAAGGAATCATCTTTAAACGTCAAAAATTTCATGAGGCAGACCTTTTAGCTAAAATAATAACGAAAAATAGCGGGATTATTACAATGATTGCTCGTGGTGCACTTAAGCCTAAGTCTAAATTAGGTGCGAGTCTGCTTAACTTTTCTTACGGTACATATGTGATTGTTTCTTCTGGACAAGGACTAAGCAATCTCCGCACCTATAAAAATGTTAAGCAGTTTGACGGCATCTTTAATGATCTAACCAAAAATGCCTATGCCTCATTTATTTTGGATTTAGTTGACCATGCTTTTGTCGAGTACCAGGATTTAGGTAAGTACTATGAATTAACAAGTCTAGCTCTTACAAAGATCAATGATGGTGAGGATGCTGAAATGATTACTCAGACAATCCAAATGCAACTTTTAGCAGCTTATGGAGTTGAACCTGAACTGCGTCATTGTGTAATTTGTGGTAAAGAGACTGGTGACTTTGATTATTCAATTGTTAAGGGTGGAATCATTTGTAGCAATCACTTCTATACTGATGCTACCCGCTTGCATTTGCAGCCAAAAGAAACTGCAGTTCTAAGAACGATTGGCTTAATTCCATTTTCACGTTTAGGCACAATAAAAATTAATCAGGATACAAAAAAAGCTACACGAAGAGCAATTGATCGAATATATCAAGAAACTATTGATTTAAACTTAAAGACAAAAAAGTTTCTTGATGAGCTTAATTTATTTACCTAATCCTTTAGATTAAAATATGATTATGGTAAAATACTATTGTATTTTGACGAAGATGAGGATTAAAAAAAGTACCAGCAAAAGCGAATGTTAGATAGTGGAAGGACATCTGGGAAACGGCACCTCTAGTCAAACTAATTAAGAGCAGGGAAATATCCCTGAATTAGGGTGGAACCGCGATAAATCGTCCCTATGCAGTGTTGCATAGGCTTTTTTTATGGCCTGATGCAGGGAGGAAGAAAAATGGCACAGAAAAAAATAACAATTCAAGACATGATTTTTAAATTAGAAGAGTTTTGGTCTTCTAAGGGATGTATGGTAATGCCATCTTACGATGTTGAAAAAGGTGCTGGTACCATGAGTCCATATACTTTTTTAAGGGCTGTTGGACCTGAACCATGGGCCGCATGTTATGTTGAGCCTTCTAGACGTCCCGCTGATGGACGCTATGGTGACAATCCTAATCGTTTATTTCAACACCACCAATTTCAGGTAGTTATTAAACCTGCTCCTGACCAAATTCAGCAATACTACTTAGATAGTCTTAAGGTTTTGGGTATCAATCCCTTAGAGCATGATATTCGTTTTGTTGAAGATAACTGGGAAAACCCATCAATGGGTTGTGCTGGTGTTGGTTGGGAAGTCTGGCTTGACGGAATGGAAGTAAGTCAATTTACTTATTTCCAAACTGTTGGTGAACTTGATGTTAAACCAACTATGAGCGAAATTACATATGGTGTTGAACGACTTGCTTCCTATATCCAAGATGTAAACTCCGTTTTTGACTTGGAATGGGGAAATGGCGTTTTATATCGTGACATCTTTAAAGAAGCAGAATACGAAAACTCTAAATATGCTTTTGAAGAATCTAATCAAGATGACTTGTTGAAGTTCTTTGACGTATACGAAAGAACAGCGAAAGAACTAATCAAGTTAAATCTAGTTCAACCAGCTTACGACTATATTTTGAAGTGCTCACATACCTTTAATTTGCTAGACGCTCGGGGAGCAGTCTCTGTTACAGAACGTGCAGGATATTTAGCTAGAATTAGAAATATGGCCCATGAAGTGGCTGTATGCTTTGTTGAAGAACGAGAAAAAAGAGGCTTCCCTTTACTGAAAAGCGCAGAAGACAAGAAAGCGGGGCTTGAAAATGACTAAAGACTATTTATTTGAAATTGGAACAGAAGAAATGCCAGCACACGTTGTTGCAAAAAGCGTTAAACAACTTGCTGACAGAACTCAAAAGTTCTTGAAAGAAAATGGCTTAAAGTTTAAGGATATCAAAACTTTTTCTACACCACGTCGATTAACTATTTTGGTTGAGGATTTGGCTGAAAAGCAAGAAGATATTGATGAAATAAAAAAGGGACCTGCTAAGAAAATTGCTTTGGATCAAGATAAAAATTGGACCAAGGCAGCTCAAGGTTTCGTTCGTGGTCAAAATATGACTACTGATGATATTTACTTTGAAGAACTAAAAGGGACAGAATATGCATATGTCCACGTCCAAAAAGAAGGTAAGAAAGCTACTGACATTCTTTTAGGTATGAGTGACATTATTAAGGCAATGACTTTCCCAACTAAAATGCGTTGGGGCGGTTCAAATGACTTTGAATTTGTTCGACCAATTCACTGGTTGGTTTCTTTGCTTGGCAATGAGGTCGTTCCTGTTCAAATTCTTGATATCACTGCAGGTCGAAAGACTGAAGGTCACCGCTTTTTAGGTGATTCAGTTGTTTTAGCCAATGCCGATGATTATGAAGATGCTTTAAGAGATCAATTTGTCATTGCTGACGCTAAAAAGCGTAAAGAAATGATAGTTGATCAAATGAATGAGCTGGTTAAACAAAACAATTGGAAAATCAAGATGGATGCTAACTTACTTGAAGAAGTAACCAATTTGGTTGAATATCCAACTGTCTTTGCTGGCTCCTTTGATAAAAAGTATCTTGAAATGCCTCAAGAAGTATTAATTACTTCAATGAAGGATAACCAACGTTACTTTGAAGTTTATAATCAAGATAACCAATTAATTAATCATTTTATTTCTGTACGAAATGGAAATAAGGATTACTTAGAGAATGTTATTTCCGGGAACGAAAAAGTTTTAGTTGCTAGATTAGATGACGCACAATTTTTCTACGATGAAGACCGTAAATATCCTCTTAGTCATTTTGTTGACAAGCTTAAGAATGTTTCTTTCCATGACAAAATTGGTTCTATGTCTGAAAAAATGGAACGTGTACGTATAATTGGTGACTACCTCGCAAAACAATGGAATCTTGATGAACAAACTATCAAGGACTTTGATCGTGCTAGTGAATTGTATAAATTTGATCTTGTAACTCAAATGGTTGGTGAATTTGCTGAATTACAAGGTGTAATGGGTATGCACTATGCAAAACTTGCCGGTGAAAAAGATGATGTTGCGGTTGCAATCAAAGAACATTACATGCCAACCACTTCAGAAGGTGAGTTGCCACAAACTGTAGTAGGTTCATTACTTTCAGTTGCTGACAAACTTGATACAATCATCACTTTCTTTGCTGTAGATATGATTCCAACTTCATCTAATGATCCTTACGCCTTACGTCGTTACGCCTATGGAATTGTACGTATTTTAATTAATCAAAAGTGGTCATTAGCCTTCAATAAAGTTTTGCCTGAACTTGTTTCTGCATTGAATGGAAAAACACCAGCTAAATTACCTAAGTCGGATGAAAAAGAAGCAGAAATTGCATCTTTTATCCGTGACCGGATTAACCAGTATCTGACTAAAAACAATTACAAATATGACATTATCGATGCAGTGCTTGCATCAAGTCAACAGGATCCAATTCAAATTTTGGCAGCGGCCAATGTCTTGCAGCTACATCATGATGATGAACAGTTTAGACCTGTTGTTGAAAGTCTAATTAGAATCAATAATATTTTGAAAAAGGCTAAGCATAAAGGAAATAATGTCGTTAATCCAGACTTGTTTGTTAACGAGAGTGAAAAAGAACTTTACTCTGGTGTGAACAATTTGCAAGACTTAACTGATTTAACGCAGCTTTATGATGGTTTTGTTAAATTGCAACCAGTTATCAATTTCTACTTTGAAAACAATATGATTTTGGATAAGGATGAAGCAATTAAGAATAACCGATTAAATCAATTAGGTGCAGTGGCACAACTTGCTGAACATTTAGGTGACTTAAGTAAGTTAGTCATTAAATAATTTATCAAAGTAGGTGAAAAGATGGCTGGATTGATACCTGAAGAGACGATTAGCAAGGTACGTGAGAACGTCAATATTGTTAATGTCATCAGTCAATACGTTTCACTAGAAAAAAAGGGAAAAGATTATATTGGTCTTTGCCCATTCCACGAAGAAAAAACACCTTCCTTTACAGTCAATGAAGGAAAACAATTCTTCAAGTGCTTTGGTTGTGGTAAAGGCGGCAATGTTTTTACCTTCTTAATGGAAAAAGAAAATTTAACTTTTCCGGAAAGCGTGCAAAAGGTTGCTGATTTTGCACATATTGAAATTGGTGAATATGGTCAACAAAAGCCAAAATATTCCAATATTTTAATTAAAATAAATGAGGAAGCTGCTGATTTTTATCATCGGGTCTTAATTTCAACTAATGCTGGTAAACGTGGTCTTGAATATGCACGTGAAAGAGACTTGAGTGATGAGATTTTAAATCATTTTCGTATCGGGTACGCACCGAAACAGAATAATCTTCTCTTAACATATTTACGTGGTAAGGACTATCGCGATGAAGATTTATTAGCAAGTGGTTTATTTGTTCAGTCTAAAAGTGGTGAGATGTTCGATCGCTTTAGAGATCGATTAATGTTTACTCTTACAAATGAGGGCGACTATGCAGTAGGCTTTTCAGGCAGGCGGTTATCAACGGATAAAACTGAGGCAAAGTATATCAATAGTCCTGAGACAAAAGTTTTTGAGAAATCACAAGTTCTATTTCATTTCTCAGAGGCGAAAAAGGCGGCTAGATCCGAAAATCACTTAGTTTTGTATGAAGGATACATGGACGTAATTGCAGCATATAAAGCTGGTGTAAAGTCAGGTATTGCGTCAATGGGTACAAGCTTAACTGACCAACAAGTTTACATGTTGAAACGAATCACTAAGAATATCATTATTAATTATGATGGTGATGATCCAGGAGTGCATGCAGAAGAACGGGCAGTTAAACTGTTTAATAAAGCTGGAGGTTTTGACTTGGGTGTCGTTGTCCTACCAGAAAAACTTGATCCTGATGAATATGTTCAAAAATATGGCGTTGAGAAATATCAAGAACAGATCAAAGGCGCATTAACACCGACTGACTTTTTCTTAAAGCGACTTGCTAAGAAATATAACTTAGATAATGATCGCCAGAAGCTTGCATATCTTGACGAAGCTATGCAAGAAATTGCGCAGCTCTCAAATCCAGTTGAACAAGATTTATATCTGGATAGAATTGCTCAGCAGCAGAATGTTTCTAAAGATTCATTAAAAGTGAATTTGCTAAAATATCGTCGTCAATTTAATACTGCTAAGCAACATACAGGCGGACAAATTCCAAATGAAGCAGAATTTCAACAAAATGACGGTCCAGCACCAGAGTATCATCAAGATATTGCTATTAAGAATGATCCAGTCCAAACAAGGCTATTGTACTTATTCATTCATTCGGAGCATGCTCGCGATTATCTTTTGCAGAACAAGTTCTTATTTCCTGATTCCGATTATCAAAAATTAGCGGAATTATGGTTAAATTTCAGCGAAACTCATGAAAAACCGACAGTAAATAGTTTTTTAAATTTTATTCCTGAACAACTTCAAGGTATAATAGTTAATGCCGAAATGGCAGATATGCCGCAGGATTTTTCAGACCGTGAGATTTGTGAACAAATCTATGCTTTAGAAATGCGTCAAGTTGACAAACAACTGAATAAGTTGATGAATGAACTTCAAGATGCAAAGAGAACTATGGATACGGACAAAATAATGTCCATTACGCAACAAATTTTACAGTTAAAGAGAATTCAAGGGCAGAGGGGGGCTTTATAGTGACAGAAAAGAAAAGCACTAGCGAAAAAGAACAACCATCTTTAGATAAAGTAGTACAAGAGGTTGTTAAAGCGGTTAAGAAAGATAAATCAATTACTGAAACTGAATTTGTTAATCGTTTGGTTAAGCCCTATGATTTAGAGGGAAAAGCAGTCGATCAATTAGTTCAAGAGTTTGAAGACAATGGCATCAGTATAGTTGATGAAAATGGTGATCCATCCAAACTAGCTTTGAAGAAGCAAAAAGATGTTGAAAAGGCTGAACTAAAAGATATGTCAGCCCCTTCAAGCGTCAGGATGAACGATCCAGTAAGAATGTATTTGAAGGAAATTGGACGTGTTCCACTTCTTAACGCAGATCAGGAAATTGCTCTTGCAAAGAGAATTGAAAAAGGCGACGAAGAGGCTAAGCAAGAATTAGCTGAAGCTAACTTACGTTTAGTTGTCTCAATTGCAAAACGCTATGTTGGTCGTGGCATGTCGTTCCTTGACTTAATTCAAGAAGGAAACATGGGCTTAATGAAAGCCGTCGACAAGTTTGATTACAGTCTTGGCTTTAAGTTTTCAACTTACGCTACTTGGTGGATTCGTCAAGCCATCACTCGTGCAATTGCCGATCAGGCTCGTACAATTAGAATTCCAGTTCATATGGTTGAAACAATCAATAAGCTGATTAGAATTCAAAGACAATTGTTGCAAGACTTAGGTCGTGAGCCAACTCCAGAAGAAATTGGTGCTGAAATGGATATGCCAACTTCTAAAGTGCGCGACATACTGAAAATTGCTCAAGAACCTGTTTCTTTGGAAACACCAATTGGTGAAGAAGATGATTCTCATTTAGGTGACTTTATTAAAGACAAAGATGCAACTAGTCCTGAACAACATGCTTCTTATGAAATGCTCAAGGAGCAGCTAGAAGAGGTACTTGACACTTTAACAGATCGTGAAGAAAATGTTCTTCGCCTACGTTTTGGTCTTGATGATGGTCGCACAAGAACTCTTGAAGAAGTTGGTAAAGTTTTTGGTGTCACAAGAGAACGAATCAGACAGATTGAAGCAAAAGCACTGCGTAAGTTGCGTCATCCGAGTCGTTCAAATCAACTACGTGATTTCTTAGATTAATATAATAAATTAAAAGCTTAGTTTCATTTCAATGGATGGAATTAAGCTTTTTTTGTATCTAAAATAGCTAAAACAAACTTTTAGAAGCAGTCTACACTTTAAAATAATTCATCTCGGCTATCATCCAAGATATGCTCATCAATATCGTCGTTAAAGTATATAAGTAAGTCACGATCAAAATTATAGGCCAATTGATGATTTAGCAGTTCTTCTTTCGTCATCCATACTAAGTTTCCTTCATGAGAAGCTTTTACAGTGCCTGTAAACTCTGTAGCAATATAGAAAAAAACTAAATAACGATGATCGTTTTCATCGAAAAATTGCTTAATACCACTAAGACGTGGATTTTTAATGTCGAGATTGGTTTCTTCTTTAACCTCACGAACAACAGAATCATAAAAAGACTCATGTGCTTCAACATGTCCACCCGGAAAAGTTAAACCCGGCCAGGAGGGATCATTTCGATCAATGACTAAAATTTGTTCACCTTTTTTAATCATACACATATTTGTTAAAGTAACTGGTTCTGTTCGATCCAAATTTAGAATCCTCCATCTTTTTTAAAACTACTTAAATTTGCGTTCTTTAAAGCTACTTCCCAAAAGGATGAAATGGAAAGTTTTTGCCATTGATATTAATTGTTTGGCTGTTGCTGTCACTGATAATCTTTCCTTTTACAGTATTAGATGTGGGCAGGTCGGATTTTTTCAAAGGAACATTAGTCCAAATTGCCCTTAAATCTGCTCCGTTATCAGTGCTCTGCATATTATTTCTGAACAAATCAGGCTGTAGAATTTCTGGAGGTGCAGCGACGTTAACCGAAGTAGGCATTACCGGCTGAATTAGTTTTCTATTTAGCTGATCTCGAATAAAGGGCTTGAGTTTATGAGTCTCTGATTTATTCATTCAAAAAAGTCCTCTCATTACAAAATTACGATATTTTTATTATAAATCTTTTATCAGTGAAAAATACAGCGGTTTCTAACTATTTTGAACAAAGAGCGGTAAGTGTATGCTAAAATTTTATACATGGAAAGTAGGTCGAAAAGTGAATTTACGTTTAAACAAACTCGCAACCATGGTGGATCAAGACGCGCGAATTGCAGATATTGGTACAGATCACGCATATTTACCAATTGAATTGGTCAAATCAGGCAAGGTCAATTTTGCAATTGCTAGTGATATTGGAAAAGGACCGCTTGATAATGCAAAACAGGATATTAAAGAGGCTGGCTTAGAAGGAAAAATAGAAACTCGTCTAGGCGCTGGACTCGAAACCATCTCAGCCAAAGACAACATTGATACTGTAGTGATTGCTGGCATGGGCGGCAACTTGATGAGTCAGATTTTAAATGATGCCTTAGTTAACAAAAAAATGAGTTTTGACACCTTAATTCTTGAACCAAATGTTGGAGAATATGGTGTTCGTAAATGGTTGATGCAGCACAGCTATCAGATTGTCGATGAACAAATTGTGGCTGAAGCCGGTCATATATATGAACTGATTAAGGCTAAAAAAACTGAATCAAATATCCCATTAACTGAAAAAGAATTATATTTTGGTCCAATCTTAATTAAGACTAAAAATCAGACTTTTACTAATAAATGGATGGGGCAGCTAAAGTACCAACAAAATTTGTTAGTTAATTTAAATAAGGCAAAAAATAAAGATATGTCTCATATCAAACAGGTTCAAGAACAGATTGAAATGATCAAAGGAGAACTAAATGACTAAAGTTAAAGACCTAGTGAAAGTTTTAAACGATTTCTTTCCTGAAAAAATTGCAAGTGCTGGTGATCCTGTTGGCATTCAAATTGGTTCTTTAGAGCAACCAGTTACCAAGGTTATGACCACATTAGATGTTCGACCACAAGTTGTTGAAGAAGCAATAAAAGAGCATGTTGATCTAATTATCAGCCATCATCCTTTAATGTTTAGGCCTGCACCTAACTTAAACTTTGCTGATCCACAAAATGAAATGTATGGCAAAATAATTGCTAACGGCATTACTGTCTATTCAATTCATACTAATTCTGATAAAGCTCAAGATGGGTCTAGCGATTGGCAGGCAGAAGAATTAGGTTTGACTGATGTACAGCCTTTTTGTCTAGATAGTGACGGCATTGCTATTGGACGAAAAGGCAAGCTGCCTGAACCGCTCTCTGCAATTGATTTTGCATATTATGTAAAAGAGAAAATGAATATCAAAATGGTTAGATTGATTACTGCTGATAACCAGCAACAAATTTCAACTGTTTCACTTATTTGCGGAGATGGAGGTAAGTACTGGCACCAAGCAGTTACTGAAAAGATAGATGCCTTTGTAACCGGAGACGTTTATTATCATACTGGTCACGATATGATTTCTTCAGGAATAACAGTAATTGATCCTGGGCACTATACAGAAAAATTATTTAAGGATAAAATATATGAAAAGTTAATTAAATGGAATGAAGAAAATAATTGGAATATTAATGTCATTAAGTCACACGTTTCAACTAACCCGTTCCAAGATTTAGTTTAAATAAAGGAGTTTTTATGGAATACCCAAATTTATTACCCAGATTTTTAAAATATGTAAAAGTTAACTCGCGTTCGGATGAGCACTCAGATCGTTTTCCATCCACTAAGCGTCAAGAAGACTTCCAAAAAGAAGTTGTAATGAAGGATTTAGAGGATTTGGGCCTAAGTGATGTACATTACAACCAAAAATCTGGCTGTGTAATCGCTGAAATTCCTTCAAATATTGATTATGAAGTTCCAGTAATGGGTTTTCTAGCACATTGTGATACGGCAGATTTCAATGCGGAAAATGTTCGCCCACAAGTCCATGAAAACTATGATGGTAAATCAAAAATTCAATTAGGTGATTCTGATTTTTACTTGGATCCTGAGGTTTTTCCTAGCCTCAAAAAATATGCCGGTAAAACGCTTATTACTACATCAGGTGATACATTGTTAGGTGGAGATGATAAGTGTGGTGTCAGTGAAGTAGTAACTCTAGCTGAATATTTGATGAATCATCCAGAAGTCAAGCATGGAAAAATTCGTTTGGCCTTTACACCTGATGAAGAAATTGGTACTGGTGCGCCTCACTTTGACATTGATGAGTTTGGTGCAGACTTCGGGTATACACTTGATGGGGCTGCTCCAGGTAAGCTTGACTGGGGAACTTTCTCAGCAGCAACATTTACACTTAACATTCAAGGAGTAAACGTTCACCCATCAGTTGCTAAAAACCAGATGATCAGTGCAATTCAAGTAGGTATTAACTTCCAAAATCAACTTCCAGCAGACGAAGTACCAGAAAAAACTGATGGACGACAAGGCTTCTTCCATTTAACTGATTTCCAGGGAACCGTTGATAATGCATACCTTGAGTACATTGTCCGTGACTTTGAACGTGATGGTCTTGAGCGTCGTAAAAACTTGGTTAAAGACATTGTCACTAAAATGAATGATGAATTTGGTACTGAGCGAATCAAATTAACAATGAGAGATCAATATTACAACATGGCAGATGAGCTTGAAAAACACATGGATGTTGTTAACTTAGCAAGAGATGCATATCGTAAAGAAGGATTGACCGAAATCGACGAGGATCCAATTAGAGGTGGTACAGACGGTAGTCAACTGACTTATCGTGGTTTACCATGTCCAAACCTATTCTCAGGTCAGGAAAACATGCATGGTCGTTACGAATACACTGTTTTAGAATCAATGTACAAAGCAGTTGACGTTATGATCAGAATGGTCGAAATGAACGCAACAAATAATAAATAGTGAAACAAAAAAGGTTAGAAAAGCACTTTCTCTAAAATTAACTTAAATGAGATAAGTGCTTTTATATCAATGATAATTACTGTTGGGTAATACCGGCTTAATTATGCACATCTACTCTAATAATCAAAAAATGCCGATTAAAACGTTGCTATTAATGAGTTAATCGGCTTTTTTGCTTGAAATTAAGTAAAAATGCAGAGCCGTGGAACACTGAAAAAATAATAAGACTCTTATAAACGATCAATAAGAACATAAAATTGCTTTTTAGAAGTATTTATTAGGAAGAAATAAAAAAGATTGCACTAACATATAAACTGCGGTATTATTACAGTGTATTAGAAATGTGATACAGTAAAAGGATGGTGGATTTGTGGAATTCAAGGATAATATTCCCATTTATCTGCAAATCAAGCAATATCTATATCGTCAAATTGTAACCGGCGAATTAAAGCCAGGGCAGAAAATTCCTTCCGTACGTGAACTAGCAGTTCAATTAACTGTTAATGTAAACACGGTACAAAGAGCTTTGCAACAAATGAACGTAGAGGGGATTTTGTATACTAAGCGTGGAGAAGGTAATTTTGTTACCGAAGATACAGACTTGCTTGAAAAGACAAAACAGGAATTGATTGATGATGAGCTAAATAAATTTGTTCAAAGTATGAATGATTTGGGTGTGTCAAATGATCAAATTCATGATATCTTATCAGCTTATTTAAAGTAGGGGAATAGTTAATGAGCAATCTCTTAGAAATTGAAAATTTAACATATAGAAAGAACCTAAAAGTAATTCTTAAAGATATCAATTTAAACTTAAAGCATGGCAAAATTGTTGCTCTTTTAGGCGAAAATGGAGCTGGTAAAACAACATTGATGCGCATAATCGCAGGAATTAATAAGAATTTTCGCGGTATGGTTGCGATTGATGGAGTTCAATCTGTTGCGGACCGTAAAAGGGTCATTTCTTTCTCTGACAGTTTGTCAGGATTTAAGGAAAGTACTAAAGTTGCGAAAATAATTAATTTTTACGAATATCTTTATGATGATTTTGACAAAAATAAATTTAAGCAGCTACAAAAGTTCATGAGATTAAATGAAAACTTACGTCTGTCTGAAATGTCAAAGGGTATGCGTGAAAAGCTAATTATTGCTTTGACTTTTTCACGTCAAGCAGAACTCTATTTACTCGACGAACCTTTCTCTGGAATTGACGCGATGGCTCGAAAAAAAATTATTAGTTCAATTATTCTATGGAAAGCGGATGAAGCAACTATTCTAATCTCTGATCATTTCGTTAACGAAATTGCTTCTATGCTTGACGAAGTTGTTGTTGTAAAAGATAAAACAATCTACTGTCACAAATCAACTGAAGAAATACGTGAGAATAATCAAAGCATCGAAGAATTTTATGAAAACATATATGGAGAGGGTGACGAATAATGTTCGGTCGGCTTTTTGCTACTTTATTTACACGAAAAATTAAGAAGGCTAACTACGTACTGCTTGTCCAATTAATTGCAGCCATAGCAATTACTGTACTTAGTTTTACTACGAGTGGACATGTTTATTTTGGAAGGCAAGATTTAGGGGTTTTTCCATCGTTTTTCATGTTTGTCCTCTTTTTCTCCTTTATTGCAGCATTAGCTTTATACTGCATAACTTGTAATGAAAATGAGGCAATTAACGTAAACCAATCTTTGCGGTTATTGCCAATCTCTGATTCAAAGTATTATTTGGATAATATCTTTACTTCAATTGCAACATTAGCATATTTTGCATGTATAGAAGCCATTGGTATAGGTATTAGTTTTTTGTTGGCCTTTCAATTTGATGGCACATTTCATTCAGAAGTTATGACATCGTATGAAAAAAGTAGTTTTGTTTTCAATGTTGAAGATTTTATTGTTGTTATCCAGTCACTGATCTTACTTGTTTTATTTTGTCTACTCTTTTATTTAATGCTTAGTTTTTTAAACTTCTCAAGCCAAGCAATTATTAGTTTTTTACCAGGATCAATTAAAAACAAGTCTTTGTTGGGCTTCATCCGCGTTTTTCTAGTGTTCATTCTCATATGGGCATTAGTCAAAGGAATCCAAGCTCTAACGCCTATTTTTGATGCACCATTTGCAGTCTTTTTTCAATCAACGTCGTCAAATGATTTATTGGAGCCAATTTCAATATTCATTTGCTTTGACTTGCTTTTCATTGCCATTAATTTGTTCTTGTTCAATCAATATATTGAGCCAAAAGAAAAGAAATAACTATCAAACTACTCATAAGAATATTAGTGAGTAGTTTTTTGTTAAAAAGGATTGCATGGCAGATTTTTTTAGTCTATCATAATAGTGTAATAGAAATATAATACAGTATAAACAGCTGATTTGATCTCCAAATTGAATTATCTCAGGGTATGATGACTGACAAACGTACTCGTATAAAGCAAAAGATTTAGTTGTTAATAAAGCGTATTAGAACTAGGAGCGAACTTAATGGGAAATCTACTAGAAATCAAAGATTTGACGTATCGAAAAAATCAAAAAACGATCTTAAATAATGTCAATCTAACATTAGGACCAGGAAAAATTGTTGCATTATTAGGAGAAAATGGTGCAGGAAAAACTACTTTGATGCGTATTATTGATAGCATGGCTAAAAATTATCATGGCACTGTAATGGTAGCAGGAGAAGATAATGAAGTTGAAAGGAAAAAGCACATATCCTTTACTGATAATTTATCTGGATTTTCTGAAAATACAAAAGTAGAACAAATTAGCAAATTCTATGAAGTTATTTATCAAGATTTTGATGTAAATGAATTCGAACAGCTACGTGGTTTTATGAAAATTGATTCTGAGATACGCCTTTCTGAAATGTCAAAAGGTATGCGTGAAAAACTAGTTATTGCACTAACATTTTCGCGTAAAGTAGATTTATATCTATTAGATGAGCCCTTTTCCGGAATTGATGCGATGGCTCGAAAAAAGATTATTAACTCAATTATTTTATGGAAGGCTAAGGAATCTACTATTTTAGTTTCTGATCACTTTGTTAACGAAATTTCTTCCATGCTAGATGAGGTTGTGATTATTAGAGATCATACCGTATATGAACATTTATCAGCGGATGATATTAGAGCTAAAAATCAGAGCATTGAAGAATACTATGAAGGACTTTATCAGGAGGAAGAAGAATAATGTCACTTTTTAATTGCTGCTTTACTGAACTATTCAAATTAAAAACTAAGAAGCTTAACACCTTAATGCTTTTTCAGATTCTAACTTCAATGGCAATAACCTTTTTTTCTCTGTATAAATTTGAAAATAATCACTTTATCCGTAATACTTATGTAAATGATTTTAATTTCATAACCAACTGGATGACATCTTTCTTCTTTCTTGTTCTTGCTTTTGGATTTATTGCTGTTTGCTTGATAGCAATATTTGCTCAAAGGGTAAACCGCAGTCAAACCTGGCGGCTAATTCCAATGAGCAGTACCAATCTTTACCTTGATAATACGCTTAGTTCATTTGTCTCAATTGTTTATCTCGGAATCTTAGACGTAATTGGACTTTTGCTTTTATTCGGGATGTCGGTACTAACGGATAGTCGTTTCAAAAAGAACGTGATTACAGGTTTCTCCAGTCCTTCAAATGCAATGTCTCAATTATTCAATGAACGAGCTTTCAAAATTTGGGGCTCTATATTACTATTGATTTTAATTACTCTTTTTGTCTTTTTTGTAGTTGATTTTTTAAACTTTTCAAGTCGTGCAATTTTAGAATTTTTACCCACTACAAGCGGTCAAGCTTTTCTCAGAGTCATTTTTATCATAGTCATAGTTGTTGCTTGTTGGGTTGCCTTTAGTGCTAATAACTTCTTAGCGTCACTTATCGCCTTCCCAATCGACTTTGTATTCAGTAGTGTTTTGGGTATTTTTGGAGGATATCGGGAGTATAATGATAGGTATGTAAACTTTGGTATTTCACTTATTATCATGTTGGTCTTTGATATCTTTTTATTGATAGCTAATACTTTGATATTTAATTACTTTTTCGAAGCAAGGGAAAAGAAATAGTGTGCTTCTCTTCAAACAAAGAAAAATGACCCCAAGCAAAACTTGAGGCCATTTTTCTTTATGTTTATTTTTAACTTAACGCTTGGTAGCGAGAAAGTCATACAGTTGATTGATTTCTTCAGGAGTGAATTCACCTTTACCAGCCTTCATTGCATGAATTTTCTCTACCGATAGGTGACTAGCAAATGCTAAATCTGTATCTGTCGTATGATGTTCTGTCTGGTAAGTAATAATTGCATCGGATAATTCTTCTATTTGCTGATTCATAATAAAATCTCCTTTACAATTTATTTTAGCCAAAAAAACAAAGAATTCAAAGAAAAGTACTGCTAAAATCCTTGAATTTTATTAAAAGGCCAATATCTAAAGGTAACTTTGCCGACTAGATTTTCTCTTTTTACAGGTCCAAAAATGTGGGAGTCTTTTGAGATATCACGATGATCACCCATTACCCAATAATAGCCTTTAGGCACTTTATAAGTAAAATTAGTGGTGTATGTATGTCCAGCATCATTGTCCGCTTTTTTGTACTTGTTATTAAGGTATGGTTCAGCTAGTCTCTTGCCATTAATATACATTTTGTCGTTTTTAGAAACGATTTTATCACCCGGCAAACCAATAACACGCTTAATATACATTGCTCCAGGAGTGTCGTTTGCGGCCTTAGGAGCTAATAAAACTACCACATCGTTACGTTTAGGCGTAAAGTTCCGTACCGAAATCAAGCGATCTTTATCTTCAAAAGTTGGCTGCATTGATGGACCAGAAACTTCATCATTTGAAAGAACGAAGTGGAAGACAAGATAGAAAGCACCAAGAATTACCACCATCATTATGACAACGTCTAGGATGAATTTTCCAAGACTTTCTTCTTCGTTATCTTGCTTTTTTGTTACATTTTTTGCCATAAAATATTCTCCTTTATTCAGTTACCTTTTATTATAACTGAAATCTAGTCACATGAATGGTAAAATCATTGTAGGTATTAGAAATGACAGATTATTTAAAGAAAATTAATCAATTAGATGCTCAGCTTGATAACCCACTAATTCATGACCAAATTAAAGAGGTTAATCAAATTGACCGCTACATGAAAGAAAAGAAAATCTTACCGACTGCTCCTAGACGACTTGGTTTTTATCCAAATGAAGTTGAAAAGCTTGAAAGTTGTATGTCAAGGCAGCAGAAGGGCAATATAAAAGTTACTAATCAGCTTCTTAATAGCATGAGGCAGTACCTATCAATCAATTACGGTGTTTGGTCATTGCCAAATTTGGAAACTGCCAAACTAATTAAGGAGCAGTTTAAAATTAGCTCCGTTTTAGAAATTATGGCAGGAAATGCATATTGGTCTAAAGCTTTAACTGAAGTAGGTTTAAAGACAATTGCAACAGACTCATTAGAATGGTCAAAAACTTCAAGAACTGGAAGCAAGCAGGCTACAAAGGTATTGAATTTATCTGCACCTGAGGCAATTCGAGCGTTTCCTGAAGTCCAACTAGTTATTTGTGCATGGGCACCTAATTTTGATGAAAGTGATTTAAGCGCGATAGAAGCTTGGCAAAAATACAATCCATCTAGTCGTTTGCTATTTATTGGTGAAAAAAATGGTGTAACTAATTCTGCTACTTTTTGGCACCAAATCCATTTCACTCATTCGTCAGAATTACAGGCAATTAATCATTCATTTACAAGCTTTGATTTTATTGAAGAACAAATATTTGAGATAAAACATGAGATCTAAAAAAATCCTCTTACTATTAATTATTTTTTTAACATTACTCGGTACGGGTACAATGCTTTCAAACGTCCAGTCCCAAGAAGCTAACCAACTACTTGAGGCTTATGGTTTGAGCAACAACACGCGCAGCTTTGAAATCAAAAATAACCAAAGTGTTAGCGACTTTTTAAAGTATCTAGAAAAAACCTTTCCCCAAAATAAAATCCAACTTCACTTAACGAGTAAAAGAAAGGACAATCAGACATTAGTTTGGTCTAATCATGATGTTTTGACATTACCAACGGAATCTGGACGATATTTTACTTCAGATGACTTTAAGGGACGTGTTTCATTTGGAGTTTTAGGCTTAAATGCTAAGGTTCCAACATTAAAAACACAAAATAATGAGTACATTAATTTAAATAATACTTATTATTCTGTGATTGGTACCCTGAAGCACTATCGCCGGATGAAACAAAATGGCTATTATCTAACAACCGGTACCAAGCAGCCAACAGGTAAATTCAAGCTTAAAGACTATACCATCATTATTGATAGCTCTAATAAGGTAATTAGAAAAATTGCCCGTCATTATCATGTTAAAGTTAAAACACCAGTATTTGTAAGAAAGCATCAGAAGCGTCAGCTTTCCGTAATTAAAGAATTTTTATTCATCATTTTGCTAGTCTTTGTGGCCACTATTGCTAACATCATCTTGGCTTACTTGGATTGGCAAACCGTTAAGGCGACTCACTTAAAAGGTAGTTTATTACGCAATTGGCTTGCCAATCATGGCTTTAGAATAATATTAGTAGAGCTATTATTATCACTTGGAGCATATTTCTTCCTTTGCTGGCGTGCTTTTTATTCAAATCGAGAGCACCTTTTAATGCTTCTTTTGGGCAGTTGGGGCGTAGTTGCGCTTGTTTATAGCTTCTTCATCTTTTTATGTTGGCGAAAGGAAAACACACATGCTTAATTTACCAACTGAATTTATTTCTAAATATCAAAAATTACTTGGTCAAAAGCAAGCACAAGAATTATTTGATGCAATGAACCAACCCGCCAAAAAGGCATTTAGAATCAATACTTTAAAAGGGCAGCGAGAAGTCTCTTATTCTCTTGATCAACCGATTCCTGGACTTAAAAATGCATACTACGGTCAGATTAATGGTCAAGACCCGGAAGCTATCAGTGGCTTAGTCTATTCTCAAGACCCTGCAGCAATGTTTCCTGCCATGATTGCTGATATCCACCCCGGAGATATAGTACTCGATTTATGTGCTGCTCCTAGAGGGAAAAGCACATTTATCGCTGAACAGCTGAAGGGTAAAGGACTACTTGTTGCAAATGAAATTTCTAACACCCGCGTCAAAGCCCTAAGAGAAAACCTAGAGCGCTGGGGTGTAATTAATGCACTAATAACTTCTGCAAGCCCAGAAAAGTTAGTTCAGTCATTTACCCGTTTTTTCGATAAAATCATTGTCGATGCCCCGTGTAGTGGGGAAGGGATGTTTCGAAAAAGTCCTGAAGCAATTTCTTATTGGTCACAAGACTATGTTATGACTTGCCAAAAAAGACAACAGGATATTTTGACCGAAGCAGTAAAAATGCTTAAGCCTGGTGGCGAATTGGTTTACTCAACTTGTACTTTTTCGCCAGAAGAGGATGAAGAAATCGTATCCTGGTTAGTTGAGCAATTTGGCTTTAAAATTCTCCCAATCAACGTAAGTACATCTGCTGTTGAATCAGGACGTCCTGACTGGGCCAATAATGATCCTGCTATAAAGGAGACATTACGCTTTTGGCCAAACGATAATTTAGGTGAAGGGCAGTATGTTGCCAAATTACAATTAGCTGAACGAGAAAAAAGTACTAATACAAAAGTTAAAAAGCGAAAAGCTCATCAAAACAAAGCCAAATTGGCGAGGTCAGAAAATGCATTAGTTGCAGAAGTTTTAAAACCATTTAATTTACCCTTAGAACTTGCTAACTGGTCAGCATCTTGTTTAGTAAGTCAAAATCATGTTTATCTTCCTGCAATCGAGGCTGACAACATGCATTTTAAAATTATTAGTAACGGATTAGAGCTAGGAATTTTAAAGAAAAAGCGCTTTGAACCGAGTCATCAATTAGCGCTGGTATTAGGACAAAGAAAACAAAAACAGGTAGTAAATTTAACTAAAGAAGATTATGCTAAGTATATTCATGGTGAAACTATTCGCCTAGAATCAGCTTTACACGGTTTTGTGCTAGTTAGTTGCCAAAGTTGCGTGTTCAGTTTTGGTAAAATAACTAATAATGTTTTAAAGAATTTTTATCCAAAGGGATTACGAAAGTAAAAGAAAGTAACTATTAAAGATGATTAAATTAATTGCCACTGATATGGACGGTACATGGTTAACCGATGAAAAAACCTATGATGAAGAACTATTTTTGCGCGAGTTTGCTTTAATGCAGGAACAGGGAATTAAGTTTGTAATTGCCAGTGGAAATCAATATGAGAATATTTATTCTCGTTTTCCTAAAACAGCTCAGCAAATGTATTTTATTGCAGAAAATGGGGCACTGGTTGCTAAGGGAAGACAAGTTCTTCATGTTGACAGCTTATCCGATGAAGATTTTCAAACCATTTTGGAAATTGTTCAGACATACTCAGATGAAAAGGTCACTGTTTCTGGTCTTGCAAGTGCATATGTTTTAGAAAAAGATGGTCAGCGCTATGCAGAAGAGCTTAAAAAGTACTACCAAAAGCTGCGTATTGTCGAGGACTTTAACCATTTAGACGATCAGATTTTCAAGGTAACATTAGATGTTCCAGAAGACAGAATGCCAAAGTTACTAAGTAAACTTCAACGCGATTATCCGCAAATTGGCTTTGTCTCTGGTTCATCTACCTCTATTGACATGTCAACTAAAGGAATGAACAAAGCGGTTGGTCTAGAATACTTAAGCAAAAAATTCCATATTAGCTCACGTGAAATGGTTGCGTTTGGCGATAGTGGTAATGACGTTGGGATGCTAAAATATGTTGGCCGGAGCTTTGTTACCTCCACCGCTTTACCAGTTGCCAAAAGTGCAGCAGACCAAGTGATCGGATCAAGTAATGAAAGTGCCGTTCAAAAAGAAATATGGCATCTATTAAATTAAGACAAAAAAAATATGCAAAGTAAAATTTTACTTTGCATATTTTTAATTATGTAAAATTAACTCAATTGATCAATTAAGTTCTTCAAGGGCAGGTCGAAGTAATGTTTGATTTTACTTAAATTTGTTAAATCATTTTGACCGTAAATAGCTAACAAACTAGCTAATTCTTTTTGCCACGCCAAAATCATTTGTAGTAATGCATCTTCGCCTTGATCCTGATATGTCTGCAAAAAGACATTGGAAATACCGACGTATTTTCCTCCCAAGCATAAACCTTTAAAAATATCTAATGGATTACGAACACCACCGGACACGATAAAGGTAACCTTTTCTTCAGCCGCCATTAAGGCAGAAACAACAGTTGGCAATCCAATCGTTTCAAGATAAGAAAGGTCATTTTGGTTTCGTGCATTTTCAATCTTAGCAAAATTTGTTCCGCCACTGCCAGCAATATCAAATAGGTCAAAGCCTTCATTTTTTAGTAAATGAATTGTCGCTTGGTCTAAACCGCAGCCGACTTCTTTTATAATTATCGGAACGGTCACATTTTGACGTAATTCAATTAAGTTATCTAGCCACAAAAAATCGCGATCGCCTTCAGGCATAGCAATTTCCTGAACTGTATTCAAATGAATCTGTAAAGCATCAGCATTAAGTTCATGAACAACTTTTTGAGCATCCATAGCCTCAGTCTTCGCATTCACGTTTGCAATTATGACACCATCAGGATTTTTTTTACGTGCAATCAAAAAGCTGTCAAGTTGTTCAGCTTCTTTAACTAAGATACTTGCAGAGCCCAATGCAAGACCTATTTTAGCTTTCTGAGCAATTTTACCAAATGCTTGGTTAATAGAGAATGATTTTGCAGAACCACCGGTCATTGCGTTAATAAAAAAGGGCGCATTGACATTTTTGCCAAACATAGTTGTTTTAATCGAACTTAAGTCAACTTTTGCTTCTGGCAAAGCAGGTCGTAAAAGTCCCATTTGGTCAAAGCTATTTGGCTTATTCGGTTCATAAAATTGGTTTGCTAAAGAAAGGTGTTCTTCCTTACGTTTTGATCTAATTGACATTTTTCTTCTTACTGCATTAGCTTTACTTGATGAACGTGAAGGTCAAGGGGTAAAACATTGTTTTTACGCCATTGCTGTTCAAGCTCATTAACATTAGTTTGTTCATCGGTTATAACGATGCCACAATCTCCGTTACCCGCACCTGATGTTTTTGCCGCACCACCAAATGACTCAGCAATATTGATCAATTTTGACAAACGGGGAATCTCAATTGCAATTTGATTTATTTGAGCAAAGTGCTGTAAAAGTTTCCTGTTTTCCCGAATTTGCATCTTTATTAGGTCAATATTGCCTTGTTCAAAGCCATCAATCATGCGTAATACGCATTTTCGCGATTGTTGTAAAAATTGTTTATATTCGACATTTAATGCTGCTTTATTGGCATTAGTTTCATCAACTAGGCGTGAAGTTGATGCAGGTTTTTGACTCCATCCAATCAATAAGTTCATCCCTTCAGGAGGGGTCAATAATTGAATTTTTAGCCCTGGCCATGCTTCATCAACAACTTCGGAAAGTGACTTTTGTGTTAATTCGCGTTTCAGCCATTTTTTATCAAATGTTTGATAGGCAATCCAGCCACCATAAACACTCGCAGCAATATCTCCTGCAGAGCCGTTTCCTTGAACAGAGTAGTGGGAAATAGCGGACAGTTTATAAACTAGTTCGTTACTAAAAGGCACGTTATAAAAACGTAGAATCGCTTTAACCGTGGCTACTGTGACTGCCGCACTAGAACCTAGACCATATTTTTTTCCGTCAGCTGAGTCAAGATCAGAATTGACGTGCAAATCATATACTCGTAATTTGATATGTTGTTCGAGGCAAAAACGTTCAGTTAAGTTAATTGCCGACAAAATATATTCAAAAGGATTATCACGGTTGTCAATCACCATTTGGGCACCACGTCGTACCCAGTGAATTGAATCCTGCGAATATTGTTTGGAATGAATCGAACCAGTAGATGACTTAGATTTAGTAATCGAAACCCGGATAAATTGATTAACTGCGACCAAAATTGCGGGACAATCCTGTTCTAAAACTGCATATTCACCGGCGATGTATAACTTACCGGGCGCTTGTTCTGTTATCAAAGAATTTAATCTCCTAACCAATTTAAATACATTATTAATCCAAATATTTGATACCTGGACCAAAACTTGCATTTACTATCTTAACATTGTCAAATTCTGATATGAAACGCTTAGTAATTTCTTTTACATTTTTTAACCGAGTCATAACTTTTACATTTGGACCAGCGTCGATTGTATAGTAGCATTCTATTCCTTCACTTCGCAGCTGCTCAACAAGTTTGATTGCTCTAATCGTATCTGGCTCAAAATAGGTGAATCCTGGTTGAGCTGTTAAGTTAACAGCATGCATTTCATTAGCATTCAATTCGGCTAATTGACCCAAAGCCGTAAAGTCGTTTTGCTCAATTGCTTCAATCATTTTATCTACTTCGGCTTGGTTACGTTCTAGCCAAGGCTGGAAAAAGGGGGAAGTTTTGGCCAGCTGCATCCCGTTGGTCGAGGACAATTCTTTTGGGTTAGGATTAAGTTCAACCGCTAATAAATGTAAGTCCATTTCAGGTTGTTCATTTATTGCATATGCATAAGAGGTCAAATCGCTATTTCCTTTCTGCCACATCGCAAAACCACCAAACACTGAACGGCATGCCGAGCCTGACCCCATTCTTGCCAAACATGAAAGTTCTTGACGGTTAATTTGCAGATCATAGTACGAGCTAAATGCACCTGCTAAAGCAGCAAACGCTGAACTAGAAGAGGCAAGACCAGCTGCAGTTGGAACATGATTGGTAGATTCAACTTGCAAGTGTCCACTTAAACCAAATCTTTCTTGTAAAAATCTAAGATACGAAAAAACGCGCTGGGCACTTTTACCAGTTTGCTCAGTACCATTTAAAATGAAACGGTCTTTTTCACTATCAGAAATTTTGGTATCAGTATAAAATTCATCTAGTGTCATTGAAATACTCGACATAGCAGGCAAGCGCATAGCCTGGTCTTCTTTTCCCCAATATTTTATTAGAGCAATATTTGTGTGTGCACGAACTGTTTTTTCCATTAAATTTCCTCGATCCAACTATTAACAGCAACATTTTGACATTTTTTAGCAATTGACTTAGCTACTTCAATGTTGTCGCAAAGTACAATGACGATTCCACCTAAACCACTTCCGGACAGCTTAAAACCCAAGGCTCCATTTTCAAGAGCAAGTTGTTGTAACTGTTTAATTTTAATCGTGGCAAGGCCAAAAGAATCTAGTATTTCTTCAGCTTCATTAAAGATTTTGCCAACACTAACGCGGTCTTGATTAACCCAAGCTTGTTTTGTATCATCGGCCAATTGACCCAAACATTTAATCTTTTCACTAGCTACAGGAGATGACTGGACTTGCTGTTGAACTTGAGCAACAGCTTTTTTTGTACTACCTAATTCCCCTGTATCCATAATCAAAAGGGTGGCATTTAACTTGGCGCGCAAAACACTGGGACCTGACTTTTTATTAAAAAAGACAAGGTAATCAGAATTAACAGTCGCAGCATCCAACCCTGACGCTTTGCCATGATTAATTGTTTCAGCATGATTCGTAACTTCAATTATTTCATCATTTGACAAGTTTAAATTAAAGTAATCGTTCATTGCCTTGGTTGTTGCAAGGGCAACTGTTGCACTTGAGCCTAGTCCACGCTCGATTGGAATTTCTCCTGTATAAGTTATCCTTAAATTTTCGCTACTATTAGCTTTTGTAAGCATCGTTTTAACGACATACTTCAAGCCATCGTATTCATCTGGCGCCATAAAAAAAGGCCCATGATATGATGCAGTATCCATCCACATTTGTGGGCCCGGTTCTACGGTTGCTTTAATGTGTAAAGACATGATTGGCAAGGCAAGGGCATTATAACCATAAACCACTGAATGTTCACCAATCAAAATCACTTTTCCGTGCGCTAAATAACTCGATTTCATTTTATTTAAGATCCTTAATGTTTGTGAAAAAAGTTTAGCTCCTATGCTAAAATATGTAGCAAAGGAGAAGAGAACAAATGATTAAAATTCTAGTCGGTCGTCAAACCGATCCAATGCAGGAAAAAGTTTTACAAGCAGCAGTTGAAAATTATCAAAAATTTCCAAAGCAACAAACTTTTGTCATTGTTCCCAATCACATTAAGTTTACCACAGAAATCAGAGCAATAAATAGGCTTGCTATTAGTCAAGGCAATACTGAGCAATCAGTTAAGAACTTGCAAGTGTTATCTTTTTCACGACTTGCGTGGTTTTTCCTAAAGGATTCAAAGCAGGTAATGCCCACCCAGCTTGACAACACTGCGGCAGCAATGATTTTAGCTAAAGTCATTGAACAAAAACGTGATCAGCTCCACCTCTTCAAAAATGTCAATGTTAGTCCTGGCCTAGTTAAGCAGCTTTACAGTACTATTTTGCAAGTTAGAGAAGGTAATCTAGACTTAGATGACTTTGATCAAGATAAGTTAGACCTTGAAACTAAAAACAAAGTGGCTGATTTGAAAATTCTTTATGAAGCTTTCATTGACACCATTAAAGATAAGTTTTCAACTTCTAACGAAATTCAGTTACAGCTAAATGAATTTCTGGCTAGTGGGATTGATTTGAGTAAGACTGACTTTTACTTTAGCGATTTTTCACACTTTTCCTTGCAGGAATGTTTGACTGTCAAATTATTGATGAAGCATGCAAATAGTGTAACTCTGGCTTTTAAAACAAAAACCGGTGAGCTTGACGCTAAAGCAGAACCCGGTGATTATGACTATGTCATTCAAAGAACGATTAACCAATTGGTTAAATATATCGAAGTAAACGAACTAAATTATCAGGTTGAAACTACTAAACCCTCGGCAGCGCCAACTAACCGAGAGCTACTTAACTCATTTTGGACTGGTACCGTCCCTGAAGTAGGAAAATTAAATAATATCCAGCTAATTCGTGCCGACAACCGGTATGCTGAAGCATATTTTGTTGCTCGAACTATTTACCAGCAGGTGGCGCTTAATAATTATCGCTACCGCGATTTTTTAGTGCTTGCGCCTAATCTGCATGAATACGAAACCTATCTTTCGCCAATTTTACGGCAAAATGACATTCCATTTTTTAACGATTTACAACAGGAAATGAAATATCATCCCTTAGTTGTTTTAATTGAGAATATCGCTCAGCTGTTAACTAGGCCACTTCAAACACAAAATATGCTTGCGATTATGAAGACACACTTAATTATTCCGGATTGGTATAAGGATGAAACTTCATTCATTCATGACGTTGATGAGCTCGAAAATTTTGTTTTAGCCCACGGCATTAACCATAACTTGTGGAAACGCGATTTTACAGATTATATTGCTGCTGAAGTTATTCGACTAGACAGAGTTCCAGATGAAGTTGCCAAAATTGAAAAATTAAAGGACTTTTTTGTTAAGAAGATTACTTCTTTATTAAAAAAACTAACGGAAGAAACAGACACGCAAAAGGCAATCACCATTTTCTTCAACTTTTTAGTTAACAATCATGTGCCAGCAGTACTAGAAAAGTGGCGCCAAGATGCCCAAGAAGACGGTGACCTTCAACAAGCAAGGCAATCAGAACAAGTTTGGGATTTATTAATTACGCTACTTCATGACTATCTATTAATCAATCCAGATGAGTTTGAGCTTGACAGTTTCTTCAATGTACTAATCAATGGCTTCAAAGAAGCAACATTTGCCCAGATTCCTTCTACACTGGATGCTGTCAATATTTCTGAAACGGGAATTGTTCAGCTCAGTGGATACAAGCAAGTCTTTATCATGGGCGCCACCAATACAGGTTTGCCTAAGATTCAAAATGTACCAGGCTTTTTGAGCTCTGAAAATTTACAAACTTTAACTAACAGTGGTGCATTTAAGGAAGATTCTTATATTGAAGACCAGCAACAAACCAGTAACCTTGACCAAAATTATCAATTTGGTCTGCTACTGGCGCTTGGTAGTGATATGACCTATGTTTCATTCTCTGTAGTAAACGCAGAGAATGAGTCGGTTCAACCTTCTATTTATTATGAACGACTTAAACGTGTCGCAGGTGTCGATACCAGCGTGCAAGAAGCAGCTAATAAAAAAAAGGCTGAAGAAAAGGAAAGAGTTGAATTTGCTCAACATAATCTTCCAGAAAAGCTAAATGATCTCTTGTCTTTTTTAACCAATCCGCAAGCTAGTCTTGGGTATTTAACATACCTAAAGCAGGCACATCCGGAAGTTAATATTGAGCACTTATTTGAACTGACTAAGGAGCGCATCCCTAAAAAGACTAAAATGGTGCTTGACGCAAGTCAGTTTGACAATCACCCACAAGATATCGGTGCAGAGCTTGCTCAGCAATTATACGGAGAAAACCTAAACTCCTCCGTTTCGCAACTAGAAACGTTTTATGAAAATTCTTATGAGTACTTTTTAAATTATGGCCTTCGTTTACGCAAACGATTTGATAATGAATTTGATGTAATCCAAGCCGGAAATTATTTCCATGAAACCTTTGATCGTTTAGTGAAAGAGCTGAATAAGGAAAAGCTTGATTTGGCCGAAATTGATGATCTGAAGCTGAATCAATTGCTTGAAGTTGCTCGCGAAAAAATGAAGAGCGAAGCAAAATATAAACAACTTCGTAATGATCCATTTAATGTGTTCCTCTTTAAGTGTCTCGATCAAACCACTACTAATGTGGCTGTTAATTGGCATCGCGCAGTTAAAAAGACTCCATTAAGAGCAAAGTACTCTGAACTTAGCTTTGGCTTTGGTGAAAAAGTACCTGGACTAGACTTATTAGTGCCAAATCTAGATGGGAAGCATTATGTCAATTTACGAGGAAAAATGGACCGGGTCGATTTGGCAAAGGTTAGTGATCAAAACGAGTACATTGCCCAAGTTATCGACTATAAGTCTTCCGCCAAAAAGTTTAATTTAGGACTGTTTTATCAGGGAATTTCACTGCAAATGGTCTCGTATATGGATGTACTAATGCGAAATCAGCAGTTTTTTACTGGTAAAGAGCCGATGTCATTACTCGGAGCATTTTACCAAACCATTACCAGACAAACTGAACGTTTAAACGGTAAAGATCTATACGGCAATAACTTACAACTTAAGCAAGCTAATTTAGATGGAAAAACGAAGCTCAAGTATAACGGTCTTATTAACTATGATCAGGCCGTTATCTTAGACGCCGATCCTGCACTAAGTAATGGTGGTACTACTTCGGAAATCTATGCTGGGATCAATAGTAAGAAAGATGGTTCGTTAAGTTTTCGTGGCAACGCGTTTAATGATGAAGAAATTGAACTTCTTCTAAAATATGATGAAGAATTAATCAAAGATGCATCTAGTCAAATTCTCTCTGGTAAGGTTCAACTCAATCCCTATAAATATGGCCAGCAAGTCACTGCTTTGACATACTCTGACTATCGGGATATCTTCTTCTTTGATGCAATGCTAAAAGAAAACAAGTACCATCAAATTGATAATTTGAGTAAAACAGAATTAATGAACAAAATTAAAGAGAAACTGGGAAAGGAGGAATAAGTGATGCCAGATTATACGAATGAACAACAGCAGGCAATAGACGATCGTGACCTTGATATTCTGGTTTCTGCTTCTGCTGGGAGCGGAAAGACAACTGTTTTAGTAGAGAGACTTATGCAGGAAATTCTCACTGGAACGGGTGTAAATGAGTTATTAGTCGTGACCTTTACTAAAGCCGCTGCTCAAGAAATGAAAGCAAAAATTAAAAGTGCCCTTGAGCAGAGACTAAATAAGCATGAAAAACTTAAAATTGACTTACGAGAGCAGCTTAACTTAATTGACGCTGCTAATATTTCAACGATTGATGCTTTCTGTCTAGATGTTATTCATCGTTTTTACTATGTCATTGACCTTGATCCTAGTTTTAGTGTTTTAACGGATGAGACTCAAGCAGCATTAATGCGTGAGCGAGCACTGCAAGAAATTGAAAGTGAATTTTTAGAAAACGATGATCAAGCTTTTATTGCTTTTTACGAAAATTTTGCCGGCGACCGTAGTGCTGAGTCTGCACGTGACTTGTTATTAGACTTATATAATTATGCAATGGCTAAGCCTGATTACCGTGACTGGTTAAAAAACTTACCAACTCAATATGAAATTGGTGACGATGTCACTCATTCAAAGCTATGGCAAAAGAACATTAAGCCTTATCTTTTGACCACTTTTTCTGATTTAAAGGAAAAACTTGAGCAGTTGCTGGCAACAGCTGCCATGGAGACCAAAGAATTAGCAAAGGTTAAAGACAGTTTCCAACTCTTCGATAAGTGCTTGCAAAATTATCTGGCTAGTATTGAAAGAGATGAAAATTATGATAAGCAAAGAGAGCTATTAAGAAGTTGCCTCTTTACTAGTTTTCGTAAATCGAGCAAATGGGATGAAGATTTACTTGATTTTTATGAGAAATGCGTTGAGCTTAAAAAAGATGCTTCCGAGCAAGTATTTACGTCTTTTACCTCCTTTTATGCTACTGATGAAAAAGAACAAATCGCTTTACTAAACAAAGGGCATCAAATTATGACTGCAATCGTCAAAGCAGAGCTGGCCTTAATTGAACGATTTGACCAATTGAAGCGTGCAGAAAATCTGGTTGACTATAGTGATATGGAGCAATTTGCTTATCAAATACTGAGTCAAGATACTTCAAATTCGCAAATGGCGCGGTCGTTTTATCAAACTAAGTTCAAAGAAATCTTGGTTGATGAATATCAGGATATTAATCCCTTGCAAGAACGAATACTGCAATTGATTAAAAAGGATGGACAAAATAATTTATTTATGGTGGGGGATGTTAAGCAATCAATCTACGGTTTCCGTCAAGCTGAGCCTTCGCTTTTCCTCCATAAGTATCAAGAGGCAGCCAAAGATGAGAACAAGCAGGATGAACGGATTCTATTATCTGCTAATTTCCGTTCAACAAAGCCGGTAATTAAACTCGTTAACCAGGTATTTGATCATGTTTTGACTACTGACTTTGGTGGGATTGACTACCAAAAAGAAGGGCAGTTAGTTTTAGGTGCTAATTACTATCCCGAAAAACTGCCCCAAGCCAGTGAACTAATATACAGCGAAAAAGATGGCCAAGATGGTTCAACTAATGCCGAAGATGAAGACGAAATCGATTCAGCTGAAATTGCAATGGTGATTAACCGAATTAAGCAGTTTAAAAACGAGAATTTGCAAGTTTACGATACTCTGACAAAGGAAAAGCGGAACTTTAAATACAGCGATATTGCGATTTTAACTAGAAGCCGTAGCGATAACTTAGCAATTATGCAGGAGTTTGCCAAAAATGACATTCCATTACTGGTGACGGATGCCAAAAATTACTTCCAAACGCTTGAATTAACAATTGTGCTAAACTACTTGCGCATCATTGATAACCCAGATCAGGATATTCCGCTAGTTGCAGTATTGCGGTCACCACTATTTAATTTCACTGAAACTGATTTAGCCAAAATCAGAGTACATAGTAAAAATACCGGTTTTTATGATGCCTTAACTTCTTATGTTGCGGTCAATGATGAGCTGAGTCAAAAAACAAAGATTTTTCTAAATCAGTTAGAAGAGTTACGTCACTTTGCAGCTAATCATCGTATTTCTGAGTTAATTTGGAGCATTTACGAACGAACTAATTTACTTGAAGTAATGACTGCTTTACCAAACGGAAAGCAAAGACGCGTCAACCTTGAAGCACTTTATGAGCGTGCCAGTTCATATGAAAGTGCTGGCTTTAAAGGACTATATCAGTTTATTAACTTTATTGAGCGAATGAGGCGCAGTCAAAAAGACTTAGCACAACCTCTAGTTACTAAAGAAGCGGGGGACTCTGTTAGACTGATGACTGTCCATGGTTCTAAAGGGCTTGAATTCCCAATTGTTTTTTATATTGGTTTACAGCACCGCTATCAAATGCGTGATTTAAGCGGTAATTATATTATCAATGCAAATAATTTGGGTCTAACAATCAGGCAAGAACATTATCGCGCCGATACACTGCTCAAATCTTATGATAATATTGCTCAAAAACAGCAATTGTTGGAAGAAGAGGCACGTATTCTTTATGTAGGGATGACACGTGCACGCCAAAAACTAATTCTTATTACAGAAGTCAAAAATTACGAAAAGACGCGCCAAAAATGGCAAAATCAGCTTAATGGTCGACAGAAATTGCCTTTAAGCAGTAAATTAAACGCTATTAGCTCAATGAGTTTTATTGGTCCAGCAATTAATTTTGACAAATATCCCGAAATCAAGATTAGTGATATCACGAATTCATTAGATGAAGAGACACCATTTTTGTTAGTCCATTATGAAAATGAAAAAATTTCTTCTGAAATAGCTAAAACAGAAGAAGTGGCCTCTGACCAAGATCATGCTTTATTAACAAGAATAGCTCCTAAGTTGTACGATTACGACTATCCTTTTAGAGATGCCAGTTCGACTACGGCTTATCAATCTGTTTCTGAAATAAAGAAAGCATTCAATGATCCATTGGAAACTGAGTTGGAAAATGCACACTTATTGGCTTCAACCAATCGTTATCTCCAGCCAATTGAAACTAAACCTGACTTTTTGTTTGAAACTAAATTTACTGGAGCAGAGATTGGTACTGCGACACACTTGCTTCTCCAGTACTACGATTACAATCAAAAAGGTGAGCCGGAACAACTTGAACTTGAAATAAAAGATTTAATTAAACAAGACAAGTTAAATCCAGAAATTGTCCCTAGCATTAATCAGCAACAAATCAATTGGTTCGTTCACAGTGATTTTGCTAAACCGTTCTGGCAAAATCCTGCTCAACTTAAGCGAGAGGTTGAATTTTCCAGCCTGCTTTCTGCTAGTACCTTGTTTAACGATTTTAGTGATCCAAATGCTAAAATATTAATTCATGGTACAATTGATGGTTATTTCGTTGAAGATGATGGCATAATATTATTTGATTACAAAACTGACCACATTGATCAGCATAATTTAGATTTAGCAATTGCTAATATTAAGCAAAAGTATACTGGTCAACTGCGTTTATACGAGCGAGCACTTAACTCATTTGCTGAAAAGCCAGTTAAACATAAGTACCTAATCTTACTTGACGCAGAAAAAATAGTAGAAATAAATTAATTGAAATGAAGGTGAACTGATGACTGCTTTTGCTAAGGATACCTTTGCAGTCGTTGATCTTGAAACAACAGGTACCCAGCGCGAAGACGATAATCATATAATTCAATTCGGTTGCGCGATTATTAAAAACATGGAAGTCGTCAAGACCTATTCTTTTATGATTAACCCTCATCGCGAAATTCCTTTAACGGTTCAAAATTTGACCCACATTCATGATAGTGATGTTGCCAACCAAAAGGACTTTTCTTATTACGCACCAAAAATTATTAAAATTTTGAAGGACACTGTGTTCGTAGCACACAATGTCAATTTTGATTTACCTTTTTTGAATTATGAACTTGTGCAACATGGTTATGAAGCTCTAACTAACCGAGCAATTGACACGGTTGAATTAGCTAAAATCGCTTTCCCCACATTACCGTCCTATAAACTAACAGATTTGACCAATCAGCTTCAAATAAAGCATCTTAATCCGCATAAGGCAGATTCTGACGCATATGGAACCGCCGTTTTACTAATCAAAATCATCAAAAAGCTTGAATCGCTACCTCAAGCAACTTTAAATACACTGAGCTCACTAGCTCACGGTTTAATTCGTGATACGTCATGGGTTTTCTCGACAATCGCAGATGAAGCTCGCAAGCAAAAGCGCCCACTAAATAAAAGTCAGATGCAAGTGCGTAACGTCGTTTTGCAAAAACAGGAAGTACATTCAACGGTTAAAAACGGTGACGCCGAAGCTGTTTTTCCAACTAATAATAAGGCGAAGTATAGTTTATTTAAAAACAAAATTAATTATCGCCAGCCGCAAGTTGACTTGATTAACCGAATTAATCTTTTTCTTGAAAGTCCCGATCAACGGGCTTTATTGGTAGAAGCTCCAAATGGGACAGGGAAAACTTTCTCTTACTTGTTTGCATATTCATACCGGCTCTACACTAATCGCAAATTAGTAATTGCTACACCAACCAAGGTACTACAAGATCAAATTATTAGTCAGGAAGTGCCACAGCTACTAAATGTAACTAACCTTGATTTAGCGGCAGAAGTTGTTAAATCAAGTAGTCATTATTTGGATCTTGATGGGTTTTATCAAACCCTTTATCAGGGCACGCCTAATAAAATGACTTTAGTCTTGCAGATGCGGATTTTGGTCTGGCTAACAGAAACTAAGACTGGTGACCTAGATGAACTGCAATTAACCAATTATAAGGCACCGTTATTTGTTAAAATATCACATCCTGGTGACGCACGTGTTGGAAGTAGTTTTGCAGACGTTGACTTTTGGAATTTAGCACGCCAAAGGCAGGAAGAAGCAGACATTCTTGTTACTAATCACGCATATTTAGCTAATCACTACAATGATTCAATTTGGGGACAAAATCCTTACTTAGTAATTGACGAAGCACACCGCTTCGTTGATAACGTTATTACTTCACGTAATGATTCGTTCCAGTTTGAATCTTTTTGGGGCACTTTGACACATTTACGCAATTTGCTCTTTTATGCAGATGATAGTGTTCTAAACCAGTATGGTGATGATGTGCAGTTTAATTTTTTACTGGCAAAATTAGACCCGGCAATCCTTAAACTAATCAATATCATCAACCAGCTGCAGCAAGAACTTTATCAAAAACGTAGCCGAGCAATTAGCAAAAACATGTTGCCGAATAGTAATTTGTTACTGAGTTTTCAAGCAAGCGACTTATTCGGCGAAGACAGCAAGTTTTTAGCTACTTTAGCCAAACTGCAAAAGAAACTTGAAGAAGTCCGCCAGCAAACAAACGAGATTTTATTTAAGCTTTATAATGAAACAGACACTTCAGGCACTGATCGAGACGCTATTTTAAGTGAAATCACAGAGCAAATTGATCACCTTGATTTTTACATTACCAAAAGCTACCAGCTATCTGATTTATTACAAACAGATACCAGTATGAGCCAAGAAGGCTTTATTGTTACCTTAACTAATCCAGCTGATCCACTAAGTGCAAATTTAAGTTGGTTAATGCTTGACGCTTCAGATGAACTAAAACAAATCTACGATCGTTTTGATCATCTTTCTTTTGTCAGTGCTACCTTAACAAGTGAAGGCAACTTTGATTATCTTGTTAAACAACTTGCCTTAACAGATATGCATCCCCAGGAATATGTTGGTAAAAGCACCTTCAAATTGGAAAGTCATTTGCAAGTACTTGCCGTTAGTGATCTACCTGATGTCGCCACTAACCAATTTGATCAATCACTGGCAGAAATACTAGAACATGATTTAAACCATAAAAATCACGTGCTTGTGCTGATGACTAATTTGAATAAAATCAAAGATGTCTACAGTATAATTTCGAATTCTCCAGCTCTACGTGATTTTGAGATTTTGGCTCAGGGAGTTTCAGGCTCTAACAACCGCATTACTAAACGTTTTGCAATTGCTCAAAAGGCAATTATTTTAGGAGCTGATAGTTTTTGGGAAGGAATCGATTTCCATGATTGTAATATCGACCTCGTAATTGCTGCAAAATTACCCTTTGAATCTCCGGACTTGCCTGAAGTAAAATTACGTCAGCAACAATTGCAGAAACAAGGAATTGATATTTTTAAGACAGATACAATTCCGCGTGCAATCATTCGTTTTAAGCAAGGGATGGGAAGACTAATCCGTGGTGAAAACGATCGTGGACAATTTTTAATTTTAGATTCACGCCTTTGGACAAAAGATTATGGTAAAGTATTTTTAAATGCTATCCCTGTTAAAACAAACAAAATTAGTTTAAAAGAATTACGGAATAAGTTAGATAACTATGATAGAAGACGACACAAGACAAACGATTAAATTTGTAGCATGGCTTATTGGAATAATTATATTTCTCTATGCCGCTTCAGTTCTCATTTTTTATAAGGCAAGTACCCCTGAACGAAACGAAACAAAGCAGTTAAATCAAATTGCATTAGCTAAGTCCCCAATTACTAAAATTGAAAAAAATTATCATTTAGATCGGGGAGTTAACAGCTATTCATTAAAAGGTTCAAGTAAAAATCGCCAACAATACTATTTTATATACTTGCCTGGTTCGAAAAAGGGTTATTTGCTCTCAGCTAAAAAGGGCGTTAGTGAAGCTAAAGTGCGCAGCAGCTATCAGGCTCAAAATCCTAATAACAAAATTACCAAAGTTAATCTAGGTTGGTACAATAATAGAGCAGTTTGGGAAGTGACAGCAAAAGATCCAGCTGATCACTATCAATACCAATTATATGAATTTAAAAATGGAAATTTGCTAGGTTAAGTCGCTAAATAGCAAAATCTTTGGTATGATTAAATTGATTTGATAAGGAAAGTGGAACAAGAATTTATGACAAAATTAATTTCAATTGCTGATTGTTCTAAACATGTAGACGAAGAAGTTCAAATGCATGTTTGGCTAACAGATAAGCGCTCAAGCGGAAAAATTGTTTTCTTGCAGTTACGTGATGGTACTGCATTCTTTCAAGGTGTAATCAGAAAAAATGATGTTTCTGATGAAGTTTTTGAAGCTGCTAAGTCTTTACACCAAGAAGCCAGCTTCTACATTACCGGTACAGTTCATCAAGATGAACGCTCACACTTTGGTTACGAAATTCAAATTTCTGATTTAAAAGTTATTACTAATAGCAAAGGCTATCCAATTGGTAACAAGGAACACGGAATTGACTTTTTACTCGATCATCGTCATTTATGGCTACGTAGTAGAAGGCCATTCGCAATTATGCGTATTAGAAACATGATTTTTAAAGCCACAGTCGACTTTTTTGAAAACGAAGGCTTTGTAAAATTTGATGCCCCAATTTTTATGCATTCTGCACCAGAAGGCACTACCGAATTATTCCATACTGAGTATTTCGGTGGGGATGCTTATCTTTCTCAATCTGGACAATTATATGGTGAAGTAGGGGCCGAGGCTTTCGGTAAAATCTTTACTTTCGGACCAACCTTTAGAGCTGAAGCATCTAAGACTCGTCGTCACCTAACCGAATTCTGGATGATGGAGCCGGAAATGGCTTGGATGCATCAAGATGAATCGCTTGATATTCAAGAACGTTTTCTTTCATACGTTGTTAAGCAAGTACTAGATAATTGCCAATATGAATTAAGTTTACTTGGTCGTGATCCAAAGAAATTGGAACCAGCTGCTGAAGGAAACTACACCCGCTTATCATACGATGATGCTGTAAAAATGCTTCAAGAAGACGGTCGTGACTTTAAATGGGGCGATGATTTTGGTGCTCCAGATGAAGCTTTCATTTCCGAAAAATTTGATCGTCCATTCTTTATTGTTAACTATCCTACTTCAATTAAACCATTCTACATGAAGAAGAACCCGGAAAATCCAAAAGAATATCTTTGTGCAGATGTTTTAGCCCCAGAAGGATATGGCGAAATTATGGGTGGCTCTGAGCGTGAAAGCGATTATGACACCTTAAGAGAGCAAATTAAGGAAGCCGGTTTGAACGAAGATAATTACAGCTGGTACCTTGACTTACGTAAGTATGGTAGCGTGCCACACTCTGGCTTTGGAATGGGCTTTGAACGTGTAATTGCTTGGATTTGTAAGCTAGACCACGTACGTGAAGCAATTCCGTTCCCAAGAATGATTAACAGAGTTGAACCTTAAATTTGATTAATTAAATAAGTTAAAAAGTTGGGCTAAGTTACTTTAGTTCAACTTTTTTAAAAGGGAGAAATTGTCATGCAATATAATGACTACCGCTTTTTAGGATTTACCTTACTCTCAAACGGATTACTTGCGTATTATCCTCAACTTAAAATTACTAATTCTGAACTGATTTTAATTATCCAATTAGAGTTATTTGCACAAAAAGGAAACAAGTTTCCATCGAATGAACAGATGGCAGCCAATACTAATTTTTCAGCAACAGAAATTGCTAGTATCATTCAACAGCTAATAGATAAAAACGATTTAACGATAGATCAAGTGACAGATGAAAAAGGACGCATTGGCAACTATTATAATCTTGATCGGCTTTATTCAAAATTAGATGATTTGCTAGAAAAAAATGTCGCAACACCGAAGTCTGGAGAAGAAACTACAAACACTACTTCCGAAATTGACAATAGTCCTTTGAACCAATTAATGAGACAATTTGAGATTGAGTTTGGTCGTTACTTAAGTCCAATTGAACGTGAAGAAATTTCTGCTTGGTTAAACGTTGATCACTATGATCCAGAAATAATAAAACTTGCCTTGCGAGAAGCAGTTTTATCGCAGGCATATAGCCTTAAGTATGTTGATCGGGTTCTACTTAATTGGCAAAGACATAACTTAAAAACACCAAGCGAAGTTCAGAAGTTTTTACAAAGGAATCGATAAAGAAATGCCTAAAGAAAAATTATTGAGTACAGAGGAAGCTCGTAAAGTACTGCGAACTATTAATCAAATGTATCCCGATGCTAAAAGTGAGTTGGTTTGGGACAATAAATTTCATTTATTATGTGCTGTTTTAATGAGTGCACAAACAACCGACAAAATGGTAAATCGAGTAATGCCAAAGTTCATTGAAGATTACCCAAATCCGGATGCATTAGCAAAGGCTTCAATGAAAGACATTGAAAACCATATATCAAAAATTGGTCTTTTTCACTCTAAGGCTAAGCACTTAAAAGAAACTGCTAAAATTTTAGTTGATAAATATCATAGTCAGATTCCTAAAAACAAAAAAGATTTAGTTTCTTTACCTGGAGTAGGAGAGAAAACAGCTAATGTTGTTCTAGCAGATGGCTTTGGCGTACCTGCAATTGCAGTGGATACGCACGTATCTCGCATCTCAAAAAGATTCCATATCGTTCCGCAAAATGCCAAACCTTTGGAAATTGAACAGAGATTAGAGGAGGTTTTGCCCAAAGATGAATGGATTCATACTCATCACGCAGTGATTCTGTTTGGTCGTTATTCGATGACTGCACGTGACAAAGATGATCCGTATACATATTTGAAGACAAAGTGAAAATGCTCTTTGTTAAGTCATGTGAATAAAGAGTAGGGATTTACTACTAGTACTCAATGCAATTAAAAACTTCAGCTCATAGATTGAGTTGAAGTTTTTTTCTCTAATACTTAATGATGTTCATGCTCTTCAGAAGACTGATTTTGTGAGCCAGAATCATTACCTTGATTGTTTTCAGTTGTATCAGAATTATTATTTTGATTTGGCTTTTCTTTGTTTTTATCCTTATCAGGCTTACCAGAATTATTATTTGCAGTGCCCTGATCACGATCATGTCCTGTATCATTTTTGTTATCATCCGAATGATTATCAGAAGACTTCTTTCTTGGGGCGACTGTACGCTTTTGCTCATTATAATTGGTTGAACTTGAGTCATCGTCTTTATCGTCACTAGTGTCATCAACAATTCCAGCAGGAGCATGGCCACGAACAAATAGTTGCCATTCACCAGTTGAAGACACCATTGGCGGATTAGAGTTTTTGACAATTTTGGCTCTAATTACCGAATTCGGTTTTTGCCAATCAACATTTTGCTTGTTTCTCATCATATAAGTCATCATGTTCTTATAGAAGAGTTGTGCAGATTGTTGGCCAATTCCTGAAATAGTACCATCTTTAAGATTATCGTAACCAGTCCATACCCCGATAGAGTAGCTTTGCGTATAGCCCACAAACCAAGAGTCTTTTGGCGTAGAACCGTAACTAGGGTAGCGAGCAAGTTCCTCATTGGAATACTTGACTGATCCGGTTTTTCCTGCTTGATATAAATCTTTAATCTGAGCATTAGTTCCTGACCCACGCTTAATAACGCCTTTAAGCATATCTGTAATCATATAAGCTGTGGACTTGCTCATCACTCTAATACCTTCAGAGTCATAATTTCTAGTCAAGCCATCAGGAGTCTCAATCTTCGAAACAAATTGTGGCTTATGATAGATTCCGTTCGCTGCAAAAGCACCATAGGCACCAGCCATTTGCAAACTTGACGCATCAGCTCCAATTGCTACAGAAAGACCAGAATTTTTAGGAACATGGATATCCATTTGACCAGCAAATTTTGCAGCTCGCTTAACACCAACTTGTTTCAAAGTCTTAACAGCAGGAACATTTCGTGATTGTTCTAGCGCATGACGCATTGTCATTAGTCCATCATACTTGTTATCCCAGTCATAGAGTTGAATATCAGTGTTAGGGTAATAGTATTTGCTATCATCTAACATTTTAGCCGTTGACCAGTTTAAATATTCAATTGCAGGACCATAATCAAGAACTGGCTTAATTGAAGAACCGGTGGACCGACTTGTTTGAACAGCACGATCAAGTCCTAATTGAACCGTGGAAGGTAGGTGGCGACCACCAATTATAGCTACCACATGACCGTTACTTGGATCTACAACAGATGCACCAATCTGCATTTTGTCATTGGTAAAAGGCACCTGATTGCTATTAGCTAACTCGTATAATTTATTTTGGGCTTTTTGATCAATATTAACTGTAATCTTTAGGTTATCACGATAAGGGTCAAAGCCCTTAGCTTTTACTTCTTGGATAGTTTCTTTAATATACGGATCATCAATTTTGCGTAAATCAGATTGTGCACGTTGGCGATGTGGCTTTATTCCCTTAGTGATACTCTCATTTTTTGCCGTTTGATATTGTTCGTTAGTAATCTTCTTGTTATCGAGCATTGCTTTTAATACAAGATCTCGGCGATACTTAGCATATTTAGGGTAGACATATGGATTATATACTGTTGGTCGATTAGGCATTCCAGCAAGTAGTGCCGTTTGTGCCAAGTCAAGTTCACCGATTTTCTTACCATAATAAAAGTTTGCTGCAGTACCAATCCCATAATTGCCGTAGTTCATATATACCTTATTGATATAAAACTCAAGAATTTCATCATGCGTATATTCTCGTTGCACACGCATTGCTAACCATGCTTCTTGCGCTTTACGGCGAAGTGTTCTTTGGGAAGGATCAGTTGAAAAGACGGTTAACTTAACTAACTGCTGTGTAATCGTTGAACCACCCGCTGAGACACTTTGGTTTTTAGCATTTGTCAACATTGAGCCAACAATTCTGATTGGATCAATGCCAAGTTTATCCTTATAAAAGCGTTTGTCCTCAACAGATACAATTGCATCCTTTAATAACTGCATGTCTGAATTATCTTTAGCGTAAATTCTCTTTTCAGAACCCAATGAAAGTAGAAACTTGCCATCAGTATTATAAAGAGCAGTTGAACCACCACTTTGTAGTTGAGCTCTACTTATGTTGGGAGCATCCTTGGCATAATATGCAAAAAGTCCAACTCCTGAAAGCAGTAGTAGAAAAATAGCCAAAAATAGCCAGCTGATTATTCGTCGCCACAATGGTTTTGGCAGACTTTTACGGTAACTTTCTCGTGATTCGCGTCCATTATCTGAATTATAATTTCTGTTTGCCATTATTTAATTTCCTATCTGCAATGAATTGATCAACTGCCTCTAAATAGGGTAAAGTGGGTTGAAAACCACAATTAATTTCAATTGACCATTCTTCAACTTCTTCTATGGTTACTGAACTTTTGTCCTTTTCCCACCAAGCTTTAATAATTGCACTTGCAGGGGTAACAAAGTATCTATTAAGTGCAGTGAAACCTATAATCGTAAAACAAATCCCTTGCTGCTTTAAGCATTGCTCCAAATGAATAATTTGGTGTTCATGAAAGTTCTTTAAAGGAAAGTTCGTTTTATTTTTGGTTTCTTTAGCCTCAAAGTCGAGGTAATAACCCTTATATACACCATTATAGTCCGTTGTGGATTCTTGGCGAAAATAAGCTTCTTTTATAACAGCTCTTGAACGTTTAGGATAATCTACTTTAACAATTTGAATTGGGGTTGGCTTTTTATGAACAACCGCAATTTCTTTTGTTAGATAATATTTGTTTGATTCATTAATCATTTGTTCAAGAGTCATCCCGCGATCAGAAAAATTAATGTCATCTTTATGGACATACTTTTTTCTTTTTTTAGGTTTATCGCTGGATTTACGAAAAGCGGCAGAGCTGCCGCTCGGATATTTGACCATCAATCTCACTCCTGCTAGCATTATAGCAATAAAGGTAAACTTTTTGAATAAGGAGCCATCTCTTTCACTATGCAACGTCTTTGGATAACAGGATACCGAAATTATGAGCTAAATACTTTCGGTGATAAGGACCCTAAAATAAAGTTAATTAAATTACTAATAGAAAAGCGCTTAATCGATTTGCTAGAAAACGATCAGCTTGACTGGCTAATTACTGGGGCTAATCTTGGAATCGAGCAGTGGGCTTGCGAAGTCGCAATCAGCTTAAGAGAGAAATACCCTTTGCATGTTTCAATTATTATTCCATATGAAGAATTTGCTAATCGCTGGAATGAGGCAAACCAAAACAAATTTTTAACTCTTAAGAGTCAAGTTGACTTTTTTGCAGCTACTTCTAATCAGCCATATCAAAGCCCAGTTCAGTTGCGAAACTATCAAAATTTCATGTTATTGCATACTGATGGAGCAATGATGATTTACGATCCTGAAACCCCAGGCAAACCTAAGTTCGATTATACCGCAATTAAAAACTTTCAGGAAGAAAACGATTATCCTTTAGAATTAATTGACTTTTATGATTTGCAAGATTTTGCTGAAGAATATCAATCGGACCATGATGAAAGCAATTTTATCAACTAAATATAAAACTTTTTCTAAGCTTAGCTTTTTAGTTTTAAGAAAGGGGGCTTTTTGCTAGAATAAAAGAGGAATATTAAAGGAGCTTTTATTCATGGCAGATTTAAATGATATCAAACTATCCACTCAGGATATTTTAAAAAAACAATTTAGAACAAAAGTTAAGGGAATTGATCCGGATGAAGTCGATGCTTTTTTGGATCAAGTGATTGCTGATTACGACACATTTGAACAAATCATTGAAGACTTGTACGGCCAGATTGGTAAACTGCAAGGTGAATTAATGAATAATCAGCCAAAGGAGACTCCCGCTGATTTGCAGAAAACAAGACGAATTACGCCAATTCATTCTGATGATACGGTTAGAACATATAACCCAAGTCAAAGCAGTGATGCGTTTAATTCACTTAGCGACGACTCACAAACAGAGAATTCAACAAATATGGCAATAATTCAACGAATTTCAGCCCTAGAACGTAAAGTTTACAACCTTGAGCAACGAGTTTATGGGTTACAAAAAGAGTAAGCTCTGTTATAATTTTTAATAGTGCAAATTTTGAGCAGTCGCGGTTTGACTTTTTAAGTCAGGCTGAGGAAAGTCCACGCACACACAAGCTGCGATGCTTGTAGTGATCGTATTTAGCCCAATAAGCTAAAGGATTTTAAACAATTACGGCGAAAAAAATGCTAAGTTAGTAATAATATGCATGAATATTCTGAAAAGTGCCACAGTGACGAAGCTTGAGTGGAAACACTCTTGGTGGAACGAGGTAAACCCTGCGAGTGTGCAACCCAAATTTGGTGGGGGCGTCTCAACCAAAAGGAAATGAACTAAATGGTTGGATTGCTTTTTAGCAAAGATAGATGGCTGCTGAAGGTAATTATGCCAAAATTACTGGAACAGAACGTGGCTTATAGAAATTTGCATGGCAGCGCTGAGCTTTTCAAAGGGCTCAGCGCTTTTTTTAAACGAAAGAGTTAATAAATGAAAAAATATCAACTATATACAACAATGGGTGCTGGCTTTGAAAGCGTAGTAGCAAAAGAATTGCAATCACTTGGCTATGAAACAAGTACTGAAAATGGTCGTGTCTTTTTTGAGGGTGACCAATCTGACATAGTTAAGACTAACTTATGGCTAAGAACTGCAGATCGGGTTAAAATTCTACTTAAAGAGTTCAAAGCAACTGATTTTGATACCCTTTATAATCAAGTTTATGACATTGACTGGGCAGAATTACTGCCTGTTGATGCAAAGTTCCCTGTTCAAGGTCGTTCAGTTCGTTCTAAACTACATTCGGAGCCAGGTATCCAATCAATTGTTAAAAAAGCGATTGTTAATAAAATGTCTGATCAGTACCATCGCCGTGGCTTTTTACCTGAAACAGGTAGTGAATATCCTTTGGACATTCATATCTATAAAGATCTTGCCCGAATTTCTCTTGATACCACTGGCGCAAGTTTATTCAAGCGTGGCTATCGTATTGAGCACGGTGGAGCTCCTTTAAAAGAAAATTTTGCAGCTTCTTTAATTAAGTTAACTCCTTATGATGGAACGCATCCCTTGATTGATCCAATGACTGGATCTGGTACCTTAGCAATTGAAGCAGCCTTAATTGGCCGAAACATTGCTCCTGGAACTTGGCGGAAATTTGCTTTTGATGATTTTGATTGGTTTGATCCTGATTTACATGATGATTTTTTAGAACAAGCAAGGTCAGAGGTTAGAACCCTTGACCAACCAATTTGGGCTTGTGATATAGACCAATCAATTTTAGAAATCGCCAAATTGAACGCTAATAATGCAGGGGTTTTACAGGATATTTATTTCAAGCAAGTAGCTGTTAAAGATTTTGCAACTGATTTAGAAAATGGTGTAATTATTGCTAATCCGCCATACGGTAAGCGTCTTAAAGAGAAAAAGACTGCCGAAGAGCTTTATGTTCAAATGGGAGAAGCACTTTCTAAGTACGATGACTTTAGCCAATACTATTTAGTGGGTGATCCAGAGTTTGAACAATTTTTCGGAAAAACTGCTACAAAGAAACGTAAGTTATTCAACGGAAATTTACGTGTTGACTTTTATCAATATTGGGCTAAGAAAAAATGATTACTGACAGATTAAATGATGAATTTTGGATTATAACCGACACTCACTTAATCGCAGATTCTTTGCATGATGGTGGGGAAGCTTTTAGAAACATCCAGAAAACAAGTCAAGGTAAGGACTTAGATTACCAGGAAATTGCCTTACGTGCTTTTTGTAAGATGGCAAACGAAAAAAAGCCAGCAGCAATTATTGTTACCGGTGATGTTACTTTCAACGGTGAACTAATTTCTGCACAAAAGTTTCAAGAGATATTTAGCTCCTTAACTGACACTAAGCTCCTAGTTGTACCCGGAAACCATGATATTTATGATGGCTGGGCGCGAGAATTTAAAAAAGATCAACAACTGTACACTGAACAAATTAGTCCTGTAAACTGGCGCAAAGTTTTTAATAGTTCTTATGAATGTGCATTAAAAAGAGATCATCATTCTCTAGCTTATTGTGTCCAGTTTAATCCTGACTATTTGTTTTTCATGTTAGATTCTAATATCTATGGTCAACATGAGGCAATCGGTGCACCATCTACAGCTGGTCAAATTAACGAAGAACAATTAGTCTGGTTTGGAAAGCAGTTAGATTTTGCAAAAGTTCATCATTTAAAACCTGTTTTATTTATGCATCATAATCTGTACGCTCATAATCCTGCAGTAAATCAAGGCTTTGTTTTAAATAATGCTCCGTTTATTCGGCAATTATGTAAGGAATATGATGTTAAAGCGGCTTTTTCTGGTCATATTCATGCTCAAAACATCGTTGATCCACAGTTTCCAACGCCAACTACTGAAATTGTAACTTCAAGCTTCTGCTCTTATGACCAAGCTTACGGTGTTGTCAAAATCACACCAAATTCACTTCAATATGAACGGCGTATTTTTAATATGACACCATATTTAACTACTGAAGAACAAAAAAATCCTACTTTAATGAATTTTCATCATTATTTAAAGGAAATTCAACTTCATAATTTAACGAATAATTCTAGTCAAAAGGATGACACCACAAACAATTCCGCGCTACTTCAAAAAGTGGATCACTTATTCATTGAAATGAATTATAACTACTTTACAGGGCATAACCACATTAGCCAAAGTGACTTGGCCAAACTTTATTCGTCATCAGAATTTAAGCTTTTGGTTACCCAGCGCCCACGTTTTTCCAAGTATTTAAAGACGCTGTATGATACTACTGATCATAGTAATTTACAGGTGCAAATAGATTATTAAGAGAGATATTAATGAAAAAACACCATTTTATTATTTTAGGAAGAGTCGGCATTATTTACTATAGCTGGCTGCTAATTGTTCTTTTCACAACCTTAACGCTAGCTTATGAAAGCACGAAAGCAGTAAATTGGCCTGCAATTTGTTTTGGAATTATTTTTTTACTACTAGTAATCTATACTTACTTAGCTTCATATTGGACTAAAATGATTTTAAAACTTCCATTTAAAAAGAAAATCAACTGTCAGGTTGCCCCAAAGTTACGCTACACTTGGCAGTTCTTCAATGTCTATGAAATTAAGATTTCTACTTTGCAAACATACTATCTGTTAGGAATTAGTAAGTTTAATTAACAGGAATATTAAGTTTTACTATCGTTACCAATAAGCGAATAATATTAAGCAAAATTTGTTATAATTAGTATTAAGTTATTAAAAGGGTGGGACCTAAATTCTAATATGAAAAGACTGAAAGCATTTTAAACATTAACAATTAAATTTTTATATATAGAAAGGGGCATGCGCAATGAAATCAGACATTCAAATTGCTCAAGATGCTCAAGCATTACCTATCAAAGAAATCGCTGCAAAAATCGGCTTAAATGAAAACGATATTGAACCATATGGCAATGATAAAGCCAAAATCAATTGGAAAGCTATCAATAAAATAATGGCAAACGATCATTTAGGTAAATTGGTCCTAGTGACATCTATTTCACCAACACCTGCTGGCGAAGGTAAGTCAACTATGACAATCGGCTTAGGTGATGCTATCAATAATCAATTACACAAGAAAACTGTAATTGCCTTACGTGAACCCTCAATGGGACCAGTTTTTGGTTTAAAAGGTGGAGCTACTGGTGGTGGCCAAGCTCAAGTCATTCCAATGGAAGACATTAACCTTCACTTTACTGGTGATATGCATGCCTTGACGTCTGCAATTGATACTTTAGCTTCCCTAGTTGACAACTATATTTATCAAGGAAATGAACTAAACCTTGATCCGGATCGTATTTTGCTTAAGCGTGGAATTGACGTAAACGATCGTAGCTTGCGTAATATTACAATTGGCCAAGGCTCAAAATTTAACGGTGTTGAACATAAATCAAGTTTTGCAATCACCGTTGCAAATGAATTAATGGCCATTTTGTGTTTAGCAACTGACATCAACGACTTGAAGAAACGTATCGGTTTAATGCTAGTTGGTTACACTAAAGATGATCAGCCAGTTTACGTAAAAGATCTTCATTTCGAAGGCGCAATTGCTGCACTGCTATCTAATGCTCTTAAGCCTAACTTAGTTCAAACAATCGAGCACACACCTGCACTTGTTCATGGTGGTCCTTTTGCCAACATTGCTCATGGAGCTAATACCGTGATGGCAACAAACTTGGCTCTTCACTTAAGTGATTACACATTAACTGAAGCAGGCTTTGGTAGTGATTTGGGCGGACAAAAGTTTATGGACTTTGTTTCAAAACACTTAGAAAAGATGCCTGACGCTAGCGTTGTTGTTGCAACTGTTCGTGCTCTTAAATATCAAGCAGAAGGTTCAACAGACAATCTAGACAAAGAAAATCTTGATGCTTTACGCGAAGGCTTTAAAAATCTAGAACGTCATATGAACAACATGCGAAACTACAATGTACCTGTAATTGTCTTGATTAATCGATTCGCTACGGATACAGAAAAAGAGCTTGAATTGTTGCAAGACTTGGTTAAAGAACAAGGAATCGATGCAATAGTAGTTGACTATCATGAAGAAGGCTCTAAAGGCGGTGTAGAAGCAGCTCAAGCAGTTATTGACTTAGCAAACTCAAACCAAGCCAACCTGCAATCAACATACAACGATGATGATCCAGTGAAAACTAAGATTGAAAAAGTAGCACAAAAGATCTACCACGCAAGTAACGTTGAATACACCGAAAAAGCTGAACGTGATATTCACGAATTAGAAAAAATGGGGAAGGACAAATTACCCGTTATCATTGCTAAAACACAATATTCGTTTACTGATAATCAAAAATTGTTGGGCGCTCCGACTGATTTCACTTTGCATGTCAAAGGTGCAAGTTTGAAGAATGGTGCAGGTTTTATCGTGATTACTACTGGACATGTTTTAGATATGCCAGGATTACCAAAACATCCAGCAGCACTTGATATTGACGTTGACAATAACGGTAAAATTAGCGGGTTATTCTAAGTTTAAAGTATGAGTTTTTTATACCTTATTATTACTGCGGTTGTCGTTAGCGGCGATCAAGTTCTTAAGCATTTTATCGCCACTAATTATGAAGTCGGTGAAGTCCATCAGATTATTCCTGGCATTCTATCTTTTAATTATCTTCAAAATAGTGGAGCAGCTTGGAATATTCTGACTGGTCAAATGTGGCTCTTTTACATTATCAGTGCCATTGCGATTTTCGTATGCCTTTACTATCTATTTAAAGCCAATGTTCATAGCAAATTATTTAAGTTTGGTATTGCTTTGGTTTTAGGTGGTATTATTGGCAACTTGATTGACCGTATTCATTTGAAATATGTTATAGACATGATTCAAGTCGATTTCATTCACTTTAATATTTTTAATCTTGCGGATTCTGCAATTACTGTTGGTATTGTTCTGGTATTTATTTACCTACTCTTTTTTGATGAAAGTGATAAAAACTAATGCCTGAAAGATATGAATTAGAAGTCGCAAACGAAAATGAACGTTTAGATAAGTTTATTGCTGAAAAAATAAGCACTTTATCACGCACACGAATCAAGGAACTGGTTAAAGAAAACCATATTCTTGTAAACGGCGTTAACGAAAAAGTTTCGTATAAAGTTCAACAAGGCGATCATATCGTTGTCGATGTTCCTGCACTGAAACCATTATCAATTGATCCGGAAAATATCCCATTGGACATTGTTTATGAAGATGAAGACGTTATAGTGGTTAATAAGCCGCAAGGCATTGTCGTTCATCCTTCAGCGGGACATCCCGATCATACATTAGTCAATGCATTGTTGTTCCATACCAAAGATTTAGCAGCTAGTCCTGAAGGTTTTAGACCTGGGATAGTTCATCGAATTGATAAGGATACTTCAGGCTTATTAATGATTGCTAAAAATGCTCAGGCACGTGAGTGTTTAGAAGAACAATTAGCGCACAAAACAAATAAACGTTTATATCTTGCAATTGTTCATGGTAATTTTGGTGAAAATTCAGGCTTAGTTGATGCTCCAATTGGTAGAGATCATTTTAATCGAAAGAAAATGGCTGTAACTGAAACTGGTAAAAATGCTGTTACTCATTTTACGGTTTTAGAACAATTTCAAAATTATAGTTTGATTCAATGTCAACTTGAAACTGGAAGGACACACCAAATTAGGGTTCATTTAGCGTATATTGGGCACCCAGTAGCAGGCGATCCGTTGTATGGACCGCATCATACCTTAAAAGGGCATGGTCAATTTTTACATGCTGCAGTCTTAGGTTTTAATCATCCTAAAACAAATCAGTGGCTAGAATTCAAAGTTGATCCTCCAAAAATTTTTACTCAGAAACTAACCGAACTAAGAGAAACTAAGTGATTAAATGAAGCGATTTTTAATTCTTGAAGATGGTAGTTCATTTGCTGGAGAAGGCTTTGGCGCCTCAATTATTTCAACTGGTGAATTAGCAATTCAAACGAGCAACTTTGGATATCAAGAAGCGTTAACAGATCCGACCAATGCCGGTAAGATTCTGGTTTTTACTACCCCTATGATTGGTAGTAACGGAATTAATGCTATTGACTATGAGAGTATTAATCCCACAGTAAAAGGCATTATTGTCAACGATGTGGCTAAAAATATTTCTGATAGTGAGAATTTTCAAGATCTTGATTCTTTTTTAAAGGAAAAGAATATTCCTGCAATTTCGAATATTGATACCAGGGCTCTTGTCCATCGCTTAGTTAAAGAAAAAACAATTAAAGCTTCAATTATGGATACTGACGATGAACATGCTTTTGATCAAATCAAAGCCTTAGTTCTACCAAAGAATAAGTCTGCAAGTGTTTCTACTAAAAATCCGTATGCTGTACCAAATGTTGGTAAGACTGTAGCAATCATTGATTTGGGTTTGAAGCATTCAATGCTGCGCGAATTATCTTTGAGAAAAATAAACGCAACCGTTTTACCATATGACGTTTCTGTACCTGATATTAAAAATTTGCGGCCAGATGGTATCATTGTTTCAGGTGGTCCCGGTAAAGTTGAAGAAGTTAGTCCTACTCTCAGCCCTATTTTTGAAGCCTTTTATGGTAAATCTCCATTATGGGGAATTGGCTTAGGCTTTTTGGCGTTGAGTGATTATTTGAATTTTGAACTTGTCAATTTATCCAGGACTTACAATGGAACTAATTTTCCAGTGATTGAGCAACATTCAAACAAAATTTGGCAAACTGCAATGAATATTGACCAGTTAGTCGCACCTGCTAGTATTCAACTAGAACTTGACCAATCATATCTTGATTTACATAGTAATCTAATAGCTGGTTTTAGTAGTAAAAAAGAAAAGGTAATTGCTACTGCTTTTAATGCAGAAGGGGCTCCTGGTAGTCTAGATGCACTGGAAATTTTTGACAGTTTTATAAAGATGATGGTGTAATTATGCCTTTAGATAATGATTTAAATAAAGTACTCATCATTGGATCAGGACCCACCTTAATTGGTAGTGTTTCTGAAACCGACATTTTAATTAGTGACGCAATCAAAGCACTAGTTGAAGATGATATTCAGGTTGTTCTGGTAAATCCAAACCCTGCAACAGTTTCAACTGACAAAAAGCCTAAAGTGACAACCTACTTGGAACCTATGACACTGGATTTCTTAAAACGAATTATCCGGATGGAAGAGCCGAGTGCCATTATCTCAGCTTATGGCTCCACGATGGGAATAAAAGTCACACGTGAATTGGTAAGCGATGGCATTCTGAGTCAAATGGGTATTCGGTTACTTACGATTAATGAACAGACTCTTCAAGTTAATACAGAAGAGAAGATGACCGCTTTTTTAACTAAAAACGGAATTTCAGCCAGCAGATACTTAAAATTATCTGGGCTTACAGCAGATGAAATTGAAAAGCAACTAACAGAACAAGTTAGTTATCCTGTTCTGTTAATTAAGGAAAAGCCATACTTAGACGATAAAAAAATGCTTTTTGATAATGCGCAAGATATTGCAGACTATCTTAAAGAAGAGCGTCAAAATGAAGATTTTCCTGAAAATCGCTACTATTTAACTGAAGATCTTTCTAATTGGGAAGAAATCATTCTCAATATTATCCGAGATAGTAATGGCAATGTTTTATTTACTAGTTTGGCGGACAATATTGAACCAGTTTCCATTGACTCTGGCGATTCAGCAGCAGTAATGCCTGCTTTAACGCTTAATAATGACCAAGTCCAAACTTTGAGAAAAATCGCCAAAAAAATTGTTGCTAATCTGAACATTGTTGGGATTTTAAACATTCATTTTGCGGTCAAACATGATGGTACCAATTTTGCGGTGCGCGTCCTGTCCATTAAACCACGACTAACTCGTAGCGCAATTTGGTCACAAAGAATTGGCTTATATAGTTTAGGTTATGTTGTTTGCAAAGTAGCTATTGGCTACCATCTAAATGAAATCACAGATCCAATGTCTGGACTCAACGCAGCGATTGAGCCAGCACAGGATAAAATAGCAATCAGATTGCCATTTTGGTCGTTAACTCAGTCTGGCACTAACCATTATCAACTTGGTAGTCAAATGCAGGCGAGTGGGGAAGCAATCGGAATTGGCCAAAATTTTGAATCAGCTTTTCTAAAGGGTTTAGCATCAACCGTTAATGTCAAAATTGCAATTAATGAGTTCCGTAAAGAAATAGCAAAAAATGACGCGGACATAATTGAAGATTTACTTCATCCTGATGAGCTTCACTTAATTAAGTTATTAGCTGCAATCTCTAAAGGCTTTACATACCAGGATTTGCAAAAAATCATCAGCATCCATCCCGTCTATTATCAAAAATTTGAACATCTTGCGCATCTTGGTCGTCAATTAGCCGAAGAAGAAGTTACTGACGACTTGTTAATCGAAGCAAAAAAGAGAGGTTTCCGTAACCTGTTGATTTCAGATTTAACTGGAATCAGCTTAAAAGAAGTAGAGAAGCGAATCAAACGGCTCCAATTAAAGCCAGCTTATTTGCAAATAGACGGTTCAGCTGGTGTTTATGAACCAAAGGTGCACGCTTTTTATAGTGCTTTCGGCGTACAAGATGAATCAATCCAGTTAGATTCAAAAAAGAAAATACTAATCGTTGGAATGTTGCCTTCACAGGTATCAGTTACTAGTGAATTTGATTACATGGTAAGTCATGCAATAGATACTTTACATAATAATAAATATGACACTGTAATTATTTCCAATAATGACGAATCTGTTGCTACCAGCTATCAAAAAGCTGATAAAGTCTATTTTGAACCTATCACAGTTGAAAATATTGTTCATATTGCCGAGAAAGAAGGGATTAAAGAAGTTCTCCTTCAATTTTCAGGCAAAGAAATTAGTGGCTTAGCAAAAAGATTGATGAACAATGGCTTGAGTATTCTAGGAACGGGAGACGTTAATCCCAAAGATCGAATTGAGCAAGTCTTAAATTCTTCATTAGACTCACTAAGGCAAACCCAAATGATAACCACTTTAGATCAAAAAGCTGGAGAAAAATTTATCGAAGAAAATAATTTTCCACTTTTAATTGGTGGTTTCAATAGCCAAGGTGTAAAGCAAAAATCTGCAGTTGTTTATGATAAACCGGCTTTGGAAAAGTATTTGAATGAAAATCAGTTATCCAAAATTTCATTGTCACATTTTATTGAAGGCAATAAGTATGAAATTACTGCCATATCAGATGGTGAAAACGTTGCTATACCAGGTATTATCGAGCACCTAGAACAAAGTGGTTCTCATGCTTCTGATTCAATTGCTGTGTTTAAGCCACAAAATCTGTCTACACGAGACCAAAAACGTTTGACTGAATATACCACTAACTTAATAAAACAAATTAAACTACGGGGAATTTTTACACTCCATTTCTTAATTGTTAAAGACAATGTTTATTTGTTACAGATAAAGCCATATGCCGGCCACAATGTTGCTTTTTTAACCCAGGCTTTGGGCAAGGACATTACAGCATGTGCTACTGAAGTTTTAACTGGTAAAAACTTAAATGAGCTAGATTATGAACGAGGCTTATGGCACTCCAATAACTTCATTTATGTTAAAATGCCAGTGTTCTCATACATCGACTATCATAGTGAGAACACCTTTGACTCCAAAATGAAATCTTCTGGATCCGTTATGGGACGTGATACTGCACTGTCTAAGGCACTCTATAAAGGATACGAAGCAAGTGGTATTCATATTCCTAGTTTTGGTACAATTTTCATGTCAGTGCGTGATGCCGATAAAAAGAAAATGACTGAGCTTGCTAAACGCTTTTATCAGCTTGGTTTTAAGATAATTGCCACAGAAGGAACTGCTAATTGCTTGGCTGAAGCAGGGATTACTACTGGAGTGGTAAGTAAAATTCATTCAGACTCAAATAGTCTGTTAGACAAAATACGACAGCGAAAAATTGTCATGGTAGTCAATATTACCGATTTATCTGATTCAGCTAGCGGAGATGCAACAAGAATTCGCGATGAAGCTTTAAATATTCATATTCCGGTACTTTCAAGTATTGAAACAACAGAATTAATCTTAAGGGTTCTTGAATCATTGTCACTAACCACTCAACCAATTTAAAAACTTAACTTTAAGCAAAAAAGAGGATAAATGATTATCCTCTTTTTTAGTCTATTCTTTTACTTAAAACACGTTCTTCTTCTGGGGTTACCTCAATTGAGTTTTGCCCAGTATAAATTACAAAACCTGGCTTTGCCCCATTTGGCTTCTTTACACGCTTATCTTGAACATAATCAACTTGCACGTGGGCTGAGTTTTTAGCTTTTGAAAAGTAAGCCGCAATTTCAGCTGCTTCCACGATATCTTTATCAGTTGGATCGTCGTCCTGCAAAATGACATGTGAGCCTGGAATATTCTTAACGTGAAACCAGATGTCAGTCTTATTTGCCTTCTTTAAAGTTAGCCAATCGTTTTGATAATTGTTTTTACCAACTAAGACTGTTTTTCCAGAGGACAATTTAAACTTATTCAAATTTCGTTCTGATATTTTCTTCTTCCGCTTTTGTTTTTGTGGCTTTTTCAAATAGCCTTGAGCTGTTAGCTCATCTGTAATCTGGTCAATATCTTGCGGTTCAGCATTATCAATTGCAGTTTGTACCGAATCAAAATAGGCTAAATTATCCTGAGCAATTTTAATTTGTTCCTTGACGTGTTTGATTGAATCACGAAGCTTCTTATAACGTGTAAAATACTTTTGGCCGTTTCGAGCAGGAGAAAGAGCAGCATCAAGCTTTATCTCAATCGGCTGATTATTTTCGTAATAGTTAGGTAATTCGATTTTCGTCATACCTGGTTTAACCTGATTTAAGTTGGCATTAAGAATTTCTCCTCGAATTCGGTAACCTTCAGAATTTTTAGCTAAATCCAATTGCTTATTTAGTTTACCAATTTTTTTGGTCAACTTTTTTTGCTCATTCTTTACTAGACGCTCTATTTGACCGGATTTTTGCTTAACCCAATCCTGGTTGGCTTGATCAAGATAAAAGTCCTCTAGAGCTTCATTAATGTCCGAATATGAGCGTTCCTTAGTTAAGTCAAGATGGTAGGGGAGGTACGAGAATATTTTTTGTTTATGCTCCGGAGTTTGTAAGATGAATGCTCCGCTTTTATCAAATTGACCGATAAAAGTTGAAAAAGATGAGTAAGAGTAATCATCTTCTAAATAACCGGTTAGTTCATTCCTATCATCACGATCAAGCCCACCAATTTGGCGAGCAAAAGCTAGCGGTTCTTGCTCTGACTTTTGCTTATTAAATTCATCTTCAGTTAACTCAAAGCCATTAACACCAGGATTCAATGGTGGTAGTTCATATTTAGCTTTGGGTAACAACATTCTAGCCCGATTTTCATCAGGGTTAATTCGTTTTAGCAAATCAATAATGTGACCATCATATTCATTATAGAGAATAACATTACTGTGTCGTCCCATTAACTCAATCGATAAGACTAGTTTAACTTGGTCGCCAAGCTCGTTCCGATTGCTAAAATGCAAGTTTACAATTCGATCTACGCCAACTTGATCAATTCCTTGAAGCACTGATCCTTCAAGATACTTCCTTAACACCATAACAAAAGTAGGTGCCTTATCAGGATTACTTATTGATTGCTTAGTTAAATAGAAGCGTGGATACTGCGCGTTTGCAGAAATAAGTAATTGGTAGTTTTTTCGTTCTTTTCGAAAAGTTAAAACCAGATCCTGATCAAAAGGCTGGTAAATTTTTGAGAGCCTGCCACCAGTTAAAACTGGTTCAATACTCTTTAAAAGACTATGAATAAACAATCCGTCAAATGCCATAATATCACCTCAAAATACGCTTTCTATTATACCAATTATTTACAAATAAGTATCTAAAGAAAGTAGCCTCTACCTGAAAATAAGATACTAATATTACTATATTAACTAATCGATCTTACGAAATTATTTATTGCAAAAAGCAGATATACTGGTAATATAGATTTATGGTTATCGTTGCTACATAACTATAAGCTAAAAATAATATAACAGCTTTTGTAGCAATTTGATTGCTACATATGATTTATTTGTTTCACAACTTGGCATATATCATTCATGCTGATGGTCGTTTTAACAAATTGAATTAACAGGAAATTGTTTTTATTTGTTGCTTTATAAGAAAAAGGTAGTTAGATGGATATTTTATCTTTTAGTACAATTGCAGAAAGTATTAAAAAAACTATTAGTAAAAAATGTGGCTTAAATCTTTCACAAACGCGTATTCTGCTATATTTTGGCAAGAATAATAATACTGCCCTCAAAATGGGTGACCTAGCTGACAAGCTTAAAATCTCTCTTTCCACATTGAGCAGACAGCTACAACAGAAAAAAACGCTTGAATTAGTAATTATTACTCGCTCAGAAAATGATTCTAGTAAAACTGTTGTTCTTAATGAAAAAGGGATTGCCAAAATCAAAGAACTCAAAAGTTCTTTGAAAGAGATCGAAGCAAACTTATTTGCTGGTTTTTCTGATAAAGATATCTCAGTTTTTAATGGTATGTTTAATAAACTAGTCAAAAAAGCAGAGAAGAATTCACTTAAATAGAAAGTCGAACCACTTGTTTTTTTATGCTATAATTCATCTATGTTGTACAGATTAGAATCGAAAGGTTATTTAGATGAAAATTGCATTGGTTACTGATAGTACTAGCGTTATTACTAAAAAAGAAGCTGAAGAAAACAATATAGTTGTTGTTCCTATTCCAATTATCATAGGTGGAAAAGAGTACTTGGAAAATATCAATATCACACCTGATCAATTGTTTGAAATGCAAAGACAAGGGGCTGATTTTCCCAAGACTTCTCAACCAAGCATTGGCGATATGATTAAGCTTTTCGATGAATTACATGATGAAGGCTATGAAGCAATCATTGCGATTACTTTATCCAGTGGTATTTCTGGGTTTTATCATACTTTATGCAATATTGCGGAGAATCATCCAAAATATAATCTACATCCAATTGATACAAGAATGACTGTTCGTTTACAAGGTGATTTGGTTTTGGCCACTTCAAGAATGATTAAAAATGGGTTAGATCTCGATACCATCCTTGAACGAGTTGAAAAAATTCGTTCCACAATTGACGAAATTTTTGTTCCTAATGACTTGAATAACCTTAGTAGAGGTGGTCGTTTAAGTAATGCTGGTGCATTTATCGGCTCAATGCTTAATATCAAACCACTGTTAACTTTTAAGGACGGTAATATCGTTGCATTTGAGAAAATTCGCTCAATGAAGCGTGCTTTTTCAAGAATTAAAAAGCTGACTACTCAAAAAATTGATGAATTACCTTATAAAGATAAAATCAAGCTTTTCATTATTGACTCAAATGATAGTGAGCAGGTCAATGAAGCTAAAGAGTGGATAGAGAAAGAGTTCCCTAACCAGAATTATTCTGTCACTACTTTTAGTCCGGTAATTGCTACGCACTTGGGTGAAAAATCGTTTGCAATTGGCTGGATGATCGATATTGATAAGATTGATTTGGGTTAAGTAGAAGCAGCTTATAGGCTGCTTTTTTTGTAACTTGAGGTAAATAAACATGGAAAAAAGAGATCAATTTACTAATTGGGCAATTGAACTTCAAAGTCTTGCTCAAGACGGATTAGCATACGGTCACGACCGGTTTGACCTAGAGCGATATACCAGAATTAGGGAAATTGCTACAGAAATGATGTCTGCTAAGACTGGTTTACCAATAAAACAGGTAAAAGAACTCTTTAGTAGCGATGATGGTTACCAGACTCCAAAATTAGCAGTTCGCGCCGCGATTTTTAACGACGAGAAGATCTTGCTTGTTAAAGAAACGACTGATGAACATTGGTCAATGCCAGGTGGGTGGTGTGATCCTAATTTAACAACGACTGAAAATTGCATCAAAGAAGTTAAGGAAGAAGCTGGACGCGAAGTTGAAATTGAAAAAGTAATTGCGCTAATTGATAAATCCGTTAATGTTCATAATCAAAAAAGAGTAGAGCGTGCAATTAATTGTTGCAGTGTCTTTTTCCTTTGCAAAGAACTTGGCGGTAAATTCGTTGTAAACACTGAAACGACCGAATATGATTATTTTGACGTTGATCATCTTCCACCATTATCAGTAAATCGTACTACTGCAGATGAAGTAAAAATGTGCTTAAAGGCTGCACATGATCCGCATTGGCAAGTTATTTGTGACTAACATAAAAAAGCTGGATAGTTAATCCAGCTTTTTTTCTCCTTGATTTTTAATATTTGCAATTTCATTTAAAGCATCACGCTGTTTCTTTTGGTCAACATGCGTATATAAGTCTGTTGCCGATGTGCCTTTTTGGCCCAATTGCTGTGCAACGAGGACTTGATCTTTAGTTACACCATAAAGTTCGGAGGCAAGCGTATGACGCAATTTATGCGGTGTTAACGGATGGCCAAACGCTGCCGAATATTTATTAACCATTTTTTCAATTGCATTAGTTGTAATTCTCTTAGTTTGACCATGCCATCTGGTAAGGAAAAAGGCATTCTGCTTTTTATCAGCAAAATAACGCTTCTTACGTATTTCTCGATAACTGTTCAAATACTTAATCGTCCACTTTGCAATTGGTACACTGTCGCGTTGACCACCTTTACGGGTTACATCAAGTGTGGCTTTCTTTAAATTGATGTCAGCTAAGTCAATTCCTGCACACTCAGAAACTCTTATTCCAGTTCCTAAAATAAGGGCAATAATTGCCATATCGCGTTCTTTATTGATTTTAAAAGATGGCAGGGCATGCTTGTTGCACTGCTTTTCAAAATTTTTATCAATAAAATCCAAAAACTGATATTTTAAATCACCAGTATACATGTGGGATTCCAAAATATGTGCGCGGTAGTTTAACGTTTTTGTATTGTTAAGTGAGTCAATCTTCAACATAACATTTCTTTCGAAATAAGGCTCACCATTGTTATTGTCGGCTGTGATGGTTAAAAACTTAAATAAAGAGCGCAATGCATTGATTGAACGGTTAATTGTAGTAGGGGAATTTAAATTACCCTGTTGGTTTTTAACATGCCCCAAGTAATTGATATAAAGCATTATGTCGTTACGCTGAAGATTAGCCAAAGTATCAGTAGTAATATGCTGGTTGTCTTCAGCGTCAGATATTCCTTCTTGCCTTAACCAATCAAAAAAACGCCTGATTTCCGTCAAATATTGGTAAGAAGTTGCTAATGAGTGATTGGTACCAAAATTATACTCTTTAACAAAATCAGGCATTCTCTTCAATTCTTCTTCAATAAGGTCTAAGTACTTTTTAGTTTCCACGTAGTTCTCCTAACTATGCTTTTTTATCATTATAAAGCAAAAACGGAATGTATGTTTGTCTTTTTGCTAAAAAGAGTGATTTAATCCTATTTTGTAACTAGGGGAGCAGAAGGATGGGGGAGTGAGTAATAGTCAGACTACTTTACATAGCATTTATTTTATAAAGTACATCCTAACAAATTAATTCATCTCAACCATCATATAGCTTGACGCGTAAGGAATATTTACTTTAGGTTATCAAAACACTAGAGAAGAGGGGTGGTTTTTATCTATTTCATGAGGTAAAGTCTATTTTATTGGTGGTTTCCTATGATTTATTAGGCATTTGCTCACGTCTCTAACTTGTCCGCAAATCTATCTAAATCGAACTGACATTTTGTATTTTTACCGCAGAACCAGTTTGAATTGCTACGAAGAATTTAAAAAGCTGATCTTTAAACCTAAGATTAGCTTTTTAAATACGCCATAAAATTTTTGATAAAAAAGTTAAACTTGTTTTGACAACTTTAAACAAATTAAACTCAAGTAAATTTGACTAAGTAGCTAATAGTGTACGTTTATACCTATCATTAAAATTATAGTTTTAATGATAGCAACTCAAAAAATAGTTGAGCCACTTCATTTTTTGACCATATGGATCCTTTAAGGAATAAACGCCCTAATTTCTCTACAAATATAATTAACTGAACAGTGAATTTCGACAATTTTCTACTTTTGTTCGAAAATCGTTTTTCTACCTTAATTGAGTGAAAATTCTGCCGAGTTAGCTAATCTTTTGATCAGTTTCGAGCAAAAATGATTTTGACGCGCTTAAAATCACTCTAACAGCACAGCAGAAGATAGTATCCGTAAACAAAAGTATTTTGGTCCTATTAAACTGATCTTTTTAGACAATTGAACTCAAACATTTGCTTAACAAAAAAGTTTGATGCTAGTACTAGTAATTTAAATACACGAGTAATGCTCTCACTGATAAATAATATTCTCTTCAGTTTTTTATATTTAACTTTACATAATATATATTATACGAAGTTATACATATGAAAAAATCATAAGTCCTACTTTTCAAATGAATTTTCTTTTTATTTCTTTTTTCCTACTAATCATTTTAAAAAACTAAAATGATGGCCTGTTAATGCTTAAAAAAGCTAAAACAGACAAAAATCGAATTAGTTGGTTGATTTATATTTTAGCGACAATTCCTAACCGGTATATATTAGTGAATTAGCACATTGCTTTTTTGAATGTTATTTATTTAAGTGCATCAATGATGCTACTTCATTACTATTTTTATTTTTGGTTTTGAAACTAAATAAATGGTTATAAAAAGCGCTTTCTGTATTTACTATTTATAGTTTATATATTATTATTAATTGTCCAAAAACTGGTCTTAAAGAAATTTTGAATAGCATTGACAGCACCTCTTTTGGTGGCTTAAACTATTATTTGCAAGCTTTTATCTCTTCACTTTAGGTTTATTTTTTTAGCCCTTTTTATTTGCTTTTTTTTGTTTTTGTCCTACAATACTATCTGGGGTATAGTTAAAAAACAATTTTGCTAATCTGTGGCTTTAACTACATTATTAGTTAAGTTGTTTTGTTCATTATTTTTATTGTTTTAATTTTTAATTCTATAATTGTTCTGTTATTATGGAAGATGGAATTATATTTTTGAAAGGGTTGAATTTATTCCATGAGTATAAATTTAGGAAAAGAAATATGCCGTCGTAGACGTGAACAGAAACTGACGCAGGAGGATCTCGCTGAGTTAAGCGATTTGTCAGTTAACTTCATTTCACGTCTTGAACGTACTAAGAATCAGAATATTAGTATTCAGAAACTCGACTCAATTGCTAGAGCCCTGAACACTACTACTCCAGACATCATTATGAATGCTTATCGCTTTAAAGAAGTTAAAGTCGAAAATCATCATGATAATACACCTGTATTTATCAAAAAAGTTCTTAATGAATTAAGAAAGATGTCTCCAGAAAAAGCTGAACGAGTATGTAAATCTTTTATTGTTTTAGCTAAAGAAATAAACAAAGAATAATTGTTTCAAATTAAATATCAAACAAAAAAACGAGCTAGTTTTTACTTAGCTCGTTTTTTGTTTTACTAATTTAAATTTTTATTCAAAAGCTTCTGTTAATTGAGGTACTACCTGCTTCTTACGAGAAACAACACCTGGTAAGTCAATTTCAGAGTCAACAACTTTGCCAAAGGCCTTTTCAAAAGCAGCTTTAGCATTATCATTTCCCACTACAAGTGCTTTTGAATCTGAATCAAGTACATTAGTAATTAGCAACATGAATAAATCATAGTTCTCAGCTTCTGACGCATCTTCCATTGCCTTCAAGAAGCTGTCCTTGCGTTCCATTGCCTCAGGAAGATCAACAACGTTAATTTGAGCCACACGAGCTGTTTGACCGTTAAGCTCAAAGCTCTTAGCATCAAGGTCAATTAACTCTTCTTCAGACTTATCAGCAATGTTTGTACCAGCCTTTAGTTCTTCTAAACCGTATGATTGGTAATCTACACCTGCTATTTCAGCCAAAGCTTCAACAGCCTTTTTATCTTTATCAGTAGTGGTTGGTGACTTTAATAGCAAAGTATCGGAAATAATTGCTGATAGCATAATTCCGGCAATATTCTTGGGAATTTCGACATCATTATATCTATATAAGTCATACATGATTGTACTTGTACAACCAACTGGTTCATCAAGATAGAATAATGGTGAAGTTGTGTTGAAGTTCATGATTCTATGGTGGTCAACAACGTGTGTAACTGTCACTTTGTCAATATCAGAAACACTTTGTTGTGGCTCATTATGATCAACCAACATTACCTTATCTACTTCATTAGCAGCAGTTTTAATTACTCTAGGTGCTTCAAAACCAAATTTCTTTAATGCAAATGCAGTTTCATCATTAGCTTCACCAAGTGCTACTGGTTCAGTATTATAGCCTAATTTATTTTGTAGGTATGAATATGCAATTGCAGTACCAATTGCATCTGTATCAGGATTTTGGTGACCAAAAATTAGCTCTTTTTCCATTAATCTTCCTCTTTTTCTTTTATATTTATCTCTTTACTTAGTAGTTTACCTAATAATAGTTATTCGTCCAAGAACTTTTTCAGTTCCGTTAAAATGCTCTTAATACGTGGCACGTCAATCTTACCCTTACGATAAATAATTGAAACAGAATATTCTGGAGTACCTTCTATATATACAGGAGTTAAATTAATTTCACTCTTATGCAGTTGATAATATGAAGAACTGACAAATGTGTCATAACTTGTTTCTTCCGCAGTCTCTACTAATTGCTCAGTTGAAGAAAAACTCAATGGAACTTTCATACCATTCTTAGCATTAATTTTGCTACCAAATTTTTCCTTCATCAACTGTGTTAAGTAAAAGTTGTCTGGATATGCCACCCACTTTTTGTCCATAAATTTTGAAGAAGGGTAAGCCTTCCCTGCTTCTAATTCGTGATCATGAGTTAATACTGTAATCCGGTCTTCACAAATCTGCATGTACTCATATTGATTATGCAGATTAACCTGACTTTTCTTTATATTTGCAGGTACATAGAACAACCCAAAGTCTATTAAATTATTATCGAGGTTATACCACAAATCTTTGCGATTAAAGTAACAAACGTTAATTGTGATATCTGGACTTTGCTGATTGAAACGAATTAAAAATTTTCTTAATAGCTCAGAACTAACACTGTCTAAAACTCCAATTGAAATATTACCTTTATCAGCTTGAGTAAACTCCTGGATATCATTAACAACAGAATTGATTGTTCCTAAAAGCTTAATTGCTCCCGTTTGTAATTGCTTGCCGGCTTCAGTTAGATAGAGTTTCTTGCCCATTTGCCCAAATAAAGGTGTCCCAATTGCATGTTCGATCTTTTTAATTTGTTGAGTTAAGGCTGGCTGCGTAATTCCTAAAATTTGCGCCGCCTGAGTGTAATTCATGGTATCGATTAATTGCAAAAAATAATGTAACGACTTTGTTGATAGTATTGTATCTGTTTTAGGCATATAAATTAATCCTTCTATCTTAACAATAATATAACTCTATTTATATGCTATTATCGTTCAAAAACCCCTTCATGTCAAAGAGTAGTTCAAAATATACTGCCGCAAGCTCTATTAAATAACAGTGTATGTATAAATATTATTTACCGTGAACTAAGTGGGTTACCGATTCTTAAACTAACAGGTAAACCTTCACTTGTAGTATCTATCACAAATGAACCATTTGAATAGCGATCTCCAAGTGGAAATTCGTTCGTATTCACTTTAATGTGTCGCTTACTTGAAGTCGTAATCATTAAAGTATGATCTTGACCATATGAGGCAACAGCAACAACGCGGTGTGGATTATTCTTCAGCTCACGTAGAACGAGAACTCCTCTTTTGGCCCGAGATACTTTATTAATCAGATTGGCTTTAAACTGCTTAAATGCTCCTCTCTGGGTAATTAATCCTACACGCATTAGATCAAGGTAGTCAGGTTGAATTAAGACATAAGATACAACAAAGTCGTCATCTTTCAGATTAACTGATTTAACTCCAACGGCCTTTGCACCCGATTCCGGTATTTCACTAATGTCATAGCGAACTGCATAAGCATTATGAGTAAATAAAATTATTTCTTGCTTAGAATCCGGTTGAACCAAGTCAACTCGTACAACCTTACTATCATTATTTTTCATTTTAATCGCAGTAATTGCTCGCGATTTATATGTTCTGGTTGGCTGTAAGTTTGCTAATTGTAGCTGCTTAATATAGCCATCATCTGTTGCAATTAAGAAGTTAACCTTTTGATCTAGTTGCTCAAAATCAAAGACACGAATTATTTGTTCATCATTATTTAAACCTATTTCTTGTGATAGGTGCTGTCCAGTATCTTTCCATTTCGTCTCAATTAGTTCGTTAACGGGACGAAAAATCACATTACCATGATTGGTAAAGAGATATAGACAAGTAAGCGTAGACAAAGTCTTCTCAAATACGACTTCATCCCCATCAGGAAGACCGTTTTCTTCATCATCACTTGACTGCCATGATCTTAATGAAGAGCGCTTTAAATAGCCGTCTTTACTAATCAATACACGAACTTGTTCATCCGCTACTAACGCCTTTTCATCAATTTTAATTTGTGCTGTTTCTGATGAAATTTCTGTTCTTCGTGGATTTCCAAATTCTTTCTTAACAGCTGACAGTTCTTTAATAATTTCCTTGTCTAAAACCTTTGAATCGGACAGAAGTGTACGATACTGCTCAATTTTTTTATCAAGTTCTGCTTGCTCAGCTACCAAGGCATCAACATCGGTATTGGTTAAGCGATACAGTTGCAGAGAAACGATTGCTTCTGCTTGACGCTCAGTAAAATCAAATTGCTCCGAAATATTTTTCTTAGCTTCAGTCTTGTTCTTAGATGCACGGATAACCTTAATTACTTGATCTAAGATATCCATCGCATGAATCAGACCTTGAATAATTTCAAGCCGTGCTTCTGCTTTATTCAAGTCATACTTTGTCCGTTTAATGACAACATCTTTTTCATGCTCCAAGTACGAAGAAAGAATATGCTTCAATCCAACTTGCATTGGCGTCATATGATCAATGGCAACCATATTGAAGTTATAAGAAACTTGTAATTCGGTGTTCTTGAACAAGTAGTTTAAAATGTTTTGCGCATCTGCACCCTTTTTTAATTCAATCGCAATGGATAAACCATGACGATCAGTCTCATCACGTACTTCCGCAATACCATCAATTTCTTTGTTAAGACGGATTTCATCCATCTTTTTGACAAGTAAAGCTTTATTTACTGCGTAAGGAATCTCTGTAATGATAATTTCTTCGCGATGCCCGCGGATTTCTTGAATTGTTGACTTAGCACGAACCTGAATACGACCACGGCCAGTTTGATATGCTTCTCTTAAACCTTTTTTACCAAGAACAATCGCCCCAGTTGGAAAATCTGGTCCCTTAACAAATTTCATCAATTCATCAAGTGTTGCATCAGGATTCTTCAAGAGATAGATAGTCGCATCAATTACTTCAGATAAGTTATGTGGAGGTATTTCTGTAGCATAACCAGCAGAAATACCTGTTGAACCATTAACAAGTAAATTGGGATAGCGTACAGGTAAAACTGTCGGCTCATATTCAGTATCATCAAAGTTAAGCACCATATTGACAGTATCTTTATCAATATCTTCCAAAAGCATATTGGAAATTTTGCTTAGACGAGACTCCGTATAACGCATGGCTGCAGGACCATCACCGTCCATTGAGCCATTATTACCGTGCATTTCAATTAGCGGCTCACGCATTTTCCAATCTTGAGAAAGGTGGACTAATGCGCCATAGATAGAGCTGTCACCGTGAGGGTGAAAGTTACCCATGATATTACCAACCGCCTTAGCAGCTTTTTTAAATGGCTTATCATAAGTATTATTATCTTGGTACATTGCGTACAAAATTCTTCTTTGTACGGGCTTCAAGCCATCACGAATATCAGGTAAGGCTCTTTCTTGAATAATATATTTAGAATACCTTCCAAAACGTTCACCCATGACTTGCTCAAGTGGCATTTCACGAATTCGTTCTTTTGTAGCCATTAATTAAACCCCTCTATTCATTTTCTTCTTCAAGAATTGAAGCATTTTCGCCTAATCTAAATTTGACGTTTTCCTCAATCCAATTTCTTCTAGCTTCTGCTTGGTCACCCATTAAAGTAGTTACTCGGCGCTCAGCTAGTGCAGCATCATCAATCTTAACGCGAATCAGCATTCTTGTCTCTGGATCCATTGTAGTGTTCCATAGTTGTTCAGCATTCATTTCACCAAGACCTTTGAAACGCTGCAAGGAATAACCACGGCCCATTTCCTTTTCATCATTTACAAGTTCTTCATCAGTCCAGGAATATTTAACTTGAGCTTTCTTCCCGCGACCTTTTTGTAAACGATATAGTGGGGGCAGTGCAATATAAATTTTACCGTGCTCTATCATCGGTCTCATGTAGCGGTAAAAGAAGGTTAATAGCAAAATTTGAATATGAGCTCCATCGTCGTCGGCATCCGTCATAATGATTACTTTGTCGTAATTAGAATCTTCGACTTTAAATTCGGCACCAACACCGGCTCCTATGGTATAAATCATAGTATTAATTTCTTCGTTTTTAAAAATATCTTGTAATTTAGCCTTTTGGGTGTTTAAAACCTTACCACGTAAAGGCAAAATTGCTTGGAAACGACGATCTCGGCCTTGCTTAGCAGAACCACCGGCTGAGTCTCCCTCCACTAGAAAAAGTTCATTTTTCTTAGGATTGCGAGATTGCGCTGGTGTTAGCTTCCCAGATAGAACTTCTTTTTTACGACGTTTCTTGCCATTACGACTTTCGTTTCTAGCTTTCTTGGCTGCTTCACGTGCATCCCTTGCTCGCTGTGCCTTTTTGACCAGCTCCTGAGCTAGTTCACCATTTTCCATCAAATAGTACGACATTTTTTCGTAAACAATCGCATCTACAACGGATCTTGCCTGAGGTGTACCTAGTTTACCTTTGGTCTGCCCTTCAAACTCTAGCTGCTCTTCAGGTATCTTGACAGACAAAACAGCACTTAAACCTTCACGATAGTCAGAGCCATCAATGTTCTTATCTTTTTTGGTTAGTAAGCCTTGCTTTTTAGCATAGTCATTAAACGCACGAGTAAATCCGCTTCTAGCACCCACTTCATGGCTACCACCGTCAGCAGTCCGCACATTATTGACAAACGAAACCAAGTTTTCTGAATAACTATCACTGTATTGGCCACTAAATTCAACTTCAATTTCATCTTGCTTACCATCAAAGTAGAAGACATCATTAAGGGTTTCTTTACCTTCATTTAAGTAGGATACAAAGGACTCAATCCCATTATCATACTTAAAATCATCATGATGCTGTGGTTCGCGCTCATCAGTTAAAACAAAGCGCACACCCTTTAATAGAAAAGCAGATTCACGAATTCGTTCTTGAATTGTTTCGTACTTATATTTAATAGTAGAAAAAATTGTTTCGTCTGGCTTAAAGGTAATGCAGGTTCCTGTTTTTTCTTTAGTTTTACCTAAACGTTTTAAAGTACCTACTGGATGCCCACCGTCTTTAAATTCTTCTTCATACGCAACGCCATCACGAACAACCTTTACATCCATATAACTGGATAAAGCATTAACTACCGAAGAACCAACACCATGCAAACCACCTGATGTCTTGTAGTTCTGTTCAGTGAATTTTCCTCCAGCATGAAGAACCGTCAGAATAACTTCAATTGTTGGGCGACCAGATTTGTGCATTCCAGTAGGCATGCCTCGCCCAAAATCGCGCACGGTGACACTGTTATCTTGATGAATTGTGACATCAATTTCCTGACCGTATCCGGCCATTGCTTCATCAACTGAATTATCGACAATTTCGTAAACTAGTTGGTTCAGGCCATGAATATCAGTTGATCCAATATACATTCCTGGACGCTTACGAACAGCCTCTAAACCATGAAGAATCTGAATCGATGAATCATCGTAAGAATTTGCGTTTTTATTTGTTTTAGCCAAATAAATTCCTCCAGTTTTCAATCATTTATATATTTTAATCCTCAAGCCAAGTAATCTTTGATAAAATAGCCTTAGACTTTAAGAGAGCAGGATATAAATGATAAATCTAAAATTAATACTGGTATTTATTCTAGCATACTTAATAGGTTCCTTCCCCACTGGGGTAATTATCGGAAAAATATTTTTTGCTGAAGACATTCGTGACTATGGTTCAGGCAACATTGGTACCACAAACTCTTTTCGAGTTTTAGGTCCTTTTGCCGGGAGCTTTGTTTTAGTAGTTGACGTTCTAAAAGGAACTTTAGCTACTAACTTGCCACGTCTATTTCATATTGCTGGTCCTAAATACTTACTATTAATTTCCGGTGGCCTAGCAATTCTAGGTCACACTTTTTCAATTTTTCTAAAATTTAAGGGTGGTAAAGCAGTTGCAACAAGTGCCGGTCTCTTTTTAGGCTACAACCTAAAGTTTTTCGGCGTTTGTGCCCTAATCTTTCTTCCACTTGTTTTCATTACTTCATATGTGAGTTTAGCCAGTCTAATTGCGGTTGTCCTAATTTTTATTAGCACTTTCTTTTTTCATGACCTTTTCCTTGAAATTATCGTTGGCTGCATTATGGTTATACTTTTTATCCGGCACCGCAGCAATATTAAGCGACTAATTAACCATCAAGAAAACATTATTCCGTTCGGATTATGGTATTGGTACAAGAAAAAACACAACAAGTTATAAACATTAAGTGAATAAATACAGCTAGCAACTATTTGCTAGCTATTTTATTATAGTTATAAGAACAAAAGTTCGCAACGGAATATTTTGGCATCTTTTTGCAGGAAAAAGATATCCTACTTTCGCTTAACCTCAATTAAGCTAACTATACAAAGCACAGCCACAATAACCGAGATTAACAAAAGCACCTCAAAACTTAATTTTAGACTGGCAAGTGTTCCGTACACAATATCCTTACTTTGAGTTTGACCCCAAGTCAAAAGTGACGCCGCCAGAGCTGTTCCCATTGCACCAGAATAAGATTGGGCCGTCATAAAAATCACATTGCCGTCATTAGACTCCTCATTTTCAAGCTTTGCTAAGCTAAACGTCATAATATTACTGTAGCTCAACCCCAAGCCGACCATAAAAACTACATAACTAATCACTATGATAGAAACCGATGCCACATTAAAATTTGCAGTCACAAAGCTAAAGCAAATAATAATTACACCCAAAATTATTGGCAGACGCGGATTAGTTTTATCGTAAATAATGCCAGCTAACGCTGCAACAATAGCATCTGTAATTGCGGCGGGAAGGATAAGTAGGCTAGTATTTGCAGTTGTCTGCGCAAATGCTGTTTGCAAAACGTTGGGAAGTAAAAAAGATAGGCATAGCGAAATCAATTGCAATAAGAAAAAGGCAATTAGTAAGCCATCAAAACGCACACTTTTAAAAAGAGCTAGTTTGATTACAGCATGATCACTCTTTTGTTCGCAATAAACAAAGACTAAGCAACTAATTAGCGCAACAAGCAGTAAAACAATCTGTCTTAAGCCAAATTGCTGGTCAGTTAAATCAAGTAGCAACCATAAAGTCGACACCAAAAATACACTTAAAAAAGCCCCACCTTGGAAATCAAATGGTACTCGAACTGGTTTTTTGACCTGAACAATACTTCGTTCTCCTAATAACCAGGTAATAATGATTATTGGAATAATTAAAATAAATAAGGCTTGCCATGGTAAATAGTTCAAAATAAGACCACCATATGCAGGACCAACAGCAGGTGCAAAGGCAATAACTAGTGTTCCAATACCCATTAAAGTTCCAACCTTCTCTTTTGGCGCCTGCTCTAATATCAGGGAGAACATTAATGGTAGACCAATTCCATCTGCGATTCCTTGTAGGAGACGACCACCCAAGAGCATCGCAAAACTACTTGTAAATCCTGCCATGATTGTTCCAATCAAAAAAGAAATAACCGCAACCCTAAATAAGGCGATTGCTCGATACCTTTTACGCAAAAATGACCCAAAGGGGATGATAATCGTTGAAACAAGCATATATCCTGTAGTTAGCCATTGAACTGTTTTTGCTGAAACTGCAAATTGTTTCATTAACTGCGGGAAAGCGATGTTTAGCGCAGTTTCAATTACTATTCCCAAAAAGCTCAGCACCCCAACAGCAATAATTGCTCCTACGAGTTTCTTATTGTTTGTCATTAATTTTTCCTTCCTTAACACTAAACTTTAACACTAAACTTTGACTCTTCTAGAATGTTATCACAATATATAGTGGTGCTAAATAGTAGGTCAATTAGCAACAAGTGATTTGAATTATACAAAAAATTGCTAGTTATAACTAAAATTAGTAGGAAAAATATTTTTATCATTCATTTTTGATTGCACAAAAAAAGTATGACTGGTCGCCATACTTTTTTGCTTAATTATAAGTTATTCATCTTTATCATGGAACGCCATACTGAAGCCAGCCGTGAAAGTTTCACCGGCAGGCAAATGGTTCATCCCATATTTTTCTTCTAGCTTTTGGTTGGTATCACTTCGATCAGCTATTCCCCACCAAGGTTCAATACAAACATAGTCAGCTGTTTTTGGATATTGCGACCAAACACCAACAAATGGAGCATCCCGTAACCAAACGTTTACGTGGAAATTGTTTGCATCTGTTCTGAGAGAAACCTGATTTTCATGACCACGTAATTGGAAAATTAATGCATCGTCTTTAAACAAATGATCACTTAGCGCAATCAGACTATTGGTTGAAGCTAAAGAACGATTTTGCCAATCCAAATAAGCTCCCTTTAAAGGAATCCGTACCCGTGCACGGGATGGTTTAGTACTAAAGTAGAAATCTTCCTTTGTTAGCTCAGAAGTAGTTGGAATATTAAAGCCAGGGTGACCACCGATACCAAAAATCATTTCACCATCAGACTTATTGACCACACTAAAATTCTCTTCCAATAAATTATTGAGTAAATTATAGTTTACGCGCAATTCAAACTTAAATGGGTAGACTTTTCTTGTCTCTTCATTATCAGTCAATAGAAGCGTAATACTTTCATCAGTCTGTTGCTCAACTTTAAATTCTTGATCACGTGCAAAACCATGTTGATTTAAATGATAGGTTTTGCCTTGATAAGTATATTCATCATTTTTTAGTCTACCAACAATTGGAAATAGAATCGGTGCATGTCGATTCCAGACCTCTGGATCGGCTTGCCAAATATATTCATACCCACTATGTAAACTTTTAACACTCTGGACTTCAGCACCTTTACTTGCAATTGTGACTTGCAAAATGCTGTTTTTAATTGTGTAATCCATGTTAAATCATCGCCTTTTGTTAAAGAATGAACTTAGTTAAATCCTTATTTGTTATTATATCACTAAGTTTTTCATCAACATATGCTTCAGTTATTGTAATTTCACCCATTGCCATGTCAGGACCTTCATACAAAACATCTTCAAGCAACTTTTCCAAAATAGTTGATAGTCTTCTAGCACCAATATTATCCGTTCCCTGGTTAACATCAAACGCTATTTGAGCTATTTTATCAACTGCTTCTTTTGTGAAGACTAATTTGATGCCATCAGCTTTCATCAATGCAACATATTGCTCAAGCAGAGAATCTGCTGGATCCTTCAAAATCTTCACAAAATCTTCCTTGGTTAAAGCATTTAGCTCAACTCGAATTGGAAAACGTCCTTGAAGTTCTGGAATTAAATCACTTGGTTTAGATTCTGAAAAAGCACCGGCAGCAATAAAGAGAATATGATCCGTTGATACAGGACCATACTTGGTTTGAACGGTTGATCCTTCAACAATTGGTAAGATATCGCGTTGAACACCTTCACGGGACACTTCTCCCGAAGTCTTCTTGTTTCCAGCAGCTATTTTGTCAATTTCATCGATAAAAATAATACCATTGTTTGATGTACGCTCAATTGCCTTTTGATAGATTGAGTCATAATCAACTAACTTCTTTGATTCTTCTTGAATTAGAACTTCACGGGCATCCCTAACAGACATGGTCCGTTTAACACGTTTCTTTGGCATCATTTCATTAAGCATTGAGCCCATATCCACGCCCATTTGGTTCATCATGTTACCCATTGGGTTGATTTTTGGAGCTTGTTCTACTTCAATCGTCACATCACGGTCTTCTAGCAAGCCTTTGTCAAGTTGTTCAGCAACTGACAAACGCTCATTTCTGATTTCGTCCGTTACTTCTTCTTGGTCAGCTTCAGGAACGTTATTAGCGTTTTGATCATTTGGCATGAGCATTGACATCATGTCCTGCAATTCCTGCATTTGATTTCTTCTTTTTTCTTTTTTAATGCCAGGAACAAGCAAACGTACAATTGTTTTATTTGCTTCTTTTGCTGCTTGAGCACGAACATGGTCAAACTGATCCTTTTCTTCCATTCGAACAGCTTCACTAACTAAGTCACGCACCATTGATTCGACGTCACGGCCAACATAACCAACTTCAGTAAATTTGGTTGCTTCAACTTTTACAAAAGGTGCATCAACAATAATTGCCAGTCTTCTAGCAATTTCTGTTTTTCCGACCCCAGTTGGTCCTGCCATTAACATGTTTTTAGGAGTAATATCTTCCTGCATCTTTTTAGGCAGTTGCATGCGTCGATAACGGTTATAAAGAGCCACTGCAACAGCTTTTTTAGCTTCATCTTGACCAATAATATATTCGTCTAATAAGCTAACAATTTGTTTGGGTGTTTTGATATCCATTACTTATTCACTCACCTTTAAAGTTCATCCGTATGAATTTGATCATCGGTAAAAATATCGATTCCAGAAGCAATTTCAACAGCTTCATGAGCAATCTCACTGGCTGACATATCAGAAGAATGTCTAATCATAGCAATTGCTGCAGCCTGAGCAAAATTACCACCAGAACCAATTGCAACTACGTTTTCATCTGGCTCAAGAACTTCTCCGTTTCCTGAAATTAGTAACAAGTCCTTATCATCGAATGCAATCAACATTGCGTCTAGCTTTTGCAAAGTTGCATCTTTTCGCCAGGACTGCGCCATTTCAACTGCAGCACGACGCAAATCGCCACCAAACGCTTCAAGTTTACCTTCTAGCATATCTTGTAAACTAACTGCATCGGCAACACCACCGGCAAAGCCAATAACCACGCGATCATGGTAAATACGGCGAATCTTTTTTGCTGTTGCTTTTGCGATTACCTTTTCACCTAAAGTAACCTGACCGTCACCCGCAATTGCAGTTTTTCCGTTATATCTTACTGAACATATAGTTGTCATTATTTTGCCTCATCTTTCTTATCATTACGTGTAAAGAACTGATCATAATTTGCCTGTAAATGACTCATTGTTACGTGAGTATAAATTTGTGTTGTCGACAAATTAATGTGTCCTAATAACTCTTGAACACTACGCAAATCGGCACCATTATTAAGCATAGCTGTCGCAAATGAATGGCGTAATTCATGGGGATGAACTTTTCCTTTTATCCCCGCATTATTAAATACTTTTTGCATAATATATTCAATTCCGCGCGTAGTTAGCGGCTTCCCTAAATTATTTAAAAAAACAGTTTTATTATCATCTGCATTTTTTAAGAGCTTGGGTCGTCCTTCATTCAGATAGTTCGACAGTGCCTCTTCAGTTTGCTCGTCAAAAGCCACGTAACGATCTTTATTTCCTTTTCCATGAACTAAAATAATCTTTAACTCCAAGTCAATTTGCTCAATTTTTAATTCACTTACTTCACTTACCCGCATGCCAGTTGTATAAAACAATTCAAGCATTGCTAGATTGCGCATTGTTAATGGCTCATTGGACTTAAGTGAATCAAAAACCTGCTTGATTTCAGGAGCATAAAAGAACTGCGGTAGTTTATGATCTTTAGCGCGCAAAACAACCGTTTGCGTTGGGTCTATTTTAACAATTTTCCGCTTAGTTAGAAAGCGGTAAAATGACCGCAAACTCGACATTTTTCGTGATTGTGTGGACCTTGCTACTTTGCGTTCTGCGAGATTTTGTATAAAAAGCTCAACATCCCTTCTAGTAACCTTTTTCCAGCCATCAAAACCACCATTATCCTGCCAAAATGCTTTTGCCTCAAGCAAATCATTTTGATAAGAAATAACCGTATTTTTACTGTAATGCCGTTCGTTTTGAAGATAAGAAATAAAAAGCGTTAGTTCATCACTTTCATTAGCACCTGTCATTTTTACATCAATTCTTCCTGCTTAAAAGTTGCAAGATCTGCTAAACTACGTTCACTAATTTTTTCATGCCGTTCACGCTTATTGCGAATTTTCTTTCCTTCTAAACCAGGAATCAAGGCAAAACTGGCATTCATTGGCTGAAAATGTTTAACACTAGTGGTTGTAACATAGTTGGCCATTGAACCAAGTGCAGTATCCTTCGGAAAGACAACGGGAGCTTGATCACAGGCAGTCTTTGCTGCATTGATACCAGCAACTAAGCCACTGCCGGCACTTTCGACGTAACCTTCAACTCCTGTCATTTGGCCGGCGAAAAATAGTCCTGGCTGCTTTTTAGCTTCGTAAGTAGCTGCTAAAACTTCTGGGGAAGCCATATAAGTATTGCGGTGCATTTTACCATAGCGAATGAAACGTGCATCAGCCAAACCCGGAATCATCGAAAAGACTCTCTTCTGCTCGCCATACTTAAGATGAGTTTGGAAACCAACAATGTTATACATTGAAGCAGCTGCATTATCCTGACGCAGTTGAACAACCGCATAAGGAGTTTTTCCAGTATGTGGATCCTCTAAACCAACTGGCTTAAGTGGACCAAAGAGCATTGTTTTTTCTCCACGGCCGGCCATTACTTCAATTGGCATGCAGCCTTCAAAAACATCTTCCTTTTCAAAACTATGCATTTCGGCAGTTTCCGCATTGACCAATTCGTGAGCAAACTTTTCATATTCTTCTTGTGTCATTGGACAGTTAAGATATGCTGCATCACCACGGTCATAACGTGATTTTTTATACACAATATCCATATTAATTGAATCTGCCGCAATAATTGGGGCAGCTGCATCAAAGAAATGTAAACTATCTATACCAGAAAATTGTTTAATCTGGTCTGCTAGTGCATCACTAGTCAAGGGGCCAGTTGCAACTACCGTAATACCATCTTTAGGCAATTCAGTAATTTCTTCTCCATGAAAAGTGATATTTGGCAATGCATGAAGCTTTTGCGTGATATATTCACTAAACTCATCACGATCGACTGCTAAAGCTCCTCCAGCTGGAACCTGCGTTTTATCGGCAGCTTCAATAATTAACGAATCTAGTTGACGCATTTCTTCTTTTAATAATCCAACAGCATTAGATAGTTGATTGGATCTCATTGAATTTGTGCACACTAACTCGGCCAATTCACCCGTTTTATGTGCAGGCGTCATCTTCTTAGGACGCATCTCATAAAGATCAACTGGAATCCCGCGTTTTGCTAATTGCCAGGCAGCTTCACTTCCAGCTAAGCCACCACCAATAACAGTTACACTTTTTGGCATGTTTATATCTTCCTTTACTAAAAAATCAGTTAAATTAAGCTTAAATAAAAGAATATCATCAAATCAAAATGTTTCTGAACGCTATATATAGGAGGAAACACAATTAAACAATCCTATTAATACGGTGCTCAATACAACTAGCTCTAACTGTTTTAAAAAGTTATTCGAACTTTTTTCGAATTATTCCAACGTTTTTATTCTCCCGTTTTTCCAGCTTAAATTGTTGAAAAGACAAAAATTAGTTAGCTGATTTATACCACTTATACTTGTGAGAATCTAGCATTTTGGAGTGGCCAACTGCAATCTTTCCATAATAAAAGCTCAAGTGATGTCCTTGCTGGTCATCTTTAGGTTCGTAGTCGCTGTCAACCATTGAAATTCCAGCACCGACTACACCTTGTACTCTTTCAGCAACAATATCTTTTTCATCATTTGAAAGATTGAAGAAGTCGTTGGTAACTTGAACCTCTATGCCGTCATTGCTATACTTTATTTTTTTAAGATATAGAGCATAGGCAAATTTTTCATTACCATTTGAAGCATCTTTCTGGTCATCCTTTAATAGCATAGTAATATTAGCGTTTGCTTCCTTAGCGTCAACTTCACTATTGTCGTCTTCGGAATCGTTATCATCAGCAGCTTGAGTAGCTTTTTTATATGCAGCTATTTGCTTTTTCTTTTTTCTTTTTAATTTTGCTACATCACTGCTATTTTCATTTTGTGCAGTATTATCAAAAGAAACTACCACACCCATTACACAAAATAGCGCAAATATACTTACCCAATATTGCCACTTCTTTTTGAGTGGCTTTTCCGTTGATCCTGACTTTTTAAGCTTATAATCATGATACAACATATAAATAATAGAACCTGTTAAACAAAAATCTAGCACTACTGCGATAAAAGTAATCATTGTCTCCTGCCTATATCCTATCCTTTTAAAAATCTATTGTCGTTATATTTTATTCTACATTATTTATAAGTTAAATGTATGACCTTTTTAAATTAAATAGTAGTGATATAATTATCCGCAGTTAAGATAATAACTGTGCTACATCATACGTGCAATTTTAGAGGCAGCCTAATAACTCAAGGCTGCCACTTTTGTTCTCCAATAGATTTGATTTTAAAATATTAGCATTTTAATCGAGTTTATCCGCCAAAGTGCTTAGAACAAAAAAGAGTAGTTATCAAGAAAACTACTCTTTTTTATTTTATCTCCACATGATTAATGTCCTCTAACTCAATCCATTCACCTGAAATAACTACATGGTCAACTTGATAGCCATCTACGGTGCCAACTATATCAGGCAGGAATTTATCATCGATATCAACCTGCTTCAACTGTACTGATACTGATCTATGATTAGAATAAGCTATCATTAGTAATTCACTAATCTCTTTCTCGTTCATCGGCTTCTTTTTTCATAGACTTTCGCGCGTTCCTTATCAATTTTATCAGCTTTAGAAGTAAAATCGCTTAGCATAAATCCTTGCCACTTCTTCATACCACGGTCTTGATATGTCCTGAAAAAATCATCTACTCGTTTGTCAAATTCTTTACTCACTGCACATCACCCAAACATTAGTTTGGTATAATTGTAAAACCTAAGTGATAAAAAAGCGATTTTATGATTTGATGATATTTACATAAATTTAATTTTATTTTGTTATTTTTTCATCCTTAGGTTCTTCTTTGTAGTCACCGTTTGGACATGAAATTACTAAGCCCTTTTTAGTTTTCTTTTCAACTAAGAAATGTCCATCATTTGGACAATTACGGCTAATCGGCATATCCCACGAAACAAAGTCACATTCAGGGTAACGCGAACAACCATAGAATTTACGATTACGCTTAGATTTTTTCTCAACAACGTCTCCTTTGCCACATTTTGGACAAGTAACGCCAACTTTTTTGACAATCGCCTTAGTGTTACGGCAATCAGGGAAACGTGAACAAGCATAGAACTTACCATAGCGTCCCATTTTGATGACCATAGGGGCACCACAGATATCACAGTTAAATCCAGCAGGCTCATCCTTAATCTGAACTTTTTGAATCCCTGCTTCAGCTTTATCTAATTCTTTCTTGAATGGGTGGTAATATTCATCAACCACTTTTACCCAGTTCTTTTTACCGGCCTCAATACTGTCGAGGTCATTTTCTAATTGAGCAGTAAAGTCGATATTAACAATATCTGGGAAAAACTTTTCGATTAAATTATCAACGATTTCACCCAACTCAGTTGGTACAATCGACTTAGCCTCAAGCTTAACATAGTAACGTCTTTGAATCGTGTCAATAGTCGGTGCATATGTTGACGGACGACCAACACCATTTTCTTCCAGCGTGTGTACTAAACTTGCTTCAGTATATCTAGCAGGTGGTAAAGTGAAATGCTGCTTATTATCGGATTTTGCAAGTTTAACTTCGTCTCCATCATTTAAATCTGGAAGCTCAATATTCTTTTCTTGCAAGTTATCATAAACTTTTGTAAAACCAGCAAATTTCATTTTTGAACCAGTAGTCCTAAATGTAACACCATTTTGTTCAATATCTGCTCTAACAGTATCATAAACTGCTGGTGTCATTTCACTTGCAACAAACCGTGCCCAAATCAGTTTATACAAACGATATTGCTCAGTTGTTAATACGGATTTGAGGGACTCGGGTGTGCGGTAAACACTAGTTGGTCTAATTGCTTCATGGGCATCCTGAGCATCTTCCTGGTTTTTGAAGTGCCTTGCACCTTTGGCCGCATATTCTTTGCCATACTTCTCATTTAAGAACTTAGAAGCTTCTGCTTGAGCAACTGGTGATGTTCTCTTAGAGTCGGTTCTCATATAGGTAATCAAACCTACTGTCCCCTGTTTACCCAAACTAATTCCTTCATAAAGCTGCTGGGCTATACTCATCGTTCTTCTTGTACGGTAGTTCAACCGCTTATTGGCTTCTTGTTGAAGCGTTGAAGTCGTAAAAGGAGCTGCAGGTTGCCGACGACGTTCACGCTTTAAAACATTGTTAATTTCAAACGGCTTCTTTTTATCGATTTTTGCCAAAACCTTTTGAACTGCTTCATTATTAGGTAGTTCTTGCTTTTTACCATCAACACCCCAAAAAGATGCTTTAAATGACTTAGTTTTCTTTTTAAACTCAGCGTCAATTGTCCAATATTCTTCAGGCTTGAAGTTTTTAATTTCTTTTTCGCGGTCAATTACCAGCTTGAGTGCAACAGATTGAACACGTCCTGCACTTAAACCTTTTTTAACTTTGTCCCATAATATTGGCGAAAGTGAATAACCAACAATTCGATCAAGAATTCTTCTTGCTTGTTGCGCATTAACCGTGTCCATGTCAATTGCACGCGGATTTTTAAAACTGTTTTTGACTGCATCCTTAGTAACCTCATTAAAGGTTACACGGTTTTTGGCAGTATCATCCAAATTTAGCGTATGCGCAACGTGCCAAGCAATTGCTTCTCCTTCACGATCCGGGTCGGAGGCCAAATATACTTCTTTAGCCTTTTTGGCTTCCGACTTCAATTCTTTAATCGTATCGCCCTTACCACGAATAGAAATATATTTTGGTTTGTAATCATTATCAAAATCAATTCCCATCTGTGATTTAGGCAAATCACGAATATGACCTTTAGAAGCAATAACTCGGTAATTACGACCAAGATATTTTTCAATTGTCTTAGCCTTTGCGGGTGACTCAACGATCACCAATGTCTTTTTTCGTTTACTTGGCTTTGATTTCGTAGGCATCAAAAGCCTCCTCATTAAAAATCTATTTAAAAATACTAGTCTGAGAATAGAATATTTGCCTACCAATTGTCAACTTATTCAAGCTAAAGAAGAAAAATCAGTTATTGGTGTTGCCCCTGCTTTAATTAACTTATTCGGACCAGTGGAAAGTTGGCTATTAATCGGACCGGGAACTGCATAAATATTACGATTCTCTTGAAGCGCAATATTGGCCGTTATTAACGAACCCGACTTTTCTTTAGCTTCGGTAACAATTACGCTGTTAGCAATTCCAGCCAAAATTCGATTTCTTTCTGGAAAGCGAAAGGGCCTTGGTGGTGTATCAGGCAAATATTCACTAAGAACTAAACCTTCATTAATAATCTGCCTTTGAATTTGACTATTGCGTTCTGGATAAAAGTGATTTAAACCATTTCCAATAACGGCAATGGTTTTTCCTCCATTATTCAATGTAGCGCTGTGTGCCATTACATCAACACCCATTGCCAATCCACTAGCAATAACAAAGTTGCTTTTAACTAATTGCGGCACTATTTTATTCAAAACCAATTGACTATAATCAGTTGCCTGACGCGAACCCACAATAGTGATGACATTTTCCTGCAACAATTTCAAATTACCTTGCGCAAACAAAATTAACGGCGGTCGATATATTTCCCGTAATTTTTGGGGATACACTTGATCAAAAAAACTAATTATCTGACACTGCTTTTTTATTCGCGTAATCTTTGCTTCAGCCTGTTGATCATAAAATGCTGTTAACGCTGACTTGATCAACTTACTTGGCAAATCCATTTGCTTAATTATTTCAGGATTAACTTCGCTAGTAGGCAATTGACTAGCAATTTGCAACATCTTAACATAACCGATTCCGTTTTGTAATTTTAAGCGCAAAAGAAAATTTGTTATCTTCATAAAAAGCCTCCTAATTAGAATTACGTAAAAAGGAGACAAAATTTCTTATTTATAAAAATCACTAACTGGTGCAAAAGTTTTTCGGTGAATTGGGGTCGGCCCATATTTTCTAATTGCAGCAATATGATCTTTAGTTCCATAGCCAACATTCAAATCAAAATGATACTCGGGATAAATTTCCGCATAATCTTCCATCAATTTATCTCTGAAAACTTTGGCTACAATTGACGCAGCAGCAATTGAATTTGACTTACTATCACCTTTGATTAATTCTATTTGTGGTAAATCAACTGGAACGTTCATTGCATCTACTAATAAGGCATCTGGACGAACATCAAGATCATTAACTGCTTGAGCCATGGCCAAACGGTCAGCTTCATAAATATTAACCTGATCAATTACTTCAGCGTCTTTAACACCAATTGCTACACTGACAGCTTCTTCCAAAATTTTAGGATAAAGTTCCAGTCTTTTTTGTGCACTTAACTTTTTGGAATCATTAACATCGATTAGGTCAAAATTCTCATCAATGATTACTGCTGCCGTAACAACTGGACCTGCTAAGGGGCCCCGTCCTACTTCATCGACACCAGCAACCATTTGATTCTTAGCCCAAAAAGTTTTTTCATATGTAAATCTCTTTTCAAAGGATTCCCTTTTTTGAGCCAGTTTTTCTTTACGACGTCGATAGCTGTCCAAGAGCTTTTTGACACCTGAACGTGAATCATTTTCAAGTTCGGCAAGTTCAGTTTCATTTAATCGGTCATTGGTCAATAGTTCTTTTATCTCATTAATTGTCATGGGCGGTCTAAAGTTATCCTTCCTACTTTACCTTTGCGCAAGCGCTGTAACAGATAAAGTGAAAAGCGGTCATAATCATCCCTCATCCCATATTGTTCCGTTAATGCAAGCAATAAATCAGTGTCATTAATTTTGCTAACTTCTTCTTTAGTCGAGCGAGCAAATTTAACGACATCGTTTAAGTAGTACTTACGCAATTTCGAAAGCAAGTATAGGGCAACATCATCAGCACTAAAAATACTATCTTTAATTGAACCAAGTGCTGCCAACTTATAGCCAACTTCCTGATCTTCAAATTTAGGCCAAAGAATACCCGGAGTATCCAAAATTTGAATGTTATACGGCGTTTTTAGCCAAGTTTGTCCCTTAGTAACTCCAGGCTTGTTACCAACGGCAGCAACATTACGTCCAACCAATCGATTAATAATAGTTGACTTACCGCAATTAGGAACACCAGCTAAGGCAATTCTAATTACTGGATTGGAAGCACCCTTTGATTCAAGTTTAGCTACCTTTGAACTTGCAGCTTTTTTAATCATTCGGATTAAGACCTGCATATTAGTGCTATGCAATGAATCAAGGGCCATAACAACTTTGCCCTTGCCACTGAGCTTTTTCTGCCACATCTTAGTCATCACAGGATCAGCTAAATCAGCTTTATTTAGGATAATTAAATGTGGTTTGTCACCCACTAGCTCACTAATCATTGGATTTCGGGATGATTCAGGGATGCGAGCATCCAAAACTTCAACTAAGACGTCGATTAACCCCATCTTATCTTCCAGTTGGTTACGCGCCTTGTTCATGTGACCAGGATACCATTGAATATTAGCCATTATTTCGCCTTCTTTTAACACTAAAAGGCCCAAAAGGGCCTTTGTTAATACATCATTTTATCTCGATACATTTGATAAGCTTGATCAAAAATACTCATGCTAGACAAATATCCTGCATTTAATTCAAGATAGTCAGACAATTTGTCGTAATCTTGTTCCTGTTTAGGAAAAGTTTGATCATTTTGAGCATTATTTGCGAATTGCGCAACTTCATCGTTTGAATCAGCGTCACGTAATGTCATTAAATATCGGTAAAAACTCTCTCGATAGGCCAATTATTTACTCCGTGTAATACAAAATTGCATATGCATCCATACCAGCATGTGTTGCAATAATTGGACTAGTCTCACGAACCAAGACATCAATTTTTGAATTAATATCTTTAATTTTTTGGGCAAAATCGAGCAATTTTTGCGGAACACCATCTAGTGAAACATAAGAAATTCCAACTTCTTTGATTTTTTCTTTATTTGCTTCAATATCATCAAGCACGCGTTGGTCAAAAGCCATCATGAATTTCTTACCACGACCTTTTTTGGCCACCTTCAATTCGCCGTTAGGCATTTGTAACTCAATTCTAATATTAAGCATATTAGCGATTTTACCTGAAATAGGACCCAAACGGCCACCCTTGATAACATTTTCCAAGTTGACAATCATCAGCCGTAAACGCTGAGTCTTCTTGATTTTTTCAAGATGATCAATTATTTCGGAAATTGATTTACCTTTTTCGGCATCACGAGCTGCTTCTAAAACTTGCAGACCTTCGGCCCGATCCGTCAGCTCTGAATCAACAATGTGAACTTGGTCAGATTTACCGGTAAGCTTCACTGCTTGACGAGCAGCATCAATTGTACCGCTTAGAACTTTCGCTAAGAAAATCCCAATAACTTCACTACCATCACTAGTTAAATCGTTAATTGTATCAACTAAGCGACCAATTGATGGTTGGCTTGTCTTAGGTAGTTCAGCTGACTCACTCATTTTTTTAACAAACTCTTGTCTGGAAATTTCAATACCATCAAGATAAGTATTTCCGCCAACTGTTACCGATAAGGGCACAACTGTAATATCATATTTTTCAATTTCTTCTGGTGTTAATTGTGCAGAAGAATCGGTCAAAATTTTTATTCTTGACAACTTACTCGACCTCAATTCTGAATTGCTTTACACATTCTATGATAGAATGTGAACTGAATCAATTATAAATTATTATATCAAAAAAACCAGTAAAAAAAAGAAAGCGGATAGATTGTTGCATTATGAAATTTAAAGAATTTTGGCAAGAACCGAAAAACAGAAGTAAGAATTATCAAATTTGGGATAATACACTAAGTGCAGTAACACATGGAATCGGTTTCTTCTTAGCTGTGATCGGTTTAATTCTATTAATCATTAAAGCTGTTTCTCTTCGCAGTCCACTCAGGCTAATTACATTCACTATCTATGGTGTCTGTTTGATTTTGCTATATCTTTTTTCAACTCTTTTTCATAGCTTGATTTTTACCAGAGCAAGAAATGTCTTTCAAATCTTCGATCATTCCTCTATTTACCTTTTAATTGCTGGATCTTATACTCCATTTTCGTTAGTAGCCATAGGCGGAAAATGGGGTTGGCTATTATTCACTTTAATCTGGCTAATTGCGATTTTTGGAATTGTTTATTACATCTTTAACCGTGGCAAGCACGTGATTTTAGATACAGTCCTCTATGTCGGAATGGGCTGGCTAGTCATTTTGGCAGGCAACTATTTGTATGCTAGTCTTAGTCCAACCGGTTTTTGGCTACTAGTCGGAGGCGGGGTAGCTTACACAGTAGGTGCAGTTTTATATACGATGAAAAATGTACCATTTATCCATGTTATTTGGCACCTATTTGTTATCTTAGGTTCTGCATTAATGTACTTTTCAGTTTTGTTTTACGTTTAGGCACTGAGTCCGTTTAAATAAACCGTAATTGCTTCTTCACTATTTTCAAGCTCACCTGTAATGACTTTTTGCTTAATTTCGGTTAAAAGTTCACCCAAGCCAGGTCCAGGATGAATTCCTGCATTAATCAAAAAGCGTCCATCAATTGCTAAATCAGCTGAAGACTTAATTGGTAAAGCAGTATAGCGGTCTACTAAAGCTTCTGAATTAACAGGCTGTCCAAGTATTTTAGCCACATCGATTGTGTTTAGCAAAACATCCTTACCCGCCTTAAATAACTCATAATCCGATGGACTATGTTCAGAAAGCAAGTCAAATAGTTCAACGATTCGTTCTACATTAGTTGTCATTGCATTTGAATTTTTCCAATCACGCATAAAACTGGTAATTTGCTCATTAGGCAATTTTAACAAAATGATAATAATTGCCCACAAGCTAGACTCCATGCTTGGACCAAATTTCAAACTAGGAAAAATACTTAATAGTTCTTTTTTACCTGCAAAATCAGGAACTCCTTCACTTAATTCTGTATCTAGGAAAACCTGAAATGCTTGACGTGAATTAGGACCGGTTCCCATTTTAATGAACTCATCGCGGATCCGTTCAACAGAGATTTTAGGCAAAAGATCATGTAAATTCTTAATTGCCTCTTTTGTCTCATCCTCAAGATCAAACTTTAGTTGGCTCATAAATCTAACTGCTCGCATCATTCGAAGCGCATCCTCGTGGAAACGTTCCATAGGATCACCCACAGCTTTAATCAGGTGATTATTCAAGTCCCCTAAGCCATTGAATAAATCAACAATTTCGCCTTCTGTATTCATTGCCAGCGCATTAATTGTAAAGTCACGTCGTTTAAGATCTTCTTTTAAGCTACGGACAAAAGTAACATGGTCAGGTCGTCTAAAATCTTGATAACCTGATTCAGTTCTAAACGTAGTAATTTCATAACTTTCCCCTTCAAAAAGTACTGTTACCGTACCGTGCTTGATACCGGTATCAATTGTTTTATGAAAAAGGGATTTTACTTCTTCAGGATATGCACTAGTGGCAATATCAATATCATGGATATGCCTTCCTAATAGCAAATCTCTGATTGAACCTCCAACAAAATATGCTTCATAACCAGCTTCTTCTAATCGCTTTAAGACAGGAATTGCTGATAAAAAAATTGGTGGTAATTCATTTATTTTTTTCATTAATAATCAACTCATTTGTTTCGTGTTTTTTAGATCAAAATATGTTACGTTTAAGGTGATGAAAATAAAAAGAAAGATGACAACTTTATGCATAAACTTACAAAAAGAAACATACTTGAATTATTCATGATAATGCTTGGTTGCGCCATATACGGCCTAAGCTTAGATATGATTTCTGCACCTAATCAACTAACCGATGGCGGTATTAGTGGAATCACCCTTTTGCTCAGACACTTCTGGGGCATTAACATGGGACTTTCTTCACTTCTATTAAACATCCCTCTTATAATTCTTGGTTACCGTTTTATGGGTAAACGACTTTTAGCCTACACAATTTGGGGAACACTTTGGCTCTCTTTTTTCTTGTGGTTCTGGCGCTTAGTTCCTATTATATATCAATTAAACTTGGAACACGACCTCTTCCTGTCCGCAATTTTGACCGGAACTCTTTCCGGAATAGGATTAGGTTTAGTTTTTCGCTATAATGGTACTTCAGGTGGTACTGATATTATTGCTAGAATTTGCCAGATAAAATATGGCCTATCTTCTGGGAAAGTTTTATTATTCTGCGATGCAATTATTTTGTTTGCTTCCCTTTCATACTTAGACTTAAAACATATTATGTATACGCTAGTTGCATCATTCATTCTGTCTCGCGTAATGGATACGGTACAACAAGGGGCATATTCTGCAAGGGGTCTACTCATCATTTCGGATAACTATGAAAAGATTGCTGAAATGATTGATTTAAAACTAGATCGCGGTTTTACTTATCTTGAAGCCCGCGGCGGTTACAAAAAGACAAAGCGTCCTGTAATCTACCTCGTAGTTTCACCGCGTGAAATTCCTGCAGTTAAGGAACTAATCGCAGCAGAAGACCCTAAAGCATTTGTGAGCGTAATTGAAGTGCACGAGGCCTTAGGTGAAGGATTTACGTATAAGCAAAAACGACAACATTTACTGATTCGTAAGTAACAAAACTAAAATTCAACATGTCAATAGGCCCCCTATTCTCGCTAATCTGCGAAAATCAGGGGTTTTATTTTGCGAATTTGTTCCTATTTAAAAATATTAGACAATAATTTAAAAGGCATTTACGATAGAATTAGTTGATAATTTTTATTGTAGAAGGAACAAAAGTAAATGTTAATTGACGCACACTGCCATCTAGCAAACAATCAAGAGCTCGCACCATTGCAAATTAAACAACAAATAAAAGCCATTATAAACTGTCAAACTCCAGAAGAATGGCAAATCAATTCTAAGTTAACCCTGCATAGACAGCCACTTAGTTTTGGTATTCACCCATGGGATGTTAACAAATTAAAGTTTGAGGAAATTGTTCCTTATTTAGAACAAGCCGACGCAGTTGGTGAAATTGGGCTTGATTCGGTTTGGACAAAAAATGATATAAAACTTCAAACAAAAACTTTTAGAAAACAACTTGCTTGGGCAGCTAAAAAGCAAAAACCGGTTATTCTTCACACCAAAGGCTGCGAAAAAGAAATTCTCGCAATAATTCGGCAATATCCCAATAATTACTTTGTGCATTGGTATGATTGCCTAAAATATCAAAAAGACTACATTGACCTTGGCTGCTATTTTAGCATTTGTCTTGATGTTTTAGACAATCCTGCAACTATTAAATTAGCCCAAAGCGTTCCATTAGATCATTTGTTAATCGAAACTGACGGTTTGAATTCAGTAGAATGGCTACTAAATAAACCGGTTAGCGTAACCGACTATCCTGGTATCTTGAAACAAACGCTCACTGCCTTAGCTGACTTGCGCCATATTAATTCAAATAGGCTAGCTACAATATTAGGAAAAAATTTAACACATTTTCTTAAACAAACCAAATAACCAAAAACTTCTTAACTGGATTTTCTCAGTTAAGAAGTTTTTTTAATTATCTAAAAAATCATTATTAAGTTCTTGCATTTCAGTATCTTCAGGTTCAAGTTTGAGATAGCGCGTAAGCAATTCCTTAACTACTTGTTGTGAATTTGCCTCAGTATTAAAGAAGCGAATCATTTGTTTCAAGAAATCTGCATTATTTTGAAATTCAGGATAGGCAAGCAGGAATTCACTTTTTGCTTGCTCATTTTGATCCAAAGCCTGATATGACAATGCTAAGTTCCAGTGTGCCTGCGGATTAAGATCATCTTCATCTACATCTTTAAACAGCTGCAAATTTTCTTCATACTTGCCTTCTTGCAAATAGACATTTGATAACTGTAATAGTAAATCAATATCTTCTGGCAGGAATTTTAACCCCTTTTGAAGCAAATTCTCAGCAGTGGCAAAATCATTGAGTCGTACAGCAGCACTAGCACCCTTATAATACAGCACTGGGTCGAGCTCATTATAAGCAATCCCAGCTTGTGCTGAACGTAAGGTTTGACCATCATCATTTTTATTTTCATACGCTGTGGCTAATAAACGATATGCATTAACATAATCAGGACTTTGGTCGATTACTTCATCAAGGTATTTAATCGCTTGATCATTTTTGCCAACAGCAAGCATAATTAGAGCAGCCTGATATTTACTGTCAATATCTAAGATATCGCTACCATGCTGATCGATTACTTCACTAGCTTCTTCATAGCGGCCCAATTTTGCAAGAGTCTGAAACAGGCGATCATTCAAGTTGATCTCACTAAAAGTGCTTTGCCGTTTCAACAAGTCACGATATAAATCAAGTGCTTGCTCATAGCGGCCACTTAGGTAGTCTAATTCAGCCAAACCAAATTTAACAACATCTTCATCAGGGGCAATTTTAGCTGCTTTTTCCAGCTTGCTATATGCCGTTTCGAGCAAACCATTGGTTTGATAGTAATCAGCCTGTACCAAAAGACTATCTAGATATGAAGGTGAATCCTCTGGGATATCGTAAAGTAAGGACAAGCCATCATCATCTTTACCATCATTTAATAAAATCTCTGCTAAATAAATTTTAAACAGATCTTCTTTAGGAAACCTGGCAATTAGACTTCGGTATATATCCTTAGCCAAGTCAGTAAAACCAAGTCCCATTAAATTCTCAGCTAGCGACGCCAAAACTTCTGGTTCATCCTCGTCTAAAGCTTTTTTCAGTAAAACCTTTTCTTGCGAAAAATCTTGCTTCTCTATTGAATCAAGAAGTTGTTCGGAATAGCTCATCATTATCACCTTTTTAATTATGGAAATAGTTATCATCTAATGTTCTTTAAAAGAATAACAATCAAAAAAGATGATAGCAAGTACGCCATCATCTTTTTTGATAGAACCATTAGTTTTATTTAACAGCGTCTTTAAGCGCTTTACCAGGTCTAAATGCAGGAACAACACTAGCTGGAATTTCAATTTCATCACCAGTTTGTGGGTTACGTCCCTTGCGAGCTGCACGTTGACGTACTTCAAAAGTACCAAAACCAATCAATTGTACCTTTTCACCTTTAGCAAGGTCTTCTTGAATTGAGTTAAAAATTGCATCAACAGCTGTTGCAGCATCTTTTTTGGTCAATTTAGTTTTTGAAGCGACTTCAGTAACTAATTCTGCTTTATTTGCCATTCGGAAATTCACCTCCCAAAATTGAATTTCATAATAGAAATTCATACTTATTTCTCAATAGAGAAACAAGGAATAATGATTCTTTCCTAATCATTCTTTCCTTGTTTCAAAATAGCACAAAACCTATAGTACAACAAGTGATTTAGGCAAAAAATGCCATTTTTCTTTATTTGGTAGATACAAAGTTATTTTCTTTTACGCCCGATAACTTTAATTGGTGTACCGGTAAAGTCAAAGTTATCTCGCAATTGATTAATCAAAAATCTTTCGTAAGAAAAATGCATTAATTCCGGCTCGTTTACGAAAACGACAAAAGTAGGTGGATTAACTGCTACTTGCGTCATGTAATATACTCTAAGTCGCTTTCCTTTAATCATTGGTGTTGGAACTAACTTACTTGCTTCAAGCAATAGATCATTTAGCACACTAGACCTAATTCTCTGAACTTGGTTTTCGTGTACACGTTTAACCATTTTGGGAATCTGGTCAAGATTTTGTCCTGTTTTAGCAGAAACAAAAATAATAGGTGCATAATCTAAGTACTGAAATTCTTCTCTTATTGTTTGTTCAAATTCCTTGCCACTATTACTATTCTTCTTTGGCAAATCCCATTTATTGACAACAATAATAATTCCACGCCCAGCATCATGTGCATATCCGGCCACATGCTTATCCTGTTCTCTGATACCAGTACTTGCATCTAAAACTAAACAAACTACGTTTGAATGTTCAATTGCACTCATTGCTCTCATTACAGAGTACTTTTCAGTTTTTTCGTATACTTTCCCACGGCGTCTGATTCCTGCAGTATCAACTATACGATACTTAGTTCCATCCTCACCTTCAAATGGTGTGTCAACTGCATCTCTAGTTGTTCCTTCCTCATTGTTCACGATTACTCGTTTTTCACCGAGTAACCGGTTGACAATTGATGATTTTCCAACATTAGGACGCCCAATAACACTGAAAGAAATCTGATCATTGTCATTATTGTCCAAGTCTTTTGGTAATTCACTGACGATTCGATCTAGCAAATCACCTATACCAGTACCATGAACACTTGAAATTGGAATTGGCTCGCCAAGACCTAAACTGTAGAAATCATAAATATCCATTCTTTGTTCAGGATTATCGGCCTTATTAACTGCCAAAATTACAGGTTTTTTAGTCTGGTAAAGCATTTGTGCGATACGTTCGTCCAAATTGGTTACTTGATTTGTTGCACTAGTCAAAGCAACAATGACATCTGCTTCGTCAATTGCTATTTCAGCCTGTGCCCTGATCTCATCCTCTATCCGGCCGTCTTCCCAAGTAATACCACCGGTATCGATCAAATCAAATTTGTGCCCTAGCCATTCAGCTTGTGCGTAGTTTCGGTCTCGGGTTACCCCTGGCTTGTCTTCGACGATTGCCAAACGCTCATTAATAATCCGGTTGAAAAGCGTTGATTTACCAACATTTGGTTGTCCAACAATAGCAACTACGGGTAAAACCATATTTCCAGCCTCCTAACAATAAAAGAGCCGACTTAACAAAGTCGGCTCTTTTAATTAAAAACTAACGACGATCTTTCAATTGGTCACCAATTATGTCACCTAATGCAAAACCGCTGTCATCATTGCTCATATACTTCTTGTTAACTGCGTTTTTGTTGTATGAACTGTGTGAATGTGATTCTTCGCTATTTTCAGAACCTTTAGAATCTGCAGCCTTCATTGAAAGAGAAATTCTACGTTCACTAGGGTCAATGTTTAAAACCTTAACCTTAACCTTTTGTCCAACTTCCAAAACATCACTTGGCTTATCTACATGCTTAAATGAAATTTCAGAAACATGTACTAAGCCTTGAATGCCGTCAGCAACTTCAACAAAAGCACCGAAGTTAGTTAAAGACTTAACTTCGCCTTCAAAGATATCGCCTTCGTTTAATTCAGCAGTAGCTTGCTCAAATGGGGAAGGCTCAGTTTGTTTAATTGAAAGGGAGATACGATGTCTGTCATCGTCTATACCGATTACTTTAACTTTAACATCTTGACCAACCTTCAAAGCATCACTAGGTTTGTCCACGTGCTTGTATGAAATTTCAGATATGTGAACTAAACCGTCCACACCACCAACATCAACAAAGGCACCAAAATTAGTTAAACGAGATACTTTACCTTCAACTACATCACCAACAACTAGTTGTGATGCAACTTTATCAAAGGCTTCTTCACGTTCTTCTTCGATTAAGTCTTTGTGAGAAAGAATCAGACGGTTCTTACTTGGGTCAATTTCTGTAATCTTAAGCTTCATTGTTTTACCAATGTAAGGTTTAAGATCAGAAACATAACGGTTAGAAATAAGTGAAGCTGGTAAGAAACCTCTAGTACCAACATCAACTAATAAACCACCACGTACTGATGAAGTAACAGTACCCTCGATTGTTTTACCTTCTTCGAAGTCTTTTTGTAATTCGTCATAAGCTTCTCTTTCCTTAAGACGAGTTACTGAGAAGAAGAACTCACCGTTCTCCTTGTCACCACCAGCTTTTCTCAAAACTAAAGCTTTGAATTTATCGCCTGGTTTAACTGCTTCGCGTAAGTCTAAGTTGCGATCTGAAGTGAATTCACGACGAGGAACAACACCTTCGACACCAGCATTTTCTACACCAACATCGATTTGACCATCTTCAACGTCTAAAACTTCAACGTCTACAATATCGCCAACCTCAACTCCTTGCATTTGCTTTAATGCATCTAAAAATTGATTACTGTTTTCTGACATTATTTACCTCCCAATATCATAATCTAATTCTAAATGAAAGTAAGATATTTTTCTACTCTTTTAGCCCGTTTTTTAAATATTTTTTTGAGATTTTTTGATTCGCGCCAAAATTGCTTCAACTACTTGGTCAATATTCATCTCAGTTGTGTCAATTTCAACAGCATCAGCTGCCTTTTTTAAAGGAGAAATTTGACGATGAGAATCTTTATAGTCTCTTTCCTGAATACTCTGCTCTATCTCCTGTAAGGTTTGGTCACTTTTAATTCCTTGTTGCTTCAAGTCAAGCATTCTTCTTTGAGCTCGAGAATGAGCTGTTGCAACCAAAAATATTTTTACTTCTGCATTTGGTAGAACTGTAGTTCCAATGTCTCTTCCGTCCATTACCACATTCATTTTGCCTGCCATTTTTCTTTGAAGGCTGACCATTTTCTCTCTAATTTTTGGAAGAGCTGAAACTTGAGAAACATTGGCTGAAATTTCAGGTAAGCGGACATCACGAGTGATGTCCTCGTCTCCAGCGTATACTTTTTGCTTACCGTCAACCGCTTTAAGTTGGATTTCATTGCGGTCGATTACAGCTAAGATACCTTGCTCATCACCATAATCTAGGTTATTTTCTTTTGCGATAACCGTACAAGCACGATACATTGCTCCTGTATCAATATATGTAAAATTCAATTTTTGCGCAATAATCTTTGCTACTGTACTTTTCCCAGCTGAAGCTGGTCCATCAATTGCTACTTGCATGCCAATAAAAAAGGGACTGTATGTCCCAACCTTTCTACAATTTATTTTAATTTAAGAACTTGTCCAGCATTAACTTGACCGGTTGAATCAAGTTGATTAATCTGAATCAACTCATCAACTGTTAAATGGAATTTATCCGCTATACTGGTCAGAGAATCCCCTGTTTGTACAGTATACTCTGTTGGCTGTGAAATTTTCTTCTTAGTTTTAATCTCACCTTGGGAGTTAACCTGCGGCTTTTTCCTAGTCTGTTTCTGGACAGTAGATTTAGTTTTTTTCTTGCGCATCTTTTTAAGCTTAGAATGCACCTTTTTCTTAGTTGACTTTTGCAATTCAACAACCCGTTCATTCGTCTTTTCAGCCGAAGACAAGTGATGAACTATTGGAACAAGTGCTACTAAGATAACAACCAAAAAAATAACTGTCACTTGCCATGCTCGAGAGCCAGTTTTATTTATTATCGCTCTTTTGCTGCTAGGACGTTCATAGTGTTTATATGGTCCTTCATGGTTTTGCTGCATTTAAAAAACTCCTTCAACCTAGCTGGCTTAATTTTAGCATATTTACTAATTAAAATGGACAAAAAATAATCTAGAAAAATTCCTTTTTCTAGATTATTTGTCAATTTACTTATCTTTATTTTTTTGCAAAATTTGATTTACAACTTCTTGTAGAGAAATCTCTTTCATTTTTTGTTGTGCACTTTGTTCAATTTGAGAATAGACTTCCCCTAATACTTCCTGAATATTGCCACCAACAATACATTTGGGATTAGTCTCAGGATCAACATGCAAAAAATGATGATTGATATTAATTGCTTGGTAAATATCAAAAATACTAATTTCTGCGGGATTTCTGGTTAGGGTTGGTTTAGCTAAGCCTTGACGCCCAGTAATGATGTTGGACTTTTTCAAATCACTCATCAAACTTCTAATTACACTCGGATTTGCTTCAATACTGGCAGCGATTGCTTTGCTAGATTGGTCACAGTCCGAACATATTACTAGATAAGCTAGCAAATGAATCGCGTCACTTAATTTATATGAGTATTTGATTTGTCCTCACCTTACTTCGAAAGTATCTCTTTGATACCATCACTTAGAGTAGTCAATTCTCTTCCAAGTACGTTTTGCAGATCACTGCTGTTTTCATTTAACGAACCATTGTCAATTGGATCCTGGAAGGAAGCATATAATGCAGCTGTTTGATTGTCTAAGCCCTGATTTTCTAAATCAAGAGTATACTCCTCTTTAGAAACCTGTGCAACATCACATGGCTGAACAAGTGCCTTATTCAAAGCTTCTCCTAGCACTTCATATGTAACTGCTTTGCCTGAAAATTCATAAATTGCTTGTGGCTTTTCAGAAGTAAGAACTTTTGCTGCAGCTTCCGCATATTCACGCTCAAGCGCCCAACCTGCTTTATTACCTGCCCAGTAAATAGCCTTTTGGCGCGACTTTCCACTTTCAAAAAAGCCAGCCTCATTTTCTAAATACCAATTGTTTCGTAAAAATGAATGTGGGATGTCTGCTTCTTCAATTAGGTTTTCTGTCAGATTATGGTCAGCTGCCAATGCAGTTTTTGAAGATTGCGCATTAGCAAAACTAGTATAAGCCACAAAGCTCACATGATTTTTTTGAAGTGCAGAAACAACATTCTGATGTTGAAAACTACGCTCTACCGAACCACCAGGCTGTGATGAAATAAAGAGTACGCGATCAATTCCTTTAAGTGCGTCAGTCATTTCTTCTACACTATCATAATTGCCTTTTCTAATTTCAAAATCTGGGAAAAGTTGTTGAGCTTTTTGCTTATTTCTAGCGATAACAATAATATCTTTTTGATCAACTAACTTTGATAAATAATTGACTGCTAACAAACCAAAGTTGCCTGTAGCAGCAGTAACAGCATATTTCATTAATAAACGCCTTTCTTTCATGTTGGTTTATAATTAACAAGTTATATTATACTAGATGTTGAAATAAAAACAACATGTTTAAGTAAAATAAAAGCGCTAGGAAAATCCTAACGCTTCGTATACTTATTTATTTTACTTGAAATATTTACGCACGAATGGTTTTAAGCTTCTTAGAACAGTTTCAAATAGTAAAAATACAACTACACCATTAATTGCGCCCTTTAATAAATTAAATGGCACAATGATTCCGAAAATGTAGGCACTCATTGATGGAATATGAAGTAATTGCCCTAAATAAACCTTTTCTGTGAAGTTAAGTAAACCAGAATAACCGTGAATAGCAGGTAGATTTGGTACTGTTGATACAGCATAAATTGGTGTTAGAACAAGTGCATTCAATGTTGCCAAAACAATTGTCATTGCGACAATCCCAATTAATATTCCCAAAAGTGGCTTCAGGTGTCTTTTTGTTGCGTTTTTTTCGTCAACAGAAAGATCTTTGGTAACAAAGTAAAACGGTAATGCAAATGACATGGATGCAAGTAAAGCTGCTAATTGACCAATAATACTTGGCAACGCAAAACCATTATATATCAAATTAATTAGCATTCTGATAAAAGCGATAAACAAGCCAGGCAAAGGTCCAAATAGAAATGTTCCAATCGTCACGATAACATCCGAAAAATCAAACTTCAAAAAGCTGGCAACAGGCAATGGAAAAGCAATTTCCATTAAAATGAATGCAATTGTACCGATTAGAGCGTATGCAATAATATTGGCTAAATTACTAGTATTTTTCCTTTTCAATATGTTTTCCTCCAAAAAACAACAGGTCTGTTGCTCCCAGCAACAGACCCGCTTAAATGGAATGAACCCATATCTCATATACATCATTCACAGCTTAAGTTTAGTCTGTCTTCTTTCATCTAGACTTTAACTATCGGTATCATAACTGATTCCACCACTTGCGTGGGTCGTGGACTCTCACCACCGGTCGGGATTTTCACCCTGCCATGAAGACAACAAACTTATATTTAATTACAAACATATACTAGTCCACATGCTTTAGCCTGTCAACTTCAGCATGAGATAATTCACGATACTTCCCTGAAACAAGAGATTCTAAAGTTAAAAATGAATAGCGTTCACGTGACAGTTTAATAACCTGATGCCCAACTGCTTTAAACATTCGTTTAACTTGATGGTAATGTCCTTCGTGGATAGTAAGCTGCACAATTTGGAATTTTTTCTTTTTATCAGTGCGAACAACTTTAACCTTGGCACGTGAGCTTTTACGATGATCGATTTCTACACCAGAGGATAATTTTTTAATTTCTTCCGGTGTTAATTGACCTTCAATTTTAGCCACATAAACTTTGGCTACCTTGTTACGTGGATGCATCATCAAGTTAGCTAATTCACCATCGTTTGTCATTAATAACAAGCCTGAGGTATCATAGTCCAAACGACCAATTGGATATAACCGATAAGGTACATCTTTAAAGAAGTCAACCACAGTCTTACGCCCCTTATCATCCTTAACGGTTGAAACAACGCCTCGCGGTTTGTAGAAAAGATATGTGTGCAGACTCTCACGCTCAATTGGCTCACCATCGACGGTAATATTACTGAAAGTATCAACTTTTGTGCCAAGCTTAGTAACGACATTACCATCAACCGTTACCCTACCTTCTTGAATTATTTTTTCAGCGCCGCGACGTGAAGCAATGCCTGCTTCCGCAATAACTTTTTGTAATCGTTGTAAGACCATTATTTTTCTCCCTTTTGTGCCTTGGCAATATTTTCATCAGCTTTTCCTCTTGCAGAGAATAAATCAATTTCTCCCTCAGAGTTAATGCTCTCATCTTCAAAATCTTCTATTAAAGGTAAATCAGCCAAACTTTGATAGCCAAAATATTGTAAAAAGTATGTTGTAGTTACATATAAATTTGGATGTCCCGGAACATCTTTTTTCCCCTCGGTTTTAATCAAACCGCGCCAAACCAAGGTTTGCAAAGCACCTGAGGAATTAACTCCCCTAATTTCATCTATTTCAACTCTAGTAATTGGCTGTTTATAAGCAACTATCGACAGAATTTCAAGTGCCGATTGACTGAGTGTTTTTGTAACATCTTTTTGGAAAAAGTTCGAGACTAACTCACTTACTTCAGGCCTTGTAGTTAATTTATAGCTGTGATTTATATACAATACCTGGAGGCCAGAATCAGGATTTTTACTTAGTTTGTCAGCTAACTGCTTGGCTAGTTCTCGCAATGCAGCATGCTCCACTTGCATCAGATCACACAAGTTACTGGTTGGTATGCCGCTATCCCCTGCCACATATAGTAGAGCCTCTAATTGAGCTATTTTACTTATCATTTTGGTCTATTCTTTCTAGTTCTAAGTCACCGAAGGTATGTGCCTGCTGCACTCTGATTTCCTGCTTTTTACAAAGCTCAAGTAATGCTAAGAACAAGCCGATTACATCAGATAAATTCTTCATTTTATCCGTACAAGAAAAAAAGCTGATTTTTCGTTGTGTAGCCAATTTTTGGTGTAAGTAATCAATCATTTCGGTAATTGGCGTTTCCTTCACGTCAACCGAGACAGCGTCAGGCTGTCTAATTTTTAACCGCTGCAGAACTACAATAAATGTATTTGCCAATTCTGAGGAGGTAATTTGTCCTAATGGTAGCGGCTGAACTTTTTTAGTTTGCGGAACACTTTCTTCTTTAGCAGCAGTAATCGGAACCTCCTCATTTCGTTCTTTAAAATAAGCAGAAATCTTTTTAAAAACTGAGTACTGCACTAATTGTTGAACAAGTTCATCCCTTGGGTCTTCTTCAGGCCCCTCATCTTCCGTAAAATCGTTTTTGGGTAATAAAGACTGTGACTTAATTCGTAACAACATTGAGGACATCACAAAATACTCACCAGCAATTTTTAAATTTAATCTTTGCATTTCATGCAAATAGGATAAATATTGACTGGTGATTTGTGCAATCGGAATATCATAAATATCAATTTTTTGCGATTTGATTAAATGAAGGAGCAAATCTAATGGTCCCTCAAAGTTTGGTAATTCTAAAGTTAAATTACTGTTCATCTTTTAATTATCTTTAGTTAAATATTTTACTAAATAAATGTATTCTGGTACGGCGGTAATCTTTTTGGTCGGATTACTGCTTGCCAATTCTTGCATTATTTTACTCTCTGTTTTGGCTTGACGATAATCTGGCGCCAGTGAGAGATAACGTACAACAATAAACTCATTATCCCATTGAGTTCCCATTACACCAACAAAGTTAGGATCATCATCCCGATACAAAAACAGCCGAAATTCTTCACTATTTTTATTGAGTTCAATTTCGTCTCTTAAATTATCCAAATTTTTAAAATCTGGCAAGTAGGACAATAAGCCCATTGCCACTTTTTCTTTATCTTTTTTGCATTGAATCAGCATTCAATCACCTAGGTCCGTGGATGTGTTTTAGCATACACTTGCAAAATATGCTGCTGCGATAAATTAGTATAAATCTGCGTCGTACTGATATCTGAGTGCCCCAATATTTCTTGCACCACTCTTAAATCAGCACCATTTTCAAGCAAGTGAGTTGCAAAAGTGTGGCGCAATGTATGTGGAGTGACATTTTTTTTGATTCCAGCCATTTGACAATAGCGCTTAATAATTTGCCAAACAGCCTGTCTAGTCAATGTACCACCACGATTATTCAAGAAAATGGTGTCAGTGTACTTGCCAGATTTTAAAAGAAGCGGATCTCTTACTTTCTCCTGATAACTCTTAATCCAAGAAATTGCCACATCACTAATTGGTATCAGACGTTCCTTTGATCCTTTTCCCAATACTTTCAGCAGCTTTAGTTCTTCGTGCAGGTCACTAAATTTCAAATTAATTAGTTCACTCACCCTAATTCCTGTTGCATATAAAGTTTCTAACAGGGCTCGATCTCGTATGCCCAATTTTTTAGTTACATCGGGTTGATCAAGCAACTTTGTTACCTCATCAACACTTAATGCTACAGGTAAACGGTGTTCTTTTTTGGGTGAATCAATTTCAAGCATGGGATTTATTTTTTGAATGTTTTGCCTAACCAGCCATTGATAAAATTTTCTTAGACTTGAAATCATCCTACTAATCGAACTTGTTGCTTTATTTAAATCACGCTGTTCGGCTAAAAAAGCATCTATATCCACCGCTTTTGTTGGCCAAGAATCGAGTCCTTCTTTTTTCAAAAAGGCCAAGAAATCCATTAGATCTTGTCGATAAGCAAAAATTGTATTATCACTTAATCCACGCTCAATTTGACTATAGCGCAGATAATCTTCAACATCTTCTTGCAGCTTATTCATTTTCTTCGGCTTCAGGATCATTAATTAAAGTAATTGATCCTGCTTCCTTATCTTCTGAAATGTATCTGTTTTTAAGTAAATGGCCCAAAGCACGTTTAAAAGCTGACTTAGAAATGCCAAAGTAGTTTTTAATTTCCTGAGCATCTGACTTGTCATAAAAAGGCAAGGTCTTATCTCTTTTACGACGTAAGCTCATCAGAATCATTTGAGCGTCATCATCAATTTCTTCAAATGCGCGCGGCAAACTACTTAAGTTTAAGCGTCCATATTGACTAATGCCCACTACACGACCTTTAAATTGTTCACCAACACGTAATGGCTGTGCCATTTGTGAAGCATGAACGAAAGCCAAATAATAGTCACTAGTAATGACAAAAGCACCTACATCGCGACTAGAATACACTGTTCCAAAGACATCTTTATTTTTCATATCAGTTGGAAAGTGAGCTGAAAGTTGTTCAAAAATATCTTCATCTGCCAGCTTGGCCCAGATACGGTCTTTATCATCAGTTTCAAGATGAACTAAAAGCTGATCATCTTTTCTTGGCCACACATCTTTGTTAAAAGGTAAATCATCGACTGATAAAACAACATCTTTATCAGGCAACCCAATATCAACAAAGACCCCTAAGTCAAACCTTACGTCTGTCACTTTACTCCAGCCATACTGATCCGCTTGAGCAAAAGGTAAAAACTGGGTCATTTGGCGATTATGCTGCTTATCGTCATACAGAAAGCCTTTTACTTCATCACCAAGCTTAGGTGGTTCTTCTTGGGTTATTTCTTTACGTTTCAGCTCATAAGTAACACCCTCAATTTGAACGTAATAGGCATCATCATTTTGATCGATGACCTTTCCTTTTGCAATTGTGCCAAGCATAAAATTCTCCCTTTAATTTTACATATTCTATTCACTAAGTATAACATTTTACCACGTAATATTTTTCTTAAGAAGCAATTTAATTTATTTACAAGGTGATAAGAAAAAAGCAAAACAAAAAAGCCAGCTAACTAAGCTGACTTTTTCGTTTAAAGTTATCAATTAAAGGTTTGAAACTTCACCTTGGTAAATTGCACCACGACGAGCATCAACAGTAACAGTAGTACCACCAGCAATCTTTTCAGTTGCATCAGTTACACCTACAACTACTGGAATACCAAGTGATAAACCAACAACTGCAGCATGTGAAGTTAAGCCTGAAGCTTCAACAACTAAACCTGAAGCCTTCTTGATAGCAGGCATGTAATCAGGATCAGTGTTCTTAGCAACAAGGATGTCACCTTCATTAGTCTTGCTAATTGCTTCTTCAGCACTGTTTACAACAACTGTTTTACCAACAACTGAACCGTTACCAACGCCTAAACCTTGAGCTAATTTGCTACCAATGATTTGAAGCTTCATTAAGTTAGTTGTACCTGAATCACCAACTGGAACACCAGCTACGATGATTACTAAGTCGCCATCCTTAACGTAACCTTGTTCTTTAGCAACTTTAGCAGCTACATCAAACATGTCGTCAGTTGAAGCAGGTTTTTCAGTAAGTAATGGTTGAACACCCCAGCAAATGCCAAGTGAGTGTTGAATCTTTTCGTCAAAAGTCAAAGCTAAGATGTTAGCATTTGGACGGTATTTAGAAATCATTCTTGCAGTGTAACCAGAGTTGGTTGCAGTAATGATAGTCTTAACACCTAATTCTTGAGCAGTACGGACAACTGATTCACCAATAGCTTCAGTAACGTTTGAACCCTTGTATTCTTCAAATCTTTGAAGAGCTAAAGTGTTACGCTTAAGAAGTTCTTGTTCAGTTCTTTCGTCAATTTCAGCCATTGCTGAAACAGCTTTAACTGGGTAAAGACCATTTGCTGATTCACCTGAAAGCATAGTTGCGTCAGTACCGTCAAGTACTGCATTAGCTACGTCAGAAACTTCAGCACGGGTTGGACGAGGATTTTCTTGCATTGAGTCAAGCATTTGGGTTGCAGTGATAACTGGCTTCCCAAGTGCATTAGCTCTCTTGATTAAGTCCTTTTGAACAAATGGTACATCGATAAATGGAATTTCAACACCCATGTCACCACGAGCAACCATCAAACCATCTGAAACTTGTAAAATTTCGTCTGCGTTATCGATACCTTCTTGTGATTCAATCTTAGGATAGATCTTAACGTAATCACAACCAGCATCTTCACAAAGCTTACGAATATCAAGAATATCTTGAGCTTTACGTGCAAATGAGGCAAAGATAAAGTTAATACCGTGCTCTAAACCAAACTTGATGTCATCAGCGTCTTTATCAGTAATTCCTGGGAGGCGGATTTCCACACCAGGTGCGTTAACACCCTTCTTAGAACCAATGACTCCAGTATTTTGAGCTTCACAAACTAATTCTTTCTTAGCGTCGTCTTTTTCTTTAATTAATAAATCAACTAAACCATCATCAATTAAAACGTGACCACCAACGTGAGTATCACCATATAGACCTTCATAAGTAACATGAATCATGTCCTTATTACCAGGTTTTGAAGCATCCATTGAAACGCGGATTTCGTCACCGGTATTAATAGTGAACTTGCCACCTTCTTGATCAGTGGTTCTAATTTCAGCACCTTTAGTATCCAAAGCAATACCAAGAAGTATTCCAGTTTCTTTTTCAACTTGGCGAACCATCTTCATACGAGATAAATGCTCAGCATGATCACCGTGTGAAAAGTTGAAACGAAATACGTTTACGCCTGACTTAGCCAAAGCTGTAATAGTTTCAATATCGTTTGAAGCTGGCCCTAAAGTACTAACAATTTTAGTTTTCTTCATTATGTAAAATTCTCCCCAAAATCGACTAAATTATTTAGTCATTTCATCATTTATATCTAATAACGTCTCATCACTGCGATGAGTATCATCAAACAGGTCTAAGATATCGTGCGTTTCAAGTTGACCGTTCTCCATACCGACAGCCAAACCGCCTTTACCATCGAGAAGCAACTTAACGGCATAATTACCCATCTTAGTCGCATTAACTCTATCCAGAACTGTTGGTGATCCACCACGTTGCATATGACCTAAGATATTAGCTCTAGCGTCAAAGTCACCGTATTTTAGAAGTTCAGTTCTAAATTCTTCGGCATCCATTACGCCTTCAGCTAATACGATAATACCATGATCCTTGCCTGCTGCAAAGCCTCGCTTAAGTGTCTCAGCAATTTCTTTAACATCGTATGGACGTTCAGGAACAACAATTGCATCGGCACCACTTGCTAAACCAACACGCATAGCAATATCACCACAACCACGGCCCATTACGTTAATAATAAACACACGGTGATGACTACTTGCAGTATCACGAATCTTGTCAATTGCTTCTAACGCGGTATTGCAGGCAGTATCTAAACCAATAGTGTAGTCAGTACATGGGATATCATTATCAATTGTACCTGGTAAACCGATTGAGTTAATGCCAAGACGAGTTAAGGCTAATGCACCATGATAAGAACCATCACCGCCGATTACGATAACAGTATCAATATCATGTTTCTTTAGTTGTTCAACACCCTTTTTTTGCACTTCTGGTTGTGCAAATTCTGGGAAACGTGCACTATATAAAAATGTTCCACCTAAATTTATCATGTGGTCAACATTTTCAGCAGTAAGCGTAACAAAGTCACCAGCAACTAACCCGGCAAAGCCATAACGAATACCAACGACACCAAGCCCGTTATGAATTGCAGTCTTAGTAACAGCTCTAACAGCTGCATTCATACCGGGAGCATCGCCGCCGCTCGTTAAAATACCAATTCGCTTCATGAATTCACCTCATTAATATTAATTGTGTAATTTCTCACATCTACTAAATTCTAACATTCTTTGCCAAAAAAATCTCAAAAAAATGACTTATTTTACCGTTTTATCGGTCTTTTTGCTTGTTAGCGCTAACAGTCATTACTCGCAAAAAATTATTAGAAAAAACGCTTTATCCCTTAAAGTTCACTACTTTTATGTTCAGTAAAACGTATTGTTTTTTACTTGAATCAAAGCGATCATTTTGAACTTTAATATTCAGAAGGTAAATATCACCCTCCTTTAAAATAGACTGGGCTTTTTCATAAACATTTGGAAAAATAACAATATCTTCTCTACTTGAAGAATCAACAAAATTAGCAAATGCCATCGTTGTATTTTTCTTAGTTTTGACAAGTTTTAATGTCATCAGTTTTCCTACTGCGACACCAACTTCGTTAATTTCAAACTCATTAAGTGCTTTTGCATGAAATTTTTCGGCATACTTTTGTACCGCAACTATTGGTGATGTCATGGTCGAAAAGCCTAGTGCTTCTTGCTCCATATCAGCTTTTTCAGTACTAGTTGGTGCTTCAGCTGGTTTTATTGGTACGCCACCCAAGCTTTCCGATAAAGCCAAATTGTTACCAGTTAGTTCAATATTTTCAATAATCTCTGGGCTATTTTTGAGTAATTCATTTCGATTATTATTTAAACTATCAAAGCACCCTGCCTTGATTAAAGGTTGAATTAACTTAACTTTTAAAAACTTGGAATCAATTCGACGCAAAAAATTAGTAAATGAAGTAAAAGGTTTATTTCCGCGTGCTTTTAAAATTTCCTTAAGTGCATCAATTCTTATACCCTTGATTGCGCGAAGACCAACCAGAATTCGGCCATCAACCATCTGATAATTTAAATCACTCTTATTGATATCAGGCGGCAAGATTTTCACTCCAGCTCCTTGAGCACGCATAATGTAATCACTAATTTTAAAGTGATTGCCACTATTAGAATTTAGCATTGCGGCATAAAATTCTGCCGGATAGTGAACCTTTAAGTATGCAAGCCAAAATGCCATTTTAGTATAGGCAACTGCATGAGAACGATTAAAACCATAGTTAGCAAACTGCTCAATATAGCTGTATACACGTTCTCCTACTTCACGAGGGCGTCCATTTTTTATTGTCCCCTCAATAAATTTATCTTTTTCTTGATCAATGACTTGCTGGTTCTTTTTAGACATTGCCCGACGCAAGATGTCAGCCTCACCTAAAGAAAAGCCAGCTAAAATCTGAGTTGTTTGCATAACTTGTTCCTGGTAAACCAAGATACCATACGTTGATGCCAAAATTTCCTTAAGGCTTGGATCCGGATAAGTAACTTTTTCCTTTCCTCTTTTCCGAGCAATAAAAGAATGGATATTTTGCATTGGACCCGGACGATATAAAGCATTAACCGCAACGAGATCTTCAAAGTTATCCGGATGAAGCTCACGAAGAACATTCTTAATCCCACCAGATTCAAATTGAAAGACTAAATCCGTATCCCCTTTCTGAAAAGCTTCCATTGTCTTTTGATCATCAAGCGGTATTTGATTTACATCAATTGTCTTACCTTGACTCTGAATCATATCTACAGTGTCACCCAGAATTGTTAGATTACGGAGTCCTAAAAAATCAATTTTTAATAAGCCAAGGCTTTCAACATACTTTTTAGTTTGTTGTGTAATTGGTATACCGAGCTGACCGGCTTGCAATCCAGAAATCGCTGCAATTGAGTTATCGCTTAAAACCAACCCAGCAGCATGGATTGAGTAATGCCGTGGCAGACCTTCAAGCCCCTTTGCCGTTTCAAAAAGGAGCTTATTCTTCGAACTAGCGTCAACCAATAAGCGCATCTTATTAGAATTTTGATAAGACTCTTCAAGTGAAATCTTTGTTTTAGAAAACGGCACGCTTTGCGACCACTTACTCATTTCAGCTTCACTTAAACCAAATGTACGCCCAGTATCTCGTAAAACCTGTTTAGCTGCCAAAGTACCAAAGGTTAAAATTTGCGCTGCATGATCCATCCCATACTTTTCAAACATATACTTGATAACATCATCTCGGCGATTATCAGGAATATCTAGATCAATATCAGGCATTTCGTGTCTTGAAGGATTCAAAAAACGCTCAAACAGAAGATGATATTCAATTGGATCAACTTCTGTAATCCGCAATGAATATGAAACAAGTGATCCACAAGCTGAACCACGTCCCGGACCTGTGACAATTTTAGCACGGTGGCAGTAATTAATTACGTCCCAAACGATTAGGAAATAATCGTTAAAGCCCATTTCATCAATTATGCCTAATTCATAATCAAGTTGTTTTTGGTAATTAGCAGGAATTGACTTATTTTTAAACCGAGCCTTCAAACCCGTTTGCGCCAAATAAGTAAGATATTCTTTTGAAGTCGGAAATTTGTTTTGTTTATATTTTGGTAAAACAGGTTCTTGAAAAACAATGTTAGCGTTACATTGCTCAGCAATTTTCCAAGTATTCTCTAGTGCTTCATCCAGATCCAAATCATGGTACCTGATGCTTAATTCTTGCGTACTTGGTAAATAATGCGAGCCTTCTTGCTTAGCTAGTGATTCGATGTCTTCCATGACAAGACCATTTTTTACAGCCTGTAATGTTTTCTTTAAAAATTGATCATGTGGTTTCAGGTAGTTGGTATCTTCCAGGCTAACAATTGGTAGTTTAAACTGTTTAGCCAGTTCTTTAACATATGTAAGATAAACTTCCTGCTTTTTCGAGCCATATACTCCCAAGTATAGAGAGCTTGTTTCTGGCACCAATTTAAGCAGCTTTCGTACAAAATCGTTGCCGAGCTGGTCATCCTGTTTTTGTAAATTAAGCAATTCGCTATATGAATTTGCCGGAACAATTAAAACTAAATCACCAAGATCTTTAGCCAATTTGTCTAAAGTTAGTATTTTCTTATTAGTCCCATTCTCAGTTAATAAGTTAATCCTACTAGATAAGCGTAGAATGTTGCGATAACCCTCATCAGTTTTTGCTAGTGCAATTACGTCATATTGGTGCGAACTATCAATTAGACCGTTTAATCTGAGCTGCATCCCTAAAATAGGTTTAATGCCAACATCTTGCGCCACTTCAAAAAAGTTAACTAGACCATAGGTAACATTTATATCAGTTAGACTAACTGCCTCATAGCCTTCACTTTTAGCAGCAACCAAAAGATCTTTGATTTTAATTGGACTTTCAAGAAGTGTGAAAGAACTTGTATTTTGTAAAGCAGCAATTTTCATTTGGCATCTTCCCTTCTTATGAAATTAGTATACCAAAAACTACTCTTTTAGTTTGAAAACCTGCCCAAACTTTGCTAAAATTCTCCTATGAAAGAGGGCAACACTATGGGACGTTATATTGTAACCATTTGTTGGAGCGTTGTTTATATGTTAATTGTGGGCTTTATTGCTGCTCCTTTAACGCAAAACGTCTTCAACCTAGGTGAAGCTGCTATTATTGGTGTGATTTTTGGTGTTCTATTTGCCGCTATTATCCCAACAATTACAGCTCATTCTGTTAAAGATAAAAGTGAATACACTAAATTAAAATAGATATTAAAAAGCCGTTAGCAGTCTATGCTAGCGGCTTTTTGCTTTAATAAAATTTGTAATTTTTCCTTGGATCAAGCGGTATATTTGCTTGAGTTAAAAACTCTTGAAACATTTGGACATAGTCTTTATCAAGTGTTTCCTCAATTTTGTCCTGACTATAACATGGATAAAAGCCGCCACCCATTGCCCGATAATTATTAACGGCTAAGTAGTAGCTCTTTTCTGGCTCAATTGCTTTGCCTTTCAACTCAAATTTGCTTAAGCGCTGGCCTACTTCTCTACCAAGATCAGCTTCATAGTCAATTGGATAAAAAACGTCAAAGTTAAATAATAAATCTTGATATTCAGGTGCAAAACCTATTTTTCCTTGATCGTCCTTTTTTAAAAAAGATAAACTATGCTCAACAATTGCTCGTAGTTCAGAGCCTAAAACCTTTACTTTGCATAACAAATTGGAATACGGATAGTTTAGCAAAATGTCGCGCATTGTTACCTCTTGTTTAAAGCCTTTCGCCGTTTCACTCATCACTGCAGTAGCAGAAACATCTGCTCCAGTAAAATAAAGTTGCATTTGCTGTAACAAGTTAACAAACGGTGATCCCTCAATCCGCGCTTTATTTGCATCTTCAATTGGTGCTGACTGGCTTAACTTTGCTATCGGCTGATCCAGCCATTTTTGTGTACTTTTGTTTAAATCCGTAGAAAGATTAACAATTTCTGAATCAGGAATGGCTTCTGCGGTATCAATTAACATTGCTTTTTTAGAGATGATTTTCTTAGTCTGTTCGTCAATCTCTAAAACCACTTTTCCGACGGCTTCGCCGCGATACCCTGGTTGCACAATCGCTGTGTCATTAACTACCGCACTCATCTTTTTGTGCTGATGGCCCGTCAGGAAAACATCAATTTCCGGAATTTCAATCAGCATTCTGTAGCCTTCGTTTTCACCTGTTGCTGGTTCAGTTTGCATACCACTTTCGGGATCAGCTTCAAAGCCACCATGATAAATTACGGCTAAAACATCTACTTGTGGGCGTAGAATTTGCGCATAATACTTTGTTTGAGCAAGTGCAGAGGCAAATCTAAGCCCCGCGACATGTCCCGCAGGTTCCCATGAAGGAACTTTTTTAGTGGTAGCACCAATTAATCCTACCCTGATCCCATTTTTATTGACGATTAAATAGTCTTTTCCAAAAGCTGGTTGACCGTTTTTTTCATCCAAAACATTGTCATTTACAAATGGCGCTCTACTATTATCAATGCAGTAGTTTAAGTAATTAAGTCCGTAATTGAAGTCGTGATTACCCAAGCAACGCGCATCATAGTCGATTGCATTATATAAAGAAAGAAATTCTTTCACCTGCACAATATTTTTAGCTGATTGAGCAAATGAGGCTAATGGCGAACCCTGCAAAAAATCGCCGGAATCAGTAATGACAACATTATCCTTTCCATACGTCTCCTGTTCACGCTTGATGACGCTACTAACCCTACTTAATCCAAAAGGAGCATTGCAATCTTGGCGACTTTGATAGTCTGTCGGTAATATATAACCATGTAAATCACTTGAACTTAAGAAAACTAATTCCATCTTGTCTAATCCTATCTACGTGAACAAATTTTAGGTAAAAAAAAGACACCCTTAATTGAGGTGTCTTTAAATTAGTTGTTGTCGCTTGCGTTAGTTTCACTAACAACTTGACGACCCTTGTAATAACCTTTAGGTGAAACGCGGTGGCTCAAACGGTATTCACCAGTAGTTGCATCATAATGCATTGCTGGAACAGCTAACTTGATATGGCCACGACGTGAACGTTTCTTTTGCTTAGAAGTATGTCTCTTAGGAACTGCCATTTTATTTGATCTCCTTTATTGTAGAATTACGTTTTTAGGTCACTAATAAAACAGTGCCTAAAACACTTCACGTTTGTTAATGATACTATTGTATCTTAAATAAATCAAGATATATTAGTTATTCTTGTCCCTTTTATGCCCATTTGCTCCAAAAAACCAGCCAATTAAGACGCCTATAATAATCATTAACACTAAAATAATAATTAGTGGTACCTTGACATTAAACAAGCCGAAATTGATTGCAACATTTTTTGTATTAAGTACGACAAAAATCACTGCTAAAAGAGTAAGGATCAAGATTAAGATCAATTTTATTTGTCTTGTCTTATTTTTCATTTATCGCACTACTTTCTTGAAGCAAACTTAAGGGATAATTTATCCCCAATTGATGGAAATAGATTATAAAGCTTAGCTAAAGCGGCCAAACTAAGCGGAATATTTAATTCGCGCTTATTGCTACCGAAGAAGTGAACCACTTGCCAAGCAACATCATCAGGATCAAGAATGTATCTTTCAACGTTTTTAATATATTCACCGCTTTTATCAGCAATATTAAAGAAATTCGTGTAAACAGGGCCTGGATTGACCGTCATTACTTTAACACCGAATGGCTTTAGTTCTAGACGCAAGACATTTGAAAATTGAATTACTGCAGCTTTTGAGGCACTATAAGCAGCTGATTTTACAGTTGGAACCTTACCAGCCATTGAACCAAAATTAATGATTTGACCGGTCTTTTGGTCCATCATTAGTCTTCCGATTAGTCTAGTAAAGTACATCAAGCCCAAAACGTTAACTTGGAACATTGCAGTAACTTCACGGCGATCCATTTCAACAAAATTTTCAAATTTACCAAAGCCGGCACAGTTAACTAAGTAATCAACATGTTTAGTTACTTTAACAATGTCCTTGAAAGTAGCATCAATTTGCTCACTTTCACTCATGTCAGTAACAAAGCTGTACGTTGGTGCACCAGATAGTTCATGTGCCTCAGCCGCCACCTTTTCCAACTTTTCCTTGTTTCGTGCTATCAAAATTACGGTTGCACCGCGTCCCGCACTTTCTAAAGCAATTGAATGGCCTATGCCACTGGATGCTCCAGTAACAACCACGACCTTATTTCTTAATGAGTCACTCATTCTGCTCACCCTCCATTGGAATTATTACCCGGTCAAAATCATTCGCTAATTTCGTATTAGGGAAAATTTTTTCGGCTTGATTTACTAGTTTTCTGGCTTTTGCCCCTAAATATCTGGCTGAAATATGATCCAAATACAAGCTCTTTACTCCATTATCGCGCGCAATTTTAGCTGCTTCAACCGCCGTTGAATGAAAATATGAATGCGCTAAGTCGGCTTCATGACCAGCAAAAGTTGATTCATGGACCAATACATCAGCATCCTTAGCAAGCTTTGCAATTGTTGGCGTAGAACGAGTATCGTAAATAATTGTAATTATCCTACCTGGCTTACTTGGTCCTAAAAAATCATTTCCATCCAATATTGTACCATCGTCTAAGGTCACTTTTTCACCATTTTTAAGTTTACCAAGTAATGGTCCATTAGGAATATTATATTGCGTTAACTTACTCATTAGCAACTCACCTTGATGGTTATCTTCAACTACGCGGTAACCAAAGCTTGGAACACGATGCGCAAGTTTTTCTGCATATACTTTAAATCCTTGGTCTTGGAATATTAGACCACCCTCTTCAAGTTGAACAAACTTGATTGGATAGGATATTTTTGTACGCGAAATTTTAAGGGCAGTGCGAACAAACTGTTCTAGTCCTGGAGGACCATAAATAGTTATCGGACCTACATCCCCTTGAAACGATCTGGTTGCAAGCAAACCAGGTAACCCAAAAATATGATCACCATGATTATGAGAAATAAAAATTTTGGTCACTTTTCGCAATCTAATATTTGTACGTAAAATTTGATGCTGTGTTGCTTCTCCAACATCAAATAACCAAATTTCGTTAATTTCATCTAACATTTTAAGTGCAATACTCGAAACATTGCGCTGCTTAGATGGCTGCCCTGCACCCGTTCCTAAAAATTCTAATTCCATATGTCCCTCGTTCTAATATTTGGCGTTTTTTATGATCGTTTTGACGATTAAAGCACTGTAGTACTTTGATCCTATTGGTGTTGGATGAGTCAAATCTTCGTAAAACCAGTCGGTTTTATTTTTAGAAAAATCATACCAGTCAATAATTGTAAGATTGTGATAACGTTTCGCCGCATGTGCCAGTAATTTATTTACTTGATTCTGCCATGGTTTATTTGGTACGTGCGTATTTATCCAAAAAACATGTCGCTTTGGACCAACTTCTTTCATCAACTGCTCTAAATCAGACATGGCAAATGGCCCATTTGTGCCTAAACCAATTAGCACATTGTCAGCAAGTGCATGTTGGGCTTTATATTGACTAACCAATCCAAAAGCAACATTTAGCTGACGTGAAATAGCCGCATCAATAATTGCCTTAGGCATTAACTTGGTTAAGTCATTACTCGAACCAGCCATGACCGAATCACCTATTGCAGTAAGGCGCACTTTTTGTCCCAGCTGTAGTTCAACTTGGCTAATCCCATATTTTGTATAGGAGCGATTTACAGGATGTTTTTTAGCGCTTCGCTTCGCTTGAGCTATCAGCTTGCTCTTTTTTTCATCCTTCTTTTTTGCCTTTTTCATTTTTGCAATCAAAGCTTTATTATCTTTGTTTTGTTGCTTTCGATTTGCACTGATTCTTAAGGCAAGTTGGGATTTATTAAAGTCTTCCGCCTTAACCGTTGGCGAAACAAGCATTGCAATACTACCAACGATAAAAACTAAGTCAATTAAAGCTGTTCTTATTCTAAGAAAATTGTTTTTGGCATCCAAGTCGCGTAATCTGGAGAAAAAAGCTTTACATTTAGCCCAAGTAATCTTCCCCAGTGGCTTTTCAATAATACGATATGAAACTTCACTGAATACTAAAATTAATAATAGCTCAATTAGTCGGTATAACACCACATGATCGGCCATATTAGTGACCTTATCTTCAAAAAAGATCATAATTGGAAATTGATACAGGTAAATACCGTAACTCCTAGAGCCCAACCAATTAAAAATTGGATTAGTCAGCCAGCTATTCCAATGGCTTCCCGGATGAGCAATGACGCCAACCAAAATAACAGTAAAAACAGTGAACAGTAGCATGCCGCCATAATATGGGAAGCCCTTTTCTGGATTCATTGTTGGACCAAAGAAAAGAAAGAGCATCGTAACTAGCGATATCGCACCTACAATATCAAGCAAAGTTGTATCTATTTGCTCAATTTGAGATTTCATCCTATCCATCGGCCAAATAACTGCAAACGCGGCACCTAGACCAAGTGAAAAGAAACGTGTATCAGTTCCATAATATATCCGATTAAGATCAACACCGGTTTTATACATTATTGCCATTTCCAAGGCGGAAAGGATAGAAATGCCATAAAGAATTTCAAAAATTCTCTTTCTTTTTTTACCGTATTTTACGAGTAAAAAAATCACTAGTGGCCATAAAATATAGAACTGTCCGTTAATTGACATTGTCCATAAATGCGTGAAGGGAGATTCATTTGTTGCAAAACGCTCAAAATAACTCTGCCCGTTAAAAATTTGCCAGAAATTATAGATATTTAATAAGTTAGCAATAACAATTTGATTTAATTTCGCTAATAAATTTCGTTGAAATAAAATAATATAAGCAGCAGCAAGCCATAAAACAGCAATTAAAGATGGATATAGCTTCTTTAACCTACCTAGATAGAATTTCTTAACGTCAAAGTATCCTTCATCATCATAAGATTTAAGTATCTGACATGTAACTAAATAGCCTGTTAAAACGAAAAAAATCGGCACTCCAAGATAGCCTCCAATAAAAGTATTAGGATCCAGGTGATATAAAATCACACCGATAACTGCTAACGCTCTGAGTCCAGAATATCCAGTAATAAACCGATTTTTTGCCATTTTTCTACTTTTCTATTTTTAATTATTGCACAAATTCAAAATTAAATGTGCCAATTATTACATCGTCGCCGTCAACGGCTCCTTTTTCACGTAATGCTTCATCCACACCAAGGTTTTTCAATTTACGAGCTAAACGGACAACACCGTCTTGATAATCAAGATTTGTACGTTTAACTAAATTCTCTAAACTTTCACCCTTAATTTCAAAAACATGATCTTCAAGTTTGATAACTGTAAATTCATTCTTTTTAGGTGAACTATAACGATATTCCTTAACTTTTTGAACAGCTTTTGGTTCTTCTTGGGCTTTTTCTTTTTCAACTTTTTCAACTAATGAAGCTGTATCCTGCATTAGGACATCAACTCCCTGATGCGTAACGCTAGATATTGCATATACTGGCTCCGTAATGCCTGCCTCTTTCAAGTTTTCCTTAAATTCAGCCAGTTTTTCTTCAGAACCAGGAATATCCAATTGTGTTGCTACAATTAGCTCTTTTTTGTTTTTAAGTTCTTCGTCATAGAGCAACAATTCCTTACGGATTTTTTGATAATCCTCAAGTGCATCACGACCATTTTCAGGATCCATTGATACTAAGTGTAAAATAACTTTTGTTCGCTCTATGTGTCGTAAAAACTGAATTCCCAGTCCAACACCTTGACTTGCACCTTCAATTAATCCGGGCAAGTCAGCCATTGAAAAGTCTCGACCATCTGGTAAGATGACCATCCCTAAATTAGGGGTTAATGTGGTAAATGAATATGAAGCAATCTTTGGTTTAGCTTTGGTAACAACAGAAAGTAAAGTTGATTTACCAACTGATGGAAAGCCAACTAAGCCAACGTCTGCCAGAACCTTTAGCTCTAAACGCAAGACACGGTCTTCACCAGGCTCACCATTTTCGGCAATCTCAGGTGCAGTGTTGACACTTGTAGCAAAGTGAATATTTCCACGACCTCCACGGCCTCCACGTGCAACAACTAATTCCTGCTTGTTTTCAGTTAAATCGCCAATTTCTTCATTAGTATCAAAATCATATACCGTTGTTCCAATCGGGACGCGCAAATATAAGTCCTTTGCGCCGCGGCCATATTGTGATTTGATACGTCCATTTTCACCGCTTTCAGCTTTAAATTTGCGCCGGTAACGAAAATCCATCAATGTTCTTAAGCCGCTATCTGCAACAAAAATAATGCTTCCACCACGGCCACCGTCTCCACCAGCGGGTCCGCCATTAGGAACGTATTTTTCATGGCGGAAAGCAACCATACCATCCCCGCCTTTACCGGCTTGAACTTCTATCTTAGTCTGATCGACAAATGTAGGCATGCTAATTCTCCTTCCGTCTTCTCTAACTTTACTACTATACCACAAAAAAGCAGCTCTTTCGTGGTAATTTAATTGCTATAGCGTTAATTTTACTGTTTGCGCTTGCGGAAGTGTCAAACCTACTTCGCGCAATTCATCAATTGATGCTTCTTTAATTTTCTTAATTGAGCCAAAATGACGCAATAGCTTGTTTCTACTCTTCGGACCAATTCCTTTAATTGAGTCTAATTTACTCGATAAAGCATTTTTCGCATGTGTCCGCCGATGGAATGTAATTGCAAAGCGGTGAACTTCATCCTGAATCCTGGTCATCAAATAAAATCCTTGTGATTTTGGATCTAGTGGAATCAGTTTCATTGGCACGCCGTTAATCGGATCACCATACAATAGATGATTGGTTCTATGCTTATCATCTTTAACCATTCCTGCTACAGGGATATTAAGGTTCAGCTCATTACGTAAAACGTCTTGACAAGCATCTACTTGAATTTGACCACCATCCATTAAAATTAAGTCAGGCATCGCTTTATGCTCACGTAAAAGCCTTCCATATCTTCGACGCACAACTTCTCTGGTATTGCGAACTTCATCGCCACCATTTTGATGTTCAACTTCTCCCTTTAACTTATACTTTCGATAAGAATTTTTGTCTGGTTCGCCGTCTTTAAAAACGACCAAAGCAGAAACAGGATCTGTTCCTTGAATATGAGAGTGGTCAAAACTTTCAATTACATGGCCATACGGTAAGCCAAGTGCATCAAAAATTTCTTTTTGCGCACCTTTAGTTTTTCTATTTCCTAGTTCCAGCAAACGAAATTTATCATCGAGTTTAAGCTTAGCATTCTCTTTAGCCATCTTTAAGAGTGCTCGTTTTTGCCCTCTTTTTGGTGTTCTTACAGGGACTTTTAATACTTCGCTTAAGGCTTCATTATCAATTCCTTCAGGTACAAGAACTTCCTTAGGAAGAATTCGATTTCTTTGACCATAAAACTGAACAATAACTGATGCAAAAGCGTCTTCAGGATCACCAGTATCTGTCAAAGGATACATTCTTGTTTCTCTTCTAAGCAATTTTGCCTGCCGTAAGAAAAACACTTGAACTGAAATCCATGATTTATCAACGTAAAAATTAAAAATATCGCGTTGAGTATTATCGTTAGAAATGATTTTCTGCTTTTCGACTGTTTCTTCAATATATTTGAGTTGATCACGAATATCAGCTGCTCGCTCAAACTCAAGGTTTTGCGACGCCTCTTCCATTCTTTGATTTAGCTCTTGCTTCACTGAAACAATATCCCCGTTCAAAAAGCTTTTGATTTTTTTGATTTGGGCATCATATTCTGATTTAGGAACTGTCTTAAAACATGCTCCCAAGCATTGACCCATGTGATAGTACAAGCAAGGTCGCTTTTGTTTACCGTTACATCTTCTTAGAGGAAAAACTTTTTGAATAAATTTCAGAGTTGCCTGAGCAGCATAAACATTGGGATATGGACCAAAATAATAGCCGCCATCTTTTCTAACAATACTAGTTAGTTTTGTCTGCGGATCCCGTTCATTGGTAATTTCAATGTAGGGATAACCTGTACCCTGCTTCAACTGAACGTTATAGTACGGTTGATACTTTTTAATTAAAGTTACTTCTAGAAGAAAGGCTTCTTTATCAGTTGAAACGGTAATAATATCATAATCCCTAATTTCATTAACCAATTCAGCCCTTCGACCAACTTGGGTGCTCTTAAAATAAGAACGTACTCGATTCTTAAGATTTTTTGACTTACCAACATAAATTACTTTCCCGTTAATATCCTTCATCAAATAGCAGCCAGGTTTAGCAGGAAGAAGTTTTAACTTGTTTTCAATTAATTCGGACGCCAAAAAACCACCCCTTCTCTAAATTTGCTTTATCAATTTTAACACAAAATACGAACTAGTGATTCTGTCAGCTTTTATTCTTACTACCTATTTTTTACTAGCTTGTCACAGCTTTTTCAATTATAATTATCAAAAATGAAAGGAAAAAGCTATGGGCCTAACATATAAAAAACGGGATGAACTGGAAAAATTATTTGATAAATTTGCGACAGTTCCAAAAGACAAAAAGAAAAAGCTTACTAAAGATAAAGACGATAAGAAGAAAAAATGACTCTCAAGATGAGAGTCATTTTTTAAAGCTTTTCTTCTATCCAGTCCCATACTTCTTTGACATGTGTTTTCTTAACTGAACTATATGTTAGAACAGTAACGTTGTCATGTGCCAAATCAAGGTGCTTCTTTAAATTGGATAGTACTTTATTTTCTTGGTTTTTCTTTACCTTATCAATTTTGGTACAAACAACCAAAATTGGCAAATTAAGATAGAGCGAATAATTATACATCGCAATATCATCTTTAGTCGGCTCATGACGTGAGTCAGTTAATAGGATTAAGCCTTTTAAATTTTCTCTAGTTTCAAGATAATCTTGAATCATTTCACCAAATTGTTGCCGTTTTACTTGAGAAACCTTCGCATAACCATAGCCAGGAACATCGACTAAATAAAATTCTTCATTAACAATATAAAAATTTAGTGTCTGCGTCTTACCAGGTTGCGATGAAGTTCTAGCAAGGTTTTTTCTTCCTAATAATGAGTTAATCAAACTTGATTTACCCACATTTGATCTACCTGCCAAAGCTATTTCAGGAAGTTGATCCTTAGGATATTGTTCTTCTTTTACAGCACTGATTGCATAGTCGCTTGTTTTAATTATCATTTGCGGCCTTAATTTCTTCACTATCTTCATCAGCATTTCGCCGAATTACGTTTGGCTTTGCTTGATCAGTAATAACTTCTTTAGTAACTTCAACCTTTTCAATATCAGGTTCACTTGGTGTTTTGTACATTATACCCATCATTGCATTTTCAATGATTGTTCTCAAACCACGTGCACCCATGTTACGTTCGATTGCTAAATCTGCAATTGCTTTAAGCGCACTATCAGTGAATTCCAAATCAACTTGATCAAGCGAAAGCAATTTCTTGTATTGTTTTACCAGCGCATTCTTGGGCTCAGTTAAAATTCTTACCAAGTCTTTACTGCTAAGCTTATCAAGCGTTGCAATGATTGGAATACGACCGATAAATTCTGGAATCATACCGAATTTAACCAAATCACCTGTAGTTAAATGCTGTGTCCATGAATCATCTTTTGTTTTGTTCAATTCATTTTCTGCACTAAAACCGATAATTTTCTTACCCATACGGTTTTTAACGATTTGTTCAATTCCATCAAACGCACCACCAACGATAAACAAAATATTGGTGGTATCAATTTGAATCAACTCTTGTTGTGGGTGCTTTCTCCCACCTTGAGGTGGAACTGAAGCAATGGTACCCTCAAGAATTTTTAGTAATGATTGCTGTACTCCTTCGCCGGAAACATCACGAGTAATTGAGACATTTTCAGATTTTTTGGAAATCTTGTCTATCTCATCGATATAAACAATTCCTCGTTCAGCACGTTCAATGTCGTAATCAGCGTTTTGTAAAAGCTTTAATAAAATATTCTCAACATCTTCTCCGACATAACCAGCTTCAGTTAAAGTTGTTGCATCAGCAATTGCAAACGGAACGTCGAGAATACGAGCTAAAGTTTGTGCCAAATACGTTTTCCCTGACCCAGTTGGTCCAATTAAAGCAATATTTGATTTTTGTAATTCGGTCGAAGAATCAATATTCATTTGACTTATTCGTTTGTAATGGTTATAAACTGCCACTGACAATACCTTTTTTGCCTGATCTTGACCAATAACATATTGATCAAGTTGTTGCTTAATCTCCATTGGCTTAGGTAAATCTTTGGCTTTCTTGAGCGAATCTGATTTTAATTCATCATCAATAATCTTTTTGGATAAATCAACACACTCATTACAGATATAAACTCCATTGCCAGCAATCATTTTCTTAACTTGATCTTGTGTTTTATCACAAAAAGAACATCTAATTTCATCCTGATCAGTAAACTGTGATGCCATTCTATTCCTCCTAATATCTACAAACTTAAGAGTATCATAAATCAAGAAAATTGCATAAAAAATTTGCTTGTAGGAAAAATAAAAAGGCAGTCTTAACAACTACCTTTTTATTTCGAAATTAAATCCGACTATTTTTCAGATTTAGTTTCTTCTTTCTTATTCTTAGAATTAGCAACTTGCTTTGCATTATCAGTTACTAAGTTGATTGCTTTACGAACATCAATATCATGTGAAAGCATGTCATCAGTTAAAGTACTGCGGACTGTCTTTTCATCCATGTTATATTCACCAGCAAGATCTTTGATTTCTTTATCAATTTCTTCCTTGGATGCCTTGATGTCTTCAGCCTTAACAATAGCTTCAAGAACTAAGTTAGTCTTCACTCTTTCAGCAGCGTCCTTACTAAACTGAGCACGTAATTGATCTTCAGTAGTATTAGTCAACTTGTAATAGGTTTCTGGGCTGATGCCTTGACGTTGCATATTACCAAGGTATTGATTCATTTGTGAATTAACGTCTTCTTGAATCATTGCATCTGGAATTTCATCAATTGTGGCGTTCTTAACGGCACCTTCGATAGCTGCTTGCTCAATTGCATCATTTGCAGCTTCTTCTTTCTTAGCCTTTAAGTCTTTCTTGATCTTTTCTTTTAATTCATCAAGAGTTTCAACTGAATCATCAACGTCTTTTGCAAATTCATCATCAAGTTTAGGTAGTTGTTTTGACTTAACTTCGTGAATCTTAGTTGCAAAGTGGGCTTCTTTACCAGCCAAATCTTTAGCACCGTAGTCTTCTGGGAAAGTAACTACAACATCAACTTCGTCACCAGCTTTGTGGCCAATTAATTGATCTTCAAAGCCAGGAATAAAGGTATTTGAGCCTAATTCTAGTGCATAGTCGTCTGCAGAACCGCCATCAAATGCCTTATCATCAACAGTACCCTTGTAATCAATAGTTACTGTATCGCCCTTAGCAGCAGCACTCTTCTTAAGTACAAGTTCTGCGTTCTTTTCACGTTCTGCATCAAGTTGAGCGTCAACATCCTTAGCATAAACACGAGTGTTTTGCTTAGGTACTTCAATGCCTTTGTAATCACCTAATTTGACTTCAGGCTCAACAGTTACAGTGGCTTTCATTGTCCAGTCTTTGCCCTTTTCCATTGAATCTGGAACAACTTGAGGTTGACCTACTGCAGAAATACCAGCTTCTTTAATAGCAGCAGCATATGCATTAGGTAAAACCAGGTTTAATGCTTCTTCATATAAAGCTTCTTCACCATAGTATTGATTAAAGATTACCCGCGAAACGTGACCTTTTCTAAAGCCGGGAACACGCAAATTCTTTTTTATTCTTCTGAATGCTTGATCTAACCCAAGCTTTACTTCAGCTTGAGAAATATCAAAAGTAAGTTCACCGGTAGTTTTACCAGTTTTATTCCATTTTACAGACATTAATTAAATACCTCCAATGTCAAGTTTACTTGCATCTTGCATACTAAATTATCTTACATTAAACGCACGCAAAAAACAAATTTAGGCAAAAAAAGATGCACTTCTATGAAGAAGTACATCTTTTTAAACTGTTTTATTACGGACTAGTCGAGGATATCAGTAACCTGACCAGCACCAACAGTACGACCACCTTCACGGATAGTGAACTTAGTACCCTTTTCAATGGCAGCTGGTTTGATTAACTTAACAGTAAATTCTGTATTATCACCAGGCATAACCATTTCAGTACCCTCTGGCAATTCAATTTCACCAGTAATATCAGTAGTGTGGAAATAGAATTGTGGACGGTAGTCTGAGAAGAATGGAGTGTGACGTCCGCCTTCTTCCTTCTTCAAGACATAAACTTGACCCTTGAATTCGCGGTGAGTTTGAATTGAGCCAGGTGCGGCTAAAACTTGTCCACGAACGATTTGGTCACGGTCGACACCACGAAGCAATACACCAACGTTATCGCCGGCTTCACCTGAGTCCAAAGTCTTGTGGAACATTTCCAAACCAGTAACAACTGATTTAAGAACTTCTTGAACTAAACCAACGATTTCAACTTCGTCGCCGACTTTAACGGTACCACGATCAATACGACCTGAAGCAACAGTACCACGACCAGTGATAGTGAAGACATCTTCAACAGGCATCAAGAAAGGCTTATCAGTTTGACGTTCTGGAGTTGGGATGTATTCATCAACAGTGTCCATTAACTTCATGATAACTTCTTCTTGTTCCTTGTCGCCTTGTAAAGCTTTCAAAGCTGAACCACGGATAACTGGAATATCATCACCAGGGTAATCGTATTCAGTTAACAAGTCACGAACTTCCATTTCAACTAAGTCAACCAATTCTGGATCGTCAACTAAATCAGTCTTGTTTAAGAAAACAACGATGTAGTTAACACCAACTTGACGAGCAAGCAAAATGTGTTCACGAGTTTGAGGCATAGGACCATCAGTTGCAGCAACAACTAAGATGGCACCATCCATTTGTGCGGCACCAGTGATCATGTTCTTGATGTAGTCAGCGTGACCTGGAGCATCCATGTGAGCGTAGTGACGTTTTTCAGTTTCGTACTCTACGTGAGCGGTATTAATAGTAATACCACGTTCTTTTTCTTCTGGAGCTGCATCGATGTCTGAATAGTCTTCAGCCTTTGCTAAGCCCTTTTCTGATAAAACTTTAGTAATAGCCGCTGTCAAAGTGGTCTTACCATGGTCAACGTGACCGATAGTACCAATGTTTACGTGTGGCTTTGTTCTAACGTAATGTTCTTTTTCTGCCATTAAAATGACCCTCCTGTAAATTTGCAAGAAGTCCGTTGAGTAAGTAACGGATAGTTCTCTGTTGAATATTGTACTACTTTCATTGGCAAATGCCTAGTATTTTAATGCATAGAGCCATGCCTAATGAAAACGTCCTTTGATATTATACTAAATAGGAAAAAAATGTAAAGACCTTTTATCTAAATTATTTTGGCAAATTATGGTCAATTTGTCTGAATAAATCATGGTGACTTCGCCCATCTTGAAAATCAATGTATGAAGCAATGTCACTCGCAAAACTATCTGGTTCTTCGACGTATTTAGATAGTTTGGGATACAAACTACCTAAGATCAAATTGACTTCGCCTAAGACAGCTGGAAGCTGACTCGGACGGTGATAATATCTTGATCCGATTGCCGAAACTACTTCACGATAAACTGGATCCTTCTCTAGCAAATTAATCTGGTTAGGAATAAACTTTTCTCTTTTGCCTAGCACTAAAACATCAAAAGATTCATTAATTCCCAAGCGAAAGAGATCTTCACATAATACTAGACGCACAGCAAAACTTAAGCTGGGGTCTAATAATAGACTCTGTGCAAAATTCGTAAAGTTAATTAAATCCAATGTAAAAAGTTGGTCATATTCATACTTAGTTGGATTTTTACTAAGACGAAATTTCTCCATTGTTGCTTGCTGCTCAGAAATCGAAGCTGGTAAGACTTCAACTTCTTTTTCGCCCTTACTCAAATTTTTAATCTCGAGTGCTTCAATTAAAAAGTGATTGGCTTGCAAAACCCTAGAATAAGCAAAAAAGATCTCATCATCTGAAAAGAGATCTTTTTCCTCTTTGATTAAGCTATACGCAGAATATGCTTGATCGGCTTTTAAATATAAGTCGCATAAGCGAAGAACAATTTCCTTGTTACTGCCAATTCGCAGAGCTTCTTCAACATTTTGAATTGCTAAATCTAATTTACCGTTTGCTTCATTTTCTTGTGCTAAAGTTAGTAAATTTTTTTGGCTTAAAGTTGTCATACTAGTCTTTCTTAACTATTTTCTTACCAGATTTTTTCACATCAACGGAATGATGCTCATTATTTTTTCCAGTAGTCGCATCTTTGCCCGAACGCTTTTGCATCGCACGATGTCTATTCTGGTTTACTTCCATGACCACTGGTAATACTACAGGGCGACGATTAGTTTTCTTATATAAGAACTTCTCTAAATCGTTTCTAACATCCTGCTTTATTTCAGTCCAATCAAACTTCTTATGCTCAAAGTTATTATTTATAGTCTTTTTAATTAATTCAATACAATCATTCATCAATTGATGATTGGCTTTGATGTAAACGAAGCCTCGACTAGTAACTTGTGGTTGCGCAATGATTTTTTTCTTACGACGATCAATTGTAACAACGGCAATAAAAATACCATCATCTGACAAAATTTCTCGGTCACGCAGGACAATATTGCCGACATCACCGATGCCTGAGCCATCAATCATTATATCTTCGCCTGGAACAGGATCAGTTAAATTGAACTTCTTTTGTTTAAAATCGTAATCCAAACAATCACCATTTCTGGTAATCAAAACATTTTCTTTCTTAATTCCTGCTCTTATTGCAAGGTCGCGATGAACTTCCAACAAGCGATATTCACCGATTACTGGAATAACAAATTGTGGTTTTAGAATATCAATTAGCATTTGCAAATCACGTCCAGTTGCATGACCGCTTGTATGCTTAGCCCTACCAAGCTCAATTACGGTTCCGCCTGCTCGATAAACAAGATCACTAGTCTGCGCAACTACTGTTTCAACAGAATGAGATGGTGTTGTTGCAATGAAAACTAGGTCATTTTCATGAATCGTAATCATACTGTGACGTTTTTTAGCCATTTTTTGCAAAGAATTTAATGGCTCACCCATTTGCCCAGTTTCAAGAATTACCACTTTGTTATCTGGTGTAGTGCTCAAATCTTTGACACGCATTAACAGATTTTTAGGAACATAAAGATAGCCTAAGTCCATTGCTGTACGAACTATTTTTGCTACATCACGTCCAGTTAATAGTACCTTCCGGCCTGTTTCATGCGCAGCATTTAAAACTTCTTGAATTCTGATTAAATTAGAAGCTTTAGCAGCTACAATTACTCGACCAGTGGCATTACGAAAGACATTGGTCACATATTCACCTATTTCTTGTTCAGAAACGTTAGGTAGTGATGCTTCTGCATTAGAAGAGTCACTTAAAAGTGCCAGAACTTTCTTCTGTGAAATTTCTGCCAACCGATCTAAATCAGTTCGATATTTTGGCGTTGCAGAAGGGTCAAACTTAAAGTCACCAGTATAGACTACTTCTCCAGCTGGAGTGTGCACATCAATTCCGAGCGAGTCAGGAATTGAGTGCGTCGTGTGGAAGAATGAAATATTCGCGTTTTTAAATTCAATTTCAGTTTCAGCGTCTATTACATGGAACAAACTGTTTTTAATTCGCTTATTCTCTCTTTTAACTGTAATTTTAGCCAGTTCAATCGTTAACCGAGACCCAAATACAGGTATATCATATTGACGCAAAATATATGGCAAGGCCCCAATTGAATCAGCATGTCCATGAGTTAGAAAAATACCAACAACTTGGTCACCATATTTTTCAAAGAAGTCGAGATCTGGAATAACCAAATCAATTCCATATAAAGAACTATCAGGGTATTTTAATCCAGCATCAAGAACAAAAATTTCATCATTAACTTGAACAGCAAACATGTCCTTTCCTTGTTCACGAACACCGCTCAAAATCATTATCTTAACTTGATCAGCCATTTTATTTCCTTTTCTATAATAATTGTTATTAAGTTGTTTATTTATGGATCGTAAGATCACAACGTAAAAAGTATCTATTTTTATTCTAGCATAAAAAGCACTTATGGCAAAAACAAAAAGCCAGTTCTTTAATAGAACTGACTTTTTTAAATCTAAGTTTAGAAATTAACGACGTAAACCTAACTTCTTGATTAATTCACGGTAACGATTGATGTCGTTATCTTGTAAGTAACGAAGCAAGTTACGACGGTGACCAATCTTCTTAAGTAAACCAACATATGAGTGGTGGTCATGAGAATGTTGTCTCATGTGTTCAGTCAAGTTGTTGATGTCTTTAGTTAAAATAGCAACTTGTACTTCAGTTGAACCTGTGTCACCTTCATGAGTAGCAAATTGCTTAATGATTTCATCTTTTTCTGCTTTTGAAATTGCCATAATTATTCACCTTTCAATAAAAAAATTGCCGTTAACAACGTTAACCGTCAGGTGTGAGCGAGCAAACAGCGTTAACGGTTCACAACAATAGTATAATACAGATTATTTTTTTAAAAAGCAAGTATAAATTGTCTTGCATCTACAACTATTCTTCAGTATAATTTACTAAGTAAAATTACGATCAATGGAGGTGAATGTTATGCCACAAATCAAATCAGCTATTAAGCGTGTTAAAACTCAAGATGCTGCTAGAAAGCGCAGAGCCGCTCAAATGACAGAATTAAGAACTGCTGTTAAGAAGTTCAAGACTGCCCAAGCTGCTGGTGCTGAAAACGCCTCCGAATTACATGTTGCTGCTGCCCGCGCATTGGACAAGGCCGCTTCTAAGGGTCTTATTCATAAAAACAAGGCTAGCCGTGATAAGAGTCGCTTAGCTAAGTTAGCTAAATAATTTGAATTCAAAAACTAAAAAGCAAGGATTGAATAATCCTTGCTTTTTTCTTTGCTCAATTTATTACCTCATACGCTCAAAACAAATAACTTTAAGAAATTGTTTTCCCGATATTGCCCATTTTTATAGTTATAATCTAGCTTGATTGCCTGCTCTAACAAGCTCGCCAGTTTATTAGTCGAAATTTTATTATTAAGAGCTAGCTTTACTCGATAAGGGTGAACCCCTAGTTCTTTAACAATTTCAGTTTCATTTCTGCCGCGCTCGTGCAATGTCTTTGCAACTAAAATTAATTCTAACTGGTTTTCAAAGACTGCAAGTAATTGAATCGGATTACTACCCTCTCTCAATTGGTTATCTAATCTTGCAATCGCTTCTCGATAATTATGCTTTAAAGCTGCTTCTAAAACTGCAAAAACATTTTGGGCAAATGATAAGTCAACGTTTTTACGAACTAGTGTCTCATCAATTTTATTCTCAGTGGCAGCCATCTTTAATTTATTAAAATTGCTCAGTACAGTATCAAGAACCTGATCGCTTCTTTCAAGTAAAAGCTGCAAAGCCATCTCTGTAATCTGATATCCTTCAGCACTAATTAATGCCTTAGTTACCTTTTTAACTTCATAACTTTTAACTTCAGTATCTACGACATTAAACTTCTTCAAAATTGTTTTTGTCAGCTTCTTTCGCCGATCAAGCTTTTCATACGATGCTACTATTACTAGTTTGTTGTCGAGCTGATCAACATGATCAAAAATTTGCTGCAACTGATCAAGTTGCTTTTTTGCTTTTTGCGGAACTTTAGCAGTTAAAAAGAACGGATTTTTGATAGTTATTATCTTTTGCTGGCTAAAAAGACTTGATTCTGTTAATTCAGCAATCAAATCATCTAGACTATCGCTTTCACAATCAACGGATACTTTCTCTAGTTCTTGAAATGATTCTTCATATATGTATGAGCGCGCAATATAATCATTCAAAAAGCTATCTGAACCCAAAATTAAGGTTTGCGCATTGCTATTATTTGAATTTTTAAACAAAGAAAGTAAAGTCATTTTTGATTCACCACTACAAAACGTTTGAATTTTGGCTTAGAAAAATAGCCATATGTCCAAGTAATCATACCACAGTCCTGCGTCGAAGCCCATGGAATGTTTTGATTGCTTAAAGTATCAAGCGTTTCCTTATGCGGGTGCCCAAAACGATTATTTCGACCAGCTGAAATAAAAACCAATTTTGGCCTTAAAGTTTTTAAAAAATCAGGATTTGAAGAAGTGCGACTACCATGGTGTCCTAGTTTGAAATAGTCAGCTTGAATATTAAACTTGTTCATTATTTCTTTTTCACCTTCTTGGCCTAAATCACCAGTAAAAAGCCATCTTTTACTTTTCGCAACAAATGTCAAAGATAGTGAATCCTCATTTTTACCTAGGCCAGGCTTAAAAGGATAAACAACATTAAATGTAATTTGTGGCTCAGCTACTTTCTGACCAGCTAATAGTTCTACAACTTGATCTCGCTTAATTTGTCCCACTATTCTTTTTATAAAAGACGGATTACGAATTAATCCTGCTGCCGTATACAATTTTTGAACGTGAACTTGTTCGAGCAAGGGTCTTAAATCTCCGACGTGATCGGCATCTTGATGAGTTACAAAAACACCATTAAGTTTATTGATTCCCAGTGCTTTCAAAAAAGGAATAGTAATTTTATTAACTTGAGGCGTCGTTTTTTGGCCACTAAAATTTAATTTCCCGCCAACATCAATTAAATAAACACGCCGCGGAAAAGGTGTAGAAATTAAAATACTATCGCCCTGACCCACATCAATCAATGTAACCTGACCTGTTAAGGGAAAATGAATCGAGAAAAAGATTATCACGTACAAAGCCGCAATGCCACCAATTACTTTTAACCTGCTTTTTTTCGTCAATTTTTGCTCATTTACAAAAGCCAGCAAAATAGCCGTAAATATAGTTAACATCACACATTGCCACCAGTTGATCTTACCAAATGTTAATAGTCCCAATTTAGAAGCGGATACTTGAGCTATTAACTTTTCACATGTCTTTAAAACATTCTCAAAGCTCCAGGAAATTTCAGGACATAATTTAAAAGTAGCTAAGTTCAAAAAGACAATTGGCATAACTAGCCAATTAAAATATGGTACTACTACCAAATTAAAGAAAACGGTCAACAAATTAAATTGAAAAAAATGAAAAAGTAGTAATGGCGTTAGTAAACAATTTAAGGCAAATGACTGTTTAAATGAGGTTAATTTAGTTGTTAATTCTAAACCTAGAGCCAAGACATAACTTAAAATAGCTCCCACATTGAGCATCAAACACGGATTAATTATTAAGTGAATAATATAAGTGAGACCTAATAAATCAAAATGAGTAATTTTTTGCTTCTGGAATTTAAAAATCTGATCAAGTATATAAGTTAGACTGGCTCGAATAAAGCCAGCTTGACCATTACTTAAGAAAATACCAATTAATAGAATGAATAAACAAATTGCAAATGTCTCTTGTTCGGTTAATTTCAGATAATAACAAATTGTACTAATTACTAAAGTATAGATGCCAACGTGAAGACCGGAAATACTTAACAAGTGAATTACGCCAAGGTCACGGTAATTAGATAAAATCGATTGGTCCGCTTGGCTTGAACTTTCGCCAAGAACTAATTCGCTACTAAAAAAAGACAAAATCGGTGGCATTTGTGCAAAATACTTTTGCAAGCAAAAACGAATATGATGTGCAACATCCCTAAAATGTTGCTTTTTTTTTGTGATTATACAATTCTCCAGTTCAATCTTTTGTTTAATGTTTTTGCTCAGATAATATTTTTTTGCATCAAATTGTCCATAATTTGTAGCAGGCTCGATTTCTTTAACCTCTCCTTGTAAATGCGAAAGATAAAGTGAGTACCCAGAAAGGAGCTCTTTTTTCTGCATTTGACTAATTTTTGTTGAAACTAGTACTGACTTTCCATCTGCTTTTCCTTGGCCAAACATTCGGTTTCCAGACACTTTGATTTGATCTGGGTATATGGTAACCACAGAACTATTTTTGAGCGAAAAATCTTGTTGGTTATGATTAATAGCAAAACTGATAAGTGCAACAAATAGCACTAAAAAGGCTAAACAACTTTTTTGTCGGTGTTTATGAAACAAAAGAAATACCAAATAAAGTGCAATTACCAAGCAAAATAGCCATTGAAGAGGCGTAATAGACTGTGAAAGACCAAAATTTATGTCTGCTAATAATAAAGAAACTAGCAATAAAAAACCTGGTGTCAGAATTTTAGACTTCCAGTTGACTTCGAAGTGCCTCAAAAGTCTTATCTCCTATCCCAGAAACTTGTTTCAAATCCTCAATGCGTTTAAAATTTCCATTTTTTTGCCGGTACGCAATAATCTGTTCAGCTTTTTTAGCGCCTATTCCAGATAACTTTTGCAAATCTGCAGTGTTTGCCGTATTGATATTTACTTTTACTCCTGAAGCTTGGTTGGCACTTTCACTCTGGGAAGAATTATCTAGTTCTCCTGAATTAGTACTACCATTAACAGAAGAAACAATTTCGTTTTCCTTTAACTTTTCTCCATGATATGGAATATGAACTTTGTCCTGGTCACGAAGAATTAATGCACGGTTAACTTTTTCAATTTGAGCCTTACTTGTCAGTCCACCTGCTGCCGCAATCAATTCATTTAAGCGAGCACCATACTTCAATGTATAAACACCTGGATTTTCAATTGCACCAGAAATATCACAAGTAACTTCTTTAGGCTCTTTTACTTTCTTCTCTACCTCTTTATTAGCAATTTGTGTTTCTTCTTTTATTTCAGTTCCTTCTTGCTCATCAGTCTCTGTTTGCTTTATGGCAAAATCAGAATCATTAGATTGTTCATCTCCAGAATGACCAATTAACCAAAGCAGGACAAGCAAAATCCCTATTCCGATAACAAAATACTGTTTATGCTCAATTATGAATTCCTTAACTTTTGCCCAATCCATATTTTCACCTCCTAATTTTAAGTACGAAAAAAGTTCAGAATTTCTTCTGAACTTTTTATTTTTTATTAGTAGTGTTTTTGCAAATAATGTAAAGCATCTTCAAAGGTACCTACTGGGACAATTTTCATCTTCGTTTTTATTTGCTTCGCCGTTCTTTTAGCAACTTGATAGTTACTATCAGCTTTTTTCAATTGAGACGTATCTGTAGGCGCAAAGAAAACTTCTGCTCCGGCTCTGTCGGCTGCGACTACTTTTTTGTCAACACCACCGATTGCCCCAACTTTGCCTTTAGGAGAGATAGTGCCCGTCCCGGCAATTTTATGTCCCTTAGCTAAATCCTGTTGCGTGAAAGTTTCATAGCTCGTTAGTGTAAACATTAATCCTGCTGAAGGCCCTCCAATTGCACCAGCATCTATTTTTAGCTCTGGTTTTGTCGTGACTTTGACATGTTCAACTAACTGAATTCCAATTCCTGGTTTATTAGTACCCTCAACTTTAACAATTTTTCCTGAAAAAGTTAGTAGTTTATTATTTCTTAAAACGTTAATTTTAACTTTAGCGCCAATTTTCTTTTTCTGAAAATATGAAAGCATTTCTTCTGTTGATTTGAAACGATGGCCGTTTGCGCCCAGAACAGTATCACCAATTTGCAGTTTTTTCTTAAAGCTTGACTGCTTCTGAATCTGCATGACATAAACGCCTTCGTAATTCAGTTTTGGCTTTAAGCCTGCCTTCTTTGCTGCATAATAGATAGCATTTTGCTGACTGGTTTCCATGTACCAATTCTGCAATTCCTCATACTGACTACTTGTTGCATCCCCCAGCAGTTCTTCTCTTGAAATTCTCGTTTCGTATTTTCTAGTATAACTTAACAAATACCGCAGCACTGAAGCTGGGCGTTGCGTTTCGCTAACTGTCACTAAATAATAATTATCAGGTGCTTTTTTACCACTTCTGATAAATTGACTAACTTGGAATGCCTCGCCAGGCATTTCAAGATAATAATTAGTTGGCCAGCTTAAGCCTACCACAATCGCGGCGACAGCTAAGAAAAAGAAGAGCCATTTATGACCTTTTTTCTTACCTTTATCTTTAGTTTTATCGTTCATTAATCTTTACCAATTTTTTCTTTAAAGCAATTGCAGCTTCTATTGGCATAAATGAACTAATATCACCGCCAAATTGAGCTACCTCTTTAATAATACTAGATGCCACAAAGCTATTTTGCGGCGAAGTAAACAATAATACAGTTTCAAGATCATTCGCTAACTTCTTATTCATTGCTGCAATTTGTTGCTCGTAAGTGAAATCCTCGCTGTTCCGCACTCCGCGAACAATAGCTGTTGCACCAATGTCGTGTGCCACATCGACGGTTAATGATTGTGGTCTTTTTTGAACCTCAACATTAGCAATGTTCTTAACTGCACTTTTAATAAATTCTACCCGTTTATCTGCACTAAATAAATAGTGTTTAGAGGTATTGTCCATTACTACTACAAAAACCTGGTCAAAGATTCTAGCAGCCTGCTGAATTACATCAATGTGTCCATTAGTAATTGGGTCAAAACTACCTGGAAAAAGTGCAATACTCATCTGTTTTCCTTTCGATAAAAACGAACAATTGTTTTACCAAAATGGTGAGTTTTCGTTAGCTCAAAACCACCTATTTCGCCAAGACCAGTCTCATCATCTGTCTCAGCTACGATAACCGCATTATCTGTTAACAAACTTAAACTATCCATTTTCTTCATGTCAGAAGCAATTTTTTGTTTGGCATATGGCGGATCTAAGAAAACTAAATCAAATTTCTTTTCATCTTTGGCCAGTTTGGTTAATGCAACATTGCTTGACATTTTATAAACAGAAAAACGATCTTCTTCTTTAGTTAAAGCAACATTCTTCCGGATAATTTCTACAGCTTGGTAATTAATATCAATAATTGTTGCATGACTGTAGCCTCTTGAAACAGCCTCGATTGCAAGAGCACCACTGCCGCCATACAAGTCTAGCACTTCTCCACCTTTAAAAAATTGACCCAGACTATTAAACAAAGATTCTTTAACCTTATCACTGGTTGGCCTAGTTTTTTGACTTTTTAGAGTATACAAGTTGCGCTTAGCATACTTTCCAGAAATAATTCTCATAATAAGTAATCCGTATTCTGTTCCTGATCATCAAGTAACTTTTTTTCTGCTTCAGTAGCAAGTTCAGTAATTTGTTCTTCAATATGCTTACTTGACAAGTCAATTTCATCATCACTAGATTTTTGTACATCCTTGACAAAATCCAGCTGTTTAATCGCGTTTATCGTTTTGTCAGCTTCTTTTTGATCAACATATAAAACACAATATGCATTTTTCTTAGAAAAATATACGATGTCCCCGTAACGTCTAAGCTTAAACTGACTATTAATAGAATTAAGATAAACAATTAGTCCTTGCCTCTTAGTTAAGGAAGTATTTGCCAAATCATGATTGATACTCATCAGCCAACTCCTCTTCTTTCTTAATACGTTCATTTGCAGCAATATTTAAAACTAATCCAATTGAAGCCGATAGTACAATTAGTGATGACCCACCGTATGAAATAAAGGGCAAAGTAACACCTGTAATTGGCAATAGACCCAAAACGGCACCAACATTAAACAGAGTTTCAGTAAAGATAATTGTTGTTACGCCAAAACAAACCAAGGCATTAAATTGCGTGCTAGCGTGAAGACCCACTTCCATAATGCTCCACATCAAATAGAAAAGTAGTCCTAAAACTAGTAATGCACCAATTACTCCAATTTCTTCAGCAGCAATCGCTAAGATAAAGTCCGTGTATGGTTCCGGTAAATAGCCTCTCTTTTGCATACTATTACCTAAGCCAACACCAAACAAACCACCATTATGAATCGCATAGTATGAATTAACTAACTGGGCACCACCTTTTTGTTCTAGCTCAAAGGGATGTAAAAATGACATGAGTCGTTGATATTGATAACTGGATTGTAAAAAGTCCGGATTCCACTTAACAATTAAGAAAACTAAGAAGAAAACACCAATTCCAATTCCAATTAAACAGAGTAGTGCGTTCTTGGCAGGCACACCTGATAGAGAAAACATAATGATTACAATTGTGGCTAAAATGGCAGTACCACCTAAATCTGGTTCAACAATTACCAATAGCATCATTACCCCAGATAAAACCGCTGGTCTAATCAAATTATTAACAATATTCCCTTGACGGAAAGAACCATCATGACGGTCTAAATAGTATGCTAAATATATTACCAATGCTAATTTAGCAATTTCCAGCGGCTGAATACGGATGACTTTTAAATCAATCCAGCCAACCGCCCCATTAACTGCAGCGTCAGAGCCTTTAAATACCTTTAAAACAATTAGGTAAAACAGCAAAAACATACTAATTCCGAGAAACCAAGCAACAAACTTAGTTCGCTTAAAAAGGTCTAACCGCAAAAAGAACGCAAATGTAGCAAAACCAAAGAAAGCTACCACAGCATATATTGCTTGCCTAATCCCATATGTCGCTGGCTTAAAACCATTCACGAGCAAAATATCTGAACTAGCTGAATAAACCATAATTATGCCAAAGAAAACCAGCAATAAATATGGCAATAGAATTTTGTAGTCCAAATGTTGAAGTTTCCGTCGCAAAAGTAGCCCTCCTCTTACGAAAAAAATATACTTTTATTATAAAACAAAAATGACACTACTTCATTAAGTGAGTGCCATTTTTAATTACTTGATTTAGTTTTTATTACGCTTCTTATCTGCCTTTTGACGTTCAGAAGTGTTTAAAATCTTCTTACGAAGACGAATTGATTCAGGTGTTACTTCACAATATTCATCATCGTTTAAGAACTCAATTGCTTCTTCTAGTGTCAATGTCTTTGGCGTTCTGATTGCAGCCGCATGGTCTTTACCGGCAGCACGGGTGTTAGTCAAGTTCTTTCCCTTAATTACGTTAACTGCAATATCACGATCACGTGATGATTGACCAACAATCATACCCTCGTAGACTTCAACACCTGCGCCGATGAATAATTCACCACGTTGTTCAACAGTTTGAAGTGAGTATGTAGTTGACTTACCCTGGCTGATAGCAACAAGAGCACCATTTTTACGTCCTGGTTCCCAGTTCTTAACTACTGGTTTGTATGAATCGAAGCTGTGATTTAAAATTCCATATCCACCGGTTTGAGACATAAATTCATTGTTATAACCAATTAAGCCACGTGATGGAACTAAGAAGTCCAAACGAGTTTGATTATTTCCAGTCGATTCCATGTTCTTCATTTCACCTTTACGTTGTGAAAGTGAATCAATTACTGAACCAACGTATTCATCTGGTGTATCAACTTGAACAGCTTCATATGGCTCACACATTTGGCCATCAATTTCACGATAGATAACTTTTGGACGTGAAAGTTGTAATTCAAATCCTTCACGACGTAATTCTTCAACAAGAATTGAAAGGTGTAATTCACCACGTCCAGAAACAGTCCAGGCATTGATTTGATCAGTAGGTTCAACCTTTAAAGAAACATCAGTACGAGTTTGTTTGATTAAACGATCCTCTAACTTTTTAGGAGTTACCTTGTCACCTTCACGGCCAGCAAATGGTGAATCACTTGCAACAAAGTCCATTTGCAAAGTTGGTGGGTCAATCTTAAGGAATGGCAATGCTTCTGGGTCTTCTGCAGATGCAATTGTTTCACCAACGAAAATGTCGTTAATACCACTAATGGCAATAATATCTCCGGCTTTAGCTTCTGAGATTTCATTACGCTTCAAACCAAAGAAACCAAATAGCTTAGTTACACGGAAGTTTTGCTTTGAACCATCACGTTTCATAACTGTGATGTTGTCACCAACTTTTACACTACCGCGGTAGATACGACCTACTCCAATACGACCAACATAGTCATCCCAGTCAAGCATAGTGATTTGGAATTGTAAAGGCTCATCAGCATTATCAATTGGTGCTGGGATAGCTTTAATAATAGTGTCAAAAATTGGATCCATTGTTTCTTTTTGAGTGGATGGATCAGCTTCATAAGAAGAAGTTCCGTTCAATGCTGATGCATAAACAACTGGGAAATCGAGTTGTTCATCATTGGCACCTAATTCAATGAATAATTCAAGAACTTCATCAAGAACTTCTTTAGGACGAGCACCTGGACGGTCGATTTTGTTAATAACAACGATTGGCTTAACGCCTGCTTCTAATGCCTTCTTAAGAACAAAACGAGTTTGTGGCATTGTTCCTTCATATGCATCAACTAAAAGTAGGGCTCCGTCAACCATATGCATGATACGTTCAACTTCACCACCAAAATCGGCGTGTCCTGGTGTATCTAAAATATTAATTGTGGTATCGCCATATTTAACCGCAGTATTTTTAGATAAAATAGTAATACCACGTTCACGTTCAATATCATTTGAGTCCATTGCACGATCTTCCAAAGCCATGTGCTCAGGGAGAGTGTCGGATTGCTTCAATAATTGGTTAACCAAAGTTGTCTTACCATGGTCAACGTGCGCTATGATCGCTATATTTCTAATATCGTCTCTTCTTTTTTCTGACAAAAGTATTCCTCCTCCACTCCTCAATAAAAAAACTGTGACAATGTCACAGTTTCGCCGGCACGTTCAAGAACATGCTAATCGAAGTGTTTCATATCTGTATATTTACGCTCATTGATTTTAACACCTAACTGTTATACTGGTCAACGTTTATCACTCTTTTTCAATTTTTAAATTTACGATAGAATAAAAAGCAGACAAAATGTCCTTATTTATGGTAAAAATATAGAGATAACTTTTTTATGAAAGAGTGAATTTAATTGATTTTAATGAAAGATATTGTTCGTGATGGTGATCCTGTATTACGTAAAGTTGCTGAAAAGTTAACTTTTCCTTTGAGCGACCATTACCAAAAATTGGCCGAAGACATGATGGAATACCTAATCAATTCACAGGATCCAGAAATTGCTAAAAAGCATCAGTTACGTGCTGGTGTTGGTTTAGCAGCACCTCAAGTGGGTAAAAGTGTGCAAATGGCATCACTTCTTGTTCCAAATGATCAAAACGAGATTGTTTTTAAAGAAACAATTGTTAACCCTGAGATTTTGTCGGAATCCGTTCGTCAAGCATGTCTTAGTGAAGGTGAAGGATGCCTAAGCGTTGATAAAGTTATTGACGGCTATGTTCCCCGTCCTGATAAGCTAAAGATTCATTACTATACCGTTGACGGTGAGGAAAAGACAATTAACTTAAAAGATTATCCTGCTATTGTTGCATCTCATGAAATTGAACACTTAAGAGGCCACCTATTTTATGACCGGATTGATAAGCAAAACCCATTTAAATTAGATGATGATACAGTCCTAATTTACTAGTATTGCTACTACATGACAGATTAACCGCCAATTTACTTTGACGGTTTTTTTATGAGTCAAACAAGTAGTGTTTCTATACTTAAAATAATAATTATGGTAAACTGAAATAAGCTATTGGGTACTTTTAGTTATCCAAAATTAAGAACGTTTTTATAACTGAATAAGGAGAATACAAATATGATCTACAAAGTTTTGTATCAAAAGGACAAAGTTGTTAATCCTAGACGTGAAACAACCCAAACCCTTTACCTAGAGGCTGATAATTTGGTCAGCGCTAGAACCTTGGTTGAAGACAATACCCCCTACAACATTGAACTCATCCAAGAATTAGCAGGAAATTCACTACAATATGAAAAAGAACACGCCGATTTTAAATTGACGACTTTTGATAGTAAGAAGTAGTTTCTGTGCGAATTAAAAATAATGAAGTAGCCGTCTTTGCAATCGGGGGGTTGCATGAAATCGGCAAAAATATGTATTGCGTTCAATATCAAGATGAAATTATTATCATGGACTGTGGTATTAAGTTCCCAGAAGATGATCTTCTTGGTATTAACTACGTTATTTCTGACTATTCATATTTAGTCAAGAATCGTAAAAAGATCAAAGCACTGGTTGTCAGCCACGGTCACGAAGATCACATTGGTGGTATACCTTTCTTACTTGAAAAAATACCCGAAATTCCAGTTTATGCTACACCCTTTGCCTTGGCATTAATCAAGGGTAAGCTTGAAGAACACGGAATTCTTCGCACTACCGAACTGCACGAAGAACACGAAAACACAGTTCTAAAATTCAAGAAGCTTTCTGTTTCTTTCTTTAGAACTACCCACTCAATTCCTGATACGTTAGGAATTGCTGTTCACACTCCTCTTGGTGCTGTTGTCTTTACTGGTGACTTTAAATTTGATTTAACTCCAGTAATGAACCAACCTGCTCCTGATTTTCAAAAGATGGCTCAAATTGGTAACGAAGGTGTCTTAGCCCTTCTATCAGATTCAACTAATGCGGAGGTTTCGCAGTTTACCAAGTCAGAAAGTTTTGTTGCTCATTCATTGCACGATATTATTACAGGTATCCATGGTCGAATTATTTTCGCTACTTTTGCCTCTAACCTTTACCGTGTCTCAACGGCAATTGAAGCAGCAATTGATACTGGTAGAAAAGTTGCAATTTTTGGGCGAAGCATGGAAAACGGAGTTCAAAACGGTATCGACCTTGGCTATTTAAATGTACCCGAAGGTTTAATTGTTGATTCAAATGAAATCAACCACACTCCTGCTGATGAGGCAATGATATTATGTACCGGATCACAAGGTGAGCCTTTAGCTGCTCTTTCGCGGATTGCAAATGGTACACACCGTCAGATTAGTCTTCAACCTGGTGATACAGTCATTTTTTCTTCTAACCCTATTCCTGGTAATACACTTAGTGTAAACCACTTGATTAACAAACTGATGGAGGGTGGCGCTAACGTGATTCATGGACGCGTTAATAATGTTCATACTTCTGGTCACGGTGGTCAAGAAGAATTGAAGATGATGGTTAGACTAGCTAAACCTAAGTATATGATTCCCGTGCACGGCGAGTATCGCATGCAAGTTGTCCATACTGAACTTGCACAAGCTGCCGGCGTCCCCGAAGACCATACTTTTGTTTTGGAAAACGGTGAAGTTGTCTGCTTTGGTCCTGATGGTTCTAGAATTGCTGGACACATTCCTGCAGGTGATGTATATGTTGATACTTCTGGAACTGCTGACGTTGGCAACGTCGTTGTCCATGATCGTCAGATTTTGTCAGAAGATGGTTTAGTCGTTGTAGTTGCGACTGTTGATTACAAACATAAGCGTGTTCTAGCAGGTCCAGATGTTTTGAGCCGTGGCTTTGTTTATATGCGTGAATCAACCGAATTGATTAGCCAAGCTCAAAAACATATTTACCATATTATAAAAAGTGAAATGGATAAAACAGATAATCCTAAAGATGCTGTTGTCCGTAAGGCAATTGTTGAAAATCTTTCTGATTTCTTATATTCCAAGACAAAAAGACGGCCAATGATTTTACCTATGATTGTTGAGAAAAAGTAAAAAAGCCCATTTGGGCTTTTTTTAATAAATAAAATATGAAAAACAAACTTAAAATCCATCTTCTAGTTAATGAAACTGCTGGAAATGGACATGCGAAAAAGATATTAGACCAAACTACCCTCTTACTTGTTAATGAAAATATTGCTTTTGATGTTTACAAAAGCTCTTTTGCAGGTGAAGCAATAAAAATTGCACAAGAATATGGCAATAGAAACCATCTCTCCAATGAAGTTCTATTAGTAATTGGTGGAGATGGATCTTTGAATGAAGTTCTTAATGGAATAAAAAGATCAAGTCATCCTTCCACGCCGCTAGCTTATTTACCTGCGGGCACTGGAAATGACTTCGGCAAGGCTGCTAATCTTTCTGGAAACCCTGAAGAACTTATTAATCACTTAAAAAATGGTATTGAGCCTGAAAGAATTGATTGTGGGGCTTTCCACTTCCCTCATTCAAGCAATGATGTTTATTATTTTGCAAATAGTCTAGGGGTTGGTTTTGATGCTTATGTTAATCATCTTAGTAACATTTCAGAATTAAAGAAATTCTTAAACAAAATCAATGAAGGCAAAATGATTTATGGGCTTCATATTTTGTCAGCACTGCGTAAGCAAGATACATTTACTGTTGATATTAAGTGCGACAATAAAAGATATCATTACGATGATGCTTTTCTAGCAACTACTACTAATCATCCCTATTTAGGTGGTGGTATTCCATTATTACCAAGTGCAAGTATCAAAAGTCGTGTGCTTGACACCGTTGTTGTTGAACGCTTCAGTTTAGGCAAACTAATCAAACTCTTTGTTAATTTGTTAAAAGACGGCTCACATGTTCATGATCCTCAATTTCATTATTTTGAGGGTAAACAAATATCTATTCAAACAACTAAAAAAGAGTTTGCCCAAGTTGATGGTGAGCAAATCAAACCAGACTCATTCAAAATAGATTTTAAAGTTAGCCATTTTTATTTATTAAGATAATCACTAAAAAAGGAAAAGATACACGCTTTTCCTTTTATTTTATTTCAAATTTATACAACCCAAAGCTCAGCCATTTCAGTAAATGACTGAATTTTTTTACATTAAATTTCTTTCCCGAAATTAAGATTGAGAAGGTCCCTCCATCATCAACTAGATAATTAGAAGTCTGCCTAAACCCATTTTTTTCATAAAAAGATAATCTCTTTAAGCGTTGCCTATAATTGACCGCTTTTTCATTCACTGGTTCAATGTCAATAATGATATTCTTGGGAGTAAAACGCTTTTTTAATTGAGTTAAAATTTTTGAGCCATACCCTTGATTTCTTTTGTTCGAAACTGTTGCCAAAAACATCAAATAAACTGCTTCACTGCTCTCTGCAAGAAATACTAAGCCAATAAAGTCGTACTTGTCATAAACCGCTTCGAAATGAACTTGGCGGTGAAGTGACATTAAAACTAATTGCCATATTGAAAAGCGCTCATTTTTTGGAAAAGCGGTTAAATATAATTTTCTTACGGCAAAATAATTCTTTGTTCCCCAAACAACATTCTTAAATTCTAAAATAATATTCTAACTTCCTTTAATGCATGAACTACTCTATTAAGCATAATAAAAGCAGTTAACATCTTTTCATGAATATCAAACTGCTCTATTTTATATTAAGTTTTATTTTAAAAAGCGTCAAATGAACCATTTTTTCGTTCATACTTAATGCTATAGGAAAAAACAATTATTCCAGCAATTAACCAAGCTGCATTGACCAATAAAAAGATTAAAAACTGATGCATAACAAACCCCTGACCCAATACTATGTTTCTTACAAGCTCAACGCCGCACACATAAGGGATAATTTCTTGAATACCAAGAAAAGCTGGAGAAAAAACATTAGAAAACATCATTAAAAGTGATGATATAATTACTGACCACTGCCCCATTTTCTTAAATCGAATAGAACCTGACGCTAAGAACATCCCCATGCCAAACATTCCTAAGTTTGAAATTTGCGAAAAAACAAAAGTAAGAAGCAAAGAAGAAATTAAGTCATTGAAAGTAAAGTGCGACAAAAAACATGTGACTATACTTATGACTAATAACTCAAGCCAAACAATAATGTTTTCTCCAAGAATTTGAAATAGGTAAATTAACCACAAAGGGTATGCAGATTGCATTTCACTTTCTAAGGTTCCTTCCCGCTCATCTATTTCAACTGCATTACTGCACGATTGAAAAGAAGAAATTCCGATACTCCAAAACAAATAGCCGATCATTGCAACTAGTACCCCTGCCTTAGAATTATAATATCGAGCCATTTTGGAAGTATCTGTTACAAATAAAACAATTAAGAAAGCACCCGCATACAAAAATATTTGGCTAACTGTAGAATTTAAGTATCTTATATTTAACTTTATGACAGATTCCAATTGAACAATAAACAACATCCAAAGCTGCTTTATTTTCTTCATTTTTTCCACCCACTTTAGCGATATACATTTTGGTAAGTTCTAATTAGTTCTTCTTCACTAAAATGGTGATTTACTTGTTTTACAATCTGGCCATTTTTAAAAAACAGATAGCAGTTAACCACACCAGACAGCATTTGTGTATCATGTGAAGAAACAAAAATCATCTTGTGATATAGATCTTTCAGCTTCACAATGAACCTAGCTAAATCATCCTGAGCATTAATGTCTAAGCCATTCGATGGCTCATCAAGTAGCAAAACACTGGTTTCCAGTGAGGCACCTACTAAAATTGCTGCTTTCTTCTTTTGTCCTGTCGATAATTCTTGAAATTTTTTATCCAATAATTCCGAAAAGTCTAATGATTCAGCCAAAGATCTCAGTACCTTTTCTGCTTTGTGTAGATTAATTCCTTTAAAAGATGCAAAATATCGCAAGTTTTCAATTGTAGTTAAACGATATATCAAGCCTCTTTCACCTGAGGGGACAAAAGTGCTGTGGACACATGCCCACTTGTAATATGTTTCTTTAACTTTGTCATTTAAAATCTCACCATCAGTTGGAATCAGCACTCCCGCCAATAATCTAAGCATGGTCGACTTTCCTACTCCATTGGGGCCAATTAGACCAACAATAGTAGGCTGCTCAGGAATTTCGAAACTGATATCATGTAGAACTTGTTTTTTACCATAATTCTTAGAAAGATTTTTTGCTATGATTGCCATGCTATACCGCATATATCTACATATAATTTAATCGAGTTTTAATCATTTAAGCATAATCTCAGCGCGATGACAAGAAGATTTACTTACTGTATTAACCTAAATAAGATACGGCAACTACTAATTGGGTTAGCTTCATAATCGTTGCAATAACATTAGCTCGGCTTACTTCTTTCCAAATTTCTCCAGTATTGTAATCAAAATCAAAGCCTGCAGACTTAGCAACTTCCTCCGTCATAGCATACAATTCTTTATCACTTGCACTTGGGTCAATTTTAAACAATGTTCTACTGTCATCACCTATCCGATACACATCATTACTTTTCTGGATAAAGCAGTATATTGTTTCTCCCAAAGAGTCTTTTTCACTAGTTGCAATTTCAAGTGTATCATCACTAATAAAGCAAACCTGAGTGTGATTAACTACCCAGTTTCCAATTTGATCTTTTATGATTTGCTCAATTTCTTTACTCATTATTTTTCTCCAAGCTATTTTGCTTATTGTTGAACACCTAATTTAATTCCTTGCATGCCAATCATTGGATCTATTTGACCTGAATAAATTAATTCTGAAGTTAAAACGTAATCTTCATCTTTTGGCAAGTCAGTGGTGCTACTTGCAAGATTACTATCTTCTTTTTCATCAACCACTTCTGTATTAACCTTCTTACCTAGCTGTTCACACAGTTTGGCACTTAAGCCAGTTTTACGGTCATTTCCTGGTGTATTAAAAGCCATTGCGTATGCACGCGGGTCTCCAATTAACACAAGGTTTTTCTCCGCTCTGGTAACGGCTGTATATAAAAGATTTCGTTTCAACATGACATAGTTTTGCATGGTCAAGCTTAAAATAACCAAGGGAAATTCAGAACCTTGTGCTTTGTGAATCGTAATCGCATAAGCTCTAGTAAGGTCAAACAGATCTTTCTTACTAAAGTTAATTTCACGTCCATCAAAATCAGCTGTCATACACTTTTGCGGATTTTTTTCATCGATGGAGATTATTTTCCCTATTTGTCCATTGTAAATATCTTTTTCAGGGTTATTTTGCAGTTGTAGCACCCTGTCGCCAATTCGAAAAATTTCATCATGAGCTTCGAGAATTTTACTATTAGGTTTGGCTGGATTCATAATTTCCTGAATCACATTATTTAGGTTAGTTACGCCACCAGAACCTTGATACATTGCACCCAATACTTGAATATCATCCTGATCAAAACCACGTTTAAGAGCACGCTCAACAATTTGACTAACTACGTGATCAACTTCATGTGGCGGACAGGAAATGAAAGAATAATTCTTAGTTTTATTAAATAATGCGTCTTGATCCTGTCCCTCATTTATATCGTGGGCAAGCGTAATAATACTTGAATCGTCACCCTGACGGTGAATTTGCTTTAGAACAGTTGTTGGAAAAACATCTGCACTAATTAAGTCACTAAAAACATTTCCAGCACCAACTGATGGCAGCTGATCCTTGTCTCCAACAAATACAACGTGTCGTGTTTCAGCTATGCAAGAAACTAGTTCTTTAAAAAGAAACATATCAACCATCGACATTTCATCAATGATTAGAATTTCGCCATTAAGTTCGTTGAGGTCAAGAGCATCATTATCGCCAATTCCTAGGCCCAGCATGCGGTGAATTGTTTTTGCCGTAATACCAGTTATTTCTTCCATGCGCTTTGCTGCTCGGCCAGTCGGAGCCGCCAGTAAGAATGGCGGATCACTACTATAAAGTGCTGATGCAGGAATATCAGCAAGTTCACGTAAAGCTAACAAGATACCATTAATGATAGTTGTTTTACCTGTTCCGGGTCCACCCGTTAAAATCGATATTGGATTAGTTAGAGCATTTTTTATTGCAAGCTCTTGCGTTTGGTCATATTTAATTTTTAGCTTTTTCTCAGCATTTTTTATAGCTTTGTCGATTGCCTTATCTTCGAAATGCTCACTTTCATCTTTGCGATCAACTAAGTTTTTCATCATTAAAGCAATGTCATTTTCTGTTGCATAAATGTTTTGTAATGCAGCATTCTCACCAGAAACCACAACTTTGCCTTCATGCTGCAATTCATTGACTGCATTGGCAATTGAATCAAAATGCTTAAATTGCAATAATTCGCTAGCTGACGTTAGAAGCTGTTCTAACTTGATATAGGTATTTCCAGCTTGGCTAAGCTCATCCATTAGAACCTGAAAAACTGCACCCTTAATTCTGCGGAGATCATCAACCTCTATCCCCAACTTATTTCCTATTTGATCCGCGCTTTTAAAAGCATAACCTGTCACTTCTGAAATTGCAGCATAGGGATCATTCTCTAATTTAGTTAAAGTATCACCATGATAAAGTTGGTAAAGACGTCCAGCAACCTTTTTATTTAAGCCAAATTGGGCAAGTTTAAGAACAATCTCTGAATATGAATCCATTGACTGAACCCCATTTAATAGACTATCCTTTTGCTTCTTAGTTAACGGTAAAACTGAAACTTTTTCAGGTTTTTCTTTTAAAACTGATAATGCATCAACCCCTAAAACCGAAATAATAGAGTCTGCTGCCTTTTTACCAATTCCAGGGAATTTATTTGAACTCAAATAGCGCGTTAAACTACCCTTTTCGTGTGGGACTGATTGCTTATAGCTATCGCATCGAAATTGTAAACCAAACTTATTGTGAACAACGAGCTTCCCTTCAAAGCTATAAGTAGTATTTTCTTGAATTTCGCCAAAATTACCAGTTACTTTAATTTCCTCGCGATCATAGTCTTCCAATTTGCCAATGATTGTTACATCAAGGATTTTATATAAATCTTGATCGTTTTCGAAAACGATTCTGTTCACTTTTCCAACAAACTTAGTCATTTTTCTTTTCCGCTTCGTTAACCATTTTTAAAATAGCGCCATATTGTTCCTGGGCTTGCTTAAAATATTCAGGATCTTTTTCTTTTGCATTTTTAAGATAACTAGTTGCTTTTTCACGGTCACTATCCAAAATACTAATCCCAAGCATAAAATAAACTTTTGCTGTCCTTTTGTTAGGAGAAATCTTTTCATAACAGGTACGAGCTTCGCTTAGTTCACCAAGACTTAGCCAGATATCACCTAGTAATTCTAGAACCTTATCATCAACTTGCTTAATCGTTAACGCATGAGCTAATGCTTTTTGTCCTTGACCAAGTTTTAAAAAGACTAGTGCTTTCTGGTATAAAACTAAATCATCATTAGGAATTTGATTAAGTAAGGTAAGAGACTTATCAAAATCACCTTGCATGTAGTAGCAAACTGCTAAATCATAGTCTAAGTCCTGTGGGTGCTTAACAAGATGTTTAGCTTGCTCAAGAAGTTGAGTTGCTTGAGCAAAACTTCCCTGCTCAATTAATTCTGTCGCTAGTTTTAGATAATTTTCTGTTTTTTGTGGATTCTGATCTATTTTCTCGATTAACTTGTGTATACGCTGATTAACTACAGCGTCCTCTTTCATACTTTTACTTTGTTTATCTGTCATAATGCATCAGTTCCTGAAGTATCCCTTTCCAAAAAGCTTGTATCATTCCACACAATTAACTTAAAGGTTGCACCTTGATCAAGTGTTTCCAAAATCGTTAAACTAGTATTACTTAATGGGCCATTACACCTAACATCTTTTAATGGGTATCCTAGTAATCCCCCCATAATAGCACCCAAAGCAGCACCATGACTAACGGCAAGCACTTTATCGTCAACACCAGTAAATTGGCTGGCTTTTTCAGTAGCAAAGCTCTTTCCACGCGAAATTACATCTGGATAGTTTTCACCTTGAATGCTTTTACCATCATATTTATCAGGTCTATTCCAGATATCATCAACCTGTTTAGGAAATTTTGCGCTCGCTTCATCAAACTTTAAGCCTTCCATTAGCCCCATGTCAAATTCACGTAGACGCTCATCTTTTTTGACACTTAAATCCGAAGATATAGCTTTTTTCACGCCATTAGCTGTATCAAAAGCACGTTTTAATGGACTAGAATAGATTCCATTGAAATTAGTTCCTTTTAAGTGATTGCCAAGTTTTTCTATATCATTTAAGCTTTCTGCTAACAATGGAGAATCACCATGTGCGCCCTGGAAACGACGCTCCAAATTCCACTCGGTTTTTCCATGTCTTACAAAATAAATCTGCATCTATTACTAGTCCTATTCTTTATTAGCATTACTTTTCTAGTTTATCATTTAATTAATATAAATGAAAAAGCAGAATCAACGGCCTGTAAATATATTTCAGAGTATAAAAAAAGAAAGAACTAAGTCTTTCTTTATAGCTATTCTAAACTAATTGTAATTTCCGCTCTTCCTGGTATGCACAGTCAATGTTGCCACCACCTAGACATTCTTCACCGTTATATAAAACTAGAGCCTGTCCAGGTGTTACTGCACGAGCTGGCTCATCGAAGTAAACAGTAGCTGAATTATTAGCAGCATGATATTCAACAGTAACTGCAACATCAGGCTGGCGATAACGGAACTTTGCACTACAACGAATCTTGAAGTCACGGTCAGGCTGACCAGTGAAAAAAGACATGCCGCTTGCTTCAAGCTTAGTAGCGTAAAGCAATTCACTATCATATCCTTGCTCAACAATTAATTCGTTCTTTTTCAAGTCCTTACCAACAACAAACCATGGAGCAGTCGATTGCTTAGTAGAACCTAGACCCAAGCCAGAACGCTGGCCAATAGTATAGTACATTAATCCGGCATGCTTACCGACAACGTTTCCATCAGGTGTGACCATTTTACCAGACTTTGCCGGTAAGAACTCACTTAGAAACTTGCGGAAGTTTCTCTCGCCAATAAAGCAAATTCCAGTGGAGTCCTTCTTTTTTGCGTTAACTAAATTATTTTCAATTGCAATTTCACGTACCTGTGGCTTAGTCAAATTAGCCAATGGAAAAATCACCTTACTGATTTGTTTTTGGCTCAGTTGACTCAAAAAGTAAGTTTGATCTTTATTGCCATCTTTTGGCCGCATCATATGCGTAATGCCATTTTCATCAGTAATCGTTTTTGCATAATGTCCCATTGCAATATAATCTGCATCTAAGTCCATTGCGAAATCCAAAAATGATTTAAATTTAATTTGGCTATTACACATTACGTCGGGATTAGGTGTGCGTCCCTTTTTGTATTCACTTAAAAAATACTCAAAAACACGGTGCCAATATTCTTTTTCAAAATTGATTGAATAATATGGAATACCAATTTGATCAGCTACCTTTTTGACGTCTTCATAATCTTCTGTTGCGGTACAAACACCCGCATCATCAGTGTCATCCCAATTTTTCATAAAAACGCCAATTACATCATAGCCTTGCTTCTTAAGTAGTAATGCAGAAACAGAGGAATCAACCCCACCACTCATACCTACTACTACTCGACCCTTTTTTGCCAATTAACTCAATCCTTTACAGCAACAATAATATTTCGCTCTTCTAAGTCTTTTAGAATATAATCTAACAACTCCACCGTAGGTGCCAATTGTTGGTTTTTAAAAATATTAACCTTCTTAAGACCATTGCGGTCAGTCACAACCATTGTTAAATGACTCATTTCTTTGTCAATCGTCATTTTCAATTTGGTAGGAGCATTATATGGTGAATCATTATAAAGTGGATGTTCGTAATTAAAATTACCTTTAGCCGTTTTAACAAAGCCAGCGTCAATAAGCGCGTACAGCTTCAAGTCAGGACTAAGTGTAAACTTACGCGTATCACCATTAATTTCTACAGTATTTGCCATAATTATACCTCACGCTTACTAATAATAAGTTAAATTAAATTAAAAAGCAACTATTTTTCTTTTTTCTGGACTTTCTGAGCAATTTTCACTAGTTGTTGAGCAAAGCTAGTAATTTCTTCATCAGTCGTATATCTACCAAATGAAATTCTAATTGACTCTAGAACACGCGGAGACTTTTTACCAAAGCATGCACATAAAACATGTGACGGTTCGAGTGAACCTGCTGTACAAGCTGAGCCACCTGAAACGGCAAAACCAGCTAAATCAAGATTTGCTTGTAAAAGTGTTGTAGATATACCATCAATGCGCAGGTTCAAAATATGATGCGAGACATTTTCACCTAAACCGCCATTAACCTGATAAGCAATTTTTGCTTGATCGAGTTCCGTCAAAATTATTTTTTGGAAGTGATGATACTTTTCTTGCAATTTTTGCTTATCAACTTCAGCAATTTCGCTTACAGCTTCGCCCAAGCCAGCAATTCCAGGAACATTCTCAGTACCTGCCCGTCGCTTCGTTTCCTGCTCTCCACCATAGACTAATGGTGGTAATTTCACATCAGCTTTTTCATACAAAAAGCCAAGAAACTTTGGCCCATTTATTTTATGAGCAGATGAAGATAGTAAATCGATTTTCATTTTAGCAACATCAATGTCAATGTTCCCTAATCCCTGAACCGCGTCAACATGGAAATATGCGTTACTCTTTGCGACAATTTCACCTATTTCAGCAATTGGATTAATTGTCCCTATTTCGTTATTGACTGCCATGATCGAAACTAAAATTGTTTCAGGAGTTAAGTTCTTTTTCAACTCTTCAAGTGAAATATGGCCTGTTTCATCAACATTAAGATAAACTACATCGAAGCCCTCACGTTCAAGTTGCATCATTGGCTGTAAAACAGATGGATGCTCAATCTTAGTAGTTATAATGCGCTTGCCTATATCAGACCTACTATGAGCAGTACCGAAAATTGCCGTATTGTTACTTTCCGAACCACCAGAAGTAAAAATTATCTCGTTATCCTTAGCATTAATTGCTTTAGCAACCTTTGAACGCGCTTGGTCGATCACATGACGCGCTTTTCTTCCCAGCTCATAAGTACTAGAAGCATTACCAAAATCGTTCTTCATTTCTTCAGTAACCACATCAATTACTTTCGGAGACATCGGAGTAGTCGCTGCATTGTCTAAATAAATTTCTTCCATAAGCTATTTCACTTTGTCTAGATAGGCACAAATTAACTTTGCAGCTTTAGCGCCAACTTTTTTGGCAAACTGATCAAAATCTTCGTTTGCATTATCATTTCCATTATCCGAAATCGCACGTAATGCAATAAGGGGTTTAGCAAAATGATAAGCTACTTGAGCAAACGCCGCACCTTCCATTTCAACACCAAGAGCATTAGCAAAATTAAGTTTAATTTCGTCCTTCTGCTTATCAGAACCGATGAAGGAATCACCAGTGACTACTAATCCTTCTTGATACGATACTCCTTCTTTATTTAAGAAGCTAATAAATTCATTTCTAGCAGATGAATCTAGTTCAAATACTGCTGGTTCACCGGGAATTTGTCCCTCTACGTAGTCCCCAGCAAGCGTATTATGAGCATCATGGTAAGCAAAAGAACTAGCTAAAACTAAATCACCTTTATGAACAGTTTGTTGCAAAGAACCTGCCGTTCCCGTCATAAAAATCATATCAATATCTACACTGCTCAATAAGCTTGCTAAGTTCATTGCAGCTTGTACTTTACCTATTCCACTCAATCCAATGTAAATTTCATTGCCGTTAACGCAAAAATGCTCGAACTGTGTAGATCCGAACATTTCTGTGCTACCAGAGTGAAAATACTTACGATAATATTCTGCCTCAATTTCCATTGGGACAATAATTGCTATCTTCATTTTCCCCTCGATTATTTATAAATGAAATAACGCTAATAATACCAAAACAATCAATACAATCACAATTAATATTGCAATGTTTAAACGCCTTTTTAGTCTTAAGCCCTTCTCTACCCAAGTCTTAGGCTGAGCTTTCTGCTTATTTTGATACTTGGAATTATTTTCATCACTAGAAGTTTGCGTTTCTCTTTGAGGTTCTCTTATAGTTTTTGAGCTTTGCTCATCATTAAAAGGACGCTCAGTTGAGTCACGTGTAAATTCTGGATTTACATCTACTTCTTCCTCGTTATCAAAAGCCGATTTAATTGTCTTAAAAAAGCTGTTTTTCTTTTTTCGTTGATTCTTTTTTCGGTAATCAGATCGCTTTTCAGTCATTTTATTCCTTTGCGCTTGCGCCAGTTAACAACATGTTTTCCCAAACACTCATTGCGTACAACGTTTTTGCGTCAACAAGTTTACCTTGAGCAAAAAGACGCTTTAGTTCTTCCAAATTATACCAGTGACTAGTCAAAAATTCATCTGAATCTAATGGTCTTTTATCATCAAGCTTTGTCAAAGTGTCACAATAAAATAAATGTAGTTTCTCATCAGTAAAGCCAGGTGAAGAATAAAATTCGGTAATTTTTTCCCAATAATCGGCATGATAACCGCCTTCTTCATTCAGCTCGCGTTTCATTGCATCCAATGGACTCGCATCGGTCTCATCAATTAAACCAGCTGGAATTTCCAAGGTTAATTCTTTAATTGGTTCGCGCCATTGTTCAACTAGCAGCATTTCTTGCTTATCATTTACTGCAATCGCTGCAGCAGCAGGTTGATGTTTAACTACTTCTCTTGTTGCAGTTTCACCATTAGGCAATTTAATTGTTCTAACAGAGAGATCAACAATTCGCCCCGAAAAAATCTGTTTTGAAGAAATTTCAGTTTCTGTTAAATCCATTTATTCACTTTCCTATTAATTAGCTAGATATACATTCACACATTGCAAGCCATTTTTTCCTTGAGCAAGTTGGTATTTGACTTTTTGACCAACTTGAACACGACGATATCCTTCTTCTTTAATTGCAGTGTAAAAAACAAAATAAGATTTGTGGTTTTCGTCATCTTCAATGAATCCAAAACTACTTTTTGGATCAAATTGCTTTACTGTACCTAAACGCATTATTCTTCTAGTCCTTCTTGAGCTGTTTCTGGATAATCAGCCTTGACTATCTCAGCACAGCGTCCACAAAGCATTGGAAGGTCGTTATCCTGCCCAATGTCATTTCTAATCATTCGGCATCGTGGACAAACTTCACCCTCAGCTCGTTCAACAATGAAAGCACCATTTTGTAGTTTCTCAGCATTTTCAGGAGCCGGACCATCAGCGATAGTTAATTTAGAGACAATTAAAATCTGTCTGAAATTGGCATCTAGTGAATCTAAAATCGATTTCATTTCTTCAGTAGGATAAATCGTCACAGCTGCCTCAAATGATTTACCAATTAGCTTCTTGTCACGTGCTTCTTCTAGGACCTTTAAGACATCATCTCTTAATGACATGAACTTTTGCCATTTAACAAGTAGTTCTTCACTATTTTCATATTCTTCAACTTCAGGCATATTCGTCAGTTGGATGTAGTCTTCTTTTTCTTTTAAGAATGACCAGATTTCTTCCATTGTGTGCGGAAGGATAGGTGTCAAAACCTTGGCTAATTTAACCGCAGCATCGTAAATGACCGTTTGCATTGAACGTCTTGCATGACTATTCTTGCCTTCAATGTATAAAACATCTTTTGCAAAGTCCAAGTAAAATGCTGATAAATCGTTAGAAATAAACGAAAAGATCTTTTTATAGACGTTATTGAAATCATATTTTTCATAACTTTCCAAACAGGTCTTAACAAGTTCATTCAAACGAACTTCAAGATATTGATCAATCGAATTAAGATCTTCATATGCAATACGGTCTTTTTCTGGATCAAAATCTGAAGTGTTAGCCAACATATAACGGAAAGTGTTTCTAATTTTACGGTAGCTTTCAGAAGTTTGCTGCAAAATGTCTTGGGAAACTGCTACATCTGAAGTTGCATCAACTGAAGCAACCCATAAACGAATTATCTCAGCACCCATCTTTTTAATTATATCGTTTGGTGCAATGATGTTACCAAGCGATTTAGACATTTTATGACCTTTATCATCTAAAACGAACCCTTGAGATAGGATGTTGCGATATGGGGCCTGACCAGTTGTTGCAACTGAAGTAATCAAACTAGAATTGAACCAACCACGATATTGATCACTCCCCTCAAGGTACATGTCTGCTGGAAAACGTAAATCTTCTCTTGCAGCCATTACTGCTCGATGTGAAGACCCAGAATCAAACCAAACATCTAAAATATCTGTTTCTTTTCTGAATTCTCCATTAGGAGAATGTGGAGAAGTAAATCCATCTGGCAAAAGTTCTTTAGCAGTGCGTTTATACCAAGCATTCGAACCTTCCTTGGCAAAAATTTGCGCAATGTGTTCAATTGTTTCTGGAGTAACAATTGGAGTATCATCTTCTGCGTAAAAAATTGGTAGAGGAACACCCCAAGCACGTTGACGTGAAATTACCCAGTCGCCACGATCTTTGATCATGTTGTGCAAACGAACTTTACCCCATTCTGGCATAAAGTTAACCTGATCAATTTGTTCAAGAATTTGTTTACGACATTTTTCGATTGATGCAAACCATTGGGTTGTTGCACGATAGATAACTGGCTTCTTAGTTCTCCAGTCATGTGGATATGAGTGCGTGAAAAAGCTTAGTTTCAATAAGTTACCAGACTGCTTTAATTTTTCGCTGACAACTTTATTAGCATCGTCATAAAACATGCCAACTAATTCAGGGTCGGGAACTTCATCGGTATAGCAACCCTTATTATCCAAGGGACTAAAGACAGGTAAATCATAGCGTTGAGCAACATTATAGTCGTCTTCACCAAAGCCAGAAGCAGTGTGAACTAAACCAGTACCGTCAGCAGCAGTAACATGCATCGCATTCATTACCAAAACATCTTGTCCATATAGTGGATGTGAAGCAAGCATGCGATCCATCTCAGAACCTTTTACGTGTTGTACAACTTCATAATTTTCCCAATCAAGCGCTTCTGCTACTGCTTCAAGTCGATCAGTACCTACCACATATCTCTTATCGCCAACTTTGACTACTGAATAGTCAAAGCCTGGGTTAACTGTAATCCCTTGATTAGCCGGTATAGTCCAAGGTGTTGTAGTCCAGATTACGAAATAAGTATCCTTTGGGTCAATGATGCCCTTACCATCCTTAACAGGAAAAGCAACATAAATTGAAGGAGACTTTACATCATGATATTCAACCTCGGCTTCAGCCAACGTTGACTCACTAGAAGGTGACCAGTAGACCGGCTTCTTACCCTTGTAAATGTATCCTTGTTCATACATTTTACCAAACACACGAATTTCTTCTGCTTCGTATTCAGGTTGTAAAGTAATGTATGGATGATCCCAGTCACCCATCACTCCTAAACGCTTAAAATCAGCTTTTTGTTTACTGATTTCTTTTTTAGCGTAGTCTTCACACAATTGACGGTATTCCGCACGATTCATTTTTTTACGGTCAACGCCTTGTTTTGCTAATTGTTGCTCAATTGGCAACCCGTGTGTATCCCATCCGGGAACGTAAGGTGCGTAATAGCCATCCATATTTTTAAAGCGAACAATAATATCTTTAGAAATCTTGTTTAACGCATGTCCCATGTGAATATTACCATTGGCAAATGGAGGACCATCATGCAAGTCAAAACGAGGTTTACCCTCATTTAGTTTTAGTCTTTGTTCATATAATTTATTTTCATCCCATTCTTTTTGCCATTCTGCTTCTCTAACGGGAAGATTTCCACGCATTTTAAATTTAGTTTTTCCTAAATTTAGCGTATCCTTTACTCTCATTATTTATTCCTTTCTGCAAAAAAACCTCGTCCTAATTAGGGCGAGGTTTAATATCGTGGTACCACCTAAATTGAGCCAATTAAGCTCCACTTAAAGATTGCGTAACGTGCAATTGACGAAATAAACTGTATCGCGATAGCTGATCAACCATCAAGCACTTAATACTAGTCTCACACCACCACTAGATCGCTGAATTGTCTGTCGGTTTTACTATCCGTTTATTAATCTCTTTTTTTATAATCCTCTGGAAAAACGATTGAAGTGCCTGAAACTTGTACTTCAGGTCCCTCTTCATTATTCAGATCAATTGTTTCAGAATTTGAACTATCACCAGCCATTGGCTGTGGATCATCTTCTTCATCAAAGTTTACTTCATAGTTATCATCTTTGTCAACTATTCCCGTATCCTCTTCATCGTCATCTTCATCAACAATTTCTTCTTCATCGGTTAAAGTAATTGGCTCTGCACCGTCTGGTGGATAAAAACGCTCTGTGCCAAAGTACTTATCAAGCGCCTTTTGCCAATCATCGTCATTGAGATTTTCAATTGCCTTTTGAAGCAAATCTTGAATATATGTACGATAACCAGCGACCTCTTTCTTAACTCGCTCGTAATCATCTTTGATCGTATCCAATTGCTGCTTTTGGTAGTCAACATCTACTCTTGCTTGAGCAGTTTCGTTATGCGCTTGCTCTGTTGCCGTATTGATAATCTCTTGTGCACGAACATGTGCATCAGCAAGTTGATGCTTAGCTGCTTCTTCGTTCTGCTCATATTTCGTAACTTTAGCTTGTAAGTCATTAACTTGCGTTTTTAGCCGAGCTACTTCATTTTTCAAATCAATTGTTTCATCAAGTGCATCACCATAGTCATCCACAACACGATCTAAAAAAGAATCAACTTCGCGACGATCATAGCCACTAAGTCCACGTTTTTTAAATTCCTCATTATGAATATCCATTGGCGTTAATTTCGTTGTTTGTGTTTTTTTGTCTGCCAAAGTCTCAGCACCACCTTATATTTGCCTTTTCTCGTTGTTCTAATATCCTCAACTTTGCATCGACCAAAATGCCTTAAGCTGAGAACATCATCTACTTTTACTATTATATTAGAATCTTTGATACCATGCCAATTTAATTTAACCAAATTTGTCGAAATACTATTTTGAATTTGGCTACGGCTTTGGTTACTAATTCCTGATAAAATTGCATCAACTCGAAGTGAAGTCGCAATAATCGAAGTTTCACTACTATCATCTTCTGGGACTATGACATTTCTAAAGTCTATAGGTTCAACTTTAACTTTGACTCGCCCTATTCTAGTAATTTCTTTTTGAAAAAAATCAGTTAGTTCACTTTTCCCAAAAAACTGCCATTGCCCATTTCCATTAGTAATGATATCACCAAATGTTTCAGTCTCAATTCCTGAATTGGCTAAGCTACCCAAAATGGCACTATGAGATAATTTTTCAAACTTATTCGGATAGTTAATTGAAAATGCAGTTACACCATAATCGGATAAATCAAAATTAGTCCAGTCTTCGGTTAGATAAACTCTTTTCTTCTCAGCAGCTTGATAACCACCAAAATCCTGCATAAAAAGATCATTTCCTGCAATTGTGCGTAAAATATCTCTTTGAGCAGGATCCAAGAACTCAGTAAGCAATGATTGCTGCTTAAAAACCACACTATTGAAAAAACCGGTCATTTTATCAATGACCGATTTTTCTTCAACGTCAAAATACGGATAAAACTTACTTGCTTGTCTCTTTTCCATTACGCAAAGATCCTAAACAAAATATTGTATAGCCATCCTATAGCATATTCTTGCACAAAATACAGCAATAACAAGGCTAAAAGAAATGAAAAATCTATGCCAGTAGAATTTGATAACCGTTCAATTGGCCCTTTGCGAAAAATACTCACATATGGATCAATTATGCGATTAATTATTTGTCCAATAGCTGAATCACGTAAAAAAGGTACCCAACTCATAATTGCATCGATAACCATCACAATACTGTATAACCAAATAATCCAATTTAGAATATTTATTATATAACGAATTGCTTCAAACATTAACTCAAGTTATCTTTCTTATCGACTAAATCGCTGATTTTTCCATCAGTGACAAATTTAGGTGGCGTAGCGAGAAAAATCTTGTCGCCTATACGTTGTATTTCACCATTTAATGCATAAACCGTACCGGTAATAAAATCAACAATTCTTCTCGAAGAAGCATCTTCCATTCGACTAAAATTAATAATTACTGCTTTATTATTTAGTAAATTCTGAGCAACATCTTTTGCATCCGAATATACACGAGGTTCATATAAAACAATATTGCTTTTAGCAGAACTGCTTCCTGATTTAATTGACACTATTTTATCATGGTCAATTGAACCACTGGGAATACTGTTTTCAAGTTCGTCTTGAGATTCAAGATATTCTTCGTTATCTAACATCTCATTTTCTTCATCTGAGATACCGAAAAATTTACCTATTTTACTAAAAGCCATTTTCTTTACCTCCTGCTACTTTTCGCCACGATGTCTAAAAAACGGAATATCGTCAGTGTCGTCATCATCAAAGGCGCTAGTTTCAATTTGTGAAATACTACCTTGATCATCAAAGGCACTCTGCTGTTCATCACGTTCAACCTCATTTTCAGTGGAACGTCTACTTGCTTGATCGTCATTATCTAAGCCCCAAACACTGGTTGGATCTACCATAGTTCTATGCTTAGGAGCCTGTTCAGAATCAGTAGTTTGATCAAAAACTTGTTCTCTTTCGACTGACTCAGTCTCATCTAGTTTAGTATCTAAATTAATAGAACTTTTTTCAGTTTCAGCTTTAACTTGATGTCCTTGTCCTGGTAGCTGCTTAGAAGCTTCTTCTTCAACTAGAGAACTAATTCCTGTTGCAATCACAGTAACTACTACTTCATCACCTAAATTAGGATTGATAGACGTACCAAAGATAATATTTACATCATCACCAGCAGCTTTTGAAACAATTTCAGAAGCATCTTGAGCTTCAAACAAAGTTAAGTCTGGTCCACCAGTGATATTTAGTAGGACTTGTCTAGCACCATCTATTGAAACTTCAAGCAAAGGTGACGAAATTGCTAATTTAGTGGCTTCAACTGTTCTATTCTCACCACTAGCGCGACCAATTCCCATCAAAGCAGCACCCTGGTTAGCCATTACAGTTTTAACATCTGCAAAGTCTAAGTTTACGTAATCGGTAGAAGTAATTAAATCAGAAATACCTTGAACACCTTGTTTTAAGACATTGTCAGCCTCTTTAAAAGCATCCATCATTGGGGTCTTCTTATCAACCATCTCTAGCAAGCGGTTGTTAGCAATAATAACTAATGTATCAACATATTGCTTTAATTGTGAAATACCTTCTGTAGCGTTTTTGGAGCGTTTGGGACCTTCAAATGTAAATGGTCTAGTAACGACACCAACTGTTAAAGCACCTGTTTCACGAGCAATTTTAGCAACAACAGGAGCTGCACCAGTACCCGTACCACCACCCATTCCAGCAGTGATAAAAATCATGTCAGCACCTTTAAGTGCATCTTCGATTGTTTGTTCACTTTCTTCAGCAGCCTTTTGACCGACTTCAGGATGAGAACCTGCTCCTAACCCTCTCGTTAGTTTTGGCCCAAGCTGAATTTTAGTTTCTGCTTTATTACTATTCAAGGCTTGAACATCCGTGTTAGCAGCTACAAAAGATACTCCTTGTACGCCATCATCGATCATCCTATTAACAGCATTACCACCGGCACCACCGACACCTATCACTTTGATGACAGCATTTTTATTGTCATCTGAATCGAATGTGAAATCCATCTAATTAACCACCTTTAATCAAAGAACTTTTTAAAGAAATTCTTTATACCCTTATCTTTATTTTTTTTATTATTAATTGAATTACTTTGCGCTCTTCTCTCTCGCTTCAGCAACTCAGGTTTATTATATTCTTCTTTTCCCTTGGTTTCATTACTAATAACGGGTCTTTTTGAATTTTTATTACTTTTTTCAGTTGAGTCGTTACTTTCACCTAAGGTATTCTTGCCATAAATTGCACTTATTGCTAAAAAGTCTATATCTGACATCTTATATGCATAGTTAACAATGCCATATGCGGCTGAATATACAGGATTTCGCATTCCAATTTGATCAGGCTGGTAGACACGCGTTTTGACATTTAACTTTTTTGCAATAATGTCATCAATACCTTGAAGAAGGCTACTACCACCAGTAATGATAATTCCCCCAGGGAGCTTCAAGGCATCATGTTTAATTAGTCCTTTTTCAATACGCTCAACTATTTGCATTATACGCGCATTGATAATTTGACTAAGATAAACTTCGTCCACCATCTGCTGACCATTTGATCCCGCACTATTGATAGCAAACTTATTCTTCTTTGAAGCTAGTAAGTAGTCCGCGTAGCCATAATCAAGCTTAATTTGTTCAGCATCCTTTTTTGAAGTACTTAAAACAGAAGAGATATCATTTGTGATGTCGCTTCCACCTTCAAAGTCTATATTAGCATATTTTATCTGACCATTGTGGATTACCGTTGCAGTGGTTACGCCTCCACCTAAATCCAAAATGACAGAGCCAAAGGTTCGTTCGCTTTCATTCAAAGCTACACTTGCAATCGCGAGTGGTGTCGGAATAAAGAAGTTATTTTGGTAACCTGCCCTTTCAATCGCTTTCTTAATATTGTGCAATGGGCTTGCAGGAGCAGTCAATACAATCCCTTGAACAGCTAATGAATGGGCAATCATCTTTCGAGGATCATCTACCTCTGTTTTTCCATCAATTAAAAAACGACTCGTCAAAAAAGCAATAGGTTCTCTCTCACTTTTTATAGCGGATTTAATTGCAGCTCTCACGACACGTCTAACATCACTATTACCAACTTCTTGACCATTATCGCTAACATTGATTAAATCGCTTGCTGCTTCCAATTGTAACATTCCAACAGGAATGCCAGTTACTACACGATATATATTTGCATTTGTTTTTTTACTAATTTCTTTTAAAGCGTATCCAATCGCATTCGCGGTTTCATCAATATCAACGATATTTCCATGTCGCATGCCTTTATTAGGAACTGCAACTGCTCCTATTACTTTCCCCGCATCAGCAACGACTGCCTTAACGCTAGTGGTTCCTATATCTAATCCCACTAATAGATTTGTATTGTCCAAAAATTAACCCCCCGTCACTGCTCTTTCTAAAAATTTTAACATAAATTGTTTATAAATACAGCTTATATTAACCCATAAGCCCGCTTTTCACTTGGTGTTAAGGGACGACTATATGCACCAACTTCTAGGTCAATCAAACTGTTTTTATTTACTTTATTCTTAATTTCGTCGTAATACTTTAATTTACTTTTGATTGTTGTAATATTTCCAATAATCACATTCCCATCCTTCATTACGAAGATTACCTGTGATTTTCTACGTGTATTCCCACTTAAAAGCTTAATTTGCTCTTTAAACTCATCAGGTAAGCTATTGAATAAATGCAAATTCTTATTTAATGAAACTTCACGATTATAACCAATAAAAACAGGTTTGTCTTGATCTATTTTACTCCAAGAAAGTAGCTGCGTACCTAGTTTACCATTTGAAAGAATTTTACAATAGCCATTTTCTTTTTTTATATAACCTATTGGTTGAAATTCATTTATTTTTAAACTTAATTGATTAAAATGATTCACTTCTACACTAACATTTTTTATTTCAGTGTACTCGCTAGTTAATTTACTGTTTACATTATTCCAATTTAGCAAATAGTCAATTACATGGTCACTTGCTTTGATTTTAGCAACTTTTACAACATTTTTAGCCGGTAAATCATCCGCTCCCTCAACCCTAACACTGCGAACATTTGCTAAGGGTGAAATGTAGTAGCCAAGGCAAATTAAGCAAATTATTGAGATAGTTATGATTAAACCAAGCCGTCTAACCAACGCAGACTTACGCTCACTATGCAAATTAGAAAGTGAAGCAGAAATTTTGTTTTGGCTTTTTCTTTTTTTCTGATTTGATTGATGGTCTAAGTAGTGCGATAATTTTTCTTCTGGATCAATCTTAGTTATGCGTTTCTTAGTCAACTACCTCACCTGCTTTTATTTTTTGGCTATTTCTTCCATCACTTTAATAACCTGATCTGATGCATCTGGTACACCTAACTTTTTAGACGCTGCACTCATTTCATCAGCATATTTCTGATCTAGTAAAATGTGATCAATTGAAGAAATAAAATTGTTAGGATTTAAATCATCTTCAGCAATAACTGTTGCTGCCCCAGCCTTTTCAAGATCAAGAGCGTTTTTCATTTGATGATTATGGGTAACATTGGGACTAGGAATCAAAATTGCTGGTACGCCTAAGGCAGTAAATTCTGCAATACTCGTTGCACCTGATCTTGAAATAACGCAAGTCATCTTGGGTAAAAGAGCTGGCATGTCCTCAACATAAGCCAGTACTTTGATGCTTGTACCATAGTTAAAGTCGGCTAACTTCTTTTGAATTTCATCATAGTAGTATGTTCCTGTCACCCAGATCACTTGATACGGTTTTTTCATTAACTTGGTCAGTGATTTTAGCATAATCCGATTCAGTGCTAAGGCACCTCTAGAGCCACCGAAAACCAGTACTGTCGGTGTATCAGGGTTAAGTGCCAATTTGCTTTGCAAGTCAACTTTTGTCGAAGCAAGGCCTAACACCTGCTGTGAACGAGGATTACCAGTTTTTATCAGTTTTTTCTTTTCGGTAAATTGTGCAGCTGCATCATCAAAGGTATAACAAATTTTATCAACATAATGACCCAAAAACTTATTTGCGACACCAACAACTGAATTAGATTCATGAATCATCGTAGGAATATTCATTTTAGCAGCAGCGTAGACCATTGCTCCGCTTACATAGCCACCCGTACCTACAACAACATCTGGCTTAAAATCAGAAATTATTGTTCTGGCCTTTTTGGTTGCCTTAATAAATAGATTAACCGTTGTAAAGTTACTTAGTAAGTGCTTTCTAGTAAACCCCTGCAATTCAAGTGTTTTAAAGTTTACTCCAGCAGCAGGAACGATTTTTGCTTCGAGCCCTTTTTGCGTTCCGACAAACAGAATTTCGTCATCAGTTGCTAGATCACGCTCTTTAAGTCGTTCTATCAATGCCATTATCGGATAAATGTGGCCACCCGTGCCACCACCTGTAAAAATAATTCTCATTTTATTTAGTTTTCAGTTCCTTAACAAAATTTATAAAATAGTCGCCACGTTCTTCAAAAGTACGGAATTGATCCCACGAGGCACAAGCTGGTGAAAATAGTAAAACATCGCCTGATTGGGTTAACTCATAGGCTTTGGGCACCGCCTCTTGTAAGCTGTTTTCAATCACAATATCAGTGATACCAGCCTTACGAGCAGCGTCTGCTAACAAGAATCTTGTTTCACCATAAAGAACAACTGCTCTTACGTGCTTTTTTAGCAATGGTACTAAGTCATCAAATGTAAATCCACGATCTAAGCCTCCTGCAATCAAAACTTCTGGTTCTTGAAAGGATGGGATAGCAACTGATGCAGCCTCTATATTAGTGGATTTAGAATCATTATAAATCTTTCGACCATCAAGTGTCATGACATACTGTAAGCGATGTTTAGCACCGGTAAAAGTTGCCAAGACTGCTTGAATATCATCATTTTCCGCGCCCATGATTTTAGCGATTGCAATTGCCACTAAGGCATTTTGTTGGTTATGGATTCCTGGTAGCTTCATTTGCTTAGTTGCCATAATCTTTTCGTTTTGATCCTGTAAATATCCGTCAGCAATAAAGTAATTTGCTGTTTGATCTTTTTCTGAAAAAGTTTGTATTTTGGCCTTGGTAATTGCCTTTTCCTTTTCTAAGATGTCTTTTTGATCAAAATTAGCTAAAAAATAGTTATCTGCTGATTGTGTCTTTGTAACATTTAACTTAGCAGCCACGTAATTGGCAAAGGTTTTATGATAATCAAGGTGAACATTATCATAAATATCAATAATTGCTGCTACGCGTGGATTTATATCAGTCACGCCCATCAATTGGAAGCTTGACATTTCAACAACCAAAACATCATCCTTCGTAGCCTCAGTAACAATTTCTGCAATTGGTCGCCCAATATTGCCTACCGCATATGCATGATGTCCAGTTTTTACTAAATGATGCTCCAAAATTTGTTGAGTCAACATTACCGTTGTTGTTTTACCATTAGAACCGGTAACACAGACATATGGAGCTTCACTGACATTTAACGCAACTTCCGGCTCGGTAATAATTGGTAAGTCTAGTTTGATTGCTTCCTTTACCATTGGGTTATCATATGGAATACCTGGATTTTTAACCAAATAATCAAAGTGCTCTTTTGAAAGCAAATCAACTGGATGTTGACCGCCAATAACCCTTACACCAAGCTTTTTTAATTCTTGTGCATGAGGATTTTGATCGAGATTAGCCTTATCGTTTAAAGTTAATTTTGCACCAAGCTTAAGCAACAACTCACTTACAGCAAAGCCGCTTTTTCCTAATCCTAAGACTAAAATATTTTTATTCTTATATGTCTCAATCTGCCTCATTTTGTTTTATCCCCAAATAACTAAATATAAAATACTGCCAATTAAACCAGTTAGCCAGAAAATGATATCAACTTTCCATTCAGAATAGCCTAACATTTCAAAATGATGATGAATAGGTGTCATTTTGAAAATTCTCTTACCCGTTGTTTGGAAAGAAATTACTTGTAAGATTACACTAGCCGTTTCGCAGACAAACACGATTCCAACTAGTAACAACGACCATGGTCTATTTAAAAAGATACTTACGGCAGCTAAACCACCACCTAGGGCGAGTGAACCAGCGTCACCCATAAAAATCTTAGCTGGTTTGTGGTTGAAAATGAAGAAAGAAATAAGTCCACCAATTACACTCATACAAAAAATTAGTACAGCAAAGTTCTTTTGCTTTAATGCTAAATATGCGTACGTGCCGTATGCAATGATTGATAAACCAGTAGCTAAACCGTCTAGCCCGTCAGACAGGTTAACTGCGTTTGAAAAGCCAACCAACCAGAAAATAACAAAGATTGTAAACAAAATTGCGCTTGTCACAATGCCGATAAATGGAATATAAAGACCAAATTTGAAGTTATCAGTTGCTGCAATTAGAACAATTAAAGCTGCAATTAGGATTTGCAATGTGAACTTTTGCCAAGCCTTTAAGCCCAAATTTCGTTTATAAAACAGTTTAATTCCATCATCTAGAAAGCCAATAATGCCATAACCTAATAAACTAATTACCAAAATCCAAATTAATTTATTCAAGTGGTTTTGCCAAGCAGCTACCCATATTGTTGAAATAACAGCGGAAAGCACAAAGATGACACCACCCATTGTCGGCGTCCCCGATTTTTTCTCATGCCATTTAGGGCCTTCATCACGAATTTCTTGTCCTTCATGGTGGCTTCTCATGAAAATAATCATCCATGGAAGAAAAATTCCTGTTAATGCTAACGAACTAACTAATGCAATAATGCTAATGATAAGCATAAAAATGCTACTCCTTTAATTTGATTTTTATTTTAGTACCTGACTTAATAGTGACACCAGGTTTCACGCTTTGCTGACTAGCTCTACCAGTGCCTTGAATATCCAACTTCACGTCAGTAAGATTTTCAAATTGACGCAACTCTTCAATTGTCCAACCATTCATTTTTGGACATTTTATTTTACCGGAAGTCAAAACAAAAATTTTGTTACCTGCTTCTAGTTTTTGTCCTTTGGCAATTGACTGCCCGCTTATTTTATCACCACTGCCTACCTTAGCAAGCTTCAAACCTACTTGACGTGCCTTCTTCTCAGCTTCTAAATATGACATTCCTTTAAAATCAGGTGTTTTAATGATTGTTGTGTCATTTACTTCGTTTTTTGACATTAAAATGACGCGTTTCATCATCGGCTTAAAAATTGAAGCTAAGATAACTTCCGCAGGCTTGCTCATCCGTCGAGGCTGTTTCACAGTAATATAAATGCAATAGCGTGGGTGTTTGGCTGGGGTGACGCCAACAACAGAAAATGTATAATTATTATCGCCCTTAAGGTAGCCTCCACCCTTAGTATTTGCAATTTGAGCAGTTCCAGTCTTGACCGCAATACTTTCGCCCTTAATGCGGTAAACAGATCCTGTTCCAATTTTCTTATTTAATACACGTTGCATATTTTCAAGAACAACTTGTGCAGTTTCTTTTGAATAAATTGGTTCACCAACATTTTTGATTTGATAATTGGTAATTATCCTACCTTCTGAATCTGTCACTTTTTCGACAAATTGTGGCTTTACCATTTGACCTTCATTAGCCAAACTACTAAAGGCTTGCATCATCTGCATAACATTAACATTTACGCCTTGACCAAAACTTGTAACTGCTTGATCAATTGGTGATTTAAAAGCAATCAGCCCTGGTTGTTCTCCTGGCAAAGTTACACCAGTGTTTTGGCCAATGTGAAATTCATTCAAATATTTACGCCAAGTTTTGGCACCCATTTGTTGTTCAAGATGAACAAAACCAGTATTACTTGAGCGAGGAAAAGCTTGAGAAAATGGGATGCTTCCCCATCCATGAGTTTCCCAGTCATGAATTACTGAACCGCTAACTGTTACCGAACCAGAATTGTAGTATTGATTTGGGTGATAATTTCCACTATTAACGGCCGCAGACAAAGTTAGTACTTTAAATACAGAGCCTGGTTCATACGTATCTTGTACCAAAATGTTCCGGTATGATTTTTCCATTCCCTTTTTTGTTTGCGGGTTAAAAGTCGGTCTCTGCGAAGCAGCCAGGACTTTACCAGTTTTCATATCTTCTACAACGGCAGTAATTGAAACTGGATTAAAATTACTTTGAACGTAAGACAGGCGATTTTCAAGGTATTCTTGCAATTGTGAATCAATGGTTAAATAGACATCATTACCATCTTTGGGCGCCTGATAGTTCTGAACACTATTAGGCGTTTGAAAGTTTGAAGCATCGACTGACGAAATTTGGTAGCCGTCTTTACCTGATAAAACATCATTATACCAAGCTTCAAGTCCCATTGTTCCAATCAAATCTTGGGTCTTAGTTTTTTTGTTATACTCTGGCGTGGCTAAACCAACAATATGTGATGCAAAATTACCATTAGGATAAAGTCTTGATTGAGTTTCAAAAAACTTAATTCCTGGTAACTTCATCTTTTCAACTCGTTCTTTTTCTTTACGCGTTAACCCAATACCAGCAGTTCCAAATTGAACTTGAAAAGCCGGGTGACTTGGATTTAAATACTGCAAAATCTTGTCAGCAGAAAGCGGTAGGACCTTCGCCAATTTTTCAGCAGTTTCTGCTTTATTTACAACGTATTCGGGCTTATTTTTATAATTGATCGAGGATTTATCCAAAATTGCATAAATTGTATACAGATGAGAGTCCTGAGCAACCGCAAGACCATTACGATCATAAATTGTCCCACGAGTTGCTTTTAAAACCTGGTTTCTCATGTATAACTGCTCAGTTTTTTTGGTCAAGTCTTGACCGCTAACTGTTTTAGATATTCCTATATATAAAAATCTGCCCATAAATACAAGAAAAACCAAAGCTACAGCTACCTGAAGGAATCTTCCTACAGTAAAACGGTATTTGTGAGCTTTGGATTTCTGTAAATTTAAATTACTAATGTGCTTTTTCATTAGTGAATAGTCCTAATATTTTTTTCAATCAAAGTTAGCCCCTTATCTTTGGCAATCTTGTTAAGTCTTGCACTTGAGGTTAACTCACCTAATTCCTGATGTAAATCACTTACTTGACTTTGCTTTTTAGCAACTTCACGTTGCACACTAGTAAGTTCATGTTGAGCTGAAGTAGCAGAAATGCTTGAAGATACTAACATTGTCATCAAGCCAATTGTGATTAAAGTGCCCACGGCAAGTAAAGTCCGCTCTAGCCCATTCCAAGCAACATGCCGATGGTCAAGAACTTGTCTTTTTCTCTTTTGGGGTTCTTCTTGATTATTAGGATTAAATTCTATTTTTCTTGCTAAACTATCAGCCATTGCTATTTCCTCTTCACAATTTTTCCGCAACTCGCAACTTTGCACTGTGTGAGCGGTTATTGTTTTCCAACTCTTCTTTTGAAGCAACAATTGGTTTCCGATTGACCAGGCGAAGTGTTGGCTTCATGCTATCTGGTATCATTGGCATTCCTCTTGGTACCTCAACTTCAGAATATTTTTTAAAAATATTCTTTACGATTTTGTCTTCATCAGACTGGAAGGTAATTACACTAATTCTGCTACCGGGCTTTAAGAGCTCAATAGCCTCCTCAAGTGACTCCTGCAAAACATCAAGCTCATGGTTAACAGCCACGCGTAATGCTTGAAATGTCTTTTTAGCAGGATGTCCCCCTGTTCGACGTGCAAACGCAGGAATTGCTTCCTTAATAACCTCTACCAATTCAAAAGTTGTTTCTATTGGTCTGTTTTGTCTTCTTTCAACGATTTTGCGAGCAATTTGGCGAGAATATTTTTCATCGCCAAACTTGTACAAAATATCTGCTAGTTCTTTTTGGCTGTAGTTATTTACTAACTGATATGCATCAAAACTCTGACTCTGATCCATACGCATATCTAATCTAGCATCAAAGCGATAAGAAAAACCACGTCCTGCTTGATCAAATTGCGGGGATGAAACACCTAAATCATAGTATATACCGTCAATGCCATTTTGATAACCTAGCTCAACCAGATTCTTCTTTAAATGACTAAAATTGTCATGTACTAACTCTAGTCTAGGGTCACTATTAGGATTCAATAAACTAGCAAAGTTTAACTGTGCTGATTTTATTGCATACTCGTCTTGATCAAAGCCTATGAGAGTTCCATTCTTAAGCTTACTTAGTAAGTATTTTGCATGTCCGCCACCGCCAAAAGTTGCGTCTACGTATAGACCACCGTTTTGGGGATTTAAATTTTCAATTGTTTCATGTAAGAGTACACTGGTGTGTTTGAATTCCATAGTCATTTTTATAGTTCAATATCATCCAAATCTTCTGCGATGTCATCATAGTTTTCGTTAGCGTCTTCACTAAATTCTTCCCAGCGTTCCTTTGACCAAATTTCAATTCTGTCAGAAACACCAACGATGACACATTCTTTAACCAAGGAAGCGTGTTCCTTTAAAGTTGTGGTCAGATTGACACGTCCTTGCTTATCAAATTCGCATTCCATTGCACCAGAGTAAAACAATCGCGTAAAACTACGCGCATTTCTCTTAGTTAATGGAAGTTTTGCTAACTTAGCTTCAATTTTTTGCCACTCATCAAGTGTGTAGCCAAAAATACAGCCTTCCATTCCGCGAGTGAATACCATCTTATCACCAATTTGAGTACGCAAACGAGCGGGAATAATTAAACGCCCTTTGCTGTCAAGATTGTGATGAAATTCACCCATGAACATGGTCTAGCCCCCTTCCAAATAATAATTTACCACATTCCACCACTTTCTACCACTTTTTATTACATTTTTTTGATTTTTTATTTTTTCATATTTAAAAACAAAAAAAAGATTGAAATCTTTCGCAAGATTTCAACCTTTTAAGCTTATTTAGTTAGTGGGGAACTATTCCCACTTAAATCATCATAAATAGTAACCCAACATACCAGAAAATGGTATTCATTGTTAAAAAGTCCCAAATTTCTCTTATTGTTCTTCCCAATGAAATATTTTTATTTTTTACTGCCTCACTAACTGCAATAATTATTACTAAAATAAAAAACATGAAAAAACCATATGGCAAAAACTCTGGTCTCTTTTCTTGAACAACAATCAAATGACAAGCTGCAATTAAAAAAAATGGCAAAATATCATAACCTCTAAATTTTGCTTTCGGGAAAAACCAATTTAGCAAGGCAGCTATTAATATTCCAATAACGGGTAACATAAAAATTAAAAGCATATTTATTCTTCCTCTATTTACTTTGTTTCCATTTTATCCTATTAGCCGTTTGAAAAAAATATTTAAGTAGAATAAAATATTGTTCAAACAGGAGGTCAACAAATGACGCGAAGACGTAAAAAGAAAAAATCAGGTTTTGAAAAGCTAACTATATTTATGGCATGGATAATGGCTATTATTACTTTAGCTGCCGTTGTCGTTCAGGCATTAAGTCAAATCGGCTTTTTTGAATAAAAAACGTGAGAAAATAATCTCACGTTTTTTATTTACGGAGAATTAAGAGCGATAATTCTCTTGTTTTACCATAAACGGAAACTCTATAGCTAACCAGTTCCAAATCCAATACGTTAGTATAATGAAAGCAGCTGACCACAAGAAAGTCGGTAACAGCCCTTTTAGCAACATTCCTAGTGACACTTTAGCAATACCAGTTAAGTTAAAGAATAGCCAGTTATAGGCGTTTAAGAACACCGTTCCAATTAATGTAAAGACAGCTCTAGCCCAGAATAACTCTGGTAAAAAACGAGCCACTTTTTGTAAAAACCAACAAACACAAGGTAAACTAACTGTATATATACCAATGATGCCAAAGAAAAAAACATCACTTACAATGCCAGTACCAAATGCTAGCCATAATTCCTTTTGATTAGTATCATCAATTAATGCAACTAGCATCATCCCAATTGGTAATAATAAATTGGCACCACTGCTAAAACCATACAGTGGATGTAAATATAACGAAAGGCTACCATTTAAAGCTAATGTGATAAACAAAGCGAATGCCAGTGTATATTTTTTCAACGAACTCATTAGTCTACCGCCCTCTTAATTACGGTTACTGTTGTTGGGTCATTCAATTCACCAGCAGGATTTACTTTTATTAAATCTGATAAACCAAAAGAATCATGTGTTGTAGCAGCAACTGTTCCAACTAATAAGCCCTTAGGAGAATTCCCTCCCATTCCGCTAGTATATATTCTAGTACCTTGTTTTAACTTTTTACTATCAACTGCCTGTGTAAACGCAAGTGTTTTATCTCCAATAACAGTGATAATTCCATGAACCTTTTTACCATTAGTTGCTTGGGCTTCTACCGCAAAACGGTTAGCAGACTTATCAGTAGTTGTGATTAATTCAACCTTAGCAGAAGCGGCATCTGCTTCTACAATACGGCCAATAATTCCTCCACCAGACATTACAGCCATATTTTTACGTATGCCAGAAGTTGTCCCTTTATTGATAACCAAAATATCTGTCCAGCTATCAGGAGAACGAGAAATTACTGATGCATTAACTTGGTCGAAATCAGTAAGAGTTTTCTTAAGTTTTAAAGCTGACTTCAACTGTTTATTTTCAGCTTCAAGGCTAGAGTTGCGCGCTTTAGTTTGTTCTAATTCAGATACACGACTTTTTAAGTAATTATTCTCATTTTGTGTATTTAGCAGCTCATTAACATTGTTGAAGCCACCAGAAATTATACCGATTGGAAAATCAACAACTCTGGCACCAACTGCAACAATATCATTGCCTAAACTTTGAATTACAAGTGGAGTATTTCTTTTGTTACGTAAACTAACAGAGCCACCAATCACTGTAAAAAGAGCAATAACAACAATGCAAACTGATAATAATTTTTTATTTTGTAGAAATTTCTTCATCTGGAATGATCCCTAAAGAAAAGCCGGCAAAAATAGCCGGCTTTTAAAATTTTATCTGCGACTTCTACGCATTATTTCAATGTTTTTGAGAGATTCACCTGTTCCAACTGCAACACAGTCCAATGGATCTTGAGCAATGAATACAGGAACTTTTGTAGCCTCGGAAATAACATCAGGTAAATTCTTAAGTAAGGCGCCACCACCGGTTAACACAATACCGTGGTCGATAACATCAGCGGCAATTTCTGGTGACGTTTGTTCGAGCGTTTCTTTAATAGCAACAATAATGTCTTGAACAACGTCTTGAATGGCAAGTGACACATCTTCTGCTTTGATATCAACAGATTTTGGCAAACCGGTAACTAAGTCTCTACCACGAATATTTACTGACTCAATTTCCTTTGCCTTTTCAACCGATGCAGATCCAATTTGAATCTTAATATCTTCAGCAGTACGTTCACCAATTAGCAAATTAAAGTTGGAATGAACATAATTTACAATAGCGGCATTGAACTTATCGCCTGCTTGACGAATTGAAGTTGAAGATACAATTCCACCGAGTGAAATGGTTGCAACATCTGTTGTTCCACCACCAATATCAACTACCATTGAACCAGTAGGATCCATTACTGGTAACCCAGCACCAATTGCAGCAGCAAATGGTTCTTCAATCACATAAGCTTCACGTGCACCAGCTACTCGAGCAGCATCAATTACTGCTCGTTTTTCTACTTCAGTTACACCAGATGGAACACAAATCATTACTGAAGGCTTAGAATTACCAACGGTCTTCTCAATAAAATACTTTAGCATTGAAGCAGTTGTATCATAATCGGCAATAACACCATCTTTCATCGGTCTAATTGCAACGATGCTTGATGGGGTTCTACCAATCATTTCTCTGGCTTCTGAACCAACAGCGATTACTTTATTAGTATGAGTATTTTTAGCAACAACAGAAGGTTCTCTTAAAACTATCCCTTTTCCTTCCATATAGACAAGTGTATTTGCTGTACCCAAGTCGATACCAATATTTTTTGCTCCTAATCCAAACACGAAAATCTCTCCTTATTACTGCAGTCTCTAAATCTTGAATCATTATAGCATAAACTCAGACTTAAAAAAGAAGCGCAGTATAAACTTTAAGATGAACTTAAAACAATTGATGCTCACGCATGCTTAAATAATGCCCTTTTCCAACGATAAAATGATCCAAAAAGTCGATGTGTAGCATGTCACTTGCGTTGTGCAACAACTTGGTCAATTCTAAATCACTTTTTGAGGGCACTAATTTACCGCTTGGATGATTATGAACAACAAAGACACCCGCACACGCATATATCAATGCCCAACGAAAAATTTCACGCGGATGAGCCACAGATTTATCTAATGTACCCCTGAACAAACATTTTTCAGCAATTATATGGTTGCTATTATCTATATAAATAGCCCACAATTCTTCTTGCTTACGATTCGCCAGCTTGTCCGTTAAATACATCCCCACTTCATTACTAGAAGTCAGCACTGCATCACGATCATAGACAGCCATCCGTAAACGCTCAAGCACCATTTCGCCCATCACTGCAACTTTATCATCACATTTGAAATCAGACAAATATTCAAGTAAATCGTCAAAGCTAACAATATTCAACTGATTTAGTCTCTTAATTAACTGATCATAATCAGTTATTCCAACTTTCTTCAGCTGGTCAAACAGCTTAGTCAAAATCACAATATCAGTGTCTATCAAATAGTGTCTGGACTTAATAAATTTCATTAAATCATTCCTTTCACTATTTAATACGCAAAAAGACGTTAAACTTTTTTCAAGAAAGCGAAAAAGTCGTTGCAAACTTCTGCAGCAATCTCTTTATCACTATCGCCTGCTGGAATTAAATCAGGCACCATGACGCACTTGATTTCAGCAGCAACAGCAGATTGCAAACCGGCTGATGAATCTTCAAATGCCAAAATATTATTTTGCGGTATTCCTAATTTTTTAGCAGCTAGCAGATAAATATCAGGTGCTGGTTTAGGCTTTACGTGATTTTTCTTTACATCATCATAATTCAAGTGAAATTGGAAATAATTCCTAATTCCCGTCATCCATAAATTATGCTCTACCACATCCTCGGTATTACTTGTAACAACTGCCATTGGTATCTGCTTTTTCTGAAATAAATCGAGTGCTTGTTGGACACCAGGACGTAATTTCAACTTCCCTTCATTCGTCCACTGCCATACCAATTCATCGGTCCGCTTAATAAAGCGATCACGTTGCTCATCACCAGAAAAGTACTTTTGGTAAAAATCCTGCATATCATTATTGGTTGAGCCAACAAGTTTAAGATATGTGTCATCTGGAATGCCCAAATTTGCTTCTTTAGCAGCTTGAATGTTAGCCTTCCAATACAAATTTTCAGAATTAACCAGCAATCCATCCATATCGAAAAGGATACCGTTAATTTCTGCATCAATACCATTAATTTTCATTTTTGGCATTCTCCTCTAAATGTAAAACTTCACCCACCAAATAAAACGATCCTGTTACTAATAGTATATCATCTGATTGACTTTCTAGTTTTAATTGCTTATAGGTTGATTGCCAATTTTCTTGGTATGGATACTTCTGCACAACCCAATCTGGAAAGTCTTTTTTCTTAGCGGCACGAGGATAATCAATCGTTGTCAATTCTACTTGATCTGTTGGCTGGAATAATGAGAAAACCTCGTCTAAATCTTTATCATGCATCATCATCATTAAAATGCGAACCGTGCCATGACGAAGATGTGCTTGCTCATGAATAAAATTAAGTAAGTTCTGCATTGCTTGAATATTGTGGGCTCCATCTAATATGATTAATGGCTCAGATTGCAATACTTGATAACGGCCAGGAATAATTGTCTGATTAATCGCATCTTCAATTTCATCAGACGCTAAAGGAAGATGTAAAAGCGAAAATGCTTGAATCGCAACAGCAATGTCAAAGCCCTCAACTTCTGGTCTAAGATTGAAAGATAACTTTTTCTTGTTATCCCTATAACGTATTTTTTGGTCACCCGAAACGAAAAAGTCCTTACCCAATTTTCTTATTGGAGAACTTTTTTCGCGAGCTCTCTCCTCAATAATTGGCATTACTTCCTTAGGTAGATTACCTAGAACAACTGGGCGCTTGGTTTTGATAACTCCACTTTTTTCACGAGCAATATCAAGTAGTGTGGGACCAATTATATCTTCGTGATCAAGTCCAACAGTTGTAATGATGCTAACTTCCGGGGTAATAACATTGGTTTTATCATGTTCACCACCTATTCCAACTTCAATCACGGCATAGTCACATTTAACTTGTTCAAAGTAAACAAAGGCAGCGACAACTTCATATTCAAACGTCACTAAAGCAAAATTAGGATCTTCGATTCTAATTTGGTCGAGTGCGTTTTCAACTAGATTGGCAATTCTAACCAATTCAGAATCACTAATATTTTGGCCGTTTAACTGTATTCGCTCATTAAACTCAAAAATGTACGGTGAAACAAAAAGGCCAGTCTTTTGACCGGCCTTTTGCAACAAATTACTCAAATAATAAGAAGTAGATCCTTTACCATTTGTGCCCGTAACATGAATTGTTTTTACCTGATCTTGCGGATCACCTAATAGTTTTAAGACACGCTTAATATAGGTCAGGTCAGCTTTTTCATGTAGTTTAGGAAGTGAATATAAGTGCTTAATCACATCTTGAGCGTTGGTAAAAAACAATTTTATTCACCCTTCTTTAATTCTTCAATTCGTTGACGTACACTTTCGAGTTGACTTTCATAGTCAGCTTTCTTAGCTTTTTCTTTAGCGATTACTTCTTCTGGCGCATGAGCAACGAAGCCTTGATTGCCTAATTTCTTAGTTGAACGATCAACTTCAGCTTGAAGATTCTCTTCTTCTTTTTCCATCCGCTTAATTTCGTCATCAACATTCACTAAATCAGCTAATGGTATAAAGACTTGTGCACCTGAAATAACAGCAGTTTTAGCAAGTTTCGGTGCAGCAATTTGGGTCGAAATAGTCAATTCCTTTGGATGCAAGAAGTTCTTAACGTAATCTTCATTATCAGTTAAAATTCTTTCATTCTTAGCGTCTTCTAGTTGAATCATAATGTCGATTGAAGATGATAATGGCGCATTTACTTCGGTACGAATATTTCTAACTGCCTTGATAATTTCAATCAAGAAAGCCATATCATGACGCGCTTGCTCATTTTCAAATTCAGCATGTGCTTCAGGATATTTAGCCACCATAATTGACTCACCATCGTGTGGCATTGAGAGCCAAAGCTTTTCAGTTACAAATGGCATAATTGGGTGTAATAAACGCAAGATTTGGTCAAGAATCCAAATTAAATTATCTTGTTTTCTTGCTTTTAATTCTTCATCATTACCATTCAAAGCTACTTTGGCCATTTCGATGTACCAGTCACAGAAGTCGTTCCAAATGAAGTTGTATAATTCACGACCAGCTTCACCAAATTGATAGTCATCAAATAACCGAATAACTTCACTGACCGTATGATTTAGGCGATCAAAAATCCAACCATCTGCTAAATCGAATTTAGCTGTATCTGGCATATGAGCAGGTTGTGCATCTTCTGGTAAATTCATAATTACGAATCTAGCAGCATTCCAAATCTTGTTGATAAAGTTCCAAGCAGATGCAAGTTGCTTTGGATTGTAACGCGTATCTTGACCAGGAGCTGTACCGTTAAGTAAGAACCAACGTAAAGCATCGGCACCGTATTCATCAATTACATCCATTGGGTCAACACCGTTACCCAATGACTTACTCATCTTGCGCCCTTGTTCATCCCTAATCAAGCCATGTAGAACTACATCATTGAAAGGTCGCTCGTTAGTAAAGTGCAGGCTTTGGAAAATCATACGGGAAACCCAGAAAAAGATAATGTCATATCCTGTTACTAAAGCATTTGTTGGGAAATAACGTTTAAAATCTTCTGAATTTTCATCTGGCCAGCCCATCGTTGAAAATGGCCATAATGCACTTGAGAACCAGGTATCTAATACGTCAGGATCTTGGTCCCAGTTTTCAATGTCCTTTGGTTCTTCTTCACCAACGTACATTTCACCAGTCTTCTTGTTATACCAAGCTGGAATTCTGTGGCCCCACCATAACTGGCGTGAAATAACCCAATCATGAACATCTTCCATCCAATGCTCGAGTGTTTGTTCAAATCTTTTAGGTACAAAGTTAACCTTATCATCAGTTTTTTGATTTTCTAAAACCTTTTCAGCCAATGGCTTCATCTTAACAAACCATTGCGTTGATAGACGAGGTTCTACTTGAACACCAGAACGCTCAGAGTGTCCAACCGAGTGAACGATTGGCTTAACTTTAATTAGGCAACCTTGCTTCTTTAAATCCTCGACTACTGCTTTACGGCATTCGAAACGATCCATGCCTTCATATTTACCAGCATTCTCATTCATTGTACCGTCATCGTTCATTACGTTGATTCGTTCTAAATTATGACGATTACCTACAGCAAAGTCGTTAGGATCATGAGCTGGTGTAATTTTTACCAAACCAGTTCCAAATTCAGGGTCAACGTGTTGATCCTCAATAATAGGAATGTGACGTCCTACTAATGGCAAAACTAATTCTTTACCAACGATGTCTTTGTAGCGTTCATCACCGTGAGCAACTGCAACAGCAGTATCACCAAACATTGTTTCAGGACGAGTAGTTGCAATTTCAACAAAACCAGAGCCGTCAGCAAATGGATATTTAATATGATAGAACGCACCTTGATCATCCTGGTGGATAACTTCGATATCACTTAAAGCCGTCTGTAATTCTGGGTCCCAGTTAATGATATATTCGCCACGGTAAATTAAGCCTTCATTATATAATTGAACAAAAACGCGACGAACAGCTTTTGACAAACCTTCATCAAGCGTAAAACGCTCACGGGAATAATCAAGTGACAAGCCTAACTTAGCCCATTGGCTTTTAATTATTCCAGCATATTCATCTTTCCAGTCCCAAACTTGCTTAACAAAGGCTTCACGTCCCATTTCATGGCGATCTTTGCCTTGTTTACGCAACTTAGCTTCAACCTTAGCTTGCGTAGCAATGCCAGCATGATCCATCCCTGGCAAATACAAAGTGTCATAACCTTGCATTCTCTTATAACGAATCAAAGTATCTTGAATTGCAGTATCCCAGGCGTGGCCCAAATGCAGTTTTCCAGTTACATTTGGAGGTGGGATAACAATTGAATACGGATGTGCCTTTTTGTCACCCGATGGCTTAAACAAATCTTGATCTAGCCATTTTTGATATCTGCCCTCTTCAACCTCACGGGGGTCATATTTAGGTGCTAAATCTTTCATATTTTTCCTCCCAATAAAAAAGTCCTAAACAATTTAAAAATTGTTTAGGACGATCTAATTAACCGCGGTACCACCTAAGTTAGGTAAGACTAGGTCCTACCTCTCTTAAAACATGATAACGGCAAATCACCGGACTAGCTTACTACCAGTTCAGCTAATCAGTTTTCAATCAAGCTACCAACTAATCTTCCTTCGGTCTTTCACCAACAATGGACCTTTCTCTATTTATAAGATTAGTACCTCTTGATTATTACTTTGTTGCCATTATAGCATGTTTTTTACAGTAATGCAGTATCTTCCTCAGCTTTATTAGCCAGGAATTTCTCATCTGGGTAGATTGGTGTAACTTCAATACCATCAAGCGCACGTTCTATCAAACCATCGACATCCAGTCTAGCTTCATATTCACGTGCTTTATCCATTTTCGGTTTTGTCTTTGGACGTGGTGGTGCAAAAATAGTACAGCAATCTTCAAACGGTTGAATTGACAAATCAAAAGTGCCAATTTTTTCAGCTAAACTGATAATTTCTGTCTTATCCATTGTTGCAACAGGACGAAGGACAGGTGTAGTCGTCACATCATTAATTGCAGCCATTGATTCCAATGTTTGTGAAGCAACCTGACCAACAGATTCTCCGTTAAAAATCGCTAAATCTTTACGCTTCTCACGAATCAAATCAGCAAGTCTTAACATAAAACGACGTTGAACTGTCATCAAGTAACCTTCAGGAATTTTTTCCTTAATAGTTTCTTGAATCTCAGCAAATGGAACAGCGATAAAATTAATTCGACCCGCGTAATTTGCCAAAATTCCAGTCAACTCTTTTGCCTTATTCAAAGCCTTCTCAGTAGTGTATGGTGGACTATAAAAATGAACCATTTCAATGTCAACACCACGTTTTAATGCTAAGTAGGAAGCAACTGGAGAGTCAATTCCACCGGAAAGCATCATCACTGCTCTTCCACCCGTTCCAACCGGCATTCCACCAGCACCATGGAGCAACTCATCAGAAATGTAAACTGCATCTTGACGAACTTCAATTCTCAAAACAATATCGGGATGCTTCATTTCAACTTTTAAGTTGGACATGTGATCAAACAAATAGTCACCAACCATTAAATTCAATTCGTTGGTATCATAAGTGAAATGGTGATCGCTACGCTTGGTATTAACCTTAAAAGTCATCCCTTCGTGATAGGTTTCCTTCATTAAGGCTAAGGCCGTTTCCTCAATATCCTTTAAAGTCTTCTCAGTCTTAATCGTTGGGGAATAGGTTTGGATACCAAAAACCTTTTTTAAGTGTTGATCAACTTGTTTAAATGGTGCACCATTTAAAACAATATGCATGCGATCATGCTTGGGATGAATTTCGACTTGCGGAAAGTCACGCAGAACTTTAGTTACATTTCCTGCTAAGCGACCAATGAAGTCCTTCCTATTCTTTCCCTTGGTTGAAAGCTCGCCGTAGCGAATCATAATTTCCGTATATTCCATTAAACCTACTCTCCTAAATGATTTATCTGAGCGAAGTGACGATAAATTTGATCAAAAACTTTAATAAATTCATCTGCTTCATCCAGTGTATTAGTTTCATCAAAACTCATGCGGATTGCACTTGTAGCTATTTTGTCATCAACATTCATTGCAATCAAAGTACTTGCTTCATCTACTTTAGTTGAAGCACAAGCAGACGTTGTTGAAGTATAAATATCATGATCTTCGAGCGTGTGAACGAGAGTCTCACCTCGAATGCCTTCAAGCGAAAAGCAAAGAACATGTGGCGCAAAGCCAGTTGAAACTGGTGAAAAAATGGTAATGCCAGGTTTATCTTGCAAATAATTAACAATTTTTGCCTTAATTGCCTCTTCACGTGCTGCTTTTTCAGCTTCGTCAGCCAAAATCAGACGCATTGCTTTGGCCATTGCAGCAATTGCAGGCAAATTTTCAGTACCTGAACGAAGACTCTTTTCTTGTCCCCCACCATCATGGAGCGGAGCAATCATTTTGCCTTCTTTTTTATAAAAAACACCAGTACCACGAGGGCCATGAAACTTATGTGCAGATAGACTTGAAAAATCAACACGTGGTGTAAAAACACGTGACCAAATATTTTTACCTAATGCCTGCACATTATCAACATGAAACATGATATTTGGATAATTAGATAGTAAATCACTAATTTCTTCAATTGGCTGAATGGTACCAATTTCATTGTTAACACCCATAATTGAAACTAGAGTTGTATCAGAATCAATTGCGTTACGCAAATCATTGACATTAACTCTACCTTCTTTATCCACTGGCAATCTTGTAACATTAAAGCCCAAGTACTCTAAAGTATTAAAAGCATTGGTAACAGAGGCATGCTCAACACTAGAAGTAATTAAATGCTTACCAAATTTACGTTTTTGAAAAGCTGTTCCTTTAATAGCCCAATTATTTGATTCAGTTCCACCAGAAGTAAAGAAAATTTCATCTGCTTGCGTACCCAATAGGTTAGCAATCTGTTTTCGCGAACTCTCCAATAATTGAAAGGCCCGATCACCTAATTTGTGCAAACTTGATGGATTACCCCAGATTGTTTGCGCAACCTGATCATAAGTCGCTAAAACTGAGGGATCAATTTTAGTGGTAGCACTGTTGTCAAAATATATCACAAGCTTTACTCCCTTCCAAACCCAATTGGCTTGAATGTCCATTAACTAATAAATTGTAGCTTAAATCAAATCTAGCTTCAATGCAATAATTTAAATACAAGGCGTTCATCGCTAGCACTTCAATATTAAATTACTAAAAAGCCTCGCAATAAAATCATTTGTAAGTAAAAAGCCGTATTTAGATAAATACAGCTTTTTATTTGTATCAGATTGTCTAATTGTTCTTCTTGTCAGAATAATAAAGATTTTCAAGTCGTTGATATGATCCAGGCTCGACCTTTTCAATTGCTGTTGCAATCGTATCAAGTGCATCCTTATAGTTATAATCCATACTGTAAAGTTGCATTGTTTTCTTTTGGGCCTGTTTAATTGAATCCTGATTAGAGTACTTGTTGGAATATTGCAAGGTTAGCTCAACTAAATCGACACAATTAATAATTTCATCGGCTTCTCTTTTTAGTCGCTCGACATCGTCTGAAATCTGAATCAACTCGTTAGAAATTTCTTCCATATTAATTCTAACTTCACTTAGTTCCTTTGCAACATGACCAATTTCATTAACTACTAACGTGTACATTTGAATGAATGTATCAGGATTACCAGGTAACTTCTTACGCTCCAAACGGCGATAGACTAACGAAACTTCTTGCTTAAAGCGATTGATTGAGTCATTAGCTACGTTTTCAGCATCGTAAAGCCCATCAACGTCTTGTGACATTCTCTTCTGTTCATCACTAATTTCACGTAATCGCTCTATCATGCTGAGCCAAGAAGTCTTGATTTCAGAATAAACGCCCTTTCCATCAGCAATATTCTGAGTATCTACAGTATATTGTCGATTCATATCGTTTACTTCTTGTTCCAGTTTTCGACTTTCAGCTAGTTCGCCATGAGTTAGCTCATAGCTTTCATCGATATGCCGCAATTTTTCAACTAGATTTTTGGATTCAACTTGTGCATGAGCAAGTAAGCGTTGAATTTTATCTTGATTCTTTTCAACAAACGGACGAGCTTTGTATTCTAGCGTTAAAACATCATATAGGCCATCTATTTCAGACTTAATTTGCTTAAGCTCCTTCTTAAGATCTGCCATTTTTAATTCAGCTAATAACTTTTCAGCATCATCAACTTGAACCCGAATTTGTTTAATTTCTTCTAAAACATTTACCTTAGTAATGCAATATTTTGAAGAAGCCATTTTTTTGTAGGTATCAGTTAGTTCACTTAACTGTTCACGAAAAACCGTGTCAAGCTCATGCTGGGCCTCGCGAACTTCAGGTAATTTTGTGCCAATCGAATTAATTGCTGCTTTTATTTTAGATAAAACGCGCTTAGCTTCAACTTGATCCCCCTGCGCAGTTAAACTTTTGGCTTCAGTAAAGTCAGTTTCAATTGCACCAAGTTCAGTTTCAATTTGATCAAGTGCAACACCATATTTAAAGGAATCGGCTAAAACCTCTTTACGCATCTCCTGGTAGCTCTTGTTCAAATCGTCATATTCCATTTGGTTTTCACGGTTTGACTCAAGCAATTCTGTAAAAACGTCTTTTGTGTTTTTGGCATCATCATAAGTTGGCTTCATAATTTCTTGAGCCTGCTTAATATTTTTGTTTGCCTTAAAAAGCTGATAATGTGCGTTTTGTTCTGCAGCTTGCTCTAGTAATTCCTGAACTTCGGGAATTTTCTTACTAGTTGCTTGTTGATAGTTCTTACGCCATGTTGTTAAAGTTGTTAGACTTTCCCCCGCAAGATCAATCTTATCAAGCTTAGCAATATCATTGCCCAAGTCCATTTTGTCAATCTTGGTAATCATATCGTCAAGCTCAATAATTTCTCGCAATTGCCTCCGATTAATGATGAGCATAAATGCTACAATAAGAATGATAATTAAAATTGCAATTATTACAATTATGGACTGAGTTGATGTCATATTTTTCCTCCAAAACTACCCTCAATTATACCAAACTTCTTTAATGGAGTGCGGATTGATTTGAAAGAAGTTAACTATCTTAATTGAATGCTAAAATCTACCATTAATATAACCTTTTCCTGACGTTTTTAATTTATCAATATAATAACTACCAAATTGGCCTAAATTTAACTTGTTTTTTAAAAAACCGCCTAGAAACATCCAGTTTTCCTTGCTTAAATAGCCCAAGGTAGCTATAATAGACTTCGTGTAAAATATTTGCAGCTATAAGTGGCAAGAACGTCAACATCTTAATACGTTTTAGTGAACGAGTAACCGACGCTGCAAGAGGCGAAAATGAAAATTAAGATGCACGAATGCTAAACTTATACGTAACTATTTTACTCCAAAAACTGTTATCAGATTTTATTGGAGGATTTTATGTCAAGATATACAGGTCCAAGCTGGAAACGTTCCAGAAGATTAGGAATTTCACTTTCAGGTACTGGTAAAGAACTTAGTCGTCGTAACTATGCACCAGGTCAACACGGTCCCAATTCACGTGGTCGTTTATCAGAATATGGTGAACAATTACACGAAAAGCAAAAGCTACGTTGGATGTACGGTTTAAACGAACGCCAATTTAGAACTTTGTTCAAACGTGCTGGTAAAATCCGTGAAGGTGAACACGGTACTAACTTCATGATTTTACTTGAATGCCGCTTAGACAGTCTTGTTTACCGCCTAGGTTTAGCTACTACTAGAGAACAAGCTAGACAATTAGTTAACCATGGTCACATTACTGTTGATGGTAAACGTGTTGATATTCCTTCATACGACGTTAAGGTTGGCCAAGTAATCGGTCTTAGAGAAAAGTCAAAGAACTTACAACAAGTTAAAGATGCACTTGAAGCAGTTGTTTCTCGTCCATCATTTGTTACATTTGATGACAATAAGCTTGAAGGTTCTCTTGTACGTCTTCCAGAACGTGATGAAATGGAACCAGAAATTAACGAAGCTTTGGTTGTTGAATACTACAACAAGTTACTTTAATTTCTTTTATTCGCAAAAGCCCTTTCCTACTTGGGAAGGGTTTTTTGTTACTTGAAAGGAAAAAATAATAACTATGTCAGACGATTTAAACACACGAGTTGCAAATGCAGCCCAGGGAATCATCCCACAAACAAAGCCTGATGAACGTAGAAGATATCTCGGTTCACTGCGAGAGCGCGTCTTTGTCAGAATGAATAACACTGAAGTTAAAGACCCTGCCCTAACCCAATTATTTTTAACGCACTTCAATGATTACACTGGATTTTCGATCCTGATTAACGGTAATTTAAATGATGAATTTTTAAATCAGGTTGAGGCACAATGTGGAAAAACAAACATTCCTTTTACGATTGTTACTAACGAGACCGCTAAAACTGGTCCTGAGGATACGGCAATTTTAGTAGTTTCAAACACAGCAATTAACAAAATGCGAATAGAAATAGCCCAAGTTTACCCGCCCGAAATTCCTAAAACTGAGTTAACTCATGATGTTAAAAAAGATAAAAATGGTTTTTGGCATCGCTTATTCCATGGAGATAAATAATGAAACCATTAGCTTATCGCATGCGTCCACGTACACTAGATGAGGTTGTGGGGCAACAGCACTTAATTGGTCCTGGAAAAATTATTAGACGAATGGTTGAAGCCAAACTGTTGTCATCCATGATTTTATATGGCCCACCAGGCATTGGAAAAACTAGTATCGCAAGTGCAATCGCTGGTTCAACTAAATATGCTTTTCGCATGCTTAATGCTGCTACCGATAGTAAAAAGCAATTGGAGCAAGTAGCTGCAGAAGGCAAATTAAGTGGAACTGTTATCCTTTTACTAGATGAAATTCATCGGTTGGATAAAACTAAACAAGACTTCCTTTTACCTCTGCTTGAGTCTGGCGAAATTATTCTGATAGGTGCGACAACCGAAAATCCATATATTGCAATTTCTCCAGCGATAAGATCACGTTGCCAGATTTTTGAATTAAAACCTTTAGCTGAAGAAGATGTTAATCAAGCAATTAGCCGCGCACTTAGGGATTCAGAAAATGGCTTGGGTTCATACCATGTTGAGCTTACAGATGATGCAAGAAAATTATTAATTCAAAAAGGAAATGGTGACTTACGAACCACCTTAAACGGCTTAGAGTTGGCCGTTCGCTCAACTAAGCAAGAAAAAATTGCTGCGGGTAAAAATGAAGATGACCAACTAATAATTGACCAAGAAGAAATGGCAAATTCAATTCAGATGCGCAGCCAAAACTTTGATGCAAAAGGCGATGGACATTATGACTTAGTCTCCGCCTTTCAAAAATCAATTCGCGGTTCCGATACTGATGCTGCTCTGCATTATTTGGCTCGCTTGATTGAATCTGGTGACCTTATTTCAATTTGTCGCAGACTAAGTGTAATTGCATATGAAGATATTGGCTTAGCAAATCCAGCAGCCGTGCAACACGCACAGCTTGCAATACAGGCAGCACAAAGTCTAGGCTTTCCTGAAGCGAGGATTCCCCTGGCAAACGCTGTGATTGAACTTGCACTTTCACCAAAAAGCAATAGTGCAATCAGTGCAATTGATCAAGCACTAGACGATGTGAAAAATAAAAACTACGGTCCAATTCCTGATGACCTTAAGGACACCCACTATAAAGGTGCTAAGAAACTAGGTCACGGTAAAGGATATGTATACCCTCATTCATTTGCTAATGACTGGATTGCACAACAATATCTGCCGGACAATTTAGTTGGCACGCAGTATTTCAATCCTAAAGGCAATTCTAAAATCGAAAGTGGCCTTAAGAAGCAGTACGAAATTCTACATGAAATGCAAGAAAAAGGATTAAAAAAATAAAGAGTGACACAACTGTTATTTCTAACAATTGTGCCACTTTTATTTTTGTCTAAAAGTTAACTTTCTAATTTAAAAATTAGCCTTTTTAACATATTTATTTTGAGCAACGATATAATACTTTTTGTTCTTAATAGAAATAGGATCACCATAGGTCGAAATTGAATGGTTCTTTCTCAATACCTTTTTACCTAAACGATTACCATATTTGCTATAAAGATAAGCATTATGTCTCAGCTTTAAGTTCTTACCATCGATGTTGCCTGCATTAACTAGTAAACCATTTTGCAAAATATAGTAGTTAGATCCACTAATTGCTTTTTGACCGGTTACGCTAATTATTGAGCCAGCTAGATAAATCAATTGGTTAGCACGATGACCATTTTCATCATAAAGGTATGCATTGTGCATCAACGTTTTTTCAATGGTTGTCTCGGATTCTTCCTTAGGCCCATTAGCAGATATTGCTTCAACCTTTGCAGATTGATTAGAGACAATCACCGCAACATTTGTAGCTTTAACATAGCGGTTCTTATCAATGATAAAGTATTTCTCGCCACGAAGTTTAACACTATCACCATAAGTTTTAACAATACTACCCTTCTTTAGAACGCCAGCTTTCTTTACACGCTGTCCGAATTTGTTATAAACATAAGCATTATGCTTTAACTTTTGCTCAATTGCCAATCCGTTGCCAACAGCAACATAATATTTCTTATTGTTATCATGTGTGTCAATTAGTACATAGTATTCATTACCTGCAATAGTAACAGTACCATAAGTTGAAAGAATTGAGCCGGCACCTAGTGTAACTTTGTTAGCACGCTTTCCTGAATTATCATATAGATAAGCATTATGCATTAAGGTTACATTAGTACTTTCGCCTAAATCATTTGCTGAATCATTTTCTTTATCAGTAGTTGGTTTCTTAGCTGGATTTGCAGGGTTAGAAGTCGTATCACCATTACTATTAGAAGTAGAATTACCTCCACCGTTGTTAATGTTATCATTGTTGCCGTTGTTATTGTTGTTGGCACTGTCTTTAATAATTTTATCAATAACAGTTGAATCTGAAGAGGCTTTATTAATCGCTTCAATACCATCGTCACGCTTACCGTCAACATCAGTAAGAGTATTATTTTGATCAATCTTTTTCTGAGCATCTGCTAGAAGGCGGTCGATTTCAGTCTTAATCGCAGCTTTTTCATCATCAGTATAGTTATCACCATTTTCATGTTTTACCTTGTTATTATCAATTTTCTTCTTAGCATTAGTAGCAGCGTCAGAAACAGCAGCTTTGGCAATTTCTCGTATTCCAGTTATTCTATTATTCGAAACTTCATCGTAAGAATTACCAGATATATATTTATATTTGTCATGCTCACTGTTAGTTGAATAAATCCATGCAGAATCACCAAAGTATTTTTGGTTCTGAGCAACTGCACCTTTGTATTCAGCCTCAATATCCCTATTGGCAGAACTCTTAACTGTGTACAATGCTTGTTGCATTAATTGATCAATTGCTTGCCTCGTCATGTCAATATCATGGTTCATCTGATTGGCAATACTTTCATAAGATGCATCAGCTTGAGCATCCTGGGTAAGCACATTATCTACACTTCCATGTATGCCATCAAGTCTATTTTTGAAATGATCTCTATCTGGAGGAAGAAGGCTATCTATATCATTAAGCTTATCCTTTGCCTTATTGAACATATCCTTAACTTGTTCTTTAGCCATTAGCTCATTATAAGCATTGATTCCGTTGCTATACGATTGCGTTGTAGAGCCAATATTTGTTGAATGCTTAATTGCATCAATTGCATCCTGGATAGCTTGAATATTCCTTTGATAAGCAGGATTTGCTTTTTGTTCTTCAGTTAATTTATTGTATCCAGCTTCTAGACCTGTTATTTCATTTCCAGCACCTTTTAAGGCATTAGTTTGATTATAATCAAACCACTCAGAAGTATTTTGATAAGTATCAGTTAACTTAGTACCAATTTGATTTTCATCAGTCGGGACTTTGTTGATATCAGTTTGCTGCTCTATGCTTGCTTTTTCATTTGCATATAAATCATCAACTATCTTGTTTAATGCTTTCTTTTGATCAGCAGTTAGTTGAGATAACCCAATAATGTTGTGAGTTGTTGAATATTTTCTTTGTAAAATATCCTCTGCTTTTGCTTTCGCAGCAGCAAGATCAGTATCTTTTTCAACATCAGTAAATCCAGGAACGTGACTGCCAGAATCGCTATCAGAATATCCTTGAGTTGCATTGTTGACTATCTGATCAACGTCCTTTTTGATGTCATCAGTAGAACGATCATTTCCATTCTTATCTGTTGTTGGAACTGCATTAATCTTTGCTTTGCTCTGATCATAAATGTCTTGAAGTTTCTGCTTCTGTTTTTGTAAATCAGAGTTTACTAAACCGGAATCCTCAAGCTTTTTATCAGCTTCTGTTTTTTGCTCAAGAAGATTATTAATAGCATTTTGCTTAATTTGATAGATTTCTTCTTTATTTTGAGCTGTTTGATAAAGTTGATTAATTCCAGTTTCACCTAAATTGATTGAGTGTCCGTCGCTATCCAGTCCCTTTTCAATAGACTGCAATTTCTGTTTAACATTTTCGAAATCAGTTGTTGTTGGATTGCTTGGTAAAGCAACTTTACTAATTTCATCCTTAGTCTTTTGAACCAGCTGATTAAGTTGATCCTGCAAGTCAGCCTTTTGTTGATCAGTTAAATGACTTGCAACCTGACCAATACTGCCCTTATCTTTGACATATTTATCAATAGCGGCAATTTGCTTGTTCTTTTCGCTAAGTAAATTAGCTGGAATACCGGCCTGATCTATCGCAGCTTCACCAGCTTTTTCAACTTGATCTAATTTTGCATTATCATCAGCACCATATAAATCACTAACACCTTTTTGCATCGCGTCATTTATTGCAGCTTCATTTTTGCTTATCTCAGTTGGATCAAGACCTAAACTTGGTAATTTTGCCTTAGCAGCTTCAGCATATTCTTTCAGAGTATTAATTTGTTTGTTCTTTTCCTCGAATCTCTGAGTTAAACCAGTAATTGCATCATTACCAGCTTGTGCTGCTTGATTCATTGCACTATTTGCATCTGTTGAATTGTTTTGAGCAGCTTGAATATTTTGGGCAGCTTTGTCACGCTCTGACTTAATTCGGTCTCTCATCTGATCTGCAAGATTAGGATTATCTTTGGCAATCTTATCGGCAGACTCGTTTGCCTTATTAACTGCATCCTGCAACTTAGTCAATGCATTATTAACAGATTCTGCCTTGATAATTTCATTATTAGCTTTATCCAAATCAACATTATTCTGATTTTTAGCGTCAGCTAATTGATCTTTATTTACAGTGGAGTTAATTCTTGACTCACCAGATTGCCGAACTTGATCAAGTTTATTCTTCAGGTCATTATATTGATCTTGACCTAGCTTTTTATTAGCTAAATCTTGATCAATTTGTTGTTGTAATTTACCAATTGAGTCAGCCAAATCATTCTTAGCAGAGTCTTTAGCAGCGTTCATGTTCTTATCGTTGACGGTGTCAATGATTCCTTTCATAATGTCGTGGCCCTCATCTTGGGCTTTTTGAACATCATCTTGGTTTTTAGCCTTGTCTACCTTTGCCTTTGCCTTATCCCGCTCGCTATTAATCATGTCCGCATCTCTAGGGTCGTTTTGAATGGCTCCTTTAGCATACTCATCCAAAAATGAATTTGCCTTATTTTTAACTGATTGCAGTTTAGCATCAGCCAAAGCCTGGTAAATATTGTTTAGACCAGCATTTTTCTCTGTGTCAATATTTTCTGCAAGAGCACCATTAACGCTTGCAACGGCGTGATTATAAGCATCTTGTGCTTGCTGCTTAAACTTAGCTAATTGATCTGAAGTTAAACTTGGTAATCCATTAATTTCTGGTAGAACACCGGTATCAGTTGAGCCTTTTCCAAGAGCTTTATCAAGTTCTTTAATTGCTTGATCTCTTTGGTTACGAATATCATCTGCATCACTCTTATTTGCATTTGTGATGACATTACTAATTCCCTGCAAAGTATTATTTTTAATCTTTTCAACTGTATCACTATCATTTGTAGCGTCAATATCTTTAAGGCCTAAATCAGCTACTTCAAAAACTGCATTTTGGTCTCGTGAATCATGTAGTTTATCGCGAGCTTCAAGTGCCGTCTTTTGAATCAAATCTTTAGCAACAACTTTATCACTAGCCAACTTTGCAGCTGATTCGACATCATTAATTTTATTTAATGTATCTTGATAAATCCCAGTTAGTTGATCTTTGTTTGTTGTAGCGTCAATTTTACTGTTTGCATCTGTTGGGATTGTACCAAGTTGATTAATTGCATCATTAAATTTATCTTTTACTTCATTTCTTTGGGCTGTCGATAATTTGCTATAAATGTCACTTAAACGATTCTTAGCACTGTTAGCAGCATTAGCAATACTATTCTTAATGTCAGTTTTAGATGCGTTGAAACCATTACCTGTAGCTTCTGCAGCATCAATAGCAGATTCACCTTTTTTCTCAGCTGTGTTAGCATCGGAAATGGCATCTGTAGAATCAACTACTGATTTAGCATTATCACGTGCAGCTGTAATATTATTAATAGTGGTTGTCTTGGTATCATTAGTAATATCTGAGGAATTACTAATTCGCTCAACCGCCTTTTGAGCATAATCATCAAGCTTTTGCTTATTAAGAATCTTGTTAACATTTACATCACTAATCACATTATCAATTAATGACTTACCGTTTTGAACGATTTCATTAAGTTGTCCGTTAGTAGTGGTGGTTTTATTATTAATTCCATTAACACCGATATTATATATAGCATCCACTTTTGCACGTAAATCTGCTTTGTTGGCACTTGTAATCTGATCCATATTGCCAATTTGTTCTTTAACTTTATTTCGTTCAGCCATTAGAGTTGCTAAAGCCTGGTCTTTTGCGGATTGCAAGTTAGCAGAAGCTAGAATGTTTGCTAAATCATTTTTACCTTTAGTTAGTGCTGTATCTATATCATCTTTACTTGCACCCTGAATAGCAGTTTGCGCTTGATTAAAGGCATTTGTAATCTGGTTATAGTAGTCATTCTTTTCTGTTACTCCCAAATTAGGGTCATTAGTAATTTGACTATTTGCATCATCGCGTGCACCTTTTAATTTTTCGATTGCTGCTTTACGTTGCTTTTCTAGAGCCTGGGCGTTGATATCTGATGAAAGAGAATTAATAACTGAATCAATTGCATCAACTCCTTTTTGAGCATCATCATTAATGTCAGTTACTGTATGGTCATTAGTAATAGCTTGAATTGTTTGATCGTACCCTGCATCAATTTGATCTCTTTTAGCTTGGACTGTTGCAGGATCAAGTTGTTCATTCTGTTGGGCTTTGGCAAGAGCATCTTTAGCTTTAGCTTTGGCCTGTTGTAATCTACTAATTGCTTGTGCTCTAGTGGCTGTAATCTGAGCAGCACCTAAATCTTTTAGAATATTATTTTGACCTTCTTGTTTAGCCGAATTAATATCAGAAACATTTTGAGCCGAAGTAATTTTTGCCTTCGCAGCCTGGGCATCTTGATCAATTTGATCTTCATAATATTTCTTATTTGAAGGACTGAGTTGACTATCATCAATGCTTTCAATTTTAGTTTTTGCATCATTAACTGCTGTATCAATGTCTTGAGCTGCCTTTGTTCTAGCTTCTTCTACTTCCTTATTTGCAGTGCCTCGAGCATCGCTTACAATATTCTCAATACTACTTTTAGCATTAGTGACTGTCTCAGCGATTTTTGAACTATCAACTTTGTTTAAGGCATCTATACTATCTTCAGCTACCTTACTGATTTGACCATGATATTCTTTCTTTTGTTCATCAGTCAGATTGCTTGTCTGATCAATTTGTTGATCAGCATTAGTTTGATCTTGCCTGATCTGCTTGATAGCATCAGCTAAGGAATTATTACGCTCACCCTTAGCTTTAGCGGAAAGCAGTAGGTTGTTTAAGGCAGTAATACCATCATTTCGTGCTGAGTCGATTGCGGTTAAACTATCTGCTTGATCAATGCGTTGGTCGTAACCAAGGGGAGTTGTTGAATTATCGAGCAACTTCTTTGCCGCGGCTACGCTATCATCAATATCATTTGCAGACAAGCCTGGTAAACTACGTAGTTGGGTTTCGATATCGCTTTCAGTTTTAGCAAGTTTGATCTTAGAAAGCTGTCTTAAAATTGATCTCTTAGTTGCTTCCTCAGTCGTTGAGACTGTTGCGGAATCGCTAGCTTTATCAACATTAGTCAAGCCATCATTTACTGTTTTCTCTATATCAGAGTTTGAGGCGATCCCTAACGAATTTTCATTAGCGGTTGCATAGCCCCAAATCTCAGCCTTTGCAGCATTTTGATCAAAAATAGTTTGTGCAGCTGCTTCTCTTTGACTAATTACAGTATTATCAGCAGTTCCGTATATCGACTTTTGCTTATCATATATAGAACTCCCTGGTTTAGCAGTTGCAACTTGGGCAGCCTGATCAATTGCGTCTAATAGAGGGGTCTGCTGATCTGAACTAATACCTGAGTTCTGTACCCGCTTTTTGGCAGCTTCAGCTGCAGCATTAATTTTACTTGCTTCTTGATCAGCATTTATATCCTTAATAGACTCCTTACCCTTAGAACCATCAGGATCATCACCAGTGATAATGTTGTGAACTGCTTTATTATAAGAATCTTTTATTTCTGCGGTCTTATCGGCATGATTTTTAATTTCATCTTGAGCAACTGCCTGTAAGTCTTTCAGGGCCTGAATTGTTTTGTTAACTTGATCAATTATACCTTGAGCTTCTTTTTGGTGCCCGTCCACTGACACTTGATCAAGGTCTTTTTCAATATCACCTTCCGGTTGAGCAATCGCCTGAGCGCGAGACAAACGACCGGTTAGCTTTAATACTTCGTCCTTCTCTTCTTTACTCAAGTTAGGATCATTTGCAAGTTTGTAAGTATCGACATAGACCTGATCAATTTTTTGTTTAAGATCAGTTTCAATACTCTTTTTATAGCCATAAGCTGCTTGATCAATTGCATTAATACCATTCTTCATTGCTTCTGTAATATCTTTATCAGCTTGAAAAGCTTTCACAGTATTAATTGCTTTATCACGTGCAGCATTAATCGCATCTACCATTGTAGGAAATCTCTTTGACTGCAATGTGGCTTCATTATTTAAATTCGTTATCGCACTATCACGAGATGTTTCAATCGTTGAGGAACTTTGTGCTTGGCTTACGATGTTCTTAATCGCATCAAGGGCAGCATTCTTACGATTGTTAATCTCTGTTAACGTGTTTGAACTTGAGGCGTAGACTGAAGTTTTTTCGTTATCAGCATTAACAGTCTTAGATGCAGCAGTCGCAATTTTATCTAATTGACTATTAAAATCGTTAACTTGAGTTTCAGACAGGTTATTAGGTCTATGAATTTTCGCATCACTAATTGCGTCAGTGATTGCCTTAGCGGCTTGATCTTGTGCATCAGATAAAGTTAAAATATCCAAGTTTTTAATAATTGGCCGACGTCCCGTAGCTACACTAGATGGATCGTAGCTAACAAAGTTAGCATTGGGCGCTAGTTCTACAGAGTAACCCTTATCAAACTTAATCGTTTGGTCTGCGGGGATAGTAAAACTAAATGAGCCGTCATCATTTATAATTGCCGCATACTGAGTTGGTAAAGGATTCAAAGAACTGTTGCTTGAGTCTCTTATAGTGTCTTTTGTTTGAGCATATGGATTGTCAATTAAGTTCTTACCATTTTGATCCTTTGGTGTCCACGCTGTCTTTCTACCCATACTATCAATCAAATTAGCCATAATATATGCTTTAGTTGCAATAGGTAGGATTAAACTAAATGGGTTTTTCAAATTTTGTGAATCTAAATCAGGGCCATCAACAGCAGAATTGTAATTAATTACACTACCTGGATCACCAGAAATTGTTTGTGAACCATCAGCATTTCTAGTTATTTGAACCTTACCGGGATCAATATCCAAAAAGCCGCTTGGATTGGCTGGAACAAAACTAATGTTGTTATAACCAAAATTGTTTCTATTATTAAATGCCTTTTGAATAATATCTGAAAAGATTTGATCGTAAGTCCAACCGTTTTTAATACCATCAGCCAATGAGGTTTGAACATCTGCTGGTAACTTATCAAGTGAAATATTAGCTTTAGCTGCTTGCGCCTTAATTTCTGCCAATCTATCCGCAGTTAACTTCTCTTGACCGTTAAGCAATTCAATATTATCAACTGCAATCGTGCTATCAGTTTTCCTTACAGTTAAAACGTGAAACGGTGGCAATGTTACTTTACCTAGCCCACTTTGCGTCGAACTCAAATCAAACTGTTGTCGAACATTTGTTAAGGTAATTGGCATTGTACCGATAATACTGGTATTAGGATTGGTATTACCTTGGGCATTTAAAATTAATGAAGTAGGATTATTAACAACTAGTTTTCCACCTTGAACGTCTACCAATAGTATTTGACCAGTACCGCCGTTCACATATTTGCCACTTGGATCTGGCTGACCAAGAACGATATTGAAGCCACCGTTTTCTATATTAGCCGTACCCTTAATAAGAACTAACGTACCAGAATAGTCACCCATATTTGAACCGTTAATGTTTAATGAGCCTCGCGGTAAAATGTTAAAGTTACCGCCATCATAAATCAGGTTTCTGTTCCACCAGTTATTGGCTATATCGCCGTTAGTGGTAATATTGACTTTCGCATCGCTATTAATATTGAAGACAGAATTACCATCATTGATAAGAATCGCACTAGACTGATCATTGTCATTTGTACCATTATAGTGATCACTACCAACTATGATGTTTAATTCACCATCAACATTCACGGTTTCATTATTACCTAACATGGCAATAGCTAAAGGAAGTCCGGTGTGTTCAGCAGCGTTAGAGCCTAAACTATTATTAGGAAAATAGATTCGCGGCGAAAGTGTAACCTTAGCGTTCTTAGCAATGTTAACAACGTTGTTGCTGCCTGCCATTTCGAGCACATTACCACCAACAGTTTTACCGGTAAAAGTACCGCTAAAATCGATTGAGTTGTTTGAACCAGTAAATTCAAATAGTTGTTGAACGTCACCACTTGAAATTGTAATCCCTGGATACGGTGTATGCGTTACTTCACCGTAGTTAGTCCCTGTGAAGTAAATTTTAGTATTATTACCACAGTGAACCATTTGCGATCCATGGAAATTAACATTATTAAAAGTGATTTTTGAAAAATGGCCGTCTTGGTTGTAATCATCAGTCATGATTACGCCCCAAATATCAGCACTCCATAAATCAAGGTTATCGTAAGTAATATCCAAGTCTTGCGTACTTCCACTATTTAATTGGAGGTGATTACCTTTCAAATCAACTTTAAATCTGGTATTACCGTTGCCACGGGATTTAATCAACATTTTCCTTCCGTAAAAGTAGTACGCTTGTGATCCATTCTCGGGTCCGTCTGTAATATCGTTCATGACGTCAATTTCTGAAATAGACTCATTCTGAAAAGCAGCTATAAGTTCAGTAAAGCTATGGACCTGCGCTACACTAGCATCCTTAGTTTTAATTTCAGTCGTTTTAGCAGTATCTGGAACTTTAGCCGCTGGATCAGTTGGATCAACGGGTTTAGTCGTCGTACCTCCTTTACCTGAGGTGTCAGTGGTTCCACCAGTTTGATTGGTATCAGAATTACCTGTACTAGTTTGGTCCTTAGAATCAGCTGTGTCAGAATCAGGTTTTTGATTAGCACTATTTTGCTGATCAGAGCCATTTGTTGCATTGGTCTTTCCTGTCTGACTAGTTGAAGAACTTGAATTAGTGGTTGGAGGTACACTGCCATCTCTTAAAAATGAGCTTAAACCTGAGTAGGTACTTACATCAACCAAGTGATTAGCATTTTGAGTGTTATCATCTTGGGAGTTAGCCTTTTGACTATCAGAAGTACTCAAACTATCTGTCTTCTTGCTAACTTCTTGAGAAGCATCTACCGTATCTGCTTTAGCAGTTTGAGTATTTAGGCCAAAAAAGGTAAAGCCCAATAGCACAGAAGCAGTACCAATTGTCAATTTTCGAATTGAAAAGTGGTCCTGCTTATCTTGCATTTCCATTTTCTTTAATCTTTCATTGTTATTATTTTTCCCTAGCATGATATTCCTTTCTCAAAATCTATGTTACAACTACATTGTATGACCACTATTAATAATTTGCTAATATAGTGCTTACACTTGATATGCATTTTATAAATAATGAGTTAAGTGATTTTAAAAAAGGAAAATGAGGGGATGTTTTCTGCAGGCAATTACTATTATATAAAGATTTGTTGATGTGCTTCAGGATTGATGCTTAATACTTCAAATAGAAAAAAGTGCATTTCATTTGACAATTACTTGTTTTCTAAAATTATATTTAAACAGCTTACTGATGTATAAATATTAAAATAATAATAAAAACAACAGTTTAATTCATAACATTGTGATTTTTTTGCAATACTATCTGCTTACTGTTTAAATCTTGACAAATGCTGTAATGGTGGGTAGTATAATAATTGATCTGAGTTGATCGACTAGCTTAATTGTATATAGTTGACCGGTCAAACATAAGACATGCGAGATTGTAAATAACTTTTGAATCGGAATACTATTACTTAGTTAATAGGATCCATATTCATTGCGATACATCTCATTTTTTTGAACACTGCGGGTTCAACAAGCATTCTTTTGCTATATTCGGTCGACTCGGATTTCTTTAGAAATTCAGGAAGCGGTCTATTGACCGCTTTTTATTTGGAGACTTTTATGATCTTAAAAATTGTTATTATTCTGTATTTAGCCGTACTTCTTCTAACCGCCTTCTATCTTTGGCATAACCGAGATAGACACTTTTTGGTTTTTAGTAGTAAAAGTAATACGAATTTCCGCCCTATTATGTCTTGGACAGCAATTATCTTATTGTTGGAATGCATTATTGGGATCATCATCTTATTCCAAAGTAATAAGTATTTGAATTTGGTTACCCTACTTCTTAGTTCAATTACTATTCTAATTTTTAGCTTATTAATTAATCACGAAAATGATTAATTGGCCAAAAGTTTGGTAAAATGAATGTATAAGAGAGGTGTTTTAAATGATGAAACAATATCACCGCATACAAGTCGCCGTTGATGGATCAAAAGAAGCAGATTTAGCTTTTAAAAAAGCAATTTTACTAGCTAAGGGTAATAATGCAGGCTTAGAAATTTTACATGTCATTGATACTAGATCCTTCCAAAATGTTTCAAGCTTTGACTCCGAAATGGTTGAGCAAGTTTCAAATGATGCTAAGGAAAAGCTGCAAAAATATTACAATGATGCAAAAGAAGCGGGAATTAACGATGTTCACTTTTCAATTGAATTCGGTTCTCCTAAGGCAATCATTGCACACGACTTTCCTAAAAAGCATCAAATTGATTTAATCGTAGTTGGTGCAACTGGCTTAAATGCTGTAGAACGAATTTTAGTCGGTAGCGTAACCGAGTATGTAACCAGAACCGCAGATTGCGATGTACTAGTTTGCCGTACCGCCGAAAATCAAAACTAAAATAAACTGGGCATACAAAAAGCACTTCTTTTAAAAGAAGTGCTTTTTATTTTTAATTAAAAGTCGCCTGCCTGGCTAAACATATAATCTTTATTATGAAACTTCATCGATAAAATCATACCAATACCAATCATATTCCCAATTAAGGCTGAACCACCTTGGGAAATAAATGGTAATGGTATACCTGTCAACGGCAAGAGATCAATACTCATTCCTATATTTTCAAAAACATGGAACAAGATCATCATAATGACCCCGGTCGATACATATGAGTAAAATGCATTTTTGGTATCAAATGTGATACGCACCATCTGAATAATCAGGTATAAGTAAAGCAAGATAACTGCTACACTACCAACAAAACCAAATGATTCACCAATTACTGAATAAACCATATCCGAACCACGAACTGGTACGTAAACACTTAGATTTCCAAACCCATTACCAAAAATCTGTCCAGATCCAATCGCTTGCATACTCTGCCACAACTGATATGCTGCTTTAGATGTATCTGTAGATGGATTCAGCCAAGACATGATACGAGCAAATTGATACGGTTGAAAAGAATGGCTTAGAATAACCTGGCCGCCTGGTGTAGTTACCATAAAAATCACTACCACACCTATAATTGCAACTATGATAAACATTGGTGTTATTATCTTCCAAGATATTCCTGAAACAATAATTACCCCACCAACTATAGCGAAAAAGACAAGCATCGTACCAAAGTCATTTTGTAATTTCAGTAGAATTGCAATTGGTAGCATCCAACCAACTATTTTACCAATTAAAACCCAGTCATTTCGAATTGTGTGTGCGAACTTCTGATTGTGCTCTCTAACTACTCTAGCTAACATTAGAATAAACGCTGGTTTCATTACCTCAGATGGCTGAAAGGAAATTGGCCCTAGCTTAAACCAATTTTTGGCACCAGCATCAGCAGCTAGACTTCGATTATAAAAGAATAAAACTGCAATCAAAAGGACAATTCCTAGACCGTAGGCATATGGTGCAATTCGAAATAACTGTTCTGCATCAAATTGAATTACAAAAACAATTATTACTAAAGAAATCAGATACCAAAGCCCTTGCATTAAAACTGCTTTTACTGGACTTCCCATATGACTTGGATCATCTATTGCAGCAAAGTAAATCGAGTATAAACCAACAGCTGCCAGAATCAGCACAGGAACAACAATGTTCCAGGCTATTTGATCATACAAATCAGTTTTATTTTGTACTTTTACCATTAATCATCACTGTCCACTATTTTTCATGTAAAGCAAAGTACGATAGCAAGTCATTGATGCTACTTTCTAACGTCTTTGCATATAGAACACTATTAGTTTTATTAGTAATTGCACGATAACGTCCATCAATTTTTTCAATTAAACCAATAGCTTTTTTCTTCTGTGGAATGACTACTTCCCAAGTCGGATTATCTTTTTCGTTGATTTCATTAATTTCAATATTAATATTCTCTGGTTTCTTTGACATAAATACTCCTATTTCACATCAGGATGAAATTTTTTAGCAATAATTTCATCTTCATATCTCTCTGGGTGGGGGTTACGGAAAATAGTAAACTTATCAGGTACCGGATCAACCCCTCCGCGAACAAAGGGATTGCACCGCAAAATTCTGCTAATACCCATAATTAATCCTAAAAAAGGACCAAATTTGGTCAATGCATCAATCATGTAAGTTGAGCAAGTAGGATAATAACGGCAAGACTTAGGTAAAGCCGGCGAAATAAATTTCTGATAAATTCTAACTAGATAAATTAAAATCTTACGCAAACCACACCTCCAGTTGAATTAATGACGTTGATGCTTTTCGATATTTTTAAGCAAAATGCCTGTTCCCAATGCAACAGCTTCAAGAGGATGATCAGCAGTCAAAACTGGAACCTTAAGATAGTACGAAATTAGTTTATCCAAGTTCTTTAACATCGCACCACCACCAGTTAGCATAATACCACGATCAATAATGTCGGCAGATAACTCAGGCGGAGTCTTCTCTAAAACATCTTTAGTTGCTGCAATAATTGTCATTAAACCATCATGCAAAGCTTCTTGAATTTCAGGAGCAGAAACAGTCGCCTGCTTAGGAAGACCATCCACTACATCACGTCCACGAACAGTAATCGTCTGATCCTTATCCGGTTCAAACGCACTACCAATTTCAATTTTAATTTGTTCAGCTGTTCTTGAACCAATAAGCAAATTATGCTTGTTTTTAATGTAAGAAACAACAGCTTGGTTCATATGGTCTCCAGCATAGCGAAGAGATTGGCTAGTAACAATTTCACCCATTGATAAAACAGCAATATCAGTAGTACCACCACCAATATCGATAACAATGTTACCTTGTGGCTTAAAAATATCTAGCCCTGCACCAACAGCTGCAACCTTAGGTTCAAAATCAAGGTAAACCTTACCACCACCTGATTTTTCAGCTGCTTGAATAATTGCTTTCTGTTCAATTGAAGTTACTCCAGTTGGAGCACAAATCAAAATGTTAGGTTTTGACATAAAGCCCTTAACATTTAATTTTTCAATGAAGTAAGATAGCATCGCTTCTGTAATGTCAAAATCGGCAATTACCCCATTCTTTAATGGGCGAATCACACGAATGTTACCAGGCGTTCTACCTACCATTTTGTATGCTTCAGTTCCAACAGCTACTACTTTATTTGTACTTGTATTGACAGCAACTACTGATGGTTCATTCAAAACGATTCCCTTACCAGAAACGTTAATGAGCACGTTGGCTGTCCCTAAATCAATTCCTATATCTCGTGCCACGATAATCCTCCATAAATATTCATTGTACATTTTACCATAAAGAAAGCTAGTTTGCTGCACTCTTCAGGCGTTTTAACAAGTCTTAAAAGAAATTACTTAATTGTAAAGAAGTATCTATCAACGTAATGAAAAAGTTCCCTACTAAAAAGCCTAGCGCAATTGCCGCAAAAATCAGTAGCAATTGCGCTTCAAAGACCTTATTAGTTCTGATGATTTTTTCGATTCTGACACTCTTCATAATTTGAAATGATAGCCCTATTGTTATCAGGTAAATAATAATACTGATCAGAGCATGAACACCAAGTTGAAACATTTAATTTCCCACTTTTCTTTAGTCAAATAAAAAACGGATACACGCTTTTGTGTATCCGTTAAACTTTAATACTATTTACCTGAATTGTAAACACTAATCCGGTTGACAGCCCTTCTCAATGCAACTTGTGCTCTTTCGAGCGATCTTTGATCATGCGTTGCTTTTGCTTCCTTCAAAGCATCTTGAGCACGCTTTCGAGCTGCTTCAGCACGAGACACATCAATTTTATTTGAACGTTCCGCACTATCAGCAATAATCGTTGCCACGTTATCAGAAAACTCAAAGTAGCCACCGCTTACTGCTATGTGATTAACAACTTCATTCATCTCCCGACTTCTTTTAACCCTAATTTCACCAATTGAAAGTGGAGTTAAAATAGGCAAGTGATTATACATGATTGAGCGTTGTCCATCGATTGCACGCATCTCAACAATACTACAATGATGAGAAAAAACTACGCCATCAGGTGTTACAACATTTACCATGAAAAGTTTTTCTGGATCTGCCATTTGACATCACCCTACTTTTCTAATAATGCTTTTACTTCAGGATCACTGGCGGTTACACCCATATCTTGAGCTTTTTTCAAAACATCTTCGATAGGACCCACGCTACGGAAAGCATCTTCTGGTAAATCGTCTAAATGACCATCCAAAATCATCTTAAAGCCCTTAATTGTCTCTTTGATTGGAACATATGAACCAGGTACACCAGTAAATTGTTCAGCAACAAAGAAGTTTTGGGATAAGAAGAACTGAATCTTACGAGCACGACTAACAATTACCTTCTCTTCATCAGATAATTCATCCATACCCAACACTGAAATAATGTCTTGTAATTCGTGGTAGCGTTGCAAAATGTGCTGTACACGTGTAGCAACTTCGTAATGTTCTTGACCAACTACTTCAGGATCCAACGCACTAGAAGTTGATTCCAATGGATCAACGGCTGGATAAATACCCTGCTCAACTAAGCTACGTTCCAAGTTGGTTGTAGCATCAAGGTGAGCAAAAGTTGTAGCTGGGGCTGGGTCGGTATAGTCATCGGCAGGAACATAAACGGCTTGAATTGAAGTAATTGAACCCTTCTTAGTTGAAGTGATTCTTTCTTGCAATTGACCCATTTCAGTTGCAAGTGTTGGTTGATAACCAACGGCACTAGGCATTCTTCCTAACAGAGCTGAAACCTCAGAACCAGCTTGAGTAAACCGGAAAATGTTGTCGATAAAGAGCAAAACGTCTTGTCCTTCAACATCTCTAAAGTACTCAGCTAGGGTTAATCCAGTTAAAGCTACACGCATTCTGGCACCAGGCGGCTCATTCATTTGACCAAAGACCATCGCTGTTTTGCTTAAAACACCAGATGCCTTCATTTCAAAGTAAAGGTCATTACCTTCTCGTGTTCTTTCACCAACACCAGTAAAGACCGAAATACCACCATGCTCTTGAGCAATATTGTGAATTAACTCTTGGATAATAGTAGTCTTACCAACTCCGGCACCACCAAACAAACCAACTTTACCACCACGAACATAAGGTTCAAGTAAATCAATAACCTTAATCCCTGTTTCCAGAATTTCTTGGCTGGTAGTTAATTCATCATATTTTGGTGCATTTCGATGAATACTGTTACGAGGATGATCCTTATCAAATTTTGGACCATTATCGATTGGTTCACCTAAAACGTTAAAAACACGTCCTAAGGTATCAGAACCAACAGGTACTGAAATAGGACCTCCAGTATCTTGGACCTTCATTCCGCGCCGGAGTCCGTTGGTAGATTCCATCGCGATTGTTCTTAATACACCGTCACCGAGTTCAAGTGTAACTTCAAGAACAATTGATTCATCATCCGACTTAACGACGCGCAAAGCATTGTTAATATCAGGTAGGTTTTTGTCAAGTGGAAATTTCACATCGACTACAGGGCCGATTACTTGAACAACTTCACCTTCACTCAAAACATCTACCTCCTTTTCTCTTAATTATTTCAAAGCATTTGCACCACTGACAATTTCGGTAATTTCAGTAGTGATCTCAGCTTGTCTTGCACGGTTTAATTTTGTAGTTAAACTTGAAACCAAGTCATTTACGTTATCGGTTGCACTCTGCATTGCTGTCATTGAACTAGCATGTTCTGCAGTTTTTGCATCCAGAATTGCCCCATAAATAGTTGAACGGGCATATTGAGGAATTAGTGTAGTCAACACAGTATTAATGTCTGGCTCAATATCATATTCTAAATCTCGGTGTTCTTTTGCTTCTTTAAGGCCGATATCGATATCAACAATAGGAAGCATTTTTTCAACACGAAATGCTGATGATAAAGAGTTTATGTGGTGCGTATAACAAACGTATAGCTCATCATAAACTCCGTTTAAGTACATTTTGATTGCAGTTGAAACAATTGGTAAAACTTCATCAAAAGTTGGCACATCAGAAATTGCAGCATTTTCATAAACAACATTCAAGTTGTTTTTCTTGAAAAATTCAGCTCCTACAGAGCCAACAGCAAGAATTTTAATATCTTTATTTTCTGCTTTTGCATCTTCAGCTAAGCCCATCATATTTTTAATGACGGCACTATTATATGATCCAACAAGTCCTCGATCACCTGTAATTACAAGATAACCAGTAGACTTTACTTCTTTACGAGCTTGAACCATGTCTGAAATGACACCTAGGCCAAAAACATTTTCATAGTCAATCTTACTGATGCTGTCTTCATCGATTGCAACATTTTCTTTGTGCAAGTGGCTAACCACTTGTGCACTCATCAAACGGGAAAGAGTTTGTCGAACATGGTCATTATATACCGTATATCCTTCATCTCTTTTTTCTGTTTGATTTAGTTTTGACGCAGAAACCATTCTCATTGCTTCTGTGATTTTACCAGTTTGCTTAACTGAAGCAATTTTCTTCTTCAACTCAAGTAAAGATGCAGGCATACGCTACCTCCTATTTATTACTTGGTGAAAAACTATCTGCAAATTTAGAAATTGCAGTCTTTAACTCACTTTCATCCGGCAGTTCACCTGTCTCACGGATGTGATCCAATAAGTCTGAATGTTGACTATCAAAGTTATCATACAATTCTTTTTCAAATCGGCCGATATCTTCAACAGGAACAGAATCCAAATAGCCATGAGTTAGTGAGTATAGTAAGACAACTTGCTTTTCAACTGGAATTGGGTCATGTAATGGTTGTTTTAAAACTTCAACAACTCTACGACCACGATTTAATTTAGCCTGGGTTGCCTGATCCAAATCACTGCCAAATTGAGCGAAACTCTCTAATTCATGATAAGCTGCCAAATCAGTACGTAACGTACCAGCAACTTTTTTCATTGCTTTTATCTGAGCGCTACCACCAACACGGGAAACAGAATTACCAGCGTCAATAGCTGGACGAGTTCCTGCAAAGAACAAATCACTTTGCAAGAAAATCTGACCATCCGTAATCGAAATTACGTTGGTTGGAATATACGCTGAAATATCTCCCGCTTCAGTTTGGATAAACGGAATGGCAGTCATTGAACCTCCACCAAGTTCATCACTCAACTTCGCACTACGCTCCAACAGACGGGAATGCAGGTAGAAAACGTCACCAGGATAAGCTTCACGACCAGGCGGACGACGAAGGAGCAAAGAGAGTTCACGATAAGCAACGGCTTGTTTGGATAGGTCATCAAAAATGACTAAAACATCCTTACCGTTGTACATAAATTCTTCACCCATTGCCGTACCAGCATATGGTGCTATATAAAGCATTGGGGCCGGTTCACTTGGTCCAGCTTCGACAACAATTGTATAATCCATTGCGCCAAAGCGTTTCAAAGTTTCTACTTGCGTTCTAACAGTTGACTCCTTTTGACCAATAAAGACGTAAATACAAATTACATCTTGTCCTTTTTGATTCAAAATAGTGTCAACAGCCAAGCTTGTTTTACCAGTTTTACGGTCACCAATGATTAATTCACGCTGACCTCGACCAATTGGAACCAATGCATCAATTGCTTTAATACCAGTTTGAAGTGGTTGATTAACTGATTGTCGTTGCATAACTCCAGGTGCAGCATCTTCAATTGGACGAGTCTTAGTGGTTTTAATTTCACCAAGTCCGTCAACTGGCTGACCCAGAGGGTTAACTACACGACCAATCAGTTCTTCGCCAACTGGCACACGCATGATTTCACCGGTTCTTTTTACTTGGTCACCTTCGCGAATATCATCAAAGTTACCCAAGATAATGATACCAACATCATTTGACTCAAGGTTTTGAGCAATACCATACGAACCGTTGTCAAATTCCAACAATTCATTAGATAGAACATTGTCCAATCCGTGAGCCCGGGCGATACCATCACCTATGTAAGTTACAACCCCAACCTCATTAATGTCGAGTTTGTCATCATAGTGTTCAAGCTGTTGCTTGATTAAAGAGCTAATTTCTTCTGCTTTAATGCTCAATGGTTTCACCTCTTTTAATTTTTACTAATTAACTGCGCACGAATCTTTTTCAGTTTGTTCTTTACTGAACCGTCAATAACGCAATCGCCAACTTTTAGAATTACACCGCCGATTATCTCTGGATCTACTTTGTTTTCTAGGGTAACACTAGCTAAACCAAATTTTTTAGCATAACTATCCCCTAGAGCACTTAATTGATCTTCATCAAGTTTAACCGCAGTTATTGCAGTTCCAACCATTATTTTTTTGCTGTCATTATACAATTTATTAAAGAAATCGATAATATCAACAAGTTCAAGAAAATGATTATAATCTAGCAGCAAATTTAAAAAAGTTTGAACTTCTGTACTGAAGCCCTGTTCAATTGCTGACAACGATTTTTTCTTTTCATCACTGTTTAAAATTGGATCACTAAAAACACTAAGGATCTGCGGATTTGTACAAACGGCTTTTCTTAATTCACATAATTCTTCTTTAACAGTATCCAAAGCGTTCATGTCTTGCGCATAATTAAATAGCGCAGTTCCATAACGTGCAACAATTTCTTCTCTACTTAAGGCCATTATTTATTCAGCCCCTTAATAAACTGATCAACCAAATCTTTTTGATCGTCAGCAGATAAGTTTTTAGCAATTACCTTTTCAGCAATTGTAACCGATATATCAGCTACCTGCGCACGTGCTTCATCTAATGCATCTGCTTTGGCTTGTGCAGCATCTGCTTTCGCCTTTTCATGAATCGAAGCAGCGTCATCGTTAGCCTCAGCTACGATTTGACTACTTGTCTTCTGCGCATTAGCTTTTGCATCAGAGAGAATTTGTGTTGCTTCTTGTCTTGAATTTTTCAAGGCAGCTTCACGTTCATTAGCCAAAACTTCGGCTTTTTTGCGGTTGTCTGCAGCTGAATCTAAATCGCTAATTACTTTTTGCCGTCTTTTTTCCATCATTTCGGAAACTGGTCCCCAAGCATAGTGCTTAACCAAGACAAGCAAAATTGCAAAAACAATCAAATACCAAATGGTATTACCAATGTAAATATGACCTGATGAGGCTGCAAATAAAGTTTGAAATGTCATTTACTGCCCTTCTCTCTTTTCAACTTAATTACTTTTAAAAATTAAAGGAAGAGAATCAGAAAAGCAACAACAATTGCCAAAATTGGAACGGCTTCAATCAAACCAACACCGATGAACATTGTTGATCTCAAGTTACCTGCACTTTCAGGTTGACGAGCCATACTTTCGACAGTCTTAGTAATAACTTTACCGTTACCCCAAGAAGCAGCTAATGCTGCAATACCAGCGACCAAAGCTGCAGAAATATATTTAAATGCTTGTGACATATTTAAACCTCCGAAAAATTATTCTTTTGTAACTTTCTTACCAACATAAACCATTGATAAGGTTACGAAAACATATGCCTGGATAGAGCCAATGAAGACAGAGAAACCTTGCCAAACCATCGCAAGTGGGGCAGCTAAAACCATAGTTGTAATACCAAAGCTAGGAGCTAAACTATTTCCAATCAATGTCAATAGCACTTCCCCAGCATAAATATTGCCGTATAAACGTAAAGACAAAGTCAAAAAGTTAGTTATTTCCTCAATCATATTGATTGGGAACAAAAAGCTAACTGGCTCTGCATAATTGCGCCAATAGCCACCTACGCCAAATTTTTGCATTCCAAATGTGAATGATAGAAGCAAGGTCATCATTGCAAACGACATCGTCGTTACTGGATCAGCTGTTGGTGACTTAACAAACATATTGTCACCAACTTTGACTTCTAAGAAGAGTCCCAATTGATTCATGCAAAAGATAAATAGGAACAAAACAAAAGCATAAAGTGATAGATGCTTACGCGCATCAGGATCGCTGACATTATCTTTAACAATGCCATCAGTGAAATCCAATAAGTATTCAATCACATTTTGCTTCTTGTTCGGTCTCAATTCAACTTTGCGCGAGAGCCAAATGCAGACGAATAAAACCACTGCAGCCATTAAAGTTGAGCCAATCATCCCAGCGAGATCAAAGTTTAAACCCAAAAATTTAAAAACAAATGATTTCTCCATTACTTCGTGACCTCCCTTCTTGTGCCCAGTTTATCGAACACTCCTACAATATTAACACCAAACAAACCTTTTGTGAAAAATTGTAAGCGAATTCCGTATACTATTTGTAAAAATTTCGCTATTTAGTGCCAAACAAGCGGTCACCGGCATCACCAAGACCTGGGGTGATGTAGCCATTTGGTAATAACTTCTCATCTTCTGCTGCGGCATAAATGTCTACATCAGGATTTTCTTCCTGAATAGCTTTTACGCCTTCAGGTGCAGCAACTAAAACGGCAAGTTTAATGTCCTTAACACCACGTTTTTTCAAGGCGCCAATAGCCATATTAGCTGAGCCACCAGTGGCAAGCATTGGGTCAACTACTAAACACTCACGATCTGCTACATCCTTAGGCATCTTGCAGAAGTACTCGTGGGGTTCTAATGTTTCTTCATCACGGTACATCCCAATGACACCAACTTTAGCTGAAGGAATCATTTCCATCACACCATTGAGCATACCAATACCTGCACGCAAAATAGGAACAATCGTCATCTTTTTACCAGCTATTTCCTTTTGCGTTGTTTTGCCCATTGGTGTTTCAATTTCAACATCCTTTAATGGTAAATCCCTAGTAATTTCATATGTCATCAATCCGCCAATCTCACCAACGATTTGACGAAACTCATTGGAGCTTGTCTCCTTACGTCTAATGATTGTTAACTTGTGTTGAATCAACGGATGATCTAACACTGTAAATTTACCCATTCTTTTCCTCCTATAAAACAAATATACTTTCTCGCTTATTTTAATCAAAAAAGCAGAGGGTTTAAAGCCCTTTGCTTTATTTTTTTACTTTACATGAAAATGGTTCTCAGCCGCAGCTTTATTTAAACGATTCATATATGCCAAGGTGGCCTCGCTGCCACTAAAACCTTGAACATAAATTTGATCAATTGACTGCTTATCATCAAAATAGCGCAATGCACCAAATAAGTTATGATCGGCATCTACCAGATTTTTACCCAAACTATACTTATTTTGCTCTGGTACATTCAACCCAACTAAAACAGAATCTAAAGCTGCTACGCCAGTATGCTCATTAAACTCAATTTTTGCAAAATCACTCGTGTCATCAACAATTATTACTGGTTCACTTGGAGCATAATGACGATACTTCATCCCCGGAGCCTTTGGTATATCTTGATCTTTCACTTGTCCACTGTTAATCAAGACCTTTTCACCAAGTACTTCGCTTAGCTCTTGTGGCGTAATTTCACCAGGCCGTAAGACAACCGGCGTTTCGACGGACAAATCAATAATAGTTGATTCCAAACCTACTCTTGTTGGCCCACCATCGATTATGCCCGAAATTTTACCATTTAAATCATGATAAACGTGCTGTGCAGTGGTTGGACTTGGTTTAGTAGAAGTATTCGCAGAAGGCCCAACTATTGGATAGCCTAGTTTAGAAATTAAATCGTGCGTCAACTTATCATCAGGACAACGAAACGCTACAGTATCTAAACCACCAGTAACAGCTTTTGGCAAAGCATTAGGTTTAACAAAAAGCAAAATAGTCAGCGGACCCGGCCAAAAATGCTTCATTAATTTTTGCGCACGTTCAGGAATTTCTTTGGCATAATCCGAAACCATTGCTTCATCTGAAACAGTTACAATTAACGGATTATCACTAGGTCTTCCCTTAGCAGCATAAACACCCTTCACAGCTTTTTCATTAGTTGCGATAGCGCCAAGACCATAAACTGTTTCGGTCGGAAAAGCCACTAATTCACCAGCTCCTAAAAGTTTAACGGCTTCGTCAATTTGGTCTTGCTGAAAAATTTTCGTTTCCATTACTTATTCCACTTCCCAGATACCATTCGTGGTTTACTTGCCATATCATCCTTAAATTCAATTGTAAAATCAGGTAATTCTTTCGCAAACAGTTCTTGTAATTGCTGTTTTTCGCTAAAACCAAATTCTAAAAAGAACTCTCCACCAGGATTCAAGTGTTCACGTACCTGCTTGGCAAATTTTTGATAAAATGTAATACCACTTTTACCACCAAATAATGCTTCTTTAGGTTCATTTTGTAAAACATTCTGATCCATCACATTTTTTTCGGATTCTTTGATATATGGTGGATTAGAAATTATCTTATCGAACTTTTCTAATCCAATTAAAACGTTAGCTTTGCGCACAGTGACATCTAAATCATAGACTAAAAAGTTTTCTTCCGCTGTTCTTAAAGCAGCGTCTGTCACATCAGAAGCAAACAAATTCAAATCTGTGATTCCTTTTTTAGCTGCTTCTTTTGCTAAAGCAGCAGTAATACAGCCTGAACCAGTACCTAAATCAAGTACGGTCTCACCGCTTTTTAATTCTTCAAGCGTCCAAGCAACTAGTTCTTCAGTTTCAAAACGCGGAATTAAAACACCTTGTTCAACTAATATCTTGTAACCATAAAACCAGGAATAACCCAAAATGTATTGAGGTGAAATTCCTTTAGCAAGTTTTTTGACATCTTTTTCGGCTTGCTTAATTTGAGCGTCGCTTAGCGCCATTTCTTGTTTTAACTCAAATTCGCTTGGACTTAGTCCAAGTCTTTCAGCTAAAAGAAAATCAACGTCTTCTTGACGCTGATCAGCAGCCGTTTCGGTTGCCCAAATACTTAAGTCCTTCAAAGTAGCAATTTTAGCCATTTTGATCAGCCAACTCCTCTAATTGCTTAGTTTGGTTATATAAAATCAATGCATCAATGACTTCGTCCAACTCACCATTCATAATTCGATCTAACTTGTTGAGTGTTAAACCAATTCGGTGGTCAGTTACACGGTTTTGCGGATAGTTATAGGTTCTAATTCTTTCAGAACGATCCCCCGTACCAACCGCATTTTTCCTCTTTTCGTCATATTGATCACGATTTTCACTTTCATAGTAATCATAAACACGTGAGGTTAAAATTTGCATTGCTTTTTCCCGGTTTTGTTGCTGACTACGTTGATCCTGCATTGCCACCACAATTCCAGTAGGCAAGTGGGTCATTCTAACAGCACTTGAAGTCTTGTTAATGTGCTGACCACCAGCACCACTAGCACGGTAAACATCAACTCTGATATCTTTTGGATCAAGCTCAAAATCGACTTGCTCATACTCTGGCATTACAGCAACAGTTGCAGTTGAAGTATGTACTCGTCCTTGAGATTCAGTTACAGGAATACGCTGTACACGGTGCGCACCATTTTCATACTTTAATTTAGAGTAAACTTTGTCACCTGTAATCATAATTGCAACACGCTTATAGCCACCAACTTCAGTAGGTTCACTATCAACAATGGAGACCTGCCAATTTTGCCGTTCAGCATACTTTTCATACATTCTGAGTAAGTCACCAGCAAAAAGTGATGCTTCATCACCACCAGCAGCACCTCTGATTTCCATAATGATATCTTTATCATCGTTAGGATCTTTAGGAAGCATTAAAATTTTGATTTCATCCTCCAAATCAACTATTTCCTGCTCCAGACTACTGTTTTCTTCTTTAGCCATATCAACTAAATCAGAGTCACTTTCACTTGAAATAATTTCGTTATTATCTTTTATTTCTTTTTTATCTGCTTTGTATTTTTGATATTTTTCTACAACATCATGTAAGTCAGATGCTTCTTTGGAAATTTCCATATACCGTTTGGTATCGTTGATAACCTCTGGATCTGCCATCATTTCTTGCAATTCATCATAATGAGCCACAAGTCCTTCAAGCTGTGCCATAATTTTATCCATATTTTATCAGTCCCTCTCTATCTTTGTTCATTTGGGTGAAAATAATGAAAACGACAAACCGGATAGTAACTTTCATCACCACCAATTTGGACCTGCTCACCTTCATAAACTGGTTTCCCTTCGTGAATACGCAAGTTCATTGTAGCCTTACGTCCACAATAGTGGCAAATGGTTTTTATTTCGTTGATTTTATCAGCAACAATCAACAGATTTTTTGACCCTTCAAATAGGTTATTCTGAAAATCATTTTTTAATCCAAAAGCCATTACTGGAATGCTTAATTCGTCAACAATTCTAGCACACTCAAAAACATGGTGCCGTTCCAAAAACTGTGCTTCATCAACAAAAACGCACGCAATTGGACCATCACCAAGCTTTTTTTCCTGATCATTGATTTTTTCGATATAAGCAAAAATATCCATGTCATGCTCAATTGGAATAGCCTTGCGATGAAGACCTATTCGTGAAGCAACAGTTCCTACCCCACTCCGATTATCTACGCCACTTGTCATCAGCACAATTTTTCGACCCTGAGCCTCATAGTTATGTGCGTCTTTCAGAATTTCAAGCGTTTTGCCACTACTCATTGTGCCGTAGTGAAAAAATAATTGTGCCATTTTTGCTCCTTTGTATAATTATATCCACCTGACTTTATCTAGTATAGATGAAAATCAAAATAAGTGCAGTTAAAATAGTAGTTAAAAACTCGTTTTCGTTTGCGTGCTATGCTATAGTTGTTACAGATTTTAAAGCGAGGGATAAACATGAATCTAAAATCTGATGTTGCCAAATTTGCCGGAAAATCAAGTTACTGGTTTCTTCACAATGTACTAAAAGGTGGAACTAGCTTCCCAGGAAAAATTGCAATGAAACTTGATCCAGATATTTTGAACACACTTGCTCAAAATTACGAAACAGTTATTGTAACCGGGACAAATGGTAAAACTATGACTACTGCATTGATAGTTGAAGCCTTACGAGAAAAATACGGCGAAGTTTTGACCAATCCGTCTGGTTCTAACATGCAACAAGGAATTGTTACTGCTTTTTTAGCTAATAAAAAGAGCAAAGCTAAGCGCCCCATTGCTGTTTTAGAAGTTGATGAAGCCAATGTCAAAATGGTTACTAAACTAGTTAAGCCGAGTGTTTTTGTTTTAACTAATATCTTTCGTGATCAAATGGATCGCTACGGCGAAATTTATACTACCTATAATAAAATTATTGAAGGTATTAAGTTAGCTCCTGATGCAACCGTCATTGCTAACGGTGATGCTAGTATTTTTTCATCAGTTGATCTGCCAAATCCCAAAATTTTTTACGGCTTCAAACTTCCAAGTGACCATTCACAAAATGATGTTAAAGCTCCGGTTAATACCGATGGTGTCCTTTGCCCTGAATGCGACCATATATTGCATTACCATGACCGAATTTATGCTAACTTAGGCGACTTCTTCTGCCCCAACTGTGGCTATCGCCGTCCGGAGTTAACATATTCAGTCAGCGAGATTATCGATCAGGATCCAAATCATCTTAGCTTTCGAATGGGAACCAAAGATTATCACATCAATATTGGTGGAACATATAACATTTACAATGCCTTAGCAGCCTATTCTGTCGCACGTCATTTTGATCTTGACGATGAAGAAATTGCTAATGCCTTTGCCAAAAACAAACGCGTTTTTGGTCGCCAAGAGTTAATTCAATACGCTGATAAGGACATTGATCTCATTTTGGTTAAAAATCCAGTTGGTCTAGACGAAGTTTTGCATATGCTTAACACCGAAAAGGATGACTATTCTCTAGTTACACTACTTAATGCTAATCATGCTGATGGAATTGATACTTCATGGATTTGGGATGGTCAGTTTGAAGATTTGAATCACGAGCAAATTAAACAAATTCTAGTTGGTGGACAGCGTTGGCATGACATGGGATTTCGCTTAGAAGTTGCTGGCTTTTCACCAGAACAAATGACTACCTGTCCGGATAACGAAGCAGTAATTGAAGAAATTGCCAAGCTTCCAACTAAAAAGGTTTACATTTTATCTACCTACACTGCCCTTCTTTCACTCCGCAAGACAATGGCAGAGAAAAAGATAATTAAGGCTGGCATGTAATTGACATAATTAACAGCTAAAAACTATTTTTGTAAAGTTTTTAAAGATAGCGCTTGCAAAAAGATGATTTTTTTGTTAACTTTAAAAGAGTTAATGATAGCGCATGTTACTGGTAATGCAGGCAAGACTACATTGATAACTAACATTTTGCTTTTTTAAGTATTAGTTATTTTTGTCGTCCTGTCTGCATTTTTTGATGGGTACAAGAATGAATAAAATTAAAAAGATACTAAATGTTAATGTTGTAATTATTGATCACGATGGAAATGAATATATTGCTTTTGGTAAAGGGATTGGCTACCACGCCAAAGTTGGCAGCGAAGTGCCTGAGGAAAAAATTAGTCGGAAGTACATTCCGGTTGATGATAACAAACAAAACGAGCTCGTTCAGTCACTACAAAAAATCCCAGCCAAGATCATTGAAACAACAACTGAAATAGTTGAATATGCAGAGCGAAGTCTGCACGAAAAGCTCGATGCAAGTATTTATTATGCTTTGTCTGACCATTTATATTTTGCAATTCAACGTTTGCAAAATAACTTATCATTAGGCAACCGTATATACTTGGAAATGAAAACTTATTATCAGCCTGAGTTCAAAGTAGGATTACATGCACTTGATATTATCGAAGACAATTTAGGCGTAAAGTTACCTCAAGAAGAAGCTGCTAACATTGCTTTTCACATTATTAATGCTTCCAGTAATCAGGAAAGCAGCAATGTGCTTGAAGTTTCTCGACTAATTGATAATATCTTGCAAACTCTGCGTGTTCTTTGCCACGGTAACCTGGCAACTGAAGGCTTAAATTACGAGCGCTTCGTTACTCATATTAAGTTTTTTGCTGAAAGATATATCAGTAATCAGATGCTTTCAAATGATCCAGAATTACTAGAACAAGTGATGAATCTTTATCCTGAGGCTAGTAAAATTGCCATGAAGCTTAAGCAAACAATTGAAATTATTTATAGTAAGCCTATTACTAAGGAAGAGCTTGCTTATTTAATTATTCATATTCACCGTGTGACCATGTATTGAAAGGAAAAGAACAAATGAGAAGTAACAAAGAAGTTACCGATATGATCGTCAAAAATGTTGGCGGTCCCGATAACATTTCTAGCTTTTATCATTGTGCGACGCGAATTCGCTTCACATTAAAGGATAAAAGTAAATTTAATGCTGAATTTTTGAAGCAGCAACCGGAAATCTTGGGGGCGGTTCAAGCTGGTGAAGAATCGCAAGTTATCATCGGCGCAAAAGTTGGTGAGTACTTTAAACAGATTCAAAACGATTATCATATTTCTAGTGATAATCCATCTGAGCCATCTCCAGATAAAGAAAAGGTTGGCTTTTTCAGAAACCTGGTTAATATTTTAGTTACAATTATGGCACCAATCATTACGCCATTAATTGCCGGCGGTATGTTTAAAGTGGTTATTTCACTTTTAACTACTTTTAATCTAATCTCAGTCAAGTCCCAGAACTACGCTATTTTGAGCTTTATGGCTGATGCTGTCTTTTACTTCCTGCCAATGATGCTGGCAGTTAGTGCTGCAGAACACTTTAAGACAAATAAATTTTTGTCAATTGCTATTGCTGGTGTGCTTTTACATCCCAATTGGGCAGCGTTAGTCGCTGCAGGCAAACCAGTAACTCTGTTTGGAGCACCAATAACTTTAGCTACATACAGCAGCACTGTTATTCCAATCATTTTATGTGTTTGGATTCAATCCTACGTTGAAAAATTTGCTGAAAAAGTCTCCCCTAACGTCATTAAAACAATGCTTAAACCACTTTTGATTTTTATCATCATGGCTCCCCTTGCTTTAATTGTTATTGGACCAATTGGCTCATGGTTAGGTGACTTATTAGCATTACTAATCAATAGTTTAAACAAATACGCGCCTTGGCTAGTTCCAACTTTAATGGGTGCTTTCTCACCTCTTCTAGTTATGGTAGGTATGCACGTAGCACTAGTGCCAATAGCATCTTTAGGTATTGCTAGTCCTGCAAGAAGTGAGAATATTCTTGGACCTGGTATGCTAGCCTCGAATATCGCTCAAGCTGGCTGTTCATTTGCCATTGCCCTAAAAGATAAACGTTCACAAAATCGCCAATTAGCACTTTCTGCTGGTGTAACTGCCCTATCAGGAATTACTGAGCCTGCTCTTTACGGTGTTACCTTAAAGTACCAACGAGCAATTTACGCAGTTATGGCTGCCGGTGGATTGGCTGGCTTTTACGCTGGTATCACTCAAGTTGTTAGATATTCATTCGGTTCACCTGGTATCTTCACTATTGTTAACTTCATTGGTAAGCCTGGCAACTTTTTAAATGCCATTATTACTGCTATTATTGCCTTTGTTTTAGGTTTTATCTTCACCTTTTTACTCGCAAAAGTTGAAAAAACTGATTCAAGTGCGTCAAAAACATCAGATACATTAAATTCATCTAATACTGAAAATTACGCTGAATTTGAAGCTGTTAACGCTCCAGTTGATGGTAAAGTTATTCCTCTAGATCAAGTTAACGATGAAGTGTTCGCAAGTGGATCGCTTGGTTCAGGTCGCGGGATTGACCCTGAAACTGATCTAATTGTTTCTCCTCTAGCCGGTAAAGTTACTATGACCTATCAAACTGGTCACGCAATTGGAATCACATCAGATAATGGTAATGAATATCTGATTCATATTGGAATTAACACAGTTAACTTAAAGGGCGAAGGTTTCGACGTTCAAGTTAAAGAGCAACAAGAAGTAAAACAGGGAGATCCTTTGGTTCAAGTTGACTTTGCTAAAATTAAACAAGCAGGATATGATCCGACTGTTTTAATAATTGCGCTCAATAAACCAGACAACCAGTTAAACTATGACTCAGTAGATCAGGTAACTGTTGATGATCGAATCTTCAGCACTAGAATTAAAGGACAAGATGATAATGAGTAAAACTTATTCGTTTCCCAAAGACTTTTTATGGGGCGGAGCAACAGCCGCTAATCAACTTGAGGGTGCCTACAATGAAGACGGTAAAGGGTTATCCACGATGGATTTACTTACTGGTGGTGATCATCAGACACCGCGAAGAATCACACGTCAAATCGAAGACAACACCCTCTACCCTAATCATATGGCCGTTGATCACTATCATCATTACAAAGAAGATGTTAAGTTATTTGCCGAAATGGGTTTCAAAACATACCGTTTTTCAATTGCTTGGTCAAGAATTTACCCTAATGGTTTAGAAAACGAACCTAATGAAAAAGGTTTAGAGTTTTACGATAACTTAATTGCTGAATTGAAAAAATATCATATTGCGCCGTTAGTAACCATCTCACATTTTGAAAACCCCATTGGATTAACACAAGAGTTCAATGCTTGGGCCTCTCGTAAAATGATTCCCCAGTATGTTAAATTTGCTAAGACTGTAATCAAACGTTATCACAAAGATGTTAAATACTGGCTTACCTTTAATGAAATCAACATGCTTGCCAAACCGCTTGGGGCGTATATGGGTGGCGGAATGTACTTAGGTGATTCAGAGGTCTTCAATAATACTGAGGAAGACTCTACCCAACTGCGTTATCAAGCACTACATTATCAGTTCTTAGCGAGCGCCGAAATTGTTGATTGGGCACATCACTATGATTCTTCATTAAAAATGGGCTGCATGATGGCCTACCGCATGATCTATCCTCTAACCAGCCATCCTGACGATGTTCGCTATGCTCAATATATGACTGAAATTAATAATTTTTACTGTGGTGACGTACAGGTTAAGGGAAAATATCCTTACTTTGCGCAAAAGTTCTGGAATGACCACAATCTTAAGTTAGATATCACTGACGATGATTTAAAATTGTTACAAAAAGGAAAAGTTGATTTTTATACTTTTTCTTATTATCAGTCATCTACTGTCACTGTTACCCAAGACGATGCTGAAAAAGCAGCTGGTAACTTCTTTAACGGTGTTAAAAATCCATATGTTGAACGTAGTGCTTGGGGTTGGGAAATCGATCCTGTTGGCCTTCGAACAGCACTAAATCAAATATACGAACGTTATGAAATTCCACTAATGGTTGTTGAGAACGGACTGGGAGCAGCTGATCAACTAGTTGAAAAAGATGGTCAATATACTGTCGAAGATGATTATCGGATTGATTATCTTCATGATCATATTGTTGAAATGGCTAAAGCAATTGATGACGGCGTTAACTTAGTTGGCTACACCCCTTGGGGCTGTATTGATCTTGTATCAGCAAGTACAGGTGAAATGACTAAACGCTATGGCTTTATCTATGTTGATAAAAATGATGATGGTAGTGGAACTTATAACAGATACAAAAAGAAATCATTTAATTGGTACAAAAATGTTGTTGCAAGCAATGCAATAGACGATTAACAACACAAAATAAAAGAGCTTCATAATAGTTAGGCTTCAATCTGGCTATTTGGAGCTCTTTTTTTATGAGCAAATATGCTAATATTTTGTGAAATCTGCTAATTCAAATGCAACAGAGTAATTACATTTTTGAGCAAACTAAAATACACGATTCGGTTAAATCCAAATCGTGTATTTAAATGTTATTCAGTTATACAAATATTTTGCTGCTCAACAGACTAGATACGCTTTTTAAATGCTGCAACCATTCCTAGCAATGAAACTGCAACGACAGAAATACCAGCTAATAACATCTTCAAAGAGTTAGTCTTATCAGAACCAGTTTGTGGCAAAACAGCTAGTTTAGCGGCAGGATCCTTAGTTGTTGTATTTACATTATCACTCTTGTTCTCATCTTTTTTGGTAGTATCAGTTGAAGCTGCTGGGTCCTTCTTATCTTTGCAAGGATCCTTTTGATCAGAACTTGTACCAGGCTTTTCAATTGGGTTTTGAATTTGTCCTGAATTGTCAGTTACATTGGTCTCATTTGAACCATTATCCTTAGTATAAATGTAGATTACCTCTTTAGGTGTGTCTTCAAAGTAACCTTCAGTTGGTCCTTGCCAGTCCTTTAAAGTATAACCAGAAATTGCCTTACGCATTGTTCCATAGCTTACTTGTGTATGGCCGTCAATAGTCTGATCGTCAGCAATCTTATTTCCTGCTTCATCTTGATAATGAGCAACAACTGTAGCAGTTCTTCCATCGTTAACTACTGTAGCAGCAGGATTGGCAGCATCAGCTTTAACAACATTAGTTCCATTAACACCAGCAAAAGCAAATACTGCTGCAGCTGCGGCAGTCAATAAAGCAGAGCTTTTCTTGATTTTTAAGCTTTCAATTTTCTTCATAATTACTCTCCTAATAGCGTTTTCTATTCTTTAATACAATTATAATATCACAACTTGTTCCCCATACCTAGAAATTTTCTAAGTCTAATTTAAACCGGTTAGCTCCCACTTCTTTAGTTTCCAGGTATAAAAATTTTTGCTAAAGAACAAACACCAGTATTTTATTCTAAGTTCCCAGCTTACTGCACACAATATGATTAGAATACCTCAGGTTTAGTGATGCAAAAAATAACACCTACCAAAAGTTTAAATATACATATATAATAGCTACGGTCATATATTTTTATTGTCCACAACGCCAGTGACACTAAACCTATGGCATATTTTTGAAGGGAGATCTTAATGATCAAAATAAAAAAAGTACTATCAGTTGTTGGAGTCAGCTTCTTAGCAATCGCATTAGGTGGATGCTCTTCTAATAACAAGTCGAGCAATTCTAACACACTCACTAAGACTGAACTGCAGAAAAAAGCTTTTAAAGAAAAGTATGACGAAATTAAGCTTGGAGATATTTCTAAAAAGGGTGGCGGCGGTGCTTCCATTACTGAAACCACTGAACTCTTAGGGAAACCAAAGTCCACTAAAACCACTTTAGTTAACGGACTAAAAATCAAAACAATAGGTTGGACTAAAACAAGTGCAGCACTTGTTGTTCAGTTCTATAATAAAAAGGCAATAACAAAGACCATTACTAATTTCAAGTGGGAAAAAACAGCTGGTAAATTAACTCTAAAATCATATAATAAAGTTAAAGAAAATAGCTCTTATGCCAGTCTGGTTAAAAAACATGGTCAACCCGATACATTAAACGAGAACATCGTAATGGGAAAAAAGAACAAGATTGCTTTTTATCAAACTAAAACGAAATCAAAATCCGATAACAATAGTAATCGCGTTACTTTTGTTTTTTCAGACAACAAGCTCGTTTCAAAAACAAAAGCTGAGTTGAGTAAATAGTTTTAAGTACTCTGCTCAAGCTACTTCTAAATTTATAATTTAACCTCTCTTAATTTATTCAATCAAAAGGGTCGCATTCCAACAATTTAATTGTGGACTGTGACCTTTTAATATGCTCTGATTATTTTTTTATGACAACATTGCTTAGTAGGACTTACAAAGTTGCTTTCTTTATAAAGCTGTTCACATTTACAATGTAGTATTCCTTATTCTTTATTCTAATAGGTACGCCATAAGTCTTTACCAGTCTGTTTTTCTTTAATTTTGTTTTTGTGCGGTTGCCATATCGATTATAAAGATATGCATTATGTTTCAAATTAGATTGCTTTGCATCAATTGTTTCCTGCTGCAAAATACAAACCATTTGACAGTTCATAATAGCTTCTTTCATTAACTGTTTGAAAAGTCGGCATAGAATAAAATTTGCCTGTAGATCTTAAACTTGAAATTAACTCAGAAATAAAGCACTTTGGACATGAATTTTTCCATTTATAACTATATATATATTAGAAAAGTAAAATTTTTTATTATACGGAAAAGCAGTACAATAGATTTTGTTGTTTTCTCTTAAAAAATCACAGAGCCAAGTATATTCATTAAAGTCTAAAGGACTAAAAATACTTATAATCAAGCTATCATCAGATATTTCTTTTATCTTTGCTTCAAACCAGTCGCTTTGAAAAGTATTAAGGTAGTAGCTCGTTAGTGTGTCATTTTTTTCATTCATAACTTTAGACATCAAGTTATATATTTTTTTGTTATTGGTAAAAACTACTATATTTTTATATTCAGAATAATATTCAACTTTTTCTTCGAGAAGCTGAGAATCCAACATAAACTTTAAAGTTGACTTATATATTTCTAAACCAAAATAATCTTCTAAAAACTGCTCAGTAACTAAATTTTTGTGAAGATTGTCTATCTTATTAAAGAAACTAATTATGCTTTTATTTGTAAGGTGATTTATCCCATTTTTATTTTGGACTACTGCATTATTAATATCATTATTTAAAATTAAAAACTGTGGTATTATATATGATTTCATAGTTATCTTATTCTTATATTTTTAGTTTTTTCCCCAATTTCAAGGTCATGACTAATGATTATAACTAGATTAGTTTGTGCAATTTTTTCCAATAAGCATAATAAATCTGATTGCAATTCAGGGTAAATATTAGCTAGTGGCTCGTCTAATAAAAAGCAGTGCGCTTTCTTTTTCAAAATAGCAGAGTAAAGCTTTACTAATTGTATTTCGCCCGTTGAAAGCTCAGTCATTTTCTTATCTAACACTTTTTTTATATTAAATTGAGAAGAGCTAAATACTTTTTGGAAATATTGATCACCAGAAATACAGTTTTCGTTACTCTCATTTACATACATATCTAAATATTCCCTTACAAGACAATTTGGAAGAACCGTATCTTGGAATAAACAGCTCATATTATTTTCTCTCAGCTTTTCCTTATTTATTAAGTCAATATCTATATTGTTTATTAAAATTGTTCCTTTTTTTGCTGACGTATACAGTCCAATTATCGTCCTTAAAAAAGTAGATTTTCCTATTCCATTTTTGCCTCTAATAACATAAAAACCAGGATTATTAAAAGTGCATGTAAGTTCTTTTGAAAATAAAGTCTTATGTGCCTCCAAGCTAATATTGAAATTGTGAACTTGTATATTTTCAACATTAGAAATGACTATTGCTCCGTCTACTTCATTCCGGATAGACATCAATTGATCAATTCTCATGTATGCAACTCGAAAAGACTCAAAGTTAAACAAAATAGAAAAGATTTCATCCACTTGTCCTAATAATTGATTAAAGTATTGGAAAAGAACAGAAAAAGATCCAATTGTCATTCTTCCTGATATTACGGCCAATCCGCCATTAATAAACAATATTATCTGGAAAATCAATTGTAAGACAATTTCACAAGTAGACATACCTAAATTAAGAAGAAAGTTTTTTCTTGTAATATTTAAAAGAGAAACTTTGGTCTTTTTCCATCTTCTGGATTCTATTTCTTCCCGTTTATTACCTTTAATTTCAACATATCTATTAAGCCATTCAGCAAATCCAGAAAAATATTCATTGTAAATTCGTCTTAATTCTAAGTTTATTTTGAATATTTTTGGTTTTAAAAAAAGGTACAAAATAATATAGGCTGGTAGCAAAATCATTACTAGCAAGAAAAAGCGAGATTTAGCTTTAATAATATAAATAAAAATTATAATTGAGGAAATAGTAATTGAAACGATTTGATTTACCGTTTGAAACAAGAAATTTAAGATTTCATTAGTATCTTCCGTAATTCTATCTGCAGTTTGAATAGGATCAAGTTTTAAGACTTCTAACGTATCTTTTGAATAAAGCTTCTTTATTATAATATCGTTTACTTCTATGTTTATTTTTCTGAACTTTAGAATTTGAATTTTGTTTATAAAAAAAGATAAAAACAATCTTATTAGGTTTAAAACTATTATCACTATTATATTACGTATAAATGATGTCCTATCAGCCTTATATACTAGTGAATTTAATAGCATACCTTCCAAAATAACATTAGATGTCTCAATGCATGTACTAACAGTACTCATTCCTAAAAAGAGAAAATACTCAAACTTGTACTTGCTATTAAGCTCTTTTAGAACAGCACGCATAACATCACCTACATAATTTAATTAAAGGATAATATCTTCTAAGGATTGAACTTTTTTTCTACTTTTATTTCAGAGCCACTACTGCCTGAGTTACTCTTTTTATAATTTGGCAAAAAAATACCTTCCAAAAAGCATTAAACACTTTAATATTTAGTTAAAATAAAGTTAATTAAAGACTAATTGAGCGACCTTAAATTGTCAATAAATTTTTATTTATATTATGAAATCTGAAAGCACTAAAACTAGCCGGAACCCTTATAGGTTCTGGCTTTTGGTGTCTAAATCAATTAACCAACTGTACCGATTTAGCTAAATATCTAAGATTAGCCCACTTGCACGTCTACTTAAAAATATAAATAACTTGTCTTGAGCTAATTACAGAAAATTCGAGAAAATAAAAAGCCAGATGATTTATTCATCTAGCTTTTTTAACTTAGACACCCTGATGGGCATTTGATAGGCAAACCAGCTTTTCAATTCGTTAAAAACTTGCTGCTAAGCCATTTTTGTATTGGGATATCCGGGCTCGAACCGAAACATGCAGGAACCAGAAACCTGTGCCTTACCATTTGGCTATATCCCAGTGTTAATCACCCGTACGAGAATTGAACTCGTAACTCCACCTTGAGAGGGTGGCGTCTTAACCATTTGACCAACGGGCAAAATCAACAGTAACTATTATGCTTTATACAGCCCTTGTTGTCAAGTGCTTTTGACGCATTTACACTAAAGATTTTCAGCTTAAAAATCACATATCCTCAATAGTTTTTACTTTCTGAGTTTTGATAAACTTCTTCCTAGCATAAAAATACAATTATTGTCTTTTCGCTGCAATTTTATTACTTTAATTGTATATAATAGTAGGTAAAGTATTTTATGAAGGAATTTTTTATGCTTGATTATTCAACCACACAAAATTTAATTGAATCAATGGTTTCCGAAAGGATTGTTCCAGGCGTTAACTACGCTTTTATTAAAGACAAGCAAATTTTTACTTCAACAATTGGTTTTGCTAGTACATACCCTAAAGTAACTCAACTCAGTCCATTTGCCCAATATGATTTGGCAAGTCTAACTAAAGTGCTAATTACTGAAAATATTTTATTAAAGCTTTATCAAAACGATGAATTAAACTTTACTGAGCCACTTCAAGATTTTATTCCAGAGTTTCAAGACAAAAGAGTTCGCCTTTTTCATCTTCTCACCCATACTAGTGGAATTCGCGGTTGGATTGAAAATCGTGACCAGCTAAACCATGATGAGTTAATACATGCAATTATTAACTTACCTGTAACTGACGAACTCGATCATAAAATGCGGTATGCCGATACCAACTTCATTCTTCTGGGCTTAGTAATTAAAAGAATCTATGGTAAGCCTGTTCAGGAAGTTGGAGTAGATGAAATTATCAGACCAATGAAACTCACAGAAACCACTTTTTCGCCTGATAAGGATAACTGTGTTCCAACAGCAATAGTAAACGGTTCTGTCCTCCAAGGAGTGCCTCATGACCCCAAAGCAAGACAACTTGGGAGTGATTGTGGCTCTGCTGGCCTCTTTTCTACAATGTCTGATTTAATTAAAATTTCGGAAGGTTACATTGGCTTAGACGATAATATTCTTCCATATGACCAAGAGACCGTAACTAAGCTTTTTGAAAATAAAAATCCTGCCGGTGTTCAGCCACGTTCTTGGGGTTGGGACTTACGCTTTGACCCTGAATTCAATTACCCAATTATCTTACATACAGGTTTCACTGGGACACTAATTCTCCTAGATCGAGTAAAAAAATCCGGAATGATCGTTTTAACCAACCGTGTTCATCCTACGGGACACAACCAAGTTTTTCTTGCCATGCGGGAAAAAATCATTCAGAGCTTTTTAAAAGAAAACGACCAATAAAAAACAGCTTTTATATAAAAAGCTGTTTTTTAGTATTAACACTTCTTCTTTGGCCAGAAGTGATAAATTAGGTCAACTAAGGCTTGAGCAAACATACCGCCTGCCATCCAGTACATAGCCATCATCATCTTATCAGTAAATGTAAAGTAAGCAGTGATGCCATAAACAATTACCCAAACAATCTTAAAAAACAAATTATCACACATCATAGGTAAAAACCCCTTTCATTTATTATCCAAATTATACCTTTTTTCATAGTAAAAATGGGGCTTTTTTGGGTTATTTAATGGGCTTAACTTTAAAAATCAAAAATTTATTATAATTAGTGTTATCATTTCAAAATGTTTACATTCGTCGGCAGCAAACAAACTTTTTCCAAAAGTGCATTTCGCTATTACAAGACATCATTTATTTCTGGAGTTATGTAATTTAATTAGTATTTAAATAGCAAAAAAGCTTGAACTAGGTTCAAGCTTTTTTAAATCGTTAATTAAAAAATCCTGGAATTGTAACAAATGCACATGAATGTGGTGGCATTTCGAGTGTCAGTTGTCCTTCTTTAATCTCAATGTTTTCTTTCTGCAATTTAGAGCTTCCTCTTAACTGATCAATTTCTGGTTGCTTAAGATATTCTGGCTTTCCAATTTCTTCCCACTTTTTCATTGGGTTGGCATGATTGGAATCAATTCGTTCTATCCAAGCATCATATGCATTATCTTTTCCTAAATCAATTTTAACTTCTTCAGTTTCAATTGGCTCACTTGGAACATTATGGTTATATGCTAAGACTTGTAGATCATTACCTTTTTGAACAGCTAAAACTTCAGCAGTACTTTCAGTATCATTTTCCACTTTGATTCGCTTTGTTCCTAGCTCATGGAAAATTTCAAATATACGGTAAACTGGCTTTTCAATACCTTGAACTGTCTGTAAACCATATCCACCATGGAAGACCCCTGGCTTTTGAGATTGTTCTTCAAAAATATCAGTAAAAGTAAAGAATGAGTAACCGTCCACTAGGCCGTCATTATCTGCTAAAGTTTTTGCAACCATTGCAGCAGCATATGGTTCATCATGAATCATATCTCCTACCATTGCTGAGACGTTCCACTCAGTATAATACAGTGGATATCCTTTCGCCTGTTCGTGAGATTGCGTCGTCATTTTTTTCAAAACTCCGCGGTGATAATCCATTTGTTGTTGTTCAGAATTCTTAAAAAATTCTTCAATACCTAAGCCGCTCTTCCACAACGGATCATCCGTTGGATAGTGATGAGTTGTAATAAAATCAAGTGGAACATCATTTCCTTCACAAAAATTAATCATATCAGGAATCCATGAATTAAATGAAGTTGCTGGTCCCCCAACACGTAGATTTTCGTCTACCTTTTTAACGGTTTTAGCAGTAATTTCATATAAATGGAAGTAGTCCTCTTGCGTTCCAGCAAAGAATAGTGGTAAGTTAGGTTCATTCCAAACTTCAAAGAACCATGATTCAACTTCTTTTTTACCATAGCGATCAATAATATGGTTTAAGAATCGTTCAACTAAATCTTCCCAAAGCTCATCTGATTTCGGCATAGTATTATTTCCACCATATACAAAGACTCTGCCTTCACCAGAAGCTAAGCATGATGGCATAAAACTAAGTTCAACAAAAGGTTTCATACCAATATCTACAAGAAAATCAAATACCTTATCGACATTGATAAAGTTGTACGTAATTCCTTGAGAATTGCCTTCAAAATCAAAATTTTCGATGCAAACACTCATTTCATCATCAAAAATACCATGAAAACGAACATATTTAAATCCCAGTTCATTATGCGCTTTAATCAGCTGCTCGCGATAATCTTCTCGTAAAGCGGTATATGCATGACAGCTTCCGACACATTCTTCCCAGTAGTGTGGGAACTTAGTTTCTACTTTTCCATTAATTTTAAAATTATTCATTTTTGTCTCCTTATTTAGAACATTGTAAGCTCTCAAAAGCAATATAAGGATGCGCTTACAAAGATTAATCAAAGTATACAAGTACTTAACATCCTTTGACCATATTCAAAAAACAGAAGAGTTATAGCTATTTCCCAGTTGCTTGAAAGCGAGTTCAATATTTTTTGTGATTGTTAAATTTAGAGCCCTAAACTTATTAATTTTTCCAACAAAAAGGTTTGAACCTAGTTCAAACCTTTTTATTTGAAGAATCCTGGGATTGTAACAAATGCGCATGAGTGTGGTGGCATTTTGAGCGTCAGTTGTCCTTCTTTAATCTCAATGTTTTCTTTCTGCAATTTAGAGTTTTCTCTTAACTGATCAATTTCTGGTTGCTTAAGATATTCTGGCTTTCCAATTTCTTCCCACTTTTTCATTGGGTTGGTATGATTGGAATCGATTCGTTCGATCCATGCATCATATGCATTATCCGTTCCTAAATCAATTTTAACTTCTTCAGTTTCAATTGGCTCACTTGGAACATTATGGTTATATACTAAGACTTGTAAGTCGTTACCCTTTTGTGCGGCTAATACCTCGGTAGTACTACTTTGACTACTTTCCACTTTGATTCTCTTTGTTCCTAACTCATGGAAAATTTCAAATATGCGATAGACCGGCTTTTCAACTCCATCAACTGTTTGTAAACCAAACCCTCCATGAAAAACACCTGGCTTTTGAGATTGCTCTTCGAAAATATCACTAAAAGTCCAAAATGAATAACCATCAACTAAACCATCATTATCTGCTAAAGTTTTTGCGACCATTGCAGCAGCATATGGTTCATCATGAATTGTATCGCCAAGCATAGCCGAGACATTCCACTCAGTATAATATAAAGGATAATTTTTAGACTCTTGTTTTGTTCTAGCAGTCATTTCTTTTAAAATTCCACGATGATAGTCTGTCTCTTTTCCACCTGTTTGCTTAAAAAACTCTTCAATATCCAATCCACTCTTCCATAATGGATCATCTGTTGGATAATGATGAGTAGAAACAAAGTCAAGTGGAACATTGTTTTTCTCACAAAAGTCAATCATTTCAGGAATCCAAGAATTGTATGAAGTTGCTGGCCCTCCAAACCTAAGCTTACTATCAATCTTTTTAGCTGTTCTTGCCGTCATCTCATATAGGTGGAAATAATCTTCCTGCGAGCCAGAAAAAAATAGTGGCAAATTTGGTTCATTCCAAACTTCAAAGAACCAGGTTTCTACTTCTGACTCACCATAACGATCAATGATATGCTTGATAAACGGCTAATCAACTCTTCCCATGCTTTATCATACTTAGGCATTGAATTATTTCCACCATAGACAAATATTCTACCATTGCCAGACGCAAGACATGAAGGCATAAAACCCAATTTCAAAAATGGTTTCATACCTATTTGAAGTAGAAAATCAATAATCTTGTCAATATTAATAAAATTATACGTGATTCCCTGAGAATTACCTTCAAAATCAAAGTTTTCGATGCATACACTCATTTCGTCATCAAATAAACCATGGAAACGAACATATTTAAAACCTAATTCATTATGCGCTTTAATTAGCTGCTCGCGATAATCTTCTCGCAAAGCGGTATATGCATGACAACTCCCTACGCACACTTCTCAGTAATGTGGAAAATTAGTTTTTTCATTCTGCTCTACTTTGAAATTTAACATGTTTTTTCTCCTCTTATTGAGCTAATATGCTCAAATTATCGATGTATCCGTTTTCAATTGTGATTTTATTATAAAGTATGAATTTAAAAGCAGACCATATCCAAAAAACAGGAAATAGCTGTTCTTTTCCCATCTTTCGGAATAATTCGTATAAACTAGAGTAGCCATTTTTTAATTCCAACTTTTAAGCTAAACAAAAAAGGTTTGACCCCAGTTCAAACCTTTTATTAACTTCTAGTATACTTTATTAACTCATTAACTGATATGCTTGATCTAATACTTTGGCTCCATCCATCATACCATATGCTTGCATATCAATTACTGCTAGTCCAATGTTTTTACCATCAACTTTTTGCTTAAATTCGTTTTCCATATAACGAACCTGAGGTCCAAGTAAAATGCAGTCAATTTTGTTTTGCGCAAGGTTGTCATCTGCTTCCGCTGCAGGACAAGCAAAAATTTCCACATCTTTTCCTTGGTCTTCAGCTGCTTTTTGCATTTTAGTAACAAGTAAGCTTGTGCTCATTCCTGCAGAACAGCATAGCATGATTGTTTTTTCAGCCATATTAAAACTCCTTATTCATCTATCTCTAATTTAGTAACATTTTTAGCGTTTGTGGCAATTACTTTTTGATAAAAGTAGAAACTATCTTTTGGATAACGCTTCATATCACGTTCAGAATTATTGTCACGATTAACAAAGACTAAGCCATATCGTTTATCCATGCCATCGTTAACACTTAATAAGTCCAAAAATGACCAAGGATTAAATGAAATCACATTTACGCCATCCTTAATCGCTTCACGTAATTCATAAATATGTCCGTTAAGGTACTTAACCCTCTTTGAATCATGAACTTTTCCATTTTCAAGCTCTTCACGTTCTGGCCAACCACATTCTGTAATAATAATTGGAATATTTGGATAGCGATCATTAACCTTTTGCAAGGCAAAGCGTAAACCAACAGGATCGTATGAAAAGTCCCATTCAGAATTCATTAAACGATCGTCCCTAACCTTCTCGACATTAGAAATAACACCATCGAGCATTTTAGGGCTTTCTTCATTGCTTAATTTGAACACTGAAGTTGAGTACCAGTTTAGGCCTAAGAAATTAGCTCTTCCATTTTGCAATATTTCAGCATCACCTTCATGTACATCAAGTGTTATATTGCTTTCCTTAAGGTAGCGTAAATAATAGCTAGGTAATTCACCACGAAGAGCAACGTCCATATCAATAAAGGAAATCATATCTTCCATTGATTTACTCTTTAGTGCATTAGCAGAAGTATGATCGTAAGGGAAATTGGTCATATATGATACAGCTGGACCTATTTTGGAATTAGGAAACATTTTATGACACAGTGAGTAAACCTTAGCTTGAGCTAAAAACATATTGTAGTTTGAATTCTCGCCTTTTTCTCTTAAACGATGCATGTCAGTGTCGGTAATTCCGTTCATCGCTGGTACATTGGCAATTAGTGACTGTTCATTGATAGTTAACCAGTATTTTACACGGTCACCAAATTGTTCAAAGACAGTTTTAGCATAGCGATAGTAATCATCAATTGCTTTTCTATTGGCCCATCCACCATATTGTTTAACCAAATCTTCTGGACAATCAAAATGGAACAATGTAACTATCGGCTCAATTTTATTTTTGACCAATAAGTTGATTAGCTTATTGTAAAAATCAATACCCTTTTGGTTTGGCTCCTCATCATTACCATGAGGATAAATACGTGCCCAAGAAATTGAAAAACGGTAACTTTTTAGGCCAAGCTCGGCCATTAAGGCTACATCTTCTTCAATATGATGATAATGATCAGCTGCAACTGAAGTATCTATATACTTACTTTTCTGTGAACGTAAATCAGCAACTGTAACGCCTTTACCGTCTTCATTAGCTGCACCTTCAACCTGAAAAGCTGAAGTACTTGCTCCCCACAAAAAGTCAGCTGGAAAATCGTCCTTGAGTTGCTTTTGAATGCTCATTTTTATTTACTTTCCTCCTCTAATGCTTGCTTGTCTGCAACCTTAAAGAATGGAAGATAGATTGCACACATTAATGCAAAGTTGATAATCCAAATAACTGCACCTTGCCAGCCCATAATCATTGCATCAGCAACTAATTTAGGCATTGTCCAAGGCATACCCATTCCTAAGCTTGGATTGTAATTAGTAATGAAGCCAATTTTAACAGCTAATAAAGCTACACCACTGGATACAAAACTAGATAAAATAAATGGAATAAACATAATTGGGTTTAATACAATCGGCATACCAAAAATTATTGGCTCGTTGATGTTAAAAATGTTTGGTAAAGCTGAAACTTTGAAAAATTCCTTGTAACGCTTAGACTTACCAAAAACTAACGCAACTAGAACTAAACTTAGTGTAGCACCAGCAGCATCATTATTTGCAAATGAAAATACAACTAGATTACTTAAATATGGGATAGTTTTCCCAGCTTGATATGCTGGAGTACTACCTACCATCATTGAAATTACAATTGGAATAATAACTGACTGAATAGCAGCTGGATGTATACCAAAGGTAAATAATAGGTTGGATAATACCATAATTAAAATTAATGTAATTGGTGAACCACCTACATGTAATAATGGAGTTGTAATTAGCTTATTAACAAAGTCAAAAACATTTCCAAATGGTGAAAAGTCAAAAATAGCTCTTACAATAAATACGCCAACAAAAATAATAATTCCAATAATTAAAGGTTCAATAGATGAACTAACCATGCTAGGAACTGAATCAGGTAGTTTAATTGTTAACTTCTTGTTTCTACTTAATTTAACATAGAAGACACCAATTAAAATTGATAGCAAAATAGCAACAATTATACCTTCACTACCTAGATAGTTAATCTTAAATGCATTAATTGGTGTTTTGCCTGGAATAACTTGCGGCATCAAAATGAAAAAGCTGGCCAAACTTAATAGACCTGACACAACACCGTTTGCCTTAGACTTTTGAGCATAGTCATAAGCAATTGTAAAGGCAATGAAAACAGCTAAAATGTTCATTGTACCGTTAACGATAGCAGTCATGGATGGTGTAATACCAACTTTAGCAAACCAATCTGCTACAGGTTTAATTGGAAAACTGGCAAAAATAGAGAAAATAGACGCACCAATTGTCACTGGCAGTGTCATAACCATTCCAGATGAAATACTTTGTAGGACCTTATTTTGTCCTAGCTTATTTGAAAACGGAACTAGATATTTTTCTAGCCACTCTTGAAATTTTTTCATTTCTTAAACTCCTTAAATAACATAAATCGCTTTCAGTAAAATAAAGTATATAAGTAAAAAAATGACATAACCATATTCAAAAAACAGGAAATATATGTCTTTTTCCCAGTTTTTAAAACTAATGAACATAAAAAGACCAGTTTCAAATTAAAAACTGGTCTTCTTTTTACTTAGATGTATTTTTCTTTGGAGGTACTGAGCCATTATCAGCACTGGCATATCTAGATTTGGTAATTAAGCTTCTTTTTGTTTGTTCTTTTCTACTCTTGAACCAAAGCGAGTAATGAACAGTACAGCAGCAGTTACAGCTGAGATTACAATTCCTGCAATATAAGAATCATGTCCTGGTGCAATTTTTACTGCTGCAAGTAACATTGGAACAATCATTCCCGCAATTGAACCAAGTAATGTATTAATTGAAATAGCCAATGGGAATTGCTTCTGGTCTGTCAAAAGTGACATTTCAAATGGAGCTGTGGCATTAACTAGAACAATCCCCATCCCTGAGAAGGCATTACCGATAATGTGAAGCACAACATTTGATGAGAATACAATACAGATGAATGATAGCGCGAATGCAACAAATCCCCAAGCAATTGTATCGCTCTTTGTGAATTTTCTAATATAAGTTAAGAAAGTAGCAGTGATAATACCACCAACATTACCAAGCGCGGTTACCATTGCCACATATGCAGTTCCTTTTCCTTGAGCTGCTAAAACGATAGATTGGTTTGCAAGGAAAGTCATCATTGCTAATGAAAGCATGAAGTTTACAAGATAAAGTACATAAACAAGACCATTAAAGTTCTTTAATAGCTTCCAGAAACTTGTCTTTTCACCAGACTTCTTATCTTTGTCTGAACTAGCAAGCTTACTATCTTGTGGAATCAATAAAAGTGCCAAAATGAAGACAATTAAAGCTAATGCGTATACCCAGAAAAGATTACGCCAATTTGCACTTCCAAGAACTCCACCAAGAGCGGTAAAGATCATCATTCCGACGTTAGTAACACCTGTTGCCCAACCCATTGTTGTAGCGCGAGCTTCACCTTCGAAGTTCTCTTGTAATAGCACTGGCACAACATTAGTAATTGTTCCCGTACCAAAACCTACTAAAACCATGCAGGCTAAAATAATATTTAAGCTACTGCTGTAGATAGCTGGAATAACTCCAGCAATTCCAACAACAGCAACTGCTAAAAGACCTAGATTCTTTCTGGTCATTTTAAATGTCAAGTAGGCAAATAAAGCAGTAGCAATAATTTGACCTAATTGAGGAATTGAACCAATTAATTGAACTTTAGAAATTGGCTCAGATGGAAATGATTTTGCAATCGCAGCTATAGCTGAAGTTACAGCAGTTGAGAGCATTAACAATAGGTTCATACTTAGAATACCTATCGCTTTGGATATCTGTTTTTTATTCATTAAATTCTTCTCCTTAGCTAGAATTCGCTTTCAGATTTCACTTAAAAAGTATATTAGCCAGAGCAAGAATTTGACCATATCCAAAAAACAGAAGAATTATATTCATTTCCCAGTTTTTATTTAAAATAACATGTACAAAAAAAGCTGACAAGATATTATATCAGCTACGTTTTTAACTATTTTTATTACGGTATTCAGCTGGTGAAATTCCAAAATATTTTTTGAAAATTTTATAAAAATATGATGGATTTTCATACCCAACTCGATTTGCGATTCGCTCAATTGGAGCAGTGGTATAAGTCAAGTATTCAGCAGCAACATTTATTCTTTGCAGGTGAACCAGCTGAATAAAGGTTTTACCGGTTTGTTTTTTAAGATAATCAGACAAATAATTAGGATTAAAGCCAAAACGCTTAGCCATTTCTTGTAGGGTTATGTGGCTGTAGTGTTTTTCGATGTATAAAAGAAGTGACAACAGATTATTGTTCTTTTTGCGATAATCTTTTACCTTTATTTCTGAATTTGCTGTCTGACGGATTAACCGCGAAAAAAGTGTGAGCATTTCCAACCTAATCAGCTGGTCAGATTGAATGTCAGGATGATAATATTCATCGATTACATCATAGATAAGCTCAGTTATTTTTCGATCATGATTTGTCTTGAATAGACTATATCTTCCTTCACCATATTCTTCATCAGACAAAAGTGAGAAAAGAATATTTGAGATATTTGAACTATTCTTTTTGTTTTTTAAATAATCTAGTTCATTTAGTGAAAAAGCTGAGCTTCGCAAGGCAATATTTACTACTATTCCATTTTTACTAATCGGTTTCACTTTATGAACGGTTCGATTGCCCATAAAAATCAAATCATCCTGATTGACCTTGACTTCTGAATGCTCTAATACCACAGTGCAATCCTCCACTAAGGGTATCATAATCTCAATATAATTATGAAGATGATACGGTACGAATGATTCAGTTGGCTGCACCGCAATTGAAATTGAACTACTGTTTAAAGTCAAATCATCTGAATATGTGTCAAAAAAACGATAAATTGGCTCATCGTTTACCTTGCCTACTCTTTTAGTCAAATTACCGCTTTCTTTAACAGTAGCAAGCACATCTTCCCAATCTCGCGGCGCATTGTTTTTCCTAAGTAAACTCAATACTTGGTCTTTCATTTTTACCTCCTTTTATGATTAAAAGCATTAAAAAATAAAACTGTGATATCAACACAACTTTTATGACTTTTGGCAATAGCACAAAAACAAACACTAGATTAAAATAAACTCGAAATCAATTTATATTTATAGCACACGGAGGAAAATTATGACAGACTTATCGAAAAAGCCTTATAACTTGTCTGCTTCACAAATCGACTTTGTAAAGCAAAAAGTAGCTAGCATGTCAACTGAAGCAAAAATTGGACAACTGTTCTTCGTTATTGGTGAAGACGAAGAAAACACAGACTTAAAAGAATTTGTTAAAAAGTATCAACCAGGCGGAATCATGTACCGTCCTGACGCTGCTAAAAAATTGCAACATGAAATTGCCACTTCACAAGAAGCAAGTGATATTCCACTATTAATTGCCGCAAACCTTGAAGCTGGTGGTAATGGCTTGGTTAATGAAGGTACTTGGGTTGGGCGTCCACTTCAAGTGGCAGCAACTGATAATCCAGAAAACGCATATAACCTCGGTGATGTTTCAGGTTATGAAGCAAAACAAGTTGGAGGCAACATGTCTTTTGCACCAATTGTTGACCTTGACATGAACTTCCGCAATCCAATTATGAACTCACGTACTTTTGGTAGTGACAAGGACCGCGTAATTAAAATGTCCGATGCAGAAATCGAAGGACTTAATGCTAATCACGTTATTCCTGTTGCTAAACACTTCCCTGGTGACGGTGTTGATGAACGCGACCAACACCTTTTAAGTTCAATCAATTCACTTTCTGCTGATGAATGGATGGAATCATACGGTGAAATATACCACCACTTAATTGAAAATGGCTTACCAAGTATTATGATTGCTCACATTATGCAACCTGCTTGGGAACAAAAATTACAACCAGGAATTGAAGATAAAGACTTGCGTCCAGCCTCAACTTCTAAATTATTAATTGATGGCCTACTTCGCGACGTTTTAAACTTCAACGGTTTGACAATTACAGACGCTACGCCAATGATTGGTTATAATGCAATCATGCCACGTTCTGAAGCTTTACCAGCTACAATTAACGCAGGAATCGACATGATCTTATTCAACAAAGACATTGACGAAGATTACAAGTTCATTACTGATGCAGTGGCTAACGGTACCATTTCAATGGACAGAGTGGATGAAGCTGTTACTAGAATTATCGGAACTAAGGTAGCACAAGGTGTTATGAACACTGATTGTGAACTTTGTGAACCTACTTCAAGTAACATTGACTTAAAGCTTGCTGAACATGAAAAGTTAGCTGCTAAAGTTGCAACTGAATCAGTTACCCTTGTTAAAGATCGTGACAACTTGTTGCCAATTACACCTAAAAAATATCCTCGTGTTCGCCTAGTAGTTTTAGGTGACAACGATGACGGTGGCTTTAAAGAAGGTGGCAAGGTTACTGCTAAATTTAAGGAAAAACTTGAAGAAAAAGGCTTTGAAGTTACTGTCTTTGATCGCCAACACTTAAACTTCCAAGAAGTATTTGCAGGTGGTGTTCAATACGAAAAAGACCAATTTGACTTAGCTTTTTACGTTGGTAACGTTGAAACTGCTTCTAATCAAACCACTACCCGTCTTGACTGGATTCACTTAATGGCTGCTGATGCTCCATGGTTCATGAAAGACATTCCAACTGTTTTTGTTTCAACTTGCAACCCATATCACCTCTTCGATATTCCAATGGTTTCAACTTACGTCAACGCATATACAGGTAATGACGTTACCATTGATGCATTGCTGAGAAAGATGACCGGCGAAGAAAAATTCATTGGTACTAACCCAGTTGATCCATTCTGTGGTCGTTTTGACACACGCTTGTAAAGGGAGCTAAAAATGATCGAAATTAGTCAAATTTCAATTAACCATATGACCACTCCACTTGGTTTTGACTTAGATAACCATTTACATATTGAATTTAGTGTAAATAGCTCTAAACCTATGACGGAAACCAAAAAAAGAGTCATTATAAAAACCGATGAAGCTGTTTACGACTCTGATTGGCAAAACTATGACAATAACTTTTTTGATTTTGCAATCGAGTTAGAACCTCGTACCCACTATACAGTGTCTGTTTCCGTTCAAAATGCCGGTGATGAAATAACTAAGGATAGTTTTTTCGAAACTGGAAAAATAACTGAACCATTTTCAGCTAACTGGATTGGAAACAGTAACAAGGATTTGCAAAATACTTTGTTAAGAAAAGAATTTGCATTAGATAAAGAAATTACTAGTGCACGTCTTTACATGACTGGTTTAGGTGTTTACGAAGTTTACTTCAACAACGAAAAAATTGGTGATGAATTACTTGCGCCTGGTGTAACTGCCTATGATCAAGTAACCCAAGTTCAGACATATGATGTCACTAGTTTTTTACAAAAAACTCAAAAGCATGAATTATTGATTTCTCTAGGCGACGGTTGGTATAAAGGAAACTTCGGCTTTGACGGCGGTCAAGAAAATATTTATGGTGATCGTCAAATGGCCATTGCAGAACTGCATTTAACCTTTGCTGATGGGACTGAAGAAGTAATTAACACGGATGATTCATGGCAAACAACTTCTGGAAAAGTTACTAAGTCAGCAATTTACTACGGTGAGGACTTAGATGACACAAAGGAAATTACTAACTGGGAACCAGCAGTAATCATTGATCACTCTAAAGAAATTCTGCATGATCGTTTAAGCTTGCCACTTAAAGTTGAAGAATACTTACCAGTTAAAGAAATCATTCAAACTCCTGCTGGTGAAACTGTCTTAGATTTTGGCCAAAATCATGCAGGTTGGCCTGAGCTTTTCAATCATGAACCTGCGGGACAAACAATTGAACTTCAAGTTGGGGAAATTTTACAAAACGGTAATTTTTACCGGGACAACCTTCGTGAAGCCCGCGCCGCCTTCAAGTATACTTCTGGTGGTAAAGAAAAATGGGTTCGTCCCCACTTTACTTACTATGGTTACCGCTATGCAAAAGTTACAGGTAATACCAAGCCACTTAAGAAAGAAGATTTTCGCTCAGCAGTCATTTACTCCGATATGAAAACTACTGGCGGAATTACAACAGATAATGCGAAAGTCAATCGCCTTTTGCAAAACGTAATTTGGGGTCAAAAGAGTAATTTCTTTGATGTCCCTACCGACTGTCCTCAACGTGATGAACGTCTTGGTTGGACTGGTGATGCAGATGTATTTTCAGCAACAGCCGTTTTGAACATGGATACCTATGCATTCTTTAAGAAATATGCACGTGATATGCAAATCGAACAGAATGCTCATGATGGCATGCTCACAATGTATGCTCCAGCAATGGGTAATGGTAGCGGTGGCGCTGCAATTTGGGGTGATGCTGCAACAATTATTCCATGGACTGTTTACCAAGCATATAATGATCCCGCTATTTTACGTCAAAATTACTCAAGCATGAAAGCTTGGGTTGAATGGATTGGTAAAAACACTTCAACTAAGAACCTTTGGACAGGCTGCTTCCAATTCGGTGACTGGCTTTCACTAGATGGTGAAAATCCAGCAATGCCAACTGGTAAAACTGATGAAGACTTCATTGCTTCTGTTTACTATTACTACTCTACTTCTATTGTCGCTGAAACAGCACAAATACTTGGTTTTAGCGATGATGCTGCTAAGTACTCAAAACAAGCTAAAGCAATTAAAAAAGCTATTTCTAACGAATATATTACTGCAACTGGACGTTTATCAATTGATACACAAACAGCTTATGCATTAGCTCTAGCCTTTGATTTAGTACCTGATGAGCAAAAGCAACGTGTCGTTAAAGACCTAGTTACTCGCCTTGGTAAAGATAATAACCATCTAAAGACTGGTTTTGTTGGTACACCAATTGTTTGTCGTGTTCTTTCTGAAAACGGCGAACACAAGCTTGCAACACAAATCTTCTTAAATGAAGACTTCCCAAGTTGGCTTTATGCAGTTAATTTAGGTGCAACAACAATTTGGGAACGTTGGAATTCAGTTATGCCTGATGGCTCAATGAATCCTGAAGGAATGAACTCACTTAACCACTACTCTATTGGTGCGATTATGCAGTGGGTTTACCAGCAAGTACTTGGAATCAGTTCTCAAACAAATGGCTATCAAGAAGTCACTTTGGCACCACAATTTGATTACCGTCTCAAGCATGTTCAAGGTCATTATGAAAGTTCATACGGTGATCTTCAAATTGAATACCAACTTGAAACTGATGAACAACACACAATCAAGCTCAACCTGAATATTCCATTTGGTCAACAAGTAACAGTGAAATTACCACGTGCTACTGGTGAAGTTCAGCTTAATGGTGAAGCCACTAGTCTGCCACTTAAGCTAACCGGTGGACAATATTCTATCAGTTATGTTCCAAGTTCTAGCTATATCGAATACTACAACATTGATATGCCAGCCAAAGACCTTATGGCAGATTCTGAATTAGTAGAAAAATTGTCACCACTGAATGGTGTCTTTGGTTTCTTACAAGATCAAAATAACCTTGACACATTTGGTGGAAGTTCATTAATTGAAATGAATACAATGTTACCATTTGTTAATATCTCCGATGAAGATTTCGCTAACATCAAAGCTGTTTTAGCAGAGACTCCATTGGCTAGTGAAAGGAAGTTTTTAAATGAAGGGCGTACTATTTGATCTTGATGGTGTAATTGCCGATACTTCGGTTTACCACTTTCAAGCCTGGCGAAAACTCATCAAAGACCACTTTAATCGCGAATTACCTGATGAATTAGAAGTCCAAACTAAAGGCGTAAGTCGTGCTGATTCACTTACTGCAATTCTGAACTATTTAGACATTAAAGTAACTGATTCTGAATTTAACAAAATGACTGAAGAAAAGAATGATGTTTTTCGTGAGTTATTAGCCAACTTAACCCCTGCTAATATCCTACCTGGAATATCTGAACTTATTTCTGAACTTAAGGCACATAATGTTAAGCTTTCACTAGCTTCTGCAAGCTTGAACGGTCCTTATATACTAGAAAAATTAGAGCTTATTAATACTTTCGATGCAATTGCAAATCCAAGCAAAGTTGCAGCAGGAAAACCAGCACCCGACATTTTCATCGCCGCAGCTGATGCCATTAACTTATCTCCAAAAGAATGCGTTGGAATCGAAGACTCAATCGCTGGAATTAAAGCAATAAACTCTTCAGGTGCCTTTTCAGTAGGTGTCGGTAATGAAAATGAACTTAGCGAAGCCTACTTGCTCTATCCTGATACCTCCAAATTAAGCTATGAGCAAATAGAAACCGCATGGAAAAAGCATAATTAAAACAACTTATATCTACCCTTTGAATTAAAAAACTAACTAAAAATCAAATCAAACAAAAATAGCCAATTTCCTTACCGAAATTGGCTATTTCTTTATTTTTTATTCACCTAAATAAGCAAAAACTACTTTTTCGTCATAGATGTGAAGCACTTTTTCAAATAAAAAGCGACAAATTACTGCAACAATTGCTGGAATAACAATCCAAACAAGCAGTGCCATTATGAAATTCAAACTGTACTTACCTGCATCCATTGAAGCCAGTGGTCCAACAATGCCTACAAGACCAAATCCTGCTGATGCAGGAGTCCCAGATACATGGAATAATGCGACAGGTATTGCAGACACAATTGCTGTGATTAGTGAGGGCAGAAGAATAATTGGATGTCTAAATAGATTTGGCATCATCATTTTCATTGCGCCTAACGCAATTGCAATTGTTACCCCTGATTTATTTGTGCGCCAAGAATGAACAACTAGCACAATTGTCGTTGCTGCTACACCCATAGCTGCAGCACCAGCTGAAAGCCCGTTTAATTGAATTGCCATGCCAATCGCAACCGTCGAAATTGGTGAAACAATCAAAATACTAAACATGCAGGAAATCAATACACACATTAAAATTGGTTGTAAATCAGTAAATGAATTAATAACGTTTCCTAACCAAGTGGTAATTTTACTTACATAAGGTAAAATTAATAACCCAATCCAGCCTGCGCCAACCCCAATAATAATCGGAGCAGCTACAATTTTTACTGATCCAAAACGTTCCCCTACCAGTAATAGTAGGAAAACAGTTAGACCGGCAGTAATCATAGTATTAATCAAATCACCAGTTCCAGCAGAAACAAACACACCTTGTGCTTTAGTTGCTGGATTGACAATTTGCGGAACAAATTTAGTTACGCCTGATCCGACATATGCTGCTGCAGCTACAATAGCTACATCCAACGGAACCATTTTAAATTGGATTGCAATTAATGCCCCAATCAACAACGGTGTCGCACATTGGAAAATCAGTAATGCTTGACCGATACTGGCGGTAATTGCATTCTGCCCAAATAACTTTAAAATTGCACTTACTACTGCATTAGGAATCAAACCAACAATGATCCCAGTTGCAGTTCCTGCCAGAATATTGTTAAAAAATGTTTTGATTGTTAATTTGTTTGTTGTGGTTGTGTCAGCCATAAGAAATACTCCTTCGAATTAATTTTTAATGTTGATTGCATTTAAAAATAATTCGTTGCAAGTAAAAACGGCTTGAATTCAGCTGCATTCTTTTTTCCTCCCATTCAAAGATATTATCAATAGTTTAACATGATAAATTAAAAAATAAAGTAAAAATTAAATAAAAATGAGTTTGATTCATTAAAAAAAGGAAAGCCATCATATTAAGCTTTCCTTTTCATTTCTATAACAACGCACTTCTATTTATTTCTTGCTTCTAACCTAAATAAATTTAGATAACTTAAGAAAATAATGACACTAATGATTGACATAACTAAGAAAGCAACCTGACTTCCCTGGGCAGTTAAAACAGAATAATTGCCTGGCTTCTTTTGCCAAGCCGAAATAATTGTGGCCATAACCGTTGTTCCCATCGATCCAGCATACTGCTGACCAGTCTGAAAGACAGCTGTAGCGTCAGTATGTAATTCATCAGGTTGCAATTTGGATGCTTCAGCCATTGTATTGTTGAACGCCATTTGTCGCCCAATAATCATAATGCCGTAGAAAACGCCCACCATAACTGTTGAGATTTTCAGACCGAAAATGGTAAATAGTATACTTGCCGTAAAGCAAAAGATTGTACCAGTTAAAAATGGAAGTTTTGGCCCTTTTTGATCATAGATATGCCCAAACCATGGATTCAAGAAGCCACTTAAAATGCATCCCGGAAGTAAAACTAACCCGCCAATGAGTGAGCTTTCATGATTAACAATTTGAACATAGTTTGGTAACACGAAACTAGTTCCAATATTAATAAACTGTAGCAATAAATAAGAAATCATCGCGAAAACAAATGGTTTATTTTTGAAAATATCCAAGTTGATTAGCTTCTTTTTGCTCTTCTTCGACAGTTTGATAAAAAGGAATACTAGCGCTGCAACAACAGCCATACTTAACCAAAAATATGGATCACCGAAGCCATTACTAATTCGATTAAAGCCCAAGTTAAAGATAATCATAGCCGCAGCAATCACAAAGTAACTCGCCCAATCAAAGCTTGGATGCTTTTTTTCGTGGTACTGCTCAATTGACAGAGCTCCGATGATTAGTACGACTATAGCAATTAAAGCAACAATATGAAAAATTAATGGCCAGCCAAAATAATAAACAACTGTCCCACCAAATGTTGGTCCTAAAGATGGGGCAAGAATAACTACTAGACCGGTTAATCCCATATAAAAGCCCCATTTTTTCTGCGGCATTAGTTCAACAACCAAATTAAACATCAGTGGAATTGACAAACCAGCTCCCACGGATGAAATGAGTCTCCCTGCAAGCAAAACCCAAAAATTAGGTGCAAGTCCAGCAACTACTGAGCCGCCAATAAATGAAATAGCTGCTGTTAAAAATAGCTGTTTAGCCGAAAAGCGCTCGTTTAAATATGAGCTTGCAACCATAATAACTGCAATTGTTAAAAGGTAGCCTGTAGTGGTCCATTGAACAAGTCCTAGACCAATGTGAAATTGTTTCATTAACGTAGGAAAAGTAACGTTCAAACTTGTTTCCGTTAAGATTGATACAAATGCCATCAGTGCGCAGCTAACAATTGCCAAAATATGTTTTGGCGTCTCTGCTTTTCTTTCCATTCTCTTAAACCTCCCGGTAATAAAAAAGAGTAAAAAGCCAATTAGCTTTTACCCTTTCCAATCCTTAATCGGTTTTCACCGATCAGATAACAATGTACAGGACACATTATCCTTATTTTTGCTCAAAACGTGATACTAAGTTATCATGTAAAGCTTCGTAACCTGGTTTGTTTAGTAGACCAAACATGTTACGTTTGTATTCTTCAACACCTGGTTGGTTAAATGGATTAATGCCATTGAGGTAACCAGAAATTGAAATGGCTAACTCGAAGAAGTAAATAAGATAGCCTAATGTGTGCTCAGTTTGATCTGGAATATTAACAGTCATAACTGGAACACCACCATCAGTATGAGCTAAAACAACACCTTCGTATGCGCGATCGTTAACAAAGTTTAAGCTCTTTCCTTCTAAGAAGTTCAATTGATCTAAATTACGATCATCCGAAGGAATCTCTACATCGTTTGCAGGATTTTCAACTCTAATAACTGTTTCAAACAAGTTACGTAAACCTTCTTGAATGTATTGACCTAATGAGTGAAGATCAGTTGTAAAGTTTGCACTTGCTGGCCAAATGCCCTTGTTATCTTTACCTTCTGATTCACCCATTAATTGCTTGCACCACTCACTAAACATTCTCAAAGTTGGTTCGTAGTTTTCGACAATTTCAGTAGTGTATCCTTTACGGTATAAGATATTACGTAAAGCAGCGTATTGGTATGGTGTTGCCTTTGATAAGTCAGTATCAGTGTATTCGCTACGTGCATCAGCAGCACCTTGCATAAGTTGATCAATGTCAGCACCAGAAACAGCGATTGGTAATAAACCAACAGCAGAAAGGACGCTGAAACGACCACCAATGTCATCTGGAACAACAAATTCTTCATAGCCTTCAGCATCTGCTTCAGTCTTAAGAGCACCTTTAGCACGGTCAGTTGTAGCAAAGATACGTTTTTGAGCTTCTTCTTTACCGTATTTCTTAATTAACTTATCTTTAAAGATTCTGAATGCAACAGCAGGTTCTGTGGTTGTACCAGATTTAGAAATAACGTTAATGCTAAAGTCCTTATCTCCTAACCATTCAATCAAATCGTGAAGATATGAACCAGAAAGTGAGTTACCACAGAAGACAACAGTTGGGTACTTATCTTTGCCTTTACCATAAAAAGCGCTATTTAAGAATTCAATGGCAGCTTGGGCTCCAAGGTATGAGCCACCGATACCAATACAAATTAGAACTTCCGAATCGGCTTGAATTTTTGCAGCTGCTTTTTTAATACGAGCAAATTCTTCTTTATCGTAATCAACTGGTAAGTCAACCCAACCTAAAAAGTCGCTACCTGCACCGGTACCTTCCTTTAATTCCTTAGATGCAGCATCGACCATTGCTTGCATTTCGCCTAGTTCATTTTCGTGAACAAATGGTGTTAATTTACTGCTATCGAATTTAATTAAACTCATAAAATACGCTCCCTTTATTGAATTAAATATCTATTTCACAAAACCATTTTAGCAATCTTATTTTATAAATACCAGCGCTTTTTAAATTGTTTTCAGCTTTACTCGTAATTGTTGAAAAAGCCAGTATAGTAAATAACCAAGGGCTGCCCCGCAACTATTAAAAAAGACATCATCAATATCACTCACACCGGTTGCGAGTAAAAACTGCATTGTTTCAATAAAAACTGAAAATAAGACGCCTGCTACTAACACCCTGATAAAAGTTTGCTTTTTTGAAAAAACAAATGGTGCTAAAAAACCGAAAGGTAAAAAGCAAGCCACATTACCTAGTGAGTTGTAAATAAAATCCAACCGACTCTGAGCATAGTACATCTTCCAAGTTTCTTTCATAAATACGAGATTAATATCACTTAGCGGTCGATGGAAATTGAAAGAAAGTTGCCATGGGAAATATGTTCGGCGAAAAGTGGTTAACATTAAAATCAAAATTAAATAAAAAGCAAACAGCCATACCGTCGCTTCTGATTTAAGTGTTCGCCTTCGTCTTACCACCATTAACCAAAACAAACGCAAAATCATGAAAACCAAAAAATAAAAAATTGTCTTATCAAATGCCAACATAATTAACTTAATTAAGGCAAAATGATTAACTTTAGTTGCATAACTTTGAGCAATTAAGTTATATAGCGGTCCTAGAAATATCATTTTAGTTCAAGTCCTATAAATTTAGTGTTCATCTAGATTATACCCAATCTTTGCCAAATTTTTCTTAAAAAAGGACTAACAATTCAGAAATGATTGTCTAAAGTGCGCGAAAATTCTAAAATAATTAAATAAGGAGAGTTCAACTTGAAAAAAAAGAAGCTGATTAATTTTATCCAGACCCGTACAGGCTTTTTTTGTCTGTTGGTTATTTTGTTCACATTAAAATATATTTTTGCTGCCTATCATGATTTTAACCTGGGCATTAGTGATCCTTACCAACACATTATCATGTGGATTAGTCCTATCGGATCGGCCGTTTTATTACTAAGCATTGGATTTTACTTTTCTAAACCAGTTGTATCCTATGTCATCATGTTGATAATGGATTTCGCCAATACTGGTTTGCTTTTTGCTAACATCTTAAATTATCGACAATTTGCAGACTTCATTACTGTCAAAACAATGACTAATGCAGCTAAAGTAGCACCAGGTCTTGGAAAAAGTGCTGTCGCCCTATTAAAGCCCTCTGACCTAATTTTATGGCTTGACTTAATTATTGTGATAGGACTTTTGCTTGCTCATAAAATCAAAATTGACCAAAAATCATATGGGTTACTAACTCCATTTACTATCACAACGTGTGGAGCCCTAATTTTAAGTCTCAATGTTTTTTTAGCAGAATCGTCACGTCCACGCCTTTTAGGGACAACTTTTGATCGTTCATACATTGTTAAGTACCTAGGAATTGACACTTTTACCGTGTACGACGGCGTGAAAAATGAACAAACTGAGCAAGTAAATCGTAATGCTAACACTGCTGACTTAAACAAAATATTGGCTTATACACGTAAAAACAAGTTACCAGTTAGCCCTCAGTATTATGGTGCTGCCAAAGGCAAAAACGTCATTGTAATCCACCTAGAGAGTTTCCAGCAATTCGTAATCGATCTCAAAATTAACGGCAAGGAAGTCACACCTTTTCTTAACTCAATCTATCATAGTCGTCATTCACTTAGTTTTTCTAATTTCTACCATCAAGTTGGAATTGGTCGTACCAGTGACGCAGAAAACATGCTTGAAACAAGCACATTTGGTATCTCAGACGGTTCACTTTTTACTGCGCTAGGTAGTTCAAATACCTTCCAAGCCGCGCCACAAATTTTACGCGAAAATGGCAATTACACTTCAGCCGTTTTTCACGGTAATGTTGGTTCATTTTGGAATCGTGACGATGTCTACAAAAATATGGGCTATAACTACTTCTTTGACCAAAATTATTACAGTCATGATCAAAGCGATAGTATTGGTTACGGAATCAAAGATAAAGTCATGTTCGCTGAAAGTGTTAAATATCTTGAACGCATGCAGCAACCTTTTTATAGCAAATTTATCACCGTTACCAATCATACCCCGTTTGATATGGACGAAGAAGATCGCGATCCAAACTTTAAAACTGCGGATACATCTGACAAAGCTATCAACAACTACTTTGAAACGGCCCACTATCTTGATCAAGCAATCAGGGAATTTTTCGACTATTTGAATAAATCTGGTTTAATGAAAAACACAGTAGTAATGATTTATGGTGACCACTACGGCTTAAGTAATTCCGAAAATGAAACCTTGGCTCCTATTATTGGCGAAAGCTCGGATACTTGGAATAGTTATAATAATGTCCAAATGCAACGCGTACCTTTTATGCTTTACTCGCCTAGCTTAAAAGGCAAGATTATGAACGAAGTTGCAGGAGAAATTGATGTTCTACCTACACTACTTCACTTACTTGGCATTTCCAATAAGAACTATATTCAATTTGGTAATGACCTGTTATCACCGGAGTACAAACCGTGGATTGTTTTTAGAAATGGCACAATTGTCAGTCAAAAATATGTTATTATCGGCGGAAAAGGTAAAAAAGGCACTGTTTACGATCGAATTAGTGGCAAAGAAATTATCAATTATACTGAAAAAGAAAACAAAGAAATTGCTGAACTAGCCAAAAAAGGAAAGTTGGCTCTTAAGTACTCTGATTTGCTCAATAACCATAACCTTTTACGTTTTTACACCCCGAAGGGGTTCAAACCAGTTGATCCAGGTCAATTCGATTACTTGAGTAACTTCCAGCAAATGGAAGCCTTAAGAGCAAAATTAAAGACCAAATCAACAGCACTAATCTCCACACATAAGCACTCTACTACTCGCTTTTATCGTACTGATGCCCCTGAATTAAATGGTCGCCACTACGAAATAACAGAAATTCCTGAATCAGTGGCAGAAAATCATTTAGATAAAAAAAGGGATAATGATAGCCAAAAGAAAAAAAGAGAATATAATTAAGACATACTTAATCTTTTTATAATTTGAGGTGTTTTGACTATGGTTTATTTAATTTTGGTTATTGTCGTTATTCTTTTATTTCTATCATGTTGCCGAGTTGTTCCTCAAAATAACGAAGGACTAATCGAAACTCTAGGTAAATACTCAAGAACAGTTAAAGCAGGCCTTGTGTTTGTCATACCTGTAATTCAAAGATTGCGACGCGTTTCATTAGCAATGTTTCCAGCAGAAATTTCTAAGTACTCAATTATTACTAAGGACAATGCTGAAATCACCACTAGTTTGACGTTAAACTATTTAGTAACTGATTCATATAAGTACTTTTACAACAATACCGATTCAGTTAAGTCGATGGTTGAATTAATTAGAGGACACTTACGCGATATCATTGGTCGGATGGACTTAAACGATGCCCTTGGTTCAACTAGTAAAATCAATTCACAACTTGCTGATGCAATTGGCGATTTGACAGATTTATATGGTATTCGTGTGGTTCGTGTCAATATTGATGAATTACTTCCTAGTGTTGAAATTCAAAAGGCAATGGATAAACAACTAACTGCTGATAGAGAAAAAATTGCAGCAATTGAAAAAGCCGAAGGCGAAGCTAAAAACATTGAATTAACCACTAAGGCCAAAAATGAGGCATTAATTGCCACTGCAAAGGCTAAAGCTGAAGCTGTCAAAACTGAAGCCGATGCTGAGGCATACCGAATTAATCAGCTACAGGCAAGCTTGGATAAAGCTTCAGATGGTTACTTTAGAAACCAAAGCCTAGATAGTTTTAACAAGCTTGCTTCTGGTCCTTCTAACCTAATTGTAGTCGATAAAGATGATATGACTAACTTAGGTGCAGTACCTGCTACAGCAAAAATTTGGCAAAAATCTACTGACAAAAAAGAATAATACCTAAGAGTAAACAAAAAGCACTTCAGTTGAAGTGCTTTTTGTTTATTCAGATAGATACTGTTCAAATCCTTCATCAAAGAAAGTGATTGTGAAAATAGCTCCTTCGTTAGGACTCGAATCTACGCTAATTTTGCCACCATGCTGCTTAATTAGCGAAGAGACAATTGAAAGGCCAAGACCAGATTCACCAGTTCCTTGACGAGCCCTTGACGGATCAGCTTTGAAAAAACGATCAAAGATATACTTCATTTGTTCATCGCTCATTCCAATTCCGTTATCCATAACCACAATTTCTGTAGCATGGTCTTTCCTTCGGCCACTAATTACTATTTGACCATTTTTGGTAAATTGAATTGCATTTTGAACCAAATTGAAAATTATTTGGGTAAAGCGATCCTTGTCCGCATAAACTGACAAATCGCCAGGTGCAGCAATTCGAATCTCATCATGTTCCTTTTCAGCGTTTTGTGAAAGCTGCATTTTCACATCTTCTAATATCTTAGTTGCATTAAATGATGTTTTAACCAACAAAATCTGATTATTGCGAATTTTTTCAAAATCAAGATTTTCATTGACTAATCTGATTAGCCTTTTAGTTTCTTTTTTCATTAGAGAAATTGACTTAGGCTTAGCGTCTTCAGGAATCGCATCATATTGCAATCCTTCCAAAATTCCGTTAATGGTTGTTAGAGGCGTTCTCATTTCATGAGCAGCGTCAGCCAGGAACTGATCCCGCCGTTTTTCCTGATTCTTGATTTCTTCATCAGACTGTTTCAGCGACCGTACCATTTGGTTAAAGTTATCGGCTAGCTGATCAATTTCATCGTTTCCCTTATAATTGAGCTGCACATCAAAATTACCGGAAGTAACTTTCTTAGTTGCAATCGAGAGGCGCTTAATTTTGCTAGTAGTGTAATATGACAAAGCTAAACTTAAGGCAGCTCCGACAGTTAATGCAACAATAAAAGCATTTACCAAATTCTGCTTCGCCATTGCTATTGGTCTTTCAACGTTTTTTACCCTAGCGCCAAGCCAAATTGCACCAATCATCTTGTGCTCACTCATCCAAGGAACAAGAACACCAGTACATGGATCATTAGTGTGGCCCATATAAGAATGAGAGTCGTTATTATTTTTAATACGAATTTCTTGCCCTTGTTTCAAAATACCATATATATCAGAAGCAAGGTGTAAGTCTTTAGCAGTCTTCGGATAAATTTGGCGACCATCTGAATCAAAAATACGGAGATGAAGATCATCACCACGTAAGACAAATTCCATTTGCTTCAGGAAATTTGCATTTAACATTAATGTGCCATTCTTTTTATCCGTCGCCGCCAAAGAGCCTAAAGAAGACGCATAGTCTTCCATTCGCTGATAGTTTTGCGAATATGATTGGTTTGTTACATAAGCAATTTCGGAATAGCCAATAATTGCAACAGTTGTTAAAATAATCAGCAAAAAGCTAAGCATGTGCTGATAAATCAATTTCATAATTTATTAAACCTGTGAATCGTCAAATTTGTAACCAATTCCCCAGACCGTTTGAATGACGTTTGCTCCAACTTTTTCTAGCTTATGTCGTAATTTCTTGATGTGTGCGTCGACTGTTCGTTCTTCGCCAAAAAAATTATAGCCCCAAACATAGTCAATTAATTGGCTCCGTGAAAAAACCTGCTTAGGTTTTTCTGCCATTATAGCCAACAAATCAAATTCCTTTGGGGTAATATCTGGTACTTTTTTGTTATCAAACAAGATTTCACGTCTGTCTTTAGAAATTTTAATATGTTCTGTTTCAACATCAAACTTTTCTTTTACTTTATCAGCTTCTGCTTTAGCTTTAGCTCTACTTTGGCTTTCTTCTATATCAATTCTTCGCTGAAGAGCCTTGATTCTTGCAATTAAAGCTAATGGACTAAATGGCTTTGAAACATAATCATCTGCACCTACGCCTAGGCCCAAAATCTGCTCTGCTTCACTATTTCTCGCCGTCAGCATAATAATTGGAATAGTTGGCGATTTCTCTCTAATTTCTCTAGCAACCTGGATCCCGTCTTTTTTTGGTAAATTCAAATCCAGTGTAACTAAATTATACTGATCCGGATTAGCAGAAAATTTTTCAACCGCTTGCTCCCCATCAGTAGCAACCTCCATTGTCCAACCCTCTTTTTTGATGAACATTTCCATCATCTCTGCAACGGACTGGTCATCCTCAACCATTAAGATATTTAATTTCATTTTCGGTCCCTAAATCCCTTAGTTCTCCCATGCTTTACGTCATCAGGATTAACGTAATCATGTGGCAATTCATGGCGATTGATCAAAAACTTCTTTAAGCTTTTCTCTGTTGCCATAATTGGAAATATAAGAAAAAGATAAAATGTGAGTAGCCAAATTAGGAAATATCGATCCCAATTCAGCAAATGGACACCGATTCCAATTAGCAACTGTATTCCGCCAAAAAGGATAAAGTAAAGACTAGCCTTTTTTTGAGCAAACTTAAAACTAGTCGAATTAGTCTGAGCAAGGTATGAATAATATCCGTAAAGTGGATGAGGTTTTCGAGGAGGATTAATTAGCCAGATAATTCCCACAACCATAATAACTGATCCACAAGCGATATATATCATACTTTTCCCTCTTTTAATTTTGAAAATCTATTTGTCATTTCCTGGAGCAGAAATAACCATTTTCATTTTACCAGTGAAAGTGAATTTTTTCATCTGATTAGGAATGATCAGATTTGTACCCTTTTTTAATTGGTATGAATCAGATTCAGTTTCTAGCTGACCAGATCCATCAATTACAGTTACTAGCAGATACGGGTGTTCATTTAAGCCCGTTCTCCACTCACCATTTAAATCAATTTGCCATAGATAAAAATGTGGTGATACAGGTGGAGCAACCAAGGTCGTAATTTGTGCATCTTGATCTTGTTCAATCTTGCCGTTAAGCTTAGGATCAACGTGAGGAACGGTAGTAACATCGATAGATTTCTCAGTATGTAAATCTCTCTTTTGTCCAGTCTTGTCATCGATTCGATCATAGTCATATAAGCGATACGTAACATCACTTGACTGTTGCGTTTCAATTACCATTATTCCTTTAGTTAAGGCATGAATTGTACCTGCCGGAACGTAGAAGAAGTCACCTGCTTTAACTGGAACTTTCCGCAAAAGCTTATCCCATTGGCCTTTGTTAATCATATCAGCCAATTCTGCACGTGTTTTTGCAGTATGACCATAGATTAAATAAGAACCAGGATCAGCTTGTAATACGTACCAACTTTCAGTTTTTCCACGATCATTTTCTACTTTTTCAGCATAATCATCATCTGGATGAACTTGGACAGACAAATCATCATTAGCATCAAGAAACTTCACTAATAGTGGAAATTCCTTACTTTTCGGATTACCAAAAAGCTCAGGGTTTTCTTGATAAATCGAACGCAAGCTCTTACCTTTTAATTCGCCGTTTGTTGCCGTTGAGGCATCTTCCTTATAACCTGAAATAACCCATGCTTCTCCGACTTTTCCATCAGGAATATCGTAGTTAAAGATTGTTTCTAGCTTACGGCCACCCCATATTTTTGATCTAAAATACGGAGTTAAAAAGATCGGTTCCATTCCCTATCACCTCATATATAAGTTTAAACTTTTACACATTAAAATTAAAACAAATTTTCAAATATGAAAACAAGTTGTTGTTACAATAATAATATTTTTTTATAAATCGTTAATTCAAAAATACAGCCTAATTTTAAAAAATAAAAAAGAAATCCTATCGCAACAAGCTAGATAATTGATAAGTAATATTTTGCAGTAACTTTATATTGTTTTTCTTTATATGTTTTTATTAAGCAAATTTGTGTGCTATTTGAAATAACCAGTATAAAAACCTATCATACTATAATTTTAAAGCAATCCATAAGCAATTTTTACTAGATGTGGTTAATTACTAATCATGGATTGCATCACTTATATGTTATAAAGTAAGTCTTGTTTTTTCAATAACAAATTAACATTTGTTTATAAAAAGTTGCAGACTATAGTTCTTTTAGATTGTTTAAGCCACTTACAAAATTGAGTAAAACGGAAGCTGCCAAGCAAATAACAGCTACGATAAAAATCAAATGTACTTCACAATTAACTAAGACTCCACTTACTAAAGACATGATTGGTCCTATTATTCTAGTTAAAGATGTAGAAACTGCTGTAATTGTTCCTTTATATTGAGTTGGCGTTTTTGCTTGAATAATCGTAAAGAAATTTGCTTGAGACCATACACTACCAAACGAAACAAGTGCGTAACCACCAGTTACCATTATAAAGGACTTGGTATTAAGCATAATTGCAAAACCTAATGCAATTAACAGACCAATCATAACTAGTTGAAATCCTATTTTGAACTTTTTATTTAAATGTAAATAAGCAAAATTTCCAATGATGCTTGCAACCGCTGAGACCGTAAAGAAAATACTGACCATATTTACACTTAAGTTCATAGCTTGCTTTAATACGAAAGTTAACATTGGTATAACTGCTTGAAAACCGATATTAGCAACTAAAAAGCTGACTATTAACCACTTTATTGTATGTTGTGAGAACAGGAATTTTATACCGTCTTTTGTACCTTTTTTGAAAGAGCTCTGAGCGGTTGCATTTTTCTCTTCATGCAGTGGTTGGTAGTTTCTGATTACTAAAGCAAGGTAGCCGAAGCTAAGTGAATCAAGTAAGAATCCACCCATATAGTTAAGCAAATCAATAATAATTGCAGAAATCCCTGGACCAAACGTTTTTTGAATAGATGAAATTAATCCAACTTTACCTGAAACGCTTGATAATTCTTCTGTATCGACAGATTCGGCAATAAATATCTGATAACCTGTCCATGAGATTAGATCAAAGCTGCCAAGCAAAAAGACAATAAGAAGTATTAAATAAATTGAGACATTATTGGCAGTCAAAATTGGAACACAAAGTATTAGCAACATTTGCATCACTAGTGAAATAAGCATAATTCTTTTTCTTGAATAAATATCGTAAATAGGTCCTATAATCAAGCCGAACAAGGCAGTAGGAAGATATTCAACTGCTGTTAGCAGTCCCATGATAATTGAAGAATGTGTTTTAGACAGCATTAGCAATGGAATTGCAAAAATGTAAAATTGATCACCCATTCCTGAAATTGCATATCCCAATAAAAGCTTAGATTCTTCTTTTAGTTTTTTCATCCCTACAATGCTCTTTCTAGCTAAAAATCAAAGTAAATAAAAAGCTCTTAACCATAAAAATAGCTAAAAGCTTTGATTTAAATACAAATATCCTATTATTTTCCTTTTTGAAAAATAGTCACACGTTTAACACTTTAAAAGTAAAATTACTTATTTTATAGGTACTTAGCTATTAATAATATTTTTAGATTTTTTCTGCTACTTTAACTATAGCACTAATTAGACTGTTACTATTAACTGCATTAATGAAGTTAGTAAATAACAAGAGGCCTATATTGAATACCGGCATCGTAAAAAATAACGAGACAGAATTAACATGAGTGATACAACTAAATACATATTTAAAATCTAGATAAACACAAATAATCTAAAAAGATATATTAGAAAATCAATCAGATGGATAAGTTTTTACTATTAGTAACTTTCTTGGTTGATTTAACTTTCTATACTCACTATATTCTCCTCTTCTACAATATATGGTATAATGTTAACAGGTTAAACTACTCTATATGGTAGATGCGTTATACTGTCAAATTTTGTTGAAAGATAGATTATTCTCGTGAACAAATCTTGATTTGACATATAATGGACTATATCCTGTGCCCACATGATAATTCATAAAGATGAAGTTTTTGTAATGTTAGTAACTGGTAGCAGCTAGAGATAAAAATATAACAATAACAAAATTATAAGTTGTAAAGGTATTTTATAATTCTCTTAACTTTGCAAGAATCTAATCATTCTAATCAACAAAGTAATTATAGATATTAAATATACCAAAAGCCTAAGAAGCATTATTCAGAATAATAACCCAAATAAAAATTATGCGTAGCAAAGTAATAGAAAACCAATAGCTCTATCAAATTTAACATTATCTAATAAGTAATGAGGGAGAAAATAAATGGATGACAATTTTATTAAATCTTTAGAAGAACTAGCAAATCAAGCTGAAAAGGCTCAAACTGAATTAAGCAAAATGAATGGTACTCACACATATAATTTAAATGAGATCTTTCCTCCATCATTTATGAAGGCACATACTGCTTTCAATTCCTTTAATTCATTTTTAGAAGAATGTGGTATAACAAATCAAAGGCAATTTGATGCATATCCACATGATAAGCTTGATGAAAAAGTTAAAGAAAAGACTTCTTTTTCAAGTTACGAAGATATGTTTAATACAGCTCTAAAGGCCTATATTTCAAACCGGACTGGTATTGACATCAGTTGATTAGTTTCATTGGAAATTATTCTAACTAAACCTACCTTCATCCTTTTTAAGCTAACCAGTTAGAAATTCTTACTTTTGCAAGTTTTTTAGTGTGCATCGCTAGTTCTGTTAACAGTTATAACGTTTGTAAGTATAGGACAGCTAGCTAAACAAATCATTATATCCAACAATAACTATTTTTACGTCAGCATCAAATATATAGTTATTGTTCCGTTATGTTTATTGCACTAAGTTAATAATAATTATATTGGGGAAAAATGGCGGATAACAATCGTAAATATAGAAGAGACCATGCTATAGAAGGCTTGGTGCCAGAAAAAACTAAAATGGAAAAAGACCGAATAAAAAAAGCAGTACATTCAGACACTAGCATATCTGTAAGAAAGCACCTTATTATTGGTGAAATACCAGAAAAGCCTAAATTAGAAGAAGCCAATCAGAAAGGTGAAAAAAATAGTAAAAAAACGATGATTAAAAAAGTCCCGAAAGTAAAGTAACTTTCGGGACTTTTTATGACAAAATTATTTAAAGAGCAAGAAATTAACTTTTCTAAATAATCTAAAATCTCTGCTTCTTATTTCATTTTATTGACTGTCATGGTTTATAAATCTAACTTAAACCTCATCATAATCGGCTATTAGGTTAAGTAAGCCTCTTATACTAATTATTCCTTAATTCGACTTCTGAAACATGCTTCAATTAATTATCTTTAGTTATTCTAACTCTAAAAATAATCATTATGAATCCTTGACTCAAATTCACATGGATATGTGATTCTTTGCATGGCATACCATTTATAGGACTTTTATCCTTAAAATAAGCACAATTAACAACATATTGATAACATGGCTGATTACATTTTTCCTCAGCAGGTTGTAGATTAACTGAATAATTACTATCAGAGCCTCCAGAATAACTTTCGCCATAACCGTATGCAATAGGTTTATGATCAAGACTATACAGATAGACTAAAGTCATGTGTGTTTTATCTATTGCTGTCCAGGGCTCACCTGGAGCTACCCCAGTATTACCTTTACCAGTTGTTAACTTTCTCAGAATCCAATAAATACTTCGTATTATTTTTTCACCCAAAACAGAAGTTATGAATATAATAACAACTATAGTCAAGATTAATGCCAAAAAATTTATAACATCACTATCTAAAAGATGGTTTAGTTTGTACTTCTGCCTAATGCAGTTCAGCAGGCTTTTAAATACGAGATAAATAAAAAAGTCAGGTATTGAACATAAAAGTGATGAAAAAGTAATGTGTGCTGTTTTTTCCCCATCAGTAGACGAAGTGACATCTAACTTTTCTAGAATCCAATAATTAATATAACCTAAACCTCCAGCAGCTAAAAATGCTGTTATTACTTGGTTTATATCTTTCAACTTAAGCACCCATTCATAACCTTGAATTAATTCCGTTAAAATAAATAATCCGTAATTATTATTTTATACTTTACTCAAAAAAGCTCAAACTAAAACCTGTCAGATTGTTCTGACAGGTTTTTTGAGTAATAATTCACAACTAGTTTCATTATTACTTTATTATATTAGTTTTTACTTTTTAAATCTTTCAATCGTGATTCTTCTATTTCATTCCTTAATTCAGTTTCATACTCTTCTCTTTGCACTTTATCCCAACCGTAGTAATCAGCCATATGGTTGACAACACCAGTTTTAACTTCATTCAACGTATCACTCTTGAATAAAATGTGGTAAGTGCGACGTAAAAGATAATCGACAGGTGTCAGTGTCATTTCTTCAGCTAACGAATAGTCAAGTGCGGCAGTTTCACCCAGACTTAATCCATCTGCTGGTTTAATTGTACGAGCATAATCATATATTTGTTCAGCTTCAGAACCAAATAAATTGGCGATTTCTGTCGCATCTGCTTTTGAAAGACCAGCTTCTTCACCCTCTTTAGCAATACGGGCAAGTTCTTCTTCAGCATTGTCAGAGTCAAAGTCGCCACCTGCAACCTTAATTTCGGCTGAATCTTGTAAGGTAAAGTTCTTTGAAAACTTATCGTGTAGTTTTTCCAGAATCTTTTCCATTGCTCCATTTGCCATAATACGGTAATCGGTCAGCTTACCACCAGCTAAAGTGATTAATCCATCTTCTGCTTCAGTTAATGAACTACCACGTGACACAGCTGATGGTGCCGAAGTACTGTCAGAAACACTGGCACCTGTTGCGGCATCAGCTGCTTCGTTTCCTTCAACTTCTACTTCAATTAATGGACGAACACCAGCCCAACTAGCTTCTACATCATCTATAGTTAAATGAGCAGAAGGATATTTCTTATTTATAATACTTAATAAGTAGTCAACATCGCCTTGCTCAACTGTTGGATGAGCATAGTCACCTCTAAAGTCGGTGTCTGTAGTCCCAAAGTAGGTCTTGCCTTCCCGAGGAATAGTAAAAATCATCCGACCGTCATCAGTACCCGAACCGAAATAAGTTGGTTGTGGTACTGTCAGACGTGATTGATCAACAACAAGGTGTACACCTTTAGTAGGACGTAAGCGTGGTTTCTTGTAAACTTCTTTATCTGATTGTCTTACCAAATCAGACCATGGTCCAGAAGTATTAATAATTACATCCGCATGAATTTCAAAATCTTCACCAGTTAAATTGTCATGAACACGCACGCCGTTTGCTTGCTTTTGGTCATCATGCAAAATTTCAACACATTTTAGTCGACTAACAGCCAAACAACCTAACTCGTGTGCCTTTTTAACGTTTTCTAGTACCAGACGTGAATCATTATTTTGATAATCTAAATAAACCCCTGCTCCTAAAAGATTTTTACTATTTAACTGTGGCTCACGTTTTAAGGTTTCTTCCTTATCCATCGTATAATTAGCGTATTTGGTCAAAGGAGAATCTCCTTCAATGCCAGCTAGATGATCATAAAGATCCATTGCAACTTTGACAGAAAACATAGTAAAGGCTGCACCAGGTTCGTCATAAATAGGTAAAATCATTGGATCTGGTTGAGTCATATGTGGAGCAATATGTTGAATAACTGCACGTTCCTTAACTGTGTCGGAAACTACCTGAACGTCAAAAGTTTTAAGATAGCGAATACCACCATGAACTAATCTAGTCGAGCGTGATGAGGTACCACTACCAAAGTCTTGCATATCAATCAAGCCAGTTTTCATTTTAGCTGCACTAGCTTGCAAAGCCACACCTGCTCCTGTAATACCACCACCGATTACTAGCAAATCTAGTTTCTCGTTTTTTAAACGTTCAATTTCTTCTTCTCTTGTTTTAATTGAAAATGCCATGATTTATTCTCTTTCTTTGTAAAAAACACTACTTACTTCTTTAGGTATGGTTTGTATGAAAAGCTTTGAGCTGCCTTAACCGCTGATTTCCAGCCTTCGTAAAGGTGTTCTCTTTCCTCATCACTCATTTGGGGTTCAAAGGTCTTACCTACTTTTTGAATTTTCTTAATTTCATCAAGACCACTCCAGAAGTTGATTGCTAAGCCTGCCAGAAAAGCTGCGCCAAGTGCTGTAGTTTCAAGGTTAGCTTCACGCTCTATCTCAGTTCCTAAGATATCTGCTTGGAATTGCATCAAATAGTCATTGTTTGCTGCTCCACCGTCGACCTTCAACTTAGGAATATCAATCTTTGTATCCTCATGCATCGTATCAATTACATCGCGACTTTCATACGCTAAGGACTGCAAAGTGGCTTTAGTAAAATCATTCTTGGTAGTACCGCGAGTTAAGCCAAAGACAGCCCCGCGCACATTAGAATCCCAGTATGGAGCACCTAATCCAGTAAATGCTGGAACAACGAAAACTTCGTTATTATCCTTTGAATTTTTAGCAGCCTCTTCTGACTGAGAAGCATCATCAATAATTTCCATCTGATCACGTAGCCATTGAATTGCAGAACCTGCAACATAAATACTACCTTCTAAAGCGTAATTTACTTTGCCATTTATTCCGTAAGCTACAGTAGTTAACAAGTTATTAGAAGAAAACTTTGGCTTTTCACCAGTGTTCATAACTGTGAAAGCACCAGTACCATAAGTATTTTTAACCATGCCTGGTTCAAAAGCTAGTTGACCAAACAAAGCTGCTTGCTGGTCACCGGCCATTCCAGCTATTGGCACTTCACTACCATAAAAATGGTATTCCGCTGTAGTACCATAGACTTCAGAATTAGACCGAATTTCAGGTAGTAATTGTCTTGGAATGTTCAACAGCTTAAGAATTTCATCGTCCCAATCAAGTTGAGTAATGTTAAAGAGCATTGTCCGGCTGGCATTCGTATAATCTGTCACATGAACTTTACCACCTGTTAATTTCCAAACCAGCCAAGTGTCAATGGTGCCAAATAATAATTCGCCCTTTTCAGCCCGCTCTTGAGCACCAGGAACATGATCAAGAATCCAGCGTATTTTAGTTGCTGAAAAGTATGCATCAGGTATTAAGCCAGTTTTCTCATGAATCATGTCGGAATAGCCATCGGCAATTAACTTGTCAGCTATATCTGAAGTTTGCCGTGATTGCCAAACTATTGCATGATGAATCGGTAATCCGGTTTTTTTATCCCAAATTACTGTCGTTTCACGCTGATTGGTAATACCGATACCAGCAATTTGATTAGGTTTGATTCCCGAATTAATAAACGAATTGGCAATTGTAGATAAGACAGAATTCCAAATTTCATTGGCATCATGTTCTACCCAGCCAGGTTTAGGGAAATATTGATTAAATTCTTTGCGTGAGTCAATTACTTTTTTACCATCATGGTCAAAGATAATTGATCGAGTACTTGTAGTACCTTCGTCAATCGCTAAAATATATTTTTCAGCCATTTATACTTTTTCTCCTTTTTAGTCACAAAACTAATTTAGTAATGGTAACCGTTTTTACAGATTTAATTTTACCCTCGCTTTTTAGAAAGCGCTAACATATAATGATAATAACTTATTAGGTAAAATTATAAGCAAAAGGATAAAACGTGATGAAATACAGTTTATTAGCATACAAGTACTTTATTGATGTAGTTGAAACTCAAGGATTTACTCCTGCTGCAAAAAGAAATTTTGTCTCTCAAACAGCGATCAGCAATGCGATTAAAAATTTAGAAGATGAGTTAGGTGTCCAACTAATTGACCGCTCAACTTCACACTTTAAGGTAACCGTGGCAGGAAATAACCTATACAACTGTGCAGTACCTGTTTTAAAAAATTACTACGAATTCAATGAAAAAATCAGTCAATTAAACAATTCATTTCAAATTTTGAGAATACACTACTTACATGGCTTTGATTATTGGACTGTAAAATTAGCTGACTCTTTGACCAAAAATAACCCTAGTCTAAAAGTACAACTGGATACTGAAAATTTTTCAACAAGTATACCTAAGCTTGATACTGGCGACTATGACGTACTGATTGGCTTTTCTACTGCTGTCAGTAAAATTAAAAATATCCATGTTAGAAAAGTTGGTACTGCTAGTTTTGGCATTTTATTGAATCAAAATTCTTTCGATTCAAATGGGAGACTTAAGAAAAACATACTAAAAAAACACCCCCTTTTTTTACAAAGATGGAGTGCTACTGATAATAATGATGTACAAACAAAAATCAAAAATACTCTGGAAAAAATGCATATTAGTTATGAAGAAATTGATTATTTAGATAGTTTTGACTCTGCATTATCAAATGTTGTGTTAAATCAAGGTATGGCAATCTATCCAGAGGAACTATCATTACCCAAGATTTATGATAGCCGTGTTACTTTTTTACCTGAGCTACCGAAATTAAAATATGATGTTGTTGCAATATATAAGAACCCAACACTTACGAACATTTTAGATGGTTTGCTTCATTAATCAGCTTTTACCTGCTTTCTAAGCGATAATTAACTATTCCCACTTCAATAGCCTATTATTTTCTATTTCCACTAGTTAAGTGGTGTTGTAATCCTGATACGCACACCAACATCTGCATCTTCTTAAGTTATTGAACCAGCTATATCAATTCATTAGTTACACAGTATTTAAGCCTGCATTCTTAGAATCTTATAATTTTTATGCACTTCAATGTCATACAAATTAGTGGAAACATAAATTTCCATGCTCACAACAGATTGACCAATATTCAGTAGTTTGACCAAATTAGAAACCATACAACCTTAACAGATTATTCCAGTTTTTAACATCTTTAAATTTTTCTTTTATTTCAGATAAGAGTTGTTTTTTATCATACTTTTACCTCCCTTACTTTTTCTGAACAGTAAATAATTTATTTATTTCACATAAGTGTGAATATAAAATCATAGTAAAGAAGCAGTTGAGCCATCCCCTATAACATATTCAATTATATATTTAAGTGCAAATATAATAGTATTAAATAATTAACTTAAAAATGGATTTCTCTTAATTGAAGTTAATGACAAAGCTGGATTAGGAACTATATACTAATGGAAGGATTCTCAGTGTAGCATACTTGAATCATTACCGAGTCTTTTCATACCGCGGCAGGTATATTCCAAAAGAATGTTTGAAGATTGTTAAAAATTGATGGATACTGAGTTCTATGAAGATGATAACAATAGAGAGCAGTTTGTCCAAGTATATATCATGCAACAACACTTTAGAATTGGAGGAATTTAACTTTTTCTTAATTATGTGATTGGCAAAATAATAAACATTAACTATAATAATGTCATCGCATATTATATCATCTAACTTCAGAAGAATTCATAGTAACTTTTTATTCATTTGAATTAATTTATGAATACTCTACGAATCAATTCAGTACTTTCAATAAAATGAGTGTCTTTATTAAAGAAGAGGTGACTTTATTTTTTAGCATTTTTGTAAATGTTATATCCTCTCTTCAGTGACGCTATATTTGCAGCATTTATCAACAGAATATATTTTTTAACGAGGATTAAAATGAAAATCAATTCTATAAAAATCAACAAATTTAGAGGCTTCGAAGAAACAACTATACATCTAGGTTCCAGACTCACTTGTATTTCTGGCAGAAATGGTACTGGAAAATCTCAAATATTGGCTTTGTTAGGAAATTGTGGTGAGCTTCCATCAAAAAGTTATAAAACATTACAAAACAAACAATTTAGAGCTGACTGGGGACAGATAGTTCAAGGTGATCTTAACTATGATCTGCTAAGTCCACAAAAAAATGCTCTGTCTATATTCTTTTCTGACCTACCAGGTAATACAGAAGAAAAAGATTCTGACAAATATACAGAAGAGCTGTCTTTTAGGGTCTTTTGGCAATCAAAAAAAATTCCAGTTAGTGAAGTTAAAAGTAGAATAAATAATCTTCCTGATAAACAAAAAAAACTAAAAGTAATTAAAAATGCTAATGAAAAAATTAAAACATCTAAAAAAATAGACAAAATTAACTTTCCCAGCAGGTTCAGAATTGTGCCAGAAAAAAGTACTGAAAGAAATTCAGAGGCTAAATTAGTGTGGCCAACTTACTATCTCGGTCTTAGTAGATTATATCCCATAGGAGAAGCTACTAAAGTTGAAGTGATGAAAAACACTCAATTGAATAGTGAGTATCTTGACTTTTTCCAAGATGCATATAAAGAAATTTTTTCATCCCAAGAGCAAATTAAAGGTTTAGATAATACAAAAATTCAGAATATAAATAGAAAAGACGGCCTAGGAATAGAAAGTACAGATTACGGTGCACTAGGAAATTCAAGCGGACAAGATAATTTGAATCAAATTTTATCCTGCTTAGCATCATTCCGAAATTTAAAATCTGAAATGAAAGACAAATATTTCGGTGGTTTATTACTAATAGATGAGCTTGATGCAACTTTACACCCTTCCGCCCAAAATAATCTTATAGACTTTTTATATAAACAGGCTAAAGAGCTTAACATTCAAATTGTCTTTACCACTCATTCATTAACTCTAATTAATCATTTTATTAACTTATGTAAAAAACGTAATGACAACAGTTACCAGCTATGTTATTTAAGAAAACTAGGAAAAAAGGTTAAAAATAAGGAAAATCCCAAATTCGATTGGATAAAGAATGAGCTTACTTTAACTGCAACTGGTCAACATCATAGAAACAAAATTGTAATATTTACAGAAGATGACACAGCAAATTGGTTTTTGAAAAAGATTATTGAAGAATATGACCTGTCTACAATGGCTTTAAATTATCTTGATATTTCAATAGGTTGGCAGCAATTGATTCACTTAGTTTCTAGTGACTTTGGTTATTTTTCAAATAGTATTATTATTTTGGATCCAGATGTTTCCAAAGAATCAGGACAAAAAGAACTTAGGAAAAATAGTTCACTTTTTACTTATAACCCTGATGAAAATCAAAATGACATATCGCTCAAAAGTATTTTAAGTTTTCCAACCCTTCCAAATATAGAATATTCTTATTTTGAAGGTATTATATGGGAATACTTTTCTAATTTAGAACCTGAAGATCCGTTTTATTTTCTTGAGGATATAGAAAAAATGCCTTTTTCCAAAGATACGCTGATTAATAATGCACCGAATAAATACTCTCGCGGTAATGAAGAGGATAAAACAAAAGCATGGTTTAAAGATAATAAATCTATAATCGACAAATTAATGCCACAATTTATAAGAGCATATTCTTCGACATTTGATACGTTTGTTAGAAAACTAGTTAAAAAATATAATGTAATAATTGGTGAGAATTATCCCCAAAATGTTCCAATTAAGTTTAGGTCGCTAAAATAATTTTTAAGAACTGGCCAAAACAATTTTTTTGCTATATACTTCTCATTGAGGAGGCGAAAACATATGCCCAAGACTGAATCTCCATTTAGATATCCTGGTGGAAAAACTCAATTATACGACTTTGTTGCAGCTTTAATTCAAGTTAATCAGCCTGTTCAAACATATATAGAGCCATTTGCTGGTGGAGCAGGAATACCGTTGAAGCTTATCAAAAACAATATAGTAGACAATATTTGGATTAATGATTTTGATCCATCTATTTATTCAGTTTGGTATCACATATTAAATTCACCTGATCAATTGATTTTAAAATTAAAGGAATTACCATTCTCATACAAAAATAGAATAAATGATATAGATTTATTAATAAGCTTTTGGAAAAGGCAAAAAGATATTTATCTTACTGAAAAAGACAATCCCATCTCTTTTAATGGAGCATTTGCTACTTTATTCTTAAATAGAACCACTCGTAGCGGAATTATCAATAGTGGACCAATCGGAGGTTTTCATCAAAAAGGTCGCACAAAGCTTTATGACCGGCTTAACATAGATACCCTAGTTAAAAAAATTGAATTTATCTCATCAAATAAAAATCGTATTAAACTCACCAATCTTGATGCTCTCAACTTACTTAATAACATCAAGGAATATAAAGATAATTCTTTTATATTCCTTGATCCACCATATTATAACCAAGGAAAAAATTTATATTTTTCTTCTCTAAATAATGATGGACATGAGCAATTGTCCAAAGAGATAATTGCTCTAACAGATTATAAATGGATACTGACATATGATAATACTAAACCTATATTAGATTTCTACGCTCCCATTAATCAAAAGTATTTATACTCATTAAAATATACTGCAAACAACCAAAATAGAGGTAAGAGACAAGAACTTTTCTTTTCAAGCCCTCAAATAAGACTAGTGTTTTCAGAAGATAAATATAATTTTAAAAAAATATAAAACAAAAGTCTGAAAAACTATTCTTAAGTTCTATAAAATAGAGGGACATTATGTAAATCTTAAAATTATGATACTTTATTAGCTACTAACTGAGGACTGCCTTCCGATATTCAATCGGAGTTAAGCCTTTTAGTTTTATATTAATTCTTTTCTGATTGTATTACTCAATGTAGTCTTTGCCAGACCGTTAAGGTTTTTAAACTGCTTTTCGGACCCGTAAGACATTTCCCGTTTGAGTATCCCCAAGAGCCTTTCATTAATCCATCATCAAGTCAATTACCCTTACGTGACACGTTAATTGGCTAATGCCATGATTTCTGAGTCAATCTCGTTTGCCTAAGATTAGGACTACGAGAAACATTATAGGAAATAATCTCTTTGATCACCCATTAATGATTGGTGAGATACGTATGTCTTTTGCTCATTGAACTTAAACTTAACTATATATGAATAGCGTTTATGATTGGGATAAATTGCGCTTAACTAGTTATGCTTATCTATCCTTGATTATCGCGATAACTGTTATACTTGCGCCGGCGCTTACTGACAAATAGAAAATAGTTTCAACTTGTTCAATAGGCACTATAACTTTTTATAGTTGACTAATAATCCATGACATCTTAATTCCTAGATAATACTTTGATAACCGTAGCAGTGCTTGTGTTCTTTATTTTTATCGATATTTCTTGGCTGTTCTGATCTTTGTCCTTCTTCTTTAAAGTCTCGTAGTAATTACTACGAGATAGATGCGGCAGATTTAGCTTAGCATTAATGGAATCCAGAATAAAAGTTGCACTGACTTTAAGCCCACGTCTTAGGTGAGACTGCCTAAGCTATTTCCAGGTTTGCGTTTGTTGGTCGAACAACAGACCAACAAACGCAATTTTTTACAAATTCGTTCTCGGTGGTTAGCTTTAAGTCCTGCTGGCGTAAGCATACGATTTCTTGTTTGAACAATTTTCTCTTTTAGTCATGGGACGGTCGTCCTCTCTACTCGTTAACGATATTATAGCCATTTTTATGATATTTCTGTATCCAATTGTATAATATGCCACGATTTTTTAAGTCCAAATAATAATATATTCGATTGACATACTCATGTTCAACTAATGATTCGCCTAAGGGCTTGCTCCCTAAAATCACTTTTATAAGTAGTGAAAGGCTGTTCTAAAAAGCTAGACCATGACAGTCAATCAAAGTCAATAAATAACTATATCAGCCCTTCTAACCAGATAGAGCCGACTGAGTTCAGTCGCACTAACTTCATAAAAATAACCCAAAAATTTGTACTAAATTTTTGGGGCACTTCATATAAACATTATTACTATATTTATTTTTATAGCATAGATATTATGCTGACATATATAAACAAATACATGCTACTAACATTCATTAATGCAGGCGTACATCTTCGGCAAAATTAGAGTATCAGCGTGTGAATATAACATAGACTATACTTTTATATAACCTAATCTTGAGATTACGATATATACAAAACAATTAACTATGATTCAAATAAGATTAACAAAAAAGTAAATCTTCAACATGTGTGATTAAAGCCGACCAAAATTAGCAGATATTTTAAATCTTTATGAGTCTGCAATAACAAAAGACATTCATTGACAAATTTGATGCGCTAGCCACTTCCAATGCAGTAGCATGATAATCAGAAAATACTTAGACAAGCTTGATCTTTATTAGCTTCTACTATTACGGTTTAAAACATACATATGTTTTATTATTGCTCAAAGGGGTTGACTTATGTTCAGTTTCTAAAAAGTTAGATCACTAAAATACAAGACATATGTCTATACGAGCTAAAAGCTAAGACTGATAACCGTATTGAAGAAATACTAGATACCTTATAAATAAAAAATGAACTAAACAGTACTCAAGATAAGTACCGTTTAGTCCATTTTTAGTCCACCCATGTATCATAATACTGTAATATCAACATTTATAGCATAGATTCTATGGAGATGAGGGGAATTGAACCCCTGTCCAAACGCATTCCGTCACTGACATCTACAATCATAGTTATATTACTTGAATTTCACTAATCCAAAACGCCATATAACAGGGCTAGAATGGACTAGCTAACCTGAAATGACTCTTTTTAACTATTCAGATGAGGTAGTTAAACGTAACTCACTAAGTTGATACTTTTTACCAGACGTGAGTAATCCGATAAAAAGCAACACATGCGCTTAAATTAAGCAGCTAATGCGTAAGAATTTTCTTTATTTGCAGTTATAAAACTGATGACGTTGTTAACGCAGACGTGACCTACGGATCGCAGTCAATGCGAATCTACGCCTGTCGAATCCCAAAACATCCCCAAATAGGATAGAAATAGTATAGCATAAATTACACTAACTTACTATCCGGTAGCTTCTGAGTTACAACAGAAAACTTTACAAAACAAATTTATTAAATGCCTGTTCAATTCCATTTTCATCATTTGAAGCAGTTACATAATCTGCATGTTCTTTTGCTGCAGCAGAACCGTTTTCCATTACTACTGAAGTTCCAGCCACTTTAAACATTGGAATATCATTGCGTTCATCCCCTATAGCCATCACTTCAGCAGTTTCTAATCCTAGTTCTTTTTTCAAAAATTCTAGTGCTACTCCCTTGTTAACATCTGGATGCATTATTTCTAAAAAGTTAGCTGCTGCGCGCACCACGTAATTTTCTTTTCCAAATGTTTTTACAACATCAGCTTCAACTTGATCAAGCTTATCTTTTTCATCACCAAAAACAGCCTTAATTACTTGATCATCTTTAGGTAATTCATCAGGCTTTCTGATTAAGACACCAGCACTGTTTTCCCATGCCTGGACAACAGTAATTCGATTAACATTTAAATTACTTGTAATGATTGCACTATTCTCATCAACAATATTGTAATCCACGCCATGTTCTTTCGAATATTGGTCAATCTTTTCATAAGTTGCATGATCAATTCCAGATTTTTGTAAAGTCTTACCTGTCACCGTCTCAATAACAGCACCATTAAAAGTAACAACATATTGATTATCCTGAACTATTCCTAGCTCATTCAAAAAATGCTTCACACCAGCTAATGGTCGTCCAGAGCATAACACAACCTTAATATCACGCTCTACTGCTTTTTTTATTGCTTCAATAGTAGATTGAAGTAACCTTCCCTGACTATTTAATAATGTGTCATCAACATCAATCGCAACTAATTTAATCATTTATTTTTCCTTTACTATTTTGTTCAAGTTTTAAGTTATTTACCGTTGAATCCGACCATGCTTTTGTGAATTATATTGATAGTCAAAATCAATCTAATAATGCGAATCATATAACCAAACTGGTTTGGCTAGACTTTCCAATTCCTCAGTTTGAAATCCGGAAAAGACATATGCATGCAATAAATTATTCGTATTGCCCAAAATGTCATAATTAATTCTCTATGGCTGAGAGACTTGTAAAATTGAATTCCCTAATAGTGCTATAACAGTAAAAAAGCTATTCTCTCTGCTAAATCGTTTAATGACGACACATTTCTTTTAGGAAATAACACATATTTTTCCTATGTTACAGCATTATTTCCAAATACTATAATATCAAAAATAAACAAAAAAAGTCGCTAAGTTTTTCCTTAGCGGCTTCTTTATTTAATTACACGTTTTGTCGTTAACTCAAGTGAGCTAGACGAACAACATCACGTTCAATCATCAATTCTTCATCAGTTGGAATAATCATTGCCTGGATTGCTGAATTTGGTTTAGAAATTAACTTCTCGCCATTAGACTTATTAGCTTCATAATCTGGCTTTAGTCCCATAAATTCAAAGGACTTCATGATTTCTTCACGAATACCTGCATCATGCTCACCGATTCCAGCAGTAAAGATAATTGCATCAACACCCTTTAATTCAACAATGTAAGAACCAATATACTGTCTTATGTGGTTAACAAAGATCTTACGTGCTAATACTGCTTTTTCATCTGAATTATTTTCCAAGTCACGCATATCAGAAGAAATGCCGGAAATACCTAATAAACCAGATTGATCATTCAAAATGTCAATCATTTGATTAATATCAAGGTTTTCCTTATTCATAATATATTGCAAAACGGATGGATCAACATCACCAGAGCGAGTCCCCATAGTAACACCAGCAAGTGGTGTGAAGCCCATTGATGTATCATATGATTTTCCATTCTTTACTGCAGTAACAGATGCACCAGAACCTAAGTGACATACGATTAATTTCAAATCTTTGGCATCACGTTCAAGCATTTCTGCTGCTCTACCAGTAATGTAACGCACAGAAGTACCATGTGCACCATACTTACGCACACCATATTTTTCATAGTATTTATAAGGGATTGAATACATGTAGTGTTCCGGATCCAATGTTTGATGGAATGAAGTATCAAAAACCCCTACTTCAGGAACATCGGGTAGTAACTTCATAAAAGCTTCAATCCCCTTTCCTTCAGCCGGATTATGTAATGGGGCATATTCTTTTAAATCGTAAACTTTTTGCAGCTTTTCCTGATCAATAATAGCAGAATCAGTAAAATCTTCACCACCGGCAACAATCCGGTGACCTACTCCAGCAATTTCACTCAAGTCTTCAACAACTTTATATTCTTTTAAAGCCTTTAATAACAAATTGACAGCTGTTTCTTGATCAGGAATTGCAACCTTTTCTTCGTGCTTTTCACCATTGGCTAACTTAATTTCAAAAGATGAGCCATCAATACCAACTCGATCAGCAATCCCCTCTGCCAGTACTTTTTCTTCAGGTACAGCAAATAGTTTATACTTAAATGAAGAACTTCCTGAGTTTATTGCTAAAACTTTTTTCATAAATGAGATTCCTCCATACACTTTAATTTGACTTTTTCCACAAGTTAATGAATATTTTTAGTATACCACTCATTTAGTTTAACATTAAGCTTGATTAGGTCCTCTTCTTTTTTAAGTGTATCTAACTTTGTGAGAAAAACCTCACTACTTTTAGCATTTTTACCATGATTTTGGAAAACTAAAACGGACTTTTGATTAAATTTATTTTGGAACGCATTATCTGGCAGCTCAATTATTGCTCTTAAATAAACTTTTTCTGATAACCATGGCATAAAGTCACTTCCAGTTTTTCCAGACAAAATGTCCTTAGGAACAACAAGGAAAGCATATCCACCCTGCGCCAAATTCTTAATTATCTGTTCAATAAACAAAAGATGAGCAAATGAATGACCTTTTTCAGCCTTGGTTACAAAATTTTCTGCATTTTCATCAATTGGATAATAACCAATTGGTAGATCACTCACAACAACGTCTGGCTCAGAACAAAACCATGGTGTTAACGCATCTTGGTTGAATAGCTCTATTTCAAGACCATTTAAATGCGCGTTAATATCGGCAAAGTTCAACATATCTTCATCGTTATCAATGCCAAATAAGTTAAAATCTGCTTTTGAATGATTCGCATTTTTGAGCTGATTTACCACTGAGAATAATAAATTGCCTGAACCAATTGCGGGATCAATTATAGTTAGCCCTTGATCCGGTAATAATTTCTGCATAAACATCGCAATAATAGTTGATATCACTGGAGGTGTTGGCATCTGATTAGGATCTAAATCGTCCTCGTTAATAGCCTTGAGTGTTAGAAAAGTAAATATTTGCACTTTTGCCTTTTGTGAAAGATCTTCATAATGCAGTTGTTGGTATTTTTCACTTAGTTGGGCCACTGTTTCTTTATCAGGTGCACCTAATTCAACTTTTATCTGCTCATTTTCCAAATTATCAAAAGTCTCTGTTAGTGCTTCACTAAATGATACGTTTAGAGCATTCTGTAATACCTCAACGCAGTCTATAAATTTATTAAATAAGTTTTCAATTTTATCCACTTTGATACCCCGTTTCTTCTAAACATTTTAATAGAAATCAGGTAACAAGCGCAAGTAAATCAATACCGACATAAATATTCGATTAATAGCGTATTGTTTTGCATACTGCTACAATAGGTTTCTTGATAAAACTGTAAAAAAAGCAAACAGGTAGTTAAAACTAAAACGCTACTTAATAAAGCGCTAGCTTTTAATTTCATTATTTTTCCTCTTTTCATTTTTTGTTGTTTTAGGTTTTGCATCCAATTTGAAATATATTTCAGATGATCGCCCATCTTTTTCGACGACGTTAATTTTTATTTGTTGGTCTTTACTAATAAATGAGGCTTTTTTAACGTTTAACAGTAGTGGCATATGCCCTCCTTCAGGCGCCCTCATTCTAATCATGTTTTTATATGAAGCTAAAATATAAACTTGCGTTTTACCGCTTTGACTAACTTTTTTGATAGCAACTTGACGACTATTTGTTCCAGCTGGAAAAAGATAAACGGTTTTAGCATCTTCTTTCAAAAAATGATCAAATTGAACATAAGCAAATACAATGTCATCGGCTCGATGATGCGCTTTGTCAGCCGTTGTCATACTCTTTAACATATTCTGTAAAGTTACAACTGTTAGCAAGGTTACAAAAACAGCAAATACAGCATCTGCCAATAAGTAGCCCCTACTTCTTGACCTTGTACGTTTGTTTTTTAGTTGCGTCATAAATTTTTGAATCACCTATCAATTGATAAACATGATCATGAACAATAATTTGCTTAATTCCATTTTCTTTCATTGCTCGCATAGCATAAGTACGATCAACTTTTTGCTCATTTTCTCGTTCAAATGATCTACTTTCGCTCACAATCAATGAAATACTGACAATTCCTAAAAATGTAATAGAGAGTGCGACACAACTTTCAGCCATTAAAAAACCACCTATTTTATGCTGCATTGTCAATCACTCGTCCCCACATCATTTGCAGCCTGATTGTCCTTTTTTCTTGACGATTGGCAATTACAATTGTTCTCGGTGACATTGAACCACTTGACGAAATCCATAAATCTGACAATTTATAAATATTTATTTGTGGTGCAATTTTAACAACTTTTCTACGGCCTGCTCTGGTAACCGTCAACATATTCGAATTAGGATAATACCTGATGTAGCTTGCAACATGTTTAATGGTAGAAATTGTAGCAGCCTGTTCGATTGTGCTTTTAACTTCTTTGGTAGTATTATTTAACATCATTTTTTCACTATAACCGTCAAGACAAACTGTACCCAGCATAATTACTCCGATTGAAATTGCTAAAGTAATTACCATTTCAATAACTGTAAAGCCACGTTGGCTTGCTTTAGTTTGCATTCTTTTGAACAACACCGTTAGTTACTGTATAATCTTGTGTCTTATCAAACTGTTTCTTAGTTAAATAGCCGTCGTCAAACATATTTTTAAAGGAAATTTCCTTACCGTCGCGCTCTTTGTCTTCTTGATATAAATCTGCCTGAGTTTGGAGTGTCGTTTTAAATGCATCATTAGCTTTGTCATTTGCACTTTGCTTTTGTTTAGTCAAATTAGGTGCAATGATTAATAACAACATAACGATAATAGCAACGACTACTACCATCTCAATCAAAGTAAATCCTTGTGCTTTTCTATTTTTGGCTAGTAAACCCAATAGATATTTTTTTATTGCTTTTTTCATTTTTATATCCTCCTAAATACTTTGCATCATTGCGTACATTGGTAGTAATAACTTTAAGTACATCCCGATAATGCATAATCCAATTAAGATAAAGCAAAACGGTTGAACATTAACAATTAACTTTTCAATTTTGTTGGACAAATTAGTAAACAGTGTCTTCCCTAAAAGCAAGCAGCGCTTACTTAAATCACTCTTTTTCGCACCAGTTTGAACTAGCAATAACAGTTCATTTGGTAAAAAAGGCTCTTTCTTGATAATTTCCTCCAGGCTTTTACCATCCCTAAGCTGGTTACCAACTTTTGCACCAATCACTTGTTGTAGTGACCCTGTTTCTTGTTTAGCAGCATACTCACACATCTTTTGTAGTGAAAACCCACTTGCAAGCAATAAACCAGCATCATAAACAAGTAAGTAATTAACATATAATTTAATAGTCGAACCAATGATTAGATAATGTTCTAACTTAACCAGAGAACGATAGTCCTGTTTCTTCAATAAGGTGGTAACTTTAACTAAAAAATAGATAAAAAGTAGCCCCATAACAAGTAAAACAAATAGCATAATGTCACCAGTATGCTCTCCAGTATTCGCAAACTGACTAGAAACGAAGGTTTGCATGAATACGAGCAACAAAACCATCATTACAGCTAAAACAAATGGGTAGGACATTTCGGCTTTTAATTTCTTTATTTGTTCATTTTTCAATCTACTCAATGACGCAAGTTGGCCAAGGCATTCAACTAAGTTGCCTTGATTCATTGCTAAGTCGATCTGGGTAACAACAGTTTTTGAAAAGCCTAGTCGTTCCATTTCTTTGCTCAATTTTGTTCCAGACTGAAGGCGTTTGTTTAACTTTCCAAGGATCTTTTTCTGCTTTGACCAAACAATTGGCATTAATTCCAAACTTGTACCGAGAGAAAAACCGTTAATTAAACTATTTTGTAAGTAATCCAAAAAGAGAAATCGTTCCCTACTATTTAGCTTACCCTTGCTTGAATTGCTCAAATACTGCCGCACTAATTCTCTCCTCCTGCTTTAACTTCGCTATATTATCTTGCCAGTCAACATAATCACCCCGTTGAGATTTCAAGATGCTTTTTTGCAAAAAATTCCTACTTGCAATGTCCATTAGACAAGAAAAACCATCTTTTGTTGGCAATAAACGTTGATAACAAACAGCAGTAAGACAATTTACCAATTCACTTTTAGTAATGTTCAAACTTTCTAGTCTTGAAATTGTTTGCAGTGTACTTTTTGCGTGAACCGTTGCAAAAACCAAGTGACCACTCAAGGCCGCATCAATTGCTAAACGAGCAGTTATTGCATTTCTGATTTCGCCAATAATTAGAATATCTGGACGATGTCGTAAAGCTGCTTCAAGTAATATCGGGTATGTAATGGCTGCCTCCAAATTAACTTGTGTCTGTAAAAAACTAGCTTCATGGATTTCCACCGGATCCTCAATTGTCATCACCATCCTGTCTTGACCAACATACTTAGCAAGTTTGTACATGGTGGTCGTTTTCCCCGAGCCCGTTGGACCACTAGTAATAATAAGACCACGTTTTTGCGCTAAGCTTTTCAGTAATTCAAGTTGCTGGTTAAAGAAATACTTTCCTTCACTTACACGGTAAATAATTCTGATAACCAGTGACTCGCAGTCAGTATAATCACCAAGACTGGATAATCGCAGATAATATACTTGCTTATTGTACTCAAAATCAAATGCCCCAACTTGTGGTCGTCGGTGTTCAGCAATATCCATTTGAGCCGCAAACTTTAAATAATTAATCAACTCCTTTCCTTCGTTAATCGAAAAATTCGCTTGATTTGCAATTCCATTAATTGTTCGAAAATTAACCACTAACTTTCCTTTTTGGATTAAAAAGAACAAATCGCTGGCATGACAGTCAATTGCTTCTTGAATTAATGAACTAACCGCTTCTTTAATTCGCATAAATACCTCCTTTTTGCCGCCAATAATAATTACGCAAAAAGCTGGAATTTTTTTGTTAAAACTAAATATTATTTTGAATAAACAAAAAAGCAGCACTTTAAGTACTGCTTCTTTATTCTTCTATTCAGTTTTTATAGTAGACAGAATGACAGGATTAGCATAATGACTACACCACCAAGCATTGGTACAGAAGTCCGCTTGATAATTTGAGCTGTATCCAAGTGAGTTGCCTCGGAAACGATTAGGACGACTGCCGCAACAGGCGAAACTGCTCTTAACAAATTAGCTGCTAATTGAATTGGAACAGAAAGTTGCTGTGGGGCAATTCCGGCAGATTTTGCTAACGGTACAATCAATGGAATTAATGCAAAAATCAATGCAATACCACTACCACTCAAGATAACAATTATAGCAGTAAAGATTACCATAATTATTGGCAAGAGGATTCCGGCACTTTTAATATCTGTCATTGAATTTTGTAGCATTGTCATGATGCCAACAGCATTTAATCCTTGGACATAAGTTTGAGCAGCAACTAAAAGTACGACAATACTCATTGCATTGCCCATCCCTTTAATGAACACATTGCTGTCTTGCAAAACTTGTTTAGCATCTTTGGTATTAATTAGTTCAACGATAATGGCAATAATCCAACTGATAAGCGTCACTTCCTGCACACTCATGGTTGTAGTTACGCCTCTAACAAGATTATAGATGAAGTCAACTATCAAGATGATAATTGGTGCTAAAGGCAATAGGCCGTATACAAAGCGTACGAATTTTCCACCTTTAACCTTAAGTTTCTGGGTACTCTCTTCTTTTAACCCATATTTCTTTAATTCTTCTTCATAGCTAATTTCCTGTCCATCTTTCTTATCTTCATGTTTTTGCCAGAAATATTGAATTACAGCAATTAAAAGTAAGGTCGGAATTGAAATTAAAGCGTGGTAGCCAAAAACATATTGTGTAGTTGACAAATGTAGTGCTGAAGCCAATGCTACATTATCTGAACCTAATGGTGTTGGAATGATTGTAGCTGAAGTAGCAATCAAAGCAGCAGAAGTTAATCTACTCATTCCTGTTGCTCTTAAAACAGGATACAATGTTGCCAATAAAATAATTGCTAAATTTGAAGCACTTGGAACTACAAGAGAAAGGATGTTTGACATTAAGAAAACAATCGGAACTAATAAGTAAACAGATTTAATTCCCTTCATTGAAGAAGTCAAAGCACTCACTGTCACATCGTTTGCGCCAATGTGACTCATGTAGGCACTATACCCAGCTAAAAGTAGAATTACAAATCCTGCTTGTGACAGCGTCGAAGTAAATTGATCTATTATAACCTGTATAGGTTTTAAAAATTGGTTCGACACTGGTGCTAAAACGGTTATCTTATTGCCCATTAGAACTGCACAATACAAAAGTACAAGTCCTAAAGCAAATAGCACAATTTTAATATCCATTTTCTTGGATAACATGTAAACCAAGATGATTACTGACAACAAAGTTAATACGATTGCGATTAACTGATTCATTAAAAATTCCCTTCTAATCTAACAAGTTTTTTTGATTGCTTCGATGAACCAAGCAATAAATTCATCAACATTAACCGACTTACCAATTAAGGCATTTACTGGTTTATTCAATTTATTATTGAAGTCCATTAAAGAAGCACCGTTTGTAGGGCCCTGATCGGCTATGATATCGACGTACGCCTCTTCAAAATCAAACATAGTTGGATTTAGTAAAATTCCCGCTGCAAGTGCATCGTAAATTTTTAATCCAGTATTGAAACTACCGCCACGGTAGCGTTTAAATAGGCTATAGAACATATCACCAACACTGCCAAGCGACTTGATTTGCTCACTTATTTCAGGCTTAACAAGTGCTTGGAAGCCAAGCTCTAACGGTGCAACGCGAATCTTGAGTCCACTTTCAAAAACAATTTTTGCTGCTTCAGGATCGCCGGCAATATTAAATTCGGAATAAATGCCGTAATTTCCGCGACCAATGCAGCCACCCATCAATACTAATTCTTTAATATTAGCTAAATCTTCAGGATATAGCCGAATGTAGAGTGCAAAATCTGTTAATGGTGCAATCCCCACCAAAGTAACTTTTTCACTTGAATTAGCCACTACCTTGTGAATAGCTTCGGGTGCTGTTGTATCTTTTAATAGTAAATCTAAATCAGGCTCTGGAAAGTCATAACCATCCATGCCACTTTTACCATGAACGCTAGCCGCATCTACTGGTGCCTTAATTAAAGCGCGTTTACAGCCCTCTACAACAGGAACTTTTTTGCCTAAAAACTTTTCAAGCTTTAACACATTGTTTAGTGTCTGTTCAATTCCCACATTACCAGCAGCTGCCGCAATTAGCTTCACATCTACTTGCGGATCAAATAATAGAATTGAGATTGCAACTGCATCATCAATTCCAGGATCCGTACTTAAAATAACGGGTTTTGTCATCTTAACTCTCCTACTCATTAAAATGTCTTGTAATAAAGAATCTAATTAATTCCAGTAAAACAGTATACTACTTGTATACCTAATATTCCCAATAAATTTGTGATTTATTACTCAAATTTATAAATATCTTTTACTAACTTTGTTAAATAATGCCATGTTTACTAGTACCATTATGATAAGACGCTATTTATTTTTTTGTGAAGCAGTCAACTTTATTTAAAGCAAATCTGATGCTTTTAGTTTAGCCTTTGCACGAACAGTTATTACATTGGTTAAGAAACAACTAATTATGGCAAATAAAAAACCTTCCAGAATAAATCTGGAAGGTTTTATCTTCTATTAATTAGTCTTCCTCAGCTGCAGTATAAACGTTTTGAACATCATCATCGTCTTCAAGTGCATCAACTAAGTTATCAAATTGTTCCTTCTTATCTTCAGGAACAGGTGTTGTATTTTCTGGAATCATTGTCAATTCCGCATTTGCCAATTTGTAACCTGCTTTTTCTAAAGCGTCACGAACTTGAGCAAATTGTTTTGGATCAGTGTAGATTTCGAACGCATCGTCACTAGTTTGTAAATCGTCACCACCAGCATCCATTACGTCAAGAAGCATCTGATCCTCATCTGCGTCAGTAGTAGTACGATCAATTACAATGTAACCTTTGCGATTAAACATGTAAGCAACTGAGCCACTAGCACCAAGAGAACCACCATTACGAGTGAATGCAACACGAACTGCAGAAGCTGTCCGATTTTTGTTATCAGTCAAAGCTTCAACAAATATTGCTACACCACCTGGAGCATAACCTTCATATGTAATTTCATCATAGTGCTCATCTGAATTACCTTCAGCCTTCTTAAGCGCACGATCAATGTTGGTTTTAGGCATATTATTGGCACGTGCCTTATCCATCACCATACGTAGGTTAGGATTCCCAGAGGGATCAGGACCACCAGTCTTTGCAGCCATATATATTTCACGAGATAACTTTTGGAAAATTTTACCTCTCTTTGCGTCTTGCGCATTCTTGCGGCCTTGAATATTGTGCCATTTTGAATGTCCTGACATAAGAATCCTTCTTTCTCTGCTTAAAATATTAACGATATAATCTTAACGCACGGTTTAAGAAAATTCAATACTATCAAGTTAAGCCAAGTAATTTTCTTCCAGTCTAATATAATTACTTACCATAATAATGCAGACGAATTTATTAATTATTCCCTAGTCTTTTTCATTTTTAATGCGTAAAATGTAAATAATTGTTTAAAAAAGGAGAGAACTTTTGTGGAGGAACTAGATTCTAATAAGAAATATATCTCGTGGCCTGTTTTAACCCTAATGGCTTTCTGTACGGTTATTGGCCTCGATGATATCATGTACAATTTCCAAAATCAGGGAATGCCAGTTGTCACCTCATGGATCATAATGTGTCTTTTTTATGTTATTCCATATTCATTAATGGTTGGACAATTAGGCTCAGTCTTTAATCAGGAAGGCGGTGGGCTTTCCTCGTGGGTACGTGGAACCAATGGGGAATTCCTTGGTTACTTTACTGCATGGACATATTGGGCTGCATCTATCCCTTATGCCGTCGATTCAGCTAACGAGATTATTGTCGATATTGGTTGGGCATTAACTGGTTCAGAAAAGTTTCAGAGTCAAATATCTAACACCAAATTTGCTCTCATGACTTTTGCCATGTTTATTATCTTCATCATCATTGAACACTATTTCTCTCGTTCAATGGAAATTTTGTCAACTATTGGTGGTGGCTTGATGTTAATCATGACACTAATGTTTGTTTTCTTAGCTTTCTTAGGTTTAGCTAAATCAGGTGGCCATATGGCAACCCATCCCTTTACTTGGAAAACATTAATTCCTAAGTTTGACATGCATTATTGGACCACTATTGCCATGTTAATTTACGCTTTAAATGGCTGTGAGCTAGTAGCGCCTTACGTTACCAAAATGAAGAAACCAAAAGCTGATTTTCCTAAAGCAATGGTTGCTTTAGCAATTATGACCATTTTCTTAACTGTCTTTGGCTCATTCGCACTTGGTATTTACTTTGACGGTTACCATATTCCAAAAGATTTAAAGATGAACGGTGCCTACTACGCATTTGATATGGTCGGTCACCAATATGGTATGGGTAAAACATTACTTTACATTTGGGCTTGGACATCAGTCTTTTACAATGCAGCCCTTCTGGCCGTTTTACTCGATGCAATGACGAGAATGCTAATTTCCGATACTGGTGACAAATACATGCCACACTTTTTGCAGAAAAAAGATAAAAATGGATTACCAATTAATGGTTACGTTCTAACTGTCGGTCTTTCAGCTTTCATCATGCTTTTAGGAATTTTTCTACCTGATATGAATGATATTTTCAACTGGCTCTTAAACCTTAACGGTATTATTTCACCAGGTGTTACCTGCTGGATTTTCTTCTCATTCATGCAAATCAGGAAGAATTCACAGAAATTCAAGTCAGATTATGTCTTTATTAAAAACGACAAGCTTGGCTATCTGGCTGGACTGTTTTTATTGATTGTCACTGCAGTGGCAACAGTACTCGGCATTGCGCCACAAGACATTAAGCAATTCAGTGGCTATTGGTGGTATGAACTAATTATTAACATTGTCGCAATTGTAGTATTGATTGGTTTGGGTGCGATTCTACCAAGTATCAGGAAACGTGAAGAAGAATACGGAATTGCTTTCAATCGTGGTCAATGGACAACTATGGGTGTTCTAGTAATTGGTTCAATTATTTTTGATTTATACTTAGGAGAAAGAAATCACTTGTTTAATGGCGCTACACTTAGTCTTGGACAGGCTAAACTGGGCATGAACATTGTATTAATTCTGATTGAAACAGTGTTTGCAATTCTGATTTGCTGGCTAGTTGGCAGAAAAAAGCCTACTTCAGCTAAAAAATAGTTATCAAAATTTTAAAACAGGTTCATCGTTAAATGAATCTGTTTTTTTGTTAAATAAAGAAAAAACCAATCTATCTAATATATAATAATATAGAGGATTTTAGACGAAGGAGAACACCGATGACACCAATTCCATTTAAAGCAGTTGCCGTAGATATGGACGGCACTTTTGAAGATGATAATAAGCAGTTTGATCATTACCGGTTTGAACAAGTTTTAACCAAATTACGTGAGCAAAAAGTTCATTTCATTGTCTCTAGTGGGCGCCCTCTTTCGCGTTTGCGACAAGATTTTTTTGAGTTTCTGGATCGAATCGACATTATAGCTGATAATGGTTCAATTCTTACCAAGGATAATCAGGTCATCGCTAGACATGTTTTTACTTATAAAACTGGTATTAAGCTAATTAATTTCATTCAGACTAATTACCCCCAAATAGAAATTGTTGCGAGTGGTTTGGATAGTGCCTACTTAAATAAACGTGCATCCACCAATTTTAAAAAATTAATGCACTTTTTCTATCCCAACATTGATGAAATCGCAAACTTACTTGACCTTCCAACCAGCGACAGCTTAACCAAGCTGACACTAAGCTGCTCTTCTGAACTAGCTAGTGAAATTGAAAAGAAATTCAACGCAGATAATACTGAGCGAATTCACTGCACAACTAGCGGTTTTGATAATATCGACATCATGCCAGTCAACGTTAACAAGGGGCAGGGAATCAAATTCTTTTTACGCTACTTTGGAGTTGAGCCTGAAGAACTGATTGCTTTTGGCGATGGAATGAATGATAAAGAAATGATCGAACTTGCTGGTTATAGCTATGCAATGGAAAATGCTGATGAACGCTTAAAGAAAATTGCCAAGTATGAAGCCCCTAGCAACAATGAAATGGGCGTTTTGCAAGTGTTAGAAGAATATTTAGACTAAAATCAAGTTAAACAAAAAACAGATTTAATAAGGAAAAATTATTTATGAGTTATATTGAAGTCAAACACAATTTTAAACGTTACCAAACCGGTGACACGGAAATTTTAGCTAATAACGACGTCAATTTTTCCATTGAAAAAGGCGAATTGGCAATTATTTTAGGAGCTTCCGGTGCTGGTAAGTCAACTATCCTCAATATCTTAGGCGGAATGGACACCAACACCTCTGGTGACATCATTATCGATGGCAAAAATATTGCAAATTATAATAAACGCCAATTGACTACGTACCGGCGTAATGACATTGGTTTTGTTTTTCAATTCTACAACTTAATTCAAAACTTAACTGCAAAAGAAAATGTCGAACTAGCATCAGAAATTGTTGCCGATTCACTTGATCCAGTTCAAACCTTAATTGACGTTGGCTTGAAAAATCGAATTAACAACTTCCCTGCTGAACTATCAGGTGGTGAGCAGCAAAGAGTTGCTATTGCACGTGCTATTGCTAAAAATCCCAAAATACTCTTGTGTGATGAGCCAACTGGAGCACTTGATTACCAAACAGGAAAAAGCGTCTTACAGACCATTGCCAAAATGAGTCGCGAAAATGGCGCAACAGTAGTTATTGTTACGCACAATAGCGCACTGGCACCCATTGCAGATCGCGTGATTCATTTTCATGACGGCCAAGTAACCAAAATTGAGCAAAACGCTCAACCAGAAGATATTACAAATATTAAGTGGTAGAAAAGGCAGATCATGAAAAAAATAATTTGGAAAGATTTTTGGCAGTCAATTAAGCACACCAAAGGACAATTCTTGTCAATTATGGGCTTAATGATGATCGGAGCATTCGCGCTGGTCGGGCTTTTTGTTACTGGGCCTGATATGCGTGATACTGGTAATCACTATGCGCAAGAGCTTAACACTGCTGATTTATCTGTAATGTGTAATTATGGTTTTGACAAAAAAGATACCGAAAAAATCAAGCAAACAAAGGGTCTTGAAGAAGTTGAATTCGGCTATATGACTGACACCGTTTTAAAAAATACCGATGAAAGTTTTCGCGTTTTTTCAAAGCCTAAATCTGTCGGCAAGTACGAAGTGCGCCAAGGTCGCTTACCTAAAAGTAAAAACGAAGTTGCACTTGCTGAGCACTATCATAATCGCTACAAGATTGGTCAAGAAGCCAGTTTTACCGAAAAGAAGAATCTGCTTGGTAGTACCCTTCTAAAAAGAAAGACATTTAAAGTTGTTGGATTTGTCCGCTCAAGTCAAATTCTATCTAATGTTAACTTAGGTCAAAGTAATAGTGGTACTGGCGAACTTAAAGGATATGCTGTTGTTTTGCCAAGTGCTTTTAACCATCAAGTTTACACTGTTGCCAACCTTAGATATCACAATTTACGTAACCTTGATTCATATGGCAAAGTTTATACTGCCCGAGTTAGTGATCACAAAAAGGCACTGCAAAAAACGCTCAAGAAAGATACCGAGCAACGCCAAAAACGAATTTATGCTAGCTTTAATCAAGTAATAAAGCCAAAGGAACAGCAACTTACTAACGCCAAAAATAAAATAGCCGATACTAAAAAGCAACTGTTACTTGCCGAGCAAGAATTAGATGAGCAGAAAAATGCCTTAGCTGCTCAAACTTCGAGTGCTACTACACCGGAAGCAAAAATGCAGCTTCAACAGGCTCAAGCAGAATTATCTGCCAAGGCAAAAGTTTTACAAGCAAAAAAACAAAAAGCATTGACTGCTTCAGCAAGTGCTGAAAAAACAATTGCAAAGAATGAGCTTAAATTAGCTAAGGCAAAAAAGCAGGCCAAAAAGTTATCAGCACCAAGTTATAGTGTTTACAATCGTCGAGAAGTGCCTGGTGGTGAAGGAAATCTTGTCTATACTACGGTCGCAAGAGTTGTCGAAGACTTAGCGAAAGTCTTTCCTATCTTTTTGTACTTTGTAGCTGCTTTAGTCACATTTACCACTATGAATCGTTTTATCGATGAGGAAAGAATCAATTCTGGAACACTGAAAGCATTGGGTTATAGCGACAATGTTGTTATCAGCAAGTTTGTCTTTTACGGTTTTCTTTCAGGAACCATCGGAACAATTATTGGTGTTTATCTTGGCCATACTTTAATGCCACAGATTGTTTACCATGCTTACTATAAGTCTCTGACGATTCCACCAATTGAAGAACACTTTTACTGGCAGATTAGTTTAATTGCTCTTGTTTTATCTTGGATCAGTTCCGTTCTACCCGCTTATTTAACTGCAAAAGCTGAATTCCGTGAAAAACCAGCTGCATTACTTCTACCTAAGCCACCTGCAGCTGGTTCAAAAATACTTCTTGAAAGAATTCCGTTTATTTGGAACCATCTTAGCTTCACCCACAAGGTAACTGCCCGTAACATCTTCCGTTATAAAAAACGAATGTTAATGACAATCTTTGGTGTTTGTGGTGCAGCTACTCTTCTTTTTACAGGTTTTGCAGTAAAGAACTCTATCAGTAATATGAACAATCGTCAGTTTTCAGGATTAATTCATTACAACCTGATAGTGGCTCAAAAATCCCCAATTTCAGCTAATGACCAAGCTACACTCGATGATAAACTAGAAGAAAGTAACATTAAATCCGAACTACCTATCTATTATGAGTCGATGTCAAAAACTGCTGGTAAATCTGGTGACACGCAAGACATTACTTTAATTGCGCCAAAATCAGACCACAAACTTGATCAATATCTTTATTTAAACGATCGTCGCAGTAAAAAGAAGATTACATTAACCAATGATGGTGTTGTCATTTCCGAACGCCTAGCCAGTCTCCTAAACGTTAATAAAGGTGACTATATGACTTTGACTGATAAAGACAATCATCGTCGAAGAATGAAGATTGCTAATATTACTGAAATGTATATGGGCCACTTTGTTCTAATGAACTCAAACCAGTATGAAAAGATTTTTGCTAAAAAGTATTCTACTAACGCTCATCTGGTTAACTTAAAGAACAGTTCTAATAAGAACACCAAAAAAGTAGCTGCAGAGTTTATGAAGCTTAACGGTGTCGCTGGTGTCGTTCAAAACACAGCAATTAGTCAAGAACTAGACGTCGTTGTGCAATCCCTTAACATGATAATGGTTGTTTTAATCATTGTTGCTGGTTTGCTGGCAATTGTTATTTTGTACAATTTGACTAATATCAACATCGCAGAACGAATTCGCGAACTATCTACCATCAAGGTATTAGGCTTTTACAACAATGAGGTCACAATGTACATCTACCGCGAAACAATTTTGTTAACGGGTATTGGCATTCTAGTAGGATATTTGACCGGTGATTTGCTTTATCGCTACATCCTGTATGTTGTTCCACCTGATAATGTCATGTTCAATCCAGCTCTTTCTGCCTCAAGCTTCTTGTGGCCATTAGGTGTAATTGGATTAATTACAATTATTTTAGGATTTATCGTCAACAAAAAGTTAAGAGATTTAGATATGCTAGAAGCATTGAAATCCGTTGATTAATATCCTTTGAATAGTAAAAAAGTCGAGCTATTATGCTCGGCTTTTTTCAATAGTTTTTTGTAGTCAAATTAAAACCACTTTATTTAGGTGAAAACATCGTTACAAATAACTAATGCTCATACAGAATAAAAAAGGATAGTCGACTGAATTTCGACTATCCTTTTTGCGTTAAATTTTAGCTTTTCCTAGTAAAACAGAACTTATTACAACTGATAATGAGCTAAAGGCCATTGCAAGACCAGCTATTTCAGGGCTAAGAGTAAAACCAATTCCTGCAAATAACCCCGTAGCAATTGGAATTCCTAAAATGTTGTAAATAAATGCCCAAAACAGATTCAACTTAATTCGTTTAAAAGTTTTTTTACTCAATTTAAGTGCACGAACAACATCTTCTAAGTCATTTTTGATTAGAACAATTCCGCCTGCATCAATCGCAACATCAGTTCCAGAACCCATTGCTATCCCAACATCTGCTTGTGTTAATGCTGGAGCATCATTAATACCATCGCCAACAAATGCAACCTTGTAGTTATGTTGCAACTTTTTAATTTCGTCAGCTTTATCTATCGGTAAAACTTCTGCAATTACTTGATCTATTCCTACTTGTTTAGCAACTGAATCTGCAACTTGCCTATTATCACCGGTAAGCATAACTGTTTTTAAGCCTTCCGCTTTTAAGTCGGAAATCGCCTTAGCAGCTGTTTCCTTTGGAGCATCTTGAATTGCAATCAAACCGATAACCTTATCATCCATAGCAACAATAACAACGGTCTTTGCTTCTTTTTGCAACTTAGTTATCGCATCAGACATTTTGGTTTCAACAGTATATTGGTCAATTTCGGGTTTACCGACAAAAACAGTTTTCCCATCGATTATCCCCTTAATTCCGTGTCCTTCAATCGCCTTGAAATCAGTTACATCTTTCATCTCAACATTTTCAGTTTGAGCAGCAGTTAGAATTGCTGGTGCAAGTGGATGCTCTGATAATTTTTCTAGGCTTGCAGCTACTTGTAATACTACTAATTTATTCCCAATGACGTCTGTTACTTGCGGTTTTCCTTTAGTAATTGTGCCAGTTTTATCAAAAACTATTGCAGTTAAATTATTAGCAGCTTCAAGAATTTCACCATTTTTAATCAAGATTCCTTTTTTAGCGCCCAAACCTGTTCCGACCATTAAAGCGGTTGGCGTTGCTAATCCTAAAGCACAGGGACAAGCAATTACCATTACGGAAACTGCGTAGTTAAGAGCTGTTGGTACGCTCTTATTTAAAAAGACAAACCAAACTAGAAATGTGATAATAGCAATAATTAAAACAGTTGGAACAAAAACGTTAGCAACTTTATCGGTTAGTTTTTGAATCGGTGCATGGCTATTCTGTGCTTTCTTTACAATTTCAATAATTTGGGCAAGCATTGTGTCATTGCCAACTTTTTCGGCTTCAATGACAAAAGATCCATTTTGATTAATTGTTGAACCAATTACTTGATCTCCAGCTTTTTTGGCAACAGGCATGCTTTCTCCAGTAACCATTGATTCATCAATATTTGAAGTTCCAGAAACTATTCTTCCATCGACAGGTACTTTTTGTCCCGGTAAAACTTGTATTAAATCACCTTTTACAACCTGACTTATCGGAACCTTCACAAACTCAGTTCCGCGTTTTACCAAGGCCTCTTTTGCCCCTAGGTTAACCAGTTTACTAATTGCACTCGAGGCATTACTACGCATTTTTGCTTCCAGGACTTGCCCTAAAAGAACAAACGTAATTACAAACGCTGCTGTCTCAAAAAAGACTGGCCTTCCCGTGAACATGGCATAAATGCTGTAAAGGTAAGTGATCATTGTTCCCAGTGCAACAAGGGTATCCATGTTGGAATGGTGCTTTAAGAATGCTGACCAGGCGCTAGAAACGAATGGACCCGCAGAAATCAACATAATAACTGTCGTAAACGCCAGCATTGTCCAATTACCACCTGGTAACATCCAGCCTGTAAACGGATGGATTATCATCTCAACAAGCATTGGCAAGGAGAGTACTAATGAGATCCAAAAACGTGTCGTTATCTTCATATACTGATTCCTTTTCCTACTTACTTAACGATTACCTTGCCATGAAACATATTCATACTGCATTCCCAGTCATATTCACCTGCTTTAGATGTGTCAATCTTGACTTGCTCGACTTGACCTTTTGGCAATTCCTGATTAATTCCCAAGTCAGAGAAAATGACATGATCTAAGCAGCTTGAAGAATCTAATCGCTTAAAATTCAAAGTTGCAGGAACGCCCTTTTTTAGGACAACTTTTTCAGGTGAATAGCCACCCTTTACTTGAATGTTAACCGTTTGATTAGTAGAATTCACTTTTGCTTGCTCAACACTTGCATCATGTTTACCTAAGAACCACCAAGCAATAAAAGCAATAGCAATAATTCCTACAATTAATGTAATAACTTTCATAATTAACTCCCCTTCAACTTATTTTTTTGTTTTATTCTTTTTAACGTCTACATTTGTAAATTATAATTAATTTACCACTTAGATTTACGTTTGTAAACATAAACGAATTAAAAAAACCACTAACTCTCGTTAATGGCTGTTTGCGATTTTTACTTTGTCTATCTGACTTATCGATCCTCCAAAATCGATAAAATCGACTCGTGCGTAAAAATTATGTCGCATACGGACTATCAAATTGCGCATAAGTAGCAGGTTAAGCATTATTAGCATTTGATACGCTTTTTTTACTCCATTGCTTTCTAGCGTGAAGCTACTCAACTATTCAGTGATCAACTTGTTTAAATAAAACTTTTGTCTTTCATTTCATTTTCTATCCCATCTTTTAGACTTGGTCAAAAAACCGCAGATCATCAGTCTATGAGGATCTGTAATATCTTTCAAGAAATACCTGCTTACTTCAGTGGTTCTTTAGAAAATCTTTTTAGAAAACATGCGTTATCCTTACCTTCGCTATTGCTTGTATATTTTATATTTGCTGCTTAATCATAATAAAAGCTAATAACACTTAGTATATTTTTTAAAGAAATGCATTAATTCTACCTTGACCAGCTCTCCAATCACTAGTAAAGTAAAATCAATTTATAATTTATCTATAGTTAAACAAGGAGCGTGCAGTAAATGTCAAATTGGTCAACAAAATTTGTAAAAGAAGGATTAACTTTTGATGACGTCTTATTAATTCCGGCTGAAAGTCATGTATTACCCAATGAAGTTAATTTACATACAGAATTAGCACCAAATCTTAAACTTAAAATTCCACTAATTAGTGCTGGTATGGATACAGTTACTGAGGGTGCAATGGCAATTGCAATGGCACTTCAAGGTGGATTAGGTGTTATTCATAAGAACATGTCAATCAACGCACAAGCTGGCGAAGTCGCAAACGTAAAAAATGTTATTGTACCAAGTGACGTTTCTAAAGCAGCCGTTGACGAGAACAATCGTTTATTGGTTGCAGCTGCAATTGGCGTAACTAGTGATACGTTTGAACGTGCTGAAGCACTACTCGAAAACGGCGCTGATGCAATCGTTATTGATACTGCACATGGACATTCCGCAGGTGTATTACGTAAAATTAAAGAAATTCGTGATCATTTCCCAAATGTTACTTTAATTGCAGGTAATATTGCCACTGGTGATGCGGCAAGAGCACTTTTTGATGCTGGCGTCGATGTCGTAAAAGTTGGTATTGGACCTGGATCAATTTGTACAACGAGAGTTGTCGCTGGAGTTGGAGTTCCCCAAATAACTGCAATTTACGATGCCGCAACAGCCGCTCGTGAATATCACAAGCCAATTATTGCCGATGGTGGAATGAAATACTCCGGTGATATTGTAAAAGCCCTCGCTGCTGGTGGTAATGCTGTAATGCTAGGAAGCATGCTTTCTGGTACAACTGAAGCTCCTGGAGAAATTTTTGAAAGTGATGGCGAAAAATACAAGACCTACCGTGGAATGGGTTCTGTAGGAGCAATGGCACAAGCACATGGCTCATCTGACCGTTACTTCCAAGGTGGCGTAAATGAAGCTAATAAACTTGTTCCAGAAGGTGTAGAAGCACGCGTTGAATATAAAGGTGATGTTTCGGATATCATTTTCCAAATTATTGGTGGTTTACGTTCCGGAATGGGATACGTTGGCGCATCAACTATTTCTGAATTAATTGAAAATGCTCAATTTGTAAAAATTACTAATGCTGGTTTGAGAGAATCACATCCACATGATGTTCAGATCACTAAAAAAGCACCTAATTACGAAAGATAAATTTTAAATATCAAGTTCAAAAAAGGCTAGTTACATAAACGTAACTAGCCTTTTTATTTCTCAGATAATATTTGATTTAATTTAAGCAGATTTTGTATCAGCTCTTTTTTTACTTCAGAACCCAAAATTTTCTCAGTTTCTTTCTCAGAAGAAACAAAATATGAGGTTATTTCAGGTTCCATTTTTCGAGCCTTATCTGTCAACTGGATTACCTTTAAACGCGTATCCTTATGATTAACTTCCTTTGTAATCAAATCTTTTTGCTCCATCAAATGCAAAATATTAGTTGCAGTCGACTTTCTGATATTGAACTCATGCTCAATATCCTTTTGATAAATATAGTGTTCTCCAGAAAAGGATGCTAAATATTCAATAATTAGCATTTGCATTCCTGTCAGACCTAATTGTCTAGCAAAATGATCTACATTACGGTTAAAAGTGTTTTGGGCGCGTTGTAGAGTCAAACCCAGTCTTTCCATTAATTATTCTCCTGCTTTAACAGCCTTTGTAGCTTTATAAAGCAAGTATACACCAATAGCAACTAAAATCAGCAAAAAGATTAAGCCAATTTGAGCAGCATCAACCAGTCGTCCAGCTGCAGTTGTTCTAGTACTCATTTGTTGAACAAATTGCATAATTGCTGAAACAATTGAAGTACCTACTGCACCAGCAAATTGCTGCGCCATATTGAATAATCCATTACCATCAGTATGTTCTTTTTCAGTTAAAACATTTAGAGAAGCTGTCATGATATTGCCCATGATTAAACCAGTTCCAAGCATTGTCACTGTGTAAAACAGGATAATTTCAAGTGAGCTAAAGTTAGAAGCAAAAGCACAGAATAATGCACCGCCAATAAACTCTAGAATCGCACCAGTCATTACTGGTTTTCTGGCACCGTAGTTATCAAGCAAACGTCCACCAACAGGAGATGCAATCGCACCTACAATTCCACCAGTCAAAAGTAAAAGACCAGCTGTCATAGCTGTTTGCTTGTTAGCAATTTGAACATAGTTTGGCAGAATAAATGATAAACCTAACGTGTTAATTTGAAATACAAAGTATGCACTCAAGCCTTGAGTAAACTTGTTTTTCTTAAATACTCGAATATCGATCAATGGATTTTCCACTTTTAAAGAGTGCTTAATAAAAATGATCAATCCGATAATTCCGATTACTAATGGAATAATAAACGTAAGAGGCTTTTGCATAACCGTTGCTAAATTACTAAAAGCAAAAATCAAAGCAATAAAAGTTACTGCAATACTTAAAAAGCCAACAAAATCTAATTTAGTGTGCTCAATCTTTTCTGAGTCTTTAGTAATTGAGCAAAGACCCATAACTAATGAAATAATCATTACTGGAAGCATGAAGATGAAGATGTAGCGCCACCCCATCGTATTCACAACTAAACCACCAAAAGTTGGTCCAAGTGCTGGGGCAACTGCAGTAATCATTGTTCCAATTCCCATTAATAAACCAATTTTGTCTAATGGGGATTTTTCTAAAATAATGTTAAACATCAGTGGAATTGCAATTCCAGCTGCTGCTCCCTGAACAATTCTTCCTATTACTAAGAACATAAAATTCTTAGCAACTACATCAATTAAAAGACCAACAATAAACAAAACTGAAGCTGTAATAAACAGTGCACGTGAACTAAAATTACGTTTTAAATATGCTGAAAGTGGCATAACAATTGATGCAACCAATAAGTAACCAGTTGTCATCCATTGAACCATCGACATATTAACGTTAAATTCGCTCATTAGGACTGGAAAGGTAACATTTCCTGCCGTTTCAATCAAAACCCCCGAAAATGACATCAATCCTGCTGCAAAGATTGAACAAATCAATCTCGCATCTAATTTCCTTTGCATAAAATTCCTCCTTCAATTTTAGTTAGCAAGCTAACGATTTACTATCGTAACCTAAAAAAATTTAAAAAGCAATTAATAACGTTTTCAAAACAAAAACCCATCTAAAAAGATGGGTTTTATTTAATCATTTTTTAACTTAATAGCAAAATTAAGCATTAATAACGTACTTTTCCCAGTACTTCCATACGTTGTCACTGGAGAAGCGCTTTGCACTTTCGTATGCACCTTCATTTAACTGCTTCATTAGTTCAGGATTAGCAAAGTAATCTTCAATTTTAACAGCCAAATCGTTAACATTGCCATTGGGGACAAGAAAACCATTTTTACCATTTTGAACTAAATCAGAAGGGCCATAGTTAATGTTATAAGAAATAGCTGGAACTCCATGCGATTGCGCTTCTAAAATTGCTAACGAAAATCCCTCAAATGTTGAAGTTAACAATAAGAGTTCCGCACTGTTGTAAACACTATCTGTATCCTGTGTATACCCCTTGAACTCAACTACATTTTCTAAATCGAGATCTTTAACAAGCTGTTTTAGCATTTTTTCTTCTTTATAGCCATCCCCTCCATTACCGTAGCCATAGATGTCAAAGCTTAATGTCGAATTTTTCTTATATGCTTTGGCAAACGCGTTGATTGCATCAGCTAAACGCTTTTCGGGAAAAAGTCGTGCTATTGCTACAATTTTACCTGGAATACGTTCACTTATTGGAATATGTCGAGCATTCAACTGTTCATCAGGAACGATTCCAACTGGGATTGCCACAACTGGTACTTGAGTCCGTAATCGTTTCTTCATATCATCAGCTTGACGTTGAGACGGAGTGATAACTATGTCAGTTTTGCTTAACAAATCGTTGTTGGAAATAGACGAATAAGATAATGGGGAACTTGGATCCCAGTAATTTCGATAATGAATACTGTGAAAATGTTCAATTTTTCGAGCTGGAGTTTTCATATTAATCATTGGAACATTTGTACGATTGCTTCGGTCAGAAATAAAGGTCGACATTTCTTCTCCGTCTTGTTTATTTAACTCGTCAAGCATAATTGTAAATGCCTGCCCACTATTCATCAATGAATGCACCTTACCATGCGTATCGGTTAGTTGAATATTCGTCGCAGGATATACTTTGGGTTTTCTCTCATATGAAATTTCACAAAAAATTGTGTTATTGGGACGAAAAAGCTGTTCATAGATAAGGTGTCCATCAGCAGTGTCATAGATTTGAGCCATGCTCTTGAAGCCACGTGTATCATAAAAGTCTTGTTTTGTGTGGCTACCGTCAGCATTAAAGTAGTCAATCGTATCAATACTGCCATTAGAAAATAAACTAATTCGCATAGTTTTACGATTACCATCATAAACTTCATAACCATTGTTTATTTCTTTTATTTGATAGTCATCTGGAATCGGCAGATCAGAAACAGTTGCCACTTTTGCAGGAAACGATACTGTACCTGCAAAAAAGTCAAATGGATTAACGTAATCGTCATCATCTAATCCATATAACGGCAAATTTCTGTGTGCAAAACGATTGTACTCACGCATTGCTAATTTAGCAGGCACACCTTTTTGCTTGAATAATTTTAATCTCTTAATTTGTGCATGTTCAATGCCAGAACTATTAGCAGCCAATTTACCACTTAAAAAATAATACATAAGTTTAACCTCTTACTTTGTTAAATTACAATTAACACTTTTCTATTTTTATAATTTAATCACCATGATTGACCTAAGCATTAATAACATACTTTTCCCAATATTTCCAAACATTATCACCGGAAAAGCGTTGAGCATTTTCATATGCACCATCATTTAATTGCTCCATTAGTTTTGGATTGGCAAAGTACTTCTCAATTTTTGTAGCCATATCGTCAACATGACCACTTGGAACAATAATGCCGCTCTTACCATCCTGAATTAAATCTGAAGGACCATAGTTAATATCATATGAAATGACCGGAACTCCGTGCGACTGTGCTTCAACAATTGCAAGAGGAGCTCCTTCATAACGTGATGACAATATCAAAAGCTCTGCTGTATTGTATACACTATCCATATCCTGTATATAGCCTTTAAATTTAACTACATTTTCCAAATTAAGATTTTTAACAAGCTGCTTTAGCATATTTTCTTCCTTGAAGCCATCAGCACCATTTCCATAACCATAAATGTCAAAGCTTAGTGTCGAATTTTCTTGATATGCTTTTGCGAAAGCATTAATCGCATCATCTAAACGTTTTTCAGGGAAAAGTCGAGCTATTGCTATTATTTTGCCAGGTACACGTTCACTTATTGGAATATGTCGAGCATTCAGCTGTTCATCAGGAACAACTCCCACTGGAATTGCAACAATTGGTACTCGAGACCGCAGCCGTTTCTTCATATCATCAGCTTGATGCTGCGATGGCGTAATAATTAAATCAGTCTTGTTCAATAACTCGGGACTAGAAATAGATGGATAGGTCAAAGACGAACTAGGATCCCAGTAGTCTCGAAAGTGAATGCTATGAAAATGTTCAATTTTTCGAGCTGGAGTTTTCATGTTAATCATTGGAACATTTACCAAATTACTCCGATCAGAAATAAAGGTCGATATTTCGTCACCGTCCTGCTCATTTAATTCGTCAAGCATAATTGTGAATGCTAGACCCGTATTCATTAGTGAGTGTACCCTACCTTGCGTGTCAATTAACTGAATATTTGTTGCGGGATAATAATTTGGTCGCTTTTCATAAGAAATTTCAAAATAGACTGTATTATTTGGGCGATAGAATTGTTCATACACAAGATGCCCGTCAGCTGTATCATAAGTTTTGGTTGAGCTCTTAAAGCCACGCGTATCATAAAAATCTTGCTTAGTAAGATTAACGTCACCATTAAAGTAATCAACCGTATCAACACTACCATTAGGAAACAAACTAATTCGCATGGTTTTACGATTACCATCATAAACTTCATAACCGATATCTATATCTTTTACTTGATAACCGACTGGAATCGGTAAGTCAGAAATACTTATTACTCTTTCTGGAAACGTCACTGTGCCAGCAAAAAAGTCAAACATATTAACATAATCATCATCAGTTAACTCGTATAATGGTAAGTTCCTATGCGCGAAGCGATTGTATTCACACATGACAATTTTAGCAGGTACCCCTTTTTGCTTGAATAACTTTAATCGCTTAACTTGTGCATGCTCAATGCCAGAGTTACTAACACTTAATCCACCATTTAAAAAATAATACATCTCTTAATACCTTACCTTGCTATATTATAATGTGTACTTTAAATCTATCACACTTACTTTACGATACTGTCTGTTTCCAACAAAACATTAATAATGAAATAAGCCCCGAAAGTCTGCTAACTTCGGAGCTTATTTCGTGTAAGATACGTTTTGCCGCTTCATTTCATAACTAATTAAGAAAAATCAGCATTGATTACATACTTTTCCCAGTCTTTCCAAATGCTATCACCAGAGAAGCGTTGTGCATTTTGGTATGCACCTTCATTTAACTGATTCATCAACTTTGGATTAGCAAAGTACTGTTCAATTTTGGCAGCCAAGTCATCAACATGTCCGCTAGGAACAATAAAGCCACCCTGACCATCTTGAATCAAATCTGCCGGACCATAGTTAATGTCATAAGCAATAACTGGTACGCCATGCGATTGTGCCTCAACAATTGCAAGAGGCGCTCCTTCATAACGTGACGATAAGACTAAAAGCTCTGCCGTATTGTAAACAGTTTCCATATCTTGGGTGTAGCCCTTAAACTGAACCACATTTTCTAAATCAAGATTTTTAACAAGCTGCCTTAGCATTTTTTCTTCCTTAAGACCATCGCGTCCGTTACCATAACCATAGATATCAAAGCTTAGAGTCGGGTTTTCTCTATATGCTTTAGCAAATGCATTAATCGCATCATCTAGACGCTTCTCATAGAATAGGCGTGCCACTGCTACAATTTTGCCTGGCGTACGTTCGCTCATTGGAATATGTCTGGTATTCAACTGCTTATCAGGAACGATTCCAACTGGAATTGACACAATTGGTACTTGCGTACGTAAACGTTTCTTCATATCATCAGCTTGACGTTGAGATGGTGTTATAACCAAGTCAGTCTTGCTTAATAACTCATTATTAGAAATTGATGGATATGTTATAGGAGAACTTGAATCCCAAAAATCTCTGAAATGAATATTATGAAAATGTTCAATTTTCCGAGCTGGAGTTTTCATGTTAATCATCGGAACATTCGAACAATCACTTCTGTCAGAAATAAAGGTCGAAATCTCGTCACCATCTTGCTCATTTAATTCATCCAACATAATTGTGAACGCCTGTCCACTGTTCATCAGTGAGTGCACCATACCGTGCGTATCAGTCAATTGAATATTTGTTGCCGGATAGGAATTGGGTCTTTTTTCATAAGAAGTCTCGTAATAAATGGTATTATCAGGACGATAAAACTGCTCATAAATAAGGTGACCATCTGCCGTATCATAAATTTGAGTCATACTCTTGAAACCGCGAGTATCATAAAATTCTTGTTTTGTATGATTGCCATCGCCATTAAAGTAATCAATCGTATCAACACTGCCATTAGGAAAAACAGTAATTAGCATAGTTTTACGATTGCCATTATAAACTTCATAACCGTTATCTACTTCTTTTATTTGATACTCATTTGGAATTGATAAATCAGAAATAGTTGCCACTTTCGCCGGAAAAGTTACTGTGCCAGCAAAAAAGTCAAACATGTTAACATAATCATCATCAGTCATTTCATACAATGGTAAATTTCGGTGAGCAAGACGATTATATTCACACATGACTATCTTAGCAGGTACACCCTTTTGCTTAAATAATTTTAGTCGTTTAACTTCTGCATGCTCAATACCAGAGCTATTAGCATCTAATCTGTTATTTAGAAAATAATACATCATTTACTCCCTTACCTTGTTATATTGTAATTCGCACTTTTAATTCTATCATACCAATATCATAATATTGCTTATTTTCATAAAAAGACTAATAATATCATACACACTAATTGCGAATAATACTGTAATTATTTAGTTTCATGGTTATAGAATTTTTAAGCACAAAAAAGCACCGTCAGTATAGTCACTTCTATAGACGATGCTATTTTAAATTATTCTCTTTTTTTAGTTATTTTTAGGACCACTGGCCAAATAAATGCGAGCACCAATCCCATGGCAAGGCCAAGCCATAAAACAGACGAAGTGGTCAATGAAATTCCATGATAAAGCTCTGTCTGCAAGTTTTGGGTTAGCTGATTTAAGTAATATTGCAGTGCGCCAAACGATCCTACAGAGGCAATCAATAAAACTATCGAAGCCCAAGAACTACCGAATAGTACAAACAGAGCTGCAATAGCAAAAAGCAAAATAGCTGCGAAAAAGAAATAATGGAAAACATTAATGGTATCGTTAACTTGCTTGCCGTTGTTTTTGAGCTCTTTATTTAACCGATCTAAAATGACGTAATTGACAGCCTTTTGAACCTGATTCTTTTCAGATAAATTCAAATTTTGCGCTGTAACTTCACCATTTTCTTGGTAACTCACACTCAAATTATAAAGGTTAATATAAGACAAATCTCGATGATACTTTTGTGGTAGTTGTTCAAAAATCTTATCTTCAACACCAAAGTCTTTTGCTAACTGCAGCGATCCCTTTAAATTAGCATCCCCAGTCTTATTAACATTCTTGTCAATTACCGTTTTCGCCATTTTGGGAACATTCTGAACATTAATTGTTGCAACGCCTTCAAATAAAAATAACCCTGATAGACAAACCAATGCGGCAAAGATCAACCGTAGAAAAATACTAGTAAACTTCTTCATTAAGCTTACCCCCTTAGGTAGATTAACTATTGTTCTAGCATTCGTGTTGACCTGAAACTAAGCAGTTACATTTAATTACTGCAGGCGCCTTACTCTCCTTACCAGCAAGCTCATCCTCAATTGTCGAGATATCTGATTTAGATAATGGCATATCTTTCAAAAGTTCAATTAGAACTTGTCCTTTATGCATATCACACATGTGATTCATCATTTCTTTTGAAACCTGAATCATCATCTGCACTTGAGTAACAGTTGCGGAGTATGCATACCGATGTCCATCTTTTCTAGTCTTTAGCAAACCTTTTTTAACTAGTCTCCCAATCAATGTCTTGATTGTTGATTCTGACCAGTTCTTTTTAGCTTGTAATTGCTTAATGATATCACCAGTATGAATTTCACCAAGTGTCCACACTATCCTCATGACTTCCCACTCGGCTTCAGAAATATTATGTTCTTTATTTTTTTCTACCATAATAATCAACCTAACTTTATTCTACTACAAAACATATTTTTTTAATGCTTTGGCAATTCCGTCATGGTCATTATCATCAGTTACATAGTCCGCACTATCTTTAATCAGTTCGATTGCGTTTCCCATTGCAACTTTTTTAAAGTTTGGATTGGAAAACATCGAAATGTCATTCCCCTGATCGCCAAAGACCATTACTTGACTCTGATCAATCTTCAAGCGATCAGCAAGTACCATAAGAGCGTTACCCTTAGAAGCATCTTTAATGTTGATTTCAACATTAGTCGAAAAGCTTCGAACAATATCATACTTGGCAAAGGCCCACTCGGGAATATTGTTCCATAATTTTTCAACCTCGTTAACATCTTCAGTCATGCTAAAGCCAACTTTGTTAAAAGCAAAATCTTGTGGAATTTCCTCTGCCTTACGTACTTTAATCATGTTATTAGTCATTGCGGCATTCACTGCAAGATTAGCCCCTAAATCGCGATCACAGGTCCAAAAACACACTGGCGTTTCAAAATGTAAATTAACATGAGCAAGTCTTTGAAGTTTGCGCATATTGGAAAAATCCTGATAGTTCATTTCTTGATTCATCAAAACATCGCCTGCCAAGTTTTGGATGACCGCGCCATTAAACACAATGTTATATTGCTTCTTTCCTGCCAGGCCCAATTGCTTGTTAAAAGGCATTACCCCAGATAAAGGTCGACCTGTCGCAAGAACCACTTGAATTCCTTCGCTAATCGCATTTTTTAAAGTCTTTTCTGTTTCTGGCAAGATCGAGTTAGTACTACTAAGCAAAGTGCCGTCTAAATCAACAGCAATTAATTTTATTGACACAGTATTTTCCTCCCACTGCTTTTTGCATCGTCCCCTTCATTATACAAAAAGTCGTAATTACTTACGACTTTTTTCGGTATCTAGTTGTTTTGCTAGTTCTAAAAAAATATTTATTCAACAGTAACACTTTTAGCAAGGTTACGTGGTTTATCTACATCTAAGCCCTTAGCTTTAGAGGCATAATAGGCAAATAATTGAGCGGCAACAACACTAACAAGTGGAGTTAGATAATAATCAATATCTGGCAAAATGATATCGTCGTCAGGTTTTGCCAGTTTCTTACTTGCAATGGTAATCACACTAGCACCTCTTGAGACAACCTCCTCGATGTTCCCGCGCATTAGGTCTGCTGTAACCGGATCATTAATTAGGCCAATTACCGGTGTATTCTTTTCAATTAACGAAATTGTGCCATGCTTTAATTCGGCTGCCGCAAATCCTTCTGTTTGGATATAAGATACTTCTTTCAGTTTGAGTGCAGCTTCAAGAGCAAGTGGATAATCAATTCCGCGTCCAATATAAAAAGCATTGCGTGACGGTACTAGATATTCTTTAGCTAATTGCTCAATTTTCTCTTTACTGGAGATTACTTGTTCTACTCCCTCAGCAGCTAAAGCTAAATTTTCCTTTAGAGCAAAATTTTTCGCTGCGTCATTGCCAGTTCTTTCTCCCATTGCTTTTGCTAGTATTGCCTCAACTACCACCTGAGCCGTATAAGCCTTGGTTGAAGCAACAGCAATTTCAGGTCCCGCTTCAAGTGACATTGAATAGCTTGCTTCACGAGCAAGTGTTGAACCTGGAACATTTGTTAATGTAAGGGTTGGTATATTACGCTTAATTGCTTCTTGTAAAACGACACGTGAATCTGCCGTTTCCCCAGATTGCGATAAAAAGATAAATAATGGCTTTTTCGACATCATTGGGAAATGATAACCAGCCTCTGATGCAAGTCCAACTTCTGTCGGAATATTAGCAAACTTTTCAAACAAAACTTTGCCAACCAAACCAGCATGGTAGCTGGTGCCTGCCGCAAAGATATATAAACGATCTGCTCGTGTCAGTGCATCAACGATTTCTTGATCAACTTTTGGCTTACCGTCTTCATCTAAATAGTATTGAGCCAAATGCCGCAAAACACTTGGTTGCTCGCATATTTCTTTTAACATATAAAATTCATAAGTGCCCTTAGAAGCAGCGTTAGGATCAATATTCACCTCATAAGGTTTTGACTGAATTTTCTCTCCGGTAAGATTTTCTAGTACGTAGTTATCCCTAGTGATATCTCCAACTTGACCGTCAGCCAAATCGATAAAAGTCTTGGTTTGATCTAATACTGACAATGCATCTGAAGCAATTACATTAAAGTCTTTTCCTAGTCCAAGCATTAGTGGCGACTTATTTTTAGCAATAAAAATGTGATCAGGAATTGTATTGTCAACTAAGAGAATTGCGTATGAGCCTTTTACTTCTGCCAGCACCATCTTTAAAGCTGTAAAGGTATCGACCTTTTTGTCATTAACAACCTTACTAATTAATTGAACGATAACTTCGGTATCTGTATCTGATTGAAAATTAACGTCACTTAAATATTTATCCTTTAGTTCTTGATAATTTTCAATTACACCATTGTGAACCATGTAAAAACGATTTGTTTCATCAAATTGTGGATGTGCATTAGCTACAGTTGGCTTGCCATGTGTTGCCCAGCGCGTGTGCCCAATTCCAACAAGTCCATCCTCATCCTGCGTCATCTTAGCACGTAAGTTCTTAATACGCCCGGTAGTTTTAGTCAAGTATCCTCGCCCATTTAAGTCATTTAAATAAATGCCCGCTGAATCATATCCCCGGTATTCCAAGTTTGCTAAACCATCTAATACGACTTCTTTAGCTGATTTACCGATAATTCCAACAATTCCACACATATTATTCTCCTTTGGTATAGTCCATATTTTATTTTTTGGACTAGTAAAAGTTTCTTTATTACATATGGAATAATAATATTTACTTAAAAATTGGTCAAGTGATTATTATGATAATTGGTATATACTAAGTCTGATAAGTGCTATTGTATACACAAAAAAGGCAGGAAAAATATTTTCCTGCCTTTTACTTTTAATTGGACTAGTTAAATTTAGACGCCCATTTCTTTTTCAACTACATCAGTGATGCGTTTTACATAAGCATCAGTTTCCTCTTGTGTTGGTCCTTCGGCCATCACCCGTAAAAGCTCTTGCGTACCTGAAGGTCTAACTACGACACGACCATCACCATTCATATCATCTTCAACTTCCTTGATAACATCAAGAATTGGTCGATGCTTTTTCCAGCTCTTCTTATCCTTTACAGGAACGTTAACAAGACATTGAGGGTAATCCTTGAAATCTTCAAGTAGTTCACTTAGTGATTTACCAGTCTTCTTCATTACTAGCATTAAATGCAAACCTGTTAGCATCCCATCACCAGTATTATGGTAGTCGCTCATAATTACGTGACCAGACTGTTCCCCACCTAAATTATAACCATTTGCTCTCATTTCTTCGGAAACATAACGGTCACCTACTTGAGTACGAATGTTTTTAATGCCCTTTCTCTCAAGTGCCTTAGTAAAACCTAAGTTACTCATCACGGTAGTTACAATCGTGTCCTTTTTTAGACGGCCACCATCTTCCATGTAGCTGCCCAAAACGTACATAATGTGGTCTCCATCAACTTCATTACCATTTTCATCAACAGCAATACAGCGATCAGCATCCCCATCAAAAGCAAGTCCTAATTGGGCACCTTGTTTAACTACTTCTTCTTGTAACTTCTTTGTGTGGGTTGCACCAACGTGATCATTGATGTTTAAGCCATTTGGATGAGTTGCAATCGTAGTAAAATCAACACCACAATCAGCAAATAGACGAGAAATCAAGTTGCTAGCAGCACCATTAGCACCATCAATAACAACTTTAATTCCATCTAAATCAACTGGAATAGTATTTTCAATGAATTGGAGGTATTTTGCACTACCTTCGTGAAAATCAGTTACTGAGCCTAAACCCTCAGCTGAAGGACGAGGTAAGGTATCTTCTTTAGCATCAATTAGCTTTTCGATTTCTTCTTCCATTTCATCAGATAGTTTCAAGCCATCGCTACCAAAGAATTTTATTCCATTATCTTGAACTGGATTATGAGAAGCGGAAATTTGTACGCCGGCATCTGCACCTTGCGCTCTTACTAAGTATGACAAACCTGGGGTCGTAATTACACCAACTTCTAAAACTTCAATTCCAACTGATAGCAAACCAGAAATCAGCGAATACTCTAACATTTGACCAGAGATTCTGGTATCACGAGAAACTAAAACTTTAGCTTGCTCATCTTTATCCTTGTTCTTGGTTAAAATATAACCTCCGTCACGTCCTAATTTAAATGCCAATTCTGGTGATAAATCTTGATTTGCTACTCCACGAACACCGTCGGTGCCAAAATACTTCAACATCTAAAATACCTTCCTTTTACTTAATTTTTTTCACTTTTTACATTTGAATTTGCTACTTTAATGTCTATTCCAAGTTGAACGGGATCAGACTTAACTACACCCGCGGGCAAGTCTAGTTTAACCACTTTGCTTGTCGACACTGCAATTTCACTAAGGTCGACTGGAACTTTTAGCTTACTTATTTTGGCTAAATCTTCCTTTGCCCCATATATAGTAACATAGTCCGGTTTAGCCGTTAGCGAATATATTTTTCCACTTTGCTCACTTTTTGGTTCTAGCTTAACCCTAACTCGTTTATGAGCGACTGAAACTGGTATTGTTACCTTAGCTGTAGCAGGTTCAATAACAACATTAAGCTGCCTTTTTTTGTGATCTAAGGCAATAAGGCTAACCTGCCGTTCATAGTCATGCTTCATTTCACTTGGAAGAACGACCTTTGCGACTATTTGGTCAATTTGTTCAACCTCACTCCGTGCTCCAGTAACTTCAACTTGTTGCGGATAAACGCTTGGATGGCCAACCGTATAACCATGAGCTACAGCGTTCTCATTATACTCTATTTGAACAGGCATTGTTGTTGATTTTCTTTTCTGAATATCAACACGAACAACTTTTGGATTGATTGAATACGAAAGTTGCCTGCTAATGCCGTTAACGTGAACTTTTACTTCATGACCACCGATTTTTTTCTTAGTCAAATCAATATAGGCCCGAAAGTTTTGCGTATTAACAGTTGATGTCACTAGTGCATTAGAGCCCTCTAATGTAATGCTTACTTTTTCAGGATAGCCGACAACGTAATACTTATCTGTATCAACTGAAACTTGCAAAGGAACACTAATCGTTTGTGTTTTGTTAGCAGTTTGTTTCGTCCGACTTGACTGTCCCTGAGTTAAAAAACCACCCTGTGTGTCATTAACATAAATTACCAATAAAATTGCAATCAGTAGTGAAACTAACCGAATGAACCAAGATTTTTTCCAAAAGTTTTTCATCGGTCAGCACCCCACTTCCAAACTTTACGAGCAATTTTTTGATACCATTTTTCTGCCTGATTTTTCTTAGGAACAAGTTCAGCAGTCAGGTATTTCATGTACTCATCACGAGTCATATCAACTAGAAAACGCCCATTCCGCGTAATTGTCACGCCACCAGTTTCTTCGGAAACAACAATTGTAATCGCATCGGTAACTTCTGAAATTCCGACAGCAGCACGGTGACGTGTCCCCAAACGCTTCGGAATCATACTATTATCCGAAAGCGGCAAATAAGCTGCCGCAACGGCAATCTTATGATCATTATTAATAATGACAGCACCATCATGTAACGGGGTATTAGGAATAAAAATATTAATCAATAACTCACCAGTTACATCAGCATTCAACTTAATACCAGTTTCAACATAGTCGTCTAGTCCTGTTTCTTGCTGGAGAGTGATTAATGCTCCAATTCTTCTTTTCGACATATATTGAATTGCCTTATCAAGTTCATTAATAAACTTGATTGATTCAGTACGTTCACTGTCTTCTCGACCAGCAAAAATTGGTAAACGCCCCAAATGCTCTAGTCCACGCCTAATCTCGGGCTGAAAAATAATGATAATCCCGACGACCGACCAAGAAACAATTTGATCGATTAACCAGGTCGTGGTATGCAATTGCAAAATTCCAGCAACGATTCGCACCACAAAAATCAGGACAATCCCCTTAGCAAGCTGAACTGCTTTAGTACCTCGGATTAAAATGACTAAATGGTAAACTAAAAACCAAATAATCAAAACGTCTAAGATAGTTGAGAAGTTCGCCCAAGTAAAAATATGTATTCCGTTTGACTGCATAGATACTCCTTTCTATTATTGTAACAAGCAAAACTTAATCATTCGGCTTACCAATAATTCTAACTTCAGTCTCTAAATCAAGACCAAATTCCTCTTTAATCTTCTCTTGAATTAAATGGATTAAGTCAAGATAGTCCGTAGCTGTTGCTCCTCCTTTATTAACAATAAAGCCGGCATGTTTAGTGGAATCCTGCGCACCACCAATTTGTTTTCCTTGAAGACCCGCTTTAATGATCATCGGACCAACAAAATGACCAGCTGGACGCTTAAACACGCTACCACAAGAAGGATATTCTAATGGTTGTTTATATTGCCGCAATGCATTGAGATAGTTCATCTGCGCTAAAATTTCACTTTTCTGGCCTTTTTTTAATTCAAAGGTCGCAGATAAGACAATATCATCAGTTTCTTGAACAAGTGAATGTCGATATGAAAAAGCCATTTCCTCATTTGTATAAGTTTTAAACTCACCTTTTGCAGACATTACGGTAACCGACGCAACAGCCTCACAAGTTTCACCGCCATATGCTCCTGCATTCATAAAAACAGCGCCACCAACACTACCAGGAATACCAGCCGCAAATTCCATTCCACTAAGTCCATGGTTGGCTGCCATAAAAGCAGTATCAATAATTCGTGCACCTGCTTGAGCAGTAACTGTCTGATCTTCAACGGTAATCTTATCCATTTTGGTTAAAATAATGACAAGTCCGTCAATGCCGCCATCACGAATAATTAGATTTGATGCATTACCAATAACAGTTAGCGGTATTTGATCAGCATTAGCTGCTTCAACCAGTTTTTGAAGCTCTGTTTGATTTTGCGGAAAAGCCAAATACTCTGCTGGACCACCAGTTTTTGTAAACGTATATTTGCTAAGCGGGACTTGTTGCTTAATTTCTATCCCTTCTTTTGCTAAATCAAATAACTTCAAAGTTAAAATTCTCCTTATTAAATCTTTTGTTTATTTTACCGCATTCAGTGAATTGCTTCATCCTATGTTATACTAAAATTAAGTTTTAAAGGAGAGAAAATGAATTTTATTGCAATGGACTTTGAAACCGCCAACCGCCATCCAGAAAGTGCATGTTCTCTGGCATTAGTAATGGTTCGCGACAATCAAATTGTTGACCGGTTTTACACAGTTATAAACCCCCAAATGCCGTTTGATGCGCGAAACATTCAAATTCATGACATTACTGCAGATGATGTAAAGGATGCGCCAACAATGGCAGAAGTTTGGACTCAAATCAAAGACTTGTATCAGCCTGGCATGCTAGTTTGTGCGCATAATGCACGTTTTGATACGAACGTAATGAAGCAAAGTTTAGCGCGTTACGATATTCAAGAACCGCACTATTTTGTAATCGACACCCTACAAACAAGTAAATTATTTGAACCTAATCTAGCTAATCATAAACTAGATACTGTATCCGAAGCATTAAATGTTGAATTGTGGCACCATCACAATGCGCTTAGCGATAGTGAGGCCTGTGCAGGTATTCTTATCGCCCAAAATAAAGAATTTGGTGATGAACCAATTAAAAACCTTGTTTACCAAATCTAATAAACAAGTCAAAAAAGCAGACCTGATTAATATCAGCTCTGCCTTTTTTATTGCAATTTATTCATGATATCTTTTACCCACAGTTCATTGCGCTTTCCCTGCGGTCTAAATTCTAATGTCCTCTTAGTGGAATCCCAGCTATCATCCACTCTTCTAATTACTACCTGCAAATATTGATCTGGTAGATAGCCCTGAATAACTTCTGGCCATTCAATAATAACCAATCCTGGCTCTGACAGATAACTATTTAAATCGATTGATGATAAATCGCTGTTTTCTAAACGATAAAAATCCATGTGATAAATTGGTAGTTTTGCCTCAGCATACTCACGGACAATCGTAAAGGTTGGACTTTTCACCGGACGCCTTACCCCAAGCGCATAACCAATTCCCTGTGTCAGCGTAGTTTTACCGGCTCCTAAATCACCATTTAGTAAAAGCAAATCGTGTGGCCTAGCCGTGGAGGCAATCGCTGCACCAATTTTCTTCATTTCAGCAGCTGAGTTAATCTCTAATTTAGTCATTATTCTTTGTCCTTAAAAAGTGCTTGAGCTGCTGTTAAAACAGCTAAGTCGTAGACATCCTGGCTACTTGCCCCACGTGATAAATCGTTAATTGGTTTATCAAGTCCTTGCAAAATAGGTCCAATTGCTGCAAAGTTACCCAAACGTTGTGTAATTTTATAAGCAATATTGCCCGATTGTAATTCAGGGAAAATAAAAATGTTTGCACGCCCTGCAAGTTTAGAATCAGGTGCCTTTTTTGCAGCAACTTCCGGAACAAAAGCAGCATCAAATTGTAATTCACCATCTGAAACAATATCAGGGTGCTCTTTAGCAAAAATTTCAGCAGCCTTGACAGTTCTAGTAACCATTTCGCCTTTTGCGGAGCCCTTGGTTGAAAAGCTAAGGAAGGCTACACGTGGCTCAAGATCAATCATTTTGGCTGTTTCAACAGTTTGATAAGCAATTTCTGCTAACGTTTGACTATCAGGTGCTGGATTGATTGCACAGTCTGCAAAAAGATACTTTTCTTTCCCTCGCTCCATAATAAAGCTACCAGAGACGCGATGCATTCCTTCAGCAGTATGAACAAGTTGTAATGCTGGACGAACAGTTTCTGCCGTCGAATGAACTGCACCAGAAACCATTCCATCAGCAATTCCCATCTTAACCATCATTGTGCCAAAATAATTGGCATCCTTTAGTGCTTCACGCACCTCGGATTCAGTAATTTCTTTGCCACGAGCTTGAATGAAACTGACTACCATTTCATTCAGGTTCTCGTAATTATCAATGTCAATTAACAAAAGATCATCGAGTGAAATTCCTTCTTGCTGTGCAATCTGTTTTATTTGTTCTGGATCACCCAAAATAATTGGGCTAACTACATTATCGTCTTTAAGTTTTCTAACAGCTTTTAATATCCTAGGATCATTTCCTTCAGGGAAAACTATGCGATATTGCTTACTAAAATTTTTTACTTTGCTCTTTAATAATTCAAAAATACTCATTATTTCACCTATGCTAAATCAGATTCTGTGACTTGTTGCGGCAATTGCCAATCAATTGGTGCTTCACCAAATTTTTTCAAGGCCTCATTACAGCGCGAAAATGGTCGTGAGCCAAAGAAGCCGCGATCTGCTGAGAAGGGACTTGGATGAGCTGATTTAATCACATAATTCTTCTCTTGGTCAATTAATGCGATTTTATTTTGCGCATATTTGCCCCATAAGATAAAAACAACCTGACCACGATCGCTCAGGGCTTTGATTGCAGCATCTGTTACTTGCTCCCAGCCTTTGCCCTGATGTCCATTTGCATGTCCATATGGTACAGTTAAAACTGCATTCAGTAGAAGTACACCCTGATCAGCCCACTTTTTCAAATAACCATGTTGAACCGGAACACAGCCCACATCATCATAAAGTTCCTTATAAATGTTCTGTAGGGATGGTGGTAATTTAACCCCAGGCATTACGGCAAAACTCATTCCGGTTGCCTGCCCTGGATTATGGTATGGATCTTGGCCTAAAATAACTACTTTAGTCTTAGCAAATGGGGTTAATTTAAAAGCAGTGAAAATATGGTACATATCTGGAAATATCCGCTTAGTTTGGTATTCTTTTTTCAAAAACTCATGAAGCGCATGGTATTCATTACTTTCAAATACGGGAGCTAGTACTTCATCCCAGTCATTGCCAATAAACTTTTTCATTATCAAGACACCCTCTCTTTCACAGCCTATATGGTATCATGAAACTAATTCTGATTGAAAATAACTTAGACAATTTTAACGATTTTTACTATAACAAAGCGCATTTATTAAAAAAATAATAAACGGCATGTTCTCTACTTATGTTAAGATGATTATGAAATAATAAAACGCTTCAGTTACGAAGGAGGCTCATCTCTTATCTTGATTAAATTAGTAGCTTGTGACCTTGATGGCACATTATTTAACAGTAATATTACCGTCTCAGACGAAAACGTAGCCGCAATTAAAGTGGCCCAAAAAAGTGGAATTGAGTTCTTGGTGGCAACCGGACGCTCGCCTGAACAATCGCGTAAAGTAATTAAAGATTTTGGTATTAACACAGGTTTTATTAACATTAATGGTGCACTTGTATTTGATGCAAATGGTAAGCTACAGGTTAAAAATCCGTTGCCAACAACCAAAGCGAAACAAGTAGCGGACATTTTGGACCGCCACCACATTTATTATGAGCTTGTAACCTCAGACTTGATTTTTTCGAAAGACATTAGCCAACGAGTAGTTAATTTAGCTCGTGCATTAACTGCGCTTAATCCGCGCCTAAGTTTTAAAAAAGCAGTAGCAACAGCGGCAGGAAGTAATGCAATGCTAAGCATGACTTACGTTGACAGTTTTACTGACCTATTAAATGATCCAGAGCTTGAAGTAATGAAAATAATTTCCTTTGACGGACATGGGCCTGAAGCTTTTGTTGAAGCAAAAAAGGAAATCATGGCTTTAGGAGACGTGGCAGTGACTTCAAGTTCCCCAGCTAATATCGAGATTAATGATGCTAAAGCACAAAAAGGTCCTGCATTGATGGAATATGCGAAAAAGAAAGGCCTGAAGCGAGAAGAAGTTGCTGCAATTGGCGATAACCTTAATGATGAGAGTATGATTAGGGATGCCGGTACAGGTGTAGCTATGGGCAACGCGGTTCCAGCAATTAAGAAATTAGCCCAAGTACAAACAAAAACTAATGATGAAAATGGAGTAGCTTATATTTTAAAACAGTTTATTAGCGAAAATGCTAAAGAATAGAGGTGCTTAAATGCGCTATTTACTAGAACTAACTCAAAAGCAAGAATACGGTCAAATTCCCGTTGCAAATGAAAAAGGCAAAATCAAATACTTAATTCAAGGTAATCTTGATAATCCTAACCATACACTTTATTTGAAGACATATAAGCAAACTGAAATTGGTCGGCTTTACACTGACGGTAATGGTATAATTTCATCCTATACTATTGACGTTGTCAATCATTCTTTAGTTAAAGTCAAACGCTTCAACAACTCTGTGTCGAATCTTTTTTATATTACTAGACTTAATTACTTAGTTACAGGTAGTATCAAAAACGGAAAATACCGCTTTTTATCTGGGGTTAAAACAGTGGCTACGGTTGAAACGGATATCAAGAAAAATGGGGTCGTTTTAACTTGTAATATTGCTCGCCCAGAAGATGTACCGTTTATTTTACTGTGTGCCACCCTTTTTACACAATGGCATACAACGCCTCTGCGATTACCGACATTCCCACCTATTGGACGTAAATATAATGTTAAATTCAACTAAACAAAAGGAGCACTACTAATTGTAGTGCTCCTTTTTGTTAATCAACCTTTTTCTTATAAGCCAACTTCTCATTTTCAAATGTCAGAAATTGGTCATCAAAAAAGATATATTTCAGCCAAATCAAAAAATGAGTTATTTTAATCTTTTTCTATATCTTGTTACACCAAAATAGTAGATTGCACTAACTAATAATGCCACTCCATAAACGTATTGTGTACTTATTGAGCCGAATTTTTCTATAATCCAGCTTCCCCCAAATGTACCTAACGGTATCATTAGCGAAAGTATACTGTCATTGATAGTATCAATTCTACCTAAAATTGCTGATGAAAAGCTTGTTTGAACTAGAGTTTCAAAATCTATGTTCATCATTGTAATCCATAAAGAAGAGATTGCAGAGCTAATCAAGGCGAAAATCACACTAGTTTTTACAGTTAATGGAACCAAGAGTCTAAATGTTCCCGCTCCCAAGAAGCATAAAGTAATAAAGGCTTCCATATTCTTTTTTCCTAATTTAAAATGCTGTATAACAAGAGCTCCTAGTATGCTTCCTATGGAGGATACCATCAGCAATCCTCCATAGCCAATCGCGGAGTCATGTATATAACTTTCCGCGAAATAAGGCAATCCAACATCATAAATGCCAAAAAAGAAGTTAACCACGCATAACGGTAATATCAATTCAATAATATTACTCTCACTTTTCAAAGTAACCCAACCAACTTGTAAATCTTTTAAATAGGAGCCTGTAAAGTATTCTTCACTTTTTAGTACATCTTTTGCGAGCATATTGATTTGTACTCTTGCATAGATAAAGAGCGCTATGGTAAAAATAACCGCTGATATAATAATGGTTATACTGATGGATGTTGTAGCAATAATAAAGGTGGTTATACCGTCTAGTACTAAGTCCAATATCTTGTAGCTTACCTGAAAAAGGCCGTTAAAATGCAAGAGATCCTTCTTCTCAACAAGTACGGGCAACAGCTTATATTCTGTTGGATAAATAATTGATGATAATATTGTTGATATACCAAATAATAGAAGTAAAAATATGTCAATGATTACATTATTTTGCTTAAGGTATAGTACACACGCGATAATAACACTAATTACAATTTGTATAAGAGTTGAATATTTTAGCAATTTTTTAACGGACAAACGATCAATTAGCGGACCAAATCCAAACGAAATTATGTCAATTCCAGCTTCAATTGAAAAAATTAGCGCTACCATTAATGGTGAATGACCAGCTTCTTTAAAGTACCAAAGAATTGCCATATAGAATAAACTATCAGCAATATTAGTTGCTACCCGTCCAGCCAGTAATTTATAAACATTTAAGTATTTCTTTTTTATCATCACTTTTCCATCCTTAAATATTATCCATCTTCTGTTTTGACGCTTCAATATTATGTTGCAAGCTATAGTTACAGTTGACCTCTCGGGAAAAAAGAAATCTAACGCTTGGATTAGCAATAGTACTTTTCCTTAATAAAGATCCTACATAGAATCCTGTGATTTGAGCTGAATGTATTGCTTCTGAAACTCCAGATATTGGTATAGTTGCTTTTCCTGCAGCAAATAGCCTAGAAATCTTCTTTTTTGCTAGATCATTTGTTCCAGCTTTTACTTTAAAGTGAGATTTTTAACTGGAAAATCGCCAATTTCATTATTTCGATGAGAAACTAAAATTATCGTTTTACAATCTTTCAAAAACATTTGAAGTAAATCCTGCGACGATTTCAAATCAATGCTTGAAAAACTTTCATCAAGTAAAACAAGCTTGTTAGTAGAATCAATGAGACGAGCTAATGCAACTCGTTGTTTCTGTCCTCCAGAAAGAGAATTGTATTGCCATGAATCATCAATTCCAAACTTTTCTTTTATTGAGGCTAATTTTTCCAAATTAACTTTTCGTCCTAATGAAATATTATAGTTAATTGAGTAAGGGAAAATTGTAACCTTTTGAGGTAAGTATATAATCAACTCGTTTATGACTTTTTGTGGGATTTGATTAATATTAATTCCATTTAAAAGAATTTCACCAGAATTTGGTTTGAGCTGACCAGTTGCTAACTTAAGCAATGTTGATTTTCCCCTGCCAGAATCACCATTTAGTTTATAAAAATTATCCCTAGTAAAGGCATAAGAAAAATGACTTAATATTGTTGTTCTAGAACCAGGATATGAAAACGACACATCTCTAAATTCCAGTGTCTTAAATTGCATTGGAAAGGATGCCAGATCAAACTTTTGATTACTTGGAATAACAAGATTTTTCAGCTTAGAAGATTTTGCAAAAATACCTGAAGTTGAAAGTAATTGAGCTAAATAGCGATTAATTATTCCAGCTGAATCAAAGACTTTTGTCGCTAATTCTGCTGTCGACAAAATAGCTCCAGCACTCAAAACACCCTTGAAATGTAAAAATCCAGTAATTCCTAAAATATTTAGCTGACTACCAATATTTACTACACTAGTAATAATGTCGACAATCGATCTCCTTATAGTGTTATGAACATTTGCTTTCTTCAATATAGCTTTCAAAAAAGGAAATAATAAAAGAAATAAACCATAGTAAAAAAATCAGCATCAGTAGTTGACCAAAAAGCTTTATATTCTTCGCAATTAAAGCATTAGCTAAATTTGCCATTTTGGTAGCAGCCAAAACTTGCAGGAATGAATTGGTTAACAACAATAAGCAGGCACACCCGACGGAAAATAAATGTTGCTTAAGATATTTGTACATGTTGTGCCTCCTATATACAATCAACTTTTTCATTTAACTCTAATATTATCTACTTATTCTGTCAATTAGCAAATAATGCTTATTTATATTTGGTTTAAGCTTCAAGAAGATAGCAAAAGACATTACCGGTCTACAGGGGTAATGTCTTTTGCTAATTAATCAACCTTTTTCTCATATGCTAGCTTTTCATTTTCGAATGTCAGAAGTTGGTCATCAAAATGATCAATTTTATAAGTTAGATAGTTAATTGTCTTTTGAATATCATGTGTTTGCTTTATTAGTTCGTCGCGTTGCATTTCTAATAATTCACGACGCTTTTTTCTGGTTTGTGGTTCATGCAAATATAGTGCAACAAATTGCTTCAGCTTTTTAACCGGCATCCCAGCCTTACGCAAAACTAAAATATAAAAAATCCAGTTTTGATCGTATTCACTATAAACGCGATAACCATTTTGATCACGCTTTATCGCAGGGATTAATCCTTCTTTTTCCCAATATCTTAATGTGTCTTTTGGTAAACCAAACTTTTTGCTCACTTCATTGATATTCAAACTTTTATTTCCTTAATCAACATTTCTTACTAGATCATGGATATTTTGAACAGCTGCTGGATCCCGATGATCAAAAAACTGACTTTTATTTTCATCTAATGTTTTAATTTGTGCCATTTCTGCTTGAGTCAATTCAAAATCAAAGACTTGGCTGTTTTGAACTATTCTATCATGATGAACTGATTTTGGAATCACAACAATTTTTCTTTGAAGTAGCCAGCGTAGAATAACTTGCCCTACTGTCTTATGATACTTCTGTCCAATTTCAGCAATCAGTTGATTAGTAAATATTTGCTGCTTTCCTTCAGCAAATGGAGCCCATGCTTCCGGTTGAATGTTGCGCTCCTGCAAAAAAAGAACATCATCTTTTTGTTGCATCCAAGGATTAACTTCAATTTGATCGACAGCGGGACAAATCTTATTGTATAGCTCTAAATCCAAAACACGGTCTGCTGTAAAATTCGAAACACCAATTGCTCTAATTGTACCTGCTTGATATGCTTCTTCCATTGCTCGCCAAGAGCCGTAAACATCACCATACGGTTGATGAATTAAATATAAATCTAAATAGTCTAACTGAAGTTTCTTTAAAGAAGTTAGAATTGCTCTCTTTGTTGCTTCATAACCGGTGTCTGATACCCATAGTTTTGTTGTAACAAATATATCAGCACGATCAACTTCACTATTTTTTATTGCTTGTCCTATTGCCTCTTCGTTGCCATATGAAGAGGCAGTATCAATTAAGCGATACCCTGATCTAATTGCATCTTCTACTACCTGTTCAGCTAAGGTTAAATCGGTAATTTGAAAAGCACCGAACCCTAAAAGGGGCATTTCTACTCCATTATTTAATGTTATTTTCTCCATTTTTAACTCTCCCAAAAATTCTTTTGTTAGAGTTAGTATAAACGTTAGAGTTAACTCCATAGCAAGGTTAAATCTACTATTTATTGCCAATTTTAGCTATTATTATCAAGTTCTTTAATAATCAAGTTAGCCAATAGCTCATACCCTGCAGCACCAAAATGTAAACCATCATCTAATTGGCCTTGACAAAGAGTTGTTAAGCTTCCTTGCTTAACCATTTTTTCAAAGAGGTTAATAAAATGTATTTTATAGTTATTTGCTACTTGTTCCAATTCTGCAGTATAAGCAGCAACATCATTATTAATTCGCTTTTCCTGTTTATGCTCATCAACTGCAGGCGGAGAAATCATTATGAAATTATTTGGATAATATAAGCAAACGATGCTGGAAATAATTAATGCCATGTTTTGCTTAAACTGCTCCAATGGAACCTTTTTATGCAGTGCCAAATCGTTTGTTCCAAGTAATAGAATCAACTTATCACAGTGGTCTATCTTAAGGACAAGGTCAGAAATCAAAGCAAAAAATGCACCTGAGTTAATTCCTGGTACTGCGGTATTAATCGTTTCTATATTAGAATTTTTCTTCTTTAAAGTGTAGTCAAGTCGTGGCCCTTTCAAGCCTTCTTTTCTAGCAATGAGGCTATCACCTGTTAAAAGCAATTTCATTTGAAACTTCTCCAATTAAAACCAATAAAAAAACTGTAGTTACAGTTAAATTGTAACTACAGTCTATTTTAATTTCTAGGATTTACTTTACTATACTTCATATTCTTGAATTCATGAGCAGCATATTTTTTAGCCAATTCTTCAGTTCTGAAGTATTGGTTAGTAACTTCACCCACTTGAGGATGTGATTGGAATAAAACAGATTCTTTCTTTCCATCAATCACTTCAGTTTTTACAGTAAAAGCATAACCCATCTTAGTTGACTTTTCATCGACTGGACTCACAATTGTCCACTTGTCGCCGTTCATTGTCTTAGTTGTTACTCTTGCATACTTAGCAAATAAATCAGCGTTCTTTGACTTCCAAGTTCTGGACATTTGCCAAGGGTACTTTTTCGTTCCCTTAACTGTTCCAACTTCAACAGCCTTAACATGGTCATTTGCCCATGGCGTATCGAATGAATTCTTTTGAATATTCATTGGATTAGGTGTCAAATTGTTGGTGCTGTACCACTTACCACGCCAAGTTTTGGGGAAAGTATATAGTTTGTTAAAACCATATTTATTTTTCTTAACAGTGGCAGCTTGAACTTGAGCTGGTTGATTTACTAGCGCTGGTGTAGCAGTAGTTAAAACAACTGTTGCGGCTGCAAGCATTGTTAAAATCTTCTTACTTTTCATTTTTTCGGCCTCCTGAGAACCTGAGATAATTTATTATTATATCAGTTATTTTCAACAATAAAAGTGTCTTTTGTGATTTAAATATATAATTATATATATTATTCCTGTTAACTAAAACAATTCCAAGTAAAAAGCCTCTGCAAATAGCAGAGGCTTTTCATTTAAACATAAGAAAACTTACACAAAAATAATTTACCATTGAGCAAATGTTTTTAACTCTTTTGGCTTTGTCCCACCATACATTCTAGCTAACTTAGCCGAGCGCCAATAAACGTTAGTTATTCTATAAGAAGATAAAGTTCTTTCAATTAAAACGCGGTGTCCTTTGTAATGATATAAACCTAAACTCCTACCTGATGCAACCGGACTAAACCAAGGAAACATCGAGATATATTTTATGTTTTTGTCCTTTTTAAAAGTTACAGGGTAAAAAGCCCTTACCCAATTTCTGGTTTGCTTAGTATTCTTAATTCCCTTAGCATTAGTATCTTGCCTATGTAATTCATCAGAACCGATTTTATGCGCTTTTACTCTTAATTTATCAATTGTGTTTGATTTATAATTCATATCAAAAGCTTTGCCATATCAGGTCCCGCGCATCTTCTTCGGTGTAGTCAGTTTTCCTAAATTACCTTTTACATGAGCTGCTTGAACAACCGTGTTTGTAGTGAAGAAGTTACTATCATTACTTTTTCCTACAAATAATCCAAGAGCTAAAGATGTAGTTATAGCAATAAGTATCTTTATTTTGCTGTTCTTTATTTGTTTATTCAATATTCTTTCCCTTCCTATTTAATAAAAGCTGACTTTTTGACAAACTTTCCACCTTTTACCGTATAGTACTTTTTATCTAAGTAGCCTGTGACCGGTAGTCCATATGTCATTACTCTCGTATGCTTTTTTAACCTTCTTAATTTCCCGCCATCTACGAAAATAACATACGCATCTTTCTTTAATTTGCGGTTCTTACCTTTTAGGTTAGTAGCCAAAATAAACTTACCATCTGAAATTTCATCAAAACTACGGCCGTTTGAAATTATAGAAGAAAGTAAACTTACTTTTGTTCCCTTTTCTACCCTTCCTTTTGTACGCACATATGCAGATAGTTTTTCATCTGGCACGTAGATCGTGGACTTTTTTGCAACAACAGCTGTATTACTATTTTCTGATGCAAAAACTGTAGTTGTCGAACCAAGACTTATAAAAAATAAAAGTAAAGTGCTTAAAAACAAACTTAAATTAAACTTATTTAGTTTCATTATTTTCTCCTAACGATCATTAATTTAATGACTACTTTATTTAGTATATTAAATTTTAATACACGATTTTATAAAAAACAACTTGCACTTTGCTCACTTTATAGTAATAACCATGGCACTAAATTTTTGATAAACAAAAAAAGCCTCTGCAAATAGCAGAGGCTTTTCATTTATACAGTTAAAATTAGTCTTGGTAATTTACCAAAGCTAAATATGAATCAGGTTTAAGTGATGCACCACCAACTAAACCTCCATCAATATTTGGCTTACCCATCAATTCTTTAACATTAGCTGGGTTAACTGAACCACCATATTGGATACGAACATTTTCAGCAGTTTCATCATCGTACAAGTCCTTGACAGTCTCACGGATTGTCTTGCACATTTCTTCTGCTTGTTCTGAACTAGCAGTCTTACCAGTTCCGATTGCCCAAATTGGTTCATAAGCAATAACAAGGTTTGAAACTTGTTCAGCAGTTAAACCATCCAAATCAGCTTTAATTTGGCCAACTACCCATTCTTCTTGCTTGTTAGCTTCACGAGTTTCAAGTGATTCACCACAGCAAACGATTGGAGTTACGTTATTAGCAAATAAAACTTTAGCTTTCTTGTTAATATCTTCATCAGTTTCGTGGAAGTATTCACGACGCTCTGAGTGACCAATAATGCAGTAATCGATTCCCATTTCGTTAAGAACTTTAGGAGAAGTTTCACCAGTAAAAGCACCTTCAGTTTCGAAGTAGGCATTTTCTGCACCTACATGTAATTCTGAACCTTCAGCAGCCTTTTTCAATGCATCAAGGTCAACGGCTGGAGCACAAATTACTGATTCTACTTTACTTGATTCTGGTAACTCATTTTTAATAGAAGCTACGAACTCAGCAGTTTGTTCTGGGTTCATGTTTAGTTTCCAGTTACCAGCAATAATTGGTGTACGCATTTAATTATTGTCCTTTCTGATAGCTTATTTGTCTGAAATGCAGGCAATTCCTGGCAATTCTTTACCTTCAAGGTATTCCAATGAAGCTCCACCACCAGTTGAGATGTGAGTAATCTTAGGAGCAATACCTAATTGCTTAGCAGCTGCTGTTGAGTCACCACCACCAATAATAGTAGTAGCGTCAGTCAAATTAGCTAATGCTTTACCAACTTCTAGAGTACCTTCAGCGAAGTTAGGCATTTCAAATGCACCCATTGGTCCATTCCAAACAACAGTCTTAGCATCTTTCAAGATATCCTTGAACTTTTCAACAGTCTTAGGACCAATGTCAAGACCCATCATGTTTTCAGGAATGTCGTCACCAACAACTTTACGAGCAGCATCATTTGAAAATTCAGTTGCAGCCAAGTTATCTACTGGTAAAACAATCTTACCATCTGCTTTTTCAAGCAATTCTTTAGCCAAGTCAACCTTATCTGGTTCAAATAATGACTTACCAATTTCATGACCTTGTGCTGCTAAGAAAGTATAAGCCATACCACCACCGATCAAGATGTGGTCAGACTTAGGAATCAAGTTAGTGATAACGTCAATCTTATCAGAAACCTTTGCACCACCTAAGATAGTAACAAATGGGTGAACTGGATTTGCAACAGCATCACCTAAGAACTTGATTTCCTTTTCCATTAGGAAACCAGCTGCAGCAGGCTTACCAGCCTTCTTCATTGCTTCAGCAATTCCAACATTTGAAGCATGGCTTCTATGTGCAGTACCAAAGGCATCGTTAACGTAAACGTCACCTAATGATGCCCAGTATTCACCAAGCTTAGGATCGTTTTTGCTTTCACGCTTGCCAAAGTCGTTGTCGATATCTTGGAAACGAGTGTTTTCAAGAACAACAACATCGCCATCTTGCATGTTGTTAATAGCATCTTCAACTTCTTTACCTTCATTTTCAGGAACAAAGGTAACAGGTTTCTTCAATAATTCACTCAAACGATCAGCGATTGGCTTAAGTGATAAGTCCTTCTTATCTGCATCTGACTTAATACGACCTAAGTGACTTAGTAAGATTGCCTTACCACCATTGTCGATAATGTAGTTAATAGTTGGAAGTGCAGCAACGATTCTGTTGTCGTCACCAATCACGCCATCTTTAATAGGAACATTAAAGTCAACTCGAACTAATACCTTTTTATCTTTAACATCAACGTCTGAAACGATTAATTTAGCCATCTATATCCTCCGATAACTTAATTATTTTTCTTGAAAAAAAGGCGGAAGGAAGAATTTCCCTCCGCCTTCTCTTTACTACTTATTCAGTAATCTAATTTACAGATTAAAGAGTAGCAAATTTCAACAAAGTACGAACCATTTGGCAAGTGAATGAGTATTCATTGTCGTACCAAGCAACAGTCTTAACTAATTGGTTGTCACCGGCAGTGGTTACCATAGTTTGAGTTGGGTCAAAGATTGAACCAGCAGTCATACCTACAACATCACTTGAAACGATTTCATCATCGTTGTATGCAAATGATGGGCTTTCGTATTTCTTCAATGCTGAGTTAACTTCGTCAGCAGTTACCTTCTTGTCAAGGATTGAAACTAATTCAGTCAATGAACCATCAGTAACTGGTACACGTTGTGCGTGACCGTTAACTTTACCGTTCAATTCTGGAACAACAAGACCAATAGCCTTAGCAGCACCAGTTGAGTGAGGAATAATGTTAACTGCAGCAGCACGAGCAGCACGCTTGTTACCACCACGAACAGGTCCATCCAAAAGCATTTGAGTTGAAGTGTAAGCGTGGATAGTAGTCATAGTAGCTACCTTAACACCAAATTCTTTTTGCAAAGCGTCAACCATTGGTGCCAATGAGTTAGTAGTACATGAACCAGCAGATACGATTGTGTCGCTTGCGTCTAAAGTATCATCGTTTACTGAGTAAACAATAGTCTTCAAGTCGTTACCAGCAGGTGCTGAAATTAAGACTCTCTTTGCACCAGCGTCAAGGTGAGCTTGTGACTTAGCCTTGCTAGTGTAGAAACCAGTACATTCAAGAACAAAGTCAACACCATCGTTCTTAACCCATGGAATGTTTTGAGCTTGTGGTTCTGCGTATACACGGTATTTCTTACCATCTACAACGATTGAATCATCAGTAGCTGAAACTTCGTGGTTGAAAGTACCATGAGTTGAGTCATACTTCAATAAGTGTGCTAAAAGTGCTGGAGTAGTCAAGTCGTTAATAGCAACAACTTCGATATCCTTTGACTTTTCGCCCAAATCCATGATTCGACGGAATGCTAAACGACCAATACGGCCAAAGCCGTTAATACCAATTTTAACTGTCATATTCTAAAGTCCTCCTTAAGAACTATAAACATCTTTTTATTTTAAATGAGAATTATTTCTCCTTTAAAATCTTCTTTGAGGCTCCCTCATCAGTAATTAACCAGGTTTGATGAGGAGCATTGGGCATATAAGCTTTGATTGCTTTGGCTTTTCTGCCACCACAAGCAAAGGCAAATATGTGAGGTATTTTGTTCAGATTTTCGAACTGCAAGCCAACCTGATGCACGCGGTCGACAATCTTACCATCGCTATCGAAAAAACACCCAAAACATTCGGTAACGACCTTTTTTTCACGCAACTCAGACAAACGAACCGAATCGTATCCTCTGCGCCGCGCCATATCTTGAGCTAGCCCTATTCCATGAATGACAACATCAGTTTTTGAAATATCTTCAAGCACATCGGCAACAGTTGATTCACGAATCAGTGACTTATAGGCTTCTGTAGAAACCTGCTCAGGTAAATATAAAGTTCTATATTTACCACCTGTTTTCAGTGCCATCTCCTGAACAATTGTATTGCTTTGAATCGCAACATTTTCACCCAGGGCACCTCTACCAGGTACAAATTCTAATTGCCGATTCTTACCTAAATTTCTAGACAAATTTTTTGCTGACTTCGCAAGTGCAGCTCCACCTAAAACAGTGATAATTGAGTGTCCTAGAGGCAAAAGCAAGTCAAGAGCTGAATTGAGTTCTTCACCCATTCGCTCATAAACAAGTTCTTGCAAGTCACTATCACCAGGAACAATAATCGTCCGTTCAATTCCAAGCTTACGAGCTAAATCAACCTCAGTCTCACGTGCATTGAATAGTCGATCAATCACCGGCGCTGCATCCTGCAACATCTTCTGACCTTTTTCTGTCATAAACATTCCAAAGCTTTTAATCTCGATTAAGCCGAGATCGCGAAGATATTCCGTTTCAGTTCGAACGTTCCTTTCAGAAAGTCCTAAAGACTGAGCAACACTTCTACGCCCAATTGGGGCTTTAAGTGATATCTGCTCTAGAACAAGATATCTTTGTCGAAAAACTTTTAAAATGTCAGGAACGAGAGCTTCTAGCACAGGAATTTCCGAGTACATCGACTTCTCTCCTTCTCCCGGGACATTTTTGACCTAGCTATTGTCATTTTTTGTCCCAGATTGTCTAAAAATATAAGAGAAACGTGAACTTATATCAATTAAATTCTTCATTCCTCAATCGACATCTATAGTATATCAACCACCCAAAAATAATTCAAGCAAAAATGAACCGATTAGAAAGTCTTAATAATTTAACTGCTTTTTCCTTAGTTTTAAGTAATAACTGAGTCCTGCTTAGCTTTTAGAACAAAAAGAATTCAATTTTTTGCTTTTTTCTGCTATACTTGTTCAAGTGTTAATTGGGTCCTTAGTGTAATGGATCGCACGTAAGATTCCGGTTCTTAAAATCTGAGTTCGACTCTCAGGGGACCCATAATTAAACAATAAAAGAGCTAAATGATTTGTTATCATTTAGCTCTTTTTGCTTTTACGGTCTTTGTTCTAGTATTTCTTGCAATTCACTTTGACACTGACTAGCAATCTTGATTGAATCAGCGTCTGTAGCAAAATTGGCATTAAGTAAATAAACAAACACTGCGCGCATAGCAGCTTTTTTATTGGCTGCTTGCTCCCACGCAATTGATTTTTCACCTTCAAGAACAGAAGCACTGACCTCTTCGCCCCTATTAGCAGGCAAGCAGTGCATAAATTTAACATTAGGATTTTCAGTTTTTGCAATTAACTCGTCATTAACTTGATATTTAGGGTAAAAGATCTTCATGTATTCATCTTTATTCAGTTCTTGGTCATATAAGCCGTACCAAACATCCGTATAAATGAAGTCTGCGTTTTTTAAAACTGCTTCATCTTCAGATAAAGTGATTGTACCACCTGTTTTGTCAGCAATTTTTTGTGCTTTTTCTACTATTTTCTTTGGCATTTGCTTATCTTTAGGGCCATATTGCACAAATTGCATGCCCATTTGTGCACACAGATAAATTGCTGAAACAGCTATTTGCGTAGCATCCCCGACAAAAACAAGCTTTACTTCAGATAGTTTCTTACCTTTAGGTAAATACTCCATAATGGTAATCAAATCACCTAATGCTTGAGTAGGATGATCATCATCGGTCATGAAGTTAACAACAGGTACCCGAGAATTTTGAGCTATCTCTTCAACATCTTCTTGGCTAGCCGTTCTAACTCCAATAATATCGAGCAAGTCTCCTAGAGCACGACTGGTATCTGCTAATCCTTCATGACCACCCTCGCCTAATTGAATTTGACCAGGTGCTAAATATAATGCATGGCCACCTAATTCAGTCATTGCAGCTTCAGCAGAGCAGCGCGTTCTTGTTGAGGATTGATCGAAAATCATCCCCAAACTCTTGCCCTTTAGTAATGGTGGATAATATCCATGTTCAATTGCCTCTTTTAGCTTCAAGCCCAGTTCGGCCATATATTGCATTTCAGCTTGTGAAAAATTACAGCTATCAATAAAATCTCTTTTAGTCAAAAGGTTCTCCTTAATCAAAATACTTGGTTTTATCAGACTAAAATGATACCTGATATCTTTCCTTTGAAAAATGATTTTATTGAAATTATAAAAAGTCTTAAACATTGCCATACATAGCAATATTATTCACATGTTATAGCATCTTAATATCTCATTTTTAAACAAAAAGGACTAACTTTCGATTAAAAATCAAAAGTTAGTCCTCATCTGAATTGTAATGCGCTACTCTAATTTTTATATTTATGTCAGGCATACAATGATTCAACTTAGAACTTTTAGTGTTGCCAGTTTCTATATGCCTTTTCAATCAACAGACTAAATATAACTGTTAAGAAGAGTGGAATTAGCATCAATAATCCTATGACTTTTTGGGAGCCAAGACTCATTTCTTTCTGCCAAAAAGCAATCAAATAAATTTGCCATGACCAGGGTACAATCGGCCAAATAAAGTCGAAGATAACTGTAATGCTTAAAGCAGAAATTACGGATCCAAAGAATCCTAAAATCATTGCTCCCCCAACGTTCCATTTAAGTACAATTAATTGAGCAATTGCATATTGCAAAAAGCCAAAAAGAGCAAAAGCAATGCTTGTTAGAAGAAGCTTTAAGAAGGAGATACCCGTTACACGGAACCCATATTTTAGAATCAAATAGTAAAAAATACTTGTCCCTACTATTTCAACAAAATACCACAGCCAATAGTACAGCAATTGCGTCATTATAGTTTTGCCCTTCCCTATAGGATTGGACAACCAATTTTTGCAGCCGCCGGCTTTTTCTTCTCTATCAAAAACAAGACAAACCACAACGCTAATGACTAAAGGAGAAACAATTGCTAATATTTCATAAAAACTTATAACCATGGTTTGGGAATTAACAAAATTCTTCTTACTTCCATAGTAAAGTCCCATAATTAGCGGGAAAACAAGTAGCACAAATAGATGCATGTATAATAAAAAACTACGCTTTAATTTTTCGTTTTCGGCTTTAAATATTTTATTAATCATTCTTCTTTACCTGATTTCTAAATGATCTAGCACCCAAGTAACTTAAAATCACAAATAAAACAAGTGCTGCTCCAATCGTCCAGTAATTATTCGATAAGCCTGAGGTATTTGCTATCGGGAGACCATTTATTTTAATCTTAATTAGAGAAATTGGGAAAATTTCAGACCAAGTAAATGGCCAAATTTTCCCCCAAGCATATTCATTAATTTCTATGCCAATAAAAACTCCGATAGCCGCAATAAGCACTGTAACATACATATTCGTCAAACGACTAATCCATGTGTATAAAGGTACTTGCCATAAATTCACAAGCCATAATCCCAAAATCGCCAAAACTATTGAGGAGACTGAAACACTAGTAACTGTCACAAATGAAAGTACGCAAACCAAAATAACTAGGACAAGGGAAGTAATCAGGCCTTGCAGAGACCCATGAAGTATTCTACCTAACTCATAACTAAATAAGTCATCCGGTGAGCTCAGAATCATTTTATATTCAGTACTATTTTTTTCATGGCGATCATTTAGCCCAATGATTAGTGCTAAAAATAATGGAAACCAAATACAACTCCACTGATTAATTATGCTTTGAGCCACATAGCCGGCTGCTGCAAATAATAGAAAAGTGACAATTGCTACTAAGAATGGAAAAACCCAGATTAATTGTCTAACAAGAGTTCTTTTAGTTTTAAGAGTTTCTATTGATAGAGCTTTAAGCACCTGTAACACCAGCTTTCATCAACGTACTATTAAACAGTTCTTCCAAGTTTTCCTGATGATCTATCGGCTTTTCTAAGAGAAGTTTACCGTTTCCGATAATTCCAATGTTATCTGCTAAATGCTCAACTTCTGATAACATGTGACTTGAAATAATAATTGTGATATCTTTCTTTTTAAATTCAGCAATCAGGTTACGTAATTGTTGAATTCCTAGTGGATCAAGTCCGTTTGTTGGCTCGTCTAAAATCAATAGCTTAGGACTACCAACTAAGGCTAGCCCAATTCCCAATCGTTCTTTCATACCTAAAGAAAAATTTTTAGCAAGTTTCTTTCCAGTTTGATCCATACCCACTGTTGCTAAAATATTATCTATTTCATTAGTATCTACGCCTCGCAAATTACAAATGACCTGCAAATTTTCTCTTGCAGTTAGGTTGCCATATAACGGAGCATTCTCAATCAACGAACCGATAGACGCAAGATCTTTTCTAGACCATTCATGTCCAGCAAAGGAAATCGATCCTTCTGTGGCTGAAATCATTCCAGTCAAAATTTTCATCAGTGTCGTCTTACCGGCTCCATTTGGTCCAAGCAAGCAATAAACCTGATTGGCAGGTACATGTATATTAACATGATCAAGTGCAACTTGATTTTTGAACTTTTTGGTTAAGTTAGTTGTTTCTAGTATGTTTTGCATAGGGACCTTCCTTAAACTATTTTAAAAATACTATAAATGGAATTATATAATAATTAAAATAATATGCAAACTTTATAAAAACAGTCAATTTATTATTAATCCTGACTAAAACAAAAACAGTCTTCCTTTCGGAAAACTGTTTTTTAATTCATTTTATTTTGTCTTACCAACCGTTAATTCTCCACGTTGAGCAAATTCAGCGTAAATCTTATTACCGGAAACAGACAGACCCTCAAGCTCACGTTTTATGTTGAAATGATGTGTCTTCTTATAAGTGCCGTCTTTGGCCACTTTGAAAATGTAGTCGTTAAAACCAACGTAGAATTGGTCATGCGATGGATCATAAGTAAATCCTTGAACAGGTGAATGGTTGCTGACAAAGTTCCCCCTTGTCGCACCAACTTCTTCTGGTACCCAAGAATCACCATTCCGCGTTACTTTCCAGTATTCATAATAACCATTGCCACCATTGTGGAATAAGCAGTACATCGTGTTATCATCGGAGAATGTTGCATTGTGAATGTACCTTGGTGATGAACCACTCCAGATTCTGAAGCTCCAAATTTGGTTAACCATCATGTCTGACTTACGAATTTGATAAATCTCTTCAGAAGCAGTGGAATTCTTCATCTTGTTGTCATTAGCAATTACATAAATATAATTTGCTGATGAGCCGATTGCTTGGCCATGTCCAAGTTTAATGTATGGGCTGACTTTAATGTGCGATGCATAATTTTTAAAAGTTGACCATTTTAAACCTTGTAAATTCTGCGCACCATACTTGCTAACATGGTTTAAATCATATGAAACCAAGTGACCGTATTGATCACTACTTGAATTGAAGACAGCAACTGTAAAGTTGGAACCGCGTACTGTTATTCCTTCAGGTATCACACCAACTTGTCCCATTTTATCAGCTGCCTTGTTGTAATCTAAACTGACAAAACGAGGTTGGAAAAACTTAGTTTTAAGAGTTAAGCCATTTGATTTAAAAGTATTCGGTCTGGTTTCAAAAGTATAATTGTGAGCTGCGTTCCAATTTCTTGAACTAGATTTTGAACTACCCTTCCAAGTAGATACTTCTTTAGGGCCATTTTTAGGAGCAACAGAAGCTCTAGCTATACCCTCATTTTTGTCAGCACGAACCGTCACAGTTGTGCTTGCCTTTGCGTTGCCATAACTGTAATTAACTGTTGTTGTGCCAGGGGTAGCAGAACTAACACTTGAAGTCGAAACTTTAATCTTATCAGCTTTAACAGCTGTTCCCTCACTGTTTGTAGCATAGTTAATTGCGTCCCTTGTATCAAATGAAAAGTTTGGATTTTGTACTAGACTAACTTTGGAAACAACTGCTATTTTGTTTCTTACAAAAAAGTCTTGACTAACCCAGCCAACTGTTCGTCCATCAACAATAATTTTCCAAAACTTCCCCTTTTTAGTATCAAGCGATTGCTTTGATTGAATTTGAGCATGCTTAAAATACTTAGTTGAAGTAAATTTACCTGATGGACCTTTTTTGCTTGCCTTATGGTAAATAGCATAGTTACCATTGCCAGCAATTTTAGTCACAGCTTTGTGGTAGCTCTTGGCATTTACTTCAGTTGTGTTACTCCCGACAAATAAGCCAGTTACCATAATTGAGCAGGCAACTAGCAACTTACTTATAAACTTTTTCTTCATTAAATTCTTTACCCTCCTAATAAAACATATATAGATAGTTTCACACTTTTAAAAAGTTAAATCAATAGTGTGCTCCTATGATTCTAACAAAAATAGATTTTTATAATTGTCTGCGTTACAATATTAACGTTATTATTTTTTCTGTAAGGAGAACTAGGTTATGGAAACATCGCAAGAAAATTCCAAAAAAATGATGTGGCCCACTCTAGCAACTATGGCCTTCTCTATTGTTTGGAGCTTTGGTAATGTTGTTAATGGGTTCATTTATTTTGATGGAACAAAAGTTATTCTCAGTTGGATTATTATTTTCCTTCTGTTTTTCATCCCTTATGCACTAATGGTTGGTGAGCTCGGCTCTGTCTTTCAAAACTCCGAAGGTGGGGTCTCATCATGGATTAATGCTACAATTGGTCCAAAATGGGCTTATTATGCTGGTTGGACTTTCTGGGCTGTTCATGTCGTTTACATTTCAAGTAAGGGTACTGGTGGCTTAAGAGGTATGTCATGGGGCATTTTTGGCAATACTACTTGGTATGACAGTTTGCCTACTACTTGCACTCAATTAGCAACTCTTGCTGTCTTTTTATTCTTCTGCTGGGTAGCTAGTCGTGGTGTGCCAGTTATTAAGACATTGTCAACGATTGCTGGTTCCTCAATGTTCATCATGTCAATTTTATTCATTATCATGATGTATGCAGCACCAATGATCAATCCTCACGCCGGCTTTAATAATATTAGCTGGAACTGGAAGAATTTTGTACCTGACTTTAACCTCAAGTACTTTACCTCGCTATCAATTTTAGTCTTCGCAGTTGGTGGGGCTGAAAAGATTTCACCATATGTAAACAAGCTGAAAGATCCTTCTCGTAACTTCCCTAAATCAATGTTAGGTTTAGCTGGAATGGTCATGATTTCCGCAATTTTAGGAACAATTGCGTTGGCAATGATGTTTGATCCTAAGGTTGTTAACGCTAATTTAAACGAATACATCTCTAACGGACCTTACATGGCCTTTGACAAGTTGGGCCAATACTACGGTGTTGGTGGATTGTTCATGTACATTTATGCTTGGTGTAACGTTATTGGACAATTCTCGGCTTTAGTAATCAGTATTGATGCTCCATTACGTATCCTATTAGGTAGTAAGGAAGCTAAAGATTATATCCCTAAGAAACTATTGAAAGTTAACAAGCATGGTGCATACATCAACGGTATTTGGATGGTTGTTTGCTTATCTGGTGGTCTAATTGTTTTACAAGCTATCATGCCAAATGCTCAAGCAGTCATGGCTCAACTGGTTAAATTAAACTCTATCGTGATGCCAATGCGTTATTTATGGGTATTCATTGCTTACATTGCATTACGTAAGCAAGCAGCTAAGTTCCACAATGGCCAAAACTACGAAATGACTAAGCATCAATGGCTTGCATATACGCTTGGTGTTTGGGGATTAATTGTTACAGTTGCATGTTGCTTAATGGGAATGTACTCTGATGATCCATTTACATTATGCTTGAACATTGCTACCCCAATTGTTTTATTCTTACTTGGTATGATTTTACCAACGATTAAGCACCATCAAGATGCTAAAGAACAGTAAATACTAATTAAAGATTAATTAAGTCGCCTAATAAAAGGCGACTTTTTTTGTGCATTTAATGCTAAACTATACTTAATAAACTAAGGAGATGAAACCTGTGCCAAACTACTTAAAAGAAACAGAAGATTTACTACGTGAGCATAATTTGAAAGTCACCAAGCCACGGCTTAAAATCTTGAAATATCTGCGGACACATCATAATCATCCTACTGCAGCTACTATTTTCAAAGCAATTAGCGGCGACGAGCCAGCCTATCGAGCAACAGTCTACAACACACTAAACAAATTAGTTGACGCAGGCATTGTTATCGAAATCAAAAATAGTGATGATTCCATTCACTATGACTACTTTGTAGAGCCTCATTTCCACATTATTTGTAAACAATGCGATAACATAGCTGACGTCTATTATCCAGACTTTGAAGCAGTTGAAAATCGTATGCGTGCAGAAGCAGAAAAACAAACGGGCTATGTTACTTCGGCAAGTCACCTAGAAATTTTTGGTATTTGTCCTGAATGTCAAAAGAAGAATCAAAAAAAGAAGAGCTAATTAGCTCTTCTTTTTATTTACTTTAAATATTGTTTGTTTAATCAATATTCATGCTTACTAATAACTCTGCGCGTTGCGCTAAGTTAACGTAAAGTTTACCATCATGTACTGAAATACCTTCAATCTCACGTCCAGTATCAAATGAATAGTGATCCTTTAAAGTTCCGTCGCGACCAATTTTGAAGATTAAATCATTAAATGCTAAGTAAAAGTTCTTATGATCTGGATCATAGGCAAAACCTTGAACTGGTGAATTGTTGTTAACAAAATTACCATCTGTTTTACCAACTAATTTTGGATTCCAGTTGTCGCCAGTACGAGTTAGTTGCCAATATTCATAGCGATTATTCTTAGTATCATGATATACCGTGTACATTTCATAATCGTTCATGATTACTCCGTTGTGGAAGTAACGCGGACTATTTTGGTCACCTACCCAAGTTTTCATTGTCCAAATTTTGTTAATTTGTAAATCACTCTTACGGATTTGAACAATTTCTTCTGAATCGGTTGTTTCGTTTAATTTATTATTATTATTAATTACGTAGATATACTTGTCACTTGCACCCATTGCTTGGCCATGTCCAATTGGGATGTATGGACTGACCTTGATATGCTTAGAATAATTATTAAAGTCCTTTTGAGACATATCTAAAAGGTGTTGCGCATTATACGGGCTAGTTAACTTATTCAAATCATAACCAACAATGTGACCAGAGCTTAAATAAGTGTGACTCAATAAACTGGTATAAGCCCAGCCGTTTGAAACAGTTACACCTTCTGGAATATGGCCAACACGATTGATATTATCATCGGTTGGATCCTTTACGCTCAGAAGAACCGGTTGATAAAATCTTGTCTTCAGAGTCATATTACCACTTGTTAGAGTATGTGATTCTGTTTCTGGTGTGTATTCTGTAGGACTAATGTAATTAACTGAAGAACCATAATGTGTTTTCCATGCTTGGTGTTCATTTGTACCAGGCTGCGCAGGGAACGAATTAGTTACATCAGGATCAGCAATTCCTTCAGTAGTGCTTTTTCTAACTGTTATCTTAACACTTGCTTTCGCGTCACCATATGTATATTTAACCGTATAAGTTTTTGGAGTTGCACAAGAGATAGTCTCACGAGAAATTTTTACATTGTCATTGCTAATAACAGTTCCCATGTAATTAGTTACATATGAAATTGCATCCCGTGTGAAAAATTCATAAAACTCATTGTTAACCAAACTAATTGTTTTAGGCACAGCTATTTGATTTCTAGCAAAGAACTTTTCGTTTACATAACCAACTTTTCGCCCATTAACATAAATTCTCCAGTAACGAGCACTTTTTGTTTCAATTAGTTGATCTGATTGAATATGGCTATATTGAAAGTTAATACCATCAGCAACTTTTTTGCTAACTTTACCATCTTTTACGTTTGCCCAAACCTTGTAGTTCTTGTTACCAGCAACTTTGGTCATCATTGCATAGCCTGTAATTACTTGTTTGGGTGCTTTCTTTTTCACTGGTGGCTGTTTGGTATTCGAGTTGTCTGAGTTGGTATTACCAGGATCAGGTTGACTATTGGGATCACCACTGTCATTCTCCTCATCGGTATTTTCGCCTTGACTACTATTCTTGCTAGGAGTGGTTTTTGTTTCTCCTTGCGCTGGCTGCTGCGATTGATTAGAATCAGCTTCAACCGATGTAATTGCAAGTCCAGTCGACAACGCTAGCCCCGCAAGCACTGTGGTCGTAAGAATTGCAATTTTCTTAAAAAGCTTCAAAATTATTCCTCCAATATTTTAGTTTACTCTTCGTATTATATAATAAGAATGTTGTAATTTAGAATACAAAATTAATACACTTTCATTGACAGTATTTAATGTAAGTGATTTAATTAGCACTGTACTTATTAGAGTGCTAACAAAAATGACTTTAATTTTAGGAGGTAAAAAGATGCTTGTACCTACAGTTATTGAACAAACTGCTCGTGGTGAACGCGCTTATGACATATATTCTCGTTTGCTAAAAGATCGAATTATCATGCTCAGTGGAGAAATTAATGATGACATGGCAAATACAATTATTGCCCAGTTATTATTCCTTGATGCTCAAGACAACACTAAGGACATCTCCCTTTATATCAACTCACCCGGTGGTGTAATCACTTCTGGTTTAGCAATTATGGATACGATGAACTTCATTAAGTCAGATGTATCAACTATTGCAATCGGAATGGCTGCTTCAATGGCTTCCATTCTATTAACCAGTGGTGCAAAGGGTAAACGTTTTGCTTTACCTAACTCTACTGTATTGATTCACCAACCTTTGGGTGGGGCTCAGGGTCAACAGACTGATATTCAAATTGCAGCTAATGAAATTTTAAAGAGCCGTGAAAAAATCAATAAGATTCTTCACGAAACTACTGGTCAACCACTTGAAAAGATTCAGAAAGATACTGAACGTGATAACTACCTAACTGCTGAAGAAGCAAAGGATTATGGCTTAATTGATGAAATTATGGTCAATCAAAAGAAGTAGTTAGATATTAATTAAACTAAAAAGATCTCCAAGCTAAATAGCTCGGAGATCTTTTTATTCTTCTAATTTCTGTGCCATTTCATGTAGTTTCGCAAAACGATGATTTGCACCTGACTTTGAAATAGGTCCATCCGGAACTTGCAGGGCAATTTCTTTTAATGACAGCTCTGGATTGGTCAGCCGTAATCTTGCGATTCCCTGCAGCTTTTCTGGAATATTTTCAAGCCCGATTTTACGTTCTATTAGTTCAATATCCTCAACTTGTTTAGCAGCTGCATTCGCAGTCTTTTTCAAATTTGCCGTGTCACAATTAACTAAGCGATTAACCGAATTGCGCATATCACGCATAATCCTTAAGTCTTCAAAGGATAGCATTGCGTTGACCGCACCGACAACGTGAAGAAAATCGCCAATTTTCTCTGCTTCCTTAAGATAGACTATATAACCACGCCTTCTACTAATTGTTTTGGCGTTAAGATTAAAATAATGATTCATTAGTTCTAATAAATCATTGTTGTGATCTTCATAAGCAGAGTATATTTCCAAGTGATACCTGCTTGTTTCCGGATTATTTACACTACCGCTTGCTAAGAACGCACCACGCAAATACGACATTGCGCCCTCGCGCGAATCAATTATTCTTTTAGGTATTCGCGTGATTAAACCTGAATCTGGTGCTAAGATTTCCAAATTAGTCAAAATTTCTTTGACATGATTTTGCAGACGTACCAGATATTGGTTATTCTTCTTCAATTTCATTTTACGCGAAACGATTAATAACGGTTCTACACGATACGCTGTTTTTATTAAAGAAAAAATTCGTCGAGCAATTGCTGGGTTTTCAGTTGTGATATCAAGACTAAACATACGGTCATGATAATTTAAAACACCGTTCATCCGCAAAAAAGCAGCTAGTTCAGCCTTTGCGTGCTCAGGATGAATTGGTAAGGAGGTTAGTTCCTTCTTTACCTCACTTGCATAACTTGCCATTAGTTACTCCGTAGTCTTTCTGGTCGACATTGCCGTAAACGCACGATTAATAATCTCGTTTGCCACTTTTTCACCATCATGGAACACAAGGCCGCTTCGTTGGTCAATGAAGTCATCTGTGATTACCCGGCAGCCTTGCTTTCGCAAGCCAGCATAGTCATTTTTAACGGGCTCAATGTAGGCATCATAATCCTTAGGATTAAATTTTGACATGTCAATTTTGGCACCATTAACCAAAGTTGTGTTTACATAATGACCACCAAGATGCTTGTTGATAACGTCAACATGATCACAGTCGGAGAAGTGATCAGTCTCGCCAAGTTGAGTCATGATATTACAAATATAAATAACTTCTGCTTTTGTTTTTCTAACAGCCTCACCGAGATTAGGTATCATCAAATTAGGAAGAATTGAAGTGAATAAGCTTCCTGGACCCAAAACAACCGCATCAGCTTGCATTATTGCGTCCAGAACAGGTGAAACAGCCTCCGGTTCTTTATTAGAATTCGTATCTGTTACCCAAACACGCTTGATTCGCTTGTCCTTGTTAGTTATTTCCTTTTCTCCCGCTTGGATTGTCCCGTCAATAAATTCCGCATTCAATGTTAAAGGCTCGTTGGAAGCTGGAAAAACATGTCCATCAACACGCATCATTTTTGACAATGATTGGACGGCGTCAAAAATATTACCATGCATTTCATTTAAAGCAGCAATAATCAAATTACCTATCGCATGTCCCGAGAAAAATGAGTCTGATGAATCGAAACGGTATTGAAAAACATCTTTTTGTTCTTGTGGTATGTCGCTTAGAGAAACTAATACGTTACGAATATCACCAGGTGGAACAACATTAATGAAGTTACGAATTGTTCCAGAAGAGCCGCCATCATCTGAAACTGTCACAATTGCTGTGATTTGCGCATCTTGTTCTTTTAACGCACTCAAAACAACTGGTAGACCCGTTCCGCCACCAATTACAACAATTTTGGGTCTTCTACTTCTCGTTACCCTAATTACTTTTGAATCGCTATATGTCATATTTTCACCTTTTTCTGGTATACCTGCTAATTTCGCGATGAGTTATATCAACTGGATAGTCATGTGACAAATCATGTGCAAGTTGCCTTGCAATTGCCACACTACGATGTTGACCACCTGTACAGCCAATTGCAATAGTTAACTTACTCTTTCCCTCTTTAATATACCCGGGCATGGCTGTTCTCAATAAATCTAACAGTTTTTCATAAAATACTTGTGTAATATCTTTATCCATCACATAATCGAAGACTCGCTGATCAAGTCCCGTGAAAGGACGTAGTTCAGAAATATAAAATGGATTTGGTAAAAAGCGTACGTCTATCACAAGATCAGCATCAATCGGCAGACCATATTTAAAGCCAAAAGAAAGAACTTCAATTGAAAATGGCTGCTTTTCTTGATCACTAAATTCTTCAAACATTTTTTCTTTTAATTCTTGAGGAGTAAGATTTGACGTGTCAATAATGTCATTAGCACGATTTTTTATTCCCGCAAGAACGTGTCGCTCTTCGATGATGCCATCAAGTAACCGCCCACCATGAACTAGTGGAGGAACACGCCTTGTTTCTTTATAGCGAGCAACCAATACATCATCGGAAGCATCCAAAAAGATAATCCGTGTTTGAACACAGCTATTATCTTCAAGTGAACTTATTTCATTTATTAAGTCTTTATAGAAACTGCGCACTCTTAAATCGATTACCACTGCTACTTTAGAATAATCATCCGAGTTGACAATTAAATCCCAAAAACTTGAAAGTAAGGTTGGAGGCAAATTATCAACAACAAAATATCCCATATCTTCTAAGGAATGCGAAACAACAGTCTTTCCAGCGCCACTCATTCCAGTAACAATCAACAATTGTTTTTTATTATCAGTCATGTTGCTTACCTCCTCTACTCAAATTATAGCATACCGGGTGTTTCATATTTTAGGGCAAAAAAAAAGTTCATTACGAACTTTTTTAATCTTTTATCTATGAGCAAACGCTGCAATTACTTCGCTTATTCCAAAAATAAATAGCCAGAAGGCAACAAGCCAAATTAATGTCAATGCCGAAAGCATTGGGTTGAACATTAATCCTACTGCAATCAAGAGCCCAAAAATATTCAGTATCATGTTTATCCAGAAATAAAAACCAGATAAACTGCGTAAATGCCACGTAAAAATAATTCCAGAAATTGAATCAAACAGGAACCAGAAGGCAAATAAGTATGCAATGGTTAAACCTGCTGCGTCGTATGAATATAGGAATAAAATACCAATGATGATATCCAAAACCCCCGTGATGATTGAAATCCAACTAAAGGAAACAAAATAACGAAAGCGACTATAAAATGCGAGCCAGACAAAACCTTGGACTATTGAAATAATCGCAAACAGCAAGACAAATGCATGTAAAGCCTTATTTGGGTGACTAATTAAAAACACTCCTGCAATAATCATTAATATGCCGGAGATAAGTGCAGCCCAATTAAAGCCGCGTCTTTCTCTGTAATTTGAAAAATTATCCATTTCTATTCCTCCCTGTCCGATATTTTACACTTTTTGTATGTAAATAAATACTATTTCTTTGCTTTTTTTGCTGCTTCTTTAGTCAGCGCAGTGTCTCGTTTAAGAACAGGGGCAAGGTATTGTCCAGTATAGCTTTCCTTTACTTTAGCGACATCTTCAGGGGTACCAGTTGCAACAATTGTGCCACCACCTTCACCACCGTCAGGACCAAGGTCAATTAGCCAGTCAGCATTTTTAATCACATCAAGGTTATGCTCAATAATTAATACTGTATTACCTTGATCAACTAGCCGCTGCATTACTTCAAGCAGACGCTTAATATCATCAGTATGAAGACCAGTTGTTGGCTCATCAAGAATATAAAAATTCTTACCAGTCGAAATTTTTTGTAACTCCGCTGCTAACTTCATTCTTTGCGCCTCTCCACCAGATAAAGTAGTGGCAGATTGACCTAATTTCACGTAACCCAAGCCTACATCGACAATTGTTTGCAACTTGCGAGCTATTTTCGGAATATTTTTGAAAAAGTCGCAAGCTTCACTAATGGTCATATCAAGGACCTGGGCAATATTCTTCTTACGATATGTGACTTCAAGCGTTTCTGAGTTGTAACGATTGCCGTGACATACCTCACAAGGTACGTAAACATCTGGCAAAAAGTTCATTTCAATTTTAATTATACCGTCACCGCGACAAGCTTCACAGCGTCCACCTTTGACGTTGAATGAAAAACGAGCTTTAGTATAGCCACGTAATTTTGATTCATTAGTTTGAGCAAATAATGCTCTAATATCATCAAAAACACTAGTATAAGTAGCTGGGTTACTTCGAGGTGTTCTACCAATTGGACTCTGATCAATATCAACTATTTTTTCGATATTTTTATAGCCAGAAATACTCTTATATTTACCAGGTTTAGTTTGGTTACGATTCAGTTTTTGCGCTAATACGCGTTTTAAAATCATGTTGACCAACGTCGATTTACCAGAACCTGACACGCCAGTGACAACAATTAGCTTACCAAGTGGAAACTCAACCTTAAGATTTTTCAAATTGTTCTCTTCGGCACCGGTAATGGTAATCTTTTTCCCATTACCTTTACGTCTTTCTAATGGAACCGGCACAAATTTTTTACCAGACAAATATTGTCCTGTAAGTGATTTTGGATTAGCTTCAACTTCTTCTGGAGTTCCGGCGGCCATTACTTCACCACCATAACTACCAGCACCAGGACCCATATCAACGAGGTAATCAGCTTGGCGCATTGTCTCATCATCGTGTTCAACGACGATTAACGAGTTACCTAGATCACGCATTCGTTTTAATGCAGAAATTAAGCGATCATTATCACGTTGGTGCAGCCCTATCGATGGTTCATCCAGAACATACATTACACCAGATAAGTTTGAGCCAATTTGTGTAGCTAATCTAATTCTTTGAGCTTCCCCACCAGACAAAGTGTTAGCGGAACGAGATAACGTTAAATAGTCTAGGCCAACACTGTTCAAGAAGGATAGTCGATCTCGCACTTCTTTAAGAATTGGTTTAGCAATAATTGTTTCTTGTTCATTTAATTTAATGTTATTGAAAAATTCCAAAGCCTTGGTAATCGACATTTCAGATGCTTCCGAAATATCTTTTCCCATAACTTTAACTGCTAAAGCTTTTTGGTTAAGGCGCTTGCCGTGACAAGTTGAACACGTTAATTCTGTCATGTATTTACCCATGACATCGCGCATAAATTTGGACATTGGGTTCATGTAGCGTCTTTCAACGTTTTCCATTACGCCTTCAAATGGTGCAGTGGTGTTCTTCACGCCAAATTCACCAGATAAATGAAAAGAAATTTCTTTCTTAGAGCCATGCATCAAGATTTCTCTTTGATTTTTGGTCAATTTACTATATGGTTTATCCATTGGAATCTTTAATGCGTCACATGCTTGTTGAAGCATCCCACCATAGTAATTTGAAGTCTTCCAAGGGACAATTGCCCCTTCAGCTAGTGTCTTACTTTTATCAGGAACAACTAAATCTTCATCAACTGAACGCTTCACTCCCAATCCATCACAATCTGGACAAGCACCAAACGGTGCATTGAAGGAGAACAAACGTGGTTCCATTTCACCTACTGTAAAACCACATTTAGGACAAGCATAGAACTCAGAAAAGTTCAGTGTCTCACCATCAATAATATCAACATCCATGTATCCTTCTGACAGCCTTAGCACAGCTTCCACTGAATCAAAAAGACGTGATTTGATACTTTCTTTGACTACCAACCGGTCAACGACAATATCAATGGTGTGGCGTTTATTTTTGTCTAAATCAAAATCCTCACTGATATCATGCATCTCGCCATCAACAATCACACGCACATAACCAGCACGTTGAACCCTTTTAAATACTTCCTTGTGAGCGCCACGCTTAGATCTGATTACAGGTGCGAGTAGCTGAATTTTAGTCCTTTCAGGCAATGCTAAAATTCGGTCAACCATCTGCTCGACGGATTGTCTTTCGATTAGCGTTCCATCATTCGGACAGATTGGATGACCAACTCTAGCCCATAGTAAACGTAGGTAGTCATTAATTTCAGTAACTGTACCAACTGTTGAACGAGGATTGTGTGAAGTAGTTCTTTGATCAATTGAAATTGCCGGATTTAAGCCATCAATTGAATCAACATCCGGTTTGTCCATTTGACCTAAAAATTGACGAGCATAGCTAGACAATGATTGAACATAACGTCTACGACCTTCAGCGTACAGTGTATCAAAGGCAAGCGAGCTCTTACCAGAACCCGATAAACCAGTGATTACCACCATTTTATCTTTTGGAATTGTTAAATTAATATCTTTTAAATTGTGTTCACGTGCCCCGCGAATTACAATCTTATCATTTGCCATTTAGTGTTTTTCCCTTTTTCTCAATTGGTTTTCTTGTTGAACTTTCAAGCTCCATGATTGCGTCACGCAATGTTGCGGCACCTTCGAAATCAAGTTTCTTAGCGGCTTCTTGCATTTGCTGACGAAGATCTTTAATCATCGTCTTCTTCTGTTTAACAGTTAGTTCATCAAAGTTAAGATCAGCAAAACTATCAGTTTCAGCAACTTCATCAACAGCCTTGGTGGCAGAAATCACGTCTCTAATCGGCTTAACGATTGTCTTTGGTGTGATACTGTGTTCTTCGTTAAACTTGATTTGCAATTTACGTCTTCTCTGCGTTGCCTCAATTGCTTCCCGCATAGAATCCGTGATTGTGTCAGCATACATAATTACTTCACCATTAGAATTACGCGATGCACGTCCCATTGTTTGAACAAGTGGGCGGTAAGCTCGTAAAAAGCCTTCTTTATCGGCATCAAGAATCGCGACTAATGAAACTTCAGGAACATCGATACCTTCACGAAGAAGGTTAATTCCAATTAGCACATCATACTTGCCCATTCGTAAGTCACGCAGTATTTGCATTCTTTCAAGTGTCTTTACATCAGAGTGCAGATATTGAACCTTAATCCCTAAATCCTTTAGATAATCGGTCAAGTCTTCTGCCATTTTCTTAGTTAATGTAGTGATAAAGACCCGTTCATTACGCTCAATTCGCTTATTAATTTCACCGACCAAATCATCAATTTGACCTTCAACCGGTCGGACCTCAATCTTCGGATCCAACAATCCTGTTGGTCGGATAATCTGCTCAACCTTGTGGTCAGTTCGCTCGAGTTCATAATCACCAGGTGTAGCAGAAACATACATAATTTGATTTACATGCTTTTCAAACTCATCAATTTTTAAAGGCCGGTTATCCAATGCAGATGGTAATCTGAAGCCGTAATCAATTAACGTTTTCTTTCGATTACGGTCACCATTGTACATTGCTCGAATTTCGGGCATCGTAGCATGGGACTCATCAATTAGAATTAAAAAGTCATCTGGAAAGAAATCAAGCAAAGTATAAGGCGGTTCGCCCTCTTTTCGATTTTCCATATGTCTAGAATAGTTTTCAATTCCACTAGTAAATCCAACTTCTCCCATCATTTCCATGTCAAAAGTAGTTCGCTGCTTAATTCTCTCCGCTTCAAGGAGTTTTCCCTCTCCTTCAAACTTCTTAACTTGAAGCTTCATTTCTTGCGAAATAGCTTTAAGCGCTCTGCGCATTTGTTCTTCATTAGTCATGAAATGCGTAGCTGGAAATAGTGAAATACTCTCACGCTCACCAATTACCTCACCTGTTAAAGAATCAATTTCAACGATTCGGTCAATTTCATCCCCAAAAAATTCAATTCGGTAGGCATGACTTGAGTTACCAGCTGGAAAGACTTCAACAACATCTCCACGTACTCTAAACCGTCCGCGCTGGAAGTCAATATCATTTCGATCATACTGAATATTTACAAGATTGCGCAGCAATGTATTACGTCCATAATCGTCTCCTTCATGAACAGTAATCACACTTGCAGAATACTCTTTTGGATCACCCAAACCGTAAATACAAGAAACAGATGCTACGACAATCACATCGTTTCGTTCCATTAAATCACTGGTAGCTTGGTGACGCAATTGATCAATTTCGTCATTGATTGATGAATCTTTTTCAATATATGTATCTGACTGAGGTACGTAAGCCTCAGGTTGGTAGTAGTCATAGTACGAAACAAAGTAGTCAACTGCATTGTTAGGGAAAAACTCCTTAAATTCGCCATACAACTGACCAACCAAAGTTTTATTATGTGAAATTACTAATGTCGGCTTGTTCAAATTGGCAATAACGTTAGCCATCGTGAAGGTTTTACCTGTACCAGTAGCTCCTTCAAGAATTTGTTCCTTATAACCTTTTTCAAAGCCGTCAGTTAATTTATTAATTGCCTGCTCTTGATCTCCTGCAGGTTTAAACTTTGAGACAAGCTCAAATTTTCGTTTATCTTGTCGTTTAATCATAGATAGGCTCCTCATAAAAAAATTGGACCAAAAAGTCCAACCTTTATTTCGTTTATTCTATTCTACTACCTCGAACGTATTTTCGCACGTCTTTTGTTTTTATTTTAAAAGTTGCGCTAAAGCTTCTTGATAGTCCTGCGCTGCCGCTTCAGCTTGTTTAATGTCCGGCTTGTTAACCCCAACGTATGCTTTAATAACTGGCTCAGTGCCTGATGGTCTTAGAGCAAGCCAAGTTTCATCGGCAAGATAGTACTTCAAAACATTTGCCTTCGGCAAGTCAGTAAATGGTTGTTTTTGCTCTCCACTAAATTGTTCCTGCAAAAAGTAATCTTCAATTTTAGAAACCCTTACCCCATTTATCTCGGTTAACTGACTTTCACGTAATTTAGCCATTAATTGAGTCATTTTCTTTTGTCCACCGATGCCAGGCATTTCAATTGCGCGTGTGATTTCATATGATGTGCCATACTTTTGCCAGATCTCGTTTAAGCCATCCAAAACAGTCATTTGACGGGAAGCGTAGTATGAGGCAACCTCTGCAAACATAATTGCGCCCTGCATTGCATCTTTATCGCGTGCAAATGGCTCGAATAAGTAGCCATAGCTTTCTTCAAAGCCCATTAAGAAACGGCCATCGTGCTCCTTGTTCATTCGGTCAATTTCTTCGCCGATAAATTTAAAGCCGGTTAACACTGTTTTGGTTCTAATTCCAAAGTCTTNGTTTAAGCCATCCAAAACAGTCATTTGACGGGAAGCGTAGTATGAGGCAACCTCTGCAAACATAATTGCGCCCTGCATTGCATCTTTATCGCGTGCAAATGGCTCGAATAAGTAGCCATAGCTTTCTTCAAAGCCCATTAAGAAACGGCCATCGTGCTCCTTGTTCATTCGGTCAATTTCTTCGCCGATAAATTTAAAGCCGGTTAACACTGTTTTGGTTCTAATTCCAAAGTCTTGTGCAATTTTCAGTGGCATACTACTTGAAACAATTGAAGTGATTAATTCATAGTCACTTGCTAGTTGATGATTGTCTTTTAAGTTAACTAAAAGATAATAGATCATCAAAGTGGCAATTTGATTACCAGTCAGAACCTGGAATTCGCCATCTTTTGTCCTTACACAAGCTCCCATTCGGTCTGCATCCGGATCCGTCGCAATAATCAAATCAGCGTTTACTTGGTTTGCAAGTTCAATTCCTGGATTAAAAACATCACGATACTCAGGATTAGGCTTCTTAGTTGTTGGAAATTCAGGGTCAATAATCGATTGACTTGCTACAGGGTAAACATTAACGAACCCGTTTTGCTTAAAGGCACGCTCATAAAGCATCTTGCCTGTACCATGGAGTGGTGTATAGACAATTTTTAATTGATCTGCATTCTGCTTAATTTGCTTTTTATCAACATTAACCGTTTTCAGTTCAGCTAAATAGGCTTCATCCAGATCTTCACCAATTAAATCCAAAGTGCCATTGGCGCGTAATTCCTGAACTTCAGCAGTCTTAACTTGAAAAATGTCTGTTATCTTTTGTGCATAGTCAAAAACGCGGTCAGCATCTTCTGGTCCCATTTGGGCACCATCCTCACCATATACTTTATAGCCGTTATATTGCTTGGCATTATGCGAAGCGGTAATGTTAATACCAGCAAATGTATGGAGATAACGGACTGCGTAAGACAATTCTGGCGTTGGCCGCAAGTCATCGAATAGGTAGACGTGAATATCATGGGCTCCAAGCACGCGAGCCGCATGTTCAGCTAAGTCACGCGAATGATATCTTGAGTCAAAAGAAATGACTACACCACGCTTTTGCGCTTCAGAACCTTTTTCATCAATTAGTCTTGCTAGCCCTTCTGTTACCCAGCCAATTGTAAACAGGTTTATCCGATTAATTCCTGGCTCAAGTCGGCCTCGCATACCGGCAGTTCCAAAATTAATTTCTTGGCCAAAAGCATCTTCAATCCATTTCGGATCTTGTCCCAACTGTTCTAATTGTTTCTTTAAATAATCTGGCATATTAGGCGCTTTTTGCCAAACTTGAAATATTCCTTTAGCGTTCATTACAGCACTAAACCTCTTTTTCTTGTATTTAAATGGCTAATTCGTTTTCATAATTTCTATTCTAGCATTTATCAACCTAGCTATCCGCAATAATAAAAAAAGAATCCATTTTTTATGAATCCTTCCTTAGTTTTATTTATCATTTAAATCTTGTAGATAATTGTAAGCGGCTTGACCAGCTATACTACCGTCACCAACAGCATTAGCAATCTGACGCAAATCCTTTGCTCGAGCATCACCTAAGGCAAAAATACCATCAACCTTAGTTCGCATGTGGTCATCTGTTGGAATCCAGCCCTGCTCATCGGTTATTCCAAGTTCTTTAAAAGGAGCGGTTTGAGGAATCACACCAACGTAAATGAAGACACCACGAGTAGCCAATTGCTTTTCTTCACCAGTTTCTTTGTCCTTGTATGTAACACCTGTTACGCGTTGACCATCGCCATCGATTGATTCAGTTATCCCATTCCAAATGAAATTGATTTTATCATTGGCAAAAGCACGTTTTTGTAAAGTTGGCTGAGCCCGTAACTGATCCCGACGGTGAATAACAGTCACTGATTTAGCACTCTGAGCCAAATAAATTCCTTCTTCAATCGCTGAATCGCCACCGCCGATTACTGCAATGTCTTCATCCTTGAAAAATGCAGCATCACAAACAGCACAATAAGACACTCCCTTACCGGAATATTCTTCTTCTCCTGGTACGTTTAGGTGCCGATGATCAGCACCTGTTGCAATAATCAATGCAGGAGCACTATATTCACCAGTGTCAGTCTTAACAACCTTATTTTCACCGTCTATAGTTACTGATTGAACATCACCATATTCAAATTCGGAGCCAAATTTCATTGTCGAGTTATACATTTTTTCGCCCAACTCAGGTCCCTTAATTTCAGTAAAACCCGGATAATTGTCAATTGCATCGGTATTGTTCATTTGACCGCCATATAGGCCACGATCTAAGATTAAAACCGAGAGATTGGCTCGCGAAGCATATAGTGCTGCAGTTAATCCGCCTGGACCAGCACCAATCACAATTACATCATATTTTTTTGCCATAATTACACCTTAACTATACTCTTATTTTTCGTAAGTAAATTTTATATCTAAAGTCGATTAAAGTCTAATTTCTTGCTTTGGACTTCTCCCCATCATTTTGGTAATTTCATCGTCAACATTAGAATTTTCATATAGTACACGATAAATTGCTTCACTGATTGGCATGTCAATTTGCTTTTCTTGGCATAATTCATGAACTGCCTTCACGGTTGTCGCACCTTCAACAACTTGTCCCATGTTTTGCAAAACATAATCAAGGCTCTTGCCTTCGCCAAGTTGTTTACCACAACGCCAATTACGTGAATTAACTGAAGTACAAGTAACGATTAAATCACCGATACCAGATAAACCACTAAATGTCATTGGATCAGCACCAAAGTAGTTAACGCCAAGTCTTGTGATTTCAGCAAGACCTCTGGTCATTAAAGCTGCTTTAGCATCATCACCATAATGCTTACCAACCAAAATTCCTGCAGCGATTGCAATTACGTTTTTAACTGCACCTGCAACTTCAACACCAACTAAGTCGCTATTAGTGTATAAGCGGAAATATTCATTTGAAAACATTTCCTGTACTTTTTCGGCGTTTTCTTTACTTGTTGATGCACAAGAAATAGCAGTGAGATCTTTTTGAGCAACACTTTCTGCATGGCTTGGACCAGAAATTGCCACAATTTTATCCGTGTCGTTAGGATAGATTTCTTCGGTTAGAATTTCTGAGATTAATTTCTTAGTCCCTGGCTCAATTCCCTTAGTTGCAGTTACAATTAAAGGCTTGCGACCAGTTTCAGTCAAAATTTGACCAACTTGCTTGGCAACAATCCTAATTGCTTGCGTTGGCAACACAAAAAGAATGACTTCAGCCCCATCAAGCGCCTTGTTTAAGTCACCTGTGGCTGTGGCTGTTTCATTAACACTCCAATCCTTCATGTAGTGCTCATTGGTGTGATGCTCGTTAATTTCTTGGTTAACTTCCTCATTATTACCGTAAAGTACGATTTCATTACCTTTATCAGCAAGCATCGAGCCTAAAACTGTTCCCCATGAACCTGCTCCTAAAACTGCAATTTTTGTCATTGTTTTTCCAATCTTTCTATTTATATTTTTACTAATCTCTTGAATACGGGAATTTTAGCCCACTACCGTCAAGATACCATTTAGGTTTGACGACTTTTCTTCGATATATGAATAAAGCAATTACAGCAATAAACAAAATCAAACTTAATAATTGCGAAACCCTTATTCCACTTGTTAAATATAAACTATCTGTACGCAATCCTTCGACAAAAAAGCGCACGACAGAATACCAGCCTAGATACAGCATAAAGACCTCACCTTGTTTAAACAAGTACTTTCTGTGTCTTAATAACAGAATCAGAATTAACCCGATGAGGTTAAAAAATGATTCATACAAAAATGTCGGCTGATAATAAGTTCCGCCAATCTTCATTTGATTAATGATAAAATCTGGCAAATGTAGACTCTGTAAAAAATGCAAAGTTGTTGGCCCACCGTGAGCTTCTTGATTGAAAAAGTTACCCCAGCGTCCAAGAATTTGTGCTGCCATGACCCCTGGTGTAATTACATCTAACATTAAAAATGGTGGTAACATTCTTCGATAAGAAAATATTAGTAAAACAATCAAGCCAGCAATTAAACCGCCATAGATTGCAATACCACCATTCCAAATTGCAATAATTTGATCAGGATGCTTTGAATAATAACTCCATTCAAAAATCACATAATAGATTCGAGCCCCAACGTAGCCAAGTGGAACTCCCCATAACAATAGGTCAAGAAAGTCCTCACTTTCGATTTGGCGCTTTCTACCTTCAACAATTGCCATTGAAACCGCCAAAATGATTGCAACAGCCATGATAATGCCGTACCACTTTACACTAAAGTTCCCAATTACAAAGGCGTCAGGACTAATCACTAACTTCATTTACTTTCACCCTTTGTTGAGTCATCTTTAGAATTTTCAGCAATCAAACTAGTTAAATTATTGTCGAAGGTAGTCGTGGCATTATAGCCCATTCTTTTTGCCCTAAAGTTCATTGCAGCAATTTCAATGATATCTTCCATACTGCGACCAACTTTGACTGGAATAGTAATCTGTGGAATTTCAACATTGCAAATTTCACGTTTACTTTCTTCGAAACCTAACCGATCATAATTAGCCTTTTCATTCCAATTAACCAGTTTGATTACAAGCTGAATTACCTCGCGGTTTTTCACTGCACCGACACCAAATAAATCCATTACATCAATAATGCCGATACCACGGATTTCCATCAGATGCTTCAAAATTTGTGGTGCCTCACCCATTACAGTTTCAACATCACGTTGGTAAACATCAACACGGTCATCAGCAATTAGCCTGTGGCCCCGATGAATCAAACCAAGAGCAGTTTCTGACTTTCCAACACCAGAGTCACCAGTTAGTAAAATACCCATTCCTTTTACTTCAACTAATACGCCATGAACGGTATCTCTAACTGCCAAGCGTTCACGCAAGTATTCCGTTAGTCTACTTGAAACATAGGTTGTTGATTCAGTTGAAGATAAAATTGGAATTTTAGCGTCCTCTGCCGCTTCCTTAAGTTCTTTTGGCACAGGCAAAGAACGTGAGACAAAGAAACACGGTGTTTGCGGTGTACAGAGTCGCTTGAAAACATTGACCAAACTCTCGTGATCTAGCCTGGCCGCATAAGATATCTCAGTTCTACCTAAAAGCTGAATTCGCTCTTTCGGATAAAAATCGAAATAACCAGTTAATTCAAGCCCTGGACGGTAAATGTCCGAGACCATTATTTCTTTATCATCAATGTATTGTTGCCCTTGGACAACATATGCAATTTTGTTATCTCGAACTAAATTTTTTAATTTAACAGCGTTTACCATTTAAAATTGCCTTTCAGTTATTTGTCAACATCCTTAGTGTGAACATTACGCACTTTTTTCCGTTTGGGCCGCTCATTCGAATTAGAATACCAATTGTTTTTCTCAGAAAAATCTGGTCGTTCATCAAAACTACTTGGTCGCTGATCATCATCTTTCTTGGTGAAGTGGTTAATCAGCCAGAGAATAGCTGCAATCACCAAGACAGCTGGTAACAGCATGAATAAAATGTGAAAGAAAGCAAATATCGCACTTAGAATGACAACTGCTAATAAAACAATTCCAATAATTCCCCAAAAACTCATTTTTCCACCTACTCTGGATTATCTTGACTAAGTAACCATTGCAAATATGCATAGACAAATGGCTGTAACTTTCCATCCATTACACCACTTGTATCAGAAGTTTCATAGCCTGTACGCAAATCTTTAACTAAATTATAAGGATGAAAAACATAAGATCTGATTTGTGAACCCCAGCCGTTTTCCATTTGATCACCCTTGAGTTCTTGCTTATGCTGGCGCTTCTTTTCCTCTTCTAAATGGAAAAGCTTGGCTCGTAATTCGTTCATTGCCGTTTCACGGTTCTGGAGCTGCGAACGCTGTGCCTGTGATGTAGTTACAAATCCAGTTGGTAAGTGAGTAATTCGCACTGCACTAGAAGTTTTGTTAATGTGTTGTCCACCCGCACCACTAGAACGATAAACATCAATTCTCAAGTCTTTAGGGTTAATATCAATTTTGATACTATCATCAATTTCTGGAATGACTTCAACCGAAGCAAACGAAGTGTGGCGTCTTTTGGCTGAATCAAACGGTGAAATTCTTACTAAACGATGAACCCCATTTTCTGATTTCAACAAGCCGTAAGCATTTTTTCCACTTATTCGAACGCTAACACTTTTCAGTCCTGCTTCTTCACATGGCTCATAGTTGTTAATTTCAAACTTAAAGTTTCTGCTATCTGCATATCGTTGGTACATTCTAAACAGCATTTGTCCCCAATCCATTGCCTCTGTACCACCGGCGCCTGGGTGAATTTCTAGCAAAGCATTGTGATTATCATACTTGCCAGACAGTAACAGATCCATTTCATAGTTATGAAATTCTTCTTGTAACTTGGCTAAATCTGCTTCAACCTCTTTTTGCAGTTCTTGATCCGGCTCCTCACGTAAAAGTTCTAAAGCTGTCATTGCATTTTGATAGTTTTCCTGCAGACTTAAAAAAGAGTCACGCTTTTCCTTTAATAGATTATTTTCACTAATTAAATTTTGTGCTTTTTCTTGATCATCCCAAAACGAGGGTTCCTGCATCTTACTTTCATTAACAATGATGCTTTCATCAATTGACTCTAAGTCAAAGAGACCCCCTAAAGTGGTCTAACCGCTTTTTTAACTCGTCTAACTGATTTTGGATGTCACTAATTTCCATTAATTTTTCTCCTAAATTAGGTTTAATACAAAAAAGAGAAAGCATAGCCGCTTTCTCTTTAATCTTAATTTTTAACGACTAAGATTTTGTCTGATTTCAGCCTTCATGAATAAACGAGTTACATCAAATTCAATATTTGAAACCATTTCTTCAAACATGTTGTAACCGGAATCCTGGTATTCAACTAGCGGATTAAGTTGTCCATAGCCACGAAGACTAATTGATTGGCGTAACTGATCCATTGCGTCAATATGATCTGTCCAACGATCATCTACCACACGTAGAATAACCACTTTTTCAAATTCCAACATTTGTGACGGATCAGCCAGTGCATTAGCCTTTTCGTTGTAGTTCTTCTCAACGTCATCATACAATTTCTCTTTTAACTCAGGAACTGTAATCGTCTTAAAGTCAATTGCATTCGTTTCATCTTCAGAAAGAAGACTAGAACTAATGAAATCCCGAAGGGAATCTATCCGCCATTTGCTTCGATCACCTTGTGCAAACATGTCAACTTGACTACTAATGGTACGACGAATCATTGGAATTAAGACATCCTTAAGTGAGTCTTCTTCTCCAATAACTTGCATCCGTTCACCGTAAATAATTTCACGCTGAATACGCATTACATCGTCGTACTGCAAAGTTTGCTTACGCGTATCATAGTTGTTACCTTCTACTCGTTTTTGAGCAGATTCAATTTGACGAGTAATAAATCTATTTTCAATGACTTTATCATCATCATTATCTGACAAGCGATCCAAAAAGTCCTTAACGCGCTCACCACCAAAGCGTTTCATCAAATCATCTTCAAGTGATAAGTAAAAACGTGTTTCACCAGGGTCTCCCTGTCGGCCTGAACGCCCCCGAAGTTGATTATCAATTCTTCGGGACTCATGCCGCTCTGTACCAATAACCGCCAAACCACCAATTTCTTTAACGCCAGGTCCCAATTTGATGTCAGTACCACGACCAGCCATGTTAGTAGCAATCGTTACTGCACCACGTTGACCCGCATTCATGATGATTTGCGCTTCTTTAGCATGGTTTTTAGCATTCAAAACTGCGTGAGGGATATTCTCTCTATCAAGCAACCCGCTTAATCTTTCAGAACTTTCAACCGCAACCGTACCAACCAAAACTGGCTGTCCATTTGCATGACGTTCTTTAATTTCATCCACTACAGCAGCGTATTTAGAATCTAAGTTAGGATACAAAACATCTGGACGATCTATTCTAATTATAGGACGGTTGGTTGGAACTGTGATAACTTGCATATTGTAAATTTCACGGAACTCTTCTTCTTCAGTTTTAGCAGTANCGTATTTAGAATCTAAGTTAGGATACAAAACATCTGGACGATCTATTCTAATTATAGGACGGTTGGTTGGAACTGTGATAACTTGCATATTGTAAATTTCACGGAACTCTTCTTCTTCAGTTTTAGCAGTACCAGTCATTCCTGCAAGCTTTTTGTACATTCTGAAGAAGTTTTGGTAAGTAATCGTTGCCTGTGTCTTAGATTCTTCCTGAATCTTAACATTTTCTTTAGCTTCAATTGCTTGGTGCAAGCCATCTGAATAGCGCCGCCCCTTCATTACACGACCAGTGAATGAATCAACAATTAAAACTTCACCATCTTGAACAACATAGTCAATATCCTTGAGCATAATGTAATTTGCACGTAAAGCTTGATCGATGTGATGCACGAGTTTTTGGTTTCCAACATCGTATAAGTTTCTCAAACCGAAGTGGTCACAAGCCTTTTGAATACCCGTTCTAGTCAAAGAAATTGTCTTAGTTGGCCAGTCAATCTTGTAATCGCCATGATCTTCTTCATCATCAATATCATCATCACTCTTGTCTTCTTTGAGAGTTTTGACAAAACGATCTGCACGAATGTAGTCGCCATTAGCTTGCTCAGCTTCACCAGAAATAATTAACGGAGTTCTTGCTTCATCGATTAAGATTGAGTCAACTTCATCAATAATGGCGTAGTTCAGTTCACGTTGAACCATCTGTTCTTTGTAAACAACCATGTTGTCACGCAAGTAATCAAAACCTAATTCTGAGTTAGTTGAATAAGTAATATCACAATCATATGCTTCCCGTTTTTCATCAGGTGACATTGCATTAATATTCAAACCAACTGTTAAGCCTAACCACCTATACAATTGACCCATTTCTTCTTCGTCACGACTCGACAGATACTCATTAACCGTAACAACATGTACGCCCTTACCTGTCAGCGCATTTAAGTAAACTGGCATTGTTGCAGTCAAAGTCTTTCCTTCACCTGTCATCATCTCAGAGATGTTACCATAGTGCAGTGAAATCCCACCAAGAACTTGAACGTGGAATGGATACAAACCCAAAACGCGTTTAGCACCTTCACGAGCAACTGCAAAAGCTTCAGGTAAAAGTGAATCTAAAGTTTCACCATTTTCCAAGCGCTCACGAAACTCTGGTGTCTTAGCCTGTAATTGCTCGTCATAAAGTTGACTATATTCATCAGCATAGCTTTCTACACGCTCAGCTAACTTTTCGAATTTCTTTAGTTCTCTTTTATCACTATTGTATAGTTTCTTTAAAATATTAACCATTTAATCGATCCTTATATGTACTTAAGTATAAAACACATAATAATTCTAACATGATTAGCCCTAAATGAAAAACAAACAAAACAAAGACCTCACACTAAATGTGAGGTCCAGTCTTAAATCAGCAATTATTTATTTAGTTTCAATTAAGCCATAATGACCATCATTCCTACGATAAACAACACTAGTACCATTTGTTTCAGCATCTTGGAAAACGAAGAAATCGTGCTCCAACATGTTCATTTGCAAAATTGCTTCTTCTGGACTCATTGGTTTTAAACCAATTTGCTTGTTTCGAACAATAGTGAATTCTCTTGTTTCTTTTTCTTGTGCTTCTTCTTCAGCACCTTCAACAAAGAAATCACCAATTCCCTTTTCACGGGTCTTACGATTCACACGTGTCTTATATTTTCTAATTTGTCTTTCAAGTTTTTCAGAAACAAAGTCGATGCTACGATACATATCATCAGTTGTTTCTTCTGCTCTCAATACTAAGTATGGAAGTGGAATAGTAACCTCAACTTTGGCAGTACGATCACGATAAACCTTTAAGTTGACATGCGCAATGATGTCTTGATTCAAGTCAAAATATTTTTCTAATTTCTTTAAGCGTTTTTCAACGTAGCTTCTTAGAGCATCGGTTACTTCGATATTTTCACCACGAACATTATACTTTAACATATGAGATTCTCCTTTCAACTGCATTCGCAGTCTTATCTTATCTATATTATAACAAAACTTGAAAGCGCTGAACAACATATCTCATCGACAAATTGTAAAGCTAGAAATCTTTGCTTGCGGAAAGGCTGTTTGAAGCGCATCTCGGGCATAATATAACGTTCTTCCGGTCGTGTAAATATCATCCAAAAGCAGGACCGAGTGTTTATTCACGTCAGCCTTAATTCCCTCTTTAACAAGAAAACTTTGTTTGCTTTCCAGCCGCTCACTTCGTGTGCGCTCACCCTGGGCACCTTGACCTTCTTTTTTGGCAAGAAAAAACGAAAGTGGCACTAGTTGACTATAAATCGCAGCAACTGTATCAAACTGCCTTTTTGCGATGTGTTCAAGGGATGTGGGAATAGGAACATAAAAATCGACTTTAATTTTCTTTAGCTGCTCAAAACACAGTTCCTGCAATACTTCACGTAAAACATAGTCACCATATCGTTTATAATTTACCATTATCTCGTGAAAAGCATCATTGTAGCGATAGATTGCATGATTACGAAGCAAATTATGTCCATATATTTTTTGCCATTCTAAACAGTCAAGACAGCGTTCATTTGCAGCTGCTTTACCATAACAAATTTCACAGTGCTCTCTACTTATTGGTGCAAATTTGGCCAAACAATGTTGACACAAGCATTGTTCATGGAATTTCTTAAAGGAAAAAATCCGTAAAAATGAGGTAGCAGGAATGAAATCTTGCCCACATAACAAGCACTTTTTCATTTATTCATCTCCCTAATTTGCTTAAGTGCATTACGAATATTTTGCGTGTACTTGCGGTAACAAAATAAAACAAGTCCATCTGGATCATCTTTTGCCCGGCCGACACGCCCTGCAATTTGAACAAGGCTAGCTGATGTATAAATCTCATCATCAGCTTGCACAACAATTACCCATACGTGCTTAAATGTTACTCCTCGTTCCAAAATTGTCGTCGTTACAAGAAGTTGTGACTTCCCCTGCCTAAAGTTTTCCACTTTTGCCAATCTGTTTTTATCCATGGCATGAACGCCCTCAACTATCACACTACTAAACTGAGCATCATTTTTTAATGCACTCACATAGATGGGAATCTGTTCAATTCTTGGCACAAAAAGCAGTAATTGATGACCGCTCTTAATAACTGCGTTAATTTCTTTTAACAATCTAGGATTAATTTTTTGCTTGAGCAAAAATGGGCGGTAAAAAAATAATGCTCGCGGCACTGGTAATAATCCACCATGAAACCGCCGGTTAAGACGTAAAATCTTTAACTGCTTTTCCTTAACCTTTTCAAGTAGATCATTTGTTGGAGTTGCCGTTAAGTAGATTCTTACACCATCTTCTTTCACCGCATTCTTTGCGGCAAAATGTAGTTGCGTATTTTCGACATATGGGAAAGAGTCCACTTCATCGATTACCAGTAAATCAAAAGCATGATAAAACTTCATGAGCTGATGTGTGGTACAAATGGTTAGTTGATCCAGTCTGGGTTCGTGATGCTCTTTGCCATGATATTTGCCAATTTTTATTGTATTAAAAGCTGCCTTAAATCTCGGGTACAGCTCATTAACAACATCTATTCTTGGTGTTGCAATGCAGCTTCTTTTTCCCTGCGCAATGCATTCCGCAATTGCCGCAAAGAGCATTTCTGTTTTTCCAGCACCAGTGACTGCATGAACTAGCGTATCTGCTCTTTGATTGAAGTTCTTGACAAGTTCGCACGAAACAGCTGACTGGCGTTTTGTCAGACTGCCATGCCAGGTTAGACCGCCATTCTTCATTCTTGAAAATTCAGCTAACTCTAAGTTACGAACAAGTAAATCACCTTCTACTATGCGTCCTAATTCAATACAATCGCGGCAATAAAATTTGCCATTTGGTAGCTTCGCATAAACTCTTGCACCGCAACGCATGCAATGGCTTTGCTGAATTGCGCTAATTTTAGTTAAAACTTCATTTGTGCTAAAATCCTCTTGACTGCTAATCCACTGGCGGCCAGCGAGGCAAGATGAATTTTCCATTTCTCTGCCCTCCTAATAATAAATACGTCAAAAGGAGGCAAACTTTTTTGGTCAAAGAAGAAAATTATTTAACAATTAAAGAAAATGGTTCAAACGAAGTAGTCATTAAAAAGAGTCGCTTTATTGCAAGTCTTTTTCGCACCGAATCAGTAGCTGAAGCTGAAGCAGTAATCGCTGCAACCACAAGAAAATACCGTGATGCAACTCACAACACTTATGCTTATACGATAGGATTAAACGATGAGCAAGTAAAAGCCAGCGATAATGGTGAACCTTCTGGAACCGCTGGTGTTCCTGAGCTAAAAGCCCTACAACTGATGAATTTAAAAAATGTTACTGCTGTAGTTACGCGCTACTTTGGTGGGACTAAACTTGGTGCTGGTGGATTAATTCGGGCATATTCTAATAGCGTTACCGAAGGAGCTGAAGCAATCGGCGTTGTTAAGCGTGTCTTGCAACAAGAGCTTTCTTTTCACGTTGCATATAATCGGTTTGATGAAGTAAACCATTTTCTAAAAGAAGAAAACATTTGGATTGAAAAAGTTACCTATGGGGTCGATGTTGTCATTAGCATTTTTATCGATGAAGATGAGCAGCAAGAGCTTGAAAAAAAGCTCACCAACCTTATGAGCGGTCAAATCGAGTTTACGCCAGGTGATAAACGCTATAATGAAATTCCAATTACCGATCATAATTATCATGACAAATAAAAAGGACTAGTACCTAGTCCTTTTTATGTTTGCTTTTTAATTGCTCTGGTTTTTCTTGACCTAAATGCCAGACTTCGACCGTTGGATCTTTCTTACTACGTGAATTGATTATTTTTTGTATCAAACTTAAAAGGGGTTTGTATTTTTCACCCAATAAGCCAATTGATTCAACAAATAACTCTAGTGCTACGGCTAACCCTGCAATGAGTAACCATAGGCCCCACACCGGTGAAAGTAAGAAAAGCAATGAAATAAATGAAAAAATCAGTGAAATTCCATATATTGCTAAAACTGCTTGCCGGTGAGTTAGCCCCATCTTCATTAGCTGGTGATGCAAATGGTGCTTATCTGCCTGTGAAACAGGTTGATTATTAAGCTTACGCCTAATCATCGCATAAATTGTATCAGTGATTGGCACACCCAAAATTGTAACTGGTACTAGCATTGAAATAAAAGTTACATTTTTCAACCCTTTAAGCGAAAATACCGCAATCATGAAACCAATATAGAGTGCCCCTGTGTCGCCTAAAAACATTTTTGCAGGATGAAAATTATACGGTAAAAATCCCAAAAGACATGCAGCTAACATAAAACAACTAATTGGAATGTATAGCTGACCTGTATGTAAGAAGAAATAGCCAACTATTCCCATTGTTGTCAATGATATCATTGATACACCATCGGCTAAGCCGTCAAGGCCATCAATTAAGTCGACAGCATTAGTCAATGCTAAAATCCAAAAAATTGTTATTGGTAAGCTCCACCAGCCTAGATTTATTTGCTTATTTAAAAATGGCAGATTTAGTACGCTCATCTTTATTCCAGCTAAAAAGTAAATTACCAATGAACCAATGAAAATACCAAACATTTTTTGTCTTGGCTTAAGTTCCATAATATCATCAATAATTCCGGTTAGAACAATCACACTTGACCCAAGAAGGACACTAAAAGCTTCATGAGTAGGAAATTGCTCACGCAAGAGAATAAAAACCCCAATATTAAAAGTAACAAAAATACCCAAGCCACCTAGAGTCGGCATTGGCTTCTTGTTTACCCGTCTTTTGTTAGGGATGTCCACTGCCCCTAAAACAAAGGCTAATCTTCTAATAAAAGGTGTGATTGCAGCTTGAATGATCACTAAGAAAAACAGTTCAACGATAATTTTAAACATAATCGGCTACTTTCATAAATTAATTCTCTTAATTATACCGACTTGGCGAAAAATGTACAAATTAGGCCTATATTTCATAATCAAAAAAGGTTGAATTTTCATTCAACCCTTTTATTTTGCAACTGCAACTACCCTTTTTTCACGAATGACCGTAATCTTAATATTACCCGGGTAATCAAGCTCTTTTTCAACTTGGTTTCGAATATCACGTGCTAAAACAGTGATGCGATCATCTGAGATCTTGTCTGGCTCTACCATTACGCGAACTTCACGTCCTGCTTGAATGGCATAAGCCTGTTTAACTCCGTCATACCGATTGGCAATTTGTTCTAGTTCAGTTAACCGTCTAATATAGTTTTCTAAACTTTCACTTCTTGCTCCTGGTCTTGCAGAAGAAATCGTGTCTGCTGCTACTACTAGTTCAGCAATAAACGAAGTCTTCGGTACATCCCCGTGATGAGCAGCAATTGCATTAACTACTACATCTGGTTCATGATATTTCCTTGTTAATTCCACACCTATTTCTACGTGTGAGCCTTCAATATCATGATCGATGGCTTTTCCTACATCGTGTAATAATCCCGCGCGAACCGCTAATTTTTCATTTAAACCTAGTTCAGCCGCCATTGTGCCAGCTAATTTTGCCACTTCAATCGAGTGACCTAAAACATTTTGTCCATATGATGTCCGATACTTGAGTCGACCTAATGTTTTAACCAATTCAGGATTCATTTTGTGAATTCCTAATTCCATTAGGGCACTTTCACCTGCTTCATAAATATCGTCGTTGACCTCTTTACGAGCCTTATCAACCATTTCTTCGATTCTAGCAGGATGAATCCGTCCATCTTTAATTAAGCGTTCCATTGCTCGTTTTGCAATTTCACGTCTAATTGCGTCAAAACCACTTAGTGTAACTACTTTTGGAGTATCATCAATGATTAAATCGACACCAGTAAGGGCTTCAAAAGAACGAATATTTCTACCTTCACGGCCAATAATTCGTCCTTTCATTTCTTCATTAGGCAAATCAACAACCGATACTGTAGTCTCAGCTACAGTATCAGCTGAACTATTCTGAATGGCATCAATAATGATTTTATGAGCATAGTGATCAGCTTTTGCCTTAACTTCCTCATTACTATTTTGAATCATTTCAGCGCGTTCTTTAACTAGCTCATCAGATAGTTGACTAAGAACCATCTTTTTACCCTGTTCTTCATCCAAATGAGCTACTTCATAGAGCTTATCTTGGCTTTGCTGTACTAATTCATCAGCTTTTTTAATTTTTTCATCTAAATCAGCTTTTTGTTTTACTAATTGGTTTTCCTTCTCGGTCAGTCCATCCTCTTTTTCGATCAACAAAGAATTCTTGTGATTGAGTGTATCTTCTCGTTGTTTTAAGCGATTATCATCACGTGCAATTGCATCACGCTTTGTGTTTAGCTCATCTTCAACTTTTTGTCGATATTCTTGAATCTGTTCTTGAGCTTCAAGAATTTTCTCTTTTTTGGTATTTTGTGCACTTTGCTTAATAGCATCTGCTGCCTGCTTTTGTGCGTTGACTTCAGCCTTTGCAGCATCTACTTGTGCTTTTGCTTCGGTTAAAATATGGTCAGCATCACTTTGCGCATTTTGGACTTTTTTCTCCCAAATGTCCTTTCGAACGGCATAGCCAATGACTGTACCAACTAAAATTGAAATAATAGCAACCGCGACGGGAATCAATATTGTATTTGTCATGATTACTATCGCCTTTTTTTGTTTTTAGATTATTTACACATAATTAATAATAATGAACCGCGAGAACGATGTCAAACAAGTAGAAAAAAACCTTGATCTAAATTATAGATCAAGGTTAATCTCCTCAACTTTAGTTACTTTTGTTGTCGGTTTCCTTTTTTTCGGAAACCTCCTTTTCAGCATTTTCAGCTTCTTTAGCCTTTTTACTTTTAACTTTTTCTGGGTCTTCACGCTCAGCAATTGATTCTTCATCAATTCCATAAGCCTGCCTTACCTTCTGTTGAACTTCATCATAAATATCAGGATGGTCTTCAAGATATGCCTTGGCATTTTCACGCCCTTGACCAATTCTTTCATCGTTATATGAATACCAAGAACCCGCTTTAGCAACAATATCTTTATCGGCAGCCATATCAAGTAATTCACCACTTTGTGAAATACCCTTGCCGTACATCATATCAACTTCAGCAACTTTGAATGGCGGTGCAACCTTGTTTTTAACCACTTTAATTTTTACTCGGTTACCAGTAATTTCGCCACCAGTTTGCTTGATTTTTTCTGCTCTTCTAATCTCTAGTCTAATCGTAGAATAGAACTTAAGGGCACGGCCACCAGGGGTGGTTTCTGGATTACCAAACATAATACCGACTTTTTCACGAATCTGATTAATAAAAATCGCAATCGTTTTTGTCTTATTAATGTTTCCTGACAGTTTACGCAAGGCCTGACTCATCAAACGAGCCTGCAAACCAACGTGACTGTCACCCATCTCGCCATCAATTTCTGCTTGAGGTACTAAGGCAGCTACAGAGTCAACAATTAAAATGTCAATTGCACCACTAGTAATCAGTGTGTCCGCAATTTGCAAACCTTCTTCACCAGTATTTGGCTGGGATAGGATAAGTGAGTCAACATCAACACCTAAAGCTTCCGCATATGCTGGATCCATTGCGTTTTCCGCATCAATATACGCAGCCGTTCCGCCACGCTTTTGCACTTCAGCTACAGCGTGCAAAGCAACCGTAGTTTTACCTGAAGATTCAGGTCCATAAATTTCAACAATTCTGCCTCGCGGATAGCCGCCAACCCCAAGAGCTGCATCTAATGCAAGCGAGCCGGATGGAACGGTTGAAATTTTGGTATCCGCCTTGTCGCCCATGCGCATAACGGCACCTTTACCAAAATTCTTTTCGATTTTTTTCAGCGCATTTTCCAATGCAGCCTGCTTTTCATCTTTGGCCAAGAATTTTTTCCTCCTCTAGTATCTAGTCCTCAATTTAGTACTTACTAATTATACTTTGATTTAGTGTATATTTGCAAGAAAAAGCGAACAAATGTTTTAAAATTACTTTCTTACTAATAAGTACGCTAGAACTAACAATAATTTTTTGCAATTTAATTTCTTAGCCCTTTTGGTTGCAACCATTTTTGTAAAAAGTTCAGAAGTAAATCTGCCAAAATTGCCATTAACGCGGTTGGCAATGCACCTGCTAAAATAATTGCACTACCATTAGTTGCATTGGTACCACGGATAATTATATCGCCTAATCCTCCTGCACCAACAAAAGAACCAATTGATGTGATTCCAATTGCAATCACGAGAGCATTTTTTAATCCGGCAATAATTACTGACATTGATAACGGAAGTCGCACCAGATAGAGCAACTGCCATTTAGTCATACCCATCCCTTTACCTGAGTCAATGACATTTTTATCAACACTCTTCATTCCAGTATATGTATTTTTAATAATTGGCAATAAAGAATAGAGCGTTACCGTCACTATTACTGTCATTACACCTAGTCCCATCGCAATCATAATTATTGAAAGCAACGCAAGTGACGGAATAGTTTGAATAAAGTTGGCAATTTCTACAACAAAGTTACCTAAGTGTGCATTTCTAGAAATAAAAATTCCAATGGGAATTCCAACTACAGCAGCAAACAGTACGCCATAAATCGAAATTAAAAACGTACGGTTAAATTGTTGCAAAACGTAACTGCCATTGTGCTGGTAATAATAAATAAATTGTTGCCACAAACCTAATTTTGACATTATTTTTGCCCCCTAAAGTAATTGTGCTTGACCAAGAATTGATGAGCGACAGTAGCAGGCTCAAGTAATTTATCATCCACTTGATAATTCATTGCCCTAATTTCATGGACATTAATATTACCTACTAATCTACTTAAAAGCGGCTTCAAATCTGGATGCTCACGTAAAAGATAGTTATTAATCAACATCCCGCAGTTATATGGTGGGAAAAAGTGCTTATCATCTTTTAGTAAGTGTAATTTATAGCTATCAATCCGACCATCAGTTGAATAGCCTAAAATGACATCCATCTTTCCACTCTTCAAAGCTGAATATACTAATCCGATATTCATTGGGTGTGCTTTTGAAAAGGTAATGCCATACGCTGTCTGAAAGGCAGGATAACCAACACCAGGAGCATTGACCCATTCGGATGCAACTCCGAAAGAAAACTTGTCCTTCACCTTTTTCAGATCAGAAATATTATATAGATGATATTTTTTCTGATCTTTTGCTCTTACCATAAAGGCATAGTTGTTTGCGAAACCATAAGTTGGCAGATAAGTTTGATCCCATCTTTTCTTTACTTCTCGCCTAACTGTTTCATTCGCCTTTTTTGAATCCTTAATTGCTGGTAATAGTAAATTGGCGGTCAACTCACCACCATCATAGGCCGCAGCTTGAATGTCAGCATCATGCCGATAAAGAGCTTGGTGTTGCATTGGCGCTGAACCTAAATTATTGATAATCGAAGTTTTATAATTCGTTTCATGTTCAATCAATTGAGCAACAATGTTAGCCACAATTTGTGATTCAGTAGTCGTTAGAGCCGTAATCCTAATATCGTCATTTTGCCCCTGAGTATCCGCTAAACCAGGTAAGCCACAAGCACTGCTGGTCAATACAAGTAAGACTGAAATGAATAACAACAATATATTTTTAAATTGCTTTTTCATTAGACATGCCTCCTTATATTCCCTTTGGCGAAAGTTTCTTCTCTAACTGGCCTAATAAGTAATCTGCCAAAAGTGCCAAGATAATAACTGGAATCGTACCACCAAAAATTAAATCTGGTTGATATAAACTCAAGCCATTGAAGATAAAGTCACCTAATCCTCCTGCCCCGATATATGAAGCTAAAGTAGCCCAAGCGATGACATAAATAGCTGATAATCGAATGCCTGACATAATTACTGGCATTGCTAAGGGAATATCAACCTTGAGAATTAATTGCATTTTCGTCATTCCCAGCCCGCGAGCTGAGTCTATCGTGTCTGGATTTACATCAGTCAAGCCAACGTATGTGTTTCGCATTATTGGCATCAAACTATAAAGAAATAAAGCGATAATTGCTGGTACACGTCCTACGCCAAAGAAAGGAATCATCATTGCAAGTAGTGCTAGGGCTGGAATAGTCTGCAACATACTCGCAAGTGCAATTACGTCTTTGGCAGTCTTAGGAAATTTAAGCAAAATTACACTAATCGGTACCGCAACTATGATTCCTAAAAACAATGAAATTGCGGAAATATAAATTTGTTGCCAAGTTTTTTCAAGCAACTCTGAACCATGCTGTGCAATGAAAGCAGACATACTAATTCGCCTTCTTTTCTAACTCTTCTGTTGCAGGTTTCTTTTCTCCCCAAATTTTTTCATAGACAACATTAACTAAACTAGCTCGAGTAACTACTCCAATTAGCTTTCTCTCTGCGTCAACGACAGGAATATATTGACCGTTGCGGCTTAAAATTCTGCTGAAATTATCACGTAAATATTCTTCAGGCCCAACGGTAGCATTAATTGGCAACATAATATCACTAACTGAACTAACATGAGGATATTTTCTTTGTAAGTCAGCAATCGAAATGTAACCTTTCAAATGATTATCATCATCAATTACAAGCAGAGTATCAACGTGACGTTCCTTCATCATAGCTAACGCATCATTCAAAGAAGCACCCAAATTAATTTTTACGGGTGCTGTCATCACATTTTTAACCTTAACAGTTTCATATTTTGCTTCAGAAAGTCGCTCCTCACCAATCAAGCTCTCAACAAATTTGTTTGCAGGATGATGCAAAATTTCTTCCGGACTTCCTACCTGAATTAACTTGCCATCATGCAAAACGACAATCTTAGTGGCAAGCTTTAATGCTTCATCCATATCATGTGTTACAAAAACAATCGTTTTGCCTAACTGCATTTGTAAATTTTGCACTAAGTTCTGTAAGCTCTCCCGTGTAATTGGATCGAGTGCACCAAAAGGCTCATCCATTAAAATCAAATTTTGATCTGCAGCCAAAGCCCGCACTACACCAATCCGTTGCTGTTGTCCTCCAGAAAGTTCAGCTGGATAACGGTCTAAATAAGATTCGGGTAATTCAGCCATTTTGATTAAACGCTCTGCTTCTTCATTGAGCTTTTCTTTTGGCCATTTTAAAAGTTTGGGCACCAGAACGATATTTTCACGAATTGTCATATGCGGCATTAAGCCATTATTTTGAATTACATAACCAATCTTTCGACGTAAGTTAACTAAGTTAAACTTCTTTACATCCTTGCCGTTAACCAAGACTTGTCCCTTAGTTACGCTATTCATCCGGTTAATCATTCTCATTAACGTCGTTTTACCTGAGCCGGAGGTACCGATTAAACAGCAAAATTCACCCTTATTTATTTTAAAGCTAATGTGCTCCACTGCTGGTTGCTTCGACTTGGAGTAAATCTTCGTCACATCTTTGAATTCAACCATTGGACTTTCTTCTACCATAAAATCTCTCCTTTTCATTTTAATTATAATTTAATCTTAACAGTATTATTACTAGTTATCAATCTTGTTGCTCTACACTAGGCTTCACCAATTAACTTTTGGCAAACAAAAAACACTAACTAAGTTAGTGTTTTTATAGTTATTCAATTTGTTTTTACATAGAACCTTTGAAAACATCCCATGAACTGCGGAAGTAATCCCAGCCAGAGTATATTGTAAAAATTAAAGCTAGATATAGCAAAATTGTTCCAATATGGTAAAAATCACCAATTAATAAGAAGATGATTGATAGCATTTGGCATGTTGTCTTAATTTTGCCTGGCATAGCGGCTGCCATTACTTGACCCTTGTTTTCAGCAAGTATCAAACGTAAACCAGTTACTGCTAACTCCCGACAAACAATAACTGCAACAACCCATGCTGGAGCTAAATTTAATGAAATCAACATAACGAATGCTGTCATTGTCAACATCTTATCAGCTAAAGGATCAGCAAACTTACCAAAGTTAGTAACTAGGTTTTGCGAACGGGCAATATGTCCGTCAAACCAATCTGTCGCCGATGCAACTGCAAAAACAATCGCAGCAACTACTAACTTCCAATAGACAGTTGATCCAGCAACCTTAACACTGGCATCTCCACCAAAAATAATAATTAATACAAATACTGGTATTAAGAAAATTCTAAAAACCGTTAATTTATTAGGTAAATTCATTCTAAATTACTTCTTTCTACTATTTGGCAACCTTTTACCGACCACCGTTACTGTTATTTGTGGACTGGTTAGAATGGTTAGCTTCAGTTCCCTGACCATTATTAGTTTGCTGGTTTGTTTCATGACCGGATTGACCATTATCAGTTTGATTATTCTGCTGACTGGTAGTGGTCTCATTTGACTGGTTTTGGTCTTGATTAGTATTGGTATTTGAATGGGTAGTCGTTTGATTATTATTAGTTTGCGTTGAATTATTCTCAGTTGTCTGAGATTGTTCTTGCTTGTGCTTACCAATATAGAAAGTCAAAGTGCTACCAGTAATCCGTGGATCAAAGTGCATTCTCTTACCGCCAATCCTAATTGTTGCACCATAAGGATTAGTAAATGTCACTACCATTGTTTTAGCAGATTCAGGAATAGCTATAGTACGTTTCTGATTTGAAGTTAGTACTTGATTTGCTTGGCTAACGCCGTCAATTATAACTGAAACATTGGTTTGTTGATTACCAGCACGTACAACTAAATTACGATTTTCCTTTAAACCAGTTACTTGATACTGATTATTACTCAACTGCTTAATTTTCACTTTAGCTTTCTTAACTTGCTTCCGCTTCTTAGACTTTGTGGTGTTACTATCTGACGAAACAGAAACATCGTTAGCAGAATTATCAGGTTGATTGTCGCTAGCTGAAAAATGAGCATAAACCATATAACAAACAAGCACGGCTAAAATAATTCCTACGCCAACAATAATTCTTGGAAGGTATTCTTTCCAAATCTTCTTTTTATTGCTAGTTGTTTTGCTAACTTCTTCACTTTTGTTGTCGATGGAATCCTCAACGTATTCATCAGGCTCGGCTTGGGGAACGTCGTTGTGGTATTCACTAAGAAGCTGTTTTCCGTCTAATCCGACTACTTGTGCGTATTGTCTGATAAAAGCACGTACATAAAAGTCTCCAGGAAGCTTATCAAAGTCATCTTGCTCAATTGCCGTCAGATACCTGCCTTGAATTTTGGTTGCTTTTTCAATATCTTCAATTGAAAGTCCCTTTGCCTCTCTGGCACTGCGTAATTTGTCTCCAATATCTGCCATAGTTACCCCTTTTAATTTTTAAATTCTACACACTGAGTATAACATATATACTACTAATTTCTTTTGACATTATATAAACTATGTTAACCATCCACCACTAACGTAAAGCGTTTGTCCAGTCAAATAAGTCGAATTGGAATCAAGTAAGGCTTTAACCCAGAACGAAATGTCATTGCCACTAGCTAAACGTCCAGCTGGAATATCTTCTACTACTTCTGCCATTTCTTCAGCAGGAATAACTTTATTCATTGATGTATCAACCGCACCGGGCGCAATAACATTAACCGTTAAGTTAGCAGATGCAACTTCTCTAGCATATGCCTGGGTAAAACGACTGAGTCCAGCCTTGGTTGCACTATAAACTGCTTCCATTGCACTGCCCTGAGCTCCATAAACTGAGCCGATAAAAACAATTCGACTAAAATCATTTTTTATCAAAAGCGGCTCAAGTAGGCTAGTCAACTTAATTGGTGTAACCAAGTTGACCTGCATTATCTCATCCACTTTATCTAAATGTTGGTCACTCAGAAGATGATAATCTGTAATACCCTGAGCAAAAATAACTGCATTAACTGGTAATAAACTTTGCACCATTTTTTCAAGCTCATTATTTTCTGCTAAAAAACTGAACTTCAGCGGTAGAAAGTCCTGCGTTGGATACTGCTTCATGAAGCTTTGACTCATTTCACAAGCAGTTGTCCAGTTACTGCTACAATGAATATATAAAGACCAACCGGCTTCGGCTAAGTCAGTACAAATTGATTGACCAATACCACCAGTTGCACCAAAAACTATCGCTCGCTTCATCAAAACATTTCCTTTTTGTTTTAGTGAACAAACAGCAAAACAGCATTGCAATTATATAATAATTACTTTTTAGATGCTACAATTTCGACTAAAGTTCACATTCGAATTAATTTTAACATTATTTTTTCTCAAATTTTGTCAAAAAAACAACATGCTAAACTTTCTTAAAAATTAGCTCTTATCTTCGGCTTTTTGAGGCTGTATTAATACTTGACGTGGCTTTGATCCTTCGGAAGGGCCGACTACACCATTAGCTTCCATTTCATCAACGATGCGCGCTGCACGATTGTAGCCAATTCTAAACCTACGTTGCAACATTGACACACTGGCAGATTGTTGCCTTCTTACTAGATCAACAGCTTGATCATATAATTCATCCTCTGGCTCAGCATCAGCATTATCAGCTGCTTCTTCCGTTTTTTGCGGAATCATACCCTCATCATATTTTGGCTTTTGCTGTTGGCTTACCCACGAAATTACTTTTTCAACTTCACGAGAAGAAATATAGGCGCCTTGAATTCGCTCTGGCTTTGAAGCACCCACTGGCATGTACAGCATATCACCACGCCCTAGCAACTTTTCTGCACCATTTTGGTCGAGAATAGTCCGGGAATCAATTCCACTTGAAACCGCAAATGAAATTCTGGAAGGTACATTAGCCTTGATTAGTCCCGTAATGACATCAACACTTGGTCGTTGCGTTGCTAAAATCATGTGGATACCGGCAGCACGAGCCATTTGTCCCAAACGAACAATTGCACCTTCTACGTCGCGGCCACCAACCATCATTAGATCACTTAATTCATCAACTACAACTAAGATGTATGGTAAAGGCTGCATCACAGGCTTACTTTTATCCTGATTATTTATTTCCACCTTTTCATTAAATTCAGCCATGTTACGTGCACCACTTGCAGCAAATAGTTTATACCGACGCTCCATTTCTTTAACTGCTTTACTTAAGGCATTTGCAGCTAATTTTGGATCCGTGACCACCGGAATTAACAGGTGGGGTACACCATTATAGACTGAGAGCTCAACCATCTTCGGATCAATTAAAATCAATTTTACTTGATCTGGAGTGGCTTTCATTAAAATACTTGTTAATATCGTGTTTACTGCAACAGATTTACCAGAACCGGTTGAACCAGCAATCAGGAGATGCGGCATCTTCGTCAAATTGGCAGAAATAATTTGTCCACTGACATCCTTACCGAGTGGAACTTGCATCGGATCAGCTTTAGCCTTGCTGTCCTGATTTTGCATCACATCTTTAAAAGCCACAACTGAAGTTGCACGATTGGGTACTTCAATTCCAATATATGGTTTACCCGGAATCGGTGCTTCAATTCTGATATCTTTTGCTGCAAGAGCCAGCGCAAGGTCATCAGCTAAGTTAACTATCCTGCTCACCTTTACACCGACGGCTGGTTGAACTTCATACCGTGTGACCGTAGGTCCCAAAATTGCTTTCTTGATATTAACATTGACGCCAAAGCTCTTAAAAGTAGATTGCAGGGTCTGGGTATTTTTCCTAATCAAAGCTTTGTCAGCACTTTGGTCAGTGTTTTTAACTGAATCGAGTAATGTCAACGGTGGCTTTTGATATTCGGGGTTAACTACTTCTTTACCATCAAATTCACCGTGATCAACTGATCCAAGCTCCTGCATCAATTTCTGGTCTTCGTCAGCAAAAGAATGAGATTTAGGTAGTGCGTTATTGGCTGTTCCTGAATGCTCTTGCTGGTCATCATGACTGGAATATTGAACTTGCCCATCATCTTCAAGTGGCTCTTGATAAGTTGGCTGTTCTTCAATTGGAAGTTCTTCTGCAAAATCATTTTCTTGATTGGACGAAATATTACTTTCATCTTCGTTATCGTCTTTTACAGTAAAGTCATCAACATTTGGAAAAACTGGTGATTCAGAAGAAAGTGGATCTTGAAAATCGTCCTCTTTTTCTTCTCTTTTTTGAATTTGTTCCTCACGAATTTCACTGTATTTCTCTTTGATTTTTGAACCAGCTTTTTTATTTTTGGCAATAAACAACTGGCTGACTGCCTGAAACTTCCTGATGATGTCAGCAAATTTAACATCAAAGAACATTAAAATACCAATTGGAATGAACAAAATTGCAAATACACGCAACCCAATATGTCCAAGTAGTGGATAAAACAGTTGATAGCATATAGCACCAATTAATCCACCTCCAATCGACTCAGTAATAGCAGCACGGCCAAATTCAGCAGACATCTCGTGCCAAAAAGCGTTCATAAAAGCACTATTAACTAATTCACGTTCAAAATAAACGCTACTTTGGATAATCAAAAAACCTAAAATTGCTAATAGCAACCCACATGTTCTTTTCAGCTTAAAATGCATCGGTTTGTTGTAAATCAACATCACTAAACCAAAAATTGCACATAGTCCCGCAACTAATAGATAAGAGTCACCAAAAAATAGGCGGAAAACATTAGCAATTTGTTTACCTAGAATACCAAATTTGGCAAAAGCTAAAACTACAACAATTATTTGGACAAGACCGACAATAGCCCAAGTTATCCCTGTATTTTGCGCCTTCTTACTTACTTTTGTTGTCTTCTTCTTTTTCTTAGGCATAAAACCACCTAATTAGGCTTTAAAAGTTGGCTTGGAAGTTCAAATTAACTGGTTCATCCAGGGCAATTTGTGTAACTTCATAAGTCAAAGTTTCGATATATTCAACCAATGGGCGACTTAAGATTTTATAATCTGTTTTTGAAAGGTCACTACCATCACCGAAATAATCTTTAATTTTAACAACTTGGCTAATCATGCCACTAACAGTGAATTCACCAGGAGCAGGGGCCACTTCAAAGACAACGGTAATGTCGAAATAGTTACCATCTTCACCCGGATCAGTGGTGCCATCTTCATTTTGTTTTTCAACTTTTTTCAAACCAAAGTTTACATTGTCCTTAGTTTCAAGTTCTTCATTAATGTCGTAGTGAAAATTCTTTACTATAACTGGTGTTTCTTTATTAAATTCCATTATTGTTCTCCTTTTAAATTACGTTCATATCTTTCTGGACGATTATAACTGTCCTTAAGTTTATCATTTTCGTAGTGATGCTCTTTTTCCAATCCCGGAAAACCTTGCTGACGAATTGCTTCCAACAAGACAATCGCAACCGAATTAGCTAGGTTATAGCATCTAATATTATCAGACATTGGAATCCGCAAATTGCGTTCATAATATTCTCGCATAAACGTTTCTGGTAAACCAGTTGTTTCCTTACCAAAAACAAAATAATAATTCTTTTTTGGATCTGTGTAACTTACTTCCGCATAGTTTTTTGATGAAAATTTGGAAATCAAGTACATTTCATCGTCTGGACCAAGACTGTTTAAAAAAGCCGTAAGGTCATCGTGCAGCCGCACGTCAACCTTATCCCAATAATCAAGCCCGGCACGTTTCATAGTTTTATTATCAATGCGAAAACCAAGTGGTTCAATTAAGTCCAATACAGTATTAGTACCCGCACAAGTACGCGCAATATTACCTGTGTTAGCAGGCATTAATGGTTCATATAAAACAACGTGATTAGTCACTTTTTTCTCCTTAACATAAAAAGTGTGGCCCAGTGACCACACTTTACTTTAATTCTTTGTCACTTCTTCGTTATCAACTGTCTTCTTTGGAACTAAAGAAGTTTTTTCGTCTTCATCAAAAACTTTTGAAACCTTACGATAGTAATTATACACACGCATGATGATGATTTTTAAAATTGCGTAAATTGGAATACCAAAAATCACACCCCACAAGCCCCAAACAGCACTTGAACCAATCAAGAGAAGAATAGTTGTAACTGGATGCATTTCCATTTTATTTCCCATAACCAATGGACTAATCAGACGTGATTCAATTGTTTGCTCAACAGCAAAAACAATTAAAACTTTAATGACCATCGGTAGAGAAATCATGATACCAATTACGATTGCTGGAATAAACGCAATAAAAGTACCAAAATACGGAATCAGGTTTAAAAAGGCACTTAAAACAGCGAGCGCAATCCCATACGGCAGACCGATGATGCTATAGCCGATTGCAAACATAATCCCTACCCAAAAGGCAACTGTTAATTGACCTCTGATATATGAAGAAAGAGCTGTATTAATGTCATATAGCAATTCACCAAAACCGTTTTGCCAACGTTTAGGAGCAAATTGGGTCAAATAAGGACGTAGATTATGTCCATCTTTCAACATGAAGAATAAGATAAATGGCGCCGTTAATAACGTCATAAAGATCATCGTAACAATACTAATTGCCGACGAAATATTATCTAGTGCCGCATCAACCGCATGTTGGCCAGATTTGAAAATCATGTCCTGCGCACGTGCAATTGCATCATTAATATTATTTTTCACACTATGAAATTGTGGATCACTTAACATATTTTGAACAGCAATTGTTGCATCATTCCAAATATGAGGCCAGTGTCTTATTAAAGAATCGACTTGCGTTTGCACAATTGGCAATAAAGTATTAACAATCCAAACCAGTAATACCGCTACCAGTAAAAACAAGCCAATAATCGTTGCAACCCGTGGTACTTTGAACTTACGCTCAAGAATGTCGACCAAGGGGTTCATAATGTAATATTGAATTAAGGCTAGTAACAAAGGTGGCAAGATTGCACTTACAAATAGCTTTGCCGGATTCATCACAAAAGATATTTTATTAAAGACCCAAATAATCAGGAAAAACAATAAAATATTGAGTAAGACAATGCTAAAGCGATTATTCAAAAACCACTTTTGAAAAATGCTCTGTTTTTTAGGATTTTCTTGTGAGTTCATTAAATCCCCCTATTTAAACATGCTCGTAGATAATTTCATCACCTACATTAAACTCTGGGAATGTTTGCTTATCAGCAAACGTCAAGTAGACAGCATTTGCCATGGGATTTTTAGGCTTTTTTTGATCAAAAAAGATTGTAATATGACCTAAAGCTTTCATATTACTTTCGACCATTGCTCCGACATAATCAGCCACGTAGGTTTGACCATCAATCGTAATTGTGTCGCCCTTTTTGAACACAAACTGACTAACTGGTGTTGTGTCATCAAATTTTTGAATGACTGAAACATCATCTAAATCAGTTGTCACATTATCACTAAATAAAATCACCATTTTGCCGTCTGCTTCAATAGCTTGTTGACCAATTTTCGTAATCGTTGAGTTCCATTTCATTTTATTAAGCTCCTTAGACAATAATTTTAGCATAACAAAAACCGCTTAACTAATATATAAGCGGTTTTATTTGTCTAATGACTATTTTTCACGATATAACAGCCATTTTTTGATTTCATCTATGATTACTAATGGGATTGGTAAGCAGAATAAGAAGAGCCAATCAATCGGCATTAATCTTGTAGTGTTAAATAATTGTTGTAAACCTGGAGTTACAGTTAAAACAAGGAACAATAAAATTTCAAAAATAATTCCATACCAGATATTACGATTACTGAATAAACCCTTTTTGAAAATTGAAACCTTATTTGTACGGCAGTTTAACACATTGGCAATTTGAGAGAAGATAATTGCTCCAAGTACCATTGTCGTAGCACGCATATAAACTGAACCACTTGAAGCAAGTGCCACTTTTGGCCAACCATTTTGCATATTAACAAAGAAGTAAGCACAAATGGAAATAATACTTGAAATCAAGCCGTACCATAAGAATGCTTTGATAATTACACTTCGGTTGAGCAGATGTTCGCTTCGTTTACGTGGTGGTTGCTTCATTACATCAGGATCAACCGGTTCACCACCGAGTCCCAATGCAGGAAGCATATCAGTTCCCAAATCGACCGTTAAAATTTGCATAACTGTCATTGGAAGTGGAATCAAACCACCAGAAAGTAGGAAGAGAATCGATGGAAAAGCTTCCGGAACATTTGAGGTCAAGATATATGTCAAGAACTTACGGATATTACTATAAACTGCACGACCTTCCTCAATTGCAGCAACAATTGAAGCAAAGTTATCATCAGTCAAGATAATATTGGCAGCATCCTTAGCAACATCTGTACCAGTCATCCCCATTGCAATACCGATATCAGCCTGTTTCAAAGCAGGAGCATCGTTAACACCATCACCAGTCGAGGCAACAATTTCACCATTTTCTTGTAAAGTCTTAACAACTTTATATTTTTGCTCAGGTGCAACTCGAGCAAAAATCACTTCGCCCTTAAGTGCCTCACGGAGTTCATCATCGCTCATCTTGTTTAATTCATCACCGGAAATAACTCTCGCTTTATCTGAAGTTAAACCAATTTGAACAGCCACAGTTTTGGCAGTCAACTTGGAGTCACCGGTTACCATGATAATTTTGATTCCTGCTTCATGACAACGTTTAACGGCATTGTAAATTTCAGGACGTGGTGGATCACTCATCGTGGTTAAACCAACAAATACCAAATGTTCTTCGGCAGTTTCAATGGTTAACTTATTAATATCAGTGTCCTTAGAATCAATGATTCTGTAGGCCATTGCCATACTACGTAAGCCTTTAGCAGCATATTCTGCATTACGCTTATCTGCAACATTGCGGTCGTCTTCAGTCAGCGGCCGAACCTCACCATCAACTTGAATCTGATCACATTGTTTAATTACGTCACTAAATGAACCTTTAGTGAAGATAATGTCTTGTGTATCATTCCAGCGGTGGATAGTTGACATTCTCTTTCTGTCTGAATCAAATGGTAATTCACGTAAACGTGGGTATTTAACCAAAACCTTTTGGCGATCAAAGCCCGCCTTTTCCGCCATTATTATTAATGACGCTTCAGTTGGTGTTCCCAAAATCTTTGGTTTGCCGCCCTTAGTTTTACTTGGCTGAACAGCTGTATCGTTATCAAGCGAAGCAATTTGAACCAATTTATGTAAGTCAGGATTTTCTTCATACCAAAGCTGTTTTTTATTTAATTCAACTTGGCCATTGTTTTCATAACCATTACCTGTAACTTGAAACTCATTTTTAAGTGTCCAAATGTAATGAATGGTCATTTGATTTTGAGTTAAAGTTCCCGTCTTGTCTGAACAAATGACGGTTGTTTCACCCAAAGTTTCTACAGAATTAAGTTCCTTAACCAAAGCATGTTTCTTAGCCATTCTTTTGACCCCTTGGGCAAGACTAAGAGTAACAGTTGGTAAAAGACCTTCTGGGATGAATGCAACAATCATTCCTAAAGCGAAAATGAATGCTTTTGCAAATGGGTATTTAACAAAAGCGATTGCTGCAATCATGAATACAATTCCGATTGAAACCGCAATAATTGATAACTGTTTAGTAAGTCGGTTTAATTCTTGTGTAAGTGGACTATCGACCTTGTTCTGCTTTTGGGTAAGCTTGGCAATTTTACCAAACTCGGTATTCATTCCCGTTGCAAATGCAATCGCACGTGCAGTTCCCGCTCCAACTGTAGTACCAGAATATACTAAGTTAGTTTCAGCGTAACTGCCCTCGCCAGGTGAATAGTCGGTTGTCTTTGATTCAGGAACAGACTCACCGTTTAAAGCACTTTGGTCAACCTGCATCGAACTCGCAGAAATCAACCGTGCATCGGCTGGAATTGAATTTCCAGCTTGCAAAACAAAAACATCCCCAGGAACTAATTCCTTAGCATCAATTTGGACCTTTTTGCCATCACGAATGGCTTCGACATATGTTGGCAGCATATTATTTAAAGCATCTGTTGCTTTTTTAGCTGCTCGCTCTTGCCAAAAACTAAATAACCCGTTGATGATATTAACCAGCCAAATAGCAATTCCCAATTCCAGTGTGCCACTAAACATGGCAACCGCGCCTGAAATCCAAAGCAAAATGGCCATCATACTAATAAAGTTTTTAAAAAAGGCCTTCCATTCAGATTCTTCTTTGGCTTTCTGAATTTGATTCGGACCATACTTCTCTAATCGACTAGCAGCTTCTTCGGAACTCAAACCGTCCGTAGAAGATTGCAAATTAGTAAAAACTTCAGAAATATCATTCTGGGCATATAGCTCACGAATTTTATTTTCGTCCATTCATTTGTACTCCTTAATAAAAATGTGATTTAATCGGAATATTCCGATACCATACTTTACCACTTTTAAACTAATGTAATCATGCAAATTTTTTACAAATAAATGTCATGTTATACTTATCTCATTAGTTCATATCAATGAAATTAAATGGAGGCTGAAAAATGAAATTATTAATTGGTGGTTACACCAAAAAAAAGGCTACAGGAATTTACGAATTACCACTTTATAATTCTGATAACGGCTTAAAAGTTGAACTGGGAACAGCCAAGGAAGTAATCAAAATCGGCGGTCCTACATACTTTGTTCAAGACCGAGATTTGATTTTCACAATTAACAATGCCGGTGATAAAGGCGGAATTAGTTCTTTCCAGTTAGTTGATGGTGCATATCAAGAAAAAGATTCTTATTTAACTGCTGGTTCTTCACCAGCTTACATTGGAATTGATTCAGTAAAGCACCTACTTTATACAGCAAACTATCACACTGGCGTTTTAGCTGTCTTTTCTTACACAACTGATGGTCAACTAACTCTAATCGACTCTGTCACACATACAGCAGACACACTTGGACCTCGTCCAGAACAAGTTGACGGGCCTCACCCACACTTTTTTGATGAGACACCAGAACAAAACCTGGTAAGTTGCGATTTGGGTAACGACTGCGTTGATTTTTATCGCCTTCAAAACAACAAGCTTGAACACTTAGCTAAGTATCAAAATGAAGCCGGTTTTGGGACACGTCATATTGTCTTTAGTCCTGATGGAAATTACTTCTATGTCGTTGGTGAGCTTGCAAGCAAGGTCAATGTAGTTCAATTTAATGAAAAAGATTGGACTTTTAACAACATTGCCACATATTCAACCATTCCTGACGATTATACTGATCACAATGGTGCTGCTGCTATTAAAATCAGTCATGATGGTAAGTTCATTTACGTATCTAACCGCGGTCACGACTCAATTACTGTTTTTGCAGTTAAAGAAGATCACGCGTTAGAGCTTAAACAACGCGTCTCTACTTTTGGTGAATTTCCTCGTGATTTCAACTGGGATCCAAGCGAGCAATTTGTTGTAGCAACTAACCAAAACACTGACAATGCTACCTTATATAAGCGCAGTGCTGAAGATGGTTGCCTTACTCCAATTCAAAAAGACATTTACGTACCTGAAGGTACTCGTGTTCTCTTCAGTGAATAAATTTTAAGCCAAACAAAAAGAACTGTTTTACAGTTCTTTTTTTGTGCTATTTTGCCATAAAGCTTGCATATCTTCCGGATCCGCAATTTCAATTTCTACCAGTTGGTTGTGTGCAAATGGATCGGGAAAAGCTAAATAAAAACAGTTCAATGCTTGGCGGTTAAATTCATCATTTATGCCATACGGCGGATCACCAAATAAAGGATGGTTAATTGATTGCATATGAAGTCTGATTTGATGAGTGCGTCCAGTATAAAGCCTTAATTCAACTAGACTAATTCCGGGCTCTTGTTTAAGAACCTGATAAGCTGTAATTGCTCTTTTGCCATCCGGAGTGATACTTCGCTTGACCGCATCTCCCTTTTTTCCAATTGGTTTATCAATCACACCCTTTAATTCATTTTCCGCAAAATTACCATGAACAAGCGCATGATACTTTTTAACAAACTGATCTTTATCTAGCTTACTAAAACGTGAATGAGCTATTGCATTTTTACCAACCAATACTAAGCCTGAGGTTTCGCGATCAAGCCTGGTTACAACGTGCGGCTTAACGCCCTGCAGCTTTTGTTGCTCAAAATAACCCAAAACACGATTTACAACCGCATTGTCATCATATCTTGAAGGAATTGACAAGAGATCTGCTGGTTTATTTATGACTAAATAGTTTTCCGTTTCTTTAGCAATCATTAAAGGCCTAAACGAAGGTTTTAGCCATGGATTTTCCTTTTCGTTTCCAGGAACAAAAATCACTTCGTCACCAAGATGTAACTGATAATTGGTAAAACGCCGCTTATGATTGACTAAAATCATTCCGTCATTGTTTTTTGCATCATTAACAGCCTTTTTTGAAAAACCATTTTTCATTAAAAAAGCCCCTAATTCTATAGGAGCTTTATTTTCTACTTTAACTTTAAATAGTGTCATGCTTATCCCCAATGAATGCACTCTGAACTCGAGACCAAAAATGAGTATGTCCAAACCGGTCAAACCGAATTTCCTTGTTTGAAATTCGAAAATCTATCTTTTTGGCATTATGAATGTTAATTCTATTACCGTCAACCGTCATTACAAAATGATCTGAATTAGGGACAATCGTAATCCACTGGTCGGGTGCAATGACAATTGGAGATGAAAGGGTTCTAAAGACACGATTATTAATCGATGCAATTTCCGTCATCTGCAACGCCTTTAGTTTCGGGTGAATTACTGCTCCACCAATTGATTTGTTATAAGCAGTCGAGCCCGTTGGCGTTGAGACACAGAGACCATCACCACGAAAATTTTCAAATAGCTTGCCGTCAATATAAACATTGGCCTCAAGTGTATGAGAAACCCGTTTAACAGCAGACTCATTCAAAGCTAAATAATGTTTGCGCTCATTAGATTCTGTTGTCAATTCTACTTCTAGTAAAGGGTACTTGGCTGATTCAGGTTCACGCAAAAAGAGCGCATCAACCATTTTATCAACATCTTGCCCCTGCCAATCAGTATAAAAACCTAAGTGTCCTGTGTGAATTCCAATAAAACGAATCGAGCTGATTTGTTTTTCATACCGGTGAAAAGCGTTTATTAATGTGCCATCACCACCCACAGTAATCACTACATCAGGATATTTTGCGTCAAAAACTACGCCCTCTTTTGTGGCAAGAATCTTTTTTAAATGAGCTACTACTTTTAAAGTTTCTTCATTGGTGTTATGAGCAATCGCTATTCTCATTATTTTTCCTTACCTTTGTTTTTGGTAAAAACTTTCTGTGCCTCTTGTACTTCATCCTTGATTAGCGACATTTCTTCATCAAGCTTATAGGCTGTTTCAGCCGTAGACTTTAATCTTTGCGAAATGTCTTCAGGATACGAACCTTGATACTTATAGTTTAGCGTATGTTCTACGGTAGCCCAAAAGTTCATTGCTAGAGTTCTGATTTGGATTTCAGCCAACAATTTTTTCGAACCTTCAGGAAGATAAACTGTATATGAAATTACCATGTGATAAGAACGATAGCCTGAGGGCTTGGCATTTTGGACATAATCACGCTCTTCTAAGACTTCCATGTCATCACGCTCGTGAATCAAATCTACCACTTTGTATATATCATCAACAAATTGACAAACAATTCTAATGCCCGCAATATCCTGCATATCGGTTTCAATTACATCAGGACTAATAACGCGCCTTTTCATTTTTTCTTTAATCGAATCCACCGTTTTCACGCGTCCAACAACAAATTCGATTGGTGAGTGCTCACCTTTAGTCAAAAAGCTCTGGCGCAGCGAACGGAATTTTACTTTTAATTCTCTAACGGCTTCAGTATAAGGCCATAAAAAAGTATCCCAGTCAAAATTCATTGAAATATTTCCTTTCTCAGTTGCTTCTTCATTCTAACATAAAACAAATGATAGCAATTTCATATTGGTGGCAGAAGCTATTATCTTGCTTTTTTAATAACAACGACACAAAAAAGTGCGATTAATTAGCGTTTCCAGTAAATAGTTTTCTTAAAAGTTATTCTTTAACAATCCTTTAAAATTATGATAAAATTATTAAACAAAGTCAAAAAAGTTGCTCACGTTAATTTTTTACCTGTTCTTCACATTTGCTTTATGACAATAGTTTAAGTAGCTCCATTTTGAAAAAAACAACTTTTGCTAAGCTTATTTTTTGACTCTTATAGCAAAAGTAGTTCAGAATGAAAAACGTTGCCGCATTATAAGAAATGTGATCAAGTTGCGAAAAATTGACTATAATATAGATAGGTAAAGTTGCTAGTTGTAATTTTCCCTATGATACCTTTTAAGGTAAGATTACCTACTACAACTAATTTGTTGATGTACATTGGGGTAGATTAATGTCAGAGAATAATGAAATTGAAGCCAAGATAATTTTACCCAAAACAGCGTATTCCCAATTATATACAAGTTTTCCTGTTAAAAGTGATTTTAAGCAAGAAAACTACTACTTCGACACTAATAATGGCTTATTAAAGCAAGCACATATCAGCTGCCGGATACGTTTGTTTGAGGATCATGCCGAGCAAACATTGAAAATACCGGGGAAAAATCCTATACAGCATCATTATCATCAAGCAATCGAAATCAATGATGACTTAAAACTAGAGAAGGCACAAGATCTTCTAAAAAAAGCCGAAGAAAAAGGCAAGATTACTTTTACTGGTTCGGTTGGTGATTATCTTAAAAAACACTTCGGTTCCGAAACTAATTTATGCTTGCAAACATTCAGTAAAACGCATCGAATTCTTGCTCAAGGACCACAAAATTGTGAACTTACATTTGACGATACAAAATATCCTGATGGATTTGAAGACTTTGAACTAGAAATAGAAAATGATAATCCTGCTTTAATTGAATCAACACTGAGTTTGCTTAAACAACAGTATGGTTTAGTGCAAAATTCTGCTAATACAAATCGAGCAAAAATTGCACGCGCTTTCAGTCATCGTGGTAAAATGTAATTGTATGGTTTTTTTCAAGGATGGATATTTGGTAAAGTTGTATTGATTAATCAAGTTATGGAGGAGCCTGATCATGTTTGAGATATTTCTTTTTGTTAATCCAATTGGCGTGTACTGCTATGATACCGAAGTATCTGTTAAGAAAACTGTCGATGAACTTGATATTAGCTCTTCTTTCCATTTTGTTCCTATTACCAACTCAAAAGTAATCAAAGACGATATTATTCGAAGAAAAACTTGCGGTCAAACGATAGACGATATTCCTGAATACACAATGGCTGCTTATCAGGCATTACGTAATTATCACGCGATTAAGCTTGAATATGGTAACAAAAAAGCACGTTGCTATTTAGTTAGCTTGCAAAAAGCTGTGAGTAAGGACTTTAATGTTTATTCGCAAGATTTGCCTAAAAAAGTTGCAGTTGATTTAGGTCTAAACTACAAACGAATCTGTGATTCTAACATCAATAAATATATTGATGACTCGATTGAGCAAGACAAAGAGCTCGCACGAAAATTTAATATTCAAACCATTCCTACAACAATCTTTTTTAATGAAAGTGGCGACGATAATGGGCTTTTAGTTGAAGGCACAATTGCTCACAATAAATTGCTTGCTTTGTTAAAAAATAGTTACTGTAGGGAACCGCAAGAAGAAGAACAAAAGCAAGTGGAAAATGGTTATCTTCCTAGAAAGCACCTTCGTTTGATGTAAAGTATGTTGTAGCATTATCAGCTGAATTGACAGAACGAACTTGGCTAAACACCCATTGTGGTAATTCATCAACCGTCATCTGTTTTTGGTACAACTTTGCACCTATCTGCAGTCCATTGATACTTTTATGTGCTAATTGCATTTTTAGATAGTTCTTCTGAACGCTAGAATCAATCTGGTAATTTTTCAAGCGTGGCTTAAAATACCATAACTTTTCTAATCCAATCGAATTCAAACTAAAACTAGCAGTTTGAAAATGTAACCTATCCGTTAGTGGTTCAAGTTTGACGTTATATTTCAAACGTAAACTTCTTTGATACGGATTAACTTCTAAATAATAATTATTCCACAACTCGTTTTCACGAAAGAAAATGAGTTGTGTTTTTTTGAGATAATGTTGAAGAAAGTGCCTTTTTCCTACAATCCAAATGTCCTTAATGCCAATTTGTTGGTACAAAAGATGTCGGTGCATAAATTCTGATTTATTGAGCGGCGCGCATTGCACCTCAAAAGCCAACTTAGGACTTGCTAGCACATCTGCTCGTAATCTACCATTTGCAAGTGAAACTTCCGTCTGCGCGTCAAATTTAGCCGCTTGCAAGGCATTTTTAAGTAGTTCCTTACTTTGCGCATGCTCATCTTTTTCTCCTGCCATATTGATAACCTGTGGCAAGTGCTTAAAGTAAGCTGTCTTCTTTTTTACAATTAACTGAACCTCTCTTTTACAATGCGGACAGAAATAATGTCGCCTCACAAACTGCTTTGGGTTAGTACTTTCTTTTACTGCTTCTTCTCTGGCAGTAACTAATTCATTATTCAAAAATGCTGCGTACAAAATAATCACCTATTATGAAGTACGCAAAAAACGACAGGTTTTACCCTGTCGTTTTTAATTAGTTTTATTTTTTAGCAAAAGTCTGGCGTAATTGCTCCAGCGCATCCTGTTTAATAAGACACTTTGCAGTTGTCCGGACACGTCCCATTTCTTCACTCTTTACCTTGGTACCGTACTCATTAGCAATTGCCCACGCATCAGCAGGTTTAAGTTCAGAATAGTTTTCATTATCAAACGCTAAGTCAAGGTAAAAACGATTTCTTTCATAGTAAAGACTTGAAGAAAGATCTGGTGCCAATAAATTATCGGCAAGTTCAACTACAAATTCAAGGTCAGAAAAACTGTAACCCTGTTTTGTCTGCAATTTCCAAAACGATTTTTTAACTTTTGGAACTGTAGCTTCATCAGTGTCTTGGCTGTCCTCGTCATCCAAATCTTCTTCATCATCGTCTTCTAAATCAAGGAAAGAGCGACGTGCATCATCAGTATTTTCGTTTTTAATATCGCCAAAATCCTTCTCAAACAGTTTTGATAAGCTCTCTGTATCCTGATTCGTTGCCTTAGTGATCAACAGGTCAAGTCCACCATTATTTGGCATTACTTGAAAAGTGACTGGAGCATCTTGGCTAAAAGAATGGTCGGTGTCAATTTCATCTAAAATTGAATAGAAAAATTGTTGGATCTTACCTTTATCGCCCAGCAAATCTAGAACTTTCAGACCACGTTTAGCTAATTCAGACTTGTTAATTCTCACGCGGATAGTATTTTCATTAATATGTTCTACTTGCATGAGTCATTCACCTCCATCAGATCCTTTGTTCTATTGTAGCGTATTTTGTACATAAAATAAAAGCGTTAGTTCCAAAACTAACGCTTTTTTTGAAAGATTTCAAATTATAAATCTGCGATTTTTTGCATTTCCTCAAGTTCAAGTCGACGAACTTTTCTAGGCAAGAATCGTCTAATCTCGTCTTCGTTGTAACCAACTTGAAGACGACGATCATCCATAATAATTGGTCTTCTTAAAAGACTTGGGTCCTTTTCAACCATATCTAGTAATTGATCAATTGACAGATCATCCAAATTTATTTTAAGTTGTTGGAATGCTCTGGATCGTGTAGAGATAATCTCTTCAGTACCGTTTTCAGTCATTCGCAAAATTTGGATAAGTTCCCCTTTAGTAAGTGGTTCAGAAAAGATATTTCTTTCCTTAAAATCAATATCATGTTTCTTCAACCATGCCTTCGCTTTCCGACACGAGGTACAACTTGGAGATATATATAAATTTACCATATATTTTCACGCTCCTTCTGATCAAAAAATGATTCGTTACCTCTAGTATTATATCACATTACTTTCTTTTTATAAGTAATGTATCTATGCTATCTATATTTTATGATAGTAAGTAAAAGTGAAGAAACTGTGAAGAATTTCTCAAGAAAAAGTAAAGAAATAAAAAGAGTGCATTAATATCTAATGCACTCTTTGTTAACCTATGAATTTAATTATTCACTTTTTTCATTAAGTCGTCAACTAATTTTTCGTTTTCTTCAGCAGTTTCTGAAACAAAACAAGCAGTATTAGCTAATTCCTTAATATCTTCTGTGTTTAACTTCTTCATTAAGCTTCTAATTCTTAAAATTGAAGTTGCGCTCATTGAGTATTCATCAAGACCCATTGAAAGCAAAATTGGGAACATGGTGCTGTCGCCAGCGGCTTCACCACACATACCACACCAAATGCCATTTTCATGAGCAGCATCAATTGTATGCTTGATCAAACGCAATACTGAAGGGCTTGCTGGTTGGTATAGATATGAAACATTATCATTACCACGGTCAGCTGCCATTGTGTATTGGATTAAGTCATTGGTACCGATTGAGAAGAAGTCAACTTCTTTAGCGAATTGGTCAGCAATAACTGCAGCAGCAGGAACTTCAATCATCATTCCAACTTGTAAGTCTTCGCCAACCTTAACACCGCTTTTAACTAACTTATCTTTTTCTTCAGCCAAAATTGCCTTAGCCTTACGCAATTCACCCAAAGTACCGATCATTGGGAACATGATGCCCAACTTACCGAATGCTGATGCACGTAAAAGCGCACGTAATTGTGTACGGAAGATTTCTTCATTTTGCAATGACAATCTGATAGCACGAACACCTAAGAATGGGTTCATCTCTTCTGGAAGATCCCAGTAGTCTAAGTGCTTGTCACCACCGATATCCATTGTTCTAATGACAACTTGCTTGCCATTCATTCCTTCGATAACTTCTTTATAAGCTTCGAATTGGTCTTCTTCACTTGGGAAGTCCTTGGAATCCATGTACAAGAATTCAGTTCTATACAAACCAATAGCTTCAGCGCCGTTCTCATTAACGCCTTCCATATCATTTGGTGTACCAATGTTAGCTGCAATAATGAATTGCTTACCATCAGCAGTTACAGAAGGTTCGTTCTTGAGTTTCTTCCATTCAGCCTTTTGCTTTAGGAATGCTTCACTCTTAACTTTGTAATCAGCAACTTGTTCATCAGTTGGCTCAATTACTGCATCACCGTTCAAACCGTCAACAACTAATGTTTGACCGTTTTCAACGTCTTTAGTAATTGAATCTGTACCAACAACAGCAGGCAATTCAAGTGAACGAGCCATGATTGCTGAGTGGGCAGTACGACCACCGATATCAGTAACAAAGCCCTTAACAAATTTCTTGTTTAATTGAGCAGTGTCACTTGGAGTAAGGTCATGAGCAACAACAACAACTTCATGATCAATTGAAGCTGGATTAGGTAATTCCTTACCTAATAAGTGAGCCATGATTCGTTTTGAAACATCGCGAACATCAGCAGCACGTTGTTGCATATACTCGTTATCTGTCATGCCTTCAAAAATTGTAATGAACTTTTGAGCGGTTTCATCAAGTGCAGCTTCACTGTTAATTTTTTGCTCTTTGATTTCATTTTCAATTGCACCTGTAAATTCAGGGTCATTCAAAATCATCAAATGAGCTTCAAAAACTTGAGCTTCTTCTTCACCTAAACTCTTTTTGGCACTATCACGAATTTTTTCAACTTCTTCAGTTGATACTGAAATAGCTTCATGGTAACGAGTTAATTCACTGTCAACATCTGAAACAGTTGTCTTCGTGAAAGAAAGATCTGGTTCGACCAAGAGATAGGCTGGTGCTACAGCGATACCATCACTAGCAGCAATTCCTTTTAATGTCTTGGTCATTATTCAGCTAATCCTTCTTTTTTCATTGTTTCTGAAATAGCGTTGATTGCATCTTTTTCATCATCACCATCAGCACTAATTGTAACGTCAGCATTCTTACCAACACCTAGTGACATAACACCCATGATTGACTTCAAGTTAACTGATTTGCCATTGTATTCCAAGTTGATGTCTGAACCAAACTTTGAAGCAGCTTGTACTAATAAAGTTGCTGGACGAGCATGAATACCTGTTTCTGCAATAACATGAAAATCGCGTTTTTCCATTATAAATATCTCCTTTGAATTGAAAAATCAAACCGGTAGTAACTACCTATTCGTTTACTTAGACTATCATTTTTTTGTGAATTAGACAACATAAATGTAACAGTTTACATCATCAAAGTTCCGTCGTTGATTGCTTGTAAACTATTTTTCCACCACGTAGGGCCTTACCAGTTATGTTCTGTCTTTTGCCAAAAGATCTTAAAGCAGCCTGAAACGCAAATGCATCTTTAGGTTCAACTTCATAATGATCTAGTTCACCACTTGCTAACTGCTCTAAAATTTTTTGATAATCCAAATATACCACCGTTTTTCTAAAACATACACTAAAAATTAAGCATTTTTGCTTTTACAAGTGATTATTTTAGCATATTTGGATTCAATAGATAATAATGTATATTATTCCGAGTTTTAGCACTTGATTATTGAGAGTGCTAATTATATAATTTAGTCATTGAAAAGAAAGGCGGTAATGTAATGCTCTGTCAAAACTGTCAAAAACGACCTGCCTCTATTCATCTTTTTGCAAAGGTAAATGGAGAAAGCCGCGAAATCAATTTATGTGGACAATGTTATCAAGAACTTAAACAACAAGGAAATATTAACATGAGTAACGACAACAACGGTTTCTTTGGCGACTTTAACGATCTCTTTAATTTTAATAATGAAAATGCAATGAACGGCAACCCTAATAACCCAGGAAACCCTGGAATGAACAATGGCAATCCTAATAATGGTGGTGGAGGCCGTTCACTACTTGATCAATACGGTACAGATTTAACTGCTCTTGCTAAAAAAGGCAAAATCGATCCTGTTATTGGTCGTGATAAAGAGATTGCACGTGTCATCGAAATTTTAAATAGAAGAACAAAAAACAATCCTGTCTTAATTGGTGAAGCAGGAGTTGGTAAGACTGCGGTTGTCGAAGGATTAGCACAACAAATAGTCGATGGTTCAGTACCTGCAAAATTACAAGATAAACGAATTATTTCATTAAATGTTGTTTCTCTTGTTCAAGGAACAGGAATCCGTGGCCAATTCGAGCAACGGATGCAACAATTGATTAAAGAACTGCAAGATCATGACGACATCATCTTGTTTATTGATGAAATTCACGAAATAGTTGGCGCCGGAAATGCTGAAGGCGGTATGGATGCTGGTAACATCATTAAGCCTGCCCTTGCCCGCGGTGACTTGCAACTAGTCGGTGCAACTACCTTGAACGAATATCGTGAAATTGAAAAAGACTCTGCTTTGTCACGTCGTTTCCAACCAGTTGATGTTAAAGAACCATCAGTTGCAGAAACTATTCAAATTCTAAAAGGCATTCAGAAGCGTTACGAAGACTATCATCACGTTCACTACACTGATGATGCAATCAAATTAGCTGCCGAATTATCTGAGCGCTATATTCAAGATCGTTTCTTACCTGATAAGGCCATTGACTTGCTCGATGAGGCTGGTTCAAGAATGAACTTAACCATCCCTTACGTTGACAAAGAAAAATTGCAGGAAAGAATTGCAGCAGCTGAAAAGTTAAAGCAGGAATCATTGCAAAATGAAGACTACGAAAAAGCTGCTTACTATCGTGATCAAATTGAAAAATATAATAAAGTAAAAGACCAAAAGGTTGATCCTGATAAATCACCAGTTATTACCAGCAAGATTATGAATAAGATTGTTGAAGAAAAAACTGGTATCCCAGTTGGTGACTTACAAAAACAAGAAGAAAATCAACTGCAAAACTTGGCTTCTAACTTAAAAGAACATGTAATTGGTCAGGATAAGGCTGTCGACAAGGTAGCACGTGCTATTCGTCGTAACCGGATTGGTTTCAACGAATCCGGACGACCAATTGGCTCCTTCCTCTTTGTTGGTCCAACTGGTGTTGGTAAGACTGAGCTTGCTAAACAATTAGCCAAGCAAATGTTTGGTTCAGAAGATGCCATGATTCGCTTTGATATGTCAGAATATATGGAGTCCTATTCAGTTTCTAAATTAATTGGTTCTGCACCTGGCTACGTTGGCTATGAAGAAGCAGGTCAATTAACTGAACAGGTTCGTCGTAATCCATACAGTTTAATCTTGTTAGATGAAATTGAAAAAGCTGATCCTTCTGTAATGAACTTGTTCTTACAAATTCTAGATGACGGTCGCTTAACTGATTCTCAAGGTCGTACTGTTTCATTCAAAGACACAATCATTATTATGACATCTAACGCGGGTCAAGGCATTAAGGAAACTAGCGTGGGCTTTACAGCTGAAAATGCTAGTGATGAGCCAGATGCTGCTCGTTCTTCAATGAGTCAATTCTTTAAACCTGAATTCTTAAACCGTTTAGACGACGTAATCGACTTCAACGAACTATCTAAGGAAGACTTAGTTAAGATTGTTGACTTAATGCTTAACAGTGTAAACAACATGGTTAAGAGCCGCGGAATGCAAATTACTGTTACTGACGAAGCAAAGAACAAGTTAGTTGAGGAAGGCTACAACCCAGCTATGGGTGCACGTCCACTTCGCAGAACTATTCAAGAAGAAATTGAAGATAAAGTAGCTGATTACAAGCTCGATCATCCAACTGCTAAAAACTTAACTGCAAGTGTTAAGGACCAAAAGATTGTTATTAGCGATGAAGAAAAAAATTCTTCTGATGAGGAAATTGATCATTAATCTCTCGGCTTTATGCAATAAAATTTTAATTAATTACAATATAATTGCTTTTTTGCAAAGAAAAATGTTGTAATTAGCGTTATACTAAAGTAAAAGATAACTACTAGAAGAAACGGGTGAAATCCATGCACTTAATAGATGTAACCAATAGTTATAAGGATCTAGTTCATAGTCAACTGAATTCGACTAACGTTAATTATGTAAAAGTTTATTCATTAGGAAATACCTCTGTCATCTATACCGAAAGCAATGAAGCAATTGAAATTGCTTTGGAAAATCATGATCGTCGTATTCGTAAAGAAGAAGCTGAATTTGTCATTAAGCGACTAATTAAGGAAGATGATCCTTCCTACGTTATAACCTTTGACAAAAACCAACAGTTAATTGAAATCAATATTGATAAATAGAAAAAAGGTTGATAAATTTATCAACCTTTTTTTGTTTGCTTATAATTTCTCAGTTAATTTAACATCCGGATACTTATCTTGGAAAAAGCGCTCAGCAAACTGATTTTCAAAGAGAAACAGTGGCTGATCATAGCGATCTTTAACCAATAAATTACGGCTATTCGACATAGCAGGATCAAGTTGCTCTGGATCAATCCAGCGAGCCACACGATGACCGATACTATTTAGCTCTACATCTGAGTTATATTCGTTTTTCATTCTGAACTTAAAAACTTCAAATTGCAGTTGACCAACGGCACCCAAAATATATTCATCAGTTTGATAGTTGCGGTATAACTGAATCGCACCCTCTTGAACCAGTTGCGTCATTCCTTTATGGAACGATTTTTGCTTCATCACGTTTTTCGCAGTTACACGCACAAACAATTCCGGTGTAAATTCTGGTAATGGTGGGTAAACGATTTTCTTTTTACCAGCATAAATACTGTCACCTATTTGGAAATTGCCAGTATCATAGAGACCAACAATATCGCCAGCAACGGCATCGGAGACTTGAACACGTTCACTAGACATGAACTCGGTCGCATTATTTAGCCTAATTGGCTTATCAGTCCGCGCAAGAGTAACATCTAAGCCCTTCTTAAATTCGCCACTACCAATTCTAATGAAAGCAATTCGATCCCGGTGATTTGGATTCATATTAGCTTGAATTTTAAAGACAAAGCCTGAAAATTCCGGGTCATCTGGACTTAGCTCTTCATCATCATTAACTGTGTGTGCTTGTGGAGCTGGAGCCAATTTTACAAAACTCTTTAAAAAGGTTTCAACGCCAAAATTAGTTAAGGCAGAACCAAAGAATACGGGGGTCTGGTCTCCTCTGAGAATCTTCTCAGAATCAAAAGTATTACCAGCTTCTTTGATTAATTCAATTTCATCTAAAGTATCCTTAAATTGTGGGTTCTGGCTTAATGGTTCGCTTTCAGGCAAGTTGCCATCTTGATCAAGTGGCAAGAAACGGTCTTCACCGTCCTTGTGATAAAGCTCAACTTGATTATTGGCAATATCATAAAGACCCTGCAAAGTTTGGCCGGAACCAATTGGCCAGTTCATCGCAACACCTTCAATGCCAAGAAGATCTTCCAATTCCGCAATTAAGTCTAGTGGTGGACGACCATCACGATCCAACTTGTTCATAAACGTGAAGATTGGAATACCACGTTGCTTGACAACTTTGAACAGCTTTTTCGTTTGTGGCTCAATACCCTTAGCCGAGTCAATTACCATGACCGCTGCATCGACCGCCATCAATGTTCGATATGTGTCTTCCGAAAAATCCTCGTGTCCTGGTGTATCAAGAATATTAATTCTTTTACCATCATATTCAAATTGCATTACGGAACTAGTAACGGAAATACCACGTTGCTTTTCGATTTCCATCCAGTCACTAGTTGCATAATGGCCTGTCTTACGTGCTTTAACGGTACCAGCACTACGAATAACGCCACCAAAAAGAAGCATTTGCTCCGTAATCGTTGTTTTACCCGCATCAGGGTGCGATATGATAGCAAATGTTCTTCTTTGTTCTACCTTATTTTTAAGTTCATCACTCATTAATTACTTTGCTCTTCTTCCTTTTGTCCTTTGTCTGGTATCGTCAACGAGACCGTGAGTAACCTTGACCGGTTCATTCTTCTTGTGGTCAAAACCATCCCATTGTCTAATTTGACTGATAATTTTTCTCCTTTGGCAGGAATAATTCCCAATTTAGTGATTACGTATCCGGCTACTGTATCAACGTCTTCCATTTCAAGATCAGTACCAAACTGTTCGTTAAATTCGTCAAGCGGCATTTTCCCGTAAATCACATATTTATTCGGAGCGATTTGTTCGGATAAAACTTCAGTGTGATCGACTTCATCATCAATGTTACCAACAATTTCTTCGATCAAATCTTCAATGGTTGCAATACCAACAACTCCACCATATTCATCGGTTAAAATTGCTAATTGTTGCTGTGTTCGCTGCATCTCAACTAGTAATTCAGCCAAATCAGTTGTTTCTGGAACAAATAGCGGTGGATTCATGACATCTTCATAATCAATCTTATCAAAGCCCTTTTCCCAGGCCTTTCTAAGCACTGTCCTGATATGAATGACACCAACAATCTTGTCCTTATCCTGCTTGTAAACAGGGATTCTTGAATATGGCTCGTGCAAAATTTCTTTAAGGTTATCCTGCAAGCTAACGCCATAATCGACCATAAACGCATCGATTCTAGAAACCATGACTTCGCGGACCATCCGTCCTTGAAAATCCAAAACATTATCCAACATTGAAAATTCAGTGTCACTCACTTTTTTCTGATTGTGTAGTTCCTTTATTTCCTCAGTTAAATGTTCTTTCGTCTCTCCATCACTTGAAGAGGATAATTTATTCTTGAAAATTTGAAATAAATTCCCCTTATCAGGGTCGCTAGCCATAGTTTTTTCTCTCTTTCTAAAAATACGAAGTTTAATAGTGCCATTATATCATGTACGCACAGGATATGTTAAAATAGCACGTAAGAAATGAGGTTTATTAATGAAAAAAAGTCATGTTTTACTTGTTTTTACGTTTTTATTGCTAATACCATACATCTGCAGTCTTACTATTATTGGTATCGGTTACGATGCATTAGTACTGCATTCAGCTGACTTGTTCAGAACCTCAATTGGTGCATTTGTCGGCGCTCTAATTATGTTTGCAATTAAGGCTACCATTCAACGTCCGGTCGACCTCTTGGCTGTGGAAGTTGATGACGGATTACTAAAACAACTTTTACGTTTTTTCAGTATTAGACGGCGGCCACTTTTGCAATTAGCCAATATGATTTTGGACTTTGTTCTCTGCTTTGGCGCAACGTTTGTTGTTCGCCAATTTCTAACTTTGGATCAGATTGTTGGCAAATCGGCAGGAATCGTAATGTTAGTCATGTTACTTTCAACCTGCTTAGGTGCCTACGTTGAATACGATAATTTATCAATCGACCCTAACCAGCATTAAATTAAGCTATTCACTGGCATCCAGATATAACATCTGTGCCAGTTTTTTTGTCGCTAAATTTAACGTTTGAACAAAGTATGGTGTTAGGCTATCACCTGGATTTTCATACATTTGAATTCCTTCATCGCCAACTTTTTGTAAAAATGTTGGTAAAACGGAATTAAGTGGTTGACTGAAAAAAGCAAGATTTTGCTGGTCAATTTCTTCAAGTGCGGCCTCATTTTGAGGTAAAACAAATCTCATTAGACCACTAGGAACTTCTACTTCATTTGGAACTAGTACACCGTACCAGTACATAAAATTTTCTGGACCGAAAACGATCATGCTAGCCCGTTGATCAGTTAATTCATGCTCGGCTAAAAACGCTTGAAAAACCTGATCTTGTTCCATTTCCACATTACAACTAGAAAATGTTCTTTGGTCATCCATTAATTGATCGGAAAAAGGACGACCAACAAATGTACTTTTTTCTTGTAACTTTTTCATAAAAACTCCTTAATAGTCTGCTAATTCATCAAGCGGGATAATTTCCCCTGCTAAAAAAGAATCAATTTCATTGCTGGCAAAACCATGTGTATAAAGATAATTACGGATCTTACTGTTGCGCTCTTGTTCGGGTAACCTTCTGAAACGCTTATAAGCCTTAACGCCTTGCTTTTTCAAAGCATCAAGTTGCTCACTTTCATCTTGCGCAAGATCCAGTTCGGCAATTATTTCATCAGCAATTGCACTAGAAAAGCCATGGCTCATCAACTTGGTCCTCATTTTACGTTCAAGTTCACGTTGTGAAATTCTGCCAATTTTACTTTTCATTGACTTCAAAACCCGTTGTCCCGCATCTTGCCATTCACTATCATCAATCTGCTCTAAGCCTATTTGGACTGATTCCGGATCAATTCCCTTTTGCGTAAGTTTGCGTGAAATCGTCATTGGCCCATCAGTACCAATTCGCAAGTTTTGCCTAATTGCCAAATCCACGTACTTTTGATCGTCCAAAAAGCCCATTTCAGTTAATTGACTAACCGCAGCTTGCGCAGGTTCATTATCAATCCCATGGTCCTTTAAGTATTGTAAAACTTCATAAACCGTTCGAGGTTCATAATTTAAATATCTTGATGCTAAATTAGTTGCTTTTGCATCCTCATCATATTGCTTTACTTCATTTACTTTTTCATCAGTCAGCTCTTGTCCCTTTAAAAGAACAAATTCAGCGACAGTCTGCTCACTGGCAGAAAAAGCGTACTTGCCATCTAAAAAAATGTTATACCGGCCCGGACGTTTTTGACTGCTTACTTTAGTAATTATTGGCATTTTACTCACCTTTCTACTAGATTATAGTTACATGCTAGCAAATTTCTTTCATTCTTGCGAAAAAGTTTTGTTAGGTAGTACAATAAATTGTTAACATTGTAACGTTTTATTGTAGAAAGAAAATTATGTACAAAAATTTTAAGCAAAAAGAAACAAAAGAAAAAGACGTTATCATCACGATTAAACGCTTAGGAATTAATGGTGAAGGTATTGGCTATTATCGCAAGAAAATCATTTTTATTCCAGGCGCACTGCCAAACGAAGTTGTTGTGGCAAAAATCATTAAGGAATATCCGCATTACATTGACGCTGAATTAGTTCGTATTAAGGAAAAAAGTTCAGACCGTGTTCCCTACCCTAAGGGAGTTGATCCAGCAATCGGTGGACTTGAACTAGCACATTTAAGTTACGAAAAGCAGCTTGAATTCAAGCGTGACAATGTTTTAGAAGCTTTAAGGAAATACTATCCACGCGGTTACAATAAGTACAAAGTAAAAAAAACAATTCCTGCTCCAAGTGAATGGCACTACCGTAATAAGGCTCAATATCAAATTGAGCAAGATCATGGTCAAACCAAGCTCGGCTTGTTTGCCCCAAATTCGCATGAACTATATGATTTGCCTGTCATGCCAACGCAAAACAAAGCAACCCAAGAGACTGAACGCAAAATAAAAGAGCTGGTTGACAAGTTACACGTAGCAGTTGCTGATCCTTTCAGACATTATGACGGTTTAAAGACAATTGTTGTCCGCCAAGCAGAAGCAACCAAAGAAATTCAGGTAACACTGATAACGGTTGGACACAAAATTAAGAACTTACCTGCTTTAAGCAAGGAAATCATTAACTTGCCTAACGTTGTTAGTGTTTTTCAGAACGAAACTGATTGGCGCAATCCTCAGGTTTGGGGTAACAAGACAGAAAAATTGGCCGGCAAAAATCAAATTATTGATGAAATTTTAGGCAAGAAGTTTGCTCTTTCACCACGCGCATTTTTCCAATTAAACCCAGTTCAAACTGCAACCTTGTATTCTGAAGCACTTAAATTCCTCGACTTAAAGCCTGAAGACACTTTAATTGATGCATATAGCGGTGTCGGTACCCTAGGAATTTTGGCAGCGGATCAAGTCAAACAAGTAGTTGGAATTGAAACTATTCCTGAAGCTGTTGAGGATGCTAAGCACAATGTTGAGCTTAATCATTTGCGTAATGCAGATTACTTTCAAGGCAGTGTAGAAAAAGTGCTGCCTGAGTTGCAGAAAAATGGTGTTCCAATTGATGCCTTAATCGTCGATCCACCCAGAACCGGACTTGCAAAAAGCCTAATTAAGACCTTATTGAAAATTAAACCTAAAACTTTTGTTTACATTTCATGTAATCCCTCTACTCTTGCACAAGACTTAGTGCTATTGAGTGAAGCATATGATGTCCGCTTAATTGAAAATGTTGATATGCTACCTCAAACACCACGCTGTGAATGTGTCGTCAAATTAACCTTACGCTAATATAAAAAAGTTGTCGCAAATTGCGGCAACTTTTTTGTTTGTGGATGGAGGTATTTCAATGCTTTAGGTGAATAAATAAAGACCAACCTTTATTATTTGATAAACCGATCTCCTTAAGTAAAGATCATTATCCCTTAACTATTAGAAAGCCAACTCATATATGACATATACTTTACTTTAATAATATACAGAATATGGAAATAAATTAGGTTATTTGTTTCCCCTTTCCACAATTTAATTATAGCATTTTACTGCTAGTACTCGCTACCAAAATGCACTTATTATTTAACATAATCTTTCAAAAAGCTTGCGATACGCTTACGGTACTCCTTCGGGTGATCCGCAAATGAATCTGCATGTTTGGAATTTGGTGTAACCCATAATTGTTTAGGACCTTTAGTCGCTAAATAATTATGGTATACCATTTTAGTTGGAACAAATGTATCATGACTACCATGAATAAAGAACATTGGTCGATGATTTTTATGTAGTTGCTTAATACTCGAAGCATCTTTCATAAAGTAACCAACTTTTATGCGATTGATGCCGCTCAAGATTTCTACTAATGGAAAACGTGGAAAAGAAGGCATATTATATAATGCTTCGGCTTCGTGTTCAATTTCATCTTTAACGCTGGTATAGCCACAATCCTCAATAAAGGCCTTAACCTGCCCTGGAAGTTTTAAGCCACTGGTCATCATCGCGGTAGCTGCGCCCATACTCAGACCATAGACGACAATTTGTTGCTGACTACCTTTGCGCTTGAGTACTAAATTAATCCACTTTTTGACATCATCTTTTTCTGGCCAACCATAGCCGATATATTTCCCTTCACTTTTACCTTGAGCACGTGGATCAGGTGTTAGAGTATTGTAGCCCATTTCGTGGAATAGCGCATCATATTCGGCCATGTCTTCCTTGGTATTCATATATCCAGGTAAAATGATTACCGTCTTATTAGAATCAGCAGCAGGGATATAGTTTGCAACTAATTTATATTGGTTATCAGCCGACTGCATGTACCATTTTTGCTTGGCAGTTTTTTTAAACCACATTTTTTCTTTGTACAGAGGATCAGACTTTTTTAGCGTTTCACTGGACGACCCTAAAAAACTTTTTGGTCCTGGTACACAGGCCATTTTAAAGAAATAATAGCCTGCACCTGTAAAAATTACGCAAACTAGCAAAACAATAATTATTAATGAAAGCCATAGCTTTTTATGCTTTAATTGTTTCAAAGAAATGTCACCTTTTCTAAAAATAATATCAATAGTATAGCACTTTAAAAACGTATAGGAATCATTATTATGAAATTGACTAATTTATTGCAATTAACGAATGATATAGATGGCCAAACCAAGCTGTTTTTAACAATTAATCAACAAGTTTATCCCTTAGCAAAATTAAAAATTTCTAGCAAAGAGTGTCTGTTGTATCCAGGAAAACAGGCGATGACCAAGGGTAAAATGATTCATTTAGTAAAAAACATCCATGGCTTTGATATCCCCACATACATGGTCAACCAGCAAGAACTCCTTCCGGTATTTGGAATTCAAATATTGCCCGAACAAAATTCAGTTAGATTAACTTAGTTTTGATTAAAGACCAAGCTAGGTCCATCACGTCCACTAGTTTATTTATTTCAGATAAATATGAGTAGTTAAAGACAGCAAAAAACAGTTAGTCCCATTCGACTAACTGTTTTTTATATTCTTACTTCATCTAAACCAAGAACATTTGAAAAACACATTTAAAATGGCCAGTTTGTTCAAAATAGTTATACAATAAGCAATTCTAAATTAATCCTACTAAAATCTGATACACTTTGGTAAATTCAAAAGTGCTTAGTATCTCTTATCAATTTCTAAGTAGTTAATGACCGACTGTTCTTAGAAAAAGAAAGTTATTTTGAAGGTACCCACCAGTCGTGGATTATATCAATCAGGGCTAATAAACCTAAAATGTTCATGATGATTCCCTTAGTTTGCGCATGTCTGATCTTAGCGTCAATATCTACTTCTTTTTCTTTACCAGATTTTTTTACTTGAAAGTTAGCATCGTAAGATGTGTTACGTTGTACAGTTAGTGGCATATGTAACGCATTTTGTTTTTCGACATATTCAAGTCGCTCATTTGTTGTTAGCTTATAGAATCTTCATCAGTTAGGATACCTTCTCGTTTAAAGGCTTCTCTTTGATTCTTTTTTATTCTTCCTGCTGGCCCATGTTGCTTTCCGCTTACCATTTTTAGTGCCTCTATTTTCAACCCTCTTTTAATATTATGTATTAGTCTCACTATTTTGATTTAACAACCATCTAAAACCGATTTTTTATCATCAGTTTTTAATATTGTCTCATCAAAAACATTTCCGGCAACTATCAAAATATTCTTCGTCAACCAAACAATCTCGTAATTGCGAAAAACACGCTTTTGAATTAAAAATTAGCTACATTTTTAGTTCAAAAACTTTTAGACTAAAATTAAATCACCTAAATTATAGCACAAGGGTTAATTAGCTTAATGCTTTGATTTCATATTTTATAAAAATAGGTACAAAAAAGACCCAACTTTAGGGTCTAAGTTTATTTTTGCTTGTATTGACGAACATGGTCTTTAGTACCAGCAAAGTACCAATAACCTGTTTCTTCATCGCTCTCTAATTCAAAGTTATCTTGAGGAAGTTCAAGTGCTTGAGTAAAAATTTGCTCGTATTCTGAAACACTAACTTTTTGACGACGGGCAATCATTTCCTGGTCGCCGGCAAAATCAAGCGCATTTTGATAGCCTTCCATTACTTGACCAGCATAAAACTCACCCATTGCGCCCGAGCCATAAGAAAATAGTCCGACTAACGCTTCAGGTGCCAAATTACCATTTTCTAATAAGCTTAAAAGACTTAAGTATAGGGACGCAGTATAAATATTACCAATTTCACGGCTGTATTGCGCAGAAGCCGTAAAGTTGTTAGCTAATCTTTCTGCAGTTTCTTGTTCCTGTTTTTCAATTGCCAATTGATTTGCTTTAATTCCCATCTTAACAAAAGGTAGATGATAAATTAGTGCCGCAAAATCGGCAGTATGACAGTCATTTTGTGCTTGATAATTGGTAAATGTCCGTTTGAAAAAGTCAAGATAGACTTCGGTAGAATATTTACCATTGACTAAAGCAACAGCAGAATCGTTTGGACGCCAAAAATCATTAATATCAGCACTGTAGGCGCTGTGACCATTTTTTAAGGCTAAAATTCGTGGCTCTGCCTTAATTAACATGCTGACGCTTCCGGCACCTTGCGTCACTTCACCACCAGTGTTTAAACCGTAACGCGCGATATCACTACCAATAACGATTGCACTGTGATGGGGGTGAAGTCGAACATAATCTCGCGCAATCATAATTCCTGCGCTCATTCCAAAACAAGCTTCTTTTATTTCAAAAGTTCGCACTTCAGGTGCAAGCTCTAGCGCACTCTTAACAAAAAGTGATGCAGACTTGGATTGATCCACTCCACTTTCCGTTCCAATGACTAGCAGACCAACTTGTTCACGATCAATTTCATCAATATAGCGCATAGTTGCGTTAATTCCCATTGAAACAGCATCCTGCGTTTGATCAGCCACGCTCATTTTGCTTTGACCAATTCCAATCAAAAATTTATTAGGATCTTGATTACGCGCATGTGCTAAATCCACCATATCAACGTATTTATTAGGGGTGTAAAAACCAATTCGATCTATTCCAACTTGCATTATTGTCCCTCTCTTATTTGTTTTAAAAACTGCTCCGCAGCTGCTAATGAATACTCTTTTTTGTCAATCATCATTTGCCGTACCTGCTTCTTTTCTCGCAAAGTGGCAGTTAAATTGGCAACAGTATTTTTAGCTTGCAATTTCATGTGTCCCGCTTGAATTCCCGTGGTCGATATTGCTAGCAAAGCAGCTAAATTGTTAGCTAAGCCAACGGCTGCAATTACGTTAGCCAGTTCGCTACTTGTAATGCCTTGGCCTAAAAGACGGTAACTTTGCTTCACATCAGTTCGGGAGTTAATTGAACCCCCGACAGTCCCAATTGCTAGAGGAATTGTCAAAGAACCGATCAGCTTGTCATCTTTGACATTCCATTGACTCAGACTACTGTACTTGCCCTTTTCATTGGCCCAAACACCGCAAGCCGCTTCAACGGCTCTGGCATCATTACCAGTTGCTAACAGAACCGCATCAACACCATTCATGATGCCTTTGTTATTTGTAACGGCGCGAAATGAATCGTTTTGCCCAATTTTGCTCAGTAAGGCAATTCGTTCAGCCACTTTTACTCNCAGTTGCTAACAGAACCGCATCAACACCATTCATGATGCCTTTGTTATTTGTAACGGCGCGAAATGAATCGTTTTGCCCAATTTTGCTCAGTAAGGCAATTCGTTCAGCCACTTTTACTCCGCCAACTGTGGCAACACCTAATTCAACTTGTGCGGTAGTGAATTGACTCGGATAATTCGATAAAATGGCGAATAACTTATCAACAACTCCTGGAAAAGTGGCTAATTTGTTAGCGATAAACTCCAAAATTGAATTTACTCGATTAGCACCCATTGATTCAGCTGGATCGACCAATACCCTGAGCATTACTAAGTCATCTTTTTGCTGTAGATTAATTTGACGAACACCACCACCGTGTTTAACCAAGCTGGCAAATTGAGAGTTTGCTTGCTCGATTATCATCGGAAAAAGTTGAGAAAGCTTACTTGCATCAAATTTAGCGTCAACTTCTAGAGTGATTTGACCGTAAATTCCGGTACGCTTACTTTTTGCCTTAACACCACCGTTTTTTGCAAAAATACTTGCTCCATGATTGGCGGCAGCAACGACCGATGGCTCTTCTGTTGCCAGTGGAACAAAATGCGACTTGCCATTTACCAGCAAATTTTGCACAATCCCTACCGGAAAACGCAATTGTCCAATGACATTTTCACTCAGGTTATCCAATTCGTGCAAAGTAATTTCGTCGATATCGTCTAATTCTATCCCTTGATTAATCAAATATTCTCGTCTTTTTTCAGGCGTTAATTCATAAAACTTCATTCGTTAAAAGTCCCGAATTAATTCACAGGCAATAGCCTGACCTCCACCAATACAGAGTGTGACTAAAGCTTTGTGCCCATTAATGTGCTTTAATTCATTGATTGCCGTTCCGACCAGTCTAGTTCCTGTTGCGGCTAAGGGGTGCCCTAAAGCGATGGCCCCACCATACATGTTCAACTTTTCACGTGGGATTGCTAAAGCTTGTTCTACCGCCACGCATTGAACAGCAAAGGCCTCGTTTAGTTCAATTACATCATAGTCCGTAATCGTGTTACCCGTGTTTTTCAATAGTTTTTGCACTGCATGATACGGTGCAAATCCCATTTCAGCAGGATCATTCCCTGATTCCGCAAAAGAACCTAGTTTAGCAAGTGGCTGCAAACCTAATTCTTCCACCTTGTTTGCAGTTGCCAAAATTACGATGCTGGCCCCATCACTTATAGGCGACGCATTACCAGCTGTTACAGTACCATCTTCCCTGAAAACTGGCTTTAAGGTGCTAAGCTTTGCAACATTTGTATCTTCGCGGATATTTTCATCGTGCACTAGGTCATTATTTTCATCAAAAACTTCAATTAACTCATCTTTAAAACAGTCATTTTGCACCGCTGACGTAGCTTTTTCATGTGACCAGCTACTGAATTCGTCCATTTCTTGCCGAGAAATTTGATACTTGTCAGCAAGTCGCTCAGCAGTCAAACCCATCGGCATTCCTGAAAATGCATCCGTTAGTCCATTAGCAAACATTTCATTTTTTAAATTGCTACCAGCTTTATCTTCAGCGATAAAAGCCGCATTAGTCATGCTCTCGGCACCACCGACTGCAACTAATTCAAAGTCGCCAAGCTCCATTTGTCCTTGAGCCAAACGCATTGCCTTTAAACTCGAGCCACAAACCTCATTTACAGTTACACTACTGCTGGTTTCTTTCATCCCAACATTCAGTGCAACTTGTCGAGCCATATTTTGTCCAAGTCCTGCACTTAGCACGTTACCCATAAACAATGCATCTAGTTCCTGTGGCTGCATATCAATGCTTTCAAGTGCCCCAGTCACTGCTAATTCACCAAGTTCAGTTGCAGTTTTTTCATTCCACAAACTGCGGTAGCGGCCAAAAGGTGTTCTTTTAGCTGCAACAACATAAATATCTTTCATAAGTTAATCTCCTCACAAAATATTCAAGTTGAATCTTACCTAAAAATCACGCAGAAAAATAGTAATTTGGCCCACGTTAAGAAAAATTTTACACAAAAAAAGAAACCATTAAGATTTGGTTTCTTTAAATTGTTATTTATTTTTTCTTATCTTCAGCCTGCAACTTTTTAGCTAAATCAATAATATATTGACGTAACTGATCCTTAGTTTCAGGATGTTGCAGCCCGTATTCGATTGATGTTTCAAGGTAATTCTCTTTATTACCAACATCATGACGAACACCTTCAAACACATGTGCAAAAACGCGCTGTGTTTTATTCATTGTGTCAATTGCATCAGTTAATTGAATTTCGCCACCCTTATCCGGTTTTTGTTCTTCTAAAATTGCAAAAATCTCCGGGGTAAGCAGATAGCGACCAATAATCGCATAATCACTTGGCGCCTTGTCAATTTCTGGTTTTTCCACAAATGACTTAACATTAATCAAACCAGGCATAATTTCATTTTCGGGTTCAATAATACCGTATTTTGAAACCTCTTTATGTGGCACTGGCATCACTGCAATAGTCGAAGCATGAGTTTCATTGTAGCGATCAATCAATTGCTTGGTTAACGGCTCTTTGTCCATCATTAAATCGTCACCAAGCATTACCACAAAGGGTTCATCGCCGACAAAACTGCGTCCGCGCGCAATTGCGTCACCCAAACCAGCTGGATAAGGCTGTCTAGTGTAGTAAATATTAATTCCTAAATGGGTAATTTCTTGCGATAGTTTAAGTAAGCCAGTCTTACCTTTTTCTTGTAAGTTCTGTTCAAGTTCTGGGTTAGAGTCAAAATGGTCTTCAATTGTTCGCTTGTTTTTACCAGTAACAATTAAAATATCTTCAATTCCAGAACGTTTAGCTTCTTCAACAATAAACTGAATTGTTGGCTTATCAACAATTGGTAGCATTTCCTTTGGCATTGCTTTAGTGACAGGTAAAAATCTTGTACCCAATCCAGCCGCCGGAATAATTGCTTTCCTTACTTTCATCCCTTGTACGCTTTCTTTATTAATCTAAAAAATAATATAACAGATTAGTGCATCTGATGCTAGTTTTTCCGGTTGCGCTTTCCTTGCACATATTCAGCCAAGTGACCTACCGAATAACTCACTTCACCGTAGTTCATTGTCACAATTGCTGCATTCACACAGGTTCCAACCAAAAACAAAATGGAAGCAATATTGAGCCACAACATGAAAATGATGAAAGTGCCAACAATGCCATAGTTTTCCCAGCTAATATGGAAATTATGTAAATAGTAACTAAAGAGCCACGACAGTGCCACCCAACCAATTAAAGTTGTAAAAACCCCAGGCCAAATGACACGTTTTTTTAATTTTATATTGGGCAAAAAATAATTTAAGTAATACAATGCACCAATTAAAGTAATAATGACCACAGGATAGCGGTAGCTAAAGATTTTTTCAATTTCACCGACTGATAATGAAAAAATTGGACGTAAAAATTCCAATACCTGCTGACCAAAAATAAAAGTCAAAATAAGTAAAGCAAAAATCAATATCATCAAGTTGGTTAAAAAGATGGTAATCGATCTTGTCCAGACAGTAATCTGCCACTTCTGCTTCAGCTCAACTTCACGTACACCGTAAATCCGATTCATGCCAATTCTGATAGCATTTACAAAAGACGAGACCGACCAAAATGCCAGCAAAATACCAAACGAAATATAACCAGTTGAGTTACTTTTTAACAGTGAATCAATGATTGGCATAATAAATTTGGCAATCCGATCAGGAAAAATCAATTTAAGATAGCTAGCAATCGGTGCCGTATTAATGTGAAATAATGGCAAAATGTTTCCGATAATAATGATCAACGGAAAAATTGAGAATAAAACATAGTACGCAATTGAAATTGCACTGGTTAAAACTTCGCCCTGAGTAAACTTGTTAGAAACGGTTTTATAAAATAAAGCAACACGTTGACTGGCTGCGCTCGCTTTTCTACCCATTCAACTTAGTCATCCATTTCGTCAAAGTGTGGCAAATACTTCTCATAACCATCATATGGCTTTTGTAAAGTTAAAATCTTAGGACCATCTTTAGTAATGGCAAAAGTGTGCTCAAATTGTGCAGATTTAGAACCATCTGGAGTAGCGTAAAAGACCCAATCATCGTTTGGATCAGAAACAGTTTTTTGTTCAATCCGCCAGTCACCTCCAGCTTCAACCATTGGTTCAACCGTAATTGTCATTCCTTCGCGAAGACGTAAACCGTGTCCTGCCTTACCCCAATGAGGAACTTCAGGATCTTCATGAATACTTGGTTGGATACCATGACCAACTAGTTCTTTTACGTCACCATAATGGTGTTCATCTTCAACGAAATGTTGGATTGCAGCACCAATATCACCGATTCGGTTGCCTAAAACAGCCTGATCGATTCCAAGGTACATTGCCTTCTTAGTTGTTTCCATTAAGTCCCGATCTTCAGGAGAAATTTCACCAACTGCATAAGTGGTACATGAATCAGTTTCAAAACCGTTAAGGTTGCAAGTTACATCAACCTTAACCAGATCGCCTTCTTTTAAAATGGTGTCCTTACGTGGGGTTGCGTGAGCAATTTGGTCATTGACTGAAATACAAGTACCATATTTGTAGCCCTCAAAACCTTGTTCTGATAAGCGACCACCACGACTTTTAACAAAGTCTTGGCAGAATTCTTCAATTTTCCAGGTCGTAATTCCTGGCTCAATGACATCGCGCAATCCTTCAAACATTGAAGCCAATAAACGGCCAGAAGCTTGCATACCTTTAAGTTCACGAACAGATTTAATTGTTATCAAAATTAAACTTCTCCTCTTAGTAAAATGATGTTTATTATCATTATAGCGTTTTTTAAAACTTTACTAAAGAATTTCATCAATACAGTGAAATTATGTATAATGTTATGATGAATAAAAAAGAGGAAAGGTAAGGAGAAGTATGAAAGCTAGAATTGTCTATGCTAGTATGACTGGTAATGATGCCGATATGGCAGATATCTTGGAAGAAGATTTACAAGACTATGGCTTTGATGTGGAAACAAGCGAAGCAGAATTTACCGATGCTAGTGACTATTTGACAAGCGACCTCTGCATCTTCGTCACTTATACTTACGGTGAAGGTAAAATGACTGATGACGTTGCGGACTTTTATGAGCAACTAAAAGAATTGGATTTAAGTGGTAAATACTTCGCCGTGATGGGCAGCGGCGACATGGTCTATGCTGACTATTTTTGCGAAAATGTCTTTGACTTTGAAAAAATGTTTAATCAAGTTGGTGCAAAAGAAGTGACTAAACCAGTTACAATTGAAAATGCACCGGATGATGACGATATCGCTGCTATTGACAATGCCGCAAAGGAAATGGCTGATCAATTAAATGGCTAAAAACACTAACACTAATTCATCCAAGTTTAATTCAACGTCTGATCCAACCATTCATCGCTTGGGACAAAACTTGGTTAAACGGCACCGTAATTTATTTGTTTACATGATTTTCGGTTTTATTGCTGCTCTAATTAACACCGTGGTATTTATGGTTATCCACAAATACATGCATAGCCCCGTATTAATTTCAAATACAATTGCGTTTGTGATTTCAAATTTGGCCTCTTTTGTTTTTAATCAAAAAGCCGTTTTTACAAATAACGTTGATGAAAAACACTCTACTTGGCAAAAGTTAATCGTCTTTTTCACTTACCGCATTATCAGCTTGATTCCAGACAGTCTCATCATGTTAGTTGGTCTATCATGGTTAAAACTGAACGCATTGTTTGTGAAGATTCTTGATCAAGTTCTGGTTGGTATTTTCAACTACTTGACTACCAGATCTGTTTTCCAAGCAAAAGAAACTACGATGATTGAACGAGCTAAAAAGATGCTCAAAGAACATCAAGAAAAACATCAAAAATAAAAAGTCATGAATTCTGCTAGTGAATTCATGACTTTTCTTTTTATTCAAAATCTTTTGGTCGTTGCCCCTTTTTATCAGAAAAGTAATAAGCAATTGCATCCATGATACGGTCTGAAGCATGACCATCACCATAAGGATTCTTTGCATTAGCCATTTGGTCATAGGCACTTTTATCTTCTAATAATTGCAGCATTGCTGCTCGAACTTCGTCAACCTGAGTTCCAACCAGTTTCAATGTTCCAGCCTTGACACCCTCTGGCCGTTCAGTAGTATCACGTAAAACTAACACAGGTTTGTTTAAGGCAGGTGCTTCTTCTTGAACACCACCCGAATCTGTCATAATAAAGTAACTGCGCTTAGCTAAGTTATGGAAATCAACCACGTCAAGTGGTGCAATCAAATGAATGCGAGGATCATTGCCTAAAATCTCATGAGCTACTTCTTGCACCTTAGGCGACATGTGAACAGGATAGATGATTTCAACATCATCGTGACTATCCACAACTTCTTTCATCACCTTAAAAACGCGTCTCATCGGTTCGCCCTGATTTTCCCGTCTGTGCATTGTTACTAAGATCACTCTATGATTTGGCTCAATTAAATCGAGCACCTTATGATGATAATCATCTTTGACCGTTTCTTGCAAAGCATCGATAGCAGTATTACCAGTAATAAAAATATTCTCTGCTTGATGATGCTCACTAAGCAGATTTTCTTTACTCAACTTAGTTGGTGCAAAATAAATATCTGCCAAGTCATCTGTCATTTGGCGATTCATTTCTTCAGGGAAAGGCGAATACTTATTCCATGTTCTCAAACCTGCTTCGACGTGACCGATAGGTCGTTGTTGGTAAAAACTGGCTAAACTCGCTGCAAAACTAGTGGTTGTATCACCGTGCACCAAAACGATATCAGGTTGTTCCTTGGTAATCACATCTGCCAATTTAAGCATTACCTTTGAAGTAATTCCTTCGAGCGACTGGTTCTTTTTCATGATATTAAAATCATAATCTGGTTTTATATTAAAAATTTCTAGAACTTGATCTAGCATTTCGCGATGCTGCGCAGTAACGACTGTTACCTCGTCAAAACGCTCATCGGCCTTTAGTTTCAGCACCAAAGGAGCCATTTTTATTGCTTCTGGTCTCGTTCCAAAAACCATCATTACTTTTATTTTAGTCATAAGTGCCTCCACACTAATAATATTAATTTCACAAGAAAAACTCAAGTCATTATGCTTTAATAATTAGAGGAAATAGAAAGCTGGTAAACTAATGCAAAATCACTTTGGACTACTTTTAATCACTGCCTTTTTAATCATCATTGCCTGCTTCTTTCTAGTGTTTAGTTTCGATAACCGGCGTACAAAGCAAAAACGGTTATTACTTTTGACTGGCGCAGTTATCTTATTTATTATAATCGGCATTTTAACCAAGCTAATCTTAAACAATCCTCTACTTTAATCATTTTTAGGTTAGGGTCTTCGTAAAAGAGTGCTACTCATTTTTTCCGAGTTTTTAAATGTGCATCTTTCAACTATTAATTGGTAGCTCGTTGTATAATCACAATATAGAGTAAGAAAAGAGATGAGCAAAATGAGCAAGGAAGAAACCACTAAAAATGTTTGGGTTACAACTCACGGTGACCAATGGGCAGTAAAGATTGCTGGTGAAGCCAAGACACTTAAAGTCTTTGACCGCAAAACTGATGCAATGGAATTTGCTAAAGAACGGGCTAAAGAAGAAAAGACTGAGTTAATTAGCCAAAAACGAGATGGTAAAATTAATTTGAAAGATTCTTATGGTCATGATAGTCGTAAAACAAAAGGCTGACTTTAATAGCTGAACTTAAATCAACTTTATAGATGACAGTGACTTCTATATTCTCATTCATTATGGTTAAATAATAGTTGATACTCTCAAAACCTATTTAAGTTAATATTTTAATTAACCAAATAGAACACTTTTTCTTTATTTATATATAACAAAAAAACTGATTTCCAAATCGGGAATCAGTTTTTTTAATACTTAAATTAGTAACTCCTTTAATTGAGTATTAATTTAATGAGTAAACATATACAGCACCATCTGACCAGCTTGATACATAAAGTTGATCATTATAAGCGCGCACACCTACACAACCACCAATTTTATCAGCAATAACTTTAGTTGAGCCGTCTTTAGCAATTCTTCTGACACAATCACCACCATTGTCAGCCGCAATTATCTCGCCCTTAGCTGTAATGTCGATGCCAACACCTGGTCTTGCAAAACCTTTTGAAAATACTGAGACTTGTTTATTGGTGTCAATTTTTAGTACACTTCCACCATAGTTCGTGACAAAAAGATTGCCTTGAGAATCTTCCACCACTCCAACTGGAGTCTGCATTTTATTCGAAACAATGGTCTTTTTACCTTGAGGGTCAATACTTACTATTTCATCACTACCACGGTTAGTAACAAGTAAATTCCCTGCTTTATCAAATGAAATACCTGTTGGCGTACTCAAATTATTAGCAAAAGTAGTCTTTTTACCATTTTTATCTACCTTAAGAATGACATCGGCACTATAGTCAGATACATACAAATTGCCACTCTTGTCGAAAGCTAATCCTGCTGGTGAACTCATGCCAGTTACAAATTTTGCCTTTTCACCATTGCTCGATATTTTAGTTACTGAATCTCCACCCCAATTTGAGACATAAAGGTTATTCTCTTTATCAATTGCCATTGCTGTTGGAGATGAGAAACCTGTGTATTTTTTAATCAGTTTCAATTTTTGGTCCCCTTTCTGATTGCCCTTTTTTGCCTTTTTCACTTTTTTGACCTTTTTGGTCTTCTTTTTCTTACTGTAAACTTTGGTGCTTAGTTCCACGTCACCTAGTCCCATGTCGTTTGTGCAAGCAGCTAAACTGCCTAGTAGACCTAATAAGACCGTTATTTTAGCCAAACGCTTCATCATTTTTAAAATCTCCTATTATGTTCTTGTAAAGCATCATTTGCATAATGAAACTTATTGTCATAAGGATAAATTTAACTATCCTTATTTACACTGCTAACTATTTTGTCATAATCGTATTTAGCATCACCATCAGTCACTTTCTCAAACACTGTTTGAGTTGTAACTCGTATTGGTGGATCTATTTTATTTGTTCGAAAACTGGTGCTCCAGTATCTAAAGCCTCCTATTCTTGTAGTTTCTTATATATAGTAGTCTATCTGCTGGAGTTAACTCCATGTCAATTAAATATTGCGTAACAAAAAATCCATGCTTTTTTACAACATGAATTTTTCCATTTATTTACCTTCAACTCGTTTCCAAACAGTGCTTAAGTTTAAGTATTTTACTAAATCACTTATATAGCGCCATTTTAAAATCATCCCGTTTGTCATAGTCAATTGTTACTTTTTGCAACGATGTACGGTGCTTGAGTATTCTCTCCACCTACACAATCTATTTGTTCTAGTTTTAATATCAGAACTTGAAGTGGAGCTAACTCTAGCATATTTTCATCATAATTGGCGTAAATATGATAATAATGACCCCCCAATTTTTCTATTCTCTATAATCAAAATAAATTGGAAAAACAATTGATAATCACTACTACAATTAACTAGTCAGAACAAAAAAACTGGTCCCCTACTTGGAAATCAGTTTTTCATTTTCAACGTTTCTAATTTTTCATGACCCCGGTGAGATTACTTAAGTATAATAACCTATAATAAATAATGATACAGTAGTAACTCAAAATTACCTTTAATATATTGTTTTGAAAATTTAGTCCATATTTTAGTCCAAAACTTATTTACTTTGAATGTTTTGATGCGGTCAGCTAGCTATTTTTTTAAGGTAAACAGTTTTAAGGTATTATTATTATTTAAGTTCATAATGTTACACCTTGCTTGATATAACAACATTATTGACTATAGCGAGTTATAGTTTCCTGTTTTTTGCCATGCGAAAGTAATAGTAATCATTGATATTGCAAGCTTTTTAAACGTATTTAAGGAGAGTACAGGCGTATTTTGTATTAATTATTATTGTCTTTGAAATTAAAATATTTATTTTATAGCATTTTATTATTAATAAAGTTATTCAAAGTTGAAGTTAGATGCCCTTACTATTACTATTTTTTCAGTTCTGCTCTACATTATCCAATGTATTCTTGTATCGTACCGAAGGAAATTAAGGTTTTTAAAAATTTAAAACGTTGATTTGACGGGAAATAGAATTTTATCAATTTATAAAAGTTTTGGCAAAAAATTGAAACAAAACTTTGCAGCCTCTCTTTAATTCGTACCATTTTTAATCAATTTAACAATGATACGAAATTTGAATCTAATAATATCAAAAATGCTAAGAGCAGGAATTGACTTAGATAATCAATTTTAAAAACATGATACTTTTGTTCATATCTTAAACATTTAAAAATAACCATTAATACTAGTAAAAACCAAATTAAGTGTTTTATTAGTATACAAAAACACAATTTTCGTACTTGTTTATTTGTAATTTTAAATCAATTTTCAAATAAATAAGTTGATTAATCAAAATACAATGCGATAATAAAAGATATTAACCGTTTAAAACGAAAAAACGTTTTAGACAAGAAATACCGAGGTAAAAAAATGCTAGTTGATTTTAAAGTAACTAACTTTCGTTCTTTCAAGAATGAACAAGAATTTTCAATGCAGACTGGAGAACGTTTAAGAAAATATAATACTTCAAATACGGTTAAAATTTTAAGTGAAAAATTATTAAAATCAAGCTTAATCTTTGGAGCTAATGCAAATGGTAAAACAAATTTAATTTTAGCATTAGCAACTTTAAAACACGTAATTATGTATCCAACTTCTAATATTGAACAAGAATTAAATTCCGATACATTTGGTAATAATGATAACAGCACAAAATTTGAAATTACTTTTATAAGAAACCAAAAAAAATTCTATTACTTTTTAGAATACACATCCCTGGAAGTTCAAAAAGAAATTCTTAAAGTTAATGAAAGATACATTTTCAAACGCCAACAGCAAGATTTTAGACTATTACCAGAGCAATTAATTCCAATAAGTACTAACATCAGAAAAAATCAATTACTCTTATATTTTGCACAACAAAATAATGAGCCTAATTCCAATGAAGCATACTTATGGTTTGCTCAAGATTTAATTTTTGTTGATGCAGATAACATCGACTCTAGAAGGCTTAAAATCTTATCAAATCAAGATTTTAAAAAGCAGCTTTTATCTTTTATACAAGCTGCTGATTTTGACATTATTGATATTGAAGTTAAGAAGAGAAAACAAAATTTGCCAGAACTTTTATACCAAATAGTACAAAATCAAAATATGGAAGCAGATGAAGACCAAAATGTACCTGAAATACCAAAACAGATAACAGTTTATGATTTATTCTGTAAACATCGTTCTAAAGATAATACTTTTACACTTAACCTAAGAGAAGAAAGCAGAGGAACTAAAATTTTTATCAATTTAGCTTTATATATCCTAGAAAATACGAATAAAGTTTTATTGATAGATGAATTTGATATGTCTTACCACTTCGAGTTAGCAAACGCGCTTGTATTATTAATTAATAATGAAATCCAAAGTAATCAATTTATTTTGACAACTCATAATTTGCCATTAATGGACAGCAACTTGCGTCAAGATCAAATTTGGTTTGCGGAAAAAAATCGTTATGGCGAAAGTGAACTATTTAGCCTTTTTGATTTTGATGATCCTGCATTAAAACGAAATGATTTTAATTACAAAAGGCGCTATTTAGAGGGTCGATATGGAGCTACTCAAATGGTAAATCTAAATTCAATTTTAGAAATTTTAAAAGAAAACAAGTTTACATCTTCAGAGAAAGCCAAGTTAGAGAAATCGTCAAAAAATGAGTAGATCAAGAAAAAAACGCCCAGTCAAAGAAAAAATTCTTTTCTTTGTAGAAGGAACTACTGAAAAAAACTACTTTGACGAGTTGTTTTTCATTTATAATTTACGTACCGCTAAAGCTACCAAGATTATGAAGGGTTCCGGAGATTGGGTAGACAAAACAGCTAGCTTTATTAAAAACACACCTGATAATAGGTATAAGTCTGATTCTGAAACAAAGATATATATCATTTTTGATAAAGACGGCTATGATGATAAGCGGATAGCAAAAATGCGAGAAAAAGCCACTTCTTTAAAAGGCATTAAAAAAGCTAGTTGTCAAGTTTGTGTTTCAAACTGTTCCTTTGAAGTTTGGTTACTTGCTCACTATGAAAAAATGACACCAAAAGTTATAGAATCTAGTAGCATATGGCAAAAAAATTTAAAAAGAAAATTGACAGAACATTTAGGCGAAGAATATGTAAAAGTAGAGTCTACTAATACTAAGTTAATTAGGAAAATTCTAGAAGATGATAAGGTTTATGATGCTATCAATAATACCCAATCAATTGCAGTTTATTCTGATACCAACCAATCGACAGATATTACTTCAATTATTAAAAACCTAATCAAGCAGCAATAATATATACATTAAAACAATGAAAAATCCACCTTTAATTATTAAGATTCGTGCTGACGATAATAACTCTGTCGAAGTTAATACTAAGAAAAATAAAATTGACATTAATAAAATCGAGTAATCAATAACCACATAAAAAGCCTCTAATATTCCTTAGAATCATTAGACAAATAAACCGCGCTGTATTTATTAACAGTGCGGTTTTTAGTTCAAAATTAGTCCATCATTCCATATAAGCAACGCTTTAGGCTACTTATAATGACCCCGGTGAGATTCGAACTCACCTCTACGGTTTAGGAGACCATTGTTCTATCCAGATGAACTACAGGGTCGCAACAAATTAACTTTACCAAATTTAGTTGATAAAAGCCAATTTTTTTAGATTAATATTGCCGTGTGAAATATGGACTTGGATTGTTTGAATCCGCAATTTTATCTGCCGCAAAAACAAAGGGCGTCCAGATTGCCAGCGCAATTAACATGTTAATAATACACAAAACAATTGCACGCCAATCATAATTGCAAGCTAAGAATGGGCCAATAATTGGCGGCACAACTGCAGGAACCGCAGCTTGTACCGGATTTACCAAGCCCAGCATTGTCACCCAATATGAAAATGCAACATTGACGATTGGAGCTAAAATGAAGGGAATGAAATAAATTGGATTAAGCACGACTGGCAATCCAAGTACAATTGGTTCGTTGATGTTGAAGACGGCTGGAGCCAATGCAACTTTAGCAATCGTGCGGTAATCACTCCGTTTGGAAAATAGCAAAATCGCTACAACTAACATCAAAGTACCACCTGCGCCACCAAACCAAGCAAAGGCATCAAATGAGCCCCTAACCCAGAGATAAGAAGCGGGTTCACCATTACGTACCGCAGTTACATTAACATTCTGGGCTGTTAACCAAATTGAATCGAGGATTGGAGCCCAGACTCCCAGCCCATTAAGTCCAAAGAAACTAAAGATTTGGACAAACAGCGTTACTAGCAAGACCATACCAAAGCCCTGGCCAAGTTTTACAAGCGGTGTTTGGATGGAATTTAATAGCCAATTACCAAAATAAGTACCAGTAATTGTTTGAAAAGCAAAATTGATCATGCCGACACAAAAGATGGCAATAATTGCTGGGATCAGTGAATCAAGTGCCATTTGTTCTGCATATGGTAAAGTAACCGACATATTCAACTTAAGTCGTGCTTTTACACAAAAGGCAAAAATTGAAACACCGATTGAACCAAACAAGATTGCGGTAAAAATTCCGGTAGTTGAAAACTGCGAAATATCAAAAGTATGCTTAACTGAAATAGTCCGACCATTTACCCGCATTTTAGTTAAGTTAGCAATGCTCATTGCTAAGGAAGACAGGGAAACAATTGCCCCTGCAATTGGATCAACTTCCATACTTTTAGCTAAATGATAGCCAAGTGACATAGATAAAAAGAGTGCAAAAAGTGCAAAGGTTCCTCGCCAAACCACATTGCTAATCAAAGCGAGGGGACTCATCAACCAGGCGAAAGTTTCCCAGCCCAAGTTAACTCGCGCAGCTTCAATCAAACTCTTAATTAAAACTGCAAGTGAACCAGCAATCGTAATTGGCATTACAGAAACGAATGCATCACGTAAGGCCACTAACCAATGGGTCTGCGCCAATTTATTTGCTAGTGGTAATATGTAGTCTTCTAACCAGGCTACTAATCGACTCATTTTTGCTCCTTTTTCTTTAAATAATGTGGATGATATCCCTTATTCTTACGATTCTTGTTTTTATGCTTTTTCTTTTTAGTAGGCTGCTCTGGCTGAACTGTCTTTGTAGCAGCTTTGGACGCTATTTCTTGCTCCTTTGGCTGTTCAGTCGACAAACTGTGTTTAGCAAAATAAACCCGCTCAATTTGAGTTGTATCTATTAATAACTTTTTGAGATCACGCAAATCATGGTCATCCCCAAGTGTCACAACATAACCCTTGGCTCCCATTCGTCCGGTTCTTCCGGCGCGATGCAAGTAGGTATTCGTTTCACTAGGAATATCATAGTTTATTACATAAGTTACTCCAGGTATATCTAAACCGCGAGCAGCTAGGTCTGTTGCAATTAAGAGTCGTGTTCTACCAGCCTTAAAATCGCTGAGTGCTTGCTCTCTTTTTTGCTTGCCAAACTCATTTGCTAGTAAACCAAATTTGGTTTTGGTATGACCAAGGATACCAGCAAAACGCATCATTGTCTGATTGGAATCGAAAAACAAAATCCCTTTAAAGTGATCCAACCGCATTAAACGCTGAATGAAGTCAATTTTATGGGCATTATCAACCTGCAGAAAATAATTTTTTACTGTTGTGCTTTGCTTCGCCCGCACATCAACTAGTTTAAAAGGACGATCAAACAATTCAGCTGCATTTTGCGTAATCTCTGATTCAGTTGCTCCAAATAATAAAATTTGAGCATTCGGTAATAAGTTTTGTCCTAATGAACTTAACAATTCCATTTTGCTGAATTCAAGAATATCGTCAGCCTCATCAAGGACTAAAGTTTTGATCTGTTCTACTTTAATACGGTTGCTTGAAAAAAAGTCAAAGAAACGTCCTGGAGTAGTGACAACAACTTCAGGATGTTTTTTCTTTAAATTGTCTTCCTGCCGTTGCCGATTACCTGAACCGACCAACGTAATACCAGTAAGATCTAAAGCATGAATAAAAGGATTGATTGCATGTCTGATTTGCACTGCGAGCTCCGTTGTAGGTGCAAAAATAATCAAACTATTCGGCTCACCTTTAGTGACTTTTTCAAGCGTCGGTAAAGCATATGCCAACGTTTTTCCCGTTCCCGTTTTGGCCAACGCAATACAGCTTTCACCCTCACTAATTAACTGGTTAGTTTCTTGTTGGATTAAAGTTGGTTTTGTAAAACCTAATTTAGTTAAAACTGTTTCGATTTCTTTTTTCATTATTGTGTTAACTGTCCATATCGTTGTTTATATTGCGTTACCGTCCCGTTATATGCGAGCATTGCAACGCCATTTTCTAAGCCGCTAACCGATTTTACGCGACCGTTGTTAGTGTAGCGCCAAAAAGAATATTTCATCTTACTTGGTGCTTTTTTACCATTAGTAATAAATAAAGTTCCATCAGGAAAAAGCGGTTTATACCTGATATTAACATCAACCATGACTAATTTGCCATGGTTTTCAAGCATCCTGACAAATTGAGCCATCTGTTGTAGATAACGGTTACTATGATCGTCTACTGCAGGTTCAATCAAGATAGGTAAGCTGCCTGTGTTCAAACCGACTTTTTTCATGAAATATTGGTAGTGTTGTTCCGGCGTAGATTCATTACTGTATGCGATGCTAGTGCCAAAAGCCATTTTAGTGCCTAACACTTGATCGCGATAAGATAAGTAATCATCATCAAAATATGAACGTCCTTGCGTGCTTCTGAGATACACAAACGAAATACCGTGATCTTGTAATTCATGTAGGTCAACATATCCAAAAGTTTGATTTAGTTCCACACCAATTGCACTTGAATTTGAGTCGGAAGGCAATGTTGTTTGATTGCGAAAATTAAGTACACCTGCTACAAGTCCACCAACTGCAACTATTAACAGTAAAATAATTGCTGGCAACGTATATTTGTGATGAAATCTACCCATCCTGATCTCCGACCTTTATCTATTAGTTATTATACCAATATTTTTATTATAATTGACAATAACAAAATATGATACCAGGACAAAAAAAGACTAACAAAAGTTAGTCTTTCTTGATTTCATCTATTCATCAACTGGATATACTGGCTTTTCACCACTTAAAACACGTTTAGCATCAGTCATACTCTGGTTAACCATATTTTTAACCGAGGTCTTAGTGTAGTATGCAGAGTGCGGCGTGAATACAACATTTGGCATTTTAACCAATTCTTGATAGTCTTTTGGCAATTCCGAAATGTCATTGAATTTCTTCATCACAATTGCTTCTTCGCCGGTCATAACATCAAGCGATGCGCCAGCGATTTCATTATTTTTCAGAGCAGCAATTAAATCTTTGTTATCAACTAAAGGACCACGCGCAGCGTTAATTAATACCGCTGTGTTTTTCATTTCCTTAAATTCCTTAGCGCTTATCATACCCTCTAAATCAGGTGTAAATGGCGTGTGCAAAGATAAAATATCGGATTCTTTAATAACCGTTTCAAAGTCCGTGTACTCGAGAAAAGCTTCATTGGCAGGATTTTCAACAATGTCGTAACCAATAACTCGTGTACCTAATGCATGAAAAATTTCAGCTGTGGCGCTCCCGATGCGTCCTACACCAATGATACCAACGGTTTGATTATAAATTTCGTCACTCATCAAGTTGGCTTCACGCACAAAATTTAAATCTTCTCGTTCATTTTTCAAGATTGGACCCCACTTGCGTAGCAAGTACATTGCGGAAGTTAAAGTGTTTTCAGCAACTGCTCGTGGCGAATATGCAGGAGTGTTAGTAATAAGTAAATGATATTTATGTGCATAATCAAAGTTAACAATATTATAGCCAACTGAGCGTAATGCAATATGTTTTATGCCATACGAAGCTAATTTGCGATAAACTTCTTCCTCATCAAGATCAAAAACTTGCAAGACACTAACAACGTCAAAACCTTCAGCTTGTTCAACTGTCTTTGCATCTAGATCAGCATCAGTAGTTTGAAGATCGTCGTCAGGATGTTCTTTATTCCACTGGTCAACGTAAACCTTTTGTTCAGGGGTCATACTGTATAGTAAGGCCTTCATTAAATAATCCTCCCTTTTTGGATAAATTGTGATATCTACTATTCTATCTAAAATTAGTGAAAAATTAAAGATTTATTTGAACGAATCTAGATTTAGTTTTATGACTAAATAATCTAAAAGTTTTGAACTCTTTTTTCGCTAAAAATAAAAAGAGATTACTAATCATCGTAATCTCTTTCGGTGTTTGCATTTATTTGGATAACGGCAAATTAATACTCTCGACGACCTTTTTTGTAAACAGCCTTATCTTTTTGAACAACTGCTTCAATCTTTTCTAAAGGATTTTCATCCAAAACAAGGAAGTCAGCGTATTTGCCTTCAGCTAGTGAACCATATTCATCATCAATTTTCATCAACTTAGCAGAATTATAGCTCGTTTGTAATGCTTCATGGTTAGTAAAGCCTTGCTCAACCAAAAGTGGCAATTCCTCAGGCGTCATTGTAAAGTCGTTAAATGGCGTTCCTGCATCTGTACCCAAAGTAATTGGAACTCCTGCATTTTTAGCATTAGTAATGTTACCACGCAAGTCTTTCCATGCAGCCGCAATTTTGTTCATTTCCCAATCAGGAATTTTACCTGGTGCATATTCGATAAAGGCCCAAGCACCAACAATTGTTGGTGTTAAATATGTACCCTTCTCAAGCATTAGCTTGATTTCTTCATCGTTAACGTAAAAACCATGCTCAATACTGTCAACACCAGCCTTGATGGCATTCATGATCCCTGGATTACCTTCAGCGTGTGCAGCAACCGTCAAGCCTTTGTGGTGAGCTTCTTCTACAGCAACATGAATTTCTTCTTCACTCAACTGTGGGTCATCCATGAAGTCATTTTCAGTCATGACACCGCCAGTTGCCATTACCTTGATTGTTTTAGCGCCTCTTTTGATTCCTTGTCTGACTGCTTTACGCATTTCATCAGGTGAATCTACCAAATGGCCAAAATTAGGCACATCACCATGACCGCCAGTCATTGAATATGGACGGCCAGAAGGTAAAATCTCTGGTGCTTTAGTGACTTTACCCTGATCAATTAGCTTGCTTAAATAAATATCAACATCATAACTGCTTCCACATTCTCTAATGTACGTTACACCTGATTTTAATAAGTCATGCAAGTTACTTAAAGCTTGAACTACTGCAGCTACTTCATTGTTATCTGTTCCACCATCAGCCGTTTGTGGATCCATTACAACATGCGTATGGCAGTTGATTAAACCAGGAATAACAAATTTTCCTGCTAAATCAACAGTTTTATCCACTTGAGGTATTTCACCTGAACCAATTTTAGTAATTTTTCCACTTTCATCATCAACTACTAAGTAGTTGTTTGCATGAATTTGAGCATCTTCGCCAGTATAAATATTGGCATTGATATAAGCTGTTTGTGACATTTGAAATCCTCCAAACCAAATAAAAAAGCACTCATCCCTAATATAAGGACGAGTGCTTCGCGTTACCACCTTTAATTTTTTTATTACTCACGTAATAAAACTCACTAGCTATCAATCAATAGCTTGCATTTATAACGGCTGCAGCGCCGCTAACGGCTAACTATCACCGTTAGTCATCAATTAAAGCCCATGTTCATTAACTGCTATCTGCTAGCTTTCACCACCTGCTAGCTCTCTTTCACGATACCAAGAGAATTACTCTGCTTCTCAAGATGAAATATTTAATTATATTTTAATTTAGCATCTAAATTGGCATGTGTCAATAGCTCATTAATTAAAATTGGTTGGCTTATTTAGCCAAAACACTGTTTAATGTAAGTTTTCTTACATTTCCACTACTTTAATTGGATTTCCTTGCTTTTTAACCACTGCAAGCAAGTCCTGGGGATTTAACCAAATCGTTGCAGTATTGTCATTAGGATGAACGGCAATTCTAGGCTGGTCTGCAAAGTACTCATCCAAATAAAATGATACTTCATGCTTTTGATCATTTAACAAACCTAAAGGTGTAACTGAACCTGGAGTCAAATCAAGTTTTTCTTTTAAGTCAGCTGGTGAGGCAAGACTAAGCCTTCTGGTATCATTTTGCTTGCGAAAATCAGCTAAGTTTACTCGCTTATCACCCTTTACGGTCAGCAGGTAATACTTGCGCTTTTTATCATCTCGCACGAACAAGTTCTTAGCGTCTGACTCAGGATGAGGAAGAGAAATTTCTTCCATTTCTGCCATATTAAAAACGGCTTGGTGCTCAACTATCTCATATTCGATTCCCAATTGATCAAGATATTGTAAAGTTTCTTTTTTGTTCATTTAGAAAACCTCAAAAATCTATTATTTTTCATTTTGATTTTTATTTGTCCGCATAATTAATAAATATGCAGTTACAATCATCATGACCGTTATCAACGAGACGGCAATGAGCATATTTATTGTGCCGTATTTTTGAATTACTGCACCAATAACTGGATTAATAATCATTGTAGCTAAACTAGTAGAGAATGATAGTCCAGAAATAAAAGTAGCCCTGGATTTATCTGACACCCATAAATTTAACATTTGCATTACTACTGGATCGAGCATGTCTAAAACAATATATAATAAACCAGCACCTAGTAAAAACAAATACTTCGAGCCTTGAATTTCTAGTCCTGTTGCGGCTAGTAAAACGGCAATTATTAAAACCGTTAAAGATGAAAACTTCATTTTTACCAATCGGTAAGATTGAGCTGCTACTAACCCACCAGCAAAACTATAGATCATAAAGACGCTTCCGTTAGCAGAAGCATCAAAACCTAATTTAGAAATATAATTGGGCAATAGCATAAATATCGCATTTTCGACCGCAGTTACTATAATCATAATTACAAAGAGAAACAGAATGTCTGAAGAATGAATCATATCCCTAAAAACTGATAAAATACTTTTTAGCATATCAGTGTAAGTCTCGTGATCATGATCTACGTTTTCAAATTTTTTGGACTCTTTAGTTAAAGCAATAACGGCCACTGCACCTAGGAGAAAAAGTGATTGAAACAAGTATGGGAATTTATCGTTTTGAGTAAAAAGGGTACCTCCTACTGCAGTTGCAATGCCTAAAACAATTGAGCCGATTAACTGTCTATTTCCTCGTATTTTGCCATAAAGCTGTTCATCCCCATCTTCGCGAATACCTTCGTAAAAAAAGGCCTCATCCGCACCACTCAGCAGTGCATTTCCTACTCCTTCTAATGCAAAAGAAACAGCAAGTAAAGGGAAAATAATATTTTTCGGGCAAAACATTGCCATAACCGTTAATAGTGGTGTTGTAATTAAAACGGCTAAACCAGTCAAAACAACAGTTTTGTTTTTAAACAGATCACCTAAAACTCCGCTTGGTATTTCAGAAAAAAATTGTGCAAACATAAAAATTGATTCTAGTAGCGCAAACTGAACCAAACTTAGTTTTAATACTTGTACTACAAACAAAATGCTAATAATTCTGGAAAACCTTAGATTAGTAAATGCAGTGTGGAGATAGTATTTAATTGTATTATTAATCTTCATTTTGTTTATTAGTAGCTAAAATAGCCTCACTATCTTCTTTCTATAATACTGAATTTATACTTAAAAATGCTGTTTATTTATAAGGATTTAATAAAATTCAGATTAGCATAATTACCAAAATAAGTAAAATAGACTAGGTTTTTGAAAAGAAAAACACCAGACTAACTATAGCCTGATGCTTTCTTTTATCTTTGGATTAATCTTTATCTGTATAAAAATCTTTTAATCTATATGTTGTGACAGCTTCAACATAATAATTATACTTAGCGACTAAATCACAAATTTCCTCACCGTCAATAAGCGTAATAATTCTTGTTCCCTGGCGAGCAGTTTTAATCGCTCCACGTGTAAAGCCAGAATTGGTAATGAAAATGCCGAATTCAGCATTATAATTGTCCATTGCACCTCTAAATTTGTCAATTTCGGGAGCTGGTACATTAGCCTGCCATCTTTTTGCCTGGAGTGCAACTCTAGTAGTACGGTAATCGTTTGACCTAACATAGCCAAAGCCATCGAGACCACCGTCAGAAGCATAATTGACGCAAATTGTATCGTCAACATCAATTTCCATCTTGGTTAATAGGCCCCGGCAAAAAAACTCAAACTTTTTGGGATTCATTTTCATTAAAGCGTCAAGTAGATCTTGTCTCCATTGGTCTTCATCTGTATCTTCATCATTCATATCTTTAGCTGAATCAACTTCGGCTAGACTCTTTTCTTTCAACTCTTGAGAATTATTATCTTCCAAAAAAGGACGAACATCCTTTTCAGCATCAAAAGAAGACAAGTCGACATTGCGTCCTTTTTCAGTCAATTCCAATACTCGATTGTCCTCAGTATTTATAAAGCCAGTTAAAATCAAATACTTAACTGCAAAATTCATTGAATAGTAAAATGGATGATACTGTTTGCCAGTTTTGCGTGAAACGCGAGTTTTATCAACTTCGTCTTCAGAGAAGACAACGGAACTATCACGAATTTCATTACGTATATCTTGCCTCGTTACTTGACCGCCTATCTTATGCATCGCAATCAAAACTTCTTTCATTGCCGCATTTTCATTATTAATTTGTTGATTGGCCATTCGTTTTGTTCCTCTCACTTAGATAACAATTCTTATTATAATTTGAAATCTATATATACTCAAATAGACTTTGTATGAAAGAATATACTAATTAAGTAAAAAGCACCAGGAAATCGATAGCCTGATGCTTAAAATACATTCATTTTTATAGAAAACGCTTTTTTTAAAACCATACTAGTTTATTAATTGATCAGTCTTCAGATTCTAACGGCTTGATCTTGGTATTATAGATTACCTTAACTTTTTCGCGTACCTCAGTTTTCCAGCTGAGCCAATTTTTCCACTTACTATCAGGATGGTTCTCTTTATACCTATCAAAGTATCTCTTACTTACTAAATCTCCCATTCCCTTTGGATTAGCTTCGTCTGGTTTAAAATTGTTAACAACATAGTTCAAATTGTCATAGTCGAGTCCGAAATCGTCCGCTAGCTCGCCTAAGATTTTTTCATTTTTTTGCTTTATAGAATTTGCCAACACATCTTCAACTTTTTGATCCATATACTTTTGAGGGTTATCTTGAACATCTTGCCAAATAGAACGAATTTGGTTTGCCCGTGACTCATTAGTTTTGGCATATTGGTCGATATAGTCGACAACTTGTGTGGTTTCATTTTGATCTTCAGATTTTTGTGATGCACTTACCTGCTGATTAGCTGTTGAAATATAATCTTGAATAAGCGACATAATATAGTGTTCATCTACTTCTTTAATGTGAATAGATTCAAGCTCATAATCTTCGTCAATATCAAGGTCTACAGGATCCCCTTCATTTTTATTATCTGCTTTTAACGCAGCAATAACATTTTGGTACACGCCTTCTAAAGTACTTTCTATTTCAGGAGAAATATCATTAATATTAATTTGTTCTGAAACAGGAAGTTTATCTTGTTTATCTAACTCATCATAGGTCTTAATAGCAGCAAGAGCCTGATCATATTTTTGAAAGGCTTTAATAAATTCCTTCTGGTCTTTTTTAGGCGCATCAATGATGGTGTCCAATATCTGGGGGTTATTAACATATTTGTCCAGTTTCTTACGTGCCTGTACATAACGTTGCCGTGATGTATTCCAGTCTGGAGCAAGAACACCATCACTACCACCATTAGCATAAAGTGTTAATGCGTTATCTATCGCTTCACTATATTGATCCGGATATTGAAAAGTTACAATTTGGCCCCATTTTTTACCATCATCATAAATACGGTTTGTTCTTGAGAAAGCTTGTATTAGATTTTGAGCATTCATTGGTGGACGATCAAGATATAACGTGGACAATTTCGGAGCATCAAATCCTGTCAATAAACGATCAACTACGATCACAATATCAAGCTGTTGATCTCGTGTTTGATACATTTTGTTTTTACATGCAAGTCGATCATTGACATTGCGGTTATAACTTCCAAGCTCTGACATAGAAAAATGTGTATTAAACATTTTATTGTAGTCATCTAGAGCTTGCTTCATTTCTGCCTGATTGGCAATTGATTCTTCCTCGTTTTGAGAAATTGAATATGTAATAGCTATTCGAGGAAAATCTGGTGCCACCTTTTGAATACGATTAGGAACTTCACCATGGACAATTGCCTCTTTAAACAAGTGATAGTACTTCTGCGCTTGTTTAATAGAAGATGTTGAAAACAGTGCAGAATATCTGTGACCATTGCTAAGTCCTTGCTTACGATAAGCTAAAGCTAAGACTTGTTTAACAACTGCTTTCATGTGAGCATCTGCGAGATAAATCTGATCGTTATCTGTTTGATTCGAACTACCTTCATTATCAATTTTAAAACCTAATACTTTTTTATCATGAATTGCGTCTTCGATCGTATATTTGTGTAAAATCGGACCATAAAGTTGCTCAGTGGTACGAGCATCTTGTCCGTTTTCAGACCGTGCATTTTCTGCAAAAATAGGCGTCCCAGTAAAGCCATACCACAATGGTTGACGATTAAAAAATCTATCAAGTTCCCTTTTCTGAGCTGGCGTAACTGCTCGATGACATTCATCAACAATAAAAGCTAATCGTAAGTCTTTTAGTTTTTCATATTTCTTAGCAATTTCAGTTGAACTTTCCATTCGCTTAAAAATAGTTTGCAGTTTCTGTCTGGTAGTTACAATCACATTGCGGTTGCCATCACCCAATTGCCTAGCCAATTCAAAACTATTCGCGGTTTCATCTACATCAATAGTGTCATTATTTGCATAAGTTTGAAATGCAGTAACAGTTTGCATATCCAAATCTTTGCGATCTATTAGAAAGATTGTCTTATCAATAGCAGGTATTTGTAATAAATTACGGGCAACTTTATACGAGGTTAAAGTTTTACCCGAACCTGTAGCGTGCCAAATAAAGCCAGACTTTCCCTTACGCGATTCTTTAAAAATTGCTTGTATTGCTTGAATTTGATACGGGCGCAAAAGGATAATTCTTTGGGCATTATCATCTAAAACTGTATAGTCAGCAATCATGTGATGTGCCATCGGAATTGACAGGACTTCATGCGCAAAATCCAAGTAATTATTAACTTGCTGTCTGTCATGATCAATCCAAGAAATCAAAAAATTAGGGCGTAAATTTTGCCCAGCAGCAATATACTGAGTATTGGTACCATTAGTAACAACAAACATTTCTACAAAGTTATAGATATCACCAAATTTATCTTCGTCTATATACTTTTGTATTTGGCGAAACGCATCCATAAAGGGAAAATTCGGTGTCTTCAATTCAATATGAATTAAAGGTAACCCATTAATCAGGAGAGTAACATCAAAGCGCCTATCTTGATCAAGCGGTGACAAGCTCGACTTATTAACTTCTACTTGATGAACAACTTCATAAACGGAAGTTCCACCGGCAATATTGGTATTATCTAAAATTAATAAATCAGCATCTGGCAAAGAAGAATCATCACGCTTTAAGTGATGCCTAACCTGCCTGTTAGCACCAGCCAAAAACTTAGCAGCTTGGTAAAAATTAGGCTTAGTTATTTGCGTACGAATGGTTTCTTTTTCATTTTGTGTCAGTGGAACGTCATGAAGTTGATCGCGATTATTATCTTCAAGAATCTGGAAAAAGTTAGCCCATAATTGCGGAATGGTTTTTAAATCTTCACGTAAACGCCATTGATTAGCTTCTTTAGTTAAATGATCAATTAAAGTTTTTTCCATTTGGGCTTCTTTAACTTTGGTTACTGCCATCCTTATCTCCTTTCCCTGTTATTCAACAAACATATTTTGTAAAAGACACTTTTTAACTTGTTGAAAATTTTGTAATTTCTTATTTTCTAATTCGATTAATTGGTCAACCTTAGATAGGAGGTTGCCGATCTTTTGTTGCTCTTCATCTATTATCGTAAATTTTGCTTTTTTACTTTTAAGAATTGAAAAGTGTCGTTTGTATCCTTCTGAATCAGGCTTATATTTTTGTAAAAAGGCAAACAAAAAGTGTCCATTCCAGTCTTTTACGTATAATATTTTTATTCCGTCAGTAGCAATTAAAAAAGGACTTTCCGGTTTGTATAAAGACACAGTATGGTCTCCAAAAAGTACTACTTTTTTATACTCTTTGTATGGTGTTTTGTTAGAAAAACCCAAAATGGGTTTTTCACCCTGTTGAATAACTGGATTTAGACCCTTTTTTGAAGCTTCTGTTATATATTCTTTATTTGGAACAACTTCTAACAGATTACCAACAAGACAATCTTCCCACTCACCATCGCAACCTTTAAATCGCAATTCAGGTATTTTGGCATCATGCTTAGGAAATAGTTTTTGCAACAAAGCCTTTTTTAGCAGCTCCAACTTGTCAATCTTTTGCTGCTGCAAATCAAGTAGCTTATCTAACTTACTAAAAAAGTCACCGATTTTTTGTTGTTCAAAAAGATTAGTGGGAAAAGTAACATTAATACCCATCATTTTAACTTTTGAAATATTAAATCTAGAAATGCCTTGTGCTAATATCACTATTTGTCTTCTAACACCTTGAGACCTTAACAGAAATGCAAGGAAATTTAAGTCAAATTCAGAATTGGGCCTAAATCCGAATGAAAAACTATTTAGATATACATTTTTTGCATGGTATTCCCATACGCTTGACATACCAACTTCTTCTGGTGTTTCAGATGACATAGTAAACAATACATCCCCATACTTAACAGAATTTTGTTTTTTATCTATTTCAATAGCTTCTGTTCCTGACATGGATGCAATTGGATTAGTAAATACATTCATATAAGTTATATACTTTGCATTTCCGTGCCCAAAATCTTTTTTGGATTTACCAGATAAACTAGGAAAAGTGTTGCCTAATTCCTCCAATTTTTCGGTTTTCCATCTTTTTTCAAATTTTCTAAACCTGATATTAGGTAAAAATTTAATATTATTCATTTATTCAAACCTATTTAAAACTATAAAATATCTTTTAACCGATCTAGTATTTTTTGAGTATCCGAATCAGTACCAACCAATTCATCCAAAGAATGCTTAATTTCATCAGTTGTTTCTTTTTGTTCTTTTGTAATGTTAGCCATATCTGCAACTAGTTTTTGCACATCAACTGGTGGTTCTTCTTCAAAAGTATCAACATAACGCGGAATATTTAGATTAAAATCATTTTCTTTGATCTCATCAAATTTTGCCAAATGAGCATATTTTTCAACATCTTGACGTGCAGAATAAGTAGTTAAAATCCGATTTATATCTTCTTCACGCAATTTGTTTTGCGTTTTAACCTTTTCAAAACCTTTAGAAGCATCAATAAACATGACATCACGATCTTGCTTATTTTTTTTAAGTACGACAATCACTGTTGGAATGCCAGTACTATAAAACAGATTTGCTGGCAGACCAATAATTGCATCAATAGCACCATTTTCAAGCAGCTTTTGTCTGATTTTACCTTCAGCACCGCCACGGAAAAGAACACCGTGAGGTAAAACAATGGACATTACACCACTGTGCTTTAGATGGTAATAACCATGAAGTAAAAAAGCATAGTCTGCTTTCGACTTAGGAGGCAAAACTCCGTACGGAGAGAAACGAGGATCATCAAAAAAGCCCTTGTTTGCTGACCATTTTAATGAATACGGTGGATTCATAACAACTGCATCAAAGTTATTGGCTTCCTCTGCTGGCCAATCTTCGTCCAAGGTATCGCCATTACGCAAATGCCTGTTTGCTTGGTCAATGTTGTGCAAGATTAAGTTCATTTTGGCCAAGTTATACGTAGAAGTATTAATTTCTTGCCCATAGTAAGTAACTCGGTCGTGAGCTGAACCATATTTTTTAAAGTTTAAGAGCAGAGACCCAGATCCCATAGCAGGATCATAAACTGTCATTCCTGCTGAATAATCTTTGCCTACCAAAGTTAAACGGGTTAATAGCTCAGAAACTTGTTGAGGTGTATAAAATTCACCCGCTTTTTTACCAGATTCTGAAGCAAACTGACTAATCAAATATTCATAAGCATCGCCCAGACTATCGCCTGAAGTTTTGACCAATTCTATTTTGCCAATTGCTTGAATAACTCCAGCTATAGTATCTGTTCTTTTTTGCGCTGTGCTTCCTAAACTCTTAGAATACAAATCATAATCATCAAATAACCCTTCAAAGTCTTGGTCAGAGCTTTCTAGTTTATTAAAAGCATCCCCTAATTGCTTGACCTGAAAAGTATGATTGTTGACCGCTTTTAAAATACTATTGTATGTATATTCAGGCTCAATTACATAACCTAATGATACCCGCAATTCATTAACTAGTTCTGCATCATCAGCATTATCTTCATAAATTTTTTGAGCTTCATCTAGTGTTCCATCAGGTTCATCAGATAATAATTCCAAAACGTTGTAAAGCATGTGATCAGATAAATATTTATAAAAGACAGTGCCTAATAAATAATTTTTATATTGACTCGCATCCATCTTCGATCGCAATGAATCTGCCGCACTGAAAAGTCCTTGCTGTAAACTTGTAGTTGTATTTGACAATGTTATCTCCTTTAATTTTAAAATTTATATTCAAAGTTATTTTCTAATTAATTAGTTGATTGAAATTAGCTCAATCAATGTCTATTTAATTGTACCATTATATATTTTTCAATCAGATAAATTTTAATATGACTATTCCTTAGTAGAGTTATTATCCTTATCTTCATAAACCGAATCGTTCGATACTAAACTTAAAATATCATTGACTTCTTTTTTTAATTTATAAGGTTCTCTAATATAAATATTCTTTGGTTCTTTAATAATTCCAACAGATTCTACAATTTCATTTCTCACAAAAATACAATCGTAAATGTCCTTTGCAGCTTTCTTAAGAGTATTTGAATCATCAGTCCACAAATAACTTAAAAAGATTTTACTCGATGCCAAAAAACTAATAAAGTCTGTACCATCATTATAATAAACAAAAGCATTGAATTGATCGCTATCGACCATCTTAAGTGCAATCAAATAGGGAATTATAAAGAAATCTACTATTTCATTACCATTTCCGAATACATCTGCATGGTAATTAGAAGACAAGAATCTATTTTTAACACCAGTAATATCTATCATGCTTGTAAAATGATTCTGTTCCCTAAGACTAAAATTGAATTTCTGAGTGATCTCGTCACAATACTTTAAATACATTTTTTCATCTGAAGACAGACCTTCTATATTTTCAGAAGCATAATATGCATCTGGCAAGCTGATAATTGAATAAAAAAATCGATCAAGATATCTATCACCGTCAAAACTTGAGCCATAAAGCTTTTTTATTGTATTTTTTAATTCATAAAGATTAACGGAAAAAATGAAGGTGATTTTCTTGTTATCAAAAAAATGTTGCACCCTTTCTAATAGCTTAACAGCATATGTTGGGCGACACCTATCTAATTCATCAATAAAGACAATTAGACGTCCATGTTTAGGAATTAAAGAAGCTAATTCCTTCTTGAATTTGGCTTCAACATTTTCTTCTGTATGAAAAATATCTAAGATACTATCAATATCAATTTTTGCAATTTCTTTGGCTGCTATTTCAATTAATTTTTTTCCTGCTTCAATAGCTACACCCTTAGCTTTCGTTTTAATGTTAAAAGCAGTTGTAGCTATGCTTTTGGATAAAGACACAATCGGATCCAAATCACTATCATTTTTCCAAGCATCAAAATAAACAGTTTTAAAATTAACCTTTGTAAGTTTAGCAATTTCATCTTCATCTATGACATTTAAAACTTGGTCTTTATATTGGGATTGATTTTCATCATTTAAACAATCTAATACTAATTTACATTGTTTTACAAAAAAGGTCTTTCCCGAACCCCATTTTCCATCCAAAGCAATAGAATATGAGTCATCCTGATAATTAAGCATTTCTATAAACTTTAGTAAGCTGTCATTTCTTCCAACACTGTTCTTAACAAAAGTATCCATTATATTTTCTTCAGTTGGTTCTAAATCTCTTTTTTTCAAAATACTATTCCTTTCTATTAATAAATCCCCAAAATTTTAATCATTAATTTTTCTATTTTCCCGTACTAAAGCAATGGAAAAGATAATTTCAATTCCCATCATTGTCAAAGCCAAAATTGCTGGATCAAAGTTTAATCCAATAATTAATGCTATAAAAGGTATCAAAATTGACAAAGTAAAATAAACTCGTGATTTATAAAGCCAACTATATGGTAATAAATGTGCGCCAAAAATAATCGCTAATATCATAAGCATTTTTTCTGGTATAGTTGGATAAATCCACATCGCAATTAGCAAATAAAGTGCCTGGTTAACAGAAAACAGTATCCCTAACTCAGTCAATGGGTTACTTTTGTTTTGAAAATCAACATTAATTAACTTAGAAAAAAAGCAGGATAACGGCAGCAATATTGCAGCACAAACAAAAGTAAAGAGGTTTTTCGTTAAAATTGAAATAGGCAATAAGTGAATACCCACAATAGCTAACCAAATAATAATGGAAGCTAATATTATATGTAGGCCTCTTTTTTGTTTTATAGCACAATCCAATCTCAGCTCATCAATTATTTTCATCATCTTCATTCCTTATTTACTACAATGACTTAATAGCATTAACTATTTGTTTTTAAAAGAACATCTATCAAGATGGTCATTCACCATCCCAACAGATTGCATAAATGCGTAAACTGTTGTTGATCCAACAAACTTAAAACCTTGTTTCTTTAAATCTTTACTCAATTTATCCGATAATGGTGTACTTGCTGGCACTTCTTCGGTACTCTTCCAAGAATTAATAATAGGTTTATTATCAACAAAAGACCAAAGGTAATTGTCCAAAGAACCATATTGCTCACAAACATCGTAATATGCATGGGCGTTGCTAATAGCAGCGTTAATTTTTAGCTTATTCTTGATAATTCCATCATTTTGTAAAAGCTCTGCCTTCTTCTTATCGTCATAAGTAACTAAAGCTGCAGGATCAAAGTCATCAAATGCTTTGCAGAGAGTTTCTTTTTTAGCTAAAATTGTTGTCCAACTCAGTCCTGCTTGCTTTCCTTCCAAGACTAGCATTTTAAACAACTGTCTATCGTCATGTACAGGAATTCCCCATTCTGTGTCATGATATTCCTGCTCTATTTTATTCTTTGTTGCCCAATCACAACGTTTAATTTCCCGTGTCATCTATAAGTATTCCCATCTTCTTTTCTTAACATAAATAGTTAAAACTAATCTCATTTTAAATTATACTTTAGTATATTCATGTGCTCAAACTATCTTTTAATTCTAAAGTCAAAAATCCAATATTCCCGCTTTTCCAACCACTATTGACACTTTTCCAACCATTTGAGGTATTACTAAATAAAAACAAAATTTATCTATTATACTGGGTAGCAGAAAGGAGCTTAAACATGAAAATTAATTGTCACGTTGATCCCAACTTAAAAGAAGAGCACGGTGAGTTGTGGCTCAGAAAAATCACACCCGAGATCAATGATTTTTTACAGAAATTAGCACAAAGTGATGATGCAATCTGGTGTCATTACCAGTCACAGATTATTCCAGTTAAGTATCAAGACATTTATGCTTTGGAAGTAGCCAACCGTGATATTTCAGTTTTCACTGAAAAGCAGCAGTTATCTTATAATGACCGCTTATCAAATCTAAAAACTGATTTACCCAGTTACTTCATTGAAGCATCCCGGAGTGCTGTCTTTAATTATCAGCATATCGATCACCTTGAAATACTTGATAACGGATTAATTGATGTTGTTTTAACCAACAATCATCGCGTACAAATTTCTCGCAGAAATATTAAAAACTTGAAAGAGAGGTTAGGAATATGAAAAGCGTTAAAAGATTTATCTATCATTTATACATGTTTGCTACTGAAGGCATCTTCATAGGCTTAGCAATTTCGATTATCTGTAATTATCTATCACGAAACTCTATTTACCTTCCATCAGATCCTTCTTTTACGTCAAAATTTAGCAATTCACTTGATGCTTTTACCGTCTCAGTCATTCTATGGGCGGTAACTGGAGCGTTGTTCGGATTTGGTAGTTTTATTTTTAGTATTAGCCAATGGTCATTACTAAAAAAGACGATAGTTAACTTCTTTACCTACTACCTTGGCTTTGTTCCTTTAGCCCTCTTAGCAGGCTGGGTTCCATTAAAATTAATTAACTTATCAAAATTCACTTTAATTTTTATCCTGATCTATATTACTACCTGGTATTGCAGTTACCATAAGGCTGTAAAAGACGTTAAAAGAATTAACAAAAAAATCAAAGAAAAGTAATTTAATTACAAAATAAAAAAGTTGATCATCATATTACAATGCTCAACTTTTTTACTTGTGTTTTTTCAAAGTGATTTAGACAAAAGTTATCATGACTTTTTTCCTGTCTTTAATTAAGTCAAACTTAATACAAATCGATGCCTTTTTGGTGCAAATTATCCAAACAGATTTGTAAATAAGTATCATCATGCTCTGGATAAATTGGATCAGTCCATGGAATAGCTGGTAATGTTTCATACCTAGGGCAATATTGTCCGCGATAGTATGGATCAAACCAATTAAGATCAGGATGGTAATGGCGTCGTTGCATTTCAGCTAATACTAGTAGATGAAACTGGTACAGCTTATATGGCGAATATTGGAAAACATAATTAACAGTGGAATGATTTTTGGCCCATCCTCGGCCTCGTAAAGCCGCAATTTCACGATGTTGTCCTAATAACTGCTGTCTAGGCAACCGCCAAATTAAATCTTGATGCCATAATCTCATGATTTTTCTTTGCACTCCTGAATTAAACGTGAGTTTAATAAATAAGAAACTTGATACTTTTCAGTTAAATGTTTTAAAAATGAGCCCACGTCATCATTTTTGGGCGATAATTCTTGTAATAACTGTAAATAGGTTTGCTTTTCTGAGGTTGTTGCAATCTTCTTAAAGTAGCCCCAAACATGTTGGTAAGCATTGGTTAAAGTTTTAACTGTTGGTGTTTGATCTGCAGCCTTTTTTAATAAACGTTCGAATTCAGCATTCTTTTTAGCTGACCACTCGTTGTCTTTAGCTAGTAATCTAATCTGCTCATAACATTGCTGCGATCGCGCCATCACCCAATATTTGTTGTAGGCCCATTTTTCCTGCCATTTATCCATTTTGATAACCTCAGTCTTTCATGAATTGTCTCCATTCTTATAATTGAATTTCATCTGACTGAATTTTATAGCTAAACACCGTTTAGATACAAATGATAGGAACCATAGATTTAAAACTATAATTACTTTTGCGGAAAAACTTTGAAAATTTAGCGCAACTCTTCTAAAAAGAGTATAACTTCCCTTTATTAGGCTATATTTGTACCTTCTTTACTTATCTTTTCATTATCAAAATAATAAAGTACACTTTCGTGTAAATATAATAGTTATAATGAAAATTGCTCAAGAGCAATCAAAATAGCTTTAGCAATTTTCTTTGATAAAATTGGCGGAACAGCATTTCCAATTTGAGTATAAGCAGCAGTTCTTGAATTTTCAAAATAGTAATCATCAGGAAAGCCTTGAAGCCTAGCTGCTTCACGAACTGTTATTGATCGATTTTGGATTGGATCAGGATGAATATAATGATGTCCATCTTTAGCAATATGAGCAACGATTGTATGTGCAGGCGCATTCCAAGGCAATGCTTTATATCTATCCAAAAATTCTTTTGTATTTTTATGTGTAATTAGCTCTTTATCTAATTCATCATATCTTAAATTTTTCCCCTTTAGCTTTGCTTTAGCCACAATTTTATATATCCTTAAATCGTTTGCATTATTTGGCCTAGATACATTCTCGGTTAAACATAACTTTTTGCTTTTTCTATAATATTTTCTCTCAAAATAACTAATTTCGTCGACATACTTATTATTTGTTTGTCCGGAATGTAATTTGGGTAAGCCTGTAAAAGCTTCTTTAACCGTTAATGGTTTTTCTTTCATAGCTTCAAATTCATCAAAAAAAGTTCTTGGAAGTCCGGGATAAGCTCTTTGTGCCCCAAAAATGATTATTCTCTCACGCACTTGCGGAACACCAAAATCTGCTGCATTTATAACTTGATATTCCAGATTATAGCCTACTTGCTCAAACTCTTGTTGCATCTTAGGAAATAGCAATTCATTATCTACATCCTTAAAGCTAAGTAGTCCTTTAACATTCTCAAAAACAAAAAAAATAGGTTTATATTTCTTTAAAAAATCAATGTAGTATTTATACAAGTATATTCGTTCATCTTCCGATTTTTTTGAAGCATTCCTTGAACGTCCTATTGTAGAATACGCCTGACAAGGAGGACCACCGATAATTCCTGTTATATTTTTTGTGTCATCTAAATCATAATCTATTTCGTTAAATATACTTTGAATGTTTTTATCATTTATTTCTGCATTTATAGTTCGCTTAAAAATCTTTTTTGGTACAAAAGAATACAATTGCTTCTCACTAATTTCTCCCTTCAAAAAGTCATAATACTGATTTATCATATTATGCTTTTCCAAATAATAAAAAGAATCTCTGAGTTTTAAAGTTTCACAAGCAGCTCTCTCTTTCTCCACATGTTTGATAACTTCGAATTCTTTTCTGAATCCTTCAGTGAGACCACCTGCACCAGAAAATAAATCTATTATTTGCAAATTGATACCTCTTTACTAATCCACATAATAGAAGCAAGGCTAAGCTTCATTCTTTCCTTTAATATACTTAAAAGCTTTAGTCAAAATTGGATCTAAAAGTACCCACCAAGCTTGTAACTGACCAAAATCGGGACAATAGTTAATATCATGCATCAACATGTCAAGATTATCAATGATGTCTTTTAGTCTACTTATATATACTTCTTCTGTCTTTTTTGCGGCAAGCTCCTCTTTTTTATTCAAAAATTGAATGGTTGCTTTTAATCTGCTTCGCAACGGCAAATTGCAAATCCACCTGGTAGTTCCAAAACTTGCTCTTTTATTATTTTTTTTCTTACTATCTTTTTTTATTTCATCTTCTATTGCTTTTATATCTTCCATATCTTCTATATTTTTTTCGATTAAGGTGCTTGTAGTTGCATCAATTAATGCTCTAAACAATAGTCCTTCGGATATAATAAATTTATCTCCTTCAGTTTGATTACAAGGAATACTGGTAGCTTCTGCTACAATTTTTTGTAGTTTAACACCAATATCATCAGGAACACTAAAACCAGCAGGAATAAGCTTACTATATACACCATATTCTTTTTGATATTGATCAGTTCTTTGAACAAAATTACTTAATAATTTTTTTTCATTGTTTTTAGAAAGTTGCGTTTTAGGATCCAGCATAATTTTTTTAACAAAAGTTAACATTTCATTATCAGAATCAGATAATTCACTTGAATTAAAAACGCTATTTATTTGATTGTCAGACTTAATCACACCATTAATTTCTTCATTTTTTTTAGTAGATATCGCCTTATTTCTATCACTTCTCCACCTACGCATAATGCGATTAATCAATTTATCCATCATATTCCTTACATTGATAAGATTTTCATCAGAATCCCACAAAATAGATTGTCGATCAGTAGATATATAATTTTTTTCATTGTCCTTATCAATAAAGTCCATATTAAAAAATCCAGTTGCATAACCATAGAAATAATCGTTTGCTCTATCGGAAAATTGATAATCAACTGGTTCGCCCGCTAGTTTCCCTCTAACTAATATAGCGAAACCAGTATCTTTGGCTTTCAAGGGTTTTTCACTTGTATAAACAATACCATTAATTCCCAAATCATTTAATTTTTGAAGGTCTTCATTTTTTTCCATTTCTTCTCTAAAGTCATCTGGAAATTTATATTTAAAGTCATGCCTCTTGGGTTTTATACTATAAATGAAGGCTTTTTCATCTAATATCTTTTTATTTTTATTAGAATCCTCTAAAATAACTAGAAAATCATTTTTCGAATATTTATTGAACCTACGAGCTAAAGATTCCCAAAGTATAGATAAAGAAGTCATGTTTTTAAGAGAAATTTCTTTAAGCAATATTTTAGTACCATGGTTACTCGAATTAACATTTTTATTCGTAATTAAAGATTTAGGATGGTATTTTTCATTGCTAGGCGTTTTCTTGATTTTATTATAATTCATTTCAAAGGAATTCATTTTCCCATTTTTCTTGCTGGTTACTTGAATTATATTAGCTACACCAAATAAAGAAAGCTTCCCTACTCCCTTCTTACCGGTTACTAGCCTTCCTTTAGGTGAAAAACCTGTACCTTTTGTGATTCTTCGATTATTTGCTACTGTTAAAAAATCAGAATTTAATTCTTCATGTGACATGCCTATGCCATTGTCAGTAACTTGTATCTCTCGATTTTCATAATCCATAAATACTTTTACTTCTGTTGCATCAGCATCCCATGAATTTGTAATTAGCTCTTCTATTGCTTGGGGTAATTGTTTATATAAGCCAATCCCTAGCAATTCAATAACACTGGGTGCATATTCCAATGTAAACTGATCATTCATTATTATTCTCCCTTGAAAATACTCAAATTAAATATCTAGTTCTTATCATTTAGTACTCTAAACAAATCTAGTATATAAGAATAATCTCATATTTAAAAGCTGTAAATCAGATTGAATAATCTTAATTACTGTGTTACTAAAAAGTCATTACTTATATGCACGTGCGTAATCTTTTGTTATACAGCTGCAGAGAATCACTGCAAAAAATGAGATTTTGGAGTTCCAATGAAATCACTAGGCATAAAACATCAAACTAAGAAAGTTATAAAATTATCTATTTGCTATCATTTGTTTAACACTAGAATGTTCAACAATCTTTCTGCGTACTTTTTATTATTAAGTTATTTCTCAAACTCATCAATACTCTACTATATTTTTATGAATAGTCCCATATTGATAACTGACAAGCATAATCAATTTAATGGAAGAATATTATTTTTCGAATTTATATGAATTAGTTCCAGTATCTTAATATCTCCAATTTAGGTCTTGGGTTTTAAAACCAGCATGCACTTCACAAGTCTTTTTTGATTAACATAATATCTTACTTAGCTATTTTCCCGTTCGAGCACCGTCACAGCTTCGACATGAGGTGTCTGTGGAAACATGTCAACTGGATCAATACGTTCAAAACTATAGCCATGTTCCTGCAATTCTTGCAGATCACGAATCATTGTTGCGGGGTTACATGAGATATAAACAATCTTTTTTGGATTTGTTTTAACAGCGGCCTCAATAAATTCTGAAGTCAAACCCTTTCGAGGTGGATCAACAAAAATCACATCTGTTTTCATCCCTTTGGCTGCCCACTTAGGCATTACCTCTTCTGCCTTACCAGCAACATATCTAGCATTGTCGATATTGTTCAGTTCAGCATTGTTGTTGGCATCCTTGACAGCATCACGGACACTTTCAATTCCCCTAACTTCTTTAACATGCTTAGCAACAGTCAAACCGATCGTACCAATTCCTGAATATGCATCGACGACTACATCATCGGGAGCAAGTTCAGCCTTTTTTATGGCTAAATCATATAAACGCGGCGTTTGAAGTGAGTTAATTTGGAAGAAACTTTCGGGTGAGATTCTAAACTTCACATCACCAATTTGATCAGTAATCTGTGGCTTACCAAAAATTAAGTAATCTACCTTACCCAAGATAACGTTGGTCTTCTTCGGGTTATAATTCAATACTAAGCTAGTGACACCATCAATTTGTTTAATAGCCTCTGCTACTTTTGGTAACTGAGGAAAATCTTTGTGCAAGCAAACTAAAATCACCATGATTTCACCGGTAGCCTTGCTCCGACGAACATCTAAATACCGTACTTCACCTTTGTTGTGCACTTCATCATATGCAGGTACGCGGTACTGACGCAATATATCCCTAACGGCAACCAAAACACGGTCAATTTCTGGATCAGTGGTAAAGAAATTAGTTAGTGGCACTAAATCGTGCGAATGACGTCTGAAAAAGCCAATTTCAAGTTGCCCATTAACTTCTCTTACCGGAACTTGTGCTTTGTTACGATAGCCTGTTTCTTCAGGACTAGGTAAAGTTTCGCCTACTTCTACATCATCTAAGTGTGCCTTTTTCAATAAGTTCACTACTTGGTTACGTTTGAACTCTAATTGCTTATCATATTTGATATGTGCTAAAGATGCTAACCCTGTTTGAACCCACTGGTTAAGCTTAATGTTTACTCGGTCAGGACTTTCCTTTACAATTTCTTCAATTTTAGCAAAAGCAAAGTTCTTTTTGACCTTTAAAATTTTGCCTTTAACTGTCTCACCTGGCAGGGCATTAGTGACAAAGACAGTCATGCCTTCATAATGGGCTACACCCATTGCTTCATATGATAAGTCAGTTATTTCTAAGTCGATAATTTGATTTTTTTCCATTTTTTGTCCTTTTTTACAAACAATAATTAACATTACTATTTTACTAAAAAAACTGGTTAAAGTAACGGCATTGCTCATTCTTAACATTGATTTAATTTACAGCAAGATCGCTTCACTCTTTACTCAAACTGTGTTAGGTTTATTATTAATCTTATTTATAGAGAGGACGTTAATTATGAATGATTTTGATACAAATTCTAATAAGCGACAAATTCACAGTATTTCTGAAACCAATGGCTTTTTAACCAAAATGTATTCACTAATGGCTGTAGCCGTATTGATTTCGGCCTTAGCGGCTTACTTAACAATGACCGTTTTCAGATCTGCAGTAATGAATATGCCTGTAGCTATGATGTGGCTCATTTTGCTAGTTCCACTTGGTTTATCAATGGGGATTAGTTTTAATGCTAACCGTAGTCCGATTGCTAGCATGATTATGTTGGCCATTTTATCTATTATCTATGGTTTTGAGTTCGCATTAATTGCTGGTTTTTACACCGGCTCTCAAATTACTACTGCTTTTGTTTCATCAGCAGCTGTCTTTATTGCAATGGCACTCTTTGGTACATTTACCAAGAAAGATCTATCTAATTGGAATGCCTATCTAGGTGCAGCTTTAACTGGCTTTTTAGTATCTTGGCTTGTTAATATGTTTTTAAACAGCCCAGCAGTTACATACATATTTTCATTTATTGGTGTAATTATTTTTACTGGTCTAGTTGCTAGTGATGCTAACAAAATGAAAATCATTTATAGCCAATACGGCAATCAAGTTTCAACTAATGGCTTAGCTGTTCTTGGCGCATTGCAACTTTACCTTGATTTCGTGAACATCTTCATGTTCTTATTAGAAATTTTTGGTGGTAGCGGCAATAGCAGCAATAACTAATTTGAAGCTAACCTAACTATTTAAAGACTTTGTCACTTAATCAGGTGGCAAAGTTTTTTTATGCTCAAAAAGCTCCATATACAATTATGATGAGTAAATTGTTATTTTTCTTTAATGTTTTTCTTAATATAGCTTGAATTAAGTCTCTAACACTCTTATACTTTTAACATATACATTAATTTATATAAATATTTTTTATAAAGCTAATTAAGCAGGAGGTTGCAATATGATTGGTTGTAGTAGCTTTACACTGGAAACAAAGGATCATAAACACCTATTGTCACGAACAATGGACTTTATGATGGAAATGGCAGAACAAGTTGTCTTTGTCCCAAAAAACAAAACTTTTGCCGTTTCTTATGATGATAAAGAAGAAATCACTAGTATGCATGCTTTTATCGGTATGGGCAGCATTCAGGAAGTTGATAATGCACCAGTAACTTGTGATGGCGTTAACGACGCTGGTGTTACTGCTGGTGTCCTATACTTCCCTGGCTATGCAAGCTATAAGGAAAAGGCTACAGACAACACTTGGGCTGTTTCACCAGACAAAGTAATTTCAGCTGTTTTGTCTCAAGCTGCTTCACTTGCAGAAGTTAAAGAGTTATTCGACGAGAAGATTTCAATTGTTAATGAAGCTAGCGTGACTTTGAAAGTTGTTCCACCACTACACTTCATTTTCTCCGATACTTCAGGCAAGAGTTTAATTGTTGAACCAGAAAAAGATGGTGTTCATGTTATTGAAGACTCAATCGGTGTTATGACTAACAGTCCTGACTACCACTGGCATGAAACTAATTTACGTAACTACCTATCTGTTCAGCCAAAGCAACATGAAGATATTGAATTTTTGGGTAAAACATTGAAACCTTTCAGTCAAGGCTCAGGAACATTTGGCTTACCTGGTGACTTTACGCCAGTTTCACGTTTTGTCAGAACAGCTTTCATGAAGAACAATGTTGAGCAACCAGCAGATGAACTTTCAGCAGTTACTCTTTCTCACCATATTTTGGAATCTGTCAGCATCCCTCGTGGAATTGTCGTTACTACTGACGATACATTTGACTACACTTGCTACACTGCTTATATGTGTGCTGAATCAAGAAGTTACTACTATGCAACTTACGGCAACCAACGAATCAGATGTGTAAGATTAACTCCTGAATTGGAAAAAGAAACTGATTATCGTGAATTCAAGGTTCAACCAAAAGAAGACATTGATTACGCTAATTAATTAAAAATAAGCAATAAAAAAAGATCGCTCGTTTATAAGCGATCTTTTTTGTATTTGCGTTTTATTCTCCAACAAAGAATTCAATTCGTTGCTGTAAATTTTTAAAAGTAACTGGACAGTAATCACCAATTTCACCATCAAGATTGACTGGTAGCTTTTGTCCTAAGCTTTTACCTACCAGCTCAATCTTTAAGCTACGGGTTTTAGTATAAATAATATCCGGATCATCAACGTGCTTACCGTTCATGGCTAAAGCCATCAGTTTCAACAGTTTAACTGGCTCAGATGGCTTAACAATAATCAATTGAAACAGTCCATCACTAAGCTCTGCATCAGGCATAATTTGTTCAAAACCACCAATTGAATTAGTCATACCCAATAATAGCATTGATAATTTACCCTCATACACACCAGCATCATAGGTAAGACGTAGTTCATTTTCAGTCAAATGAGGTAACATCTCTGCTCCCTTGATTAGGTATGCAGTATAGCCCAAAGCTGATTTGACTTCGGAAGGAACATCGTAAGTTAGTTCTGTTAACGAGCCACAAGCGGCGATATTAACAAAATACTGTCTATCCTCACCAAATGTTGCTTCACCGATATCCATCTTACGGGTTTTATTGTTGAGAATGACCTTAGTTGCACCTGATATACTATCACGCGGTATGCGCAATGCACGAGCATAGTCGTTAGTTGTTCCTGCAGGAATAATCGCCATTTTTGGACGCTGTTCCAAAAAGGCAATCCCATTAACAACTTCATTGATTGTGCCGTCACCACCAGCTGCAACAATTAAATCAAAGCCAGCTTTGGCTGCACGCGTTGCTTCTTTTTGAGCACTTTGCTTTTCAGGTGTTGTTCGATAAGCACTTGCTTCATAGCCTGCTTGCTCTAACACGTCTAAGATGTCAGCGACATTCTTGGGCATCTGTTCGTGACCAGATACAGGATTATAGATTAATCTTGCTTTTTTAGTCATAGTTACTACCTTATTACTTAAAAATTGACATTAACGTTTTTGCAATTCATCGTTTAGCAATTGGTTAATCACTTTAGGATTGGCTTTACCACGAGTTTGCTTCATGATTTGACCAACTAAGAAGCCAATTGCACGATCCTTACCGTTCTTGAAGTCTTCAACGGATTGTGGGTTGTTATCAACGACTTCCTTAACCATTGGTTCCAAGACACTAGTATCAGATAACTGAACCATTCCTTGATCTTCAACATATTTCTTCGGATCAGTTCCGTTAGCAATTGTTTCAGCAAAGACCTTCTTAGCAATCTTGGAAGAGATGGTACCATCTTTAATCAACTTGATCATTGCTGCCAAGTTCTCTGGAGTCAACTTAATGTCAGCAAGTTCAACACGGTTATCATTTAGGTAACCATTAACTTGGGTGTTCATCCAGTTGGCTGCTAATTGAGGATCAGCACCGGCAGCAACAGTTTTATCAAAGAAGTCAGAGCTTTCCTTTGTTTGAAGAAGAACATTTGCGTCATATTCCTTCAAACCGAATTCATTGACGTATTGGTTGTAACGTTCTTCAGCCGAACGAGGTAAGCTGGACTTAATTTCTTCAATCCATTCGTCACTGATGTGATCAGGTGCAATATCTGGTTCAGGGAAGTAACGGTAATCTGCGTCACCTTCCTTAACACGTTCCAAAACAGTTTTACCAGTGGCTTCATCAAAACGACGAGTAGAAATTTGAACACGACCACCCGAAAGCAAAACTTGAGCTTGACGTTTTTCTTCGTATGCGAGTGATTTACGTACGTGTTCAAAAGAGTTAAGGTTCTTCATTTCGACCTTGGTACCAAGTTCCTTTTGACCAGCAGGTCTAATTGAGATGTTGGTATCAACACGCATTGAACCCTCTTCCATCTTAACGTCGGAAGCACCAGTGAATTGAACAATTTTACGCAATTTTTCCAAATATGCATAACCTTCATCAGGATCAGAAATTTCAGGTTCAGAAACAACTTCTAGAAGTGGAACACCTTGACGGTTTAAGTCAACATATGAAAAACCGTTAGTTCCGTGAGTGTTCTTACCGGCATCCTCTTCAATATGCATTTCGTGAATACCAATACGTTTCTTCTTACCATGTACTTCGATTTCAACATAGCCATCACGAGCAAGTGGTTGGAAGAACTGCGTAATCTGATATGCCTTCGGACTATCTGGGTAGTAGTAATTCTTTCGGTCAAAGTGTGTTGTTGGCAAAATATGTGAGTGCGTTGCTAAAGCAACCATAATTCCCAAACGGTAAACATCTTTATTAACGTATGGTAAAACACCAGGCATACCCCAGTCGATTACGTTGGTTTCTGTGTTAGGCTTTGCACCATAACTAACTGGTGAAGGTGAGAAAATTTTACTCTTAGTTTTTAATTCGAAGTGGACTTCGAATCCAATTGTTGATTTAAAGTTCATTAATTAATCCTCCATTCCAGCTGGTGTTTTTTCATAAAACTTATTGTTACGTTCAATGAAGTCTGCAACTTGGAAAATGCTACCTTCATCAAAGCGCTTAGCCATCACTTGCAAACCAACTGGCATGCCATCAACAAGACCAGCAGGCACACTAGCAGCTGGAATTCCAGCCAAGTTAGCAGAAATGGTTAAAATGTCGTTATTGTACATTTTAATTGGATCAGAAATTTCACTACCAATGTTAAATGCAGGCGTAGTTGTGGTTGGCCCAACAATTACATCGTTATCAGCAAAAATCTTGTCAAAATCATTGCAAATCAATGTTCTAACCTTAGAAGCTTGTCTAAAGAAGCGGTCATATGAACCAGCTGATAAAGCAAACGAACCTAGCAAAATACGACGTTGAACTTCTTCGCCAAAACCTTCTGAACGAGATTTTACATATACATCCAACAAGTTCTTGGCATCTTCAGCACGGTAACCATAACGAATACCATCAAATCTCTGAAGATTTGATGAAGCCTCACTTGAAGCGATAATGTAGTAGTCAGGAACAACATATTTTGTTAATGGTAATGAAACTTCATTAATAATTGCACCAGCATCCTTTAAAACATCAATTTGTTTTTGGATTACTTCATGCATCTCACCATCAACGGCATCCATGTATTCTTTAACCACGGCAACACGCAAGCCCTTAACGTCCTTACCAATATACTCTGTAAAGTCTGGTACTGCTCTTGTAGAAAGAGTTGAATCATGATCATCTGCACCAGCAATAACGTTAAGAACTTGTGCTGAAGTCTTTGCACGTTTACTCATAACACCAATTTCATCAAGTGATGAAGCAAAGGCAATAAGACCCCAACGTGAAACACGACCATAAGTTGGTTTAATACCAAAAATACCGTTAAAAGCTGAAGGTTGACGAATTGAACCACCAGTATCAGAACCTAGTGCAGCAACTACTTGACCAGCAGCAACAGCTGCAGCTGAACCACCAGAAGAACCACCTGGAACCTTATCAAAGTCCCATGGGTTATGAGTAGCACCAAAATATGAATGCTCTGTTGAGGAACCCATGGCAAATTCATCCATGTTAGTCTTACCAACAAAGGTGACATGAGCCTTCTTCAAGCGATCAATAACAGTTGCGTCATAAACTGGAATATAGTTATCCAAGATATGACTAGCTGCAGTTGTTTTGACATCTTTAGTGATGATGTTGTCCTTAATGGCAATTGGAATACCAGCTAATTTATTATTAGCAAAATCCAAGTCTTCATCAGGCTTTGCATCTTCTTGAACTGTAATCCAAGCATTTAGCTTTTCATCAGTCTTCTTAATATTTTCAACGGTGTCTTGCGCCAATTTGTCTGCAGACAAAGTTCCTTGGGCAAGTTTTTCATTTAATGAATCAATATCTTCGTTTAAATAGTTCATTACTCGTCCTCATCCTTATTAATAATTACAGGAACCTTGATAAAGCCATTGGCCTGTTCAGGAACATTTTTCATTAATTCTTCACGAGTTTCCCAGTGCTCAGGTTTATCTTCTCTAAACACAGTATCACGATCAACTACTTGTACTGTTTCTTCAACACCTTCAGTATCAACTTCTGATAATTGATCAGCCATGTTGATAATTGAGCTCATTTGCTCGGTAACTTTACCTATCTCTTTTTCATCAATTTCAAGTCGCGATAATCCCGCAACGTGCTTAATTGTTTCTTCTGTAATTTCCACGCATATACCTCCTTATTCGCCGCCATAAATATGGACTTGATAACTACTATCTCCTGATTCTTTCGCAACCAAGGCTTGAATATCATTAACAGAACCGATCTTTATTTCAAGAGGAACATTGTTAGGCAGATATTTTTTCGCCGTGGACAGAACAAGACGAGTAAAACTCTGAATCTGTTCATAACCATAAAATTGAGTAGTAATTGAAATATTTTCTTGAACCAATTTCCCGTTTTCATAACGCAATGATGCTGTCACACCACTAATATTTGGAAAATAATTTTGAATTGATTCTTTAAAACTGTTAAAGCTGGATGCATCGTTACTGTTGATTGCTTTTTTACCACCAATCGTCGGTAACACTTCTGTTTGGGTATTAATAGTTTTCCATTTAGATATTTTACTACTATTAGCAGCCGCTGTCCCGCTCAAAAAGTAAGTTCCACTGACCAGTGAGTCCTTACTCTCTTTTGAAAAAAGGCCAATTGTGATTGGAATATTCTTCAAAGCTTTTTTCTTGCGCAAGCGTGTCACAATTTCTTGGGCTATTTTTTGCCCATATTGCTTTTGGTTTGAACGTGAGATGGCCATTTGATATTCAGGACCATCTTTTTTCTTCTGGTAATAATCAACCGAATTAATTGCTAAGCCAATGCTCATCCCTGCAATGTGATAACTTGAACCTGAACCATTCAAAAAGTCTTGTTCAATTATTTCTTCAAGATAATATGGATTATATTTTTTCTTTGAACCGAGTTCAGGGTTAAGCCCTAAAGGATTGCTCTTCGCTTTACGTCCCAGCCAATCATTGGCTACAGTCGTATTAATATATTGTCCCTCTTGGAAAACATAAGAATTAGGTGAATATACACCCTTCGAAATTTGAACCAATCCACGTTCAAGTTCACGCGTATCAACTGAATTATCATTACTGGTTGCAGTTAAACCAGTAATTGGACTAGTTACATAGTGACCATTTTTTAACAATACTGTATAGCCATTGTTACCAGTTTCGGTGGTTTGATAGGTTTTAGTATTCGTATTTGTTGAAGTTTTGGCATTATTAGCCAAATTGGAATTTTTCAGATTCCCACAAGCACTCAAGCTAAGTGCCGCCCCTAAAACTGCTATTATCTGTAAATACTTTTTCACTTTAATTGTTCCTTTATTTAACTTGAGCAACTGCTTCTTCCTCAGTTAATAACGCTACACCAAGCTTTTGGGCCTTAGTATACTTAGAACCTGCATCCTTACCATAAATTACATAATCGGTTTTCTTTGAAACTGAACCAGTCACTTTTGCACCTAAAGCCTGTAATTTTTTCGTAAATTCACTTCGCGTGAAATGGGATAGTGTTCCAGTTAAGACAACTGTTTTACCCTTAAAGTAATTGTCAGGAATGTCTTCAATTTGCTCTTCTGTTTCACCCAAGTAATCCATATTAACGCCACTAGCTTGCAATTCTTTAACTAGTTCAACCACTTCATCCTGAGCAAAATAGGTTGTTAGCGATTCAGCAATTGTCATACCTATTGTATCGATAGCAGCAACCTCTTGCACGTCAGCTTCCATAATCTTTGCCATATTTTTAAACTTTTGCGAAATTAAACGGGCTGCCTTTGCACCGACATGATCAATTCCTAGACCAGTAAGCAAAAGTTCAACAGAATTACGCTTTGAATTATTAATTGCTGTTAACAGATTATTGATAGACTTATCTTTAAAATGATCAAGCTTAGCCAAGTCACTTGCTTGCAAGTGGTATAAATCTGCTACGTTATGAACAAGATCGTTAGAAATCAGTTGACGCACAATTTTGGGACCTAGTCCATCAATATTCATTGCTGGCCTAGAAGCAAAGTGCGTAATTTCCTCTTCCATCTGTGCTGGACAAGATGGGTTCACACAACGTAAAGCCACTTCATCTTTTAAGTGAATCAATTTCTCGCCACAAGATGGACATTCAGTAGGAATTGGATATGGTTCAGAATCCTTAGGCCGTTTGGCTAACACAACCTCGGAAATTTCAGGAATGATATCGCCTGCCTTGTGCAGCATAACGGTATCACCAATCCGTACATCCTTTTGTTTTAACAAATCTGCGTTGTGCAAAACGGCATGTGAGACCGTTGTTCCAGCAAGTTGTACTGGGTCCATTATAGCAGTAGGTGTTACAACACCGGTGCGACCAACCGTCCATTTAATTTCATGAACCACAGTTTCCTGTTCTTCAGGCGGGAATTTATACGCAATCTCCCAACGCGGAATTTTAACCGTGTTGCCCAGTTCACTTTGCAAACCAAGGTCGTCAACTTTTAAAACGATACCGTCAATTCCATAAGCAAGTGAATCTCTTTTGGCTGTATATTCGTCGATAAAGTCAAAGATTTCATCCATCTTTGAAAGACGACGACCTGTTAAATCAGTGTGAAAGCCTAGATCCGTCATTTTTTCAATTGCTTGGTGCTGACTAGTAATTTCTTCAGGAGGATTAACCCAAGTGTAAATATAGGTGCTCAGATTGCGATGCTTCGTAATATTGGCATCAAGCTGGCGCAATGAACCCGCAGCAGCGTTACGTGGGTTAGCAAAAGTTGTTTCACCTTTTTCATCACGCTCTTGGTTTAACTTCGCAAAAGCTTCTTTTCCCATGTAACACTCGCCGCGGACCTCTGTCGTGAGTTTTTCGGGCAAGGTTTGTGGAATATCGGAAATAAAACGTGCATTAGCCGTTACATCTTCTCCAACTTGGCCATTACCACGGGTTGAAGCCCGCATTAATTTACCATCTTGATATTCAAGGTTAATTGATAAACCGTCAATTTTAAGTTCAACGTTATATGCAACCTCATGACCAACTTGCTTTTGCACCCGTTCATCAAATTCACGTAATTCCTGTTTCGAAAAAACATCACCCATTGAAAGCATAGGAATCTTGTGCGTAACTTTGGTAAATTCACTACCGATTTGTCCACCCACTCGCTGAGTAATTGAATCCTGCGTTACGAGTTGGGGAAACTGTTGCTCAAGTTCGACCAAACGCTGATAGTTTTGATCATAAACATTATCTTCAACTTCTGGTGCATCATTGGAATAATATGCGTTAGCCCATTCGTCAAGTTTATCTCTGAGGGAAGCAACTTCTTTTCTAGCCTCATCAAGAGTTAAGTCTGCCATTTTGTTCCTCCTGATTAATTTTTATTTATGTTTTTCGCTTTAATTATACCTTTTTAATAGGAGCAAATGCTGCTAGAAGGCGTTTAATTCCTTTATTTGGAAACGCAATATCGAGCTCCATGTCTTCGCCTTCGCCGTTAACTTTCGTTACAACGCCGTGGCCCCAAGCTTTATGTTCAACTTGATCGCCAACATTCCAGCCCTTCTTTTCAGCACCAATTGCACCACCAGCAGGTTTTGCCTTTGGTGTGTAAACTTGAGCACGCGCACGTTCATCAACGTTAGCAAAAGGAGCTGTTTGAACTTGGAAATCACTATTTCCTACACTCTCTGGAACTGAGTTTTGCATGTCAAGATCATCGACATCAATTTCTTCCAAAAATCTTGAAGGTGGATTGTTTTGCATCCGACCAAACATCATTCTGGAATAAGCATTGGTCAAAAAGAGCTTTTCTTTGGCTCTAGTAATTCCAACATAGGCAAGTCTGCGTTCCTCTTCTAATTGATCGTCTTCTAAAAGGGCACGAGAAAGTGGGAATAATCCATCTTCCATCCCTACCAAAAAGACCACTGGGAATTCCAAACCTTTAGCTGCATGCAAGGTCATTAATGCGACCTGATCATCATTATTTTCTAAATCATCCTGATCACTTAACAATGAAACTTCTGCTAAAAAGTCGCTTAAAGCGTTAGCATCATCTTCTTCAGGTTCATATTGATCGTCAAAACGCTTAGTAACTGAAAGAAATTCATCCAAGTTTTCTAGTCTTGTTTCTGCTTCAATTGTATGTTCTGCCTTAAGCGCATCTGTATAGCCAAAATCCTGCAAAATCTTTTCGGTTAGGCCTGTAACACTATGATCTTTGGCATATTCAATTGCATCACGTAATTTAGCACCAAAGTCACTCATTTTAGCTGCAGCACGGGTTGAAATGCCTGATATATTAATGTGCTTAAAAGCGTCGATCAATGACAAGTTGTTTCCTTGTGCGACATCCATAAATTTGTCAACACTAACACGACCAATTCCCCTTTTTGGCGTATTGATGATACGATTAAAACTCATTGAATCGTTTGGATTAGCAACCAGCTTGAGATAAGCCATGATGTCCATAATTTCTTTTCGATCGTAGAACTTGTGACCACCCACAATTTGATATGGGACATTTGACTTCACAAAAGCTTCTTCGACTGTTCTTGACTGGGCATTGGTCCGATACAAAACAGCAAAATCTTTGTAGGAGCGGTTATTATCATCAACTTCATCTTGAATCTTGGAAATGATAAAGTGAGCTTCATCGTCACCACTTTGGGCACGGTAATAAGTAATCTTTTCGCCATCGCCCTGATCAGTCCACAAGTTCTTTTTCTTGCGATTACGATTATTGTCGATTACTGCGTTGGCTGCGGACAAAATATGACCAGTTGAGCGATAATTCTGCTCTAATTTGACAGTTTGAACTCCAGTATCACGGTAATCATTTTCGAAGTTCATGATGTTTTCCATATTGGCGCCACGCCAGCCATAAATAGACTGATCTGCATCACCAACAACACAGATATTCTTATATTGTGCCGCTAATTCATGACATAATTCATATTGTGCTTGGTTAGTATCCTGATACTCATCAACGAGCATATAACGGAATTTATTTTGATAATAATGTAAAACTTCAGGATCTTTTTTAAAGAGAACCAATGTCTGCATAATTAAATCATCAAAATCCATAATTTGGTCATGTTTCAACCGTTTTTGGTATTCCTGATAGACTTTAGCAGCCATTTTTTCAAAAGGTGATGCAGCACTATCCTCAAATGCTTGTGGCGTTAAAAGGTCATTTTTAGCATTTGAAATGGCAGACAAGATACCTCTGGGTTCATACATTTTAGGATTAATGTTCAGTTCTTTTTCAATGTGCTTAACCAAAGTCAATTGTTCGGCTGAATCCGCAATTGAAAAATTACGACCATAACCTATCTTATCTGAATCACGCCGTAAAATACGGACACATAAAGCATGGAAAGTTGACATCCAAATATCATTTGCGGCAGGACCAAGGAGTTTTTGTTCACGCTCGCGCATTTCGCTGGCTGCCTTATTGGTAAAAGTAATTGCCAGAATATTCCAAGGCAAGACTTGTTTTTCTTCTACTAAGTAGGCAATTCGTCTTGTTAATACGGAGGTTTTGCCTGAGCCTGCACCAGCCACAACCAAGAGTGGACCCTCTGTCGTTTTTACGGCCTCTTTTTGTTGCGGATTTAATCCTGCCAAAATCGATTCTTCGCTCATTATAATTCCCTTCACAAATAAAATTATGTAACTAATTCATTGTACCAAAAAAGCAGGCAGCTTTTAGCAAGAATACCTGTTATTTATCAAAACGATCAAGGTTGTACTCCTCGATTAATTTAATTAATTTGGCCGCGTAATCAGGATCTGTGGCATAGCCGTCCTGAACTAATGCATGTGCCTGCTTTTGATAGTTTTTAGCAGCTAGAACATGCTTATACTGTTGACTATTCCATGTAGTACCTTTTTGGAAAAGACGAGCATGCGCACGAATTGACGCTTCATAGGAGTCATAGATTTGGAAGCGTGCCTTCACGACAATCCACTTACCCTTTTGATATTCCTTTGTCTTCAAAATCGCTGAGGTATTTGGATTGCTGCCTTTCACGCCAAACAGATTATTGTACTTTTGTGACAGACTGCTCTGACCATAGTCACTCTCAAGACATGCCTGGGCAATTGTAATACTTGGAAGTAACTCAAATTCCTGATCAACTTCCTTGGCAATTGGTCCAATTTCTTTAATAAATGCTTTGTGCTGCCTAATGATCTTTTGTCTAGCTTCTTCACGGGCGAGTTGCTCTTGTCTAATTTGCTCCGTTTGAATTGCTTGCCGCCGATAATATCTAAACGCTACAAAAGCAATAATTAAAACAAATAAGATGATAAATGTTCGCAAAATAATAATAAAATTTGATTGCTTTTTGCCCCTACGTTTTTTTGGCATAGAAATTCCCTTACTCTTTTAGTTATTACTTTTTAGTATAACCTCTTTCAGACATAAAAATGTGCAATGTAATTAATTTTTAAAATAAAAAAGCACCTTTTTAGTAAAGGTGCTTTTATCGGGTACAAAAAATGGAGCCGAAGCTCCATTAATTAGTGCGGGCAAGAAGACTCGAACTTCCACGATCAAAAAGCGATCACAAGATCCTTAGTCTTGCGCGTCTGCCAATTCCGCCATGCCCGCAACACATTCAATACTATACCTCAAAATAAAGTTTTGCACAAGACTTTCTGGCAGTCTTTTTTATTAATCAACCATCTGTTCATTAACATAGCGCGCATATAAAGGATGTGATTTCATTAATTCATGATGCGTACCATGGCCTGTTATCTGACCATGTTCAATAAAGTAGATTTGATCAGCATTCACGATTGTGGCTAGCCGGTGGGCAATGACCAGCGTAGTACGATTTGTCATTAATTGGTCAAGTGCCTGTTGCACCTTGCGCTCTGATTCAGAATCCAAACTAGCAGTTGCTTCATCTAACATCAAAATCTTGGGATTGCGCAAAAATGCACGTGCAATTGCAATTCGCTGTTTTTGTCCACCAGATAATTTGATGCCTCGTTCACCTATTTCAGTGTCTAATTGATGCGGAAAGGTACGGACAAAGTGATCTGCATAAGCAAGCTCTAACCCATGCCAAAGCTGCTCATCAGTCAGTTTTTGATCTAGTCCATAAACCAAATTATCTCTAATCGTACCAGAGAAAATGGCACTATTTTGGGACACGTAACCAATTTGTGAACGCCAACTCGCTAGCTCAATCTCATCAATATTTTGCTTGCCAATCAAAATTTGACCAGTTGTTGGATGATAAAAGCGTTCGATCAAGGCAAAAATGGTCGACTTTCCTGCGCCACTTGGTCCAGCAAACGCAATTACAGAATTGGGCTTGGCAACAAAAGAAATTGAACTTAAAACTGGTTCATCCGTCTCATAATTGAAACTCAGGTTTTCTGCCTTCAAAGTTTGATTAGCTATATCTGTAGGCTGACTTAAGTAACTTTTTTCTGGTTCAATTTGTAAAATTTGTTGGATTCGTTCTGTGGAACCTAAAGCTTTTTGAATCTGCGAGAAGAAGGTTGCAAAGTTGGCAAATGGCGCAATCACATTAAATAAGTAAAGTAAAAAGGCAACAAGTGATCCGCTTGTTAATGAACCTTGCCCGACACGAATAAGTCCAAAAGCTAAAATGCCAGCAAATGCTGCCATCATCAGTGTTGTCATAATTGGCTGTAAGATTGCTTCAACGCGGGCATCGATCACTCCGATGTTAAAGATTTTATTAATCATCCTTTTCCCACTTTGCTCTTCAAACTTTTCGCCGTTACTTGATTTAATCAGTCGAACTTCCGCTAATTTCTCACTGACATCACCGTTGAATTCGGCTGTTGCAGCTTGCAGCTTACGCCCAAGTCGCGCCATAATACGACCGACCGGAAAAAGAATCAAAATGACAATCGGCACAATTGTAAAAATTAAGACCGCCATTTGCCAGTCCATCACAAAAAGAATAATTAAAGAAAAAAGCAGTTGAATGGCACCGGTAATAAAGTTAGGAAATTGTGAAGCAATCAGGTCTTTAATTACTCCAGTATCATTAACAAGACGTGAACTAGTTTCCCCAGCCTTATTTTCATCAAAATAAGAAATCGGTAATTTTAACAGGTGCGACCAAAGTTTTTCACGTAAGCTTTTTACGACACTTTCACCAAAGTAGCGCAAAATATAACCACCAAGTGTGCCCAAAACTAGCTGAGCCGCAAAAACAACAATGATTAACTCCATACTCCGATAGTTGAACTTATTCCATTTACTTGTATCAACTAAATTACGTGTCAATAATGGCAGTAGTAGATTAGTTGCACTCGTAACTAAACTGAAAAGCAAACCGGCGGCAAAAAGCCCGTTTTTCAGTTTTAGTCCTTTTAAAAGTTGTAAAAAGTCTTTCATTTTAACCGTTTTTGTCTTAGTTTGGTCAGACTTAAATGTCATTAGTAGTACCGGCTTCCTTAATTAAAAAAAAGCTTTTCAATTACTGAAAAACTTTTTCTTTTTTCTAACTACAATTCGTTATCTTCATTATGCCAAAATTCACGCCAAAAGTCGCGGTCGCCATGCCAATTTTTGTCAAAATCACAGTATTTCTTAAAATCTTCACTACTATAGCCATGACAGTGATCACGATAATGATGGTGACCGTGCATCCGGTGACAGAGATCTCTCATCTCTTCTTTTGAGTAATCGTGATTTTCAGCATACTTGCGCCATTTGCTATAAGCCTTCATACGGACTGTTGGATCAACAAACTTTTGCGCATGTTGCTTAAAGTCCTCGTCCCAACCATCAGCTATTTTTTCCAAGTAATGGCTAAATTGGGTTTGCTCTTCTTCATCTAGACCGGCAAAAAATGAGCCTGTGTCTTGGGCCTTCTTTAATTCATCTAAACGAGCTGCTTCTTTTCGTCCTTCTTCAGTTAGATAAACCCGTTTAACCCGCTTATCCTGTTCATCTGTCTCACGTCGAATGGAGCCCTTAGCTTCCATTTTCTTTAAAAGCTCAGCTAAGGATCCAGGTTTAAGCGCCAGAATTTCAGCTAAATAGTTTTGGGTTAAGCCATCTTCGAGTCTAAGGACTGCCAAGACACGTTTTTGACCAGAAATAGGCTGCTTATTCTCAAACATAAAGTAGCGACTGGCACGCATAATAAAATAAAGTTGCTTCATTAACTTATCACTTGTTTGACTCATGATAAAACTCCTTTTGTTTTTCTATTTTTAATTTTTGTTAGGTACCTAATTTCTATAATTTGATTATAGTTTGGCACCTAACGATTTGTCAAACAAAATCTATGGAAACGGTAACTTTATTTTTAAATTAGCTTTTCACCAGCCTTAAAGGGCCACCACATTTACCGCAAGCATAGTGGCGTACGTTAATGCGGCGAACACGTTTAAACTTTTGGCCACAGTGCTGACATTTATAAACAAATTTTGGTTTTTGCTTCTTGCGCAATCCAATATCAGGTGCGTAGCGACTGCCTCCAACCTTTTTCAGCAATAACTTAAAGTCTGTATCACGGTGGCGGTAACCGCGGTTTTGCAGGTGTAAATGATAGTGTGTTAGTTCATGCTTGATGATTCCAACCAATTCATCATGGTATTGTGGTTGTAAAAAATGTGCATTTATCTCAAGATGATGATCAGTTAAATGATAGCGTCCCCCAGTTGTCGTCATTCGCCGATTAATCTTGGCTTGATGCAAAAAAGGACGGTTAAATGATGTCAGCGAAACATGTTCAACTAATTCCTGCAATTCTGATTCAGTTAGTTCACCTGAAGAGTTTGGCATAAAGCGCCGCCTCTTTTTGTGTTTTAATTCTTACTTTGAACGCTGTAACAAGTTTTCTTTTTAGTGGCTTCTCGCCTTCCATCCAAGTACCAGTAAATACATGGATAGTCTTAGAATCAGCTGATGGGTTGCATAAAACGCCATCTGGGTAAACATGAATTCCCTCTTTAAGCTCTTGTTCTTGGTTGTTAGGCTTAGCACCATACTTGTTTTTTAAAATATCTGAAACAGAGACCGTGTTAACACCAGCCAATTGATCAGCTCGATCAAAATTAAAGTCGCGATCATCGTAATAGTTCAGCATATCCTTCAGTAGTGGATGGTGTTTTTCGGCACCAAAAACTGCCGTAAAAGGATTGTCTTTGTTTTCAAAGCCAACAAAAGCGCGATTATTAAGCAAACTTGTCAAATCGTCAAGGACGAGTACATCAGTATCCAAATAAATGCCGCCGTATTCATAAACAGCCTTGGCACGAATATAGTCGGAAACGAAGGCCCATTTTTTTGCTTGATAGGCTTGTTCAACGTATTTGTTCTCATGAATGTCAAAATTATCCTCGTTCCACTCGATAATTTTATAGTCCTGCAAGTGTTTGCGCCAAGTTTTTAAACATCGCTGAATATTTTTGGGCTTAGGATTGCCTCCAACCCAAACATAATGAATTATTTTCGGAATCATTTTTAACCTCTAGTAAAAAGTTTCTTAACTAACATAATAATGTCCTGATTAAAATCAAGCTTAAATAGGAACATAAGGGCAAAATATAGGATGAACATTACAATTGATTTGATAGCCATATTGAAAAAGGCTGACGAAACAAGCTGCGGAATAAGCATCCCCACCATTAAGACAATTAGGGCTATCAACAGATATTTCGGAATTTCTTTAAAGGAATACTTAAAATCATATCCGTCACGCACTATCCACAACCGCAAAATCAAAACGATGAATTCAGTAATCAAAATTGCAATCATCGCCCCCGTTGCACCATATAATCTGTCCAAGAAGTAACTTAGAACTACTTCAAGAACTGCACCAACTATTACTGGGATGGCATAGTCTTGATCGCGATGGTTTGCCAAGGCGAACTGGTTAGCAAAAACGCCCCCAGTTGGTATCATCACTATTGTTAGTGCAAAGAAGAACATTAACGGCGTCATCGGAATAAACTTATGACCAAAAAAGAAAGGAACAAATTCCTTTGTATTGGCCATAATAATCACTGCAAACAATGTTCCCAGCATGACCGTTGCTTCAAGCGATTTTTTCAGAATAACACGCTGCTCTTTTTTACCTTCACCAGCCATTTTGGGCATAATAACTAGTGAAATACTTGTAACAACTCCCAAAACCATATTTGAAATACGCTGAGAATTGTCGTAGTAGGCCACCTGAGTTGAATTTTGGAAAAGACCTAAAATCGGCTTATCAAGTGAAGTATAGATTTGCGTCGCAATTTGCGGAATTAATAATGTAATAATGGATTTAATTGTCGCTTGATACTGATAAAAGTGCTTAACTGGCCCCCCAACATAGCGCCGAATATCAAACCAGAAAACAAATGAACCAAACATCGTTGAGACCGACATAATCAACATATATTTCCACAAGTCGCCTGGTTGTTTAACCCATAATAAAATCAAAACAACTGAAACTAGTTTAACCGCCGTATTTTTTAAAACAACACGACCAANACATCGTTGAGACCGACATAATCAACATATATTTCCACAAGTCGCCTGGTTGTTTAACCCATAATAAAATCAAAACAACTGAAACTAGTTTAACCGCCGTATTTTTTAAAACAACACGACCAAAGTCTGCCAACCCTTGGAAAAACCATGAAATATCAACTTGAGCTGAGATTAAATATGGCACCATCAACAAAATGTATTGCCAATACTTAATATGGAAAAAACACGCAACTAAAACAACAATTAGAATCGTAACCAAGCCCGCTAATGCTTGAAAATACCATAAGCCCCAAAATGCTTCAGTTAATTCTTGTGGGCTTTTAAATGCTCGTGTTTGCGAAATTGTCCTCATTCCAATATATGAAACTGATAATGTACAAAAGATCATTAAGAACTGGACAATATTATTAACATTGCTATAAATACCATAAGTTTTTGGGCCCAAAATTCGCGATAAGTATGGCACCGTAATTAACGGCACTAGCACAAGGAAAATTTGGTAAACCGCATTATACAAGATATTTAAAAAAGTTTTTTTCACAACTTACCCTCTAATGTTCTTCATTAACTTAACAACATTTTCGCAATTTGAATCAGTTTGAACTTGGTTGGATAGGTTTAGCCAATAATGTCGCTTTTGCTGAAACCGGTCAGGTTTGTCCAATGCTTCTAAAAGCTCTTGCTGGGTTTTCACACATATTCCAGGGACAACATCTTCATATGGTCCCATTAGTAAACCACGCTTTTCTTCATATTGCTGCAAATAGTTGGTGAGGAAAATAATTGGCTTATCAATTGTTAAATAATCAAAGTAAATTGACGAGTAATCAGTAATCAAAAAGTCAGTATTGCCCAACAATTCGTACAGGTCAACATCTTGCTGGTTGAGATAATCATTGTTAAGAAAGGTAATATTAGAAAAATTACTATGCATATCTTTAAATAAGCGCATTTCATACGGATGCAATTTAACAATTAAATACTGCTGATTTTGTTTTAAATTATGATTCAATTGTTCAATATCAAAGTCAGCCAGCGTTAAAAAGTTACCCTGTTCAACCTGTCTCATAATCTGACTGTCTTCCATTTCATAGCGAAATGTTGGCATGTAAATACCAATTTTGGCATCAGCATCTTCGGCTTTAAACAAATCCATCAGTAGCTGCTTTTTGCTAATGGCAGGTCTTTTCAAAGCATCGAGTCGAGGAAAGCCAGTTTTTTGATACTTATTAGTTTCAATGCCGCAACACGCACTCATCAAACTTTCGTATAAGTCACTACTTGAACAAACAATATCAGCATTTTTTTGCCATAATTTGGCGTTGCGCTGATCCGTTTTTCTGGTAGTATTATTTGCCATTATTCCCATTCGTTTAAGTGGAATACCATGCCAAAACTGGATATTAATCTGCTTAGCATGAACTTTAAATGGCTGGTGTGTGGTCAAAACGAATTTAGCCGCGCCGATTTCGCGCCAAGTTTTAAGCGGTAAATGTGAAGACGGCCACGGTTCAACAAGTGTAACTTCATATTCTGGATGGTTTTTTTCCAGGTACTTGCCAAACAAATAGCCATTTGAGCCTGACCTACCTGCCCCATTAAGAATGACCACTTTATTATCTTGCATTGGCATAAAATGAGCAACTAGCTTCATTAATGCCAGATATAATCGAAACAAAAAACTCTTCATTATTTAACTTCCCAATTTCTTACTTAGTATAAGAGTACAGAAAAAGCTTGAGCGAACTCAAGCTTTTTTGCTTTATTTTTTAGTTTTTTAATCATTAAAAAAGATTTTTGTATCAATCAAAATAATCTCATATCGACTAATGAATCTTTCCCATTTACATTTTCAACTCACTAGTTTTCAAAAAAAACCAGTTAATTGCCTAGTAAATCGCAAGTGGCTCCTTATGATCGGGCTTTGGGTAAGCTTGGTCTAAAGTTTGCAAATCTTCTTGAGTTAATTCTATCTCTAGTGCTTTTAAGTTAGACAATAAATGCTCTGAGCTACTGCTCTTAGGAATTGCTAAAACATCTGGTTGTTGCATCACCCAAGCTAATAAAATTTGATAAGCAGTTGCATGATGCTGCTCAGCAATTTGCAAGACTGACTGATTTTTCATCATTGTACTTCCCATTTTTGCACCTCGTCCTAATGGGCTGTATGCAATTAGTGGAACTTGCTTTTCTCTTTGCCAAGGAAGCAAACTGTATTCAATTCCTCGAGTTTCCAAGTTATATAAATCTTCATTAGCAGCGCAATTACGACCGCTGGGTAATTGCCATAGTTCTTCCATGTCAGCTAAGTCAAAATTTGAAACACCCCAAGCATGGATAAGGCCCTCATCTTGTAAAGACTGTAGCTCAGCAATAGTCTCTTCTAATGGTATTGCTCCGCGCCAATGGTAAAGATACAAATCAAGATAATCTGTTTGAAGGCGCCTTAAACTATTTTCTAGACTTCGTCTCATATGTTCCGCAGACGCATTTGAGGGTAACACTTTAGAAATCAAGAAAATACTAGACCTCTGGTAAGTTTTAATTGCCTCACCTACCAACTTTTCAGAACGGCCATTGCCGTACATCTCAGCCGTATCAATTACGCGTAATCCAGCATCAAGCCCAGCACGAATTGCAGCAACTTCTTCAGTTCTTATTTCAGGTTTATCGCCCATTTCCCACGTACCAATCCCTAAAGCAGGGACTTCACGATGAGCAATTGTAACAGTCTTCATAAAATAGCTCCTTTCTGTAAATATTATTTGCATACTACTCATTTTTGATTTTAGCACACTCTTTATTGTAACCGATAACAATCCGAATTCTAAAAAAGTCCTACAATTCCTTTTCTTATCTTTTGAAGCTTGTGCATTTTACACAAGCAAGGAAATTGTATTTCAACAATATAGTCAATAAAATGAGACTAGTAAGAGGTGGTAAAAATGAATAATTCTTTTACAAATATCAATTCAACTAAATTAACCTTTAAACAATGGCTAATAATTCTGGGCTCAAACCTTCTAGCCTATTGCTGTTTAATGATGCCTGGTATCCAAATCCCAGACTTTTTAATCTTCGATGAAAACCATCCAACTTTTGTAAGTGATATATTTCAATTACTAATAGTTGCGCTTTTTCTTGGAATTCAAATTTTGGGTGTTCAACTAGCTACTGGTAATAGATGGCATCGCCTATTTCATGGCCTTAGGGCAAAAGAGTGGCTCTGGGTTCTAGCTTTCTTTATTTTAGCTTACATTATTTCTGTTTTATCGGGCATGATTGCGCAAAAGCTATTCGGATCTGTTTCTGGTAATGCCGCAGCTGGCTTAACAATGAAAACACCACACGTCTGGCTAATCTTTTTTTATCAAAGATTCAGTAGTGCTATCCAAATTTTAGGTGAAGAGTTCTTGGCAATTATGCCGCTATTGGCAGTCACGCAATTGGCTACCTCTGCAAAGTTGCCGCATCCGCTATTATGGGGAAATATTGCTTCTACTTTAATTTTTGCGCTACTTCATCTATCAACATACGATTATAACCTTGGCTATGTCATTTTAGGTTTAGCATTTACACGGTTAGTTCTAAACTGGGCTTTTACGAAAACTCATAATATTTGGGTTAGTTTTTTAGTTCACTTTTTATTCGACACATTATCCTTCTTGATTTTATTACTAGCTACGAAATAAAAATAATCTCTTAATTAAAAGGCAGCTAACTGAACTAGTTAGCTGCCTTTTGTACTATTAAAATCAATTTACTTTTTATTGTTTAAGCAAAATTTGCCGTCAACATTCGAATTGATGATATAAGTCATTTCATCTCCACGAACCACATAATGTGAAAATTCCAATGGTTGATCGAACTGATTATAAACTGTCTTGTTAACCTCAAATAATGGTATTACCTTATCGAGTTTAAGCAGACTAGTTTGTTTTGCAGTTGGCAGACTTGTACTAATTTCACGATATGAATTTGCTGGTAATTCATGATATTTCTGTTCAAGATATTCATATAAAGAAGAGTCAGAGTTAATATTAACAAGCAAATCAGGAAACCGCTCAGCAGATAACCAAGCTTCATCTATCCCCAAAGGTGTTTTTTCAATTTCAGAAAGTCGTTTGATGTAAATTAAATCCGCATCATCAGGTAACATTAATTTCCTGGCAATATCGACGTTCTTGATGATTTCACGTTTCAGAATTTTGGTCTCACTCTTTTTATCAAGCGAAAGCGCAAATTCTGAAAAGCCTTGAATCTGATCCAACTTACCTATCATCTTCTTAGCGTTAACATATGAGCCTTTACCTTGAACGGTAACAACTAATCGTTCCTCAGTTAACAACTTTAAAGCTTTACGAACCGTTATCCTACTTACGTTGTACTTTTGGCACAAGTACTGTTCACTAGGCAATTTTTGTTCCGGCTTTAATTCATTACTTTGAATTTGCTTTTTAATATCAAGATATATCTTGCGGTAAAGCGGAACTACTGTTTCAATTGTCTCATCAGATCTCATTACAACACTCCTCAATACCACAATATTACTAAATTAAAATTGAAATAACAAACACTAAGTGATTACTTTTTATTATTGAAAACAGGAAAACCGTTAGCCAAAGTGCTAACGGTTTTTATTCTATCTTACTTTATAGATCTCTTATATTTTCTTAGCTTCTTCAAAGCCCATTCATAGTGACTAGAAGTATTGGCAATAAAATATGTACCTAGAGCATTATTGCCTGTCCATGGGAAAACATTCTTTTGGAATAGTTCATCATTGGTATAGGAGTCAATTAAAGCCATTGTTTTCTTATGACTTTGAGCAAGTAGCTCTTCCATTTCTTCAAGAGGAATTGATTGGTCGTTCTTCCAAAACTCTTGGTTCATTTCGCCATAGTTACGCCAATTATAGCCCTCTGGTAAATATTCTTTTGGTTTGCCAGCTTGATTACTATCAATCCAGTCAATTAATAATTTTTGCCATTCATATAAATGAGCTAATACGTCTCTAACGTTGCGGTCGCGTTTCCAATGTGCTTCTTTTAACTTACTAGTATCAAAATCAAAGTCAGCTGTACGTGCCTCTTCAGGTAATGAAGCAATTAAATCAACTATCTTTTGATATGCTGTATTACTTGCTTCAATTAAATCAGTTTTATTTGTTGGTCGTGCCATTGATAAACTCTCCTATAAACTTGTTTTGCGTTTCGACCAGCCAAGTATAATTAAATAAGTAAACTTTTGCAATTGTTATTTAACCGTACTTCTACGACCACGAGCCATCATCCAAGACCATGTGCCCATTGCCAAGATCAACCATCGTTTTGTTTACATATTGATGCCGATGTGCATGATAATCAGACAATTGCTTTTTCTGTTCAGCAATCGGATCTGTAATCGGAATTGCGGTCAACAAACTTTTAGTATAGGGATGCTTCGGGTGATCAAAGATTTCATCTGTAGGACCTGACTCAACGATGTGCCCTAAGTGAATAACGCCAATGTGACTTGAAATGTGCTTAACCATTGCCAAGTCATGCGCAATAAACAGCATCGCACTTCCAGTTTCTTCTTGAATATGTTGCAACAAGTTAACAACCTGAGCCTGAACAGAAACATCAAGGGCTGAAATTGCTTCATCGGCAATAATTAAGCGAGGCTGCATAATAACAACACGTGCAATGCCGACTCTTTGTCTCTGCCCACCAGATAGTTCTTGCGGGTACCGGTTAATAAAAGAGCTATCAAGACCAACGACTTTTAGCATTTTAAGAACGCGCTCTTGCTTTTCCTCTTTACTTAGTTCTGGATAGTGGATATCTAGGCCAAGCTTTATAATGTCACCAACTTTTTTCCTTGGATTTAACGATGACATCGGGTCTTGAAAGATCATCTGCATATCTTTACGTAACTTTGAAGTACGCTTTTTATCTAAAGTGCCAGCTATCTGTTCACCTTCAAAAATCACTTCACCGTATGTTGGTTTATAAAGTCTGATAATTGAACGACCAATTGTCGTTTTTCCACTACCGGATTCACCAACAAGACCAAAAGTTTCACCGCTAGCAATATTAAAAGAAACATCATCAACGGCTTTAACTACTTTTTTCTTCCCAATTGGAAAATACTGTTTTAAATGGTGTACTTCAAGAATATTATTCGCCATCAGCTTCAGCTTCTTTCTTCATTTTTTCAATTCTCCTTTTAAGTACCGTTGGTATTTCTACCTTAGGTGCTCTTTTATCGAGAAGCCAAGTAGCAGCATAATGATGATCATTAACTTCAAACATTGGGGGTTGTTCTTTAAAGTCAATATTTAATGCATACTTGTTTCGTGGTGCAAAAGCATCACCAACAACTGGTTGGGTTAAATCTGGAATTGTCCCAGCAATTGTTGGCAACTCTTTAACCGCTTCATTTACATCAGGTACTGATTCAAGTAGACCCCAAGTGTATGGGTGACGCGGATCAAAGAAAATATCTTCAGTCGTACCAGTTTCGACAATCTTACCAGCATACATAACATTAACATTAGTAGCAATATTGGCCACAACACCTAGGTTGTGTGTAATAAAAATTACTGATAACTTACGGCTTTTTTGAATATCTTTAATTAAATTCAAAATTTTAGCTTGAATTGTAACATCAAGGCCTGTTGTCGGTTCATCACAAATCAATAAACTAGGATTCCCCGACAATGCAATCGCAATAACAATTCTTTGCCGCATCCCTCCTGACAGTTGATGTGGATACTGTTTCTTTACCACGTCAGCATTTTGAATTCCGACTGTCTCAATTAATTCTAGAACACGTTTATTTAATTGTTCCTTATTAATTTGGGGACTCGATGCTTTTACTGCCTCGGCAATCTGCTTTTCAATTTTCATTGTTGGATCAAGTGAAGTCATTGGGTCTTGAAAGACCATGGCAATTTCCTTACCCTTAATCTGACTTTGGACTTCTTTAGGACTTATCTTTAAAAGGTCAACTGTCTTTTGTCCATTTTCAGTTTGGTAGGTAAAGTTAATTTCACCTGATTTAATTACTTGATTGGCTTCCTTTTCACCCATAATCGGTTTAACGCTAGCTGACTTCCCACAACCAGATTCACCAACTAAAGCAACAGTTTCCCCTTTATTTACCTTGTAGTTAATCCCTCTAACTGCTTGTACATCACCGTGTTCGGTATGATACTCAACTTGTAAGTTTTTTATTTCTAGAACTGTTTCAGTCATGGTTTCACCTAGCTTCCTTCAATCGCATCACGTAAGCCATCAGCAATAATATTGAAACTTAACATGATTAGGGCCAAAAATAAGACTGGGAAGAATACCATGTAAGGGTAAACGATTGCCTGCGTATAACCATCATTAATCATTGTTCCCAATGAGGCTAGTGGAGCAGGAACGCCTAAACCAATAAAGGCCAAGAATGCTTCCAAGAAGATTGCATTTGGAATTGATAGCATGAACGTTGTAATAATCTGACCAAGTGTGTTGGGCAAAATTTGCGAGAAAATAATCTTAAAATTAGATTCCCCCATTGTTCTGGCCGACAAAACATATTCACGTGACTTCAATTCAAGTACTTGGGCCCGAACTATTCTACTCATGTTAATCCAACCAACAATCATCATCGCCGTAATAATACTAATTAGACCTGGTTTCATTACCAAAACTAAAAGCGTAACGATAATAATCATTGGAATTGTACTTAAAATTTCAGTAATTCGTTGCATGAATAAATCAATCTTGCCACCAAAATATCCTGAAATAAGTCCGTAGCTCGTACCTATTACTAAGTCGATAGCCATCGCAACCAAGGCAACTCGTAATGAAACGGAGGTTCCGGCTGCTACCCTAACAAAAATATCTCTCCCCAAATTGTCTGTACCAAACCAATGGCCATTTGTACCTGGAGCTAAATTTGATTGATTTGGATAAGGTGTAGTTGGAGAAAACTGGCTAAAATGCGGTGCCAAAAAGGCAATTAACGTAATAATAACCAGTACCACAACACTGACAACTGCTCCCTTATTTCTTAAAAAGCGATGCCAAATTAATTGACCGTATGAATATGACTTACCCGAATAATGGTCCTCGACTTCGGGATTTTGGGCAAATTCAAAATCATTGTTTTTATTATCTGTCATCTTATTCACCCTCATCTAATCTAATCCGTGGATCAATTAAACCGTATAAAATGTCAACAACTAGCATGATACCAATGAACAAAACTGCATAGAAAAATGTGATTCCTAAAACAACATTGTAATCATTAGCTTGAATTGCACTGATGTACAAAGTACCTAAGCCAGGAATAGCAAAGGCTTTTTCAATAACCATACTACCGGCAATTAAATCGATCATTAATGGTGCTAACACAGTAATTACGGAAATCAAAGTGTTCCTAATTACATGGTGCATAATTAATTGATACTTCTTAATTCCCTTTGAATCTGCTAATCGATAATAGTCTGAATCCATAATCGTAATCATGTCATTACGGACATATCGTTCGATACTTGCCATTGTAAATGTACTCAATGCAATTGTTGGCAAAATACTTGAAACAAACGGTTGAGTTTGTTGGTAAGTTCCAGGTAAAACCATTAATTTGTATGAGAAGATTAGCGAGATAATCAAGGCCACAACGAAGTTGGGTAAACTAATTCCTAATACCGAGATTCCTGTCATTAGGTTATCCCAGATGGTGCCTTTTTTAACTGCTGCAAGAACACCCATAAAGAAACCAATAATTGAGCCTAATATAGTTGCTTGTAAACCAATTTGTAATGAAATCTTGAAGTGTTGAAAAATCATTGTTGTTACCGGAGTGTTTACTTGAACTGTGTATGAAACACCAAAATCACCAGTAATCATATTTTTCAAATAATTAAAGAACTGTAGCCAAATAGGTCCATCTAGCCCGTATTTACGGTAAAGGGCAGCAACTTGAGCGTGTGACATTTTTTCATCATTAAATGGAGAACCTGGCATCGCCTTTTCCATTACAAATAAAATTAATGTAATTAAGAATAAGGTTACTACCGCGATTAAAAGTCTTTTTAAGACATATTTCTTCAAGTTCTTCCCTCCCTTTCATCTAATCAAACAGAGCTGAGATTAAATCCCAGTTCTATTTGTTTTCTAATTTATTTTATATATACATATTTAAAGACTAGTGGAACACCAGAGATATGCATTGGCATATCTTTAATGTTTGTTCGTCTTAAGACTGGTGCACCTGCTTGATATAATGGTGGACAAGCTGCGCTATCAACTAAAATATTATTTGCTTTTAATAGTAGTTGATATCTCTTAGAAAGATCAGTTTCTTTGTTTGCTTGTGCAATCAAACGATCGTATTCCGGATCTGACCATTTCGCATAGTTGCTAGCGTTACCAGTAACATACATATTTAATACTGCTGATATATCACCATAGTCTGGTGCCCAACGAGAAATACCCACATCAAAGTTAGATTTGGCCATTTTATCTAACCTAGTTTTCTTTGAAACCTGCTGTAAGTTTACCTTCATTCCAGGTAAGTTTTTCTCAACTTGAGCTTTAATATAAGCAGCAACATTTGAATATGACGGATCACTATCATCATAAAGCAAAGTGAATGATCTTAATTTAGTTTCTGATTTAGCCTTATTCCAATACTTTTTAGCGTCAGCTGGGGAATACTGTGATAAATTAGTTGTTGATTCATCAGCAAAGTCTTTACCAGTTTTTGGATTTTTGCCAAGTTTTCTCATTACCATCGAATGAACAGGAACTGAACCATCTTTCAAAATATGAGTAGTAATTTCTTTCCTATTAAGGCTAACTGAAATTGCTTTACGCAAATTAGCATTATTTATGCCAGGTTCTTTCATATTAAATATTAAGTAGTGGTTGAAGTTGCTAATCTCATCAACAAAGTTCTTATCTTTATGATATTTTGAAACCAGTTGGCCACTCAGACGTACATAGTCAGCATTACCGTTCTCAAAAGCAATCGCTGCTTTTTCTGGATCGGTTATTACATCAAGCTTAATTTCTTTAACCTTAACATTTTTAGCGTCCCAGTATTTTGGATTCTTTACAAGCTGTACTGTATTGTCTCCTAGCTTCCAGTCTTTAATTTTATATGGTCCTGTTGCAATCACGTGACTTGAATCTTGACCAAATTTTTTACCTGTTTTTTCAAAATACTTTTGATTAACAGGAGCAAATGGTGCAAATGCTAAAATTCTGCTCAAAAACGGAACCGGATGATCAAGTTCAACAACCAAAGTCTTTGGTCCGGTAGCTCTCACACCTAAATCACTTGTAGGCTTCTTACCTAGAGTAATTGCATCAGCATTTTTAATTCCCGCAGCACCTAGTTCAAAGTTATATGGTGACGCATTTTTAGGATCTGAAAATCTCCGCCAACCAAATACAAAATCGTTAGCTGTCACTGGATCACCATTTGACCACTTAGCATCTTCACGAATTGTAAATGTTTTTGTCAAACCGTGATTACTTGTTTTAACTTTGGATGCTAATCCAAATTGTGGCTTATCATGTGCATCCATTGTATATAAGCCTTCAGTTGTGTTAGCTACGGTAACGATAGCTGACTCTTGATATGCTACTGCGGGATCCAGAGAATCAACAGGAGTATTTTCTACCACCGTAATTTTACTTTGATTTTGTGTGCCTGAATTCGAACTCTTCTGACAACCAGTCAGTAACATTCCAACGCAGGCAATTGCAGTTGAAACGATTGCTGCACTTCTTTTCATAAATTTCACTCTTTTCTAAATGCTTCAAACTAGGGAGAATTACTTAAAACCAAATGACTTTAATTTGATCAGTTTCAAAGAAATAAAGATCTCTTTTAAATCTACCCAAGATCTTAGTAATTGTTCAGCGCCTTATATGATAAGATAATAAGATATTTTTAATCTGTCAACCTTGTTTCTTAAAATAATTTAATATGTTTATTATATTAGTTGGTGAGAACTAATTATCTCGATCATATTTTGTGAGTAAAAAAGAGGCCTAGGCCTCTTTTTATAGTCATTCAATTTACTTAATCGATGCATACTTGAAGAAGTATGGAACACCCGCAATATGCATTGGTAAGTCTTGGATGTTAGCTCTCTTTAAGACTGGAGCACCATTTTGGTACAATGGCGGACAAGAAGCACTATCAATTAAAATATTATTTGCCTTTAGTAAAAGTTGATATCTTTTAGCTTGATCTGTTGTCTTGTTTGACTCTGCCATTAACTTATCAAATTCAGAGTTAGCCCATTTACCGTAGTTACTATCATTCTTACTTTGGTACATACTTAAAATTGCTGTTGGATCAGCATAATCTGGCCCCCAACGCGTAAGTGTGACGTCGTAAGTTGCTTTTGACATTTTATCAAGTCTAGTCTTCTTGGAAACTTGTTGTAAATCAACTTTCATTCCTGGAAGATTCTTTTCTACTTGTGCCTTCACATATGCAGCAACATTAGCATAAGCGGGATCACTATCGTCGTATAATAAAGTTATTGATCTTAAGTCAGTCTTGGACTTAGCTTTGTTCCAGTACTTCTTTGCATCAGCAGCTGAGTACTCTGACAAATCAGTCGTAGACTCATCGGCAAAGTCCTTACCATTTGAAGGATTCTTAACTAAATTTTTCATTACCATTGAATGAACTGGAATAGAACCGTCTTTCAAAATATGTTTGGTAATTTCCTTACGATTAATGCTACTAGAGATTGCCTTACGTAAATCCTCGTTATCAAGGCCAGGTTTCTTTACATTGAACATAAGGTATTGGGTAAAGTTACCAACTTCATTTTCGTAGTTTTTATCCTTACGGTACTTAGGAACAAGTTGTCCACTAAGGTGAACATAATCAGCACTACCGTTTTCAAAAGCAATGGCTGCTTTTTCAGGATCAATAATCACATCAAGTTTTACTTCGTTAAGCTTAACGTTTTTGGCATCCCAATATTTTGCGTTTTTCACTAATTGGATACTGTTATCACCAAGCTTCCAGTCCTTAATCTTATATGGACCTGAAGCAATCAAGTGATCTGAATCTTGAGCGAATTTTTTACCTGCTTTTTCGAAGTACTTTTGGTTGACTGGTGCAAAGTCACTAAATGCAAGCAGCTTGTTCATATAAGGTACTACATGGTCTAATTCAACAACTAAAGTCTTTTTACCTGTAGCTTTAACGCCTAATGAATTAACTGGTTTCTTTCCCGCGACGATGTCATCCGCATTTTTAATTCCAGCCGCACCTGGTTGGAAGTTGAAAGCTGAGGCGTTCTTAGGATTAGCCAAGCGGCGCCATGCAAAGACAAAATCATTTGCTGTAATTGGGTCGCCGTTTGACCACTTAGCATCTTCACGAATCGTAAAGGTCTTAGTCAAACCATGATTACTTGTCTTCACGTTTGAAGCCAAACCAAGTTGAGGCTTATCGTTTGCATCAATTGTATAAAGACCCTCAGTTGTGTTGGCTACAACTACAGACGAGCTGTTTGAATAGGCCAAGATTGGATCTAGCGAATCCACTGGGGCATTTTGTACAACTGTAATTTTTTCTTGCTTTTTTGAACTAGAATTGCCTTTGTTCTGACAACCAGTCAACAGCATCCCGAAGCATGCAACGGCTGCTGTAGCAAGTACTGCACCTTTTTTCATGTTCATCACTCTTTTCTAAAAAGATTTCTGGTGACCAAAGCCTCCAGATAATTGACAGGTAACTGCAGCGTTTTTGCTTGCAGCTTCTGCCGCTAATACTAAATTATTCTTATCTAAGTAAGAAACTAGAAAACCAGCAATAAAACTGTCACCTGCACCCATCGTGTCGACAACTTTTATTTTTTGCGGTTCTTGGTAATAAGATTCTTGTGAAGTTAGCAAAAATGCAGGTCTTTCTCCCCTTGTAATAACAATAACTTCTGGACCTAAGGTTAAATATTTTTTGGCAAATTCTACAGCTTGGTCATCACTCATGTCTGACCCAGAGAAAAATGCAAAATCAACATTAGGAAGTGTCTTTTTAAAGTAGTCCTTATCCCGAGAAATGGAAAAGTCAAAGGAAACTTTTACTCGTTTATGTAATTCTGGTAGATACTCATCAATTCCAGAATCAATTCCTGCATGAACAACATCGAAACCATCGATTGTTGTAAAGTCATCAGGAGTTAATCGTAAGTTTAATAAGTGTAAGCCTGAATTCTTCGGACCTGCTTCAAAGGTTCGATCCCCTTCAGCAGTTAGGAAAACTCGCGGCTGCGCCGTAGGAGCATAAACTTTACGACAGTTAACTAATTCAACCTGCTCTTCTTTTAATGATTCTTCAATATGGCTAGCACGATCGTCATTACCTAAAATGCCGAGATAAGCAGAAACTTCTGCTCCAGCTTTTTTTGCATCAACAGCAACATTGACACAATTTCCACCAGGAAAATAAACTCTCTGCTTAACATAGGTGTCAGCTACATTATCTCCAATTGAAATTATTTTCATTGGACTAACACTAATAATCTAAATGCCACATGTAACGACGAGCTTCTAGAGAATGACCTCTTTCATATGAAAAGCTTTCAGCAAGTTGACGGAAGACTACACCTGAAAGAATCTGTGAATAATATTCTTTAAAGTCGTCGTCAATTTCGTGCATATCAAAGTCTGCATTATCAATTACATAAACTTTCTCGCTGTGCTTCTTAGCAAAGTCAACCGCACGTTGGTCCATCTTGCGAGTAACACCCATTCCTTCACAGATAATGAAAGGAACATCAAAGTCGGTAATTTCAAAAGGACCATGGAAATATTCAGCTGAATCAATGCAGCTACTGTTAATCCATTGCATTTCTTGGAGCCAGCACGCTGAAAATGAGTATGTCTCACCCAAGTTAATGCCTGAGCCAATTGCGTAAATCAACTTCTCACGCTTTAATTCACTGGTCCACTTCTTAGTTGTATCACCGAATTGTTGGCGAGTTCTTTCAGCAATTGCTTCCAAGTCGTCAAGTGCTTTCAAGCCCTTGTCATACTTAGCATCACCAGTCACAGCCTTTAACAGACCAAAAATAAAGCCATAAAGTACACCGGTGTTTAAATCAGAAGCGTCTGTACCTTTTCCCCAACTGTAATGCAAAGTATAGTCAGAGTTCTTCTCCAAGTCTGAATCAGGTGTGAAGGCAATTCCAATTGTTAAAGCGCCTTTTTCTTTAGCAAATTTGGCAGCTTCATTAGTTTCTGGAGTACTACCTGAGTGAGAACAAGTTACAACTACACTATGCTCGCCCAAGTCATGAGGATCACGTGTGGTAAATTCACGTGATGGCAAAATAGTTGCAGGAATGTCGCACTCGCGGTTAATAATGTACTCTGCTGGTTGCATGAAAGCCATTGAACCACCACATGCCGCAAAATAAATATGATTGATGCCGTCAATCTTTTGACAGGCTTTAATCGCATTTGTTATTTCGTCTTGATATTGTTTCTTCATTGTTTACCTCTTATCTATTAATTGTTATATGATGTTATATAATAAGATAAGTGTATATTTTTAATCTGTCAATACTTTTTCTAAAAAAAATCTAATTAATTGTTTATTTACAATCGGATACTCAGTCATAAAAAGCTTTATATCAACAAAAACACACAAAAAAGGATTTCACAGTGTGAAATCCTTTTTAAGAAAATAAATCAAAATATTTAATTTTAAGTCAAATGTTTTCCAATTACGTTGCCAATCACTGAAAGTGTAAAGCAGACGATGAAGTATAGTACTGCTAAAGCAGCAAACATTGGCAAAATATAATTAGAATTTTGTCCATAAATAACTTGTGCATGCTGCATCATTTCTGGAACAACGATAATTGTTGCTAACGAAGTATCCTTAATTAGCGAAACAAATTGACTAATAATTGTTGGAATCATGTTCTTATATGCCTGTGGCAATACAACATGCCATAATGCTTGAACAAAGGACATTCCCGTTGATCTTGCACCTTCCATTTGTCCGGTAGAAACTGATTGAATTCCTGAACGAACAATTTCTGCAATCATGCTTGATTCAAAGACCGTCATTGCAATAACTGCTGCTGGAATCGTTTCTGGTCTCAACCCAAAGTTTGGCAAGCCAAAGTAGGTAAAGAAGATAATCAAAAGTAACGGTACGTTACGGATAATATCAATTATAAAACCAACGATTTTTGAAACAAACTTGATTTTTGAATATCTAATAATTCCCAAAATTGAGCCAATAATGAAACTCAAAATAACTGAAATTACTGAAATATAGATAGTAACCCAAAGGCCCATTAATAGAAAGTGCACGTTTAGCCATGAAAAGGCGCTAATCCAATTTTGCATTTCACTGAACCTCCTCTCAGGCTAATTTCTTTTCCAAATACTGCATGTAGTAGCTAAGTGGTAATGTAATAATTAAATACAAAACCCCAACTACTAAATAGCTGTTAATCTGGTCAAAAGTAGTCGAAGCAATTGAGTTTGCTTGATACATCAAATCAAATCCTGCAACAAAGGCAAGAACCGATGAGTTTTTGACTAAGTTAACAAACTGGTTTCCAAGTGGTGGAATAACGATCTTGAATGCTTGTGGCAAAATAATGTAACGCATTGCTTGCCAATAAGTCATACCTGTAGAACGAGCACCTTCCATTTGTCCACCAGAAACAGATTGGATACCTGAACGAATCGTTTCAGCAATAAATGCAGAAGTATAAAGCGTTAAACCAATTGTTCCTGCAGTAAAACCATTAATCTTCATCACATATTTTGGAATAACAAGATAGAAGAACATCGTAATTACCAGCAGTGGAATGTTACGCAATATTTCTACGTATGCACGTCCAATAAAGCGAGCTATTTTACTAGGAACAACTTCCATAATTGCAAACACAGTTCCTATAATCAAACTGAAGAATAATGCAATCACACTTGAAAGTATCGTCCAGCCCAAACCAACAAATAATTGACCACTGAATTTTGTAAAAATATCAATCATCGGCGATACAGCTCCTTGTACTTAAATCCTGGAACATCGCCAAACCACTTTTTAATTAAGCGATTGTATTCACCATCATGCTGCATCTCAAGAACTGCCTTGTCAACAGCCTTAGTAAATCCGGTTTGTCCCTTATTAACCGCAACACCATAAGGTTCAACGGTGAAGGTGCCACCACGAACTTCATAGCCTGGGTTCTGAACTGCTAACCCAAATAAGATACCATTGTCAGTAGTCAAAGCATCACCTTGACCTGATTTCAGTGCGTTCATAGCTTGAGCATAGTCTTGAAGTTCAATCACTTTTGCTCTAGGAGCTATCTTTTTAATGTTTTCTACTGAGTTAGCACCAACTACCCCAATAACAGTCTTACCATTTAAATCTTTGGCACTTTTAATTGAGGAATTTTTAGCAACTAATATTGACTGACCAGCATCAAAGTATGAGTGTGAAAATGAAATAATCTTTTTACGCTCTGGAGTAATCGTCATCGTAGCAATTATTGCATCGACATTACCATTCTTCAGAAGCGGTATTCTTGATTGTGACGTAGTTGTGACAAATTCTGCCTTGCCTTTGGGCCCTAAGATACGCTTAGTAATTGCTTTGGCCATGTCAACATCAAAACCTTTTTGTTGACCATCGCGGACATCAATCAAGCCAAAAAGTTTAACATCACCTTTAACACCCCAAGTAATCGTATTAGACTCTTTAACATTATCTAAAACAGATTGATCACTTAGGCTCTTACCACATCCAGTCAGCATCAATACACATGCTAGTAAAGGAAGCAACCAAAATTTCTTTTTCATAATCGGCCTCCTTAGTGAGAGATGATCTTACTCAAGAATTGTTGTGCCCGTACTGTCTTAGGTTGTTCAAAGAAACTTGCGCTATTCTCATCTTCAACAATTTGACCTTGGTCCATGAAGATAACTCGGTTGGCAACCTCTTTAGCAAAGCCCATTTCGTGGGTAACAATCAAGGATGTCATTCCGCTCTCATTTGTAACTTTCTTAATAACTTGCAAAACATCATCAATCATTTCTGGGTCAAGCGCACTAGTTGGTTCATCGTAAAGAATAAGCTTAGGACGCATGGCCAATGTTCGAGCAATGGCAACACGCTGTTTTTGACCACCTGAAATTTGTGAAGGCATATTGTGTGCCCATTTTTCCAGACCAACCATTTCGAGCAGTTCCATTGCTCGTTTTTTGTTTTCTTCTTCTGGAATATGGCTAACAATTCTTGGTGCCAACATAATATTTTCAAGTACATCTTTATTTTTGTACAGATTGAAGTGCTGGAAAACCATCCCAACATCACTTCTAAGAATGTTAAGGTTAGTCTTTGGATCAGACAAATCATGACCGTTAACAATCAATTGACCTTTTTGGATTGTTTCAAGGCCGTTCACGGTACGTACTAAAGTACTCTTACCTGAACCTGATGGTCCAATTAAAACCACCGTCTCCCCTTCATCAATTTCCAAATTAATGTCGTGCAGTGCATGAAAATGGCCATAATATTTTTGCACGTCATGGAACTCTATCATCGACATTGTTATCGCCCCTTTCATTATCTTGCAATAAAATAAGTCATTGAGACCATTTTACTATAGCCGTTAAGATTTTTAAAAATTATACACCTTTTTTAATGAAAATTTATACAATTTTGTGATTTATTTCTTACAAATCACAAAGTTTCTTAGGTACCAAATCATTGCTAAATCTTATGTTAGCAATGATTTTAGCGCTATCACACATTTCATTATAGCTTCTTTTTAACGGCTTGTTCAAGCTTACACATTTGAAATCAAAAAGTAAATACTTTGTTTGACTTTTAAAAGCTACCCACTTAGTTTAGACTTATTCAAAAAGGAGAAAGCAAATGGACAAACTTGAACGTTATCAACTGCTACTTAAGCAAGCACAAAGCCTACTTGAAGATGAGCACGATTTGATTGCCAATATGAGTAATATTAGTGCTCTATTGTTTAATAATTTGCCTAATGTCAGTTACGCTGGTTTTTATCGTTATCAAAATCATGAATTAATTTTGGGACCTTTTCAGGGTCCTGTTGCTTGCATGCACATTGCACTAGGCAAAGGTGTTTGCGGTACGGCCGCTAAAACAAGAGAAACGCAAATTGTTCCTAATGTTCATGAGTTCGCTGGCCATATTGCTTGCGATGCTGCTACTAATTCAGAAATTGTTATCCCAATTATGAAAAATGAAGATTTGATTGCTGTCTTAGACCTTGATAGCAAGGTCTTTGCACGTTTTGATGACATTGATTCCGAATACCTAACTAAAATTGCCAACTGTATTTAAACTAACTTTTTAAAATTAATAAATGCCAAAAGAAAACTGGTAAACTACTACTTTTATAGCGTAATTTACCAGTTTTTCAGTTATATTATTTGCTATTTTATTTTTGTCCAGCTTGACGTTGGAAGAATTTAACAATTTCAACAATGATAATCATACAAGTTCCTGCACCTAAGACAATTAACCATTGCATGCCATTTAATTCTGTAACATCAAAGAACTTAGTCATAAATGGTAATTCTACTGCGGCCATTACTATTGCTGAAATAAGGATAGCCCAGTTAAACCATTTATTTGTAAGTGTATGCTTAGAAAAGATTGATTGATGGATATATTTTGAGTTAATCGCATGGAATAATTGGATTAATCCTAAAGTCAAGAATGCCATAGTCAACGCATCCGCATGCTGTAAGTTAGCACTGTTAACATGAGGACCAAATTTCAAGCCTAATTGATAAGTTGCTAAAACTAAAATACCTTCCAAAATTCCTTGGTAGACGATTGAACTAGAAACGCCACCACTAAAGAAATTGGATTTCCGACCACGTGGTGCCCTCTTCATGATACCTTTTTCCACTGGTTCAAGTCCAAGCGCAATAGCTGGTAGTGTATCAGTAACGAGGTTAATCCAAAGAAGTTGAACGGGTGCTAAAATGTCCCAACCAAGCATTGTCATCATAAACACTGTCAAGACCTCACCAACATTACAACTCATCAAGTACAGAATTGCCTTTTGAATATTGCTGAAAACTTTACGACCTTGCTTAACAGCTTCAACGATTGTGGCAAAGTTATCGTCGGCCAAAATCATATCGCTGGCACCCTTGGAAACTTCAGTACCTGTGATACCCATACCGATACCAATATCAGCTTGCTTCAAACTAGGGGCATCATTAACACCGTCACCGGTCATCGCAACAATTTTACCACGGGCTTGCCATGCCTTAACAATTCGAACCTTGTGCTCTGGCGAAACACGAGCATAAACGCTGTAATCAGGTACATGTTCTTGCAAATACTCATCGCTAACTTCATCAAGTTGAGCACCAGTAACCACGCGTTCATCTTGGCCTGGTTTTAGAATTCCAAGTCGCTCAGCGATTGCTTGTGCAGTCACTTGGAAGTCTCCGGTAATCATAACTGTTCTGATTCCTGCATCATGTGCTTCTGCGATTGCCTTTTTAGCTTCAGGTCTTTCTGGATCAATCATCCCAACCAAGCCAACAAAAATTAAATCTTGTTCAACGTTATCAGTAGAAGGAGCATCGTATAGCTGATCAACTGTCTTATACGCTAACCCTAAGACTCTCAAGGCTCTTCTTGCCATTTTTTGGTTAGAAAGTAAAATTTCTTCTTTTTGTTCAGCAGAAATCGGTTCTACCTTGCCATTAACTTCGATTTTAGTAACTCGTTTAAGTAATTGGTCAGGTGCTCCCTTAACAGCAACAAAATATTGTCCACCATTTTCATTAACCGTACTCATCAACTTACGGCCAGAATCAAAAGGAACTTCTTGAATTCGTTTATGCTGTTCAAGTAACTGATGAACATCAATCTCTTGATCTAAGGCATATTGAATAAGTGCAGTCTCAGTTGGATCTCCCAACAATCTATTTGTGTCATCAAGCTTAGAGTCGTTAGCTAAAACCATTGACAACAACGTAGGGTTATCTTCAGAAATCTTCTGGTCTGCTTGATGAGCTTCATTGTCATAGTAGACCTGCTCAACTGTCATTTTATTTTGAGTTAATGTACCAGTTTTATCTGAACAGATAATATCAGTTGCACCTAAAGTTTCAACTGCAGGCAATTTACGCACAATCGAATTGTGCTTAGCCATTACTTGCGTTCCCAGCGCCAAAATAATGGTAACAATTGCAGGTAATCCTTCTGGGATTGCAGCAACTGCTAACGAAACTGCAACTAAGAACATATCAATTGCTAATTTTTGTGTCGGCTCTGTACCCTGCTTGGTAAAGAAACCGACAACGAAAACAACCGCACAAATCAGCAAGATCATAATTGTTAATGTCTTACCTAATTGGTTAAGGTTGCGCTTAAGTGGTGTATCCGTTTCATCGGTATTATTAAGCATGGTGGCAATTTTACCGACTTCAGTATTCATCCCAATTTCAGTGACAATCCCTTCACCACGACCATAGGTAACGTTGGTGTTGGCAAACGCCATATTATCCTGATCGGCTAAAGCAACTTTATCTTCATTAATTTGGTCGTGCTCTTTATCAACAGGTACTGATTCCCCAGTTAATGCAGACTCCTCAATCTTCAAGCTTTCAGTGATTGTCAAACGCAAGTCTGCGGGAACGACATCTCCAGCTTCAAGTAAAACAATATCACCTTGCACTAATTCGGTACTTGGAATCTCAACCACTTGCCCATTTCTTCGCACATGCGCATTCGGCGTGGCCATTTTTTTCAGAGCATTAATTGCTTCTTCAGAACGAGTTTCTTGGAAAACACCCAAAACAGCGTTCAGGATAACAACAACCATGATAATCGCAGCGTCTGTCCACTCTTGAGCGACAAAACCTGATAAAAGCGCAGCAATGATCAAAACAATGATCATAAAGTCTTTAAATTGTGCAATAAAGCGTTGCAACATACTGGTTTTCTTCTTAGCAGCAAGACTATTAGGACCATATTTTTCCTGAAGCTGCTTTACTTGCTCCGAATTTAAACCATTTTCACGAGATGTTGAAAGCTCTTTTTCAATATCTTTAATTGATTGATTATAAAAATTTTGGGGCATTTTTTCCTCCTAAAAATAAAAAAGAGACTTATATGCTTAACACACACAAGTCTCACTAATTAAGATAAGTCCAGAAGTATATCTTCGGTTGTTGGGCTTATCGCAGGTAATTGCTGTTACTCCCTTATGATGTTTTTATTATAAATAAAAATCTTCAAATTAACAAGGAGAAAGCTAATTAAAATGAATAAAATAGACCAGCCAATGCTCCATTAAGAATGCTGACGGCTGTTGCCACCAAAAATAGTCTTAATGCATGACTTGCAATAGCTTCACCATGCTCTTCATCAACCATTGTATGCATGATACCTAATGTAGTACCCAAGTTTGGTAAGTTAGCAAAAGAAATCAAGAAAACACTAACGATTGCTTGCGTCTTAAGCGGAACTGCGTGCATATTAATTTGGTTTATTGCGACAAAGATATTGGTGAATGCTTTAGTAGCCAGAACTGTACCAGCACTAACAATTGAATGTGGATCTACTCCCATGATAAAAGCTACAGGAGCACAAACATAACCAATTAAGGCCGTTAAGGTTTTACCACAAACTGATTTGAAAATAATGTTGACAAAAGTAATTAACGAAACAAAACCAATAATTGAGATTGAAATGTTAATTGCTAGTTTAAATCCAAGGTTCATGCTGTCAATCAAACGCGTAATCAATGACTTTTGATTAGTGTTCTTAGTCGAAATTTCATAATTAACTTGCGAAATATCGTATGGTGCAACTATTTTAGCAACAATAATCGAAGTGAAGAGGTTAAGTATCAAAGCAACAATAATAAATTCAGATTTAATAATATGCATATATGAAGCAATCATTGTTACTGTAGTATTTGATAAAGTATAAATTGATAGTGTAAATAATTGATTTGGTGACATGTCTTTCATTTGATCCTTGAAAGGAACAAAAACACCATTACTTACAAAAGGATAACTTAAAATCGTAAACGCATTAATTTCATCAATATGGAACAGCTTTTTCAGAACTTTACCAACATATTTAATAATAAAAGGTAAAATACGCAAATACTGCAACAATTCAATCAATGCGCAAATGAAAATCAGCGGTAATAAGACATTTAAGAAAAATTGTGAAGTAGCACCGGGATTTTTTAAATCACCGAAAACGAAGTTTACACCCTTACTACTAGACTGACTGATAATATTTAAACTACCGGATAATCCCTTAATGATCCAGTTACCAATTGTTGTTTTTAAAATCAAAAACAGGATTACTAATTCTGTTACAAAAAGATAAATAAGTGATTTGTAGTCGATGTGCTTGCGATCAAAACTCACCAGATAAAGTAGACCCAACACTATAATAATTCCAATTACTCCCATTACTTTCTCCCTAATTGCGCTGCGTTAAATAGTATGAATATTCATCAAAAATATTATCAACAAATTGGTCCGTCAACCGATATTCTGGTACTTCATAAGAATTCGTCAGAACCAAAAAGTCGTGAGCATTAGAATCATAATTTTCTTGCTTAAGGGCCCAATCTTGTTGACTGAAAACCTGATATTCGGACGAAGTCAGGCGATAAATTCTAACACCATATGGAATGGTAAAAGAATCTATTACTTGCTGCCTAGTTTTCCCTTTTAAGCTAATAAAAATTCCTAAATGTTCGCGAGCAAATTTTTGTTTTAAAAACTCTACTAAATGACTGAGATCAAAATCTTCTGCAAGCCAATTTTGATAATCTTCTTCTGAATAAAAATCGCCTGTTTTGGCTGGCAGAGTCTCAGTTAAGACGATTTCTTCTTGACGTTTTACAATTTTATTTTGATCATTAAATTCAAACGTCATGTGACCAAAGCAATTACCTCGGTATCCACCTTGAACAACAAGGGTATCACCTATTTGACCATGATTAATACGATGCTGGTGACCACAGCTAAAACCATCAATGCCTGGTGTTTGCGATACTAATTTAAAAGTTTCGTCCTCACCCGTTGCATAGTTAGTTTCAGCGTGTGTCTTCAAATCCCGTTCAATTCCACCGTGATAGCCGACTAAAATTAAATCGACTTGATCGCGTAAAGCTGCTACCTGTTTTTGTAATTCAGGTAATGCTTCCTTAACTACTACTCCAGTGGTTACATCAAAGTCACTGATCATTGACATTCTACTTGTCAGTAAACCAATTACTCCCACTTTGATGCCATCAATTTCTTTAATGGTAGACGGTGAAAAAATCCAATTTCCCTCTTCATCAAAAACATTACAACAAACATAGTCAGCATTTAAATGGCTAACCTGACGCTTTAAATAATTCAATCCATGATCAAAATCATGGTTCCCAGGTACCATGACATCAAACCCGACTTTATTGGCATAATCTACCATTGGAGATACTTGCATTTGATCACAAAAATAAGTGGTCAAAGGGTTGCCAACAAAGAAGTCTCCACTATCCATTAACAGAGAGTTAGGATATTTTTCCTTTATTCCTTGCAACGCCAAGGCAGGTGGCTGCCCCTCATTAGAAATAAAGCCATGGATATCTGTCGTAGTTAACACATTTACTAGTTTATTCACTGTTTCCTCCTTTTTTAAATTTGTTAAAAATTGCCAACAATTTAATTTTATACTAAAGGATTTATAAATGGCAATATACTTCTAAAATGTTCTTTTTAAGTTCATTGACAATTGCTATAAAGTTAAATTATAATATTGCTTATTTTTTAAAATATAATGAGATAATCCAAAAGTTATTCTCATTAATTTTTATAAGTGGGAGAATGTATGAATAATATTAATGGTGAATCAGAGGCAATTTTAAAATATGTTGGCGGACCAGATAACGTCAATAATTTGGTCCATTGCGTAACTAGATTGCGCTTTGACTTAAAAGACGATAGTAAAGTCGATAAAGACAAATTGAATTCCTTGCCTTGCGTTTTAAGTGTCGTTAAAAGTGGCGGTCAAGAGCAGGTCGTAATTGGTACTAATGTGGCAGATTATTATGACGTCATTCAGAAAAAACTGAGTGATAACAAGACAGCTAACTCTAAAGAAGAAAAAACAGATAAAAAAGCTAAGTTGTCAATAACTAAAACTATTTCCGGGGCTTTTATGCCACTTCTTTCAGTAATGGCTGGCGCCGGAATGGTAAAGGCTGTTCTAACAGTTTTAGCTAATTTGCATTGGTTATCTGAAACTAGTACAGCCTATCTTGTCTTATCTGCAGCTGGCAACTCAGTATTTTACTTCCTACCTATTTTCGTCGGCATTACTTTAGCTAAAGAATTTAAAGCAGACCCATTTGTCGGTGGAGCTTTGGGGGCAGCACTGTTAGAACCAAATTTTACTCAATTGGTTGGAAAGCACGGTCTTAGTCTTTTTGGCATGCCATTAGACGCAATTGACTATTCCACAACAGTATTCCCAATTTTTGTCATTATCGGGGTTTACGTTTTACTTGACCGCTTATTGAAAAAGATTATTCCACAACAAATTCAGATTTTCCTAAATTCAATGATTTGTTTAATTATCTTAGTACCAGCAACCGTACTAATTTTTGGTCCATTTGGTGACACTGTAGGTAAATGGATTTCAGCTATTATTATGTGGCTATTCGGTAAAAGCAGATTAGTTGCTGGCTTGCTGCTAGGCATGGTCTATCCTTTCTTAACCGTACTTGGTTTACACTGGGGCCTAGTGCCAATCACATTGCAAAACCTCAAAATGTACGGTGGTGATGTAATTGGTGGTGTTGCAGTTGCAGCCGTTTGGGCGCAAATCGGTGTTTCTCTCGGTATCTTTTTATACAGTTTACTCAAAAAGAAAGATGCCAAACTCAAGGGACTATCAGGATCTGTTACAATTACAGGTATTTTTGCCGGTGTAACTGAACCTATTTTGTACGGTTTAATTATGCCCTCAAAGAGATTAATGATCATCACAGCAATTGCAGGTGGAATTGGTGGTGCCATTAATGCCTCACTTCACGTAGTTGTTCGAGCATTCCAAATTGACAACATTTTCTCAATCTTGATGCTAATGTATAAGCCAATTGGCTTTATGATTTTAGGCTCCGCAATATCTCTAATTACGGCAGCAATATTAACCTTCTTTTGGGGAATCGATCCAAAAGATCAATAATAATTTTCAAAGCAAAAAACGTGGTTCCGGGTGGAATCACGTTTTTTATTTATAAGTAAAATGAGATGTACACTTAATTTATTTTAAGCCTGTCCATTTCCATTCTGTTACTTCTGGCATATCTTTACCATTGTCACGAATGTATTGGTGGTGCTTAGCTAATAAGCGATCCATTTCTGCAACAAAGCCTGCGCTCTTTTCAGCGTATTCTGGCATACTCAAGACTGCATCCTTTGCTAAATGGAAACGATCAAGTTCATTAACAACTCTCATGTCAAATGGAGTAGTAATGTCGCCTTCTTCTTCATAGCAGTGAATATGAACATTGCTACGATTACGACCAAACCAGATTGATTGCATCATTGCCTTGTAGCCGTGCCATGCAAAAATTACTGGCACATCAGCAGGGAATAATTCTCCATATTCCTTGTCGGAAATTGCTTCTGGATTATCTGTTGTATTCATTAACTTCATTACATCAATGACGTTAATGTAACGAATTTTCATTTCTGGGAAATTCTTATGCAAAATATCAATAGCAGCTAAAGACTCCATAGTTGGCTCAGTTTCAGTTGAAGCAAAGACAACATCAGGCTTAGCAGTTTGATCAGTTGAAGCCCAATCAATATATGATAAACCATGGTTAGCAATCTTAGTTGCTTCATCGATTGAGAACCATTGTGGACGTTCTTGCTTAGAAGTAACCAAAACGTTGATACATTCACGATCAGTAAATGCTTTTTGAGATACTGCTAATAAAGAGTTCGTATCAGCTGGTAAGTACTCGTGAATCAAATCTGGACGATTCTTTTCATATAAGTGAGTTAAGATACCAGGATCTTGGTGAGTATAACCATTGTGATCTTGTTGGAAAACAGTTGAAGTTGCAACAAAGTTCAAAGATGGGTAATCCTTACGCCAATATTGTTCCTTGGCTTTTCTTAACCACTTCATGTGCTGGGTTAACATTGAGTCAACAACACGTCCAAATGATTCGTAAGTTGCAAAGAAACCATGACGACCAGATAAAACGTAGCCTTCAAGCCAACCTTCGTCTTGGTGCTCGGATAATTGAGAATCAATTAAACGACCACTTGGTGCCAAGTTCTCATCGTTTGGTGTATGAACTGAACCTTCCCATTGACGCTTTTGCTCATCAATAAATTTAAACAAACGATTTGATTTGGTTTCATCAGGTCCAAAGCCACGGAAATTGTCTGGGTTAAGTTCTGCAATTTCATTCAAATATTTTGCCCATTCAGTCATATCTTCTGCTTCAACTGAACCAGGTTGATCAAATTCTAAGGCATATTTACGATAATCTGGAAGGTTGAGGCGCTTAGCTTTGTCGCCACCACCATTTGTAATTGGGTTGACTGCCATTCTGCTATCACCAGTAACATTATCAGCAGTTACCAATTCAGTTGGTACACCATTTTCATCAAACAGTTCTGCTGGTTTATAACTTTCAAGCCAATCAACCAACATATCTTTATGTTCCATGTCATCTTGAGCAACAGGAATTGGAATTTGGTGTGCTCTAAATGAGTTTTCAATAGGATTACCGTCAAGATCAGTTGTAGGTCCTGTCCATCCCTTTGGAACGCGGAAGATAATCATTGGCCAATGTGGTAAAGTCTCATCATTATTTTCACGAGCATTCTTTTGAATGGCTTTAATTTCTTCAATTACAGTATCCATTAATTTTGCCATTTCTTCGTGAACTTGCATGTGATCTTTATAGCCGTCAAATTCACCACCATTATATGCAGAAATAATGTAAGGATGCCAACCCATACCTTCAAAGTACTTGGTTAGTTCTTCATCTGACATTCTTGAAACAATGGTTGGGTTAGAAATTTTAAAACCGTTAATTTGTAAAATTGGTAGTACAGCACCATCTTTGATTGGGTTAATGAACTTATCACTAAACCAACTTGCAGCTAGTGGGCCAGTCTCAGCTTCACCATCACCGATTTCAACTGCTGCAATCACATCAGGATTGTCTAAAATTGCACCGGTACCATGTGAAAGTGAGTAGCCAAGCTCGCCGCCTTCATGCATTGAACCTGGAGTTTCAGGAGCAGCGTGAGAAGCAGAACCACCAGGAAAACTAAAGCGTTTGAATAACTTAGCCATTCCCTTTTCATCTTGTTGAATTTCTGGGTAAAGCTCACTGTATGAACCGTCAAGATATGAGTTAGAAACCATTACTTGACCACCGTGACCGGAGCCTTCGATATAAAACATATCCAAGCCATACTTCTTAATGACACGGTTTAAATGTGCATAAATAAAGTTTTGTGGTGAGATTGTTCCCCAGTGTCCGATTGGTTTAGGCTTAACTTCACTTGCTTTAAGGTCATGCTTTAAAAGTGGGTTGTCCATCAAAAAGAGTTGACCAACTGACAAATAGTTAGCTGCACGCCAATGGGCATCTACGCTCTTTAAAAATTCCTTTGAATCATAATCTACTGCCATATTATTTCTCCTATTTAGAAATTATTTACTTAAACTTTCTTTATACGGTTATTATACCAATTTTATATTCAATATCAACCATTTTAAAAATTGGTTCGTTCCAATTTTAAATAAGCATTTAAGCAAATTCCTTTTTTTAAAATATTGATTTACCAGTCTTTTTAACTTTAAACTTCAGTATAATTTTAGTTAAACACAAACAAACACATAAAATCCAATATGAAATACTGACTATTTGATTCTTAAAAAAATAAAAAATGCTAGATTATTTTTAGGAGAAATATTATGACTCAAGAAGAACGAATTCGCGAAATAAAAAAATTATTAGAACAAAAACATCACTTAGTTACAAAAGATTTAGCAGACTACTTTAATGTTTCGTTTGATACAGCCCGGCGAGATGTTCTTAGATTAACTTCCACAGGTCAAGCGATTCGAGTTCACGGTGGATTACTGGCTAACAGTCACGACAACGTACCTAATTTCATTACCAGGAATCACATCGACTCCCCTATTAAAACGAAAATGGCACAGATGGCTCTCCGCTTTGTTCATCCAAATCAATACGATTTTATTGGTGCTTCAACTACACTGAAAAAGCTATGCGAATTAATTTGTGGTATGGATTTGCAGATTGTGACAAATTCAATTGATAATTCCCTGGAATTGATGCAATCAAGACTACCCGACGTTCGTCTATTAGGTGGAAAAATCGACAAAGAACATCGCTTTAATTATTCAGTCACATCGATTGATACTTTAAAGCGAATGAGCTTTAATACAGCATTTTTTGGCACATCAAACGTCAAAGAAGATGGTGCTTATCTCACAAAGATGAGTGATGCAGAATTAACTCGCGTCGCTGCTTCGAGGGCAAAACAAGTTGTGGTAATCGCAGAAAATTATAAGTTCAACAGTCAAAATACTTCTCCGTTTATGTCAATCCCCTTGAGTCAGATCGATGTACTTATTACTGATGATCCGTTACCCCAAGAACTAAAAGAAAAATTTGCGCCTAAAACACAAATTATTTCTGTACTAAGGAAGTGATGTAATGAGTGTTCACTTAATCGGTGCTTCATCTCCAAAAGAAAAAAAGCTGATTAATGAAACATACAAAGAATTAAATCAATTTTATCGTAGTTTTTTAATAATATTTATAACGAATTAAATATTGCAAAATATCGGCCAATTCGAGATGCAATCGGACTAGTTATGCAAAAATTCGAGTCAAATGATCATCCACTACAATATACTGGTAAATTAGTGCTGTATATTCAGGCTAACATTGCGCTTAATCATTTGCGCTTAACTAATTTTCAGCAAAAGCTCCTACATAGTTTAAGTGACAAAACCAAACAGATAAGTTTAAATTTTGTTTACACTAGTCCCATCACGGACATAAGCCAATTTAAACTTAGTAATATTTAATTTCCTTCTTTTAAATAGAATGTATCCCAAAAAGAGCTAAGCAGTTGCTTAGCTCTTTTTCTATTTATTTAAATTTACGAACGTGTTGAACTTCATGTATTGGTAATGAATACGCATCGTTGATACCTCAAATGGTGTACCGTCATCCAAAAAGAAAATACCCTCAATTACTCCAACAGGCTCTGTTTCTTTTAACTTTAGTTTCTCTTGATCCTCATTACTTGAAGGTTCAACTGTAATATTGAGAAAGGCTTTAGTAACAACCTTATTCTGTGAATCCTCTAAGTAATTAAACAGAGATTTTTTCAAATGTTCAGACTTTAATTCAGGAACAATTTTAATCGGAAGGTAGCCTGTCTCAATTAAAAATGGTTGTTCATCGAGAAATCTTAATCTCTTAAACTCATAAACAAAATCATCTTCATTTAAAAACAGGTCTTGCCGGATCGCTTCAGGAGCTTTGATGACATTATAGTCTAGTAATTTAATGCTCTGCTTTTTGCCAGGGACTTTTAGACTATCGGTTAACCCTAAATTAGAGCCCTCATAGCGAAATAAGGATTGGTTCTTTAAATATAAAGGATTAATGAAAGTCCCACTTCCCCTTTTTTTAAAAACAATTCCTTGCTGAGATAGAAGTTCCATTGCTCGTTTCATTGAAGAACGACTAACCTGATAATGTTCAGCAAGACTTCGCTCGTCTGGGAGACGCATCCCTTCATATTTGTTATCCAATATATTTTGTTTTATATCGTGCATTACTGTGCGATAAACGAAATCTGCCATTTGCTACCTCAATTACTTTGCCTTTTTAATTGCACTAATAAACCAGTCTTCAAAAGCTTGACGATCAACTTTCACACCGACTTCTGCATTAGCAGGCTGATGATAAAAATCGTCAAAATCAATTAGTGAAGCTCCATAAGAGTACATGCTTTTGGTGTCAACTGCAACATATGCAGACTTAAAGGTGTACATTTCTGGCTTGATTAACATTCCAGCTGCAAGGGCATCATATATTTCGCGTCCATCACCTTCTGTTTCATCATGTAGATCAGTCAAGATTTGATATAACATTTCCCCTGTCTGATTCAACGTTTTAATTTGCTTTAGCGTATCAGGTGTAATAAAAGCTTGATGCCCTAGTTCTAGCGGTGCAAGCAAAATTTTTAATCCACTAGAAAAAACAATCTGCGCTGCTTCAGGATCACCAGCAACATTGTACTCACTATACGGACTCCAATTGCCGCGACCTATTGCGCCACCCATTATTACCAGCTGCTCAATATTAGCTAAATCCTCTGGATATTGTCTGAAATACAAGGCAAAATCAGTTGCTGGTCCAATTTGCATTAAAGTTACTTTTTCACTGCTATTTGCAACTACCTCATGAATGGCATCTGCCGCAATCCCAGCTTTTAATAGCGACATATCCGGTTCAGGAAATTCATAGCCACCTAAGCCGCTTTTACCATGAACATCTGAAGCATCAATTTGTTGTCTCAGAAGTGGACATGAAGCGCCTGAAACTACAGGCACATTCGTATTCAAAAAAGCCTCTAATTTCAATGTATTAGTCAATGTTTTTTTTAGTGGCACATTGCCCCAAGTTGCGGCAATTAGCTTAACATCAAGCATATCTGAAAACAGAGCAATTATAATTGCTGCAACATCGTCAATACCAGGATCAGTACTGATAATTAATGGTTTTTTAGTCATTAAAATCCTCTTCTTTAAAGCGAACGCAATTCATCATGCGTAATATGCAGAATTTCACTACATTTACTGCTTCTTTCGATCTTCAATTTGGCCGTTTGAATGCGCAATAATCACTTCATCACACACCTCAAGGAAAAGCCCGTTTTCAACTACACCAACAACTTTATCTAGGTAATCCGCTAAACCGTATGGGTCTGGAATTGGATCAATATTCAAATCAATGATGTAGTTACCATAATGAGTAACAAATCGCTTTTCGCCATTCATACGCCATTGTGGCTTCAAGCCATCTTCTTTAAACAAACGGAAATTCTGCTCGCAAGAAATTGGCAAAACTTCGACAGGTAATGGAAAATCACCCAATTGATCAACGAGTTTTGATTCATCCACAATCCACATGTTTCTTTCCGAATTAACGGCAACGTTTTTTTCTAGTGTCAGTGCACCACCGCCACCCTTAATTCCATCGAAATTACTTGCAAATCGGTCAGCCCCATCAATTGTTAAGTCAAGATGGTCAACTTCAGCCAGTTCACTAACTTTAAAACCACAGCTCTCCAATTGTTTCTTGCTTCTACTTGAAGTTGTCACTACTGTGGCTATGTTTAGACCTTCTTGGTCCTTACGTTTTCCAAGCTCTTCAATCAAAAAGGCAACAGTCGAACCTGTTCCAACGCCTAATTTCATTCCATTTTCTACTAAACTAGCTGCCTTTTCGGCTGCTTTTTGCTTTAATTTGTCCTGTTCCTGCTTATCCATTGTTTTTTGCTTTCTTTTCATCAACTATTTGTCATTGAGTAAGTTAATTTCATTATAGCAAAAATAATTTTAAAAGAAGACAACAAAAAAGGCAGTTCACAAAAACTGCCTTTTAAAACTGTTTTTTATTCGGGATCAATTTCAGGTGCCTTATTTATTTCTCCTGACATCATCCAAATCCGTTTTTCAACATCAGCAAGGAAACCTGTTAGTAAATCATTTGTCGCATAGTCGCCTTCTTCATCACTAACCTTTATTCCTTCACGATAAAGATTTTCAAGGTAGTGGTAGCCATCGATGATTTTAGCGTAACGCTCATCAATTGTTTCATCCCAGTTTCCTTTTTCATCCTTAATATTTGTTTTTGCTGCGATCTCACTTAAAGTAGATACTGGCGAACCGTCTAACGTGATTAAACGTTCAGAAACTTCATCCAGTTGATCTGCTAATTCATCCATTACCTTATCTAAATATGGGTGCAATTTCAAAAAGCGGTTGCCACGCATATACCAATGATGTTGATGAACAATCATGTGTAATTGTGTCAAATCAGCAACTAATTGATTTAAAACTTCTTTAGTCTTTGGATATTTCATATAAAAGTGCCTCCCAAATCTAATAAATTTGTTACACCTTTATTATATCGAGTACACCTTGTTAATACTAAAATATTGATTGTAAATCGTGTTAAAGCAAAAATATTAAGCTAATTGCCTGCCATAGATGCTCTTTTGAATCAAGTCCAGTGCTGCCTTAGTCTTAGCAGTACAAGTTTGCTTGTCATAAACCTTATCACGAGCAGATGAAATATATTTCTTTTGCCCACTATCAAGTTCCAATTCAATTCCATAAGGGTTTTTAATAACAGAAACTTTTGTCAGGAACGGTAAAAAAATAATTGGATCAAACAAAGCAACAGAAGGTAGCTTTTCTACACCACTTTCACCAAAAGTTTTTGCATCTTCAACTTCATCCATGTTTAAGCTCTTCATTGGGGTATTAGGTCCTAAAAAAATCATCTCAAACTTTTTCAGCCGAGTACTAAAGTCATAGTATCTAATTTGGTTAGCAGAAATTTCATAATAACTGTAATCATATTGAAGTGCTGTTGGGTAATAAATCCCTGAAACAAATAGAAAGACTGCCATCGAAACACCTAAAGACCAAATAACTGCATTAACACCAGTTGTCTGGAAAAGAATTAATGCAAATGGAAATACAAAAAGTGCCCAAAAAATTGAGAAAAACAATGGCCAGTAATTCATCTTTTTACCAAAAGTGATCATATAAATCGCTCCCTTCTATTAATTTACCAGTATTCTAGTCCCATTTAATAGAAAGTTAAAGCAGTATAGCAACTTTTTTAAAATAATCCCTATATGTTCTTCAAGGCGATTAAATTATAAACCTAGTAAACTCAGCAACAGGTTTGCGAACCTTTGGCCTTCCAGGCTCATTTGCTTTTCCAAATGGAATAATTAATATTGGCACCCAATCATCAGGAATAGATAAAAGCTCCTTAATTCCAGAAAAGTTTACACCTCTCATTGGGGCGCCATCATAGCCATATGCACGAATGGCGGATAATAAGTTCATTGAGAATAAGCCACAATCTAATTTAAGCGCTTCTGGGCCTTTTTCGATTGGGGACATTTCATAAAATTTCGTCATTTTTTCTTTGAATTTTTCTATTTCTTCAGGAGATAAATGCTCATTACGCGCTTTATAATCTGCTAAATGCTCTACATCATATTCAAGTGGATCACCAAAAACGATAAATATTGCTGCTGCATCTTCAATCTGACTTTGATTAAAAGATAGGGGTACCAATTGTTTTTGTACTTCCTTGTTCATAACTGTAACAACCTTCCAAGGCTGTGTGTTATTTCCTGACGGCGCTGTTGCCGCCAAAGACAGTATTTCTTCTATTTCCTGCTTTGAAATACGATGACTAGTATCAAATTTTCTAATTGATTTTCTCTCAGCTAAAAAATCAATAAAATCTTTCTTCATAGTTTATTCTCCTTATATTCTTTGATATAGTAACTTTAAACTACAGTAAAAAATAAGCAAGTACTAATCTTTTTGTTACTGTAAATGGAGGAATACTAATGAATCAAGTTTCACAGACCAGTTGTGGCATTTCCAAAGTAATGAGTCAGTTAGGTGGAAAATGGAAATTTTTGATAATCTGGCGAATTCATCAGAATGAAGGAATTAGATTTAATCAATTACAACGAGATACTAACGGAATCACTAATGTAATGCTCAATAGATGTCTAAAAGAACTTACTCAAGACGGTTTCGTATTAAGAAAAGACTTTCATTCCGTACCACCACATGTGGAATATTACCTTACCAAACAAGGAAAGAGTTTCATTAAGATAATGGAGACTATGAATGATTGGGGTGAAAATAATCTTTAATAGACTTTGGACTTTTTGATATATCTTTACACACAAAAAACACTCTATTTCATTAAATAGAGTGTTTCTATTAGTTAATATTAATTTTATTCAGCGGTAGCAGTAGCTCCTTCTTTTTCTTGTTTTAGTAAGACATTATCATAGTGTTTAATGAATGGGTACCAAACAAGGAAAGCAACTATCGCACAGACAATTGAAAGGACCCCACCTTGCCAACTAGTTGTTGCAATAAAGCCGCCCAGACCAACAGGTGTTGGCCAAGGTTGTTGAACTCTAATTACAGGTACCAAGTGGGATGCAATTCCAAGGTAAGCCACAATTCCTGAAGCAAGTGGCGCACAGATAAATGGAATCATCAAATTAATATTGTAAACAATTGGCAAACCAAAAATTAACGGTTCATTGATATTGAAGATAGCTGGCACTATTTCAACCTTACCAAGTTCTTTCAATTGAGTAGATCTAGCCCGAAGAACTAACCAAATTGCAACACCAAGCATTGCTCCCGAACCACCAATAGTAATAAATGAGTTTGTTGGGTCTCCTGCAAAGAAGTGTTGTCCACCTCTTTGAGCATTGTCAGCCATATTAGCTAAAACGATTGGAGTCGTAAATGAGCTAATAATAGTCGCGCCATGGATTCCAAACCACCATAAGAAGTGAATTAAGAAGACAATAATCAAGAAGCCCCACCATGTGTCTGCAATATTGCTAATGAATGAGAATGGAATAAACAGCAAATTGAACATGTCAGTGCCGGCCAAGACTAAAGCACCATTAATTGCAGCAACTACAACAGCTACACAAAATGCTGGAATCAAAGCACTAAAAGAGTTTGCGACTCCTGCTGGAACTGAATCTGGCATCTTGATTTGCCAGTTATGCTTAACGGTATAGCGGTAAATTTGAACCGTTAGCCAAGCTATTACCAAACCAACAAAGATACCAACAGCACCTATTCTGTATATACCTGCTGTTGAAGCTTGATAACCACCAACTATCATCTTAGTCTTGGTGATAGATTGCAAAAATTGCATTCTTCCATCTTTCCAGACTAATTGAGCAACGGTGATGAAAAAGCCCATTAAGAACATCATTAATCCGTTCATTGGAACCAAATTGATTTGCTCTTCATCACGATAAATTTTTGTATATGAAAATGCAAAGGTTCCTGAGAAAACTAATGCAATAATACCCATTGTCGCATTATAAACAGACTGAAATAAGTCAGTAAAACGCCCAATTGTATTAGCATAAAAGCTAATAAAGCCATCAACACGAATAACTTGCGGTAACACCGTCAAGATTAAGAAAAATGCACCAACAATTGAAAACGAGATAACACTGTATCCAGCGTCCATGATTGCCCGAACAAATCTTGTAGCAGCAAATTTGCCGGCAACTTCAGCAAACCGATCCTTCAACGGTTTTTTTGTCGTTTCTGCCATAATAATATAACTCCCCTCTATTTCTTAGTTTGTATCCTAACTAAGTTAATATTATTGTAAGCCTTTTCAAAAACAAAATAAATACTTATTTTGTTTTTTTGTATGTTTCAATAAGTTTTTTATACTTATCTTTGCCTATTATAATATTGTGTACTCTTCTTTCGCAAATGTAGGCAAGAATTATTTCTGCAAATAAGAAAGCTAGCATCAAATAAAGCGAGTCTGCATTGGTAACAAATGGAAAAAGTTGTTTTTTTATTGGCATAAATAAACACAACACTAAAATTACATTTAAACCAATTTGTGTCCAAAAATAGTAACGTGTCACTGGAACATCTAGTTTGCGATTATGCATCTTCGTTAGCTGCTCAATTCCAGCTGCAGCCGAAAAAAGCGTTACTAGGCCTGATAACAGAATACCAACCCATGTCCGATACTGAATTAGGATTAAAAACCAAAACAAATTCACGAATAAGAATATAACTACACTATACCGTAGCATTAAATACCGACTAAAATAGAGATATTTAATGCTATCTGCGTGTTTCTTTTGCTCAACCGTTTTTGGTTGCGAATTATCTGACATTACTTTCTCCTTAGATATGCAATATATTCTGTATTATTATAACGCTAAAAAATAAAAAATGATTACATTCATAATAACTTGATTGGATTACCTTATTTGTTTAAAATATATTTGTTAAGCGCTATCAGAAGAATATTAAAAAGGAGATTCAAATGTACTCAGCAAAAATGCCAGATGGCTTTTTATGGGGCGGCGCTGTTGCTGCTCATCAATTAGAAGGTGCTTGGGACGTTGACGGCAAAGGTATGTCAGTTGCCGATGTTATGACTGTTGGTTCAGCCACTAAGCCTCGTGAAATTACAGATGGAGTAATTCCAGGTAAAAACTATCCTAACCACAGTGCCATTGATTTTTATCACCACTACGAAGAAGATATTAAGCTAATGGCTGAAATGGGCTTTAAAGCCTTCAGAACTTCAATTGCTTGGACAAGAATTTTTCCAAACGGTGATGACGAAAAGCCAAATGAAGCAGGTTTGAAGTTTTATGATGATTTATTTGCTACTTGCCATCACTATGGCATCGAGCCGGTTATCACCCTTTCTCACTTTGAAATCCCATACAATTTAGTAAAGAAATATCATGGCTTTACTAACCGCAAGTTGATTGATTACTTTGTACGCTTTGCAACAGTTTGCTTTAACCGCTACAAAGACAGCGTTAAGTACTGGATGACTTTTAACGAAATTGATAATCAAGCAGCCTATAATGAAGACTTCTTAATGGCTACTAACTCAGGACTTATCCTTGATGGTATGACTGATCAAGAAAAAGAAGCAGCAATGTACCAAGCAGCTCATTATGAATTGGTTGCTTCAGCCTTAGCTGTCAAAATCGGACATAAGATTAATCCTGATTTCCAAATTGGCTGTATGATTAATTACTCACCAGTTCGTCCACTAACTCCTTCATCAGATGATGTATTATTAGCTGACAAGTTTGAGCAAAGACGTGACTGGTTCTCAGATGTTCATGTTTTCGGTGAATATCCAAAAGAAGTTGAAGCATACATTACTCGTAATGGTTACCGTCCAGACATCACTGATGAAGATCGTGTTGTTTTAAAAGAAGGTACAGTTGATTACGTTGGCTTCAGCTACTACCAGACAACTACTGTATCGGCCGAAAAGGTTAAACCTGATAAATTAAACGATTTATCAAAAGCAATCGCTAAGAATCCAACTTTGGAACGTAGTGACTGGGGCTGGGAAATTGACCCAGAGGGACTTAGAATTGCATTAAACCACTTAACTGATCGTTACCACATCCCACTATTCATTGTTGAAAATGGCTTGGGTGCATATGATAAAGTTGAAGAAGATGGCTCAATTCATGATGATTACCGTGTTGATTACATGAGAAAGCATATTTCCGAAATGGAAAAAGCCGTTGAAATTGACGGTGTTGACCTGATGGGTTATCTTCCATGGGGACCAATTGACCTAGTTTCTGCAGGAACTGGACAAATGGACAAGCGTTACGGCTTTATCTATGTTGACAAAAATGATGCTGGTGAAGGAACATTGAAGCGTTCACGCAAAGATTCCTTTAACTGGTATAAAAAAGTTATTAGTTCAAATGGTGAAGATCTAGACTAGTAAATTTAAAAATCAATCAAAAAAGCGAAGTTTTTAATAACTTCGCTTTTTTGTATCTTACAAAATAGGGAAAATATTTTTTAGAACTCGATTACTGTTTAATTAAAATAAAAACCAGATAACCTTATTTAAAGGTTATCTGGTTTTTAGAAGATATAAAAGTTTTACTCTTTAGTTATCTTATTTTTTCAAAGTACCGTTTTCATACAATTTTTCGTACAAGTCAACCATTTCACCGGCTAAATCTCTGAAAGTAATTGCATTCATTAAATGGTCTTGTGAGTGAACTACTAACAAGGTGACTTTAGTATGGCCTCCCTGAGCTTCCTTGGTAAGCATACCAGTTTGAGAATTGTGAGCTTCATTTAATGACTCATCTGATTCCTTTAATTTTGCTCTAGCACCTTCAATGTCACCAGTTTTAGCCAAGCGAATTGCTTCAAAAGCTAAACTCTTTGCATTACCACCATTGGCAATTAAACCCATTGCTGATTCTAAAGTAGCTTGTTCTTCTTGTTCAGGTGTCATATTTTCTGCCATCGTATTCCTCCGTTTTAACCGTTAATTAAATCTTCTGCTTGTTGTAAAACTTTTACGCCATCCATCATACCATAAGCGCGCATATCAATTACGGCAAAAGGAATGTCTTTACCATCTTTACCTTGACCTTGTACTTTGTTCTTGAAATCACTTTCCATGTAACGAATTTGTGGCCCAAGTAAAATACAATCTGGATGATCCTGCTCAATATGTTGAGTAGCTTCTGAAGCTGGACAAGCAAAAATATTTGCATCAATTCCTTGATCTTTAGCAGCTTGTTGCATCTTTGTTACTAGTAATGATGTGCTCATTCCTGCACTACAATTCAGCATAATAGTTTGTTCTGCCATAATAATTATTTCCTCCTAAAATGTATCCATAATTTAATCACATTATAACACTTTTAGGTTAGCGCTTACTATCAAAAAGATAATATTTAATTCTCTTTTAGTCTTTAATAAAAAATTGGTTTACTACTTAAAAAGTGGCAACAGCAACACAAATCCCTACAACTAATAAAATCAACCCAAAGAATAACGAAAAGGCCATTGAAGCAGGTGCAAAGCCATTGTTAGTACCATTTTTAATTATTCCCTTGCTATATCTTAGGCTGAAGAGCAATTCAACTACACCTAAGATAATTAAAACAATTCCAACTAAGCGACCAGTAACATTGCCCTTTAATAAGGTTGCCAAACTAGAAGTTAAAAGCATGATTCTGTCCTCCTCAATTAAGTAAGTATCTTTATCTTTAGTAAAAGATTAGTAATTGAAAGTTATTAGACTTGCACTGTCTTTTTCTAAGGAGTGGTACTACATCTATTTATACTTTTATGATAGCACTTCCAGCAAATAATGGCTCATTTTTAGCAAAAAAAAAGCAAAGCATTCATTAGCTTTGCTTTTTGTAATTTTAAAACTCTTCTTCATCGCCTGTTGGCACTACTTCTTGATAATGATAGACACCACTTTTGCCTGCTTCAATTACCATCTTAATCAATTCCTTAGGTGCTAACTGGTTCCGGCTCATAAATAACTCGAGTAACATTGGAATATTGACACCTGTAATGATTTCGATAGCCGGATATTTTTCTTTTAATCCGATTAATGTATTAAAAGGAGTGCCACCTTTCAAATCGACTAAACAAATTACTGTTCCGGACAGGGAAGCAATTTTTTGGTCCATTTCTGCTTTTAGTTCTTCAAGCGCTTCGCCCATTTTAAAAGCGACTGTTTGACAATTATCTTGTTTACCACAGATCATTTCTGCTGTTTTTAATAGTTCTGGGGCAGAATTACCGTGGGTACATATTAAAACTCCTGTCATTGTCTTACACACATCTCTTTAATAGTCTAAAGCACGGTAGTAACGACGAATGTCCATTGGGTGACGATTAATATGTTCAATATGAACATCAATTCGATTATTAATTGCATGAAAAACAAATGGTGACAAAGTGCCGCGGTATTTTTCAGAAAAGCCAGGTAAAGCATAATCCTTGGAGTCAATAATAGTATAATTGCCACAGATTTCTGGTAAAAACTTAGCAACACGCTCACTTAATGGACGTTGACTATCTTCTCCAACATAAACTGTTACAGGAGTATCTCTGTCAACTACCTCAAACATTCCGTGGAAGAATTCACCAGCCTCAATTGCACGTGTTCTAATCCAGTGCTGCTCTTCCCAGTAGCACATTGCATATGAATAAGTTGCTCCCCACTGGTTTCCTGCTCCAACAAAATAATGTATTTCATCATCATGGTGTTTTTCTGCGAATTCCTTAGCAAACTCATCTGAGCCTTCTTCAATATCCGCAATGTCTTGAGCAAAATGCTGGTCCATTTCTTTATAAAAGTCATCGTAATCAGGAAATTCACCGTTCAAGTACATCAAACGATCTCCTACCATGAAAAATTTCAGTTGTTCATTTTCAGGATATGAAATGCAGTAAGTTAAACTTGAAGCAAGCTTTGCTTTAGGGTCATCCATAAAGCCTAAAATAGTAGCTCCTACTTCATTTAACTTTGCAACTGCATCAACCATTTCTTTAGTATTTCCAGTTACAGAAGAAATTACCACTAATGTTTTATCGGTAATTCGTTTGTTTCCAGTAACGTTATATTCAGCTGCATTTTGATAAAAAGTTTCTAACGCACTTTTTTCCTTCATATGAATGTTTGCTTGCATCCCTGAAGCGTAGGTACCACCAATTCCTAACCAGCAAATGTTAGAAATGCCCTTCTTAAATAATGGGTCAATAACATCATTGATTTGACCACGCAGCTTAAGTGCACCATTCATACTATCAATTAATTTTTCTTTATTAAATTTACGCATTTTTTCTTCCTCAGTTTCTTTAAAATCTTTATATCTTTGACGACGTTATTTGATCAAAATCTGGATAGGCAGAGTGTTCTAAATCATGCCCTTTTTCCTTAGACAGACGATAAGCCAGCAAATGAACCGGAATTGTCATATATAGGGCGGCAAATAACTCATCTGCCTCAACTTCAAGACTCAAATCATGCTCTTTTTTACTTTTCGCATCATCAGCATAAATCGTATAAACATGCTCAACATGCTTGTCTAAAAACCTTTTTAATAAATCCTGTCGTTGTTGCAGTTTACCATTTGGTTCTATACAAATAACATAGTCATCTTGCATAAGCCCCAAATATGGGCCATGCATGTACTCTTCCAGCTCTTTGCCCCATGAACTAATTCTTACTGCTTCAGTGGTCTTAGTTTCACCTTCACGGCTAACACCATAAGCTGCACCATAACCAATAAACATAATTCTTTTTGCCTGTGAAAAAGTAGGTAAATTACCTGTCACCCATTTTTCAGCGCGCTCAATTACATCAGGCAGAATCTTTACTATTTCCTCAAGTTGCACAAGGTACTGATCATATTCTTGCTTTGAGATTTTTTGTTCTTTTTTTGCAATTACTAAAGCAATTAAAATCAAGTCTAATATTTCCACACTATAGCCTGCACTAACATAGGGCATTTCTTCAATAGGCATCCCCATAGCTAAAATATTGTCACTTACTTTTGCTACTGGGCTATCAGGTTCACTAGTAAGAGTGAACACAGTATGACCATACTTTTGCAATCGTTCAACTAGTTTAACAACAGAATAACTATGTCCACCTTGAGAAATAGCCAGGCAAAGTGTACTGCCTTTTACGTTTAACAAATAGTTTTCAGAAATTGATGGTTCTTCCACTTGAACTGGCATTTGTAGAACTTTACTCATAAAAGGTAAAGCGCCATAGGCAGCATTTGAACTTGAACCTGTTGCATAAATTATCACGTTATCAATTTTTTCGGTCGAAATTTGGACCAAAGGATTATCAAATAAGTTTTGATAATTATTTAGAACATTTTGATAATATTGCGGCTCTAATTGCACATAATCTTCTATACTCTTCAATAAGTATCTCCTTAAACTTTTAACCAAGTATTCCTGACCAAGCTCCGAAAATACCAATGGCAGCAATTAACAGTAAAATGTATTGTGACTTCCAGCCTTTGCGATCTAGCCAAAATACAAAGAATGTGAATAGCAACGGTAAAATTCCTGGTACAATTCCATCACAAATTTTTTGAACGGTTGTTGCTTCTGCGCCACTGCCAATTTTTAAAGGTATTTTAATTGTAACCATTGAGGCTACCATTGCTCCAACTACAGCTAGTCCTAAGACTGATGCACCATAAGTTAACTTATCCATCAGTCCGGTTTTTTGTACCTTGTCAATAAATGATGACCCTATGTTATATCCAACAAATAGGCCATAATATCTAGCTAATAGTGCTGGAATATTAAAAATCAGCAAGAATAAAATTGGTCCTAAAATATTACCTTGTAATGCCAAGGAGGTACCAATACCTGTTGCAATGACGCGAAGTGTGCCCCAGAAAAATGAATCACCAATTCCACTTAGTGGTCCCATTAAAGCAACTTTAATATTATTAATTGAAGATGAATCAAATTCGGGATCAAGCTCATTTTGCTCTTCCATAGCGATAGAAATTCCCAATGGAAATGTGCTTAGCCAAGGTGTAACATTATAAAATTCGAGATGACGCTTATATGCTTCTCTTAGTTTTTCCTTGTTGTTTCCATAAATTTTCTTTAACGCTGGAACCATTGAATAAGCGTATCCTAGGTTCATTTGCCGTTCATAGTTCCAAGCCCACTCCATTGTGAATGAACGCCAGAAGGTTTTCATTAAATCCTTTTTAGACAGTAATTTAGAATTCTTCATCTTCATAGTCGATTCCTCCATCTTCTGCTTTTGTTTCTGCAGTATTGGCTGTTGTACTTACTATTGGCTTGCCATTAAAGGCAGAGTAACCTGTCAATATTAAAGCTAGGCACGCGCCAAAGATTGCGACACCAGTGACAGAAATCTTTAAATATACTGCTAAAGCAAATCCAATAATGAAAAAAGTTACGTTCTTCTTATTAATCATCATTTTCATTAAAAGTGCAAAACCATATGCTGGTAATAACCCCGTTGCAATACCTAATCCTTTAATTATGAATTGCGGAATTACAGCCAAAATAGCCTTGATTACTGGACTCCCTAGTACATAAGAAATACCTACAACTAATCCAATTGGCAAGTTAATTGAGAAAAATCCTCCCAAAACGTTCATTCTACTTACACCACTGCCATCACCAGCTTCTGCATATTGATCAGCACGGTGAACAAAATACGGCAAAATAAAGAGGAAACACAAATTTTTGATTACTAAAACTAGAGATGCAATCGGTATTCCTAGAGTCAAAGCTACTGCAGTACTTTTTCCTGCTCCAATCGCAAAAGCAGTTCCTAAAACACTTCCAGAAATAATTTNGATGCAATCGGTATTCCTAGAGTCAAAGCTACTGCAGTACTTTTTCCTGCTCCAATCGCAAAAGCAGTTCCTAAAACACTTCCAGAAATAATTTCTGGTGGAATAGCAGCTCCAATTGAAAAGGAACCCACAAAAGCAAGTTCAAGCGTTGCTCCCATAATAATTCCTTGCTGCACATTTCCCAAAACAAGTCCTGTTAACGTACAAGTTACTAATGGTCTAGATAACATTGAAGAGCCTAAGAAATACTCTCCATTTCCTAACATTGCAATTAAAGCTAAAAAAATTGCAGTTATGTATACATTCATAATTTAGCTCCTATTTCTGAAACTCCTGTCGCTCTTCACTAGGTACCTGCTGAATCCAAACTTCCACACCTTTATTTTGTAAATCAGCTAATTTAGTTGCTTCTTCATCTGTTAAATTAATCGTCTTTGAATAATTTTTTGTATTTTCTCGTGGTTTAGTTCCGCCTAGATTCAATCCCTTAATCTTATCGCCTGTGTTGTTGATAAGCTTGACGGCATCATCCACTGATTCAACTACTACCAACATCTTATATTTATCAGTAACACCAGAATTAATTGCCTTAATGCTGTCATCGACTGATTTCATTACTAATTTTGAATTCTCTGGTTTGGCCAAGCGAATAGCTGACTTTCTAAAATCATCCTTTGCCACGTCGTCGTTAACAACAAAAATCGTATTGACATCTAAACTATTAAACCAAGAAACGGCTACCTGCCCATGAACAAGGCGATGATCCACTCGTACAAGTTTAATCATTATTTTTCCTCCATTAACTAAAATCTACTGAGTACCTGGTTGTTAAAGCATCTTGTAGCCTGTACTCAACAGCTACAACTTTGCTATCTTTTGTAGAAAACAAGTTTGTCGTCTTAAATACTGGAACATTCTTTTCAATTTGTAGTTGTTTACTAACCTCTTCTGTTGCTTCAACTAATTGAAAATTCTGAAATAAATCAACTGGTTTTTCTTTTCCAGATTTTACTGCTTCAATAATTGGTACCACTTTTAGACAACTTGCATCAAAATCGGGAAAATTATATAAAGGAAGCAGAACCTGCTCTAATGTCCGTTTCCCCTTTATTGAAGCAATAAACGAGATATTATATAGCAACTCTTGCGGACTAATATCGAAGATTAGTGAATAATACGAGCCAACTAATCTAAAATAACTATCCTTGATCTTGACCATATCCGATGCTGCTAAGTAGGAGGGCTTAATAACTCCTGTCATTTCTAAAATATTTTGCTTTGAAATCTTAGGAGCAATGAATAATCCACTTCCCTTTTTTCTTATCACCTTACCCTGACTTACTAATTGATCAACTGCTTTCCGAATAGTTGTTCTACTCACTTGATACTGACTCTGCAATTCTGCTTCAGTAGGCAAACTAGTTCCCGGTGGATAGTGCCCACCTGATATTTTTGAATCCAAGTCTTTAGATATTTCCTTGAATAACATTACTGTTCCTCACGATAATCATATATATTTTTTGCATTAAAATGATATTTAAATTGACTTCCTACAAGATATTGCGTCGTAGTCTCTAGAGGGATGTCATCGTTATAATAATTAAAGCTTTGTACTCGATAAAGTGGCGTATTTGGTGCTATTTTTAAAATTTTGCTTTGCTTTTCATCAGCTAGGCAACATGAAATGCTTTCTCTACCATAGGTTGGCTCAATCTTATATTGCTTTTCTAAAAACTGATATAAAGGCTTATTAGTAAAATCAATCTCTTCAAGTTGTGGAAACTGATTCTGATCAAAATAAACTACTTCATAGGTTAAAGGAATATTTTGATTTATACGCACACGCCTAATTTTAATTAGTTTAGTAGAAGATGAATTAAAAAAATCATTCAATTCACTTGGCTTAGTAATAACTTCTGTACTCAAATGCTTGATATCAATAGATTTATCTTTTAATTCCGCAGTCATTGACTGCATGTTCAACATATTAATATCGATCTTCGAATTAGGAACAATTCCAGTTCGTTCCTTTACTGAAACAAGTTTTTCACTTTTTAAGCGTTCCAGTGCATGCATTACGGCATTACGGCTAATGTGCAATTGTTCCGCAAGCTCCCGTTGTGATGGTATAGCCTGTTCACTTTTAATTTGTATTAGATATTGCAAATATTCCTGTGCTTTTACTGCAGCAGATCTTTCCTTAAATTCCATCTTATCCTTGGCTCTTTTTATTTTAAAATTATCTTTTTTTAGCTAACAAAATAGCTAAATACAGTGGTAAATTTCTTTATTTGATTATAAATTTAATATTTTTAGTACCAGATAAATAGTAATCGCTTTCATAAAATGTGTCAATACCTAAAATTTAAAAAAAATTACTTTTAGCAAAACATTACGTATAACTTCTTTACAATATTTTTCATATTAAGCAATATTACAAGCTATTTGGAACTAAATTTGATTTTTCCCTTAAGTATTGGTAATTCAAGGAAAAGTAAAGTAAAATGTTTATTGATAAAAAAGGAGTAGCTCTATGTCTAAACTTGAAAAACCTGTTGTGATTGGAATTACTGGTGGTTCTGGTAGTGGAAAAACAACAATTGCCCATAAAATTGTTGATCAAATGCAAGAAAATGAACATGTCTTGATTATGACGCAAGATTCCTACTACAAAGACAACACAGGCATCCCAATGGATATCAGACAGAACATTAATTATGATCATCCCGATGCCTTTGATGTTCCCCTTCTAGAAGAGCAAATTGGTTGTTTGTTAAAGCATCAACCAATTGAGATGCCTGTTTATGATTTTAAGGAACATACAAGAAGCAAGGAAACAATCCATACGGAACCTGTGGATATTATCATTTTGGAAGGTATTCTTGTATTAGCTAGCAAGGAAATCCGCGACTTAATGGATATTAAAGTATATGTTGATACTGATGACGATATTCGTTTTATTAGGCGTCTAGAGCGCGATATTAAGGAACGTGGTCGTTCAATTGATTCAGTAATTGAACAATACCTTGATACTGTTAAGCCGATGTACCACCAATTTATTGAACCAACGAAACGCTATGCGGATATTATCATCCCTGAGGGTGGCGAAAACGACGTTGCAATTGATATGTTGACTACGAAAGTCCATTCAGTCTTAAGTCAAAACACTAAATAACTGTCTAAAAAAGACCAAGTTCATTCGAACTTGGTCTTTTATTTAGTCAATTGCTAGACGTTCAATTACTTCGGCATATTTTGGATATTGCGTTAGCAAGTCTTTTTTCTTAAGCATTTCAAAGTCATGGTAATCAAAACCCGGTGAAACAACACAACTTACTAAACAAAAACTGTCAGGTTTAGTTACTTCAGAAGCAAAAATCGTTTCTTTAGGTACTTTAAATTGCATCACTTCACCCTTGGTAACATCCTTACCTAGTCTAACAGCTTGATACTCTCCTTCTGGTGAAATACAGTGGATGGTGATTGGTTCCCCATCATGGTAATACCACAGTTCATCGTGATTTAAACGGTGAAAATGAGAACAACTGGTATCATCTAGTAAGAAATAAATTGAAGTGTAGTAATAGCGATCGCCTTTACTATCTTCAGCATAAAACTGCTCATCACTAGTATAAATTTGACGAAACCAGCCACCCTCTTGGTGGGGTTCAAGATTTAAATTCTTGATATAATCTTCGCGATTCATTTTTTCTCTTTTCTTCAAATACTATTTATTACAGGCAAAAAACTAAACTAAGTAAATCTTTTGCATCTGCTCCTTAAAATCAGCTGGCAAGTCGAGGCCTTCCACAAAGTATCGGTCAAAGTCACCATAGTTCTTTTTAACTGTTTCAAAGTAACGTTCCAAGTACTGACGTTCAACCGTTAAGGCAATCGCAACATCTTTGATATTTTTAGGATCCATTTTGTCTTTTAAGTAATCCAAAATTTCTTGGTTTGCTTCTTTACGAGCCTCAATTGTTTTCAAGTAATCTTCAAAAATTTGGTCTTCGCTAACATCCAAACTCTTCAAGATTAATGCTGCTGCAACACCAGTCCTGTCTTTCCCAGCAAAACAATGAAATGCAACTGGTACAGGATCGTTAATTAAATCCATTAAAAAGTGGTGATAACCTTCACGTGCAGAATTTGATAAGGCTAACTCTTCGTATGTCTTGAGCATATCAGATTCCACATGACTGTTAGCTGAAACAATTTCATCTACACTTGCCTGATTTGTCCCTGAATCTTTTAAAACATCTAAAATCACATAATCAAGACCTGGCCAAACATAGTCTGGGTATTCTTTTCGTTCATCATCACCACGTAAATCAACAAGTCTCTTAAGTTGATAATGATTTTGAACCAAATCTTTTTGCTCGTCGGTTAAATCAAATAACTGGCCACAACGAAAAAGCATCCCCTCTTTAACCTTTTTACCTTCGGCACCAACATAGCCACCCAATGAACGCCAATTTGTGATATTCTCTGCCATAATTCTCCTTATAGTATCTTTGCACTCTACTTACTCATATAAATATTAATTATAATTTTTCTTCACAATTTAGTCCATTGCTTTTGTAGCATTAAAAAAACGCTAATTATTATTAGCGTTTACCTTATTTAGTCAATCTTAGGCTTTAGTGCTCTATCAAATAAGTTGGTAATTAGTTTAACCAATACCCCATCAAAAAGCAGCGCCGATAGCAGCATTGTCACAAACATAATAATTTGCAGTTTAACGCTGAATTTACTCCAGCCATATAAAAAGTATGTTGGTATAAAACTACCTAGCCCTGCAAAAAAGGCACCCGTCAAAACACTTTGCCAAGAAAATTTTTGATATCTTTCTTTTTTAGGGAAAAAGCCAATTTCATTAGTAGCGCCTTGAATTAGTCCAGAAAGGACCGTTGTAGCGCCCCATTGACCACCAATCACCATTTCCACAATTGCAGCCAAAGTTTCACCAACAACACCAGAGCCTGCTGTAGGTACAAAGTACATTGCAAGTGGTCCTGCAAGTAACCAGAGACCAGAAAAGACTGCATCAGTCACTGGTGCATAACCTGTTGGCAATAACAACATTTTTACTAGGTTAAATGCCCAGTTAAATCCATAGGTATAAATTACCCCTAAAATAATTCCAATTAACGCAAGTAGAATAATCGATTTAACATTCCATTTTGAAGATCTTGTAAACATAAAAATACTCCTAACAAACTTCAACAGTCATTAGGAGCACATGAAAAATCTATTTCAACACTTCCCTAGCGCAGGTATTATCCCGTTCAGGTTCAGAGGGTATTTCTCAGCTAAATGTGGCACCCCTAGTGACTTTATTTTTCCTATTATAACATAGCCAAGTATGCTTGACTTAAAAGATTAGTAATCAACCTTGAATTTAAAATTGACTAAAACTAGCTAATTTCTCTTTGGTTAAATCACGGATAATAGCAACAGTTAAATCAACTGATGCCTTGAAGTCCTGATATGCACTAAAGCAATATGGTGAGTGCTCATAACGTACAGGAATTCCAATAACAATTGTTGGAGCACCATTTTCGTAATAAATTGCTGCACCATCTTGTCCACCACCAGTACGAACTGAACGAGTGTAAGGAATATTGTTTTTATCAGCTATATCACAGGCATATTGTTGGAATTTAGGATTAGGTAAAAACGATGTATCCATGTCACGAAGCATTGGTCCACGCTTTAATCCAGTTTGAGATAACCATTCTGGAGTAAAGGTATCATCAGCGGGACATGATTCAAGAACGATTGCCAAATCAGGCTTAACAGTCTTAGCAGTAACATATGCCCCTCTTAAACCAACCTCTTCTTGACTAGATAAGGCCGCAACTACGTTAAAGTCAACTTGCTCACCATTTAAATTGTCAAGTACATCAGCCATTGCAGCAGCACCAAAACGATCGTCAAAATCTTTACCAAAGAAAAGACCAGTTTTTTCATTGTACTCGCATTTTACATCGACAAAGATTGGGCAGCCAGTATCAATTTGATAATCATTAATCGTTTCTTCACGTGAACTTGAACCAACGTCAATTGACATATCGGCAACATCGGGAGCATTATTACGTTCTTCTTCAGTCATAAAGTGAGGCGGTTTAGTTGCAACAACACCAGGAACATATTCACCAGCACGATTTAAAATTTTAACCCGTAAAGCTGGAATATTATATTTTACCCAACCACCAAGTGGGACAAACTTAATCATTCCGTTTGGTCGAACAGCCTGAGTGATAAAGCCAACGGAATCTGAGTGCGCATCAAGCTGAATAATTGGACGATCTGGTTGATTCTCCTTTTTTGAAGCATATACGTTCAACATTCCATCCACTTTAACATCGGCAATGTCTTTAACAGTTTCAGTAAATAATTTTACAAACTCTTCTTCAAAGCCAGAAGTTGAATTGGCATCTGAAAAAGCCTTTAGCATTTTGATTTCTTGCTCTTTTTTCATACTTTTAATACCTTTCGCTTGATCTAATTACTTCTTCCATTGTAGCAAAAACTGTTAGCCCATAACCATTAAATTAAAAAGCATTTTTAATAATCTTACTATTTTTCATTTAATTTAACTTTTTGTACGTAAAATAGGCAATAAACTGTGAAAAAGTCTAATTTACAGTACTTTTTTATATGAAAAATGATATAATCGGTTTTATCAAGTAATTTTGAGTTTATTTAAGTGAAGGGTAGATAAATGCCGAAAAACGACAATATTGATAATATTATTGATCACAAACTATTTTCTGAAGATGATATTCATCAAATGTGTGTAAGACTAGGTCAACAACTAACTGAAGATTACGCTGGAAAGAATCCATTAATTGTTGGAGCACTTAAAGGTGCAATTTTCTTTTTAACTGATTTGGTTCGTGAAATGGACGTAAAAGAACAAATCGATTTTATGGATGTTTCAAGTTATGGTGATGGGCTTGAGTCTTCAGGCAAAGTTGAGATTGTTTCTGACTTAGCAACTGATGTAAAAGATCGCGATGTCTTAATTGTTGAAGATATTGTTGATACAGGTTTAACTTTACAATTTATGAAGGACTTACTCAAAAAACGTGGCGCTAAAAGCGTAAAATGCTGTGTTCTACTAAATAAGGAAGCTAACCGTAAAAATGATATTAAGATTGAATACTATGGTTCCAAGGTTGGTAATGAGTTTGTAGTCGGCTATGGTCTCGATTTTATGAGCTTTTACCGTAACCTGAGTTACATTGGTGTTTTAAAGCCTGAGGTTATCAAATTAGCTCAAAAATAATTATTTTAAGCACTTAGAAAGGACTTATCTTTTAAGAGATAAGTCCTTTTCTTTTTATTCTTGTTTTTCTTCTGACTTTTGCTTTTTATCTAACTGCTTAACCACAAACCAGCGCATAAAACCTTGCTCAATACTCTCAAGTTTAAATTTAAAGTTTTCTAATTCAACAGTTTCATTCTTCTTCAAATCAGGATAATGTTCCATCATATATCCACCTATAGTGATGATATCACTGTTCTGAAAACTCTTTAAGTCCTTGTGGAAATATCGCGCAAAATCGTATAACGTGGTTTTGCCGGAAACATGAATATTATCATGCTTATCCTTGATAATATAATCATCTGAAACATCGTCAATTTCATCTTTAACCGTTCCAAACAACTCTTCATAAATATCTTTATCAGTTACAATTCCACTAGTTCCACCGTATTCATCCACAATCAGCACAATTGGTGTGTGCTTCTTGATCATCAGATGCAAAATGTCTTGAATCGGCATTGATTCTGGAACAGTAATCATCGTCCTAATAATCCGCGTAACTGGAACATTTTCATCAATTTGACTTTGTTGTACCACGTCGAAGGCATAAATATAGCCAACCACTTCGTCTTTATCATTATCACGAACAACTGGAATTCGGCTAGAGCCTTCATCAAGATACATTTTTAACGCTTGCTTAATCGTGTCTTTAGAATTAATGACAACTAGCCTTGTTCGGTCAGTCATAATATCTTTGGCGACTTTATCATTTAACTCAAAAGCACGTTGCATGTAAGTCAAATCATTCTTGTCAAGCGCACCACCGTGAACAGCCTTACGAGAAAGCTTAATAATCTCCGATTGCGAATAAACTTGATTTTCTTCATCAGCCTGATCAAAACCAAGCAGTTTTAATAAGCCATTAGAACTGGTATTAAGTAACCAAACAAATGGATAGACCAGTGTATGGAAAAGCTGAAGCGGTGTACAAATTGCTAGTAAGATTTTTACCGGCATATCAATTGCGATATTCTTAGGAACAATTTCTGTTACTACCACTTCTAAATATGTTAAGAAAATCACTCCCAAAAGTGCACTAATAGAACGCACAAGAGAACGATTTAGTTGGGTTAAATTGAATAATCTAAAAAATAAAGCCGCAAACGTATCAGCTGAAAACCAACCTAAAACAACACCGACAAGTGTAGTTCCCACCTGTGTTGTTGATAAATACTCATTTAGATTGTGAGTCATATGTAAAGCGCGCTTAACTTTACGCTTGCTTCCCACGTTATTACCCAACATGTCTTCAAGTTGGCTTGATCTCGATTGGACTAAAGCAAATTCTGCAGCAACAAAGAAAGCTGCAAAAACAAAAATTACTAAAGTTGCTATTAAATTAGTAATTATTTGGGTTGTACTCAAAATTTATATCACCTTTTTAAAAATCCTTTGATATATATTTTAGCATTAATAGCACTTTATTTTTGCAAAAGAAGATTTATTTTACAAGTTTATAAATCTTTTCAAATGGTAAGCGGTCTGGAATAAACTTTGGATCATTAATTTCTGCGGTTTTGTCGGAATATCCTAACCCAATAGCCATACCGACCAATTCATTTTCTGGAATTTGAGCATATTTTCTAACCAGTTCAGGATATGAAACCATTGAGTGTGCCGGCATGACTGCCAGGCCTTCATCAATTGCTAAAAGCATAATGCTTTGAGAAAAGATACCAAGGTCATATACAGACCATGCAGGAGAAGCTGTTGGAATTGTTAAAAACACAACATCTTGAGCGTTAAACATTGTATCATTCGCTTTTGTGAATAAATCCATTTTATTATGAAAAAAAAACGGCTGTGATGCTCCAACAACAGCCATACTCTGACTAGGATATGCATCCCATTGAAGAGATAGCATTCGAGCAAAATCTTCATGAGGTTCTGCTCCCTCATCTATTTGCTTTTTAACATCTTTTTTCAGACATTTAAGTGGTTCACCCGTTAGAGCATATGCCTTCCACGGTTGCGAATTAAGTAATGAAGGGGATTGCTGCGCTTTCTTAATAATTTTAGCAAGTAGCTTTTCATTAACTTTTCGGTTTGTAAACTTGCGAGTTACTCGTTCTCGGTCATATACATCGTTAAATTCCATTACAGTTTCAATCCTTACACACTTTATTCTGTGCTGAGCACATATTTCTTTAGTTTAAATAACAAAACTAAACACAAGGCAAAAAGTACAGTTAAAATAGCTTTATTGCTATCCTTGGCTATTATTGCTTCATCTCAATAGTTTATCTTTATATTAATAATATAATAAATATCAGTAAACATTTCAATGCTTAACGCAAAAGAAGTTTAATAAAACACCGCGTTAAAATCACTAAGTAACAATATAGCAGGATTCAAATATAGTAAGGACTGACTGTTTAAAATATACTAAACAACAAAACTTTTAGTACATATCTGAAACAATTTAAAGTAATAAAATACCTAACAAAAAAACAGTTTAATTGGGTAACCAATTAAACTGTTCTTCTAAAATTTATATTGTCGTCGTAATTCACGTTCCTGGTCACGTTTCTTAATCGTTTCACGTTTGTCATACTTTTTCTTTCCCTGGCCCACACCAATAAGAACCTTGGCAAAGCCATGCTTAAGATAGACTTTGAGCGGAATTATTGCAATACCACGCTCTGCTTGTTCTTTAGCCAAGCGTGCAATTTCTTTTTTGTGTAAAAGTAATTGCCTTCTGCGCAGCGGTTCATGATTATAACGATTACCTTCTTTGTATTCACTGATGTGAACATTTTCTAGGTATGCAGAGCCATTAATAATTTGAACATAGCCATCACGAAGATTTATTCGCCTAGCACGTACTGATTTAATTTCTGTACCAGTTAATGCAATACCTGCTTCGAATGTCTCTTTAACGAAATAGTCATGATGCGCTTTTTTGTTTTGAGCAATTAAATTTTCTTGCTTTTCTTTTTTCAATTTTCCGTCCTAATGATTATATTTACTTATATGTGGATGATTACCATTTTTCCGAAAATTGCTACGATTTCTATCATTATTGCGCCGACCGTGGTCATTGTGAAAGCCGCGACTTCCTCGACGACGATTGTTGTTACCACGATCATCGTGTGCCTTTTTAGGTGCGTTAGGGTCATAAATTTCAAAGTCTAGCTGGTGCTGTTCAACATTTGCGTTGGTTAAAGTTACCTTGATTGGCATCCCAACGTGGTACTGCTTATGCGTACCGCGACCAGTTAATGTCATACTCTTTTCATTAAAACTGTAAAAATCATCAGTTAAATTAGAAATATGAATTAAACCTTCAACAGTGTTAGGTAATTGAATGAACATCCCAAAGCTAGTCACAGAAGAAACAACTGCGTCAAAATGTTGACCAACTTGATCAGCCATATATTCGGTCATCTTTAGATCATTAGTTTCACGCTCAGTATCGATTGAGACACGTTCCTGTGTCGAAGTTTGTTCTGCAACATCAGGCAAGCAATTTGCAAAATGATCTCTGACTTCCTTATCAGTTCCTTCTTCAGCGTATGCATGAATCATTCGGTGTACCATTAAGTCAGAATATCTTCTGATTGGAGAAGTAAAATGCGTATAGAATTTAGCGGCAATACCAAAGTGCCCTAGTGGCTCTTCCGAATAATGAGCTTGCTTTAAGCTACGCAACATCATCATTTGCACAACAGCTTCTTCGGGAGTGCCTGTAGTTTTTGATACCACCTTTTGTAAATCGAGTGGCTTAACATGGTTTGGATCTGCAGTAATATTCAGACCGAATGCGCTACAAAATTCGAAGAAGCTCTTAATTCTTTCGCCGTCCGGAGTTTCGTGCACACGGTAAAGAAATGGTACGTGCTTTTTATAGAAGGCTTCAGCAACTGTCTCGTTAGCAAGCAACATGAAAGATTCAATCATTTTTTCTGCTGTACCACGATCATGCAAGACAATATCGGTTGGTTTACCTTGATCGTCTACAATGATTTTTGCTTCTGGCTCTTCAAAGTCAATTGCACCACGTTGATGACGCTTTTTATAGAGTGCGTTATGCAATTCAGCCATTTCTTTTAACATTGGCGCTAACTCAACGTACTTTTCTTCCAATTCATCATTATTGTCAGGGTCTAATACCTTGTTAACATTATTATACGTCAAACGGCCATGTGAGCGCATGACTGACGGATGAATATCGTAGCTAACTCGATCACCTTCAGGAGTTAATTCCATCTCACACGAAAGCACTAGACGATCAACACCCTCATTTAATGAACAGATACCATTTGAAAGTCGAAACGGCAACATCGGAATCACGCGATCAACTAGGTAAGTACTATTACCACGTGTATATGCTTCTTTATCCAGTGGGGTATTCTCTTTAACATAATGCGCAACATCAGCAATATGAACACCTAAATGATAATTTCCGTTTGGCAGTTGCCATAAAACGACAGCATCATCAAAGTCCTTAGAATCGTCCCCATCGATAGTAACAGTTGGTTGGTCACGAATATCTTCGCGATTAGCCATATCCTCTGGTGTAACATGATCAGGAATATTGTTTGATTGCTCTAGTGCATCCTCATTCCATTCGGTTTTAACATCATGAGCTGACACAATTGCCATTATGTCAACGCCCGGCAAACTCTTGTTACCAATGACCTGAATTACCACACCGGTCATTGAATCAGGATTATCTTGGTCAGGATAATTGCTAATTGAAACCTTGACCATATCACCTTTTTGCGGTTTAAGCCCGTTTTCACCAATGTAAACACGGTAATTTGCTAACTTTTTGTTTGTACTTACTACGTAACCGATAAAGTGACTTGTCTCGACTTGCTCATCCGTCATTGGGTGGAATTCACCAACTAGTGACGTTAAATTACGTTCAATAATTTCCTGAACTTGTCCTTCTGGACCTTTTCCATTCCAAGGATTGCCACCAGCGGTGATTTTCACGCGGACCTGATCGCCATCAACTGCGTATGCAGTATAATCTTTGGCAACAAAAATATCGTCAGTTTCTTCGTCTTCAACTCTGACAAAGCCGAAGCCCTTGCTATTAGACTTAAAAATTCCGTCGACTATTGTATTTTCTTGAGCCAGTTGATAATGTCCGTTACCATCTGTGATAAGTTTCTTTTCTTGCTCAAGAAATGACAGAGCCTTGACGATATCAGAAAAGTTACCTAAACGGTCTCGTTTAAGCATTCGATCAATCTGCTCTACTTGATATTGTTTTTTAGGGTTGCAGCGAAAGATTTCTAAAACATTAGCGAGAATTTTTTCGTTCTGTGCCATTCACTTAAGCTCCATTCTTTGATAAAAAGATAAAAAAATCCTCCCATCGTTTGATCGGGAGGAACCATTACTATTTTGAAGACAAATAAGCTAATACAATAGCAAAAATGAAAAAGAGAGCTAGTAATACTGATGTCACTTTCTCCATAAATGCTTCAAAACCACGTTTCTTCGTTTGACCACTAAATACTGCACCGCCGGATAAGGCATTTAATGCATCTTGTTGCTTCTGCGGCTGCATCATTGTTGCAATGATAATTAAAATTGAAACAATAATTAGTAGCGTCATAAATAAATTGTACAATACGCTGCCTCCAATATACAGATACGATTACTGATAAATTTTAGCACAAAATATGTTTTATTTCGAGCTTTTATTTTTCTAACTCTGGCGCATCAGTTTTGAACTGCTTCTGAGTTGTTTTCTTGTGATTTTGATACCACAAAGATGTTTTAGTTTTAGAAGAGTATAGCTGTTTAAGTGCCTTTTTTTCATTATAGTCATAATCATGTGGATTTACTTTTTTGAAGCCTTTAGGCTTATAAAAACGTAGTAAATCACCCGCAATGACACGATCAGACAATGACAATTGAGTAGTTACCTTATTTGAAATTGCTACCAGCTTAGTCTTAAGCTTTTTGTCTGGTTTCTCAATCTCTTCACCGGTTTTGGTGTAGTAAAAGGTACCGCCCACCTTAGCATATTCAGGCGTAATAAAGTCACCATTACGCTGGGCAACAATCTGCGGTGCCTTTGAGCTAAGCAAGTCGTGCCCGAATTGAATGGTGTCCTTGTCGTTAATGCCAAGCAAGTTTAACAACGTTGGCAAAACATCTATTTCGCCACCATAGGTGTCCTTTATGCCACCCTTTAGTCCCTTCATATGGAACATTAAAGGTACACGTTGGAACTTCAAATTGTCAAAATTGGTGAACTCGTCTTGCTTAAGTAATTCGGCACTGGCCTTATGGTGATTTCCAGAAATACCGTAGTGGTCACCATAAAGAACAAGTATTGTCTTCTTATCAAGACCAGTTTTCTTCATCCATTGTAAAAATTCACCAATTGCCTGATCCAGATAATGCGCCGTTTGAACATAACCGTCAACAGTTTCATCCCCAGTGTCAGTTGGATCAATTGACTGATTCTTTTTATCCAAATCATATGGATAATGATTAGTGACAGTAATTAACTTAAGATAAAACGGTTGAGGCAAACGCTCAATATACTTGATTGATTGCGATAAAAAGATTTTATCCTTTAGACCGTAACCAATATAGTACTTTGGCTTGTTCTCGTAATAAGACAGTGGCATAAAGTAATGGTAGCCGAATTGCTTATAGGCATTATTTCGATTCCAAAATGATCCTGCACCACCGTGCATTACAGCAGTAGTATAGCCTCCAGCTTGATTTAAAATTGCTGGTGCACTTTCAAATGTGTTTGAAGTACCATAACTCGACATTGCTGAACCTGATTGCAGCCCATATAAAGAGTTCTCTAGCATCATCTCAGCGTCAGAAGTCTTACCTTGACCAACCTGGTTATAGAAATTGGAGAAACTCAAAGTATTCTTCGAATGATACAGCTTATTTAGGTTAGGTGTTACTTCCTTACCCTTCCATTTATAGCCAATCAAAAACTGTTGGAAACTCTCCAAGTGAATTACAATTACGTTTTTACCTTTAGCTACACCGGCATATTCAGGATTAGGTTTAACATAATTAACTTTCAAGTACTTTTTAACAGAACTTAAATCAGAAACATTTGCCTTGGCCATCTGTTCACTTGTCTGTGCTGTTTTAAAGGCATCATACACAGCATATTGATTCATCCCTAGATACTTAACAATATAGCTGTTATCAAACGTTCTAGTCAAAAGCCCTGAGCGATCTTTTTGCGCCATCATCAGATTAACGCCGATTAAAGCCACGGCTAATCCTTCAAGTAAAAGATTAAATTTCAGCTTTAAAGGCCTTAAATCGTATTTGATAACTTTACTTGCCATCAAACCTATAATGACTGCTACATCAAGAAAAGTTAAAAAATCACTTATTTTTGTTATGCCAACAATACTTTTACCTAGATTATCTGCAGTTGAACCAGACGTCTTAATAATTGAAAGTGACAAAAAATTGGAAAATTCACGGTAATATAAAATATTCGCAAATAACCATGTACTAAGGATTAGATCAATTGCAATAATAATCCAATACGATTTTCGTCCTTTGAAGAAAAGACCTATCCCTAGTAGCAATAGTGCAGCAGGCAGTGGGTTAATGAACAAAAGAAAGTTTTGCATCGCTCCGACTGCACCGAGATTGAATTTAGTTAAATAAATCAAATACGTTTTTAGCCAAAACGTTATCAAGACAATGGTGAAAAAACCTAGCTTATTAGTAACTAACCATTGAAAGAAAGACTTAATCCGTGTCATTCCATTCTCCTCTCACTATGATAATATAGTACCCTTTAGGCCAATTATGCATAGTGGTTTTAGTAAAAATTAATCATTTGGTGTATTAGTGATTTTCTTCGGCTTAAAAATCCAACCAAAAATTCCCAGAATCATTCCTAAAAAGTAGGTTACAAACCGCCATAAGAACATCCCTAAAACTAGCGCTCCTTTTGAAGAAACAAAAGTCGCAAACAAAGTCTGGAAGCTGTATTCAGCTCCACCAGAAGCTCCAGGAATTGGAATAATTGCCATAAACATGATAATCATAATGTTCATTTGCGTTACACTTGCCCAACTTGCAGGCACACCTAAGGTAACTAATACCATGTAAGGAACTGAGTAAAAACACAAAAGCTGTAAAATAGTCAAAAGCCCACTAAGAAACAATTTCTTTTTCTCGCGCTTGAGTTTTTGACTTTCAGTATAGAAAGTATCAATTTTATCAACTGTATTCTTTCGCCATACTTCAACGCGATCTGTTGAAATAAACTTTGCTAATAAATCCATTATCCAATTAGCAGCTTTTTTGGTCCAGTTATAGGCAAATAAAATAGCTAATAAAAAGACAATCGAGCTCACATGAATTAAAAAGCCAATTCCAATAAAGAATGCCAGACCAGCAAACTTTGTTGCAACCATCTTAAAGCCTGTGATTATTGTTACCACATAAGCGAGAAAAACCACGATTTGATAAATAATGAACTTCATTAAAAGAAGCGATGTTGCTCGGCCACCCTCAATTCCCATTTGAACCATTGCTGCAAGCTGAGAAGGTTGTCCGCCAGTTGACATTGGCGTAATAGCATTGAACAGAGCCTGAATGATAGGAATTCGAAAAAAGGACCATTTTGAACGTTTTGGTTCATCTTTGCGATGAGCTAAAACTGCTAAAATGCTTGCTTCAAACACATAAGAAAGTATCATCAATGCAAATACTAAAATTAACGCACCGTAATTGATTCCATGAGCTGCATTAGCCAGCTGCGTAACTGGAGTATCCTTAAGATCAACGTACAATACACCGCAGCTGATTAATAAAACAATGGCAATGCCCCATAAATGTTTCTTATTCATTAGTGAATTTGTCCTAGTCTTCTGCCAATTTCATATTGCTCATGATAAAAATCATTCCAAATCTTGGCTAAATTATCTTCTGAATATTTTTCACTGGCCATATTTGATAAGTTAGCGTACTTATTTAGCAATGTCTTATCATACGCTACTCGATGCAGTTGCTCATTCATTTCCTCAAAGTTTTCGCCCTTCATGTAGTAGCCATCGATAATTGCTTTATATAAATCAAGATCTCTCAGTAGCACCGGCGTACCACAGCTAAAAGCTTCAAGAACTGACATCGGAAATAGTTCATCAAAAGATGGTAAAACGAATAAATCTGCAATATTTAAATAATCAACTAATTTTTGCCGATCAATTATTCCTGTGAAAGTCAGGTTTTGTGGTGGATTATCGACTAGCTCTTTAAAGTGATCATAGCCATCCGTAATTTTTCCAAAAGAAAAGCCACCAGCCCAGATGAACTGAATTTCCGGATTCGCTTCAGCCATCTTTGCAAAGTCATCGACACCTTTTCTAGCTTGAACTTGGCCGTCACCAAAAACAACAAATTTATCTAATGGAATTCCCAATTGATTTCGAAAGGCATTTTTTTCAGCCTGTTGTTCAGGATAAAACTCTTCTTTTGAAACGAAGTTAGGAATATATTTTACCTTTTCGCGTCTAATGCCATACTTAACTAATTTATCAATAAAAATAGGATTAACGACAACGATTTGGTCCATTCTCTTATAGAAGTCTATTACGTAATTATAAAAGACTTTTTTAGCTGGAGCGGGTAACTTGATTGAGCCTTCAAGTGTTTCAGGTAGAAAGTGAACATAACCAATTTTTCGCCCACGTGCTGGAGAAAAACTATTAGCATAATAAGTTGGGTTAATTGTATGATAGTGCGTTAAATCACTTCGACCATACTTATTATTCGTAACATAAAATTCTTCTACTAAATGCGTTCTTAATAAGCTAATTAATTCATTGTAAGCAGAACCGACTCCCTGGCCTTTAACTGAATCAGCTTGCGAAAACATATTGATTCTAATCATTGGTATCCTCTTCTTCGAGATCCTCTTGGTAATTTTCAATTACCTCTTCATAAAATTGATGAACATCACTACCAAAACGTTTAGCGGAAATTTGATCTAGCTTTTTAGCTAGCTTATCAGCTGGAATTTCGCTTGGACCTTCTCTTAAGTAATCTAAAATTTCATCACGCATCTCACTTGGTCGTGTGAAAACTTCACCAAAACATTTATCATCAAATACCCGTTCAGTGTAATCAGTGTCATAAACAACACACCTAGTGCCCGAAGCAAGAGCTTCAATATAAGTTAGTCCTTGTGTTTCAGTATCACTAGCAGAAACAAATAAGTCTGCCATTTTGTAGAATGAACCAACATCTTCATGAGGAACATCTCCTGCAAAAATGACATTATCTTCTAGTGTCAAACGCTCAACCTGCTCTTGTAGGACTTCTAAATCAGGACCGTCACCTGCAATTACTAAACATGCTTTTGGAAATTCATCTACAATTTCCGGCAAAACATTCAATATCCGGTTAATTTTCTTTTCTCCAGCAATTCTGCTTAGGGTCAAAAGTACTTGTGCGTCCGGTTCAATTCCTAAATCGTGACGAACATCGTTAGTAATAGGCTGATTTAGGCTCTCAATGTCCACTCCCGTTGGAATTACCTTCATAGGGATAGTTACCTTATAGCGCTTTAAAAGCTTCTCTACGCGCTCGCTAGGGGCAATAACGCCATCCATATTTTTGAGGTAGACATTGGTAAATTGCTTAACATGGTATGGGCGCAAAAGATGACCATTGAGCACATAATGTAAATAGTCTTCATACATCGTATGATACGTGTGAATGGCCGGAATCTTTAATTGATGCGCAACATATTTCCCAATCATTCCCAGTGCAAACTCCGTCTGCGTGTGAACAATATCAAGTTTTACTTCACGCGCAACCTTAGTTGCTTCAAAAAAACCTCTAAAAGCTACACGTCGATCAGTAAAAGAAATAAACGGTACACTACTGAAGCGAAAAACATTTGCTTCAACTGCTCCCTTTTGTACATGTGGATCAGTAGTCGTAAAAATAAAAACATTATGCCCCTGTTTTTCAAGGGCATCCTTTAATGTTTTGATTGATGTTGCTACACCACTAATTTGCGGAAAATACGTATCGGTAAAAATACCAATATTCATTTGAATACCTCCATAAAAGGTATTATAAAGATTACACCCTGCATGTGCAATTTTTATAAAAACAAAAGCAAAAAAATATAAAAGAAAAGCAGCTTCTAGTAAGAAGCTGCCATATAATAGCGGTGATCGGGGTCGAACCGATACGTCCTAAACGGACACCAGATTTTGAGTCTGGCGCGTCTGCCAATTCCGCCACACCGCCATAGTAAAACAAAAAATAATAGTTCAATGGACTGAACCTTTAAAGGCGGGGATCGGATTTGAACCGACGATTAAGGTTTTGCAGACCTCTGCCTTACCACTTGGCTACACCGCCATTGAATATTCTCATAATAGATTGGGATAGCTGGATTCGAACCAGCGCATAATAGAGTCAAAGTCTAGTGCCTTACCGCTTGGCTATATCCCAATGCTAGGGCGGAATATGGGATTCGAACCCATGTATGCCGGATCCACAAACCGGTGTGTTAACCCCTTCACCAATTCCGCCATGAAGTTTTAACAGGGATAGTAGGAATTGAACCCACACTAGCGGTTTTGGAGACCGATGTACTACCTTTATACGATATCCCTATTATGGAGGAGGGTGGATTCGAACCGCCGAACTCAGAGAGAGCGGTTTTACAGACCGCCGCGTTTAGCCACTTCGCTACTCCTCCAGGCTGATGGCGCGGGACGGAATCGAACCGCCGACACAAGGAGCTTCAATCCTTTGCTCTACCAACTGAGCTACCGAGCCATCCTACGGTCCATATCAGATTTGAACTGATGATCTTCTCCGTGACAGGGAGACGAGATAAACCACTGCTCCAATGGACCATATTGCGGGAGGTGGATTTGAACCACCGGCCTTCGGGTTATGAGCCCGACGAGCTACCAGACTGCTCCATCCCGCGATTATTATTAAAGGAGGATGTGGGATTTGAACCCACGCACGGCAAGACCGTCTAACGGTTTTCAAAACCGTCCCCTTAAGCCACTTGGGTAATCCTCCAAATGTAAATATACCATAAAATGTGGTAATGACCCGTACGGGATTTGAACCCATGTTACCGCCGTGAAAGGGCGATGTCTTAACCACTTGACCAACGGGTCGAATTGTTGTCTAACGTCATAAGACGCTTAATTATAATACCGAATTTGTTTGTTAAAGTCAACTACTTTTTTTATTCGTTATTACTTGAGAACTCTCAGTTCTGTCAATCACAACGCTATTAATAATACAGGATTCTACACCATCTTGCAAGTTATTTTGTTAAAAAATTGAATATTTCACACTTATCTTAGTCTCCCAAGACTTTATTCTTACTTCTAGTGAGTTCCTTTCCGACACTCTATAGTGGAAAAAAGAACTTCCCTCAAACTAAGAATTAATTGTAATCATCAAACCATGTATCCAAATATCTCCTAACTTATTGTAATTACGTTTATTCAATTTCATCTATACGTTAAAAAGTTTAGCAACACTTCATAAAGCACACAAAAAAAGACTACTGACATTAATCAATAGTCTTTTATACAATACGGAGACTGAGGGATTCGAACTCTCGCACCGGAATAACCCGATCTACACCCTTAGCAGGGGCGCCTCTTCAGCCACTTGAGTAAGTCTCCATTATTTTATTATGGGCCTAAATGGACTTGAACCATCGACCTCACGCTTATCAGGCGTGCGCTCTAACCAGCTGAGCTATAGGCCCCAAAAGCGGGTAACGAGAATCGGACTCGCGACTAAAGCTTGGAAGGCTTTCGTTTTACCACTAAACCATACCCGCAAAACTTTGATAATAAAAAATGGCGCGGGACGGAATCGAACCGCCGACACAAGGAGCTTCAATCCTTTGCTCTACCGACTGAGCTACCGAGCCATTTAACGGTCCATATCAGATTTGAACTGATGATCTTCTCCGTGACAGGGAGACGAGATAAACCACTGCTCCAATGGACCATATTGCGGGAGGTGGATTTGAACCACCGACCTTCGGGTTATGAGCCCGACGAGCTACCAGACTGCTCCATCCCGCGATTATAATAATAAATAAATGTACAAAACCCAGTTTAATGGACCTTGTAGGACTCGAACCTACGACAGGACGGTTATGAGCCGTCTGCTCTAACCAACTGAGCTAAAGGTCCGAGCTCTAGCAAATAGCGGCGGGGGGGATCGAACCCTCGACCTCCCGGGTATGAACCGGACGCTCTAGCCAGCTGAGCTACACCGCCAACAAAATGTAATCGTTATTCAATTACAAATCGGGAAGACAGGATTCGAACCTGCGACCCCCTGGTCCCAAACCAGGTGCTCTACCAAGCTGAGCCACTTCCCGGGATATGCGCCCTGAAGGATTTGAACCTTCAACCTTCTGATTCGTAGTCAGAC